>JAHFST010000005.1 GCA_023265625.1 Deltaproteobacteria bacterium | reverse complement strand
CGCTAGGTTATGTGGCGTTCAGACGGCTCGCACACTTGATAAACCTTCCGTCGCTAGCTGAACGCCACATAACTATGAACACCACAGAAGACCTGTTATGTGGTGCACCACATAACAACTCGACTGCAAAAAGACACCGTAGTCCGCGATGATAGAGCAGAAGATCGATGAAATAATCATTTCTGTTGATCTCAAGACGGTATTGACTGCCCAAAAAGGCAAATCGCCCACCCATTTCCCTCAGAAACCGCTCAATCTTTGCCAAGATCACATGTTCCATTTCGCGCTCGCAATGTTCCTCTCCAAGCTCGAGAAAATCGAACGTGTATTCATCCTTGACGGCGAGTTTTGCCTGATCCCTGTATTTTGCCGGCAGGGTCTTTAGAAAGTTTGTCTGATTACGGAGGGTTTTTTCATAGGTTTGGTTTTCGATCTGCAGGGCGAGAACGCTTTTGGACCATCCAAACTTTCGGGTCATTTTGATGTAGAATTCCCGCTCTTGCGGGTCTTTGCACTTCTCCATAATGATCATGTTGTGTGTCCAGCCGATTTCTCGCACCAGTGGTGCGAGTTTTTCAAACTCCGCGTATTCCCCATGAAAAACCCTCATGCGCCACAAGTTGGAAGCCGAAAACCCGGCGACACCCGGGAACTCCTCTTGAAGGTCCCGTGACAGGTTTGCCACCACCGACTTGCCCCAGGTCTCTTTCTCCAGCTTAATTTGGATCATTCGACCGATATCCCAATACAGCGCGATCATCTCCGTATTGACCACTTTCAGTGCTTCGTATTGGGCGGAGCGGATGCGAGCCTTGATTTCGCCCAAAAGAGTCCCGTAACCGGCTGGGGTTTGGCCGGACGGATTCATGGGGAGTGATTCTTTGCCATCGGTGGATTTGGTTTTAGTAATGCGCATCCTCCGAATCCTGCACGGCATCGCCACCGAGGCGAATGATGCCGACAAGGTTCTGAAGTTGGGGTTTTCCTTGAGGCAAGAAGCCGGGTTGTTCTTTTGCTAAAAACTCGCGGATCAGTGACTTGATCAGCCCGGTTTTGTTGAAACCTTTCTTTTGGCACAAGGCATCAAGCTTGGAACCAAGCTCCGGTTCAAGCCGGAGGGTAAATGTTGAGGGTGTCATGACCTGCTGACTCATAACCAATTGATACTATAAGATACCTTAAGGTGTCAATTAAAATGATTAGGAAACAACTTTCGGATGTTGATTCCTTATTTTTCATAGGGTTCCACGCGTGCCTGGCACAGATTTTCTATTGAAAAAATACCTGGGTAGACTAATCTGAGACAATGCCGTTAAAAATCGTCCAATATCCCGACCCGATCCTGAAGAAGAAGTCGGTTCCGGTCCAAAAGGTGGACAAGGACACCCAAAAGTTGATCGAAGACATGTTTGAGACCATGTATGCCGCCCCTGGGGTGGGGTTGGCGGCGGTGCAGGTGGGGGTTTTGCAGCGGGTTTTAGTGATTGACGTGGGACGTCTGGAGGATGGGAAGCGGCGGCCGGATCCATTGGCGATTATCAATCCGGTTATTGTGGAACGGGAGGGGAAGATTGAATGGGAGGAAGGTTGTCTGTCTCTCCCCGAGATGGTTATCCCGATGGAACGTTCGAAAAAAATTGTGGTGGCCGGGCTCGATGCGACTGGTCAACCGATCAAAATTGCCGGGGAAGATTTAATGTCCGTGGCCTTTCAGCATGAGATCGACCACTTAGACGGCCTCTTGCTCGTCGACCGACTTTCCCGCCTCAAACGCGAACTCTACCGCAAGCAACTGGAGAAACAGGGGCCAGAAGAACCCGTCGAAAAAGGCGTTGGGCCGGTTTATTTGGGGTAATTAAGAATATCCCCGTGTTTTATCCAATTTTTGATTAAATTACCTTGTATTTCTTCATAAAGTGTTAAAGCTCCTACCCTGATGGTCGTAAACTGAAGTTGATGTAGTGTTTTTCCCGATGAATAAACCTCTCAAAATCCTTTTTATGGGCTCCCCCGAGGTGGCCCTGCCCTCTTTGAAGGTCCTGATCGAATCAAAGGATCAGCTCGTGGCGGTCGTGTCGCAGCCGGATCGGCCTTCGGGTCGGGGGCAGGAGACTCAGCCCTGCGCGGTGGCCCGTTTTGCCAGGGAACAGGGGATTCCCCTGCTTCAGCCGGAAAAGATTGACGACGATTTTGTGGGTCGCATTCGCGAGCTTGCCCCGGATTTGGCCGTGGTGGTGGCTTATGGCAAGCTCTTGCCGCGGGCCTTTTTGTCGCTGCTCCCCAACCGATGCCTCAACGTCCATTTTTCACTGCTTCCCCGTTATCGTGGGGCGGCGCCCATTCAGTGGGCCCTGCTCAATGATGAAGAAGAGACGGGGGTAACGACCATGATCATCTCGGAAAAATTAGACGCCGGGCCGGTTTTATTGCAGAAGAAGATTGCCATTGGCGAAGAGGATAATGCCGAAATCCTGGGGGCCAGGCTGGCGAATGCCGGGGCGCAGCTCTTGGAGGAGACGATGGAGGGGTGGCGGCAGGAGGAGTTGACCCCTCGGCCGCAAAATGAACGCGAGGTGACGCTGGCCCCATCGCTCAAGAAGGACGATGGCAAGATCGATTGGACGCGCAAGGCCAAGGTGATCTGGTGCCAGGTGCGGGCCTTGAACCCTTGGCCGGGGGCCTGGACCGTCTTGGATGGAAAACGGGTCAAGATTCATCGGGCGGATATTGTGCCTCGAACGGAGAAGCGGGTGCCCGGGGAGATTTATGGTCTTGAGCCCGATGGCATCGAGGTGGTCTGCGGCCAAAATACCCTGCTCATCACGGAGCTCCAGATCGAGGGAAAGAAAAAAATGAGTGCATCGGAGTTTCTCCACGGTTATCCTCTCTCCGAAGGAAAACGTTTTGGCGAATAAGCACAAAATTGCCCCGTCGGTACTCTCCGCAGATTTTTCCCGATTAGGGGATGAGATCAAGGCCGTTGCCCAAGCGGGTGCTGACCTGATCCACTTGGATGTGATGGATGGCCACTTTGTGCCCAACATTACAGCCGGGCCGATCTTGGTCGAGGCGGCCCGGCGCTCCACGGGCCTTCCGTTAGATGCGCACCTGATGATCGAACACCCCGAACGGTATATTGCGGCATTTGCCCAGGCCGGGGCGGGTTCGATTTCCGTTCATGTGGAGACTTGTCCCGATCTCCCCAAGACACTTGCCCTGATTCGCCAATGTGGGGCGGCCCCGGCGGTGGCCATCAATCCGGCGACACCCTTGGCCACGATCCACGGGGTGTTGGATCAGGTCAAAATGGTCCTGATCATGACCGTGAACCCAGGTTTTGGCGGCCAGGCCTTCATTCCGGCGTGTTTGGACAAGGTGGCCCAATTGCGTGCCCTGCTGGACCAACGCGGGTTGGACGTGGAGATCGAAGTTGACGGGGGGGTGAAGCTCGACAACATCAAATCCCTGGCAGATGCCGGCGCCACGGTGTTTGTGGCGGGTTCGGCCATTTTTAAAAGCGCTGATTACGCACAGACCATTCGCGACATGAAGTGCGTCATAGCCGCGTCATAAATTCATCTAGACAGAATAAAGAGACGATGGTAATCCTCCCCAAATGTTGAATCTTTCACCCTACGCGGGGTTCCCAGTGTGTCAGGCAGGGATAGCGGGTCTCGGTCCCTGGGAATTGGTTATCGTTTTGGTGATTGTTTTGATTGTATTTGGTGCAGGAAAGTTGCCATCCATTGGTGCAGCCGTTGGGCAGGCCATGAAAAACTTCAAAAAATCCTCTCACGACGAGGATGTTAGTCCTGATAAAAAACAAGAGTGAGCATTATGCCAAAGAGTGCAGCCAATCTTATCGACCTTTCCACCATCATCAAGGGCCTCGGCGAACTCGGGACCATCAAAAAGCATCTTTTTAAGGCGAGTAAGGAGATCCTGCTTGCGGTGCAGAGTCTTTTCAGCCTGGCGGATGGTTATGTGAACGGCATGAATGTGGAGCAGGCCCAGTCGATGGCGACGGTCTTGGGCTATGTCCAAAAAACCATCCAAGGCTTGGTGAATCGCCTCTCGCAGGTGGACGAAGATGATTTTTTGGAGCTGCAGGAAAAAGTTTTTCAGACCATCTTGGCCGTCATCGATCATGAGATTAAGGAAAACAATGCCATTAAAACCCAGAAGGCCAGGATGAAGCAGGAAGTGTTGCTCGCCATTCGGGGCGTTTTGTTGAAGGAGATGCATAATAAAGCGAGGCAAGAAAGCTATGAACAATACGGCTAAAAAATCACGGGCGATCAAACGGTATCAAAACAGAAAACTCTACGACACGACGACGAGCCGTTACGTGACCCTGGATGATATCGCCCTGATGATTCGGGAGGGCGAGGATGTTCAGATTATTGATAACCGCAACAAGGATGACCTCACGAGCGTGACCCTGACGCAGATCATTTTTGAACAGGAAAAAAAGAAAAAAAGTCTCCTGCCCTTATCAACCTTGCGCAACATTATTCAAAGCGGCGGGGAAAAATTGGTGGGATTTGTGCAAAGCTCCATTGAAAGCGGTGTGAGTTCGATCACTCACGCGCGCGAAGAGATCGAAAAAATTATCCGCAAGGGCGATTTTTCCCTCGAAGAGGGACGCACCTTGGTGCGTGAGTTTATTGACGATAAGGTAAAAGGCGCCCTGGAATCGGTGTCTGTGCTTCCCAATCTCCAGTCGGAGATTCGCACCTTGCAGAAAAAAATTGATCAGCTCGAGGATAAGCTGCGCAAGTACGAAAAGTGAAATTCAATCTTTCCAAGCTCTTTGCAAAAAAATTAATCATCGTCTCGGGAAAAGGGGGAGTAGGCAAGACGACAGTCAGTCTTGCGTTGGCCCTCTTGGCGGCGGAACAAGGGAAAAAGACCTTGTTGGCGGAGATTAATTCCGAAGGGCAGGTTTCCCAACTCCTGAATGAAGACATTGGTTATCCAGAACGAGAGGTTTTGCCCCATCTGTGGGCGATCAATATTTCTCCCAAGCTCTCCTTTGAAGAATATGTCTTGATGCAGATCAAGTTTAAAGGGCTCTATAAGGCCGTTTTTGAGAATAAATTTGTGCGTTACTTCATTGAGGCCATCCCCGGGTTGGGAGACCTGATGTCGATTGGCAAGATCTATGCCTCGGTGAATAACTATGATCTCATCGTGGTGGATGCCCCTGCGACGGGGCATGGGGTTTCTCTGCTGCAGGTCCCTTCTATTGTGGCGAGCGCCGTAAAGGTCGGGCCTTTAAAGACTCATTCCGATGGGATTGATCGGTTACTGCATGATGAGAACAAGACCCAGATTGTGCTCGTGACATTGCCGGAAGAAATGCCGGTCACCGAGGCCTTGGAGATGAGCGCCCAATTACAGAAGATGGCGTTGCCGCTGGAACTGTTGTTGTTGAATCAATTTCGCACGTCGCCTTTGACGACGGATGAGGCGGAGGAATTTGGTTCTTTGCCCGTTGGCTCGCCACAGGGCAAGGCCATGTCTCTCGAATTGGCCCGTGCCGATTTATCGGAGTTATACCTGAACCAATTAAAAAATGCCCTCCCCGAGGTCCCCTTGGTCAAGATTCCGTTTCTCTACACGCCGGAATTTAAACTGGCCGAGGTACAAGTGGTGGCGGATGCACTTGCCAAAGAATTGTTATGAAGAAAAATCATAACCACAAGCAAATTCTCGTTTGTGCTGGGAGTGGTGGTGTCGGGAAGACCACTCTTGCGGCTACTTTGGCCCTGCGCGGGGCCTTGGAGGGGAAGAAGAGTATTGTCCTCACCATTGATCCGGCGAAGCGGCTCGCGACGGCCTTAGGGCTTTCTTCCTTGACCGATGAACCGGCCACTGTCGCCGGTATCCCCGGACCCGGCCAGATGGACGCCATGATGTTGGACACCAAGCGAACCTTTGATCGGCTCATTGAAAAATACTCCCCCTCCACCGCGGTCCGGGAGCGGATCTTAAACAACCGGCTCTACCAGCATATGTCGAGTATGATGGCGGGTTCCCAGGAATATATGGCCATGGAGCGCTTGTATGAGATCGATCAGCAGGGGGATTATGACCTGATTGTGTTGGATACCCCGCCCACCCGACACGCCCTCGATTTTTTGGAGGCGCCCAAAAAAATGATGAATATCACCTCGCATAGCCTGTTGCAGTGGTTTCTCAAGCCGGGCTTGTTTGCGGGGCGGGTGGGGATCGGTTTCTTGCGGAAGGGATCGGAAAAAATTCTCGCCATTTTTGATCAATTGGCCGGTTTTGCCTTTCTCTATGAGCTCTCCGAAATGCTGTCGTTGATTGAGAGCTTTTTATCCGGGTTTCATGAGCGAGCCGAATCGGTCTATCACCTCTTGCGCGAGAAAAGGGTTGGATTTGTGCTGGTGACCACGCCGCAAGAAATGGCTGTGCAAGATGCCCTCTATTTTTATCGGATGATCCAGGAATACGATCTTCACTTTGTTGGCTTTATGGTGAACCGTGTTCACACCGAATTTTTATCCGAGGAAGGTTTTCGATGGCCAAAGATCTCGGACACGCTCTCCCGCAAGTTGGAGGTCAATTATCACAATTATCAAAAACTGGCGGAACGGGACCAAAGCGCCATTAATCTCTTAAAAAAGGTCAGCAAGAAAAAACCGCTCTGGGGTATCCCGCTGCAACTCAAGGATGTTCACGACCTGGATAGTTTGACGAAGATTAAACAGTACCTTTGATATATTGATCCAACTGTTGTTGGGCCTGATCGGTGATGTCTACGAATTGGATGCCCATGCCCAGGACGGTGGCTCCCCCCTTTTCGCGTTCGACTCGGACCACGGTGCCCGTGGCGCGGACGATCTTGTTTTCAGGAGGGAGATTGAAAGAGAGAAAAACCTTGGTGCCGATTTTTAACGGGACATCCGACTCAAAAAAAATGCCCCCAGAGCTTACGTCGGTCGAGTAAAAATAGATGAAACCTTCCCCCGATTCGTCTTCAAAAACCACCCGACTTCGTAATCGTTTGCGTTCAAAGAGTCTTTTTTCTTCGCCCCTCTTGGCCTTTATCATGATGATTTCCTTTTGACCTTTTTACGCTCTTTTTCAATGCGCTGTCCTGCGAGGCGGTTGACCACTGACAAAAGGTCATAGGGGTAAAAGGGTTTATCAATCAGCGTCACTTGTTTTTGCTCCGCGGTTGATTCCTGCAGGTCGAGTCGGTCCTTTGAGGCGATCAAGATGGTGGGACAGGGGAAGCGAAAGCCATTCAAGGTGTCACGTTCAATGGCATTGCTGTTGACCAGCAGGATATCGGGCCGAAATCGATGACTGCGCTTCGTGAGGCTTTGGAACTCGTCAGCGAAGCTGATGCGGAACCGGTTTTGTCCGGTGAACAATAACTGGTAGAGATTATGGGCTAACGTTGACCGGTCGACAATCAGGACATCAATTCTAATCCTTGCGGGCATTTTGGTACCTTACTGAAAAAAAATTGCGATGACAAGGCCCTTACAATTCCTCGGGTGGAAGTTCCTTCCAGGGGTAGTGATCTTTTTTGACCCTGGCCCAATAAAGCTGGCCCGAGTGGCGCCAGGCATCCAAGACCAATCCCTCATCAAAGAGGCTGCCGGGACTCGTGACGACCACGCTGTTATGCTCACTTAATTGGCCACGATGGGCCACCCCCCAATGAAGTTGGTAGGTTTTGAGTGGCAATTTCTGCAATGCAGTCAACAAATCGCTGGCCCAATGATAGCACAGGCCTCGTTTCTTCAAGCCAATATTAATCAACATGTTATGGAAGACCGCTGGCCGAGTGACATGATATTGCTGTGTCAGGGTTTGCGCCGTTTCGAGGGCGCGTGTGGCGATCTGGCCAGCCTCTTCTTCCGCGCGGGTTTTTGAGGTGTTGGGGAGGTCTAGCAGGGCTTGTTGTAAGTCCATGGCTTGTTGCCAAAAGGCGCGTTCCGTTTTGAGTCGGTGAAATTTTTCGATCAGGGCCCTTTGGCTTGGAGGGAGGGTGGCAGCTTTTTTAAAATCAGTTCGTTGGATTAATATTTTTTCGGAATAAGGCAGTTGACTGACAAAGTTTTGCAAATGGGATGCGGCGTGTTCATATTCTGCCCGCGGCCCCGCCCAAAGAGTTCCCGGCTGCAGGGCGCCCTGGAATAGAAAAAACAACCAACCCACTATAACGCATGGCGTTAACCGAAAACCTTTTCGAATCACGTTGTCCCCAAAGTACTTGACTTCTATCAAAAATTCCCATATCTTGGACCTACTTTTTTTACAATTAAATTGTCACTTAAAGGTAGTTCTGGTTAGTTTTGAAAAATTAAATTAAAGGGGGAAGATATGAAGAAGCAGTGGATGTTTGCCGTAATGGCAGTCAGTGTATTACTACTCGGTGTCGGATGTCAGCAGCAGGGTCGGCCTAAGAAGGCAACATCCGCGGCGGGTTTGAAGTCGGTTCATTTTGATTTTGACCGAGCGGATATTAAGGCAGAGTCCAAGACGATCTTGGAAGGCAATGCCGATTGGATCAAGAAACACAAAAGTGGCGATGTGACCGTCGAAGGTAACTGCGACGAGCGCGGCACCGAGGAATACAACATTGCCCTCGGTCATCGTCGTGCCAGTGCCACCAAGAGCTATTTGGTTTCCTTGGGGGTTGAAGCCGCCCATCTTTCCGTCAAGAGTTATGGGGAAGAGAAACCGGCAGCGACTTGTCATAATGAGAGTTGCTGGTGGCAGAATCGTCGGGCCGATTTCAAGAAATAGTTGATACTGATTTAGTGTGTTCAAGAGGCCATTCGGGATATCCCGGATGGCCTCTTGATTTTTTTATTTAAGTAGCTTAAACCCACCGGTCATGAAATCGTTTTTTCTGTTGTTTGGCCTGATTTTATTCCTCCATTCCAGTGTTTGGGCCAAAGACGATCGTTATGAGCAGGAAATTCAAGAACTCAAAAGGGTCGTTGAGACCAACAACAGAAGTTTAGCCGATACGGTTCAAACTTTGGCGCAGATTCGCTCCGATTTGCAAATTTTATCGGGGGAGATTGAGGCCGCGAAGCATTTCATTGATGAACAGCGAAATAAGGGGGATCAAGGGTTACGGGATTTTGATTATAGGCTGACTGGTTTAGAAGAAAAACTCTCAATGTTTTCTCATCAATTTGAAGAGGTGTTTACCCAAAATTCCTCAGGAGGAACGGGTAGTGTGTCTGATGGTAAGACGGCCCAGACAAGCGAGGAGATGGGGGAGTATCAAAAGGCCTTAGTGGAGATTAATCTCAAAAATTATAAAAAAGCCGTGGAATTATTTGAAGCCTATTTGAAAAAATATTCGAAGAGCGCGTTGGCGGACAATGCCCAGTATTGGAAGGGCGAGGCCTATTTTGCCACCAAGGATTATGCCAAGGCCATCTTGGAGTTTGAGAAGGTGAATAAGAATTTTCCCAAGAGTCCAAAACGGGCGGCCGCCATTTTAAAGCAAGGGTATGCGCTTTTTGAAATGAAATCTTATCAGGATGCCCGGACCTTCTTGCAAAAGATCATCAATGATTTCCCTCACTCCGAAGAGGCCTCGTTGGCGCGCGAGCGGATGCATAAAATTGATCAGGTGTTGGCTGGTACGGCGCCGGCCGCTCCGGAGACCATGGCTCCGCCACTGCCTTTCCCTTAATGGTTTCGTGTATGATCCAAGCCGAAAAAATTACGAAAAAATTTGGTCCGATCACCGCCATCAGTGGCATTTCGTTATCTGTGAAGCCTGGAGAAATTGTTGGTCTGCTTGGACACAATGGCGCCGGCAAGACGACGACCATGCGCATCCTCACGGGGTATATGCCGCCGACCTCCGGTTCGGTGCGGGTGGGGGACTATGATCTTTTACAGCACCCACAAGAGGCCAAGCGGTTGATCGGTTACCTGCCGGAGATTCCACCTCTCTACTCGGAACTGACGGTAGAAGAATCATTGTGTTTCGTGGCGGATCTGTATGCCCTGAACCCACCAGCCCGCTTTGTTTCTGAGGCGTTGGAAAGAACGGGTTTGGGACACGTGCGGCACCGTTTGATCGGCAATCTCTCCAAGGGGTATCGACAAAGGGTGGGATTAGCCCAGGCGATTGTGCATCAACCGCCGATTTTGATCTTGGATGAACCCACGATCGGGCTTGATCCAAAGCAAATTATCGAGATTCGCGAGCTCCTGCTTCATTTGAAAGACAACCGTGTCATCCTGCTCTCGTCGCATATTTTGCAGGAAGTGTCCGCGGTGTGTGATCGGGTGGTGATCCTGAATAAGGGACAAGTGATTGCGGACGGGAGCCTGGATCAACTGAGCCAAAACTTGCAGCGCAAAAAACTGCTGGTGCAAGTCTCGGGGGATCCCGCGCTCATCAAAAAACAGATCGAAACGATCCCTGGCGTGAACGGGGTAGAAGAGCATGGGTCTGATTTGGAAGAAATTTTTTTGTCATTAACGGCGTAGAATTGAGGATTTATGTTTGCCTTGATTAAGAAGGAATTAAAAATTCAAATAGCCTCCCCGATCTTGGCGGTTGGGTTGGCGCTCTTTTTATTTTTGACCGGGTTTGCCTTTAGTGCGCATGTGACCCAGGCCAGTCCGCAGCATTTGCCAGAAGCCTCGATGCGGGGGATGATTTATTTTATGGCGGTGATCCTCCTGTTTGTGACCCCGTTTCTTTCCATGAGGGTTTTCTCCGAAGAGATGAAGAATGGCACGATGGAACTTTTGAAAACGGCTCCCTTGACGGATTTGCAGATCGTACTCGGAAAATACGGCGCCATGCTGATTTTGCTCGCCATCTTTTTGCTCGCAACGGCTATTTATCCCATTTGTATTGCGATTCTCGGTCAGCCTGAGTGGGGGCCGATGTTGTTTTGTTATTTAGGACTTTTTTTGCTGGGGGGCAGCTTTTTGGCGTTGGGTCTGTTGGCGTCTGCCCTCACCAAAAATCAGGTCATTGCGGCGGTCTTAACCTTTGTGCCCTTGCTGACACTCTGGTTTCTCTCGGATGTTGGTGGAGCCCTCGGTGAAAAAGTTTCCCTGATTACCCATCTGCAGAGTTTTAGCGTTGGGGTATTGGATAGTTCCGATCTGTTTTATTATTTGGCGGTTATTTTCTTTTTGCTATTTCTCACGGTGCGTTATCTCGAGGCCCAACGATGGAGATGAAACGCATACGATGGCAATACGGCTCCAACGCCGTGGGGATGGTCGTGGCTGTTTTGGCCGTCTTAGTTTTGGCCTATGGTGTGTTACAACGCCATCCCTGGCGCTGGGATGTCACGGCGAACAAGGAAGAAAGCCTTTCCCCACAGACCGAAAAGGTTTTGGCCGATCTGAAAGAGCCCGTGACCATCAACGCTTTTTTTCGCCGGGGTGATGATATTGACGAGGTCTATATTCGCCGCAAGGTGGATGACCTCCTGCAAGGGTATGCACGCCACAGTCGGTTGGTGACTTACCGGATGTTTGATCCTGACCTGAATGTGCCAGAGGCCTTGCAGTACAACATCACGACCGATGGGACGATTGTCTTCTCCTCGGGCAAGAATCGGAAGGATGTCCTACGTTCCCAGTTGTTTGATTATTCCCAAACCCCCGAAGCATCGATGCCGGCTTTTTTAGGGGAGGGTCATTTTACCAACACAATTTTGGCCGTTACACAAACGGGTCAGAAGACCATCTACTTTCTCCAAGGGCATGGGGAGCGTGGCCTGGAAGGAAAAGATCCTGTGAGATTTTCTGAGATTAAACAGTTCTTGGAAAGAGAAAATTATCAAGTTCGGCCGCTTTCTTTTATCACTTCCGCCCAAATTCCGAATGATGCCAGTGTCTTGGTGATTGCCGGTCCCACTAAGGTTGTCTCGCCTCAAGAGGATCAACTGATTGCGGACTATTTGCAGAAAGGGACCTTGCTTCTCTTGCTCGACCCCTTGACCAATCCAGGCTTGGAGTTAACCCTCAAGGAACTCGGAGTCAAACCACAGCATGATTTAGTCTTGGATCCTGGGAGACACTTTTTGCTCGGTCCGCAGTACCCTGCCCCCCAGCTGGAAACCCATCCTATCACCAAAGACTTGTTGAGTATGAATCCAATTCTCTCCATGGCACAAAGTTTAAGCTTTACTGCCGATCGTACCGACATAACTCGGATCCTGACCAGCTCTCCAGATGCTTGGGGAGAAACAAATCTGGCGGCAGGATCGGAGGCAAAAAATGATAAGGGGGTAGACCACCAAGGGCCGCTCACCCTTGGGGTGGTCTTGCAGAAAGAACGACCGGTGGCCGTGGTGGTGGGTGATTCTGATTTTGCCACCAACGGGTTTATTCAGGTTCCGGGCAATAGTGAATTACTGCTTAATATGGTCTCTTGGTTGATTGGCGATGAGGCGAAGTTGGAGATTGGGCCTCGCAAGACCGTGTTTCGTTCGATGATGGCAACCCCTCTCCAGGGCAAGGTTATTGCCTACTTGACGCAATTGGGTTACCCGCTTGTTGTATTGGTGATAGGATTGGTTTATTGGTATCGACGCAAGAATCGATAATGAGGCCTGATATGAAGCGCTATTTCGGAACCTTCCTGGCACTGACGACTTGTCTGATCCTCTTCATCTACGTCCGTTTTTTGGAAAACCCTGAAAAGCCAAGTTCTGAGATAAGCCTCTACAGCCTACCGGTCGATGAGGTTACGACCGTTCGGATTAGCGAAGGGAGCAAATCGTTAAAACTGGAAAAGAAAGATAAAACATGGGTCTTGTCGGCGTCTCCTACCAAGAAGATTTCTACGGAGAAGGTACAACGGTTTTTGTTGGATTTTGCGGCCTTGGCGGTGACCCCTATCAAGGGGTTTGACAGTGTTGGGGATCGTAGTGTGTTTGGCCTCACTCCCCCTCAGAGGGTAGTCGAACTCATGACGAGTAGTGGATTAAGCAAGACGATCCAATTGGGGAAGGCCACTCCTGTGGGTGGCAATGTGTACGTCAAGCTAGCTGATCAAAATGATATCTTTTTGATGCCTCGCTACAAAACAGAGTGGACGGTAGATGCTTCGCAGTGGATTGAACCTGAAACGATGCCCAAAAAATAATCAAGCGATTGTCCGAAAATAAAGTTTTCTATTTTCCAGTTCTATCAAACAAAGGGACATGGTGAGCTTGTCGAACCATCACTTTCTTCAGAGTAATGGTTCGACTGCGCTCACCATGTCCTTATCTTAAGGGCAATTCATGAAAAATAAGAACACTTATTTTTTGGTAGTCCCTTTAGGGTCGAGTTTCTGGCGCCGGGGCGGTCGGGATTGGGACGGAGACAATGGGGATACTGCCAGTGGGCGGTAGTGCCGTGGGTAGGCCCACGGGAGGGATGGCCACGGGTGGTGGTGACGGAATGGCTGGATTGAGGGTGCTTGGTAGTGTGGTTGGCAGCCCTGTCGGGAAGGGTCTAGGTGGTGTTGCTGGAATGGGAAACGTGTTGGGCTGTGTTTCCGGGAGTGCTGCTACGGGGATCCCCGTAATGATTGGCGCGGCTTGTGGTTCAGGCCTGCTGGGCTGTGATTCCGGAGATGGCAAGGCCACAGGATTAGGAATAATAGGTGCGGTGGTCGGTGCCACGGTTGGTTGAGTCTCTGCCACGGTGGGAAGAACGGGGTTCGCAGGTGGTGGCGGCGCTGGTGGTGTGGGAGGAGGAGTCGCCGCAACTGGTTTTTGGGGTGCCGTTAGATCCCCGGTAAAAGAAAACTCAACGCGACGATTTTTTTCACGACCTATTACGGTACGATCATCTCCCAGAGGGGTCTTGTCCCCCTTGCCAAGGGTCTGGAGGCGGTTGGCCGGAATCCCTGCATTGATTAAAATCTTTTTGAGCGCTTCTGCCTGACGTTGGGTTTTATCCAGATTGGCTTGGTCCGACCCAAGACTATCGGTATGGGTTTCAATGCGCAATTCAGTCGTGGGGTATTCTTTTAATTGGGCGGCTAACTCGGTCAGGAGTTGCTGGGAGGCAGAGGACAGTTCATCCTCGTTGGTGCCTTGAAAAACAATCTTGGGTAACAAAACCTTTTTGTGGATAGAATCAAAGCGAACCCTGCCAGCTTTAGCGGCAGGTGGTGCCACAGCGGTTGATTTGATTCTGGCTTTTTGAGCGGTAGTAGAGACAGCCATGTCAGGTTCGTCACCTGTCGCCTTACTGGCAATCAGTTCGCCCCCCATCAGTGTCAGCGTTACTAACGATAAAATGAATGTCTTCACGGGCGCCAATTTATGTTAAAAAAAGCGGCGAGTCAAACGGATGTTGCAAGTCGAGACGCAACTTCTCCTATTGGTATCTCCATCTGCTCCTGAGTCAGCATATCCCTTACGGCCACCTGCTTCTTTTTGAGCTCGTCATCTCCTAAGATCAAGACATGCCGAATCCCCAACTTATCCGCCAAGCGCATTTGGGATTTTAGGCTCTTGCCCTCATAATCCATCTGCACGGCATGGCCCTTGGCCCGTAACTGCGATGAGAGGGTGAGGGCCTCGATCAGGGCTTTTTCCCCGAGGGTGATAATAAACAATCCACATCGTGTGGTTGAAGGCGTGCGCAGTGTTTTGATGACTTCCACCAGGCGTTCTAACCCCAAGGCACAACCAAAGCCCGGGACATTGCTGCCCCCCATCAAACGGACGAGTCCATCATAACGTCCTCCCCCTGCGAGGGCGTTTTGAGCCCCAAGGGCCGTGGTGGTGAATTCAAAGGTTGTCTTCAGGTAATAATCAAGACCGCGTACGATCTTGGGGTTGACTCGGTAGGCGGTCCCGAATACCCCCAGGGTTTCTAACACCTGGTCAAAATCCCGTTCGCAGACTTCACAGAGAAATTCTTGAATGGACGGAGCCGTTGTGGTGACCTGCTGACACCCCTCCTCCTTGCAATCTAAGACGCGTAACGGGTTCTTCTCCATCCGGCGTTTGCAATCACCACAGAGTGCCGCTTCGTGTTGCGACAAAAAATGGAGAAAGGCGTTTTGGAATTTGGGACGGCACAAGGTGCACCCAAGCGAATTGATCTCCAACGTCACATCCGGCAATTCCATTTTTTTCCGAAAGAAGCCATCCATCATGTTGATGACCTCGGCATCCAGTCGCGGGCTGGCAATGCCAAAGACCTCGACGCCGATTTGATGAAATTGCCGATAACGGCCCAGTTGCGGGCGTTCGTAGCGATACATGGGCCCCAGATAGTAATATCGCGCCACCATCTCTTGCTGGACGCGATTACTCTCAATATAGGCGCGGACCACCGAGGCCGTGCCTTCCGGGCGGAGCGCCACCCACTTTTCCTTACGATCTTGAAAAACGTACATTTCCTTCTCGACCACATTGGTGGCTTCCCCGATAGAGCGCGTAAACAGCCCCATCTCCTCTAAAATTGGGGTGCGAATCTCTTCATAGCCATAGAGGGAAAAGAATTGGCGCGCCTTGGCCTCCACCTCTTGCCAGAGGTGAGTCTCCGGGGGCAGGATATCTCGCATTCCGCGTAACACGTGCAAGCTCATAAGCGCTCCATTTAGACAATAAATCGAATAGAAGACAAGCTTATCTTCGGGGCCATGGGGAAAAGGTTGCCTAAAAAAGGCAGAAAGTTGTAGAGAAGAAAAATGCCAGCTGGGGTCCTCCTCATTCATGGTTTTACCGCAACGCCGGAGTGTCTTGAATCGCTCGCGACCCCGCTTCGCAAGGCCAACTTTGTGGTGCGGGCCCCGCTCCTGGCGGGTCATGGCAAGACGGAAGAAGATCTTAAACGAACCACTTGGGCTGAGTGGTACGACGGGGTGCGTCAGGAATATGAGGCCCTCAAAAAAGAGACCAAGGTTGTTTTTGTGGCCGGACTGTCGCTCGGGGGCATCCTTTCCCTGATGTTGGCCTCGGAATATCCTGTGCGGGGAATGGCTCTGCTGGCGACTCCCTTGGTGTTGCGGGGCATTGGGGTGCGAGTTTTTCTCCCGTTAGTGAGTGGGACACCATTGAAGCGGCTCTATCCCTATCAACGTAAATGGGCTGGTCCTGCGATCAATGATCCAGCAGGCCGTGCGGCCTTTAAAAGTTATGCCAAGATGCCCATTGCCTCCATTATGGAGATTGTGCGTCTGCAAAAGGTGGTGGCGCCACGCCTCTCCCGTATTACCACCCCCACCTTGATCCTACACGCCCGCCACGACACCACCGCCCCCTACGAGAATATGGCCTTGATCAAGGAACACTTGGGCTCCAAACAGGTGGAGACGGTGACTCTGGAAAAATCGGATCATGTCTTGACCATGGACTACGAAAAAGAGTTGGTGGCTAAAAAGGTATTGGATTTTTTTGGTCGATGGTAGGGGCGCCATTTCAGCCAGAGGCTGATCCGCCTCTGGCGGGCATGGCGTCCCTACAGGAATAATATTGGAGGTTTTTATGCGTGACATAGTGATGAGCATCGACGAGGGGACTACCGGGGTGACGGTTGTCCTCTTAGACCGTTCTCTAAATCTGCTGGGCAAGGTGAACAATGAGTTTCCGCAGTACTACCCTCAGCCCGGTTGGGTGGAGCATAGTGCGGAGGAGATTTGGGCGTGTACCCTTAAGACGATTGATGAGACGATTCGTTTGGCCGATGTTGATCCGGGTCGGATTGCGGCCATTGGGATCACCAATCAACGTGAAACCACCGTGTTGTGGGATCGGGCGACGGGGCATTCGGTTCACAAGGCGATTGTCTGGCAGGATCGTCGCACCGCCCCGCTCTGCGAACGGTTGAAGAAGAAGGGCTTGGAGGCGAAGGTTAAGAAAAAAACGGGTCTTGTGCTGGACCCCTATTTTTCCGGGACCAAGATTCAGTGGTTGTTGGATCATGTCTCAGGACTGAGGCCTCGGGCCAAGGCCGGTGAGATCGCGTTTGGGACCATGGACTCTTATCTGGTTTATCAACTGAGTGGAGGTAAGATCCACGTCACGGACGTCTCGAATGCCTCGCGGACCCTTTTGATGAATCTGGAAACGCTTAGCTGGGATCCAGAACTCTTAAAAATCTTTCAGATCCCGGCCACGTTGTTGCCCGAAATCAAGACCTGTTCCGAGATCTATGGCTACACCAAAAATATCCCCGGGCTGCCGGATGGGATCCCGATTGCTGGGATGGCTGGCGATCAGCAGTCGGCCCTGTTTGGCCAGGCCTGTTTTACGGCGGGAGAGGCCAAGTGTACCTATGGGACGGGTTCTTTTCTCTTGATGAACACCGGGAAAAAACTAGTGCGTTCCCGGGCCGGGATGCTCACGACGGTGGCCTGGAAGTTGGGGAATGAAGTCTGTTATGCCCTGGAGGGCAGTGCCTTCATCGCCGGGGCGGCGGTACAGTGGTTGCGCGATGGGCTCAAGGTCTTGCACAAGTCCTCGGAGGTTGAGGCCTTGGCGGCCTCGGTTCCCGATTCGGGTGGTGTGACCTTCGTTCCCGCCTTCGTAGGATTGGGGGCCCCGCATTGGCGGCCCAATGCACGTGGGATAATCAGCGGTATTACCCGTGGTACCACGACTGCTCATATCGCGCGTGCCACCCTCGAGGGGATTGCGTTTTTGCAATACGACATCTTGCAGGCGATGCAGCGGGATCTTGGAAAAAAGTTAAAGGTCCTCAAGGTGGATGGTGGGGCCTCTGTCAACGAACTCTTGATGCAATTTCAATCTGATCTGTTGGGCGTTGACCTGGTCCGGCCCAAGATGATTGAGACCACGGCCCTCGGTGCCGCCTTCTTGGCGGGGCTTGCGGTGGGGGTGTGGAAGGATCAAAAAGAGATCGCTAGCAGCTGGTTGGAAGACCGCCGGTTTCGGCCGTTGCAGGGCAAGAAGCAGATTGCCGCGCATGTGGCTCGTTGGCAGGAGGCAGTTAAACGAGCTTAGAGGACAAATGTCGCTACCAGATAAGACTGAGTGGAGTCCCTGCCAAAAGACGGCGCTTCGCCTCCTGCAAGAAGACACAGCCAACCTTTTCATTACTGGCGCCGCCGGGACGGGGAAGAGTTTCTTGATTCGGGAGTTTCTCAAAAACAAAGAGCGAAAAAAGTTTCCCGTGGTGGCCAGTACGGGGTCTGCCGCGGTGCTGGTGGGTGGACGGACCTTTCATAGTTTCTTTGGGTTGGGGATTATGGAGGGAGGGCTGGATCGGACGATTGATAAGGCCTTGGCGAATCGGCGCATCGTGAATCGGCTTAAAAAGACCGAGGGGTTTGTCCTGGATGAGGTTTCCATGATCTCTGGCGTGACGTTACGTGCGGCCGAGGCCATTGCCCGTTTTGCCCGGGGCGATCAACGTCCCTGGGGCGGGATGAGGGTGGTGGCGGTGGGGGATTTTGCGCAATTGCCGCCGGTGACGCCCTCTGGCCAGCGGGATTGGGCGTTTTTGGAGGAGACTTGGCTGCGGTCTGATTTTGTCCCGGTTTTGTTGCGCACCATGTTGCGTTCTCAAGACCCCGACTATTTGCAAATGCTCTCGTGCATCCGCTCTGGCGCCATTGATGAGCAGGTGCAGCGCTACCTCTCCGAGCGAGTCCACGAAGAGGTGGAAGAACTCTCCCTCACCCGCTTATTTGGCCGCCGCGATATGGCCGAACGTTTCAACCGACAACGCCTGGCCTCGCTAGAAAACCCCCTCCAGGAATTTCCGACCCGCTATCTCGGCACACCCCAGGGGATTGAACAATTAAAACGCAACGCCCCCATCCCCGAGCTCTTGCAACTCAAGGAAGGGGCCTTGGTGATGATTCGGGTGAACGACCCGGGGTACCAGTACGTCAATGGTTCGATCGGCATCGTCACCCATATCACGCCGCAGCTCTTGGAGGTGACGCTCAAGAATAAAAAAATTGTGGAAATTACCCAGCACGACTTCGCCGTGCTGGACGGCGACGGCGAGGAAGTGGCCACCGCCACCAATTTTCCCGTGACCTTGGCCTACGCGATCACCATCCACAAGGCGCAAGGGGTCACGCTCGACGGCCTGATTGCCGATCTTCGTGGACTCTGGGAGCCAGGCCAGGCTTATGTGGCCTTGAGTCGATTGCGGAGTGGCGCCAATTTGTTTCTCCATGGCTGGGATGTGGCCTCGATCCGGGTGGATCCCCAGGTGGTGGCGTTTTATGAACGGCTTGGATAGATATACAAAAAAAGTTCAATGAAGAGCTGGAGTAATCAGTAAAAGCGGAAAATGTTGCAGGGATTTTATTTTTTCAAAATCCCTGTCTTCTGTCACCAGAGTCATCCCCTCATGATGGGCGGATGAGGCCAGTAGGGCATCGGCCAAGAAGACGCTGCTTTTTGAACCACCGATGAGGTGAGCTTCTCGCATTTTTCTCAGCGTCTGACCGGCTCTCACGTAGTCGCGTTTTTGCGGGACGACGATGCGGTTTTTGGTGGCGAACGTTTTCTCCAGGCGCTGCAGTTCTTTGACAAAGGCCGGGGTCCCGGCCCCGGCGTAAAGTTCAGCCAAGACAACCGCATGCAGGTGCAGCGTATATTCCGAATTGATCCTTTGTAGGCTTTCCGAATGCACCCCGGCCCGGTAGTGTGAAATATAGATGCTCGTGTCGAGGAAGGTTTTCAAAATCTAGAGATTGGGGAACCTGCCGGCGGTTCGATCGATCCACCTGCGGATGTCAGTCTTGAAACGGATCTGCTCCAGGGCCTTCTCAATGGCCTCCGTGGCGGTTCGTGCCCCCAAGATCCGACGCGCTTCTTCCAGAAGTTTGGGGTCGATCCGGAAGGTTTTTTTCATTCTGATGGGCTTGTTGATCGAAGTTCTCATGTACATACATAATAATAAAACGTCTGTATAAGTCTAGGCAATTTCTTTGTTTTAGCGCATCCCGCTAAGGGACTCTTTCCCGCAGACTACCAGTTCGGTCAAGTGGGTTGCCGTCTCCATCAGTCTTTAATTCTACTTGAAGATCAATATGTTGCATGTGTACCCGGTACACAAAAGGCTTTATTATTGAAATTATGACTAATTAAATTATGCAATTGACTAATTTTAATGTTCATATGATACTGTTTTGATGTATATCCTCCACGAATCCCGATTTCATGAGGCGTTGAAAAAGAAGGGGTATCGTTCCATTGGGGAGTTGGCCAAGTCCTTGGGGGTGCATCGCAATACCATCCATCATTACCTGTCGGGTCATCCAGTTTTTCCGGAGGGGTTTGCCAAAATTTTGTCTGCGCTTGACCTCTCACCGATTGAGGCCTTGGAGGATAAGGGAGTTTTAGAACTTCCGTATGAGGGCATTGCCAATCTGGTCGATCAGTTGCGCGCCGATTACCCAGGCGTCACATTTGTCTTGTTTGGGTCGCGTGTTTCGGGGCAGGCCGGTCCTTACTCTGATTGGGACTTGGGGGTCTTTGCGCGGGGCGGGTTGGCGCATGAGGCGTATCGAAAAATTGTGCGACGGAGCGGGGATTTGACGGAAAATTTTCCATTTTTTGTGGATGTCGTTAATTTGAATCGTGCGGATCTTCCTTTTTTGCAAGAAATCTCCAGACATTGGGTGTTTGTGGGTGGGAGTTTGCAAGATTGGATCAGTTTGCAACGGAGGGTTGCCGCCTGATGAAAAAAAAACCGGATAGTGATAAGCTGACGCAATCGATCAAAAATCTCGAACATGCGATGAGTTTTTCGGATCGGACAGAACA
Source organism: Deltaproteobacteria bacterium (assembly GCA_023265625.1). Taxonomy (GTDB): domain Bacteria; phylum UBA10199; class UBA10199; order JACPAL01; family JAHFST01; genus JAHFST01. The sequence goes on along the minus strand of JAHFST010000005.1, from coordinate 166,890 downwards.
AGACCCTTTTTACTTTGCCGGGATCGCGAAGTCTTTTGAAATTTGTCTTGAGTATGCCTGGAAGTCCATGAAGCGGAAGATCATGACAGAGGGATTGGATGTTTACAGCCCCAAAGAGGTGATCAAACAGGCGGGGCGGCTGGGATGGATTGATGATGTGGAGAAGTGGCTTGATTTCTTGGAGGACCGCAACCTCGCGGTGCATGATTATTTAGGCGTCTCCGAGGCGGATTATCTCAAAACGATCGAGGATTTTTTGCAGGAAGTTAAAAAAATTTCCCCTAAGATCGCCGGTTGACAGCCTTTGGCTCTTGGCATAACAGCCAGAACCATGTCGAAAAAACTCAACGCTTACAGTTCACGAATCACCCAAGAATGCGACCAACCGGCCTCGCAGGCGATGCTTTATGGGCTTGGTCTTACCAAGGAAGATCTTGCCAAGCCCTTTGTCGGGATTGCCAGCACCGGCTATGAGGGCAACACGTGCAACATGCATCTGAACGATTTGGCCAAGGTGGCCAAAGAGGGTTGCCAGCAAGCCGGTTTGACGGGCCTGATCTTTCACACCATCGGGGTGAGTGACGGGATCTCGATGGGGACGGAAGGCATGAACTATTCGTTGCAGTCGCGGGAAATTATCGCCGACTCGATCGAGACCGTGATGGCGGCCCATTGGTACGATGCCAATATCTCGGTGGTGGGTTGCGACAAGAATATGCCGGGCTCGGTGATCGCCATGGGGCGGCTCAACCGTCCGAGCATCATGGTCTACGGCGGGACGATTCGTCCGGGACACTTGGGGGATAAAAAATTAGACATCGTCTCGTCCTTTGAGGCCCTGGGTGAGTTTATGGCGGGTAAGATTGACCAACCGCAGCTTGATTGTATCTTGCAAAATTCTTGTCCCGGGGCGGGGGCCTGCGGGGGGATGTACACCGCCAATACCATGGCCTCGGCGATCGAAGCACTGGGTATGAGCCTGCCCTACAGCTCCTCCTACCCGGCGACGAGCCCGGAGAAGGTGGATGAATGTCGGCGCGCCGGCCAGGCGATCCGGGTCTTGTTGGAAAAAGACATCAAGCCGCGCGACATCATCACGAAAAAGTCGTTGCACAACGCCATTACGACGGTGATGGCCTTGGGCGGTTCGACCAATGCGGTGCTGCACTTGATTGCGATTGCCAAGTCGGTTGGCCTGAAACTCACGATTGATGATTTTCAAAAGATCAGCAACCGCACCCCGTTTATTGCGGACCTCAAACCTTCCGGAAAATACGTGATGGAAGATCTCTGTGCGGTGGGCGGGGTTCCGGGAGTCCTCAAACTTTTGCTGCGCGAAAAACTCCTGCACGGCGATTGCCTGACCTGCACCGGAAAAACCCTGGCGGAGAATTTGGCCGCCTTACCGGATCTCACGCCAGGCCAGCAGGTGATTGTCCCCTTTCACCAGCCGATCAAGGCGACCGGGCATCTGCAGATCCTCTATGGTAATTTGGCCCCCAAAGGGTCCGTTGCCAAGCTTACCGGCAAAGAAGGCAACTCGTTTACCGGCAAGGCCCGTTGTTTTGACTCCGAAGAGGCCTCTATCAAGGCCTTACAAAGGGGTCAGGTCAAGAAGGGTGAAGTGATTGTGATTCGTTATGAGGGACCCCAGGGTGGACCGGGCATGAGTGAGATGCTCAAGGTAACCGCTGTCGTGATGGGTGTTGGGCTTGGAAAAGAAGTGGCCCTCATTACCGATGGCCGATTCTCCGGCGGCACCCATGGCTTTGTCGTGGGACACATCACCCCCGAGGCCCAGCTGGGCGGGCCCTTGGCCATTGTCAAAAATGGCGATGAGATCACGATTGACGGCGCCAAGCGGCGCATGACCTTGAACCTTCCCCAAAAAGAAATCGCCAAACGCCTCCGCCAATGGCAGGCCCCCAAACTCAAGGCCACCCGCGGAACTTTAGCCAAGTACATCAAAAACGTCTCCTCGGCCTCCGAGGGATGCGTGACGGACGGGCTATAAATTTTTTATTTCCACTCCCACCGGGCAATGATCAGAGCCCATAATTTCCGGGTGGATAAAGGCGTCTTGTAAGAGGGGTCTTAGTTCCTTCGAGATGCAGAAATAATCGATTCTCCACCCCACATTTCGTTCCCGAGCCCCGGCGCGGTAGGTCCACCAAGAGTATTGCCCGCCTTCTTTGTGAAACTCGCGGAAGGTGTCTATAAAACCGGCGGCCAGGAGATTGCGAATCCCGGTCCTCTCCTCATCGGTGAACCCGGCACTGCCGCGGTTTTCTTTGGGGCGGGCGAGATCGATCTCTTCATGGGCGACGTTGAGATCGCCGCACACAATGACGGGTTTTTTCTGGGAGATTTTTTGCAAGTAGGCCAAAAAGGCCTGGTCCCAGATCTGGCGGTAGCCTAGGCGTTTCAGTTCATCGCCAGAATTGGGGGTGTAGACATTGACCAAGAAGGCCTTGGCATATTCTGCGGTGATCACCCTCCCCTCTTGGTCATGCTCGGCTTGACCGATTCCAAAGGTGACCTGCAAGGGTTTTTGTTTCGTCAAGATGAGCGTGCCGGAATAACCGGGCCGTTCCGCCGGATTCCAAAAAGGCTCATAGCCTGGGACCACGAGATCCACCTGTTCGGGACGTCCCTTGATCTCTTGGATGCACAAAATATCCGGATCTTGCTTGCCGAGAAATTCCAAAAAACCTTTTTTCAGGACTGCACGGATCCCGTTGACGTTCCAAGAGATGAGCTTCATTTTTTACCCTCCGTTGCGGTCAACCGATATTTTTGCAAACGACTGTTGGGTTTATCGGGGATGGTGCGTTCCAGAATCTTCATTTCAATCAGGGGAACGAGGTAATTACTTTGAAAAGTCTTCCAATGCTTCAAGCCCAATTCCGCCATGATCTCTTTTGCCGACCTTGGAATGTTGCAAAAAGCCGCGACTTGTGCGGTGACTTGTGCGGTGACTTGTGCGGTGACTTGTGCGGTTGCTGATGAGTCAACTTGCTTGACCGGCTGTTTCAAGGGAACGATGGTGCTAAACATGTCTCCCTCAATGAAGACTGCGGCACCAGCCTTTGGGGCGTAAAACGGCAGGTACTTGGTGACGTTGTTAATGCCAGAGCCCAGTTCTTCGTAACGGCCCAGCTGGATCATAAATTTACAAATTGTTGGATTTTTTGGGTAGGGCGTAAAGTGAGACGGATCAATGGGCCCATGGCCGTGAGGAATATTGGGATTCTTAAACTCCACATAATTGTCGTAGATCATCAGGCTGGCTGGGGAGACACTGGTGTATTCACGGTGCGCAATAATATTGGCCACCAGCTCGCGAAAAATGCGGGCTCGCAAACTGATGCTAGTAACTCCCTCCAAATAAAAAGGATCATCCAAATGTTTGTCAACAAAGCCCATGAGTAGGGTAAAGGCATCGATCAAATTGGTGCGGACAATCAATCGATCGTCATAGCGATCCGTATCTTGCCGTCGTAACAGGGCATCAAACTTGTAACCGGGGACCACGCTTTGGATAATTTCGTCGGAACCAAACATCAGGGCGGCCGCCAGGGTATATCCGATCTTGCCCGTGAACACGTCCTTGCGGACAAACCCTGCAATACTCAGAAGTTCTTCCGAAGAAAGAGTGGCCCATGGATGTTGTGGACTACGATGGATCATCAGTCGTTTGGCTTGTTCAAAAAGATCAGGACGTAGATCGGCCATTTCTAAATGAGGTAAGACCTTTTGTTCGGTAAAAAAACTGACCTTGCGATTGACGAGACCTGCGATCTGATTTAAATCGGAAATGCGGTAGTCGCCCTCTTCGCTGCGAAGGAAAACGGTGCCATTCGTTCGATGTACTTGAGAGCTTACCGGGACTTGCGTTTTGATAATCCATTTGCCAGCAATTTTTTCTTCATGCGGGAACAATAAATAAGGAGGGTCTAGTTTATTGGCATTGTTAGAGAGACTGGCAATTTCGGATTTTATCCGAGTTACGGATTCGGGAGCGATGCCAGTAACCAATCCGTCATCGGAGATCCCTAATATAATCAGCCCCCCATCAAAATTAAGGAAGGCACATACGGTTTCAAAAAAACTTTTGGGGAGTTCTTTGGCAGCCTCCTTGAATTCCAATGCCGTTCCTTCTTGTGAACCAAAGGGAAATTTTATCATTTAGAAATTTTTTCCATGAGTTTCGCGGGTTGATCAATAAGCAGATCACAACCCGATGCCTCCAACTCGCTTCTCGGCCGAAATCCATAGGTGACACCGCAGGTCAGGATGGCGGCATTTTTTCCCGTTTCGATATCGACGGCGCTGTCGCCAATGATGATGGCTCGCTGGGGCGCTACTTTCAGGGTTTTAAGAATGTGCCGTGTTGAAGTGGGATCGGGTTTTCTGGGGAAACTGGCCTCACCTCCGATGACTATTTGAAACTTATCGAAGATGCCCAGTTGTTGGAGCAGGGGACCCGTCAGGGATTGGGGCTTGTTGGTGAGGATGCCTAGTTTTTTGTTACTGAAATGGTTGAGTACCTCGATGATACCAGGAAAGAGTCGCGTCTGGTCAGCGAGGTGGCCTTGATAATAATCCATGAAGAGACGTAAGGCCTCGTCTTGTTTTTCCGGATGGTTGCCAACGGCGTCGGTAATCAGGTCACGCACCCCATGACCCACAAAACGATAAATCTCCTCGTTGGAAATAGTGGGGAGCCCCAGTTGTCTTAGGGTGTGATTCACCCCATTGGCGATATCGAGTTTCGAATCGACGAGCGTCCCATCGAGATCAAAGATCAGCAGATCAATGTCATGCATAGTTTTGCCTAGACGACGCCTCCTAGCGTGATACATAGGAAAAAACAATGAGCATCTCTTTCATTTTGATTGTCTTCTTATTTCATCTGGCGGCGGGGATGATGATGGTGCTTCCCTTGCTGCCCACGCAAAAAGTGGCCCGTGAGTTTTTGCAATCGGTCTCTTTTTGGTCGGCCCTGTTTTTGGCGCTGGCGTTTATCTTTCAAAAATTCACTCCCTTTCATCTCCCGGAATCGTTTGGTTACGCCCTAGATCCGGCAGGCCCATTGATTCGAAGTTCCAGGGCCTTGGTGTTGTTGTTTTTCCTGATTACCCTGATTTTTTGGGCCCGGCTCCGGTTTACCGAACGACCCATCACGGGGCTTAGAACCGCCGCCATTGGCTTGTTGGCGGGTGTGGCGGTGGTGGGGGTGAATTTGCTGTTTCGGCCGCTGCAACTGACGCCCTCCTGGGTCATTAACTTCGCGGTCCCATTTAACTTTGTCTCGGCCAGCCTCCTCTTGGGGGGATTTTTGGTGGGGATGCTCTTTGGGCATTCTTATTTACTCAATACGGAAGTTCCAAAACGCCTGCTGGTCACCATGTCTTGGGTCATGATGGGCACCATCGCCTTGCGGGTGGTCTCGGTGGTCACCACCCTCTTGCTATTTAATTATCTCGTGTTTCCCGGCACGCAATTTTTGGATAAGATGATTTCATTCGCCGGTCACGGGATCTTTTTCTGGCAACGCATTCTGGTGGGTTTGGTCATCCCCATCGGCGTCGCCGTCATGACCTGGCGCACCGCCCTGATCGGCTCCAATCAATCCGCCACCGGCATCATGTATGTGGGGGTGGCCTTCATCCTGATTGGGGAACTGATGTCGACTTATCTGTTTTTTTTATCCGGGATTCCCTTGTAGGGGTCAACATCCAAGCAATGGAAAGATAGGAACGCAACGGCGTGGTGTTGGAGGCGAAGCCATTTTTCCGCCATTGCGAATCATCCCCTCTACCGTTTTCAACAGGCTTTTGCTGGTTGGACCGGTCAAGGTGAATTCCCTGCCCGGCATTATCTTGACCGTAACGCCTTCCTTGCACGGGGTGAGTGCCATCAGGGGCGTTGGATCCTTGCCCCCTTTTTGGGATACGACAAACCCGTCCTTGGTTTTTTCGATGGAAAAACTGCCGTGGTCTTTGCCACCCGCAATCTTGAGGATATCAAGGGTGCTTTTGAGGTCAGTCCTGGCTTGTGCGGCCTTTTGTTCCAAAGTTTTTTTGATCAGGGCCTGTTCCCCTGGGCCGAATTTGGCATCGATAGGGGCCCGGCATACGGAGGGATGGTCCTTCGTACCGGGTTTCCCAGGACGAAATAAGGCAGTAGTGGTTGCGGCGAAGCCAGGTTTGGTACAGAGCCGCTCCCACTGCTTGTCAGGGTTTTGTTGGTCAAGGTAAAGGATGTCACCATGGTCATTGGTTGTCACTGAAACCCTGGTTCCCTCCCGGGTGGTGCAGTCGGCATGTGTTTTATCCGTTGGGGTGCATTGACTTACGGTAGTACTTGCCACCGGCTTATCCGCTGTTGGTGACACTATTTTGACAGTGGTAGCGGTTGGATCAAAACTGGTTTCCCGACCATCCGGTTCCGTACAGATGGCCTCACCACCGGTTCCCGGCTTGATGGCGGTACATTGAATTGCATGCGGCATAATCTCTCCCTTCGGGGTCTCTGACCCCTGTGTTTTTATCGACTGATGGGATTGTTATCGGGATCGGGGGGGAGCAATGTTGCGCCACGGGCAAAAAAAGGGGGTTGCTATCCTAGGGATAATTTGGGAAACCTCCTGGCCTATGAAAATCAAGCTCGCCCACAGCCCCGATGCCGATGATGCCTTCATGTTCTACGCCCTGACCCAGGGGAAGATTGACCTCCAAGGGCTGGAATTTGAGGAGGTGCAGGCCCCGATTGACCAATTGAACCAACAGGCCTTGCTAGGCTCCAATGGGGGTTATGAGGTCTCGGCGGTTTCCTTTCATGTTTATCCGGAGATAGCGGAACACTATCAGTTGCTCACCACGGGGGCGTGTTTTGGGGAGAATTATGGGCCGGTGGTCATTGCCAATCGGAACCTGAAACCCAAACAATTGCGCAAGGTTCGTGTGGCCATCCCGGGCAAGACTACGACGGCCTTTCTCGTCTTGAAGATGTTGGAGCCGACGGTGTGTTACAGCGAGTTGCCCTTTGATCAAATTTTGGAAGACGTGGCTGCCGGCAAGGTGGAGGCCGGGTTGATTATTCATGAGGGGCAGCTCAGCTATGAAGAAAAACAACTCTGCAAGGTGATTGATTTGGGCGAATGGTGGCAAAAAGAGACCAACCTCCCCCTCCCCTTGGGCGGGATTGTGGTGCGGCGCGACCTGGGTTGGGAGACTGCGGTAAAAATTCAGCAGGTGATTCGGGCCAGCATTCAATATGCCCTGGAACACAAGGACGAGGCCCTCGATTTTGCCCTGCCCTTCGCCCGTGGGTTGGCGCGCGAACAGGTGGAGAAGTTTGTCGGGATGTATGTGAATGATCTGACGGTTGATTGTGGTCGCAAGGGCATGAAGGCGATCAAGACGCTGCTCGAGCGTGGGGCCAAGTTGGGTTTCATCAAACCGGTGGATTTTGAGGAACTCTTTTTGACCCGCCAGGCCCCTGAGCCGGAGCTTGCCGCTACGCCGATTTCTTAATCTTCTGCCGCAGTTTTTCGTGGTCTTCGGTTTTTTTCATCAATTTGCCTCGGGTTGCAAATAATTGTTCGGTGACCTGATCTCGTAATGACATCAACTCGGCAGAGGGATCTTCTACACTCGTGAGCCAATGGGCGATCTCCTTAAGCCGTGCCTCCCAATAGGTGGGATCTAAGGCGTAAATGCGATCCAAGATGGTGAATGGTAACTCTTCCTTGGTTTGCTTGGCCTGTTGCAGACGATGAGTTAATCGAAAGAAGTCTTCCTTGGGGGTGAGGGTGCGATGGCGGGCATCATCAAGAAAACGATTCTTCAACTTCTCATGGAGCCCCAGGGCCTCAATGAGATGGGCATCAATCTCTCTCTGTAAAGTAGTAGCTTTTTCGAGATAGGCGGTCTCTTCGGCTGTGGTGGCCGGGCCGCTTGGTTTGGTGAGATTCGCCACGTCACTGGTATGAAGGGTGACGACTCCCGAGACGTTAAACAGGACAGTCCCTTCCGTTTCCACCTTGAAGCTGCCCTTGGGGGCCAGGGTGGCGGTTCCCTCGATGCCAATAAACACAAGATGTACCGGGATATCCTGGTGACGCACGGCAATGGCGGTATCCAGCGCCAAAAAGACCGCCCCCTTTTTTAAGTGTCCCATCTCCTGTTGCAGGGAATGGAGCGAACCGCTCGTGTAGTAACCGGCGTCCTGTCTCTCCCCGTTCCATCCCTTGTTGCCAAAGACCCGGGTCCCTTGCGGGTACATCGCAATCTCGATCTCCTTCGAGGCCAAGCGATCCGCCGCCTGGGCAATGGCATCCTTCCCCTTCCCCTTGCGATCGACAAAGACCATATCGACCGACTCGATCAATTTGCCGACCCCAATGCCTTCATAAATGAGCCGGTTATCGAGGAAGTGGTCTTTGGCGGCCATGTAGCGCGGCAAAATGGGCCGGCCATCGGCCCGCTTGGTGACTGAGAGGGCGAAGAAATTAAAGACAAAATCGAGGTGGCTCTTGTGGTTGAAGATCAGGATAATTTTCCCGTCTAATTGATTAAACAACTCATCGCCCTTGACCTGGAGCTGGGCGCGGAAGAGTTGCAGGATACGTTTGCCCCAGAGCTGGGCCATGACATCAAAGACTTCGCGGCCATACTGCGGGCCCAATGTTTGCATGGCCTTCGTGGCGCTGCGGGCAAAGATGGCCGTGTCATAAAAGGCATGGATCAGGAGCCAATAACTCTGGCGTGGTTTTTTCCCGCTCTTAAAAGAGATGTCATGGGGATCAATGGCACCTCGGGCCTGTCCCGGAATAGGTGTGGCGGCGGGACCTAGGCGCCGATAATAATGTTCAAAAAACTCCTGGGGATGAACCCGCGGATTGGCCCGCATAAACTCCGTCATTTGCAGGCCGGTGGTCACATGGCGACGATAGGTCCAGATGGAGAGCAGGGCGAAAAACCCGTGGTAAAACAGCCGATCAAAATAACGGGCGGCGTAGGCGTCGCTGCCAAAGACCATCAGGGTCAAATACACCACGGCGGCGGTCATCATGTAGAGCCCGATGGTGTAGTCACGCAGGTGGCCAAAGGCGTATTCCACGCAACCGGCGGCATAGTTGAGTTGATTCACGTTGACGTAGTTGGCCAAGGGATGGCTATCCCGCCACGCCCGCCAACGGTCGGACCAACCAAAAACCTTGCGGGAAAACCGATCACTGGGCCAAAGCTTGCGGATGCTCTCGCTGATCGACCAAAAAGACCCAAACCGGCGGATCATGGCCACAAAGGTGCCGATGATCGGCACGATATACATCAAGACCAATAACCAATGAAGATAGGGCATTCCTACTTCTTACCGTGAATTGGTTGTTGGCTCAAGGGGGAATGTTTTTTAATGAGTCCCCGGATAAAACTTGACGCCCGAAGTGACGTAATCTTTGCGGTTGTGGGTCAGCAGGAGGCAATCTTCGGCGAGGGCGGTGGCGGCGATGAGGCAATCTATCAGGAGGGACTTTGACGATGCTATCTTTCTTCTGAGGGCACCTCCATGGCGGGCGATAGTTTCGGTGACGGGAAGCAGGGTAAACCCGGCAATGAGGGTTTCCGTGGCCTCGGTCTCAGCGGGCCTCATCCCGGCCATTAATTCGGCGATGGTCATGACCGAGAGGTAAAGATCGTGGCCTTGAGCTGCCTCTTCCAACAGGGTTTTCGCCTCGACTTTATGCCGTAGAAAATCAATCAGGATATCGGTATCAACGATGATTTTTTGCGAGTTCATTCGTGGCGCATTTTTCTAATGAAATTTTTGGTGGTGCCCAAATCTTTGCGAGCCCCCCACGCGCCAAAACTGTCTTGCAAGGCCATTTGTAGCCTTCTCCTCTTGAGCTCACGACGCAGGGCATCGCTCACGACCACACTTTGCTCCCCACGAGGCACCATGGCCCGCAGCTCAGAGAGGACATCTTCGGGGATTAAAAAATTGGCTTGTTTGACGGACTCCATCAGGGGCCTCCAACCTAGGATTTATTGTAGGTATTTACCTATAATATGTCAAGCAACTTATTGCGAAAGTTGGCGAAATAAACAGCACTTTATGCCAACCACCATTTTCAAAAATTGGGTTCTCCCGCAGGGACCGCAGTCCGTTGACTCTCTCTTAGCGGGGACAAGCCATCACTATGCCGACTATGTACGTGGCCTTCGAGAGACATCGGCTCTGAGTGATTTGTCCGTCAGCTTGCGCGAGGCGGGTCTGGTAACACATGACGGCGACACATTGGCCGATCAGGCGTTCTTCTCCGCAACGCTGCCAAGGGTCTTGGGGCTGGGGGATCAACTCATTCGGCTGGAGCCGCGCGGTGTTGGCTGTCTTTTTCAACCGGTCCCTGGTAGTGTCGAGTTTCCTTCGGCCCGGCGTCTTTTGGGGCACCCTTGCGATCTATCACAAATAAGCCGGGAAGCGGCGGAGCTTTCCCCTTTAGGCCAAACGGTGCTGGAGGTGACCTATCAGGCCGGTGCGGTGCGCTTGATGGAATCTTTTGAGATGCGCTTTTTGGCCATGCATACCCTGTTTCAGGAGTGCGGTCTGTACGTTTATGGCAACAATGAATCCGGCGAGACCATCGTAAGGATTGCCAGCTTGTCTCTGTCTGACCTGTTGGCACGGCATGGTTTCCCGAACAGCCATCTACGAACAATCATTTATCCGGGCAAGGCTCGTCCTGAGGAGATTTTTTGGGCCCATCTTTGGGGCGGGCATATTGTCAGTGTTTTATTGGTTCCCGATGGCTCGCATGCGGCGGACAAAGATCCTTTGGATGATGCCAGCCACGATCTTTACCATAAGCTTTGCGCGGAGGCATTTTACCCCCATTGGAAGCAACAGGTGGCCTCTCACCTGGGATTGTCCATTTGTCAGTGCGTTACGGATGAAACGTTGCTCGTCAGATGCCACAAAATAATTGAGCAACTCGGCGATCTTGATGAGGGTACCCCACCCTTGATGGATTTGGTGCATGCCCTGTTGAGGATTGTTCCCTCCCAGGCTGAAACCTTGATGACGCATTTTACCGAACGAATAGATCGCTGGTTTGGCAAGGGTCAAGAAGTCCTGATAGGTGACTATGGGTTGTTTCGCCGAGACTTGGGATCTCCACTTTAAACTAGCAACTTTGGGGGGGATTGATTAGTATGAACCATGGCTGACAGGAAAAATTTGCCTTTTCAAGAAAAGAATAACGCGCTGGAAGGTGCTTTTTATTCCCTTAAAAAACGGCTGAAAACATTGGATGAACTCTATCAGCAGTATTGCTGGCTGACACCTCATAAATTAAAACCATTCGTTAAATCCTTCAATTCGATACGCGACTATGAAGCCTGGAAAAGAAAACAAAAAAATCCATGGTATTGGTGAAGTTCCGCATGTGGTGACAGGTTTGAAGGCCTTGTCGGAAAGCGGGGCCCGCTATGTGTTGGTTGGTGGTATAGCCGCGAATCTTCACGGACTTGTTCGGGCGACCAAAGACATCGACGTGCTGATTCCTAAAGATCTGGACAACACCAGGAAAATTCTCAAGGCATTGGAAAATTTGACATGGGGCATCAGTCGGGAACTTGATGCGGAAGAGGTTATTTTGAAGCCTTTTACGATCATTGGGGACATGCCACGCGTGGACTTGTTGCTCCGGGCCGGCAAATTGACCTTTGAAGAGGGCTATGCCCGACGGATCCAACGAACCATTGACGGCATTTCGGTCCCTTACGTTTCCGCCGAGGATTTGATACGATCGAAATTGACCAATCGTCCGCATGATAAATTGGACATCGAGAATTTGAAGAGACTCCAAGCGATCAAGAAAAAGTAGCAACTTTAGTCCACTTCTCGCCGATAATTCTAGATAATTCTAATCGTTTCTAAGGAAATAACTATGCTCTTCAAGGTAGGTAATGCTCAAGATTTCTTGATTACAGCTATGCAGAATAAGCTGCGAGATGTGGCTGCTGCAGGTCCAGAGCGGTTTGCTGCCCAGTTCCCAAGAATCGCCAATGTGGTGGCATGGTTGCGCGGCTCTCAATTTTTACAAGGGTTAAATCAGGGCAATATTAAACAACGCGGTCAGCAACTTTGCGCCACATTGGCAACAGATGAAGGTTTTCTAGAAACCTGTTTTTCCAGGCCAAGTTTGATGTCCCATCTTGAATTGGAAAGATTTCCGAAGGAAGATTTGCAGAGGCCACCCGCTGCTCTGGAATTGCCGGGGAAAGGACGACGTGCCAATAGGATCCGCTCCGAAGCGATGAAGGCGGAACTTGCAAGATTGTTAGAGGGAGACGGAAGGTTGGTGGTTGATCACGGAACCGGCAACGGAAACAACTTACTGACGCTTTCCAAAAAATATCCCAATCATCGTTTTATTGGGACCGAGAGAATGGCCACTTATGAAGCCTTGCTTGAACTTGGCGAATTTTCCGAATGTTTGCAGCAACTAGGTGCCAATGCGGCTTTTCATGTATTTGGCACCGATGTAGTTGCTCCATCGCTTCCCCAAACAGCCGCAAACGTGCATTTAATACCGTTTGATAGCATCGTTCAGTGGGGGCTTACCGCGGGCATTCAGAAAACATTTCCAAAAAATGTTATGAAAACAGGCTCCTATCAACAAAAACAGAAGTTTTTGGATGCTCTCAGTCAACACCTTCACGGAGTAACCAATGGACAAATGCTGGAGGTCATCGGTGAAGGCCAGGCGGATTTGGTGATGAATCTCTACCCGAATGGTGATCTGGATCATGAGGATCAGCTCTCGCCCATAAAAGATCGTGTGGCCCTGGCATGCCAATGGTTGAGATCGGCCGGGAGTGCCTTCTTCCTGATGGAAGACCCGATTTGTTTTGCGGCTATTTTGGAGCATCTGGTGTATTTTCCTGGTATCTCTGAGTTCACCTTCTCTGAGACCCCGTTGAGACGTAGTGATATTGAGAACCTTGGAATAAAGCCTTATTCGGTCACTTGGTTTGATGTTGCTAGGCAGCTCCCTGTTCCCAGCCACGTCTCGACTGCGGACACTTTTGGGACCTTCAATTGGGGGTTCCCTGTCATCATAAAGAAATCTTAATTTGAATTGACAGCTCTACCAATACATGTACACTGTACATATGAAGACAATTCTCACAGCCACGGAGGCCAGGCGGGGTTTTTTTGATATCTTGGATCGGGCCTTGCGGGGGGAGACGGTGTTGATTGAGCGGAAAGGGGTGCCCGTGCAGTTGGTGCCGCGTCGTAGGAAGAAAAGACAGAAGTTGTTGGATTACCGCAGCTACTTTCGCAGTTCCGTCGACCAAGCCGAGCAGTGGGGGTGGCGGTGGGATCCGGACAATGGGCTGGAATTACTTGATTCTAAGAAGACCTCGTGAAGATTTCTTCGATTCTCATCGATACCCATGTCTTGTTGTGGGTTTTGAGCAAATCAAAACGACTGAAAGACATCCCGTGGATTGCTGATTATCCCGTTTGGACCGTTTCTCCCGTCTCTCTTTTGGAGATAAAATTCCTGATTGAATCGGATCGTATTGATTTGGAACTACCAACTTTGCTGTTGCAGCTCAGGAAAGATCCTAACTTTTATATCGACCCGATTTCTTTGGAAGCGGTTTGCATGGCAGCCCTCGATATGACCTGGACCCGCGACCCTTTTGATCGGTTGCTAGTGGCGCATAGTCAGGCAAGGGGCATCCCCTTTGGCACGCATGATGGGTGTATTTTAAAAAATTATCAAAATGTTGTGACATGATGGGATTGAATGATGAACCAAGAACCCGCCCCGATCTGGCTTGAGGCCCCCAGGCTTTGTCCGCAACGACCGCTGCCGCCGTACCGGTTTGTCCCGGGGAGGTCGCCGCATCCGGAGATTGATCCGCAGGGACACTCCTATGGGAAGGAAAAGCCCGTCTTGACCCATCTCCCCACCGATCGCTGGAGGGAGAATGAGACCTATCTCTTTGGGATTGACCTCTACCATCAAGGGTATTTGTGGGAATCGCATGAGGCCTGGGAGTCGCTCTGGCATCTTACCAAGAAAGTCGACGCAGAGGGGCAGTTGTTGCAAGGGCTGATTCAACATGCGGCCGCTTTGCTCAAGGCCCATCTGGGTCAGCCCCAAGCGGCGTGGCATCTGAGCCAGGAGGCCTCGCGCCGGATTCAGATGGTCATTGGTGCAGGGGTGTGTAACCACGAAGGACGTTTTATGGGAATCCATCTAGTGCAATTCTTAGCTGGGATGGCCCGCGATGAACAGCCCCAGCCCTTTCGTTTGATGCTTTCAAATTGACAGGTGATGGATAGTTGCTAAACACCCGTTCCATGTCCCTTCCTGGAAAAAATCCTATTGTCATTGAACTTCGCGGGCTGGGAAAACGGTTTGGTTCTCATTGGGTCTTGTCCCACCTCGACTTAACCGTCCATGCGGGAGAGGTGGTGGCCCTCTTTGGGCGCAATGGTTCGGGGAAATCAACCCTGTTAAAAATCTTGGCCACCTTATTGGTCCCCACCTGCGGGTCTTGCAAAATCTTGGGGGGGCAGGAGTTGCGGGAGATGCGCAAGAGTCTGCGTATCTTAGGCCATGCCAAACAACTCTACACCGGTTTGACGGTATTGGAAAATCTGCAATTGACCGCGGCCATTCGGGGGGAAGGGGCCTCGGATTGCGAGCTTTCGCTCCAGCGGTTGGGCATGTACGAGGCGCGTCACCGTAAGGTGGCGGCGCTTTCCGAAGGCATGAAGAAACGGGTGGTCCTGGCCAAGCTCCTGTTGGGCAAGGAATCGGCCGATCTGATCTTGTTGGATGAACCCCATCCTGCGTTGGATGTGGCGGGGCGTAAAATTTTGGGCGAGTTACTCACCAACTGGCGTCAGGAAGGTAAGACAATCTTGCTCGCCAGTCACGACCATGAGCAAGTGCTGACCCATGTGGATAGGCTGCTAGTGCTAGAACAAGGCAGAATAGGTTATGATGGCCCACCCAGCATGACAGCGGCACTCGCCGAGGTGAAGCCGTGAATGATTTCATCCGGCAGGCCTGGGCCATTTTTCGCAAGGATGTGCTGCTGGAGATTCGCGAACTGCGCCACTTCTTTGCGGTCCTACTCTTCGGTGTCTTGATGATGCTGCTATTCAGCTTCGCCCTGAGCGTGGATCCCGATGTGATGCGCAAGATGGCGCCCGGGCTCTTTTGGCTGGCCGTGTTGTTTGCTTCGCTCCTCTCGCTGGATCATTCGTTTCGTTCCGAGACGGAAGATGAACAATGGGAGGGGCTCCTGATGGCGGGGATCGATCCCAAGGCCCTCTATGTCGGTAAATTGCTGACCAATCTCTCCTTTGTGTCGCTGCTGCAACTCTTATTGCTCCCGCTGATGGCCATCCTCTTTGATCTGGCCTTGACTCCCTCATTGCTTGGGGTCCTGCTTTTGGGAAGTTTTGGCGTCACGACCTTAGGGACTCTTTATGCCGGGGTGACGGCCACCTTTCACGAGCGTCAGATGCTTCTCCCGTTGCTCCTCTTTCCCATGCTGGTGCCCGTTCTCCTGGCATCGGTAAAGGTGACCGAGCTCGCCTTGGCCCATGATCTTTTTGGCCAGCAAATGGCCTGGATCAGACTCTTATTTGTGTTTGACACGGTGTTCTTTTTAGGGTCTCTACTGCTGGCAGAGATCCTATTTGACGGGGCATAGTCATCCATCCATGAAAAAAATTTGTATTGTGGGTTCAATCGGTTTTTTGATGTACGCACAATACTACGGTCTTGTCGTAGCGCCGAGTGACCGGATGATGGGTGACGTGTATCGCATCCTCTTCGTCCATGTCCCGGCGGCCTGGATGACCATGCTCTTCTTCTTTTTTAGTTTTATCGGTTCCTTGCTTTATCTGATCCGCCGTCAACCGCGTTGGGATCACTTGGCCTTGGCGACGGCTGAGATTGGTGTGGTCACCAATGGCCTGGCCTTGGCCTTGGGCTCGCTCTGGGGCAAGCCGACCTGGGGAGTTTGGTGGACCTGGGATCCGCGTCTCACTACCACGGCCCTGCTATTCATCATGTACGGCGGGTATTTGATGCTGCGCCAGCTCTTGGAAGACCCGGAGCGGAGGGCGAAGGTAGCTGCGTGCATTGGCCTGTTGATTTTTCTGAATGTCCCGATTGTGTATCTTTCCGTCAAATGGTGGCGGTCCCTGCATCAGGTGCAATCGAGCCCGACGACCATGGATCCTGCGATGGTCATTGCCCTGCGACTCAACGCCTTTGCGTTGCTGGGGGTTTTGAGCGTCATTTTGTACCACCGACTTCGTTTGGCGCGCGCCTTGGCGGAGCGGGATGGGGCAGAGTCTTTGCCGCCTCCACTCGTCGCCTCGGGGGGTGAAAAATGATTGAGGGAGGATGGGGTTACGTGATTGCGGCTTATTCCCTCACTTGGATTGTGGTGGGGGGGTTGGCGGTTTCTGTTTGGGTTCGCTGGCGTGGAATTCAGGATAGAAAACGATGAATATTGTAGCCACATTCAGAAGGAAGAAGTTTCTCGTGGTGGCCATTGCCTTGATGGCGGCGGCGCTGGCCTATGTCTTGTGGGGCGGTTTGGAGCAAAATCTGGTTTATTTTGTGACCCCGACCGAGTTGTTGGCCAAGGGGAAGCCGGCGGTTGGCAATCCGGTGCGTTTGGGAGGCGTGGTAGTTCCGGGAACGATCCAATACCAGGACAACATCCTGACGTTTCAGATCAAGGATGAGACGCATATTGTCCCCGTCGTTACGACCAATACCCCGCCGCAGATGTTTCACGACGACATCGGCGTGGTGGTCGAGGGATCCTTGCAAGCGGACGGTCGGTTCAATGCCGAACGTTTGATGGTCAAGCATGGCAATGAGTATCGTCCGCCCCAAGAGGGCGAGATGCCGCAGGAGATTTATCGCGAATTACAGAGTGGTACCCAACCTTGAGTCCGATTATTTATCTTGGCAACAGTTGTATCGGTTTGGCGATCGCCCTCTCTCTTTTTGGGATGATCTTTTTCTACGTGGCGCGCCAGATCCAATCCGAGGGGGCGGCGGCCTTTGGTCGGGCCAGCCTCTATGGCAACTTCATCCTGATGACGATTGCCAACTATGCCATGATCTACGCCCTGCTCACCAATGATTTTGCGGTCAGTTATGTGGCGCATGTCGGGAGCCGGGAAACGCCGCGCTGGATCAGCGCCATTTCTTTATGGAGCTCCCTGGAAGGCTCGATCTTGTTTTGGGGCTGGCTCCTGTCGGCCTATGCCGCCGTCTGTACTTACGTGTATCGAGCAGACCGCGCCTCCCTCATGCCTTGGGTGGGGTTTACCCTGCTCTTTGTCCAACTCTTTTTCTTTATCCTCCTGGCGTTGCCGGCCAGTCCGTTTCAAGCGGTTTTTCCGGTCCCTGCCAATGGTCCGGGGCCGAATCCCTTGTTGCAAAATCATTGGTTGATGGCCGTGCACCCACCCTGCCTCTATATTGGTTACATCGGCTTCACCGTACCGTTTGCCTTTGCGGTCGCGGCGTTATTGGAGGCCAGCGACCCGCTCGATTTTTTAGTGCGGGCAAAACATTGGATCTTATTTGCGTGGTCGTTTCTCTCCATAGCGATTATCTTGGGAGGGTGGTGGTCTTACGCCGTCCTTGGGTGGGGAGGCTATTGGGCGTGGGATCCGGTGGAAAACGCGAGCTTCATGCCCTGGCTTTCCGCCACGGCCCTGGTCCACTCCTTGATTGTCCAAGAAAGGCGCCGCCTATTTTCCATGTGGAATGTGATCCTGGCGATCGTCACCTTTCTGCTCACCCTCTTGGGGACCTTTCTGACTCGCAGTGGCATCCTGGATAGCGTCCATTCCTTCACCGAATCTCACATCGGCCCTTATTTTTTGGTTTTTATCGGGATTATTTTGGCGGCGTCGTTGGCCCTCTTGCTTTGGAAGGGAGGGCGGTTTCGTGATGCGGAACGGATCGAGCATTTTTTCAGTCTTGAGGTCCTCTTCCTGTTCAACAATCTCTTATTTGTGAGCTTCTGTTTTGTGGTCTTGCTGGGGACCCTCTACCCCTTGATTGCGGAGGCCGTGAAAGGTAGTCGGATATCGGTGGGCCAGCCTTATTTCAATCAGATGACGGTCCCGATTGTTGGCTTGATCCTCTTGCTCATGGGTATTGGCCTGATCACGCCTTGGAAGCAAGGGAGTGGGCGTCTGGTTAAAAAGTTTTCTTTATTACCCGCCGCTCTTGCCCTGCTCACTACGGGGATCTCTTACTTTTTAGGTGCGCGCCATCCCTGGGTGGTGGTGATCGTTTTGTTGGCGAGCTTCGCCTTCTTTATCATGGTTTTGGAACTGGTGCGGATGGGGAGGCAACGGTCTCTACTCCGTTTGCTCCAAGACAATCCGAGGCGTTATGGAGGTTTTATTTCCCACCTGGGGATGTTGTTTATCATCGTGGCGGTGGGGCTCTCGAGTGTCTATAAGGAAGATCGACAATTTACCCTCAAACAAGGGCAATCCGTTCAGGTGAAGGGTTACACCTTGACCCTGAAAGAGATGACCGGAGAGCAGGTGCCACAACGCTTTGAGATCAAGGGGCATATGGACGTTGCTCGCAACAATCAATCTTTGGGCGAATTAGCCCCGCAAATGAATTTTTATGCCGCGTCTCGGGAACCGATTGGGAGTCCTGCAGTACGTTCCACGCTGATCGAAGATCTCTACCTGACCTTGATTAGTTTTGAAAAAGATGGCTCTGCGCTTTCCCTTCGGGTGGTCGTGACCCCGGCGGTCGCCTGGATTTGGATCGGAGGCGTGGTGGTGATGCTGGGGGGCTTGGTGTCCCTGGTGTTAAAAAAGGAAGCGGCATGAAGAAATGGTTGGTTTTTTTGCTGATCTTAATCCCCACGGTGGGGCTCTTTTATTTTGGTTTGGGTCGAGATCCCCGCCTGCTTCCCTCTGCGTTGGTGGCCAAACAGGCGCCTGATTTTACCCTCAAAAAACTTGAAGACGGGACGGAGGTTACCTTGCGGGGATTGTCGGGTAAGCCGTTGGTCCTCAATTTTTGGGCGACTTGGTGCGGTCCTTGTGCGGCGGAGCACCAAATTATCCGTGAATTGGTGAAGGAGTATGGCAAGACCAATTTGCAATTTTATTCCGTGCTTTATGAAGATACCCCGGAGAATGCTCGTGATTTTATCCGTCGGTATGGTGCTGGGGCGCCCATTCTACTTGATCCGGGGTTGCATACCTCGATTGACTACGGTGTGAGTGGGGTACCAGAGACATTTTTTATCAATGCCTCTGGCAAGATTGTTTATAAACAGGCCGGGATGCTGACTCCGGATGTTGTGCAGGAACAGTTGCAAGCCTTGGGGGTGACATCACCATGAAATACAAAGTCACTCTTGGGATTTTATTGGCGATGATCGCCTGCTTGTTATTGGCAGCCTGTGGTGAGCTTAAGGAAACTCCCGATGCGCGAGTGGAACGATTGGGCAAATTGATCCGATGTCCCGTCTGTCGCGGGGTGCCGATTGGGGATTCTCCTTCGGAGCTGTCTAAGCAGATGATGACCATGGTCAATGAGCAGGTGGCCGCCGGCAAGAGTGACGATGAGATCCTATTTTATTTTGAGCAACGTTATGGTGAGTGGGCCCTGCTTGATCCAAAGCCGGAGGGGATGAATCTTTTGATTTGGGTGCTTCCCCTGTGTTTTGCCCTGGGGGGGGCCGGGTTTATTGTGGCTTATGTTCGCAAGGGGAAAGAACGCCAAGATTAAGGAGAGACTATGTTGTCTAGTTCATTGATTGCGCTCATTTGTGCCGCCGTTTTTTTAGTCAGTGCCATGGTGCTTGGGGTGATGCAAAAATCTCTCTCTCGTCTCTCGATTGGTTTTTTTGTGATGGCCTTTGTGTCTGGCACCATGGTGTTGTTGTTCGGAGGGATCCAACCGCGTTCCGAACAAGGCGGCATCACCGGCGCCCCGATGGGAGGGATGCCGATGGGCGAGGCGCCGCAAGATCAGCCGGAAAACAGTCCTCCGGCCGGAGGGATGGGTGGCAGCATTGGCAAGATCGATCCCCAGGAGCTGGCGGCGCTCCAGAAGCGTGTTGCGAGCGACCCGAACGACGTCAAGGCGCGGGAGCGGCTCGGGCATTTATTCTTGCAGCAGCAAGACTACGATGGCGTGTTTAAGATGGCCCACGAGGCCTTGCAAAAGGACCCCAACAGCGCCGAGTCGCGCGCCCACATGGGGATGGTCTTTTTTGCGATGCAACAATTTGACGAATCTTTGGAACAATTCAATCGCGCCCTGCAATCCAGTTCCAAAAATCTGGAGGTCCTCCTCTTCAAGGGCATTGTCCAATTCCAGGGCCAACACGACCTCAAGGGTGCCCGGGAGACCTGGCAGCAGTACATGAAATACGCCACCCCGAAAGATGACGGTTGGAACCGGGTGCAGATGTTTTTGCAGATGATCGAGTCGCAACTCCCCAAGCCTTGAGAGACCATCAGAGATTGCCAAGTCACGACTTGACAAGTTACGACTTGACAATATAGACTTGGGGAATGGAAGATTTTCTAGGTCGCGTCGAAGAGTTGCAGGTCTTGGAGCGTGCCTATGCCTCCGATCGGCATGAATTTTTTCCCATTTACGGGCGTCGGCGCGTGGGGAAGAGCCAGTTGATACTGCACTTTATCCGCAATAAGCCTGCCCTCTACTACTTAGGGAAAAAAGCCACCCCTTTGCTCCAAATTCAGGAGTTTCTTCAGGAGGCCGCGCGACTGTTGCAGGAACCCCTGCTCGCCCAGGTGACCCCCACCTCCTGGAAAGAGGCCCTGCGTCTGGTCACGGAGCGCGCCACCTCCAAAAAACTGGTCTTGGTCCTCGACGAGTTTCAGTGGATGGTCCAGGCCAGCCCCGAGCTCCCCTCCGTCCTGCAAGAGTTGATCGACCGGGAGTGGCGCACGCGCAAGAATATTTTCCTGATCCTGTGCGGCTCCTACATGGGATTTATGGAGCGCGAGGTTTTGGGGGAAAAAAGCCCGTTGTTTGGCAGGAGGACGGGGCAGATCCTGCTGCGTCCTTTCTCGTACCGGGAGGCGGCCCTGTTTCATCCCTCCTGGTCGCTTGCCGAACGGGCGCGCACCTACTTTCTCTGCGGGGGGATCCCATTTTACCTGCGGTTTTTTTCCGAGAAGCGGTCTTTGGAACAAAATATCGAGGAGAATTTTCTCTCCGAATATGCCCCCCTCTACCGCGAGCCCGACTTTCTGTTGCGCGAGGAGTTGCGGGAGCTGGAGAAATATTACGGCGTCCTGATGTCGTTGGCGGGGGGATTTCGCACCGGCCAGGAAATGGCCCGTCTGACCGGCATTGACGAGCGCAAGATCCATTACTACCTGCAACACCTCATCCAGTTGGGCTACGTGCGGCGGCAATTCCCGCTGCAAAAGAAAAAACCGTCTCGACGCCTGGTTCGTTACACCTTGGATGACCCGCTCCTCTGTTTCTGGTTCCGTTTTATTTATCCCCAGCTGGCCTCGGTCATGCGGCGCAAGCCCGTCGAGGTCTGGCGCCAAACGATCCTCCCCCACCTGGAGTCCTACTTCGGATCCCGTTTCGAAGTACTCTGTCGCGAGGCCCTTCCGGTTCTCTACCAGGAAGAAAAAATGCACGCCCCCTTTGAGGTGGGGGAGTACTGGGACAAATCGGTCCAGATCGACGTGGTGGGGTATCGCCAGGACCGGGTGATTGATTTGGGGGAATGCAAGTGGGGATCGGTCCCGTCACTCCGGCAGGTGGTGAAGGAGTTGCAGGACAAGAGCCGTCACTATCCCAACGAGGAACAACACACCCTAAACCACCGCCTCTTCGTGCAAAAAAAACCGCCCCGGGCCTCGCTTCCTCCTGGGGTCCTTTGCCATGATCTCAAAGATCTCTATGGGGGTAGAACTTAAGACAAGGCCTTCGTCAGCTCTTCAGTGGCCCATTCGAAGTTTTCATGAGTCACCCGAATCGGTTTTTCATAAATGACCTGCACTGTGGAACCAGGAAAGGGGATCCTCTTCTGATCCCAAGTGGGTAGGGTGAGGCAGCGGCTGGTTTTGATTTTTAGGGGGACGATCGGCACGCCCGATTGTAAGGCCATGTGCAGCACCCCTTTTTTGAGGACCCGCCGGGGGCCCGCGGGTCCGTCGGGGAAGGCCATCGTCGCGTAACCCTGTTTCAAATAATCAACCAAGCGATCCGCCGCGACCTTCCCGCCATGGCCGGTGGATCCCAGCACCAGCTCTCGGATGCCGATCAGTGCTGCCATCACATGGACCGGTTTCATGTACCAAGCGGGGTGGTTCATCCAGACGTGGGCGACGGGGTGATGATGAAACACAGTGAGGTAGGGGAAGATGTTGTCGTGCCAGGTGCAGAGGATGAAGTTTGATGGAGGCAAATGCTCGCGTCCCTGGGTGGTGACTCGGCACATTACGCGGACCATATAACTGGCGAGGTACATGGCAAGGCCGCAACCGTAGCCGTAGATCCAGAAGGGAATTTTCAGGTACCAAGGGATATTGTCGACACGGTAGCGCATTGGTTTTTAATACTACACAAATGACTTCAATTTAAGGACAGATTTACGGGTCCATCGGCAACTCCCTCTCACTTGCCATTTCGACCCGATTGTGTTTTGTGCAATCGGATGGATGCGGTTCGGATCACTGGGGTTCGGAAGCGGTACAAAAGGGTCGAGGCCCTGCAAGGGATTGACTTGGTCATTCCGATTGGGGAATTTTTTGGATTGTTGGGACCCAATGGGGCGGGGAAGACGACCTTGATCAAATCGCTGGTCGGGCTTTGTCGGCCCACCGAGGGATCCGTCACCATCTTTGGGCATGAGACACAGCAGGAGCCGGTTCTGTGCAAATCTTTCCTGGGGCTCTCGCCTCAGGAGCCGAATGTGGATCGTTACTTTACCCTCCGTAAGATTTTGGAGTTTCATGGGGGCTACTATGGGCTGGAACGTCCACTCCGAAAAAAACGGGCCCTGGAACTCCTGGAACAATTTGGGCTGGGGGACAAGGCCGATGATGAATATTGGAAACTCTCCGGGGGGATGCAGAAACGGGCGATGATCGCGCGCTCTTTGATGACCAACCCGAAGATATTGATCTTGGATGAACCGACCGCGGGGGTTGATGTGGAACAGCGTCATCAGCTCTGGGGTTGTCTGCGCAATTTGAATCGGGATGGGACCACCATCATCTTGACCACTCATTACATCGACGAGGCCGAGGAGCTTTGCGAGCGGGTGGCGATCATTGACCAGGGCAAGATTGTCGAGATGGGGCCGCCGCAGGAGTTGATTGCGCGGCATTGTGAGCAGTACATTGAGGTACGAGGCAAAAAAATGAAGAAGTTGACGCCGGAACTTTTGGGGGCGTTGAGCCAGGCCTCCGAGATCTCACCGCAGGAGATTGCGGTGCAGCGGGGGAGTTTGGAACAGGTGTTTATCAAATTGACGGGGCACTCGATTGATGGGGGCGGTTCATAAATTGTGGCTCATCGCTGCCAAGCCCTGTTCCCCTCCGGTCCTGCGAATGTTCTTTGAAGGTTTGGCGTCACATGTGACATCGAGACTGTAGTCCTCGTCCCTCCGGGGAACAGGGCCTGGCAGCGATTCGATGGAGATTGGGGAGGATGTTATGAATTCATGGACCGGGTTTTTTACATTAATCGAACGTGAGGCCTATCGGTTTGGTCGGTTGGCCAGTCAAACCATCATCCCGCCGGTGATTATGACGACGTTGTTTGTGCTGATCTTCGGCTACTCGCTGGGCGAAGGCATTCGTCAGATCTCCGGGTTCTCTTATATTCATTATATCCTGCCAGGATTGGCCGGGATGGCGGTGATCAACAACGCCTACTCCAATAGCTCCACCTCCCTCTTCATGGCGCGGATGGATCGCTCGATTGAGACCATGATCGTCGCCCCCATCCCCGCCTTCAAGGTCGTGGCGGCGTTTGTCATCGGGGGACTAGTGCGCGGGTTGACGGTGGGCAGCCTCACCCTGCTGATTGCCACGATGTTGACGAAACTCCCCTTCGCCCATGTGGGCCTCACCCTGCTCTACCTGGTGGCGATTGCGGTGATCTTTTCTTCCTTGGGAATTATCTCCGCCCTCTGGGCCGAGGACTGGGACCACCTGGCGGTCATGACCAATTTTGTCATCACCCCCTCCATCTACCTGGGCGGCGTCTTCTATTCCATCCACATGCTCCCGGGGGTTTGGCATCGGATCTCTTATTTTAATCCGATCTTTTACCTGATCGACGGATTTCGTTTTGCGATCTTGGGCGTCTCAGACGTCAACCCCGCCTGCTCGGCGGCGGTTATCCTGGGTGTGGCCACGGTGACCTTGGCCACGGCTATTTATTTGTTTAGGATTGGGTATAAGTTGATTGTATGACAAGGTTATACTGCCGACCCATGCGGTGCGTCTGGATCAATCCCCCACTCCTCACGCGCGGCGACTGCTTCTGCAACGGCCAGTTCTCCGCGTCGCACCATTTGTCCCATCGTTGCCAGGGCAATCGACGCAGCATCCACCTGAAACAATCGGCGTAATACGGCCCTGGTATCACTTCGACCAAATCCTTCGGTACCGAGTGGTAGAAATCGATCAGCTCCTTGCAAAGCCGCTGCTCGGGAAATCAGGCCTGGATAGGAGGAGTCATAATCGGTGGCCGCGATAATGGGGCCGGGACGATTCGTCAACAGACGATCCACCGTTGAAACGGGGGCCTCGTGGTCCATATGCCGCCAACCGGCTCGTTGGGTCCTTGTCAGGTCGCGGGCCAGCTCGGAAAAGCTGGTGGCACTCCAGAGATTGGCACCAATTCCCTTGGCGGCTAGGAGGTCTTGGGCCCGTACGGCCTCATGAAACATGGGTCCACTGGCCAGGATTTGGGCCGGCTTAGCCTGATGCAACGAGGCATCCGCTTCACGGAATAGGTACAAACCTCCTAAGATATCGGCATCCGCCACTCCCGGGGCACGGGTGTAAACCGGCCAGGTTTCATTGTACATGAGCAGGTAGAAGATCTCGTTGAACCGGTCTCCCTCGCCAAAGGTGCGAGTGATAGCCGCACGGAGGATGGTGGCCATTTCGTAGGGGAGTGAGGGATCATAGGTCCTCACCCTGGGGATAGTATGGGCAATGAGCGGGCTCTCTCCGTCTTCATGTTGCAGGCCCTCGCCGTTGAGGGTTGTCTTACCCGCCGTCGCCCCCGCCAAGATACCACGAGCCTGGACATCGGCTGCTCCCCATACGGAACTGAAGACATGAGGGATGAGAAACTTGGAATAGCAAATGAAGGTGGGCAATACGGTCAATCCATGGGTGGCATAGGCCGTGGCCAAGGCCGTAAACATGGCAATGGCGGCTGCCTCAGAGATACCGGCTTGCAAGATAAGCCCCATCACTTTTTCTACATATTTGTCCAATTTGCCTTGATCCGCCGGTTCATATCTCTGGCCCTGGGGGTGAAAGTGTCCCAGGCGTGCCGCGTTAAATTCTCCCCCAAAGGTCTTCATCTCATCGGCGGCGATGAGAGGCATCCTGGCCCCGATTTCAGGGCGAGACATCAAAGCCATCCACATCATGTTGAGAAAGACGGTTGTGGACATGACGCCGTCCTTAAACTCCTTCGTGTCAAAACCGCGCAGGATTGAGTCGACCACTGACATATCAAACGCTGGGGGTTCCACCACCAAGCGTTGCGGGACCGGTCCTGCTAGGGCGGTGCGCCGTTTCTTCAAATAGACCATTTCTGGACTGTCCGAAGCTGGTTTCCAGAGCGGATATTTAGGATGCTCGGCATCTCCCAAGGCTTCATCGGGTAAGGGGATATGGAGTTTATCCCGCATGGGTCCAAGGTCGGGATGAGTCAATTTTTTGACACCATGAATGGCCATCACCCCGTCACGGTTGTTCCCCACCTTGTAGCCCTTGACCGTACGAAAGAGCACCGCCACGGGTCCCTCGGTTTCATCGGCCACCTTGAGGGCGTTGTAGACCTTTGTCAGGTCATGACCACCCCAACCGAGTTGGTGCAGCTCATCGTCGCTTAGCTCTGCCACCAGGGCCAGCAATTCTGGATTTTCTGTCTCTGCCCCATGAGATCCTTTTTTACCGAAGAAATGATTCCTAAAATAAGCCGTATCTCGTTGGGCATAGGTATGCCATTGACCGTCGGTAATCTCCATCAGGCGGTCCGTAATCAGTCCTTGGGTGTCGCGGGCCAAGAGGTCATCCCAGGCACTGCCAAAAACCACCTTCACCACCTTCCATCCTGCCCCGCGGTAACGGGCCTCCAGTTTTTGCATGATCTGCCCGTTCCCGGAACCATCGACCGGGCCATCCAGGCCTTGTAGATTGCAATTGACCATGTGTTTGACGTTCAGCTTGTGCGTCTTGGCTATATCCAGATCCGCCTGAAACTCCGGTTCCCGGCTGGAGGCATCGCCGATCATCACCCAGGAACGACTCTCCATCGCTTCCTTGAGGCCAACGGCCTTGATCCAAGCATCACAATGACTTTGATAGATAGATCCCAGACCCGCCAAACCCATCACAACAGAATGGTGCTCCCAGAGCTCAGGTCGTCCGTTCGGATGGTTATAAGAGGGGAGTCCCTTGCGGACTCCGGGGGCGATATCGATGACAATTTTTCCATCCGGAGTCGTGTACCCCGCTTCACGGCGAAACCGCGCCATCTCTTCATCCGTCAGCAAACCTTGCAGGTGCGCCAAGGAATAAAGTCCTGGGGAGTCATGTCCCTGGTTCCAAAAATGGTCGCCGCCTTTGGGGTGATTTTTGCCCCGAAAGAAATGCAGGAGGAGGGTTCCCATGATATCGGCGTTGGAGGCAAAGGTGCCGATGTGCCCTCCAATCCCGTCAAACTCTTTATTGGCCCCCGCCACGGTCATGGCGGCATTCCAACGCAGGGCATCGATGATTTGGGCGGTGAGGCGCATCCCTTCATCGCCACCTGGAAATGGGACTTCAGCGGCAGGTGCAATGGTGTTGGTTAGGCGCGTGGTGATGGGCATGCCATCAACAACGGAAAAAATATCGCAGCGCTGGGCTGTTTGGGCTGCTAATGCCAAGATTTGGCGAGCGGTTGCGGGATCAAATGCCACTTCAGAGACGACGGAGTCTACCCATTCAGTCGCACCCACCGGATCTCTGAACGGTACGTTGCTCGTCACACGCCCCACGGCGGTTGCCAGCTCTGTTGGATTTACTACCGTTGCTACTCTTACTAATCCTGCGGAAACCGATCCAGTCATGGTGCGCTCCTTTTGAAATTAAACCCGTTTCGTTCCTACCCCAAAAAAGTTGCTTCCAAGATGAAAATATTTTGAGTCACTAAACCTTTGACATCCCCCCCCAAGTTGTTTATGAGGCCTGGCCAATTCAAGTGACTAATCAAGGAGATACCATGAGACACGGTCAAAGATTTTTAGGATTATTTTCGTTCATCGCGACGCTGATGTTTTGGCTCGTTGGGACGACCACCGGTTTTGCCAGTGAGGCCGAGCTGCACATCCCGGAGCTCACCACCACCTACCATCTTTTTGGGAGTTTGGTTGCGGGGACCGAGATTCTGCGCTGGGGCATGGGGATTTCCATCCTGGGGATGATATTCGGGCTCTTGGAATTTTGCAAAATCAAACGCCTCCCGGCTCATGAATCCATGCTGGAGGTCTCCAATCTCATCTATGAAACTTGCAAAACTTATTTGATCCAACAGGGACGGTTATTGGTCCTCCTCGAGGTGTTGATTGGTTCGGCCATCTTCTACTACTTTTTCTTTCTCCAGCACATGGAGTTCGCGCGCGTGGCCCTGATCCTCCTTTGGTCGGTGTTAGGCGTCTTGGGTTCTTTTGGGGTGGCCTGGTTTGGGATTCGGATCAACACTTATGCCAACAGCCGGACGGCCTTTGCCTCGTTACGGGCCAAGCCGTATTCCGTGATGGACATCCCGCTGCGTTCGGGGATGTCGATTGGCGTGCTCCTGATCTGCGTGGAACTCTTCATGATGATCTTCATCCTGCTCTACGTCCCGCGCGAGAGTGCCGGTGCCTGTTTCATCGGTTTTGCCATTGGGGAATCACTGGGCGCCTCCGTCCTGCGTATCTGCGGCGGTATTTTTACCAAGATTGCCGACATTGGTTCCGACCTGATGAAGATCGTTTTCAACATTAAAGAGGATGATGCCCGTAACCCGGGGGTGATCGCCGATTGCACCGGTGACAACGCCGGGGACTCGGTGGGCCCGACGGCGGATGGTTTTGAGACCTACGGGGTGACCGGGGTGGCCTTGATCAGCTTTATCGTCTTGGCGGTTGGGATGGTCCTGGGGCCGGATGGTCGACCGGTCCTGATGACCGGTGGGGTTGATATCCAGGCCAAATTGATCGTGTGGATATTTGCGATGCGCGTCTTGATGATTGTGACCTCGATCGGTTCTTATTGGATCAATGGGTTGATTTCTCGGATGCGTTTTGCCGAACAGGATCATTTCGACTTTGAGACGCCTCTTACCTCCCTCGTTTGGATCACCTCCTTGGTCTCGATTGGGATCACCTATTCCGTTAGTTATGTTTTGTTGCGCGAGATGGATCCGATCTTGTGGTGGAAACTCTCCACCATCATTAGCTGTGGTACGATTGCCGCGGCCGTGATCCCCGAGTTTACCAAGGTCTTCACCTCCGCGAAGTCCCAGCATGTGGCCGAGATTGTGGCCGCTGCGCGCGAGGGGGGTGGGTCGCTTGCGATCCTTTCCGGGTTGGTGGCGGGAAATTTCAGCGCCTTCTGGAAGGGGATGGTCATGGTCGGCCTGATGCTCGTGGCCTTCTTGGTCAGCCACACGGGGTTGGATGCCTTCATGGTGTATCCGACCGTCTTCGCCTTTGGTTTGGTGGCCTTCGGTTTTCTCGGCATGGGTCCTGTGACCATTGCCGTGGATAGCTATGGACCGGTGACGGACAATGCCCAGTCGGTTTTTGAGCTTTCGCAGATTGAAACCTTGCCCAACATTAAAGCGGACATTCAACAGAAGTTTGGGTTTCAACCTAATTTTGAGACGGGCAAGCACTTCCTCGAAGAGAATGACTCGGCGGGAAATACCTTTAAGGCCACGGCCAAGCCAGTGTTGATTGGGACGGCGGTCATTGGGGCCACCACGATGATCTTCTCCATTATCCTCTTGTTGCATCTCAAGCTGGATCTGTTGGATCCCCGGGTGTTGCTGGGTTTGATTACCGGTGGCGCCGTGATCTATTGGTTCTCGGGTGCCTCCATTCAGGCGGTGGCCACCGGGGCCTACCGGGCGGTTGAGTACATCAAGGGACATATCAAACTTGATTCGAGTGCCAAGGCCTCGGTCAAGGATTCCAAGGAAGTGGTCAAGATCTGCACGCAGTACGCGCAGGCGGGGATGGTCAATATCTTTGGCGTGATCTTCTCCTTCACCTTGGCCTTCGCCTGTTTTGACCCGACCTTCTTTGCGAGCTACCTGATCTCCATCGCCGTCTTTGGTTTGTTCCAAGCGATCTTCATGGCCAATGCCGGTGGGGCCTGGGACAACGCGAAGAAGGTGGTCGAGGTGGATCTGCGCGAAAAGGGCACCCCGCTTCATGCCGCCACGGTCATCGGAGACACGGTGGGCGATCCCTACAAGGACACCTCCTCGGTGGCCTTGAACCCGATCATCAAATTCACCACCCTGTTTGGTTTGTTGGCCGTCGAGATCGCCGTCTCGGCGCCACAAGTTGCTTTATACCTTGGGGTTGTGCTGTTTCTGGTGGGATTGTTCTTTGTTCGACGCTCCTTCTACGGGATGCGGATTACTCGAGCCAAATAGGGGGCCAGTAGGGGTTCAAAATTTTGAACCCCTACAAATACCCCTGTCATGTTAATAAAGTTTCATGTGAGTTACTCTCATGCCACGAGAGGTAACACCAACATCGAAGCCAACCGGGGACCCTTCCATCACGAAGCTACGGTCCTTCTTGGGCCCGAGCATGCGGACCTCGTCAATGTGAAAGTAGACGTCTTCCCCCTTGCCATCTTTAATAAAACCATAACCCGCCTGCGGAAAAAATCGGAGCACCCGGCCATGGCGGAATTTGTCGTCGGGAAATGGTGATGGAGGGGAGGGCGGCGTCGTTGGAGCCGGCTCTGTGGGTAAGACACAGGGCTGCGCGGGACCTTGATTGTCGGAGTCAGTCATGACCGACTTCATATCGAAGCTTGTGACGAGAAGCAAGTTCTTCAAAAACCTTGAATTGACCACAAAACCAGATTAAGGTCGCTGCGTGAAAAAGAAAATATTAGTCCTGTTGCTGGTGGTCACCATCGGGTTGGGCGCCGCGATTACCCTGACAATCAATCATTACAAGATCGCCAAAAACGGTTTTCAGGGAAAAAGTTACTGCAATATTTCCCAGCTGATGGATTGCGACACGGTCCTGGCCAGCTCCTATTCTAAAATGGGACCGGTGCTCAACTCAGAGTTGGGTGTCCTCTATTACCTCTTCGTGATGGGGGCGCTCTTGTTGGCGTGGAGTCGCGGGGAGAAACAGGGGCGCGCCACCCTTGCCTTTCTGTTTATTTCTTCCATCTTTGCGCTGAGTTACAGCGTCTTCATGGCCTATCTTTCGTTCTATAAAATTGGCGCTCTCTGTCTGTTTTGCATGGTGACTTATGTGGTGAACTTCTTGTTGCTGATCCTCCTGTGGTGGAGTCTGGGAATTGGCACAAAAATATTTTCATTTTTCTCACAGTATCTTCAGGGCTTTTTTGGTAAAGGGAGTTTTACACCCCATCTTCTCAAACACTTGATAGCCGTTGCAGTTTTGGCTGGGATTGGAATTCCCCTGTTTCGTGGGCTGGCCCCAGAGGCTCATCGCTCTTCCCCAAAACTGCCTATTGAAGCCTATCTAAAATATTTTAATGAGTTGCCCAAGCAAGAGATTGTCTTACCTGGCCCGCGCCCCACCTGGGGTGATCCCAACTCCAAGGTGACCATTTTGGAATTTTCTGATTTTCAATGCCCTTTTTGTCGCCGGGCGGCCTTTAGTCTCAAGCCCTACTTGGGAACCTTGCGCAATCAGGTCAAGGTCGTCTTCATGCATTACCCCTTGGATCAGTCTTGTAATCCGAAGATCACGAGAAGTTTTCATCAAAATTCCTGCTTTGCGGCCAAGGCGGCGATTTGTGCCGATCAACAAGGAAAATTTTGGCCGTATACTGAGCGGGTCTTTGAGCAACAACCCAAGATCTCGCATGACCTCCTCTTTGAAGTGGCGAAGCAGGTTGGATTGAACGAAGAAACCTTCAAACAATGTATCTTTTCACCCGAGGTTGAGCAGCATATCAAAGAAGATCTTGCCCTGGGCGAACAGTTAAATATTACCGGGACTCCTGCCATTTTTATCAATGGTCGACCCTTCAAAGAGTGGATGCAGCCTGAGCTGTTTCAGGCGGTTGTTCAATCAGAATTGCAATAGCTTTATGAGACTGACCAGAACCCACAGTTGCGGGGTCTTAACGGCCAAAAATATTGATACCGATATTACTCTGATGGGATGGGTGGCGACGCGGCGAGATCATGGTGGGCTGATCTTTGTGGATCTACGCGATCGGGCCGGGATCACTCAGGTGGTGTTTAATCCCGCGGTGGATCCACAAGCCCATGAATTGGGCAAAGAATTACGGAGCGAGTGGGTCTTGGCGGTGCGGGGTAAGGTGAGTCGGCGTCCGGCTGGCATGGAGAATCCTCGCTTACAGACGGGGGAGATTGAGATCCTGGTCACGGAATTTGAGGTCTTGAATCATTCCAAAACACCTCCCTTTGAGATTGACGACAAGGCGACCACCAACGAAGAGACACGGCTCAAGTATCGTTATCTGGACCTGCGCCGCCCTGTCATGCAGCGCAACCTGACCTTGCGCCACCGGGTGATGCAGACCACTCGCAATTATCTTTCGGAGCAAGGTTTTACCGAGGTGGAGACCCCGTGCCTGACCAAGAGTACCCCCGAGGGGGCTCGCGATTTTTTGGTGCCGGCACGGCTCTATCCCGGAAAATTTTACGCCCTGCCGCAGTCACCGCAATTGTTTAAACAACTCCTGATGGTGGCCGGGTTTGAACGCTACTTTCAAATCGTGCGCTGTTTTCGCGATGAAGATTTGCGGGCCGATCGTCAGCCCGAGTTCACCCAGATTGATATCGAGACCAGTTTCCTACGGTCGGAAGATTTGTTGCCCTTGATGGAGGGTTTGACCGCGAAGATTTGGCGGGAGATCGGCATTGAAC
This sequence comes from Deltaproteobacteria bacterium, assembly GCA_023265625.1. Lineage (GTDB taxonomy): Bacteria > UBA10199 > UBA10199 > JACPAL01 > JAHFST01 > JAHFST01. The sequence goes on along the minus strand of JAHFST010000005.1, from coordinate 134,432 downwards.
TCCCCCTCCCCTTCCCGCGCATGACCTATGCGGAGTCGATGGAACGTTTCGGGCTCGACGCCCCGGACACGCGGTTTGGTTTGGAGCTGGTGGATGTCACGTCGATTTTTTCCCAGACGCAGTTCAAGGTCTTTGCGGAGGTGATTGGCAAGGGCGGGATCATCAAGGTGATCAACGTCAAGGGGGGTGCCACCTTCTCGCGCAAGGAATTGGATGATCTGACCGAGTATGTCAAAATCTTCCGCGCCAAGGGGATGGCCTGGATCAAGCGTACTGGTGGCGAAGACGCCAGCCCCATCCTCAAATTTTTCTCCGATACGGAGAAGCAGGCACTTTATGCCAAAATGGGTTTTGCCGATGGCGACCTGCTCATCTTCGGGGCGGATCAAACTAAGGTTGTGAATGATTCACTCGGTAATTTGCGTGAGAATCTGGGGGCCAAGCTAGGTCTGATTGACCCGACTCGGCTCAACTTTCTCTGGATTACGGATTTTCCGATGTTTGCCTTTGACGAAACCGAACAGCGACCGGTGGCCATTCACCATCCCTTCACGTCCCCGCGCACCGAGGACATCCCCTGTCTCGACAAGGATCCACTCCAGGCCCGCTCCAACGCGTATGACTTGGTGCTCAATGGTCACGAGATCGGCGGCGGTTCGATTCGTATCCATAGTCGTGAGGTCCAACAGAAGGTTTTTGACATCCTCAAGATCGATCGCACCGAGGCGGAGGATCGATTTGGATTTCTCCTGGATGCCCTGGAGTATGGCGCCCCACCCCACGGCGGGATTGCCTTCGGCCTCGACCGGGTCCTGATGCTCCTGACCGGATCGGAATCAATTCGCGACGTGATTGCCTTCCCCAAGACCCAAAAAGGGACCGACCCGATGACCGAGGCGCCTTCTACGGTGGATGATAAACAGTTAAAAGAATTAGGGTTGAATCTGAGAGGCAAATTGTAGGGGCAGACCTGTGTGTCTGCCCTGCCCCGGCCGCCCGATTGGGGCGCACACATGGGTGCGCCCCTACAGAATACCGTATGAAATCCAAAACCCACTACATCCCCAACGGCGCTGGTTGGCTCATCGAATTAAAACAATGTTTCCCTAAAAAAAACCGGGCATCCTATCGCCCTCTCCTGATTGTCCCGGGTTATGGTATGAACTCGTTCATCTTTGGTTACCACCCCAGCGGTCTTTCTATGGAGGAATACCTGACCGACCACGGCTTTGAGACCTGGTCGCTGAATTTGCGGAATCAAGGCGGGGCCCGTTGTGAAGGCGGCTCGCGTCGTTACAGTCTCAAGGATCTGGCTTGCACGGATCTTGCCGTGGCGATTGATTTTGTGTTGGGTCACCCTGGCACGCGCCACAAAAAAGTGGATTTGATTGGCTGTAGCTTGGGTGGGACCTTGGCCTATCTCCATGTGGCCCTGAATAAAAAACATCGTGTTGGGACGATTGCCGCCATGGGGGCCCCGCTCTCTTGGGAGCAATCCCATGTTTTGGTGAGGTGGCTATTTTATTTTCCAAAGTTATTGGGATGGATCCCGGTCTTTCACACCCGTTGGTTGGTGCGGGCCGTGCTCCCCCTGCTCCTGCAATTTCCAAAATTGCTGGAAATCTACCTCCATCCCGACTTGATCAACAAGCGCGCGATCGGGCGTCTTACGGAGACGGTTGAGAATCCCAATCGGTTCCTGAATGAGGAGATTGCCCGCTGGATCAAGCAGAAGGACCTCGTGGTTGACGGCAAAAACCTGACGGCAGAACTTCGCAACGTGACCTGCAATTTGATCTGTATTTTAGCCAACAGCGATGGCGTCGTTCCCATGCCCACGGCCCTCTCCGCCTATCAAAACATCGGCACCCCGGATCGGCGCAAGGAGATCCTAGTGGTAGGCACCGAAGACCTCCGCTTCGCCCACGCCGACCTGTTCGTCAGCGATTTTTCCCAGCAGATGGTCTTTGCACCCCTGGTGAGTCATTTGCGAAAGATGAATTGACAAATATGTACAAATATGGCTATATTTAGACATGATTGCAGCCAAGGTCGGTGATTTTAGAAATAAGCTTAGTTCCTACTTGAAAAAGGTACGCCAGGGGATGGAAATAACCATTACCGATCGCGATACCCCTATTGGTCGTGTCGTGCCTATTTTTCCCCTCTCATCGCCCCCAGATCCTTTACGACTGATAGAGCCCGAAAAAGGTTACGCGGGTCTGGCCACCTTTTCTTTTTCTCGGGCTGTTGGCAAGGTGTCAGCCGTTGATGAACTGTTGGCTGAGAGACGCCGCCGGTGAGATGTTATCTTGATAGTTCCGTCATTTTGCGTAAGGTGTTTCATGAGGTGAGTCCTCTGAAGGAATGGCGAGATATTCAAGTTGGGTTCGCCAGTCGTTTACTGCGAGTGGAGTGTCTTCGTACCATCGATCGGCTCCATCATGTTGGCAAGATATCTGACCAGGAGGTGGCCAGGTATCTTTCTGACCTCCATCGGCTTTTTACGCACATGGGTTGGCTTCCCGTAACGGAAGAAGTGTTAAATCGTGCCGAGCAACCCTTTGCTACTCCCGTTGGTTCTCTCGATGGCATTCATTTGGCCACCGCCCTACTGTGGAGAGAGAAACACCGGGATGAAGTCTTGTTTGCTACTCACGACCAACAACTAGGCATAGCCGCTCAAGCCCATGGATGCAGAGTTATTGGTTTATCGGTTGCTTAATTCCACTTCGCGCACACCTTCTTAAAATTGCAGTAGCGACACGACTGTTCGTTTTCGGTAAACGGAAAATCCTCCTCGCGCGCCGTGTTGTTTTCCACATCCACTAGTGAGCTCTTCATTTGCAGGATGGAATTGCGGATGTAGTGCTTGGCAAAATCGAGTTTGGCCTCGATCATCTTTTGTTCGGTGATTTTGCTGAGGTTGACGTTGCACTCAATGGTACGGATCTTTTCGGTGGGGATTTTGAAGGCCTCGCGGGAAAAGAGCCCGTAGCAATCAAGCTGGATTTGATTATCCACATCCTCGCTCTTGCCCGTCTTCCAGTCGACGATCACAAACTCACCGTCCGCCTCGTAGGCGAAGTCAATCTTCACGTAGACCAACACCCCTTCCACATAAAACTCCTGCATGGTTTCGATCAATTTCCATTGTTCCACCGGGACGGGTTTGACCCGTTCTAGGAAGAAGACGTTGGCAAAATTAGTAAAGCAGCGCAGGGCTGTATCATGAACCTCGGCCCATTTTTGATTGGAGATTTGGGATTCATACTCGTGCTCGTAGAGGGCCAGGTTACGTTTTGGGTCTTCCCGGTATCGGCGATCGCGCGAAGCACGAAACTCACGGCGCATTTGTTCCGTGATGCGGCTGAGCCACGATTCGGGCTTGAGCTCGCGGGTGCGTTGGTACTGTTTCAGGGCATCTTCAATGGTGTGATGCACGACCTCGCCCAACCACATGTGACGGCTTTTCAGGTTTTTCAGGAGGTACAAGAGACGCGTTTTGGCGGGGGCCTCGCGGCCCCATCCCCCCCATGAGCCATAGTAGTGATAATAATATTTGCGCGGGCATTCACGAAAGGATTCGTCGCGGGACTTTGACCAAGACAAGCGGTTTTTAAAGTCGGCCATGAGGTGCTTCGCAGGCTAACGGAAGTTTTCCTCCTTGTCTACTGGGGACCAGTCTGGTATTTTCCGGAGATGCGGTTGCGTATCTTGCCTGTTATCGGTCTTTTGTTATTTTCTTTTTCCGCACACACCTTACCTCCTTCAGTTCTGAAGAGCCCCGTGCGTCAGGAAAAAGGTATTTCGTTCATCAATGTCGCTCCCGGTGAGTTTAGCGGTGCCGAAGAGGAAAAAAGTTGGCTGGACCAGTTCAATGTCAAAATCATGTTTCGTTCCGAGACCAAGGTCCCCTATGGGGGTGTCTATGTTCGGATTTTTGATGAGGCCGGCATCCAGGTGTTAGGGAGACTGTGCGAAAAACCCTGGTTGCTCTTGGGCATGCCCGAAGGAGATTATCATGTGGTGGCGGTGGATCGACATCACATCCAGCGCATTAAACCTTTCCAGGCGCGCACGAAGGGTCTTAAGACGGTTGATTTAAAATGGCCCAAGACCGCTGTGGGTTATTAGCCGATGTCTTCCCAGGTCCTGCAAGGTCTGTCCACCCTCTTCTCTCCCACAAGAAAAATTCCGTCACGCGACTATGTTCCACTTGCGCAGCGGGACTATGGTTTTACCGAGCGTTTTGTGACGATTCGTGGTCGCCGGATTTGTTATGTCGATGAAGGCACGGGGCCGACGATTCTTTTTTTGCATGGCCTGGGGGCGAATATCCGCCGTTGGCAAGCGACCTTGCAGGAATTTGCCAAATTCTTTCGCGTGATTGCGTATGATCATCCGGGTTTTGGCAAGAGCGAGAAGCCTAATTGTGCCTACAACATGGCTTTTTTCGCTGAGACCTTACGGGATTTTGTGCGGCAACTGGGGTTGAATAACTTTCATTTGATCGGGCATTCTCTCGGTGGGGCCGTGGCCTTGGACTATTTGCTTAAAACATCGCATGCCCCCGTCCGTTCGGTCATTTTGGTGGCGCCTGCCGGCATCAGGCCACGTCATCCCATCTGGCAAAGAGGTTTGGCCGCCCTGCTCTTGCGGAATTGTTGGGGGGCTCGTTTGATGCCGCGTTTGGTGGGCGCCAGTGTTTATTCCCCAAATGAATTGACCGATGAGATGGTATCGTTGGCGGCCTCGGTGACGGCAGATCCAGAATGGCCCAAACTCCGTCGGGCCACGGTCCGAACCGCCCTGGCCATTTTGGGCTACTGTGTTCGGGAGGAGTTGCGAAACGTGCAAGTGCCGCTTGGGATCATTTGGGGAGAACAAGACAGCCTGCAGCCCGTGCAGTTGGCACTTGAGATGCACCAAAAAGTTCCCCGGGCCCGGTTATCCGTGATCCCGGATTGCGGACATTTCCCGATGCTGGAACGCCCGGACGAGTTTCACAAGGTTCTCAGGAGCTTTTTGACCGGTCAGGGGATTCCCTATGAGGGCTGTGAAGGGCATTGGCATTGATCAGCGCCAAGGGCGCGTTGAGGGGGAGGCTCTATCCGGCTTTGCCGGTGGAGGGGGCGACGCAAGCCCCTTGAGAGGCCACTTGCATTCCAATTCTTGATTGATTAGAAGTTGCTTCATGCTCTCTTACGACCTGACCCCAGAACAAGACATGCTCCGCAAGACCATTCGTGACTTTGCGGAACGTGAAATCAAACCGATTGCCCAAAAAATTGATGAAAAAGAGGAATTTTCCTACGACCTCGTGGCCAAGATGGGTTCGCTGGGTCTGTTTGGTATGACGATCTCGCCTAGCCATGGGGGGCAGGGCCTGGATTATTTAAGTTACGTGATCGCGATTGAGGAGTTGGCCCGGGTGGATGCGTGTCAGGCGGCGACGGTGGCGGCGGAAAATTCCTTAGGGATTGGTCCCATCTATCACTTCGGGACGGAAGAGCAAAAACAGAAATATTTACCCGACCTCTGCACCGGCAAGACCCTCTGGGGTTTTGGCCTGACCGAGCCCGATGCCGGCAGCGATGCTGGTGGCTCTAAGACCCGCGCCGAACTCAAAAACGGCCAATGGGTGATCAACGGTTCAAAGATTTTCATTACCAATGGGGCCTCGCGCATTACGGCGGGGGTGACCGTACAGGCGGTTTCTTCGACCCAAGATGGCAAGCGAGAGATTTCGTGTATCTTGGTGCCCGCCGGGACGGCTGGTTTTACCGCACGGGAGATGCATCACAAAATGACCTGGCGTTCCACCAATACGGCCGAGCTTTACTTTGACAATGTTACCGTGCCCGAGTCCAATCTCCTGGGAAGACGGGGCGATGGTTTTCGGCAAATGCTTGCCACCCTTGATTCCGGTCGCTTGGGCATTGCGGCCATGGGGCTGGGAGGCGCGCAGGGGGCCTTTGAAGCAGCCTTGTCCTATTCCAAAGAGCGTAAAACCTTCGGGATGCCCATTTCCCGACACCAAGCCATTGCCTTCAAACTGGCCGACATGGCCATGGAGATCGAAGCGGCCCGTAACCTCCTCTACAAGGCCTGTTGGTTGAAGGATCAGGGCCGCCCGTTCAAAAAAGAGGCCGCCATGGCCAAGCTTTATTGCTCCGAAGTCATGAAGCGCGTGACCGATCACGCCGTGCAGATCCACGGGGGCTATGGCCTGATGGAGGAATACCCGGTGGCCAAGTTTTACCGGGATCAGCGGCTGTTAGAGATCGGCGAAGGCACGAGCGAGATCCAGCGGATTGTCATTTCTCGGGAATTGGGCTGTTAATATCGTTTCACGATTCGGTTAAGTAACTCCTCATGAATATTTCGCTCAATTCGTCACTTTCCAAATTAGTTGAATAAACTTCATTAATTACTCTCGTAAAATGCACTAGGGTTGATCTAACGTCTTTTAATTCATCTTCTATCTGCCACGGGTATTCAATTTCCGTAACCGTATCAAGGTCTAAGATCCGGCAATCCAAGGTAATGTTCTGACCGGAAACATTGTGATGTAATACATTCATGTCGTGTATTTTTCTAAATACCTGGCCAAGGGTATATGCAAACCAATTAGCATAATCGTTGATGCCAAAGGAGTCTCTTTTAACGAATTGCCTAATTTCTCTCTCAACCGTCCTCATCGCAGCATCCACCATTTGACGTTTTTCGATTGAGCTGTTTTTTTTATATCCATAAAGTTCAAGATAGAGATCAGACATCCTCAAATGTGTTGCGAAGGCTCGGAGATAAACAACCGGTCTTTCATTCTTTCGGAGCAAACCTATTTGCTGCGCTTCTTGGATTGTAAGTGGGGAACTATTTTTATTGAGGATGTGATCCAGCTCAATGATTGCAACAGGAATTACTGTTCTTATTCCTTCTCTAATAAATCGCAATGACATTTCAAAATCAGTTGTGGCATCCTCCAAATCCGTTACTCCCCATGTATCTCCGGTAGAACTAATACGCTCCTCTCCGATGACAGTGACTATCATGGTCGCGTTGATCAAAGCCCCTATACCTTTAGCGGTGAGATATCTCCAATGCGTCCCTGTCTTGGAATCAACAAAATCGATCCTTCCTACCAGGGCCGCTCTCGTTGCGTTCTTGGTCAATGTTACTTTGCACATTCCTTCCCTGATGATCCCTTCAGGGATCAATTGAACTCCAAGTGCAGAATTTCTTTGATCCTGAGTAACGCCAAGATCATCTAAAATTTCTTTACATTCGTTGTTAGACATTAACACTCTATTGTCTACTCGAACCACAAATGCATCTTTCATATTAGCAGGGGGTATGTCTGGATATTCTTGGGAGGCTTCAAGTCGTATAGCTTTTGATATTGTGTATAGAGGAGGAGGTATTTGTTTATCACCGATGCCTTCAGTACCCTGATGAGAAAGTGGTCTGAAAAGTCCGCCAACAACGAATGCCGCCGGAACGGAATAGTGTTCCTGGAAAATTGTGACATCAATGCTCACCATGTCTGCAGAGAGTCTTCTCATGATTCTTTCAGCGTCATCGATAGGTAGGGATAAGGTTCTGCCATTTTTTGTTTTCCACAATGAATCTAGAAATTGCGTAAACAGTGGCTGCGACCACAACCTGTCGTAATCGCAAGCATGGAGTGGTCGTTGATGCCATACTTGGTCGACAAGCAATTGTCTAAGACCTCCTTGTATTTCACCTGGAATTTTGTTCAAATCCAAAATGCCATCAGGATTTCTTAAGGAAGGCCCTACCAGGGGACCCAAGAGCTTCATTGCATTGATCACAATAGTCTCTTGTCGGCTCAAGTTTGATGTTAATCCGAACTCGAGCGAACCGAAGCCAGCTGTTGTCATTGCCCAGAAGTTTGGTCTGATGCCTTCAAACATATATTTATTCCCCCTGAAGCGTCTGTGTAAGTTATCGGCATGATTTTAAATAAGTTTCGGATTAGTTAGAGGATGCCTTTTTTTACTGCTCAGAGGTCATGAAACGTGGGACCGACAATGGGGGTATGACCTGTCGGTTGAACTATGAAGCCGATTCCAATGGGAGAGTTACAACGGAGAGTCGAAAACCTAGCCCGCGTAAGATCATACCTATTGTTTCCAGTTTAGGATTTCCACTGGAGGAAAGCGCCTTGTAAAGGTTCTGTCGATTCAACCGCGTGCGTTCCGCGAGAAATGATAACCCTCCCCGAGCCTCTGCGACATCCCGCAAGGCCTTCAAAAATGTCTCTTTGTCTCGATCCTTTTCAAATTCTTCCAAAGCAACTTCAAGGTAGATTTGAGCTTCCTTGGAATTTGTTAATTTTTTAAGGTGGTACTCTCGAAATTTGGTTATTTTTTTTCTCATGCTTCATTTTTATTGTATGCTGAAAGCGACAATAGATCAAGACAATTTTGCTAAGGGTGTAGCCATATCCTGTCAGCTATTTCGGCAGAGGTAGGCCTTCAAGTTGCGTTTGTGGAAATTAAACTTTAGACAAGAGTGCCCGACTTAGGGGCGGTTCGGGAATTGGGTTGCTAAACGCTAGGTGGACGGTAGACCAAAGGCAACACCATCCGCTGGATCTCTCGGTGAGCCATCGCTAACCCCGCCACATCCTGTTCAGTGGTGCTCGAATCAGCGGAAAGTTGGACTGGGAATGGGTAAATATCTTTACCTCTCTTTTGGTTGCGAAGCGGAAAATCGCGCCACAAAGTGACGCCATCGGCGGCAAATGTATCGATTGTTTGAGGATCGGAAACTGGGGTTTCATGAAAAGTAAGTCTTGCAACAGAGGTGAGTCCTTCTTGCACCCTGCCTTTCTTTGCTTCTTCTGTAGAAAAATTAATCGTCCTGAGCACACCGTATTGTAGCATCAGTCTCCCCTTTGTCTGCAGCTTGGCCGCATAATTGTCGGTTCTACTGTCGGCCATCATACCGATGCGATCATCTACCGGATAAACCAAGGCGGCGTTCATTCCGAGTTCTATTCGCGAGTGTTCGGGTTCACCATCTTGAAACAATTCAAAACCAACCTCCAGTCCAACAACTTGCGGCCCGCCCGACCCCTCAAATCGTGATTGTTCAAATTGAAACGCCTCCACACGATTGACACTTCTCTCTCTAGCCGCACACAGTAAATGGAGGGTGTCGTTGTGCGCTGTCGGGAGAGGAATCGTTTGTCCCCCGGCTCCGGCAAGGATCTGTGCCCATTTTGAAGGAGTTGTCCCTAAAAAAACATCCCCGAAAAGTAAGGCATCTAACTCCCCTTTGATAACACCACCATCGATGGCCAAACCTTGCTCAGCCAGAGACATGGCGGCGTGTTCAGCCACCTGTCCGGTTAGTTGCAGGGGGTCCAAAATCCGTGCGGCCGGCCCGCCTACTCCTGCCCAGGCCCCGCGCAACAGACTCATCTTAAATAAATTATCAGAGTACATGGCAATTCTCCTGTTTAAGAGTTGATGGTCCTGCTTCGGCAAGCCCGGGGGAAAGGTTGCTTCATAACCGGCAGAATTTATTTGTTGTAAAAAGTAATATAAATGTTACATTAAAACATGGGCCGTCGGAAGGCTGGTGGGTATATTTTTGAGTGGTATTCCGGCGACCATGAACCTTTTCATGTGCATATTTATGAGGGGTCCGTTTTTATCGGGAGGTACGATGTCATTCATCAGAAACCCATCGGGGATTGGAAAATGACCGGTAGAATTCGCAAGGCATTGAAACAAGCGGGATTTATTGTGAGGTGATGCATGGGCCTGGCCGTTAAAAAAATTGGGGTTGGTTCTGAGAGACGTCTTGATGAAGTAGCCCTTTCCCAGGATGGCAAGCGGCTCATTTTTATCTTTGAGAATGGAGAAGGCTACTCCATCCCGAGGAGATCACTCCCTGGAGACGATGGCACTCCAGTCACGAGTCTGCAGATTTTTGACCACCAGGGGGCCGTGGCCGTCACCCAGGCGAGCGGAGAGAGTTACGACCTGCCCTGGGACTCTATCAAGCATTATGCCCGGGGGGGGGGCCAGAAGAAGCTGGCCTTGGGTAAACGGTTGCGGGAGTTGAGGGAGGGACGTGAGTTAACTCAGGAGGCCCTGGCTCGTGCTGTGGGGCTCAGTCGTGCCCAGATCAACCGCATCGAAGGCAATCTTTCTCAGCCGCAGGTGGATACCTTAACTAGTCTGTGTCGCGTCTTGGATGTTTCTCCTGCGGACCTTATTTAAAGGCGTGCAATTCATCACTACTCAGGTACCTCCTTCCGGGCCCTGCGGAACTCGCGCGTCGTCTATCGCCATTTTGCTCTGGTCCAGGGCTTCCCGGCGTAAAATGGCGATGTCTAAAGGTGGCGCTCAAACAGGTCCTCGGTCCCTCCAGGGGGTACCTGAGTAGTTATTACAATTCTCGCTTTACAAGTCACAGTTCCCGGTGGTACTGCGCCCGTAATGTTGACCCCGTGGAAGAGGATAGTACCGGTTGTTTTATTAATGATACCCGGTGGGTTGATGGCCCAAGAGTTGGATGTGGCTGGTCGGCTGAATCGGATCGTTGATCAGCAGATGTTTCAGAATACCCAGCTGTTACAGGTCCTGGAAGAACAAGATCGTAAAATCCAACAGCAGGCGCAAAGCCTAGGGGAGTTAAGGCGGGCCTTTGACGAGCAGAAGTTGTCACAAAAGCAGATCTTACAGGATCAAGAGACTCTGCAGAGACAAATTTTGGAGAAGGTCAGCAATCAGCCTGTTCCTGTGACCATCAATACGTCTTCGCCTCCGGGGGCTGCGGGTACACCCCCCTTTATGACCGATCTTCGTGCCCGGATTCGTAACTTGGAAAGGTTGCTTATGATTTCTTTTTCGGTGGGAGGGCTCAACTCCATTTTTTTACTGGCAACGATTTATCTGATTCGTCGCCCTGCGGCCCTGGTGGAAAGGGTTTTCCAGAAGCGAGACAATGGACAGACGGTGACCGGTTCCCATACGACGATTAAGCGTAAGCAGGAACTTAAGGCCGTGAATATGGGGAGACCTTTGGTGGAGGTGCAGACTCGTCAAGGGAGGTTGGCCTTGGTGAATACGGGCAAGACGACCGCGGATCACATCAAATTGTTCCTGGGTTTGACGGCCTCCAACCTCGAACGCCGTCAAAAAATCGTGACGACCATCCAATCAGGCGGACGGGTTGAAGTGGATGTCAGCTCTTATCCCATCCATGATTTTCTCTATGGCAATCTAGAATATAAAAATCCAACTAACGGTCGACTCTATAAGGATCAGTTCATTCTCAAGTATCATGAACAGACCGGAGACCTGGTCTTGGCCAATCCCCTGCCCCGTGTTGAAGAGTTGGAAGAGATCGCGTAACCACCTGTAACTAATAATAAATTAATAATAATCGCCCGCTGACGCAGATCTGACAAGGATTTCCCTTGATCGGGTTGTTTTTTAGTTGTAATATCGTCTTATAAATCAGGTAGTTGCTGACGTAATGCGTCATACTTCGTGCTTCGATAGGGTGGTCCTATCGAAGTACGAGACAGTCCTTAAAGCCCGTCTGGACGGAAGGTCCGGGGCTAAAAATAAGGAGGTAGTTATGGACGCAACAGCCCTCAAGAAGGCAGTGCTCACCGGCATTGCTGGTACGGTCGTGATGACCGTCTTTTCGTATGTATCTCATTATCTCCAATTCCCCTCCGCCGATTTCTATGGCGTCATCTCCGGGATGTTCCATACGACTGGAACCACGGCCTGGGTGATCTACTTTGGGGTTGGGGTGGTGTTTGCCTACCTTTATGGCAACTTCTTCCAAGCCAAGTTGCCCGCTCACTCATGGATGCGTGGCGTTGTTTATGCCTGCTTCCTGTGGGGGGCCGTTGAAGTTGTCCTCATGCCCCTCTTTGGCATGGGCTTCTTCTCCGGGTCGATGACGACCGCCTTTGGGATGCTGCTCGGGATGGGCTTCTATGGGGCCACGGTCGGGTATCTGTACGAGAATTAAAAATTGATTTCAAATCCCCCCTGCCCCCCCTTTGAAAAAGGGGGGATGGGGGGATTTTTTTATGTCACTGAGTCTGCCAATACCGTCACTTGATCATGAATCACTTCCGCCAACCCACCCTGGACCTCAAGTGTTTGGGTATTACCACCGGTTACGTAGGTCAGTTTGCCATTGCCCAATTCGGTTAGGAGAGTGGTGTGCATTGGTAAAATGCCTAACTCCCCATAAGTTCCCGGGAGGGTGACGGTATCTACCTCTTCCTTCAATACCCGCCGATCGGGGGTAACGATTTCTAATTTAATCTTTGCCATAATAATTATGCCGCCAGTTTTTGTGCCTTGGCCAACACCTCTTCAATGGTGCCAACCAGATAAAATGCCTGTTCAGGAACATCGTCATGCTTCCCTTCCAGGATTTCTCTAAATCCGCGGATGGTGTCGGCCAATTTGACATACTTTCCTTCCAACCCGGTGAATTGCGCGGCAACGAAAAATGGTTGTGACAGAAAACGCTGGATCTTACGGGCCCGGGAGACGGTCAACTTATCCTCTTCGGAGAGTTCGTCCATTCCCAAGATGGCGATAATATCCTGCAAGTCCTTATATTTTTGCAGCACCTTTTGCACGTCACGGGCAATACGGTAGTGCTCTTCCCCAACAATGTCCGGGCTCAACACCCGAGAGGTTGAATCGAGGGGATCAACGGCCGGATAAATCCCCAGCTCGGCAATCTGCCGCGAAAGAACGGTGGTCGCATCCAAATGGGCAAAGGTCGTGGCCGGCGCCGGATCGGTCAGGTCGTCCGCCGGGACGTAGATGGCCTGAACGGAGGTGATGGATCCCTTGGTTGTCGAGGTGATGCGTTCCTGTAATTCTCCCAAATCCGTGGAAAGAGTCGGCTGATAACCGACCGCCGAAGGAATGCGCCCGAGCAAGGCGGAGACCTCTGAACCTGCTTGCGTAAATCGGAAGATGTTATCAATGAACAACAAGACGTCTTGCCGTTCTTCGTCTCGGAAATATTCGGCAATCGTCAAACCCGAGAGACCCACGCGTGCCCGGGCTCCCGGTGGTTCATTCATCTGCCCGTACACCAGGCTGGTCTTGGCCAAAACCCCTGACTCTTTCATCTCATGCCAAAGGTCATTGCCCTCACGAGTCCGTTCCCCAACGCCCGCGAATACGGAAAAACCGCCGTGATGGGTTGCTACGTTGTTGATCAGTTCCATGATGAGAACGGTCTTGCCGACACCGGCGCCACCGAACAGCCCGATCTTACCACCCTTAGAATAAGGGGCCATCAGGTCAATGACCTTGATGCCCGTCTCAAAGGTTTGGACGGAGGCGCTTTGATCGATAAAGGCAGGTGCGGCACGGTGAATTGGATAAGTCTTCTTGGCATTGACCGGTCCCATTTCATCAACGGGGGCCCCGACCACGTTGATAATCCGGCCTAGCACCTCTTTCCCAACGGGCACTTGAATAGGGGCCCCGGTGTTGGCCACCTCGGTACCACGGACCAGGCCATCGGAACTATCCATGGCGACACAGCGGACCGTGCTTTCTCCTAAATGTTGGGCGACCTCAATGATCAGATTCCATGGCTTATCATTAATGGATGGATTGGTGACCTGGAGGGCCGTATAAATTTCCGGAAGATCATTCGGGGGAAATTGTACGTCCACGATGGGGCCGATGATTTGGGTTATTTTTCCTTTAGCGCGTTCTTTTTCCATATAGTCTCCTTTTAAACCTACGAAGAGGGCGCAGCAAGCAGCGCCCCTACAGGGCCTCGGCCCCGTTCACAATATCCATCAATTCTTTGGTAATGGCCGCCTGCCGCAAACGGTTTGATTGCAAGGTCAGACGGCGAATCATTTCGCGACTGTTATTGGTGGCCGCATCCATGGCGGCCATGCGGGCCCCATGTTCCCCGGCGATCGATTCTAAAAAGGCTTGATAGATCGTCGTGGCCAAGGCCTTAGGCAGCAAGGCATCGAGGATGCCGGCGCGGGACGGCTCGTAAATATATTCCGGTGTGTAGTTTTCGCTCGATGTCTGTGTATCGGTGGTATGGACCTCAAACGGCAGAATCCGGATGGTCACCACTTCTTGGGAAATGGCGGAGATAAATTTGTTATAGGCCAAGTAATATTCGTCAAATTTCTCCGTCAAATAGCCTTCCGTAATTTGTGCCGCCATGTTCAAGGCCTGTGCAAAATTAAAGGTATCGTAAATACTCGTCTGAGTTTGTTCGGGGGTGAGATGACGGGCCACAAAGAAATCTCTTCCCTTCTTTCCAACTACTGAAAACTGTATTTGCTCATACTTTTGTTTCCCAGCCACCATCTGCCGCTCTACTTTGCGCAATAAATTTCCGTTAAAACCGCCGCAGAGGCCTCGGTCGGAACTCAGGACCAAGAACTCCACTTTTTTCACCTCTTCCCGGCGTCCTAGGAGTGGATGCGCGCTGCTGGGTGCGAGCGCCGCAATATGACTCACGAGCTCATTCATCTTCTGGGCATACGGACGCGCCCCCATCAGGCGCTGCTGGGCGCGGCGGAGTTTTGCGGCCGAGACCATCTTCATCGCCTTGGTAATTTTCTGCGTATTTTTTACCGAAACGATCCGTTTACGAATGGTTTTAAGTGTCGCCATGGATTAAGCCTTCCACTGCTCCCTAAATTTTTCCAAGATCTGGTTCAACTTCTTTTTCAATTCATCATCCAGGGCCTTTTTCTTCAGCAGCTCTTGTTCAATTTCCGGATGTTTGGCATCGAGGAACAGGAGGAGATCACTCAAGAATTTTTGGACCTTATCGATGGGACATTGGTCCACATCCCCATGAGAAGCGGCATAGATGGAGATGATTTGTTTGGCCACCTGCATGGGTTGGTATTGTCCCTGTTTTAGCACTTCCACCAGGCGGCTCCCGCGTGCCAGCTGGGCCTGCGTGGACTTATCGAGGTCACTGCCGAATTGGGAGAAGGCTGAAAGCTCGCGATACTGCGCCAAATCAAGGCGCAATGTCCCGGCCACCTGCTTCATGGCCTTGATCTGGGCGTTACCGCCGACGCGTGAAACGGAAAGTCCGACGTTCACGGCGGGTCGAACTCCGGAGTAAAACAGATCGCCTTCCAGGTAAATTTGTCCATCGGTGATGGAGATGACGTTGGTCGGGATGTAGGCCGAGACGTCTCCCGCTTGGGTTTCAATGATGGGTAAGGCCGTCAAGGAGCCGGCGCCACAGGCGTCACTCATTTTGGCGGCGCGCTCCAGCAGTCGGGAGTGCACATAAAACACATCACCGGGATAGGCTTCACGTCCGGGAGGACGGCGGAGCAATAGCGAAAGTTGTCGGTACGCGACGGCATGTTTGGACAGATCGTCATAAATGATCAGGGCATGACGGCCGGAATCACGGTAATATTCCGCCATCGTGCAACCCGTGTACGGGGCGATGAATTGCAACGGGGCCGGGTCGGAGGCGTTGGCCGCCACAATGGTGGTATATTCCATGGCGCCATGACTCTTCAATTTTTCCACGACCTGCGCGACGGTGGATTGTTTTTGTCCAATCGCGACATAGAAACAATAAACGTTCTGGCCTTTTTGATTAATGATCGTATCGAGGGCAATGGCGGTCTTGCCGGTTTGTCGATCCCCGATGATAAGCTCGCGTTGACCGCGTCCGATCGGGATCATGGCATCGATGGCCTTGATGCCGGTCTGCAACGGTTCCTGCACGCTCTTACGGGCCACAATACCCGGGGCCTTGATTTCAATCTTACGGGTTTCTTTCGATTTGATCGGTCCGAGCCCATCGATGGGTTCTCCGAGGGCATTGACGACGCGACCACACAGGGCATCTCCCACCAAGACTTCGGCGATCCGCCCCGTCCGCTTGACCTGCTCCCCTTCTTTGATCTCCGTATCGTGACCCATGATGGCGATCCCGACATTGTCTTCTTCCAAATTGAGGACGATGCCGCGGATCCCATGCTTAAATTCCACCATCTCGCCGGCCATGGCCTTTTCTAGGCCATAGACGCGGGCGATGCCGTCCCCAACGGACAGGACCGTCCCAACCTCGCTGACTTCAACTTCTTTACCGAAGTCCCGAATTTGTTTTTTGATGATTTCACTGATTTCTTCTGCTCGGATTTCCATAGTTTCTCCTATAGCGTCTCTTGGGTCATGCGCTCCCGCATTTTTTCCAGCTCCTTGCGAATGGAGCCATCATAAACGAGGTTGTCGATTCGAATGGAAAGTCCCCCGATCATTTCGGGATCCAATTCCACCTGGGCAATCACCTGTTTTTTTAGGTTTTTAGTTAAAAGGGTTTCAATCTGAGTGATCACGGCTGGCTCTGGCTTCTGCGTGGCGGAAATCGTCACACGGGCGATCCCTAAAAACGTGTCCTGCATTGTTTGATATTCGCGCGCGATGCTCGTGAGCAGGAGGATCCGCTCTTTTTTCACTAGCAGAAATAAAAAATTCTTCAGCAGGGCTGAGAGACCCAATTGACCTGATAGCTCCGCGATCGTTTTTTGCCGTTGTGTCATGGGTGAAAATTGATCGGATAAGACCCGAAAAATATCGGAGTTTTCTTGAAAGGCCAGGACGAGTTGACTCAACTCCGTCCCGCAGGATTCCAGTTGTTTTTCTTCCTTTGCCAAATCAATCAGGGCCCGCGCATAGCGGCGCGATAAAGAGCCATAAAGGGCCGAGCTTTTTGTTTTCCCTTGGCTCATTGTAGTTGCTGCTCCAATTGCTTGACCATGTCTGCTCCCAGCTTCTTTTGGTCATCAGGGCGCAAATTTTCCCGGATGAGTTTTTCCGAGAGTTGCATGGCGCTATGCACCGTTTCGTTGCGGAGCAGCTCTTTGGCACGTTGGTATTCCTGCTGGATAATTTTGGTGGTGTCTTCCTTGAGGCGGAGCGCATATTTTTCCGCTTGTGCAACGAGTTGGGTTTTTTCCAAATCGCCATCCTGTTTGAGCTCATCAATGAGTTGTTTCACTTCCTGCTCAATCGCCGCGATGCGTTTCTTGAGGGCATGGTTCCTCTGGTCAGTGCTCTGCTTGAGGAGCCTGGCCTCTTCAATCTGGGTCTTAATAGTCTGGTGTCGTCCCAGCCAAAAAGCCACGACGGCCTTGCGTAAGGCAAAGAAAAGTATCGCGGCAAAAACCACGAAGTTGAAGATCTTCCAATGCATGCCGGAGTGAATGAATTCTTCCATCTAGAGAGATCTCCCTAAGATTTTTGTGGCGATCTCTTGGCTGATGGTTTGGGAGTATTTTCTAATTTGGAGCAGGGCCTCGCGTGACTGTTGTTCAATCAGGCTCCGTGCCTCCTCAATTTTGGCAGTCATGGCTTGACGGCCTTTTTGCAATGTTTCGGATTGAATTTTTTCTCCGGCCATCCGCCGCTGTTCCCGTTCCTGAATCCCGATTTGTCGGGCTTCGTCAATTTTCTTTTCACAGGCCTGCAGGAGCTGTTCGGATTCTTTCTCCAGCAACTCGGCTTGGGTCTTGATCCCGTGAGTGTGGGTTCGACGCAGGTGCAACAGCTTCAATGTGGGACGAAAGATCCCATAATGAAGGATGAGAAATGCGGCCATAAAAATAAGCCACATATAAATGATAGTCGCATTGGGGTAGAGATCGATCATAAAAAGACCCGCCCACACAAGACTACACTGTGGACGGGCGAGGCCTCGCCTATCATGTATGGAAAGAAATTGTCAAGTAGGGGTTCAAAATTTTGAACCCTGATTCGTTATTATAATTCTCGGGAGGCCACTGACTTCACGTGGTCCAGATTATGGACGGTGGCGCCACTTCCCATGCTGCAATTTCCTTCAAAGACCACGCCTTCATCAATGACGAGGGTATTGGCGGAAATTTCGCCTCGCACGACGGCTGGGGCATGCATCTCAATCCGGTCACCAGCCTTGATGGAGCCTTTGACTTCACCGTGTACGATGATGCTGCCAACGGAGACGCGCGCATCGATGAGGGCCCCTTCCCCGACAATGAGCGTGCCTTCGGAGAAGATCTCCCCAATGAATTTACCATTGAGTCGTACTGTGCCCTCGAAGGTTAACTTTCCTTCAAACTCACATCCCTTTTCGAGCAGTCCGCTAATCGGACCCGTCTCGGTGATTTCATGACCGCCATCTCTTCGATCGCCAAACATAAGTCCCCCTTTGTTAGTTAACGAGCAGTTTGTAGACCCTATCTAAGTCCTCATCGGAATAATATTCAATAACAATTTTTCCCTTCTTCCCTTTTGGGATCAATTTGACTTGAGTCCCCAGTGTGCGCCTAACTTCGTCAAGAATTTGTAATAGATGAGTCGGGAGTGCGGATAACACCTTGGAATTTTTGGGAGACTGGGTTGGGCGCTTCGCTTGGATACGTGATTCTAGCTCACGAACGGACCACCCTTCTTCAATCACCTTATCCGTAAAATAAATTTGTCGCTCAATTTCCGGAATTGATAGCAACGCCCGTGCGTGGCCCACGCTGATCTGGTTGGCCTGGAGGGCTTGCCGTACCTTGGTTGGCAGCTTAAGAAGTCTCAAGGTATTGGCGATGGTACTACGCTCTTTGCTCACCTTGGCGGCGACTTCTTCTTGAGTGTAACTAAATTTTTCCATGAGTTCTTGATAAGCGGAGGCCTCTTCTATCGGGTCAAGGTCTTCCCGCTGGACGTTTTCAATGATGGCGATTTCCATGGCTTCACGCGGCTCGGTTTCTCGAATGAACACTGGAACTGTTTGTAGTCCGATCAGATGCGCGGCCCGAAAACGCCTCTCCCCAGAAATGAGCTGATACTTGCCCTGGGATTTAAGGACGATCAGCGGGGCTAGAATTCCCTTCTCCTTAATTGATTGAGCGAGCTCCTGAATTTTTGCGTCATCAAAATATTTTCGAGGCTGATTCGGATTGGCGACTATTTCGGATATCGAGACCATTCGATAAGGGAGTCGATTTTCTTCTGTGACCACAGGCGCCGGAGCTGCGTTGGAGGATAAGCCCGAGCGCAGTGTATTAGGAATTAATGAGGCAATGCCCCTTCCGAGTCCCTTACGTTGCTCCATATGTACCCTCTCCTTTTTGTTCCGCAGGACTACGACGACCTAAAAATTCTTTTGCCAATTCAAGGTAACATTCAGAACCCTTTGATTTAATGTCGTAGAGCAAGACGGGCTTGCCATGGCTAGGTGCCTCTGAAAGTCGAATATTGCGAGGAATTACTGTCTCATAGACGGTTCCTTGGAAATGCTTTCGAATCTCCATTTCAACTTCATGTGATAAATTATTACGCCCATCAAACATGGTGAGTAGTATGCCGCTGACTTGCAGCTCTGGGTTGAGAGATTGTTTAATTAAATCAATGGTTTTCATCAGGTCAGCCAAGCCTTCTAGGGCGTAATATTCACATTGGACGGGTACCAAGACAAAACTGGCCGCGGTTAAGGCATTTACGGTCAAAAAACTTAAGGAAGGGGGGCAATCAATGAAAATGTAATCATAGTTTTCTACGAACGGGGCCAAGGCCTTTTTGAGGCGGTATTCCCTGTCAGGCGTGTCGATCAGCTCAATATCAGCCCCAACGAGGTCAGAGGTGGATGGAATAAGATCCAAAAATGAGATGGCTGTCTTCTGGGGAGTAAAGTCTCCAATGCCAGAAACGAGATTGTAGCTGTTTGATTCGGTTGAGTTCTTCTGAATGCCGAGGCCACTTGTCGTGTTGGCCTGGGGGTCAAAATCAACAATCAGGACTCGTTTTTCTGCGGCGGCAAGAGAAGAGCCTAGATTGATAGTAGTGGTGGTCTTCCCTACTCCACCTTTTTGATTGCAGATGCTGACAATTTCTCCCATGAGTGTCATTCAATATTACATGTTGGTTTTGATCGCAACAAAATTGTTCCACGTGGAACAATTTTTTATGACCATATATGGTTATAGCTGGCAAACGCTATTCCTATGTCGGATCAAAAGTGGACATCCTGAGCCTGTCGAAGGATCAAGTGTTTCAAATTTATGGTTCGACTGGCTCACCATGTCCAAAAAAACGGATAAACAGGAAATGCACAGAAGTCAAAGAGGGCATTCTGAAAATTGTTTCACGTGGAACAATTTTTAAAAATAAACAATGTTCGTTTTGTTTTTGAGAAGGGAAGCTCGTAATCAATTTTTTCTGGAAGAGGTAAGCCGGAATTTTTTAGAATGGGTTCCGCATCTTTTATTTCCTGTTCGATATTTTCTCCCTTCATGGCGATGAGGGTTCCATTTGGGGTTAAGTGCGGTAGGGCGATCGTAAGCAGGTCGGATATCTTTAAGGCGGCCCGTGAAATGATCCATTCAAAGGTTTGATCGATGGGTTTTTTTGTGATGGTCTGATGTGTCGCGATAACTTGTGTTAAGTCGAGCTTTCTCGCCAATGTTTTTAGAAAATTGATCTTTTTTTGCACCGAATCGGCCAAATAGAGATCAATGTGGGGTAGGGCGATTTTAATGGGGAGACCTGGAAAGCCGCCGCCGGTCCCAATGTCGAGCAGTTTATCTCTTAGAGAAAAAAAATTAATGGGAATGAGAGAATCAAGAAAGTGACGCTCGACAATGTCTTCAGGTGTTGTGATCGCGGTGAGGTTGATGGCCTGATTCCATTTGAGCAGTTCTTGAAGATAGATTTGAAAAGGTGCCCAAGGAATGTCTGGGAGGCCTAGTTTGATGAGTCCGGTCTTAAAATAAGATTCTAGGCTAGACTTCATGGATGCTTGCGGTATGATTTTTTCGATAAAGATAAACCATGAGGATGGAAAGGGCGGCGGGTGTGACACCTTGAATACGCGAGGCTTGTCCTAACGATTGTGGTTGAATCATGGTTAATTTTTCGACGGCCTCGCGCGTTAGTCCTGGGATGCCATGATAGGAAAAATGAGTAGGGATGTGAATGTCTTCTATTTTTTTAAAACGCTCAATCTCATCGGCCTGTCGTGACAAATAGCCTTCGTATTTGATTTGAATCTCCACCTGTTCCTTAATTTCTAATGACGCGTTGCGTAATAACATGCTGTGGTCTTGTAAATCATCAACATGGGTATTAGGGCGACGCAGCCGTTGTTCTAGGGTCGTACCTTGAATACGACTTTGTAACAATTCGGTACGAATTTTATCCACCATCGCATATTTTTCGACGCAACGTTGGTGATCGGGGTCAGAAACCAAACCAAGTTGATGGCCGATGCCGCGCAGTCTCAGGTCCGCATTATCCTCGCGCAGGAGGAGACGGTATTCGGCGCGTGAGGTAAACATACGATAGGGTTCGGATCGACCTTCCACGCATACTCCCATGGTGACCAAGTCATCAATCATGATCCCGATATAGGCCTGAGATCGATTGAGAACGAGGGGAGGTTGGTCGGCAATCTTGAGGGCGGCATTGATCCCAGCCATCAATCCTTGCGCGGCGGCCTCTTCATAGCCTGTGGTCCCATTGATCTGACCGGCATGATAAAGCCCTGAGATGCGTTTGGTCTCGAGGGTAGGGTAGAGCTGGGTTGGGGGGACGTAGTCATATTCAATGGCATAACCTGGCTTCATGATTTCCACATCCTCCAGGCCCGGGATGGTGCGCAGCATGCGCATCTGAATCTCCAAAGGGAGGGAGGTGGAGAGGCCGTTCGGATACCATTCATTGGTCTGCAGCCCTTCTGGCTCTAGGAAGATCTGGTGACGTGTCTTATCCGCAAATTTGACAATCTTGTCTTCAATGGAGGGACAGTAACGTGGTCCGGTCGACTGAATGATGCCACTATATAAGGGGGATTGTCCGATCCCTTGTCGGATGACGTTATGTGTCTCTTCATTAGTGTAGGTCAAGTAACAGGGGACTTGAGTGGCCTGCTCGGAGACTGGGGTAAAAGAAAATTTGGGTAGGGGATCATCGCCCCATTGGGCGGTGAGGCGATCAAAATGAATGGATCGGCCATCCAGGCGTGGACAGGTGCCGGTCTTGAGTCGGCCAACGTCAAACCCCAGTTGATAAAAGCTATCCGTCAGGTGCATGGATGCAAAATCACTGGCCCGACCGGCGGGGTAGTTCTTTAAGCCAATATGGATGAGGCCACGCAAGAAGGTACCGGTACAAATGATGACGGCCTGAGCGGGAAAATATTCACCGATCTGGGTTAAGACCCCTTTGACCTGGCCTTGCTCGATCCTGATCTCATCCACCATAACCTGTTTGATTGTGAGGTTGGGCTGGTTTTCCAAGATCGTACGCATCTTCACCTTGTAGAGGAGCATGTCGGATTGGCAGCGGGTGCCGCGCACGGCTGGGCCCTTGCGGGTATTGAGGCGGCGGAACTGAATCCCGGTGGCATCGGCGACCCGTCCCATCTCCCCCCCGAGGGCATCGATTTCACGCACCAGGTGTCCCTTGCCGATCCCGCCAATCGCGGGGTTGCAGCTCATCTGGGCGATGTTGTCGATATTGGAGGTGAGCAGCAGGGTGCTACGCCCCATGCGCGCAGCCGCCAAGGCCGCCTCACAGCCCGCATGGCCGGCGCCGATCACAATGATGTCGTAGTGTTTTTGCATAACGTTAATAGGGCGAATACAAGATTCGCCCCTACCTAATACAGGCCCGTTCATTTTCCAAGGCAGAATTTTGAAAAAATTTCACCCAACAGTTCATCGGTGGTGATTTCTCCCGTGATCTCTCCCAAATGGCGGGCGGCGATCAGGAGGTCGGAGGCTAGAAACTCCAAGGAAATTTGTTGAGCCATGCCATCCTTGATATGTTGCAAGGTCTGGAGGGCCTGTTCCAGGGCCAATTTGTGGCGGAGATGACTGAGACACACCTCGGCAGAGGCGGTGTTGGGACGGACGAAATGCTGGACCATTGCCTTGCGTAGTCCTTCCAATCCCAAGCCGTCTTGCGCCGAGATAGCCAAGATGGGCACTGTCTGGGGGAGCGTGGTTTCCGCGAAGGCTGGGGGGCGGTCGATTTTTGTGTAGAGTTTGACATGATCGCGGGCGCCCACCAATTCCATTATTTGTAAATCCTCCTGATCGAGGGGGCGGCTGGAATCAAACAGGGCTAGGATCAGGTCGGCCTGGGCAATTCTTTGGCGGGATCGTTTGATGCCCTCTTGCTCAACCTGTTCGGCCCCTTGCCGGATGCCTGCGGTATCGATCAAGCGAATGGCCAGGCCATTGATGGTACAGACCTCTTCGACCAAGTCTCTCGTGGTCCCGGGAGACTCGTGAACGATGGACCGGTCCTCTCGAAGCAAGGCGTTGAGCAGGCTCGATTTGCCGACGTTTGGTTTGCCGACAATCGCGACCCGAACACCCTCGCGCCAAGCCCGACCTTCTTGGTAGGTGGCCAACAGATCCGTGATTTTTCCCTCCAAGGTGTTCACGCGGTCGGAAATCTCCGCGGTGTGCAGCCCTTGCACATCTTCATCCTCTGGAAAGTCAATCATGGCCTCCATTTGCGCCCTGAGTACCAAGAGATCACGACGCATCTTTCCGACCAGCTCAGAGAGTTTCCCCGCTAACTGGCGACCCGCCTGTCTTACCCCGGCTTGGTTCGTGGCCGCAATGAGGTCGGCCACGGCCTCGGCCTGGGTCAGATCAATGCGGCCGTGCAAGAAGGCGCGTTGGGTAAATTCCCCGGGTTTGGCCAGGCGTGCTGATTTGGTGGACATCGCCAATAATTGAGTCACGATTAATTCCAAAAGATAGTGACCCCCGTGGGCCTGGATTTCGACCAGGTCTTCACCGGTATAAGAATGGGGGGCACGGGCGATAAAACAGAGGACTTCATCGAGACATTGACCCTCGGGGGTGACAATGTGGCCTGAATACAGGTGTTTCGGGGTCCAGGAAGAGGGTGGGGGGCCTTGCCAAACGGAGGTCAAGAGGGGCTCGGCGCCTGGTCCGGAGATCCGGACAATCCCGATGGCCCCATTCCCGGGGGGGGTCGAGATGGCGATGATGGTCGAATTCGGCATCCCTCCCCTTAATACTAAGGAAGTCCGCTTGACAAGGTTCTCGACATGACTATATTCCGACCGCCACACAATGTGTGCGCCACGCCCCGTGTGGACAAGGTCCGCAAGGATTTTAAAAATGTTTTTTTATTCTTTAAAGGAGGAATCTATATGGCAGCAACATCCGCAGTAGCAGTGAGTGACAAATCAAGCAGAAAGAAGATCAACGTGCGACCTTTGCATGATCGGATTCTGGTTGAACGTATTCGAGAAGATGAGAAGAGCAAGGGGGGGATCATCATTCCTGATTCCGCCAAAGAGAAGCCCCAAGAGGCTTGGGTGGTTGCGGTTGGTAAGGGCCGCATCTTGGAAGATGGCAAACAAGTTCCCCTCGATGTGAAGGCGGGTGACAAGGTCTTGTTTGGCAAGTATTCCGGTAACGAGATCAAGATTGACGGACAAGAATACCTCATCATCAAAGAAGAAGATGTGTTGGCTGTGGTTGATTAATCAAACTTAAAGATATTCCTAAGGAGGAACTATGGGTGCAAAAGAAATTATTTATGATGACAAGTCGAGAGAGGCGATCCTGAAAGGGGTCAATGCCTTGGCTAATGCCGTGAAGGTGACCTTGGGTCCCAAGGGCCGCAACGTGATTTTGGACAAGTCTTTTGGTTCTCCCACGGTGACCAAGGACGGCGTGAGTGTGGCGAAGGAGATCGAGCTCGAGAACAAATTTGAAAATATGGGGGCGCAGATGGTGAAGGAGGTGGCCTCCAAGACCTCTGATGTGGCGGGTGATGGGACGACGACGGCGACGGTTTTGGCCCAAGCGATTTATCGCGAAGGTACCAAGATGGTGGCAGCGGGTCACAATCCCATGGCCTTGAAGCGCGGGATTGAGAAGGCCGTGGCCACGGCGGTGGAAGAGTTGAAGAGAATTTCCAAGGCCACCAAGGATCGCAAGGAGATTGCCCAGGTGGGGACGATTTCCGCCAACAACGACGAGACGATTGGGACGATTATTTCCCAGGCGATGGACAAGGTTGGCAAGGAAGGCGTCATCACCGTGGAAGAGAACAAGTCGATGGAGACCAATCTCGATGTGGTTGAGGGGATGCAGTTTGATCGCGGTTACCTCTCGCCTTATTTTGTGACCGATCCAGAGCGGATGGAATGCGTTTTGGAAGATCCTTATATCTTGATTCATGAGAAGAAGATCAGCGCTATGAAGGAGTTGCTCCCGTTGTTGGAAGGGATCGCGCGCGCTGGCAAGCCGTTGGTGATCATTGCGGAAGATATCGATGGCGAGGCGCTGGCCACTTTGGTGGTCAACAAATTGCGTGGCACGCTCCAATGTGCCGCCGTCAAGGCCCCGGGCTTTGGGGATCGACGCAAGGCGATGTTGGAAGATATCGGCATCCTGACTGGTGGGGAATGTGTTGCCGAAGAGCTGGGCAAGAAGTTGGAAGATATTCGTTTGGAGAGTTTAGGTCGTGCCAAGCGGATCACCATGGATAAGGATAACACCACGATCGTGGATGGTGCCGGCAAGAAGGCCGCCATTGAAGGTCGTGTCAAACAGATCCGTGCCCAGATCGAGGAGAGCAGCTCGGACTATGATAAGGAAAAGTTGCAAGAGCGTTTGGCGAAGCTGGTGGGTGGGGTTGCCGTCATTAAGGTTGGCGCCGCCACTGAAGCTGAGATGAAGGAAAAGAAGGCCCGCGTGGAAGATGCGTTGCATGCGACCCGCGCCGCTGTGGAGGAAGGGATTGTCCCAGGGGGTGGAACGGCCTTGATTCGTTGTATCCCAGCCCTGGAAAAGTTAAAGGTTAATGAGATTGAGCAATATGGTGTGGATATTGTAAAACGGGCCTTGGAAGAACCGGCTCGTTGGATTGCGGCCAATGGTGGTTATGAAGGCGCCATTGTCGTTGAAGAGGTAAAGAAGGGCACAGGGGCCTTCGGCTTTAACGCGGAGCTGGGCAAGTATGAGGATCTCATCAAGGCCGGGATCATTGACCCGACCAAGGTGGCCCGATGCGCCCTGCAGAACGCCGCAAGCGTTGCGTCCCTACTCTTGACCACTGAGGCAATGGTGGCTGAGAAGCCGGATGACAAGGAAAATAGAGGACCTGCGATGCCTCCAGGCGGTGGAATGGGTGGCATGGGCGGCATGATGTAAATTTGTAGGGGCGACCGACCGGTCGCCCCTGCTCAGATTCAATCGATTAAGCCCCGGTTTGCCTTTCGGCAGATCGGGGCTTTTTTCTTTGACAAAAGTGATGGAATCCATCAGAAATCGACGGTGCGGTCTTCTCTTATTGTCCTTCTGATCATTGGCTTAGTGGCGAGTCCCGTTGCATTGCGCGCCTTGGATTTTTCGGCCAATGGGTATCTGCGCAGCCGGGTGGTTTACTATCACGACCTGGATACACAACAACCCAATGCTGGCGTGAACCAAGGAGGCTTGGGCGACAACGACCGTTTTGGTTCCATGCTTTTTACGCAAGAGCGGTTGCGGCTTGATCCGGCCTTAAAGATTAACGATAACATCTCGATCCACACTCAGCTCGATATCTTGGACAATGTTATTGCCGGTACCGAGCAAGTCAAGCAGATCGATTTTCTTTCCCCGCTTGTTGGTACGGTTCAGCTCCCAGGGGCCGGTGGGGCTTTGGGGGTCACTGGCGGGAGTGCTGGGGAGAACAAGGTCCTCAACATCCGGCGGGCCTATGTGGATATTTTGACGGCGGGGGGGAAATTTCGCCTGGGACGTCAGGGGACGCAGTGGGGCCTGGGGATTTTTCTGAATGATGGGTCTGGTTACAATGATGATTTTGGTGACACCTTTGATGCCATTACCTACCTGGCTGCGATTGAATCAGAACGACATGGGAGTGTGAGCCTGGGGGCTTCGGCCAATTTTGTTTTTACGGCGCAGCAGGATCCGAGGATCAGTGGGATTGGGCAAACGATCACCGGGCCCACTCGGGATATGCGGCAATTCGCGGGTTTTGCCCTTTACGAAATTAAAGACTTCAGTATTGGGAGTCTCTTTGGATTGCGTTATCGCAATGGAAAAGAGGGAGAAACAACCACCACGGCTCGTCAAGTGTTGGTGGATGGCAATGGGAATCCTATCAATGATTCCAACGGAAATTTTCAGCTCTCTGATCCTGTCCCGGCCGGCAAAGACGGGGATACCTTGCTGTATTTTGGCGATCTCTATCTCAAGTATCAGCATGGTCCGTTAAAGATTCAGGGCGAATACGTCATCATGGCGGGAAAGATTTCGACGGGTCTGGCGATTGATGCGATTCCATTCAATGGGGTTCCGGCTAATGGGCGTGGGGCGATTGAGCTTGCGCAACAGAGCACCTTTCGGGCCCAGATGGCCGCGCTGGAGGCCAACTACACGGCGCCATTTGGGGGCGAGTTTGAGTTGCTAGGCGGTTATGCCTCGGGGGATGCCCAGCCGCTCTCGTCGCGTATCACGCAATATGGGTTTCGTCCCGATTATCAGTTGGGATTGCTGCTCTTTCACACCCCGCTTGGATCCTCGCCGCGCATCACTCAAACAAATGGGAATGGCATTGGTGGCCGCCAACTGGTCGGTGCTGTCCCGGTGACGGGGAATTTTATTAATAATGCCATTTATACCGGGCTTGGTTTCAAGATGCCTCTTGATCTCTCTTCAGCGATCCCTCATTTCAACTTTGCCAAGGCGGGGATTAAGTTCATTACGGCCTGGGCCCCCTCCAACAATGTTGACATTGATTTTGCGGAAATTACCACGCTGGCCTCGCTCCCTCGTGTGGTGAATAACAAAAAGTGGTACGGGGTGGAGGTCGATGGAACTTTTGAGATCAAGGTCTATGATCACGTCCACTTTGATTTAACGGGGGCCTATTTGTTACCCGGTTCTGCGTACGACGTCTCGGTGGTCCCGTTTAGCCCCGCCAACCTGGCGCAGGTCAACGCCATCCCGTTTGATAAGGCGAATTGGGTATGGGGTATGCGTTCGAATGTGATTATTGATTTCTAGGCTTCCTGGCCGTTCCCTGAATAAGGATTAAACATCGTATAAAGATCTTGATGCGGGCGCAGAAACTTTTCCCGTTCCTTGCCATTCAAGCCCTGGGTGTTGGCCTCGACCTGGGCGTTGGACAGGCCGTAGGTCGCGGCCAAGAATTTAAAACCATCGGAGGCATTGGGTTGTTTTTCCAAATCGACCCAAAAGGTGGCATCTTCAATGACAGTGAGCAAAAATTCCTGTTTCTCTTGTGAGAGACTCTGAAACTCGGCTGATTTTAGAAAAGCCAATTTAGGAAATTGTTTGATCAATTGGTCAGGTGTCATAAGATCTCCTTATAATTAAGCCATCTCACTGGCACTTAAAAATTTCTCAAACGTAGTTACCATGCTACCTCTGTTCAGGGTGGCAACGTCGTGTGTTTTGATCGTGTCAAACAGGGAACGCAGTTCCGTGGGTACCCCCGCTACAAAGGAACCAAACCGGCTGATAGCTGAGCCAGAGGTGGTGGTCACTCGTGAGAGAAATTGTCTCGCCTGATCAAGGAGCTTGGCTTGATCGCCGGGATTGGTGGCTGCCGCTAATTCTCCGGTGAGCCGTTTTGCCTCTTCAGGTGCGACGGCTGCCAACTTATTCAAGAGTACTTTGCTTGGGGCATCTAATCCGACTGGGGCCATGTTCCCTCCTTGATACTGGAATATAAAGCAATTTCCTTGCCATCATTCCTGTTTCGGGAATATATTTAACTATATGATATTATTAGGCTAATAAGAAATGCCGTGGTTGGGCTGAGCAGCGGGCCGGGGTTTTGAGTCCTCGTTTTGTAGGGCCAGATCCCATGTATCGCGCCATATAAAAATGTTTATATGGCGCATTTATCACTATTGCGCCACATTAAGTGGCGCGCAAAATGATAGCTTGGTGTTTTTTTGGGTCCACAAAAGTAACAGCTCATGTCTCGTCGATTTGGCATCTCCTCTCCCCAAAGGGGAGGGGACCTGAGTAGTTAACCCCCAATAATGATTGATTATAGCTTGGTGGTGGCCGATAATGAGTTGTTTATGCGTCATTCCTCAAGCCGCGAAAAAATTACGAAGTTTATGGAAGGATTTGGGCGTCGCATCAAAAAAAAAGGGCGTGTTTATTTGACCGGCGGCGCGACCGCTGTTTTGCTTGATTGGCGGGATACCACCATCGACATCGATATCAAACCGGTGCCTGATACGGATGAAGTCTTTCAGGTGATTGCCGAACTCAAAGACGAGCTGGGCGTCAACATTGAGCTTGCCTCACCAGGCGATTTCATCCCGCCTCTGCCAGGGTGGGAAGATCGTTCTGTTTTTATAGGTCAGCAAGGTTCCCTGCATTTCTTTCATTATGATTTTTATGCCCAGGCGCTCGCCAAGATTGAGCGTGGTCATGCTCAGGACCAGAAAGATGTGCATGAAATGCTCTCCCGTGGCCTCGTCAAACGGGAGATGTTGCTCTCTTTCTTTGAGTCCATCAGACCTCAACTCATTCGCTATCCAGCCATTGATGAGGCATCCTTTGCGGCAAAAGTCAGGGAGGCCGTTCAGCATGTCTAAACGACCAGATCGACTGCCTGGTGAGGATCTGATTGAAGAAGGGTTGCGAGACCTTGCTGAAGGCCACGATACCTCATTGGTAGCACTCTTGGTGTTGATCGGAGCGCCACGACTGCGTCGCTTGGGTGTCTCGATTCCTGACAAAAAAGGTTTGCCGGTTCATCCCGAGCATGCCCTGTATCAAAAGATTCAGGGAGAAAATCAAAAAGATGCCCACAGCCGCTACAACGCTCTCATCCGTCGTCTGGTGAGTTACGAAAGGGCCTTGGAGTCCCGCCTCAATTTTTTGAAGTAACCTGAAGACAGCGGTGCAGGATTGGGAGACAAAGCCTAGCCCAGTGGGCCTCGTCCTTGGCCATGTTGAACAAGACCTCGGTCTTACGTGAGATTTCTTGGAAGTTGCCTGATAAGTCTTCGGCACTGGAAAAGAAATCAATTTGATAACGGAGCATCAGTCCTTGAATGATCGGGTGAAAAAATTCCTGATAATGAAACCGATTCTGTTCGTAACTGGGATCTTGGGTGTAACGAGTGGAATATCGTTCTACCTCGTCTAAAAATTTTCGATAGAGCGGTTCGACGTGTTGCCAATTCTTGCGCATGAGTTCCGGGTGAAATTGCAGATCTTTGCACTGGAGTGAGAATTGTTCGGAGTCTTGGATGAGGCGATCGAGCATTCGGATGGCCTGCTGGGCGCGTTCTTTGATGATGGAGGTTCTTTGTTGAGTTTCCTCAGGGCTGGGAGGCGTGAGTTTTTCTTTCAATAGGGTGAGGGCCGGGAATGGCTTAGGGGCAATCTTTTGTAGAAATTGTTCGGGATTAATCCGAATCGTCCCCGGGATCTTGGCGCCACAGTCTTCCGGAATGACATTGTAAACCGTTCCTTGGTGGTTTGGGATCAATTGTTCGGAAAAGGTCTTGAGATAGGTCAACCAGAAGAGATTGGTTGCAACAGGTTGGCCGTTGTTCCCTTCAATGGTGAGGGTTCTATTCGGATCGTCCTTCATATTCATCATTAAGTTTTTTGATTCCTCCCAGACGCCGGGGGCATGACTGCCGGATGCGGCGTAGCTGAGATCCTGCCCGACCAGAAAAATAGGGTCACAGCCCAGGAGATGGAGTGCGAGAAAGGCGGTGTGGGCCGAGGAATGCCCCAAATCGTACCGATTGCCAGGTAAAGGGAGCCAGTTAGATTGAAGATTGGCACTGAGGAGATAGCAGTTATCCCCTGCATGGCTGGCAAATGTCTTGGGGTGGATGCGCGGTGGGCCGACAAAGAGATGAGGGGGCTTTGATGGAAGGGATGCGAGAAAATTGGCATCTTCCTCCAACCGTTCAATATCGAGCCAAATGTGAGGGTGGATCTTCTGCTGGATGACCTCCTTGAGGGCCGATGGGGAGACGGCCATGACGCTGCAGTCTTGCAAATCTCGGAGCATCGGAAAACAGTGAGGCAGGGAAGGCCCGGAGGCAATGACAATCCCCGGTTTGTTGGCAAAGAGCCCCTTGGCTTGTTCGAGTCCTGGCATCCCCAAGACTCGTGGCAGATTTTCCATGATATTGAGGGTGGCCAGGTACCCATCATAGGGGTCGCCAAAGACACGATTAAATTGATGAGCAATCGCTTGCGGAATAATTTGTTCGACTTGTTTGAAGAAATTTTGATTGATTTGCAGGGCTGGAGGCAAGGCTATGTATTCAACAGCATTGGCATAGCGCAGAGAGCCTTGGGAGAAGAACTGTCCTAGTCCCTGTCTCAACACTTCGAGATCCGCGCCGATTTGCCAGGTGATGCGTGCTGATTCCATCAGGGGTGTTAAGTCCACCGCTTCGAGAGTTTTTTTAAAAATTTCGGGAAAGGCCTCGATAATAATGATCCCTTGATTGAGTGGATGAGGACGTCGTGCGTATTCCAATAAATGGTGGCCCAGTCCTAACCCTAAAAAGATCAAGACCCGTGGATTTTTTAACGCCAGTTGGTCGATCAGCGTTTTGGAGTAACGTGGTGATTCATCGGGGTAATAGGGCTGAGCCTTGCCCTCGGCGGATTGGAGGGCGAGGTTTACGGCATTCCCTTCCCGTGTGACTAAGGAGAGTCCCGGGATGTCGGGTAAGCCTCGAATGCGTTCGGCCAGGAGGGGATGGTGTTTTTCTAAGGCGTGGAGGTTTTTTTGCAGTAAACTGGAGGTCAATTCAGGGCCGATCTTTCATCAGGGTCGTCAGGGGTGGCGAGACCTTCTTCCCGGTAGAGTCGCAATTTGTTACGCAGGGTTCGGACGCTGATGCCCAGGGCGGTGGCGGTACGGACTCGATTTCCCTCATAAGTTTCGAGGGCCTGACGGATCATTTGCCGTTCCATTTCATCGATAGTCTTAAACTCGCCGGTGGGAATTGCAGCGACTGGGGACTCCGCCGCGATCTCTTCCTCAAAATCAATCTTGTCAATTTTCTGATTGGAACTCAAGAAGGCGGTACGAATCAGGATATTTTCCAACTCGCGGATGTTTCCCGGCCAACTGTATTTGGCCAACTGGGCGACCGCCTGCGGCGTCAGGGTGATATTTTTACCCTTATTTTCACGGTTGAAGCGATCCATAATGTACTGGGCCAAAATGGGGATGTCCTCCGGTCGTTCCCGTAATGCCGGGATATGAATGGGAATGACGTTGAGCCGATAGTAGAGGTCTTCGCGGAAGTTTCCCTTTTTGACCCAATCACGCAAGTCTCGGTTGGTCGTGGCGATGATGCGGACATCGAGGTGGATGCGTGTTTCGCCACCCACGCGGTACAGTTCTTTTTCCTGGATGACACGCAGCAGTTTGGTTTGTAGGGAGATGTCCATCTCGCTGACCTCATCCAACAATAGCATTCCTTTTTGGGCCATTTCAAATTTTCCCATGCGTTTGCTGACAGAGCCCGTGTAGGCGCCACGCTCGGACCCGAACAACTCAGCCTCGAGCAGAGAGGCGGGTACCGAAGCGCAGTTTAGGCCGACAAAGGGGTGTTGCGCGCGGTTAGAACGCATGTGGAGGGTGTGGGCGAAAATTTCTTTCCCGACCCCGGATTCTCCGGAAATAAGCACCGTGATATCCGAATTGGCCACCCCGTTGAGGAGCCCAATCGCTTTTTTCATCGCAGGGTGTCGATGCACGCTGGGGAGGTCGTCCAAATTAAGATAGCCTTCTGTTGAATTATCCTCGGTTGGCACGGTTTCCTTTTCGATGAGGCGACGAATGGAATTTTCCAAGCTTTCTATTGGAAATGGTTTGATGAGACACTCCACCTTTTCGGAAAGTTGCAGTTTTTCTAAGTTCTCTTGTTGATCGGGGTAGGTCATCAAGATAACGGCAAGTTGGGGTTTTTGTCGGCGCAAATCCACCAGAAATTCCGCCAAGGTCCCTTTGACCAAAGTGGTATCTAGCAACAATAAATCGGCTTGTTCCCCCAATAAAATTTCCAACCCTCTTTCATCCCCCGCTTTTGAGACCTGAAAGTGATGTTCCTCGAGGTAAGTCATAATGGCGCGCCGCATGACCTTTTGGCCTTCGGCCACCAATACCTTCACCTGACTTTTTGCATCAGTTGTTAAAGAGGCCATCACGTTATTTTTCTGGTAATAATTCTCTTTGACTGAGTGTTTCCAGTGTTTGGCTGTATTGAGTCTTTAAATTATCCGGCAAGCTGGTGTTTTTATCGGAGAATTCCTTCCAAAGTGTTTCCGCATCATCGGGGCGATGCTCTTGTTGATAGGCCTTTACAATAGAAAAGACAATTTCGATGGGAATTGCACTATCGGGAGACTTGCTCCTGAACTGTTCAAACAACTCAATGGCTTCTTTGGGTTGGTTCATAGCCGTTAACACGGTCATTTTTTCAAAAATTCCAACGGTTTGCCATTTTTTTACATCGGCCGATACACCCTCTGTGGAAGGGATCTTATCATCACTAACCCCTAGAATACCAATAAATTTTAGGGCGTCGTCATATTTCTTCGCTTTCCTGGCACAAATTGCCGCATCGACGCTAAATTTAAAGAGTTCATCACCAGTTACACCCGATTTTAACAGTTCGTCGTATTGTTTTATGCACTCCTCAAAATTTTCTTGTTTCAAGGCTGCGGAGACCTTGATGAGGTGATAAATCTTGCGTTGGGTGACGTCTTCCGGGGGTTGGGGGAGCAAATTCAAGGTTTCAGAGGAAAGGTCAAGGGCCCCCATGTCTTGGTAGGTTTGGGCCAGCTTTAAGGTGATTTTGACCTTTTGTTCCGGACTGGGGTGTAGTTCGACGAGGATACGCTTAAATAACCGGGAGGCGGCGAGTGACATGCCACTTTCCATATAGGTATGGCCAATTTCAACCAGGAGGGGGAGTTTTATGGAAGATATTTGAATGGCATGGTTCCATCTTTCGCACAACAGTAAGAAACCTTCCGGATCGTGCACCTCTTGATATTTATGGGCCCGCCCCAAAATAAGGATGACGGCGATGTTGCTGGCCGTGCGTTCTAACGGGGTAATTTTATCAGGCAGAACCACGACAGGAATGAGGGGGCTGAGAGACCTTAAGGCTGAAATATCATCGCCTTTCAGGGCTTGGAGTGTCCCCAAGGTTAGTAAGACATCGGGTTGCATGGCGGCGATAACCCTGTCATTGAGAAACATCCTCAATCGACTGATGGCTGTTTCCTGCAACAATGAATCGCCGCGGCTGGTTAACAGGCGTGCGGCTTGCACTTGGGCCAATTGCCGGATCGTCGTGTCGGCCGATTCCCCCACCAGTGATTGAAACTTGCTGATGAATTTTTCCGGAGTTTTTTCCTGTTCCAATTGACATTGTAAGATCCGGTAGGCGGCAATTTCGGCGGCCTGTTGGTCCGTTGGGTTGGCCTTTTCAAATTGATCCTTGGCCTCGGCGCTTTTACCCATTTGAAAGAGTGATTCGGCAAAGTAGAGACGCGATATCTTGCCCGCCGTCGTATCCGTACTCTCCAGAAAAGACCTCATGTTTTGATACCAATCCGCGGCTTCGGAGAATTTTCCCTGGAGAAACAGGCTATCGCCATAACGGAGTGCCAGGTGGCTGGAAAGATCCTCTTTGTTAAGCCGACTCGCCAGATCCCATATGTAATCTTCAGAACGGGCATAACGGCCGCGCAGAAAATAGGCCTCCATGACAATGGAGCGAAAGCGTCCAATCCATTCAGGTTGGTCCTTCCAAAGGCTTTCGTTTTGATAAACGAGGTCAACACATTCGCGATATTGACCCATGATAATTTTTATCATGGCGGTGTGATAAATGGCGCGAATGGCGTGGGAAGATTTTGGGAACTTTGTGATGGCCTCCTGATAGGCCTCCATGGCCTTGGTGAGCTGATTTTTTTCTTCCTGCCAATGGGCAAACAAGAGTAAGTCCGCCTTGAGATAAGTGCGTTCTTCCAGTTGGTCAGCGCCGGTGGCCTTCATCTGAGTGGTGACGATATCATTGAGCGTGTCGTAGGTTTTTCCCCCATAGGTCCATTCTTGAGGGGGCGTGATGCCCAGCGCAGCCCAATCGAAGTTAGGGACGATCAGCTTAAAACTTTCCGGAACGACGGGGTAGTATTTCTTGACCCACGGTTCCCGGGAGGGGGATAGTAGCGTGATTTGATCGGATAAAGAGGGTTGATCAAAGGATTTATCAATGGGGATTTCTTGTGCGGCCTTCGGTTCTTTTTTTTCTGCTTTGTGCGGTTCACCAAGTAAGTAGGACGCGGGAAGCCAGGTGACAAGCAGGCCCCATAGGAAAATTTGCCGCGCTGGCGTCATGATCGACCTTGTTTAAGCTTCGGAAGCAAAATGTTTCATTACCTTTGAAACGTATTGTTGAGTTTCTTGATAAGGCGGTATGCCCCCATAGCGTTTTACGGCCTCCGGTCCCGCATTGTAGGCGGCCAAGGCCAGTTTGGTATCCTGGCCAAAACGGTCCAACATTTGGCGAAAATAGCGTACGCCCCCATCAACATTTTGTGTGACATCATAAGGGTTTTCCACGCCGAGCTCACGCGCTGTTCCCGGCATCAGTTGCATGAGGCCAATCGCACCCGCATGGGAATGCGCCTTGGGATTGAAACCGGACTCGGTGTGAATGATGGATTCGATGAGTCGATGCGGCACATGGTATTTTTCCCCAGCCTCTTGGACGGCCTGTTTAATGGAATCGGAGAGTTTTGCAAAGAAATGAGTCGGTTCGGTTGGGACAGGTTTTACTTCTTTAGCGGCAAGGGTGGTAGGTCGTACCGGCAACGCATCGGCGCGATAATCCTTAATGGTTTTGATAAATGACCCGGTGTGATGCGATGAGGGGGGGGGAGCATCTTTTGCTGGCGGCACCTTTTGCATCATCCGGTCCATCATTTTTTGAAAAGGATTGCCCACCAATGAGGCCTCGGTAGGTGATGAAAACGGGCCATCCGTTGCAACAGATGAGTCAATGGGAAACAGGGAGAGTTGGTTCATAACATTCCTCCAAGGCTCTAATACGCCCTGGAAATTGAACGCAATTTGAGTGCCACGTTTATCATCACATCACAGTCCACTGAAACTGTGGCGATTCTACAGTATTTTCAGTTATTTGTATGCTAGTTTTCGTGGATATAGGGCAAAATTCATTTCATGGCACCCCTAGGAAAATATTGCCCCTTAACGTTTAGCGGTGCGAGATATTTCCTCTCCAGTTCGGATAGTCATTTGAATACTTAGCTAAGAATTACAACCGGTTGATCGTTTCTCCAGTGCCAATAATAATCTTGGTATCAAGTTTGCACAGCATGAAAGGGAGGGGTCTTTCTCTATGCCGACGATTAATGATGCGGCGGTTGCCGCGATGAGCATGAAGGAAATGGAATTAGAGGTCATTTCGCACAACCTCGCCAATGCAAGCAGCTATGGTTTTAAGGAAGGGAAGGTCTCGTTTGAGGCCGTTTTGTCCGAAGAAAAAAATAACAATGGCGAGCCCAAGGTGGTCAATCGAGCGAATATCACCACCAATTTTTCTCCCGGGGCCACCATACAGACGAATAACACCTTTGATCTGGCCTTGCAGGGAGACGGTTTTTTTGAGGTGCAAACCGATCATGGAAATTTTTACAGCCGTGATGGGGCTTTTACGTTGAATGCCCAAGGCCAGTTGGTGACGCTGCATGGCGATCCGGTCATGGGGGTGAGCGGTCCCGTGCAAATAGGGACCAAGTCCAAGGTGGAGATCTCCGAGTCTGGCCAAGTCAATGGTGATGGGGAAGACCTGGGACAAATTAAAGTAGTCTCATTTGATGATAAGCAGAAATTGAGCGCGGTTGGGAACGGGTTGTTTGAGGCCAAGGATGGGGTGGCGGCCAAACCAACGACAGACACGCAAATTTTACAGGGGAAGCTTGAATCGTCCAACTCGCAAATGACGACTAACATGGTTCGCTTGATTGAGGTGATGCGGCAATATGAATCCTATTTGAAGGTGATTCAGGCGCAGAAAGATATTGATAAGAATTCTTCGACTGTTGGACAGCTGGCCTAATCAATAAGGGAGCGTTTATGTTAAAGGCATTATATGCGGCTTCAACCGGGATGGATGCGCAGCAGGTGCGCATCGAAAATATCTCAAACAACCTCTCCAACCTAAATACCATAGGCTACAAGGCCTCGCGCGAGAGTTTTGAGGATCTGATGTATGACCAGATTAAGACCCCGGGTCTCAATAACAGCACGAATACCATTGCCCCGGTGGGTATCCAAATGGGTCATGGCACTAAGCTCGTGGGAGTTTATAAACACTTCAGCCAGGGTGAGATGAACCAATCCAACCGGGAGCTGGATGTGGCCATTGAAGGCAGTGGGTTTCTCCAGGTGACTCAAGCTAACGGACAGATTGCCTATACACGCGATGGCAACCTAAAATTGAATTCCCAAGGCCAACTGGTTTCGAATAATGGGTTAGTGGTAAGCCCCACGATTACCATACCCACCACGGCGACTTCGGTCACTATCGGGAAAGATGGGACGGTCTCCATTGCCAGCGGTCAAGATACCACGGCGCAACAGTTAGGCATCATTCAACTTGCCGTTTTTCAAAACCCCTCTGGATTAAAATCTCTGGGACAAAATCTCTATCAAGAAACAACGGCCTCAGGATCTCCCACCTTGGTGACCGCTGGTGAAAGCGGTAGTGGTGAAATCCTGCAGGGATTTTTGGAAAACTCAAATGTCAATGTGGCGGAAGAACTCATCAACATGATTGTGGCGCAGCGCTCGTATGAGGCCAATGCCAAGGTGCTGTCAGCGGCCAGTCAAATGATGCAGGCTTCCAATAACGTGAGTTAACATGATGAACCCGATGAAGAAACTAGCAGGCCTATTATTTTGTTTGTTCTGTTTCTGCCAACCCGCGGTTGCGGGAGATCCTTGGCAAATGGCGCTCTCTACCCACATCCAAGGCAACGCGAAGGGGCTGACGATTGCCGATGTGGTGGATAAGGAGAAGACCAGCGCCGGTTTATTGGAGCAATATGGCCAAATTGCCCTCTCCAAAAACCAGGGTGAGGGCGGGGTGCAAGTGGCCCAGGTATTGTTGGCCTTAAATCGGGCGGGGGCCGACCTGACCCGTGTGCAATTAATCGGGAATATCGATGAAAGAGTGTTGCCGATCGCCGCCTCCGGCGTGATGAAGAAAATCAACGAATCGGTCATCCGGCGTCTTGCCGAATTGCGCAAGGAAACTCCAGATCGTCTACAAGTTGAGTTTACGCATATTCCATCGGATCTGCCAGATGACAAACTTTTTTCGGATGTCTCGGTCGAAATAGCCGGCAAAGATAAAGATGAAGATGATGAAGGCCGATACCCAGTGCTGGTCTATTTCTTGGGTAAGAATGGAGAACGTCTTGCCAAAAGAGATTTTGAGGCCGTTGTGGCCACAAAAATGACTATTTTGGTGGCGAAACGAGACTTCGTCCCCGGTGATACGGTCACTAAGGCTGATTTTGATGAGCAACAGCAGGCCTGTCGTGAACCCGAAAAAATATTTAAGACCCTGAAGGAACTTGGTGACAGCGCCTGGAATGTGAATCAAAAAATTGAGGCTGGCGTGCCGATTGACCGCACCACCTTGCGTGCGAGTGTTGAGTTGAAAAAGGGCGAGCTGGTCACGCTCTTGGTGAGAAATTCTCACATCAATGTCCGGGCCCACGGACGTATCAAAGAGGTGATGGATAGCGGTCGATCCGTCTTGGTGGAAAATATTGATTCAAAGAAAGAATTAGTCGGCAAACCCATTGGCGGAGGCGAGGTGGAAATTGTTTTTTGACGCCAAGAAAGGCGCATTGTTTGCGCTCTTATTTACGACGTTTGCGGGTTGCACCATGATGGCGGGCCGCACGCATGTGGACAAGGCGGCCAAGAGGGTTGAAACCGTTGCATCCGATCAGAGCGACTATTTTGACAATGAAAAAGCCCAGGAAGATAAACAGGATAGTTTGGGGAAGACCGGTTCGCTTTGGGTGGATACCTATACGTCGCATCTTTACGACAACATGTATCGGGCGTCCAAGCCGGGAGATACCGTTACGGTGGTGGTCGATGAAGAATCCCAGGCCTCCGGTTCCGGAAAAACCAAAGGGGAACGGAAGCAGGATCATAGTGCCTCGATTACCGATCTGGGTGGTTTGATGACGAAGTTGCAAAAAATCTTCTCGGCGTTGGATCCAACGAAGCTCATTGGCGCCAAGACGGAGAGCAAGTTTCAAGGGGATGGATCGACCACGCGACAGGGAAAATTGTCGGCCAGGATTTCCGCGACGGTGACTCGCGTGTTGCGCAATGGGAATCTCCTGATCAAGGGTGAGCAGCATATGAAGATTAATTATGAGGATCAGATCCTGGTCGTGGAAGGGATCATCCGACCCTATGATATCTTGCCGGATAATACCGTTTTATCCTCTTCGCTGGCCGATGCGAGGATTAGTTACAATGGTTTTGGAGTCGTGGCGGAAAAACAAAAACCAGGCTGGTTAGTACGGGTATTGGATCACATATGGCCTTTCTAAAAAGACAATTGATGATGCTGTTGGTCTTGCTGCTGGTGCCCAGCTTGGGGTTGGCCAGTCGCTTGAAGGATATCTCTAATTTTAAGGGAGTGCGTGCCAATCAGTTGATTGGCTACGGGCTGGTGGTCGGCTTGGATGGTACGGGTGATAGCGCGAGTTCGGACGTGATGAAGCGGTCCTTAGGAGAGGCCCTCGCCAAGATGGGTGTTGGGGCGGATACTTCGCGATTCCAGGTCAAGAATGTCGCCTCAGTCATGGTGACAGCCAACCTCCCCCCCTTCGCGAAGTCCGGTTCCACCATCGATGTCTTGGTGTCGTCGATTGGCGATGCCAAAAGTCTGCAAGGAGGGACTCTCCTAATGACCCCGATCAAGGCGGCCAATCAACAGGTTTATGCCGTGGCTCAGGGACCGATTTCGGTTGGAGGCTATCAGGCCGAGGCCCCTTCAGGTGGTTCGACGATTCAAAAGAATCATCAGACTGTGGCCAAGATCAGTAATGGCGGCATTGTGGAGCAAGAGGTGGATTTTGGCCTGGAGGGGAAACACGATCTGCAGATCTCCCTCAATGAGCCTGATTTTACGACGGCGGTTCGGATGGCTGATAAGATCAATGATTTTCTTGGTTCCAAATATGCCTCCGCGACGGATCCGGGTTCCGTTAATGTGCAAGTTCCTGACAAATATGCGCAACGGGTGACCAATTTGATCGCTAATTTGGAAGTGTTGGAAGTGCAGCCTGATGTCGCGGCACGAGTGGTGCTCAATGAACGTACCGGGACCATTGTGATGGGAGAGAATGTCCGTATTTCGACCGTGGCGGTCTCTCATGGGAGTTTGAGTATCCAGATTGATCAATCTTATGAGGTGTCCCAACCGAATCCCCTTTCCAAAGGGGAGACTACAGTTATTCCTGAGACCGATTTTCAAGTGGAAGAGGACAAAGACCGTAAGTTGGTCTTGGTCCCGGAAGGGGTGAATATCGGCGAGGTGGTGCGGGCCTTAAACGCCATTGGGATAACCCCTCGTGATCTCATTTCAGTCTTACAAGCCATCAAGGCCACTGGGGCCTTACAAGGGGAACTGATTATTATTTAAAAATAATCTATGATAACTACAGACTCCATTCCCGTGACCCTGACCCCACTGCCAGGGGAGGCCTTATCTGAGGCGACCAAGGGAGATACGCAAGATGAGGCCAAGATTCGCAAGGCGGCGCAGAATTTTGAGTCGTTCTTTGTGGGTTACATCTTTGACATGGCTTATCAGTCCATTCCTAAATCAGAATTTAGCGAGGGAGTTCCGCAGGATGTTTATCAATCCATGTTCATGCAAAAATTGGCCGAGGCAGGCTCCCAATCAAAACAGGGTTTTGGAGTGGCACAACAAATCATGCGACAACTCAAGGCCCGCTCCGGTCAGGAATCCACCCCAGCGCTCAATGCCGATTTGCCATCCGGGCCTGTGGGGCTGGACCAAGGGGCTTGCTCTGGTCTTCAACTCCCATTTTGCAAAGTTAGTTCGGCTTATGGAGTGAGATCGGATCCCTTTCTTGGCGTGAAAAAATTTCATCAGGGGGTTGATTTGCCACTCCCGATGCGGACACCCATCCAGGCGGCCGGGGATGGGACGGTCACTTTCAGCGGACTCAAGGGCGGTTATGGGCAGGCGGTTGAGATTCGCCACCCTAATGGCTATCGGACTATGTACGCCCATAATGATGAAAATAATGTGCAGGTGGGACAAAAGATAAAACGTGGTGATATTATTGGGTATTCTGGAAGTACTGGAAGAAGCACAGGCCCTCATCTTCATTTTGAAGTGCGTAATGATGGGGGAGAAGCGGTGGATCCAAAAAAATATGTTTCTTTTGAAAATAAAATTTGAGTTTTACCCCTGTTCGTCCGTTTCTACCGTTGATAGGGTACGAACCGTGAAAGGGGGGAAACTATGGGAATTATGAAGATAGATGGTTTGGGGGGTCCTAAGGAACTCCAAACCAATAAGAAGACCGGTGGGGTGCGGGGAGGTCGAGACAGCAAGGAAACGAGGGTCTCGCCTCATTCTGATCCACCCCCAGATCGTGTGGAGATATCGCAGGTGGGTCAGGAGTTGATGGGAACGGCGAAGGCCGCGCTGGCGAGCGAGCCCGATGTGCGGGCGGAGAGGGTCAAGCCGTTACAGGCAGCGGTGCGAGACGGGACATATCATACCGACTCCGCCAAGATTGCCGATGCGATGATTGAGTACGTGCAAAAACACAGTCAGTTATTTAGTTAATGGGTGATATTTTATGAATGGACAGCTGCTGAAGCAACTAGAAATGGTCATGTTGGAGTTGTTGGACGCGTTGGGTTCGCTGGTGCAGAGCCTGCAGCAAGAGCGTGAGGCCGTGGTGGAATACAACCTCAAGCTTATTGCCGAAGCAGGCCGGGCCAAACAGGAGAACCTCAAAAGAGTTCAAGCCATTGAATCCGCGCGCCACGATCTGATGATGAAAATAGGCCAAGAGCTAGGTTGCCAAGGCAAGCCCTCCACGGATTTTATTGTGGCCCAGTTAGCCGACCAGATCCAAGCCGAGAAGATAAGACACTATGTCTCGTGCATTCGTTCGATGGCACAGGCCGCTCAAGAACTGAACACCGATCAACGACGATATTTGGCGCATTCCCTAAATTTTGTACAACAGTCGCTCACTTTGATTGAAAACTTGCAAGGCAAGGGACTTTGCTCAGGTTATACGAAGAACGGAACCCTGAGCGGGACTGTTGTGCAGCTGTCAAGCGCCACCATGGATCGAACTGTTTAGGTTTTGAGACGGTACATAGTAGGCTGGATCTGGGAGATGCATGTCGAGTAATTTTACCATCTTTAGCAGTGCTATTTCCGCCCTCAATGTCAATAGCCTTGGCTTGAGCATTGCCGGCCAAAATATTGCCAATGTTAACACCCCGGGTTATTCCAGACAGCGCATCAATATTGCCCCGGCAGAGGCCCAAACGAGCGGCACCTTAGAGGTGGGTCGTGGGGCCTTGGTCAAGGATGTTCAGAGGATATACGACAATTTTGCGGAGGCCCGTCTTGCCGATGCCTCGAGTGAAAACGGCCAGGCCGATGCCAGGGCGGAGCAACTCAATCAAGTTCAAGAGCTTTTTAATGAAATTGGCCAGGATGGGATCTCTAAGTTCATGTCCGATTTTTTTAACAGCTTTAACGGAGTGGCCGCGGATCCAACCGCGACGGCTCCACGTCTTGATGCCCTGAGTAAGGCCGGTACGTTGGTACAGAGACTCCATAGCTTGTCCCAGGCCCTCAAAGATAATCGCACATCCATTGACACGGCGATTTCCAGCAGAATAGACAAAATTAACAGTATTGCGGCGGAAATTACCGATATTAACGATAAAATTAATTTATCCGGCGGGGAAACACTGGTGTTGCGAGATCAGCGTGCCCTCAAGGTGCGCGAATTATCGGAAATGATGGATGTGAAGTCGGTTGAAACATCCAACGGGGAGTTCCAAGTTTATTTTGGGAATGGTCTGCAACTTCTTTCCGGGGTTTCGCGCGCTACGCTGAGTACGGAAGCGAATACGAACGATTTAGGTCATTTTAAAGTCATGTTGACGGTCGGTAGTGGATCGGCTGTTGATGTGAGCGATCGTGTGACGGGAGGAAGTCTTAAAGGTTATCTGACGGCACGCGATACGGACATACCGGCTTACGAAGCCAAGTTGAACGAAGTCGCCTATGAATTGGCCACTCAAGTGAATCTCCTGCACACCTCGGGGTATGATTTGGGGGGGGTGACGGCGCGTAAATTTTTTGCCACCCTGACCAGCGTGGCCGCGAGCACGGATCTGGCGACAAACCTCAGAACCAGCACCGGGACCAAGCTGCAGATTGCGTCCGGGGATGTGATCACGATCGGCGGCAATTTGGGCGGCGCGTTTAGTACGACTTTGACAGTAAGTGCGACGACAACGCTGGCAGATATTGCCACGGCCGTTCAAACGGCCTTACGGGCAGCCGCTGGGGCGAGTGGTACGGAAACAGCCGCTGTCCAGGGTGACGGTACGATCCGCGTGACCTCCGGTGCAACGGCCATTACGGGGCTCACGCTCAGCATTCCCAGTAAGACAACCTTTAATACGGCCTTTACCTTTACCACTCCGATCACGGCAGGCGGGGGAACAGGGTCCTCGGCGGCTTTAGGGGTAGCCGGGAGCGATTCTGCGGGTCTGATTGCCATTTCATCGGATGTGGATGGTCTGCCACAGCAGATTGCGGCGGCCTCGTCTGCGGCAACCCTCCCCGCGGGTAATAGTATCGCGCTACAGTTGGTCGCCATAAAGGACAGCTCGATCAATTTTTCAACGGGTAGTACGACCATAGGGACATTTTATAGCAATCTCCTGTCACGAGTTGGGACCGATGCGGGACAAGCGGCGCGCGATCAGAGTTTTTCCTCCAGCGTTTTGAGCCAGTCGGAACAGCAGCGTGAAAGAATTTCGGGTGTGTCTATTGAAGAAGAACAGCTTGATTTGGCGCGTTTTCAAGCGGCCTTTCAGGCGGCCAGCAAATTGGTGGCGGTGGCGGCGGAAATTCTGAAGCTATTAGTTGAATTGTGAGGAGCAGAAAAATAGTATGCCTCTAACACGCGTGACATTCAGCTCCAATCAGCTCACCATTCGGGATAACCTTGCCCGTGCCCAGAGGCAATATCAAGAGGTGCAGGCCCCGGCAACCACCGGATTAAGGATCAATAAACTTTCGGATGATGCCGCCGTCTTACCCCAAATTTTTTCCTACCGAAGTCAGTCTTTAGATATCCAGCAGTATAAAAACAATGTCGTGGATGTGAAAACCAGTTTGGATTACGCCGA
The DNA here is from genome assembly GCA_023265625.1 of Deltaproteobacteria bacterium. GTDB lineage: Bacteria > UBA10199 > UBA10199 > JACPAL01 > JAHFST01 > JAHFST01. The sequence continues at coordinate 89,805 of JAHFST010000005.1, read as the reverse complement.
TTCAAAGCTACAACAAGCATCGGATGTTTTGAATCGGATACGACAGATTGCTCTTATCGCCAGCGATGCATCGGCTTCGGATGCCTTTCTCACTCAAATGAGCACACAGCTCGATGACCTAAAGACAGAATATTTGAGCTATGCCAATGCAAAATCGGGCGATAACTATATTTTTTCGGGCACGGCGACTTCGACCCAGCCGTTTACGGGCACCCCAGTCACTTTTGCGGCAAATGGCAACAGTCTCATGTCGCAAGTGACGAAAGCGATTCAAATGCAGAGAAACATCAATGGCAATGAAATATTCACCGGCAGTATTGCCACGGCAAGCGGAACCAATTTGGCCACCTCGTTGAAAAATAGCAATAGTGTTAGCTTGGACATTGATGCTGGAGATACGATCACGATTGCTGGGAGTGTGGGAGCGACGGCTTTTTCAACGACCTTGGCAGTCAGTTCGACGACAACCCTGACGAATATTGCGGCCGCTATGCAAGTAGCCCTCAGGGCTGCCGGGAATAATACGGAGGTGGCCGCCGTTCAGGGCGATGGCTCGATTCGTGTGACCTCCGGGGCAGGTGCCATCACCAATTTGCAATTGAGCATCAGTGGCAAGACGGATTTCAATACGGCGTTTACCTATGCGGCTAGCATAGCGGGTGGCGGCGCTACGGGTAGTTCCGATACCTTGAAGACCGGGACGGGTGAGGATACCTTTGATGTGCTCGATGACCTGAAAACGGCCCTGCTCGCGCGCAATACGACTGACATTGCAACTCACTTGAACCGTTTGGACACCGCGATGACCCAAGTTCTGAACGGGAATGCCCAGATTGGGCTTAGAACGCAGCAGTTGGAGGCCATTGAGTCCGGACTGGACCATGAAAGTGTGCAAATTTTACAGAATCTCTCCAATGTGCAAGATGCCGACATCTCGGACGCCTATGGAAAATTGGTGCAGCGTGAAACAGCCTTAAGATTAGTCTTCTCCAGTACCGCGCGTATTTATGCAGCCCTCAGTAACTTATCGCTTAGTTGATGAAGAATCGCCGTTGTGGCATGACGATATGCACTGGCTCACCGATGCATACTGTCAGGCCATCGGCGAGGAATTAACCTACTCTCAAACCATTTTGGCGCGTTCGGTGGACCTGACTAAGAAGCAGGATGTTTACCAGATGATGGTGGGTTTAAACCCTCGTTTGGATCAAACGTGCTTATTTATTGCGATGACCGCTGACGTCAGGATTGGATATTTTTTGGGCATGATCAAACCCTGCCTCGCAGAAATTCCTGATCGTATCGGGTATATTAACGGTGTTTACGTTTTACCCGAATGGCGTGGTCGCGGTATTGGCCAATCCTTGCTCAATGAGGGGATGAAATGGTTTCGCCGACAAGGGCTTAAAGGGGTTGAACTCTATGCGGTGAATCACAACGAGAGGGCTAAGAAATTTTGGCGGAAGAATGGCTACCAATCGGTGGAAGAAGTGATGATCTGTTCAATTAAATAATAGGTCAATGACAAGTTCCGCATCAAATTTATAATGTAATGAGGCCAACGATTTAGAGGTTAGAGTTGGTTGAAGTGAAAGCGCTAGTTCCCCGGCTTCAGAGGATCTGAGCAGGGGTTGTTTAACCTTGGGAGCGGTCGGATTTTTTCCCTGTTTTTTTTGCTGGTCCCATGGAGATTTGCGTTGGTCATGATCGGTGACCGCTATATTGCTAGTTTCATTGGTTATTTTTTTTACCGTTCCTTCTGGTGGGATCGATTGGAGTCGGTCTTTTTGTTGAAGATCCGAGATGACTCGTTCGGGCGATGAGACGACTCCCCCCATGGATGCAGAAAATTGCATAACACTCCCCCCACTTCCCAGAACGGTCTATCGATAAAAAACTTTAGCCTTATTTAATATAATTTAAGGATTCTGCAGAACTGCCGTTAGGACTCGGAGAGGGGAAGACTGAGTTCAACACACCATGGATCTAGCGACTATTATTGGATTTATTCTGGCACTGGTTGGGATCATCTTGGGGCTGGTCCTAGAAGGTGGCAGTGTGATGGAACTAACCCAGCCCACGGCCTTCATGATCGTGATGGGGGGGACGATTGGGGCCACCATGATCAGTTTCCCCATGGGGCTTTTTTTGGAGGCCCTCAAGGGCTTGAAGGACGTGATTATGCCGTCCTCTTTAGACCCGGACAAGATCATAGAAGATTTAGTCCAATACTCCACGAAGGCCCGTAAAGAGGGGATCATTTCCTTGGAAGCGGATGTCAAACAGATCAAGGATCCCTTTCTCAAGAAGGCACTGATGATGGCGGTGGATGGCGCCGATCCCAAAGAACTGAGACATACCTTGGAATCACAACTGGAACGCATCGAAGAGCATGGACTGACCATCCCCAAGGTTTGGGAGTCGGCCGGCGGTTATGCCCCGACGATCGGTATCATTGGGGCGGTGATGGGGCTGATCCAGGTTATGAAACATTTGGAAAATATTGAAGAGGTGGGTCATGGGATTGCCGTGGCCTTCGTGGCCACGATTTATGGCGTTGGTTTTGCCAATATTGGGTTTATTCCCTTTGCGGGGAAAATGACCCTGCTCCACAAAAAAAATATGGTGATCAAGGAGATGATTCTTGATGGGGTCCTGTTGGTGATTGAAGGGGTCAACCCGATGATCATGCGCGATAAATTATCAGGCTTCTTTGTCGAAAAAATGCATAAGCCGGCAGAGGAAAAGAAATAACCCGTGAGTAAAAAGAAAAAACATGCGGAGCACGCGAACCACGAGCGTTGGCTGGTCTCCTATGCCGATTTTATTACGCTGCTATTTGCCTTTTTTGTCGTGCTCTTTTCCTCTTCCCAAGTGGATCGAAGTAAATCCAATAAGATGGCCCTGGCGATTGAAGCGGCCTTCGATCACTTCTCCCTCTTTAAAGATCAAGCTGGAGAGTTGAATGTGATGGGTGGGGAAGGCACTCCCTCTACCAGTCAGGTTTCTTCTATCAGGGAATCGGCCTCCAAAAATGGCGAGACCCTGGTCATCGTTCCTGAGTTGTCGGATGGGGATGATAACGATGGGATTTTAGTAAAACCAAAAGGGGATAAAAAACTTCGGGATCAATATGGGTTGCTGACCACGGAAGAAATACTGATAGCGCGCACCCAGCGGAAAATAATGGACGTCTTGGAAAAGAAAAAAATGGCAGGGACGGCGGTTGTGGTTCAGGATGATAACGGTCTCATCATCCGCCTTCAGAACGCGGGAATTTTTGAGACAGGTGCGGATAAAATGACCCCGGAATCTTATGATTTATTGAAGAGTGTTGGGGGTTTAATATCTGGTATGCCCAATCAAATTCGGGTTGAAGGCCATACCGACAATCAACTGCCGGGGAAATACGGCTCGAACTGGGAACTTTCATCGGCTCGGGCCAGCTATGTAGCCCGTTGGCTGATTCAAGAGGAACATCTCGATCCGAGGCGGGTTTCTGTGGCGGGATATGGGGAGTACCGGCCGATTGCAGACAATGCCACGCCAGAGGGCAGGATGAAGAACCGCAGGGTTGATATTATTGTTTTATCCAAACAGGCGGCGAAGAATGAGGCGCCGCTTCAAGGAGAGGTTCGATAATAATGGAGCCATGATCCTTTCCGTCTGCGCCTCTTAAAACCAGATCTTTCAAATAAGGTACGCGATGGTAGGTTTTGCTCATGAATGACCGCTGTTAATCTTTTTATGCCCTTCCGACGTAGCATGCGTTGAGACCCGGTCTCTAAGGCCAATTGGGCAATACCTTGGCGACGAAAGTGACGGGATAAGGCAATACTGGTCAAGCAGGCGCCTCGCCCTATTTTTTCAAAACGCAGGTATCCAGCCAAACTTTTTTGGGAAAAGATGAGGTAAAAATGGCACTGAGGATCCTGGATTTTGGCTTGATACCAAATGCGGTGTTCGTCCCATGGAATAGGTTTGGTAGCTTGTGAGAATTGCCGCACAGACCGGGCATTGGCAATTCGCCAAATGGTCTTGCAGTTATCAAGACGCATTGCTCGATCAGGCAATATCAGCCTGACAGAGCGGGGTGTGCGCTTCGAGGTCGCGGGCCGCTTTTTTCCCAAGGATCGCATAGTATTCTTTCGGCAAGATGGATGCTTCTTGATTGCCTCTCCTGAGTACGGCCAAGTTTTTTAGCGAGAAAACTTCTCCGGCGTGAATGGGACGCACGATAAAAACGGCACGTCGCGCAAAGTGCCTTAGTTCGGTTTCGATGGCGGCAGGTTTTTTTTCATGGTGACCCAAGGCTTGCTCCGTTGTGCGGACCGCCTGAATCATATTGCGTAATTCGTGCGGTTCTAACGAGAAGCGATGGTCCGGACCAGGAAGATTTTTATCTAAGGTAAAATGCTTTTCGATAATTTTCCCGCCGAGCGCAACGGATGCCACTGGCGCCAAAATGGGATCGAGGGAATGATCTGAAAGCCCAGTTAAAATGTCGAATTGAGCGCGTAGGAACGGGATAGCTCTCAGGTTTAAGGCCTCCCAAGGGGCTGGATAACGAGCGGTGCACTGTAAAAGCGCGAATTCTTCAACATTATTTTGGCGAAGTAACGCAACCGTTTCGCCAATTTCTTCCATATTTGCGGCACCGGTGGAAAGTATCATCGGTTTGCGAAAGCCGATCAGATGCTGAATCAAGGGATGATGCGTCAGTTCGTAACTGGCCACCTTGAATAAGGGCATAAAGGGGGCTAGCAGGTCGGCACTTTGTTCATCGAAAGCGGTCGAGAGAAAAAGAATGTTGTTTTTCTGACACTCCTCGGCAAGCCAAGGTATCCAATCTAGCGGCATTTCATTCTCGGCGATGATGTCGTAGATGGATCTTTCTTCACCCAGGTAATCACTTTTTCCCGCCTGGCGACAATAAAGACTTTCGGCGCGAAATGTTTGAAACTTTACGGCATCGGCCCCGGCTTCAGCCGCCGTGACAATCAGTTTTTTTGCCATCTCCTTGTCCTGATTATGGTTGCTGCCCGCCTCGGCAATGATGAAGCAAGGGCTTTCGTCTGAGATGTATCGATCGCCAACGGATAACTTTTTAGCCATGAGTCATAACCTTAATAAAAAGACTTTGATATTGCCTGAATCACCCGATTTGCGCCGCGTCCATCCACTAAATGCCTGCCAGCTTGTGACATCCTGTTTCTCTTAGCATGGTTTAACAAAGGAGTGAATACCTCAGGAAGCCTTTTGGATAATTGACGCCAGTCCGTTTTCAACAGGGCTGGTATAGGGAAAGTGGTGCCATTTTTTGCATAAGAGAGGGCATGCGCCGCTTGATTTTTGGCTAGGATGAGGGTCACGGATGGTTTCCCCAAGAAGGCGCATTCCCCTAAGGTGACGCCTCCGCCTGTCAAAACAAGGGTAGCCCCGGCCAGTTGTCTGGGAAAATTTCCCCCTGGCGCTTGAATGGAGGTATTTTTTGGGAGGAGGGTTTGCCATGAAGGCCCAAGAGAATCGTGCAAGACCCAGGTAATTTTTTTAAAATGATGACTGATGGGTTGCAAGCCCCGGGCAATTTGGCATAAGAGCTCGTTTGGCCAGCGAGCACCACCTAAGGAGATGAGTAGTTGCGAGGTTTCCTGATGGTGTCTTTGTCGTAAGATATCGTTGCCAATCATGATGTATTTTGCACCTGCTAGGACACCCTTTTCCCTCCCGAGTTTCCGGTAATGAGATTTTTTTACAGCAGGATTGGAATTAATGATTAAATTGATATCGGGAGAGCTTGTTACTTCATCCTTGATGGCCACTACGTTGAGCTGGGCCTGGCGCAATCTTCTAAAAAAGGCGCTCTTAAAGGTGTAGCCATCGACAATGACAGTGCGCGAATGGTGTTGTTGCGCGATTCGAGCTGTGCGGGTTGCATCGTCTGCCAGATTGAGTGCGTGGGCGAGATGGCAAATAGGCATGTTAGGAGGTGAGCTCATTTTTTTGAGATTGGCTGGGGTGGTTCGTGTGACCAAGATAGGTTGGTAGCCCTGGTCCTTTGCGGCTGAGGCTAAGGCCAGGCAGCGTCTTAAATGCCCAAAACCCAGTTTGACTCCCCCATCAGCACGGAACAGGAGGGTTTTGGGTGTTTTGCTGTTCATTCTCAACCTGTTTTTGTTGGATATGACGGTTCAACTCATACAACGTCGGATTATCCTGAAGGAACCGTAGCATATCTTGCAGAGAAAAGTTGGGGTTCTTTGGCGAGAGATGGGTGATAATTTGTTCAATGAGTAAAAAATCTTCCATAGTGTCTACGGTGAGCCTCAGCTCCGGTTGATAGCATTCACGGGGGGCGGCTAGGTTGGCCAAACTAAACTTTTCGGGATGGTGGTAGATATAAAGTGAGACGTGTTCTCGGTCGACCGGGTCTTGCGTCAGTCTCGCGACCTCTTCGAGTATTTTGGTGGGAAATACCTGGGTATCCATGCCGCGCGGGTAACTGCGCGTTAAGACGTTGCTGGCATAATCAAGATTACCGTTTTGTCGAAATAGCGTCACAACCTGATCGGACAGGACTGGGTCAATCACCGGGCAATCGGCGGTGGTCTCGACGATTAAATCGACCTGATATTGATGCGCTGCCAACAGGACACGCGAGAGGACATCATGCTCGCTGCCCCGGACGTATCCCACGCCTCTTCGGATGGCCAGGTTAACAATGGGATCGTCCGCTTGATTGGTTGTTGTGGCGACAATGATTTGTTCGGAATGGTTCATCCTCTTGAGGCGCTCAATCATAAAATCCAATAAGGGACGGCCTAAAACGGGGCGCAGTACCTTACCGGGCAGGCGCGTCGAGGTCATACGCGCTTGGATGATGGTGGCTGTCTTCATAAGGTCTCCGGGCTTGTGACACCGCTGCACGCAATGAACGGATAACAAAGTCTTGCTCCGTGGTGGTCAAGGAAGGGTAGAGGGGGATGCTCATGGCATGGGCAAAGTAGTGCTCCGCATGAGGAAAATTTGCGGCCGAAAGGTGGAGCCAATTGCGGTAGTAGGGATGCCGATAGATCGGCATATAATGAAGTTGAACGCCGATCCCTTGAGCGCGCAACGAATTGAATACCTCGTCTCGTCGGATATTTGGTTGCAATTGTATCAGGCAAAGGTGGAGTGCGGAACCGGTCCTAGTGGGGGGCTCCAAAAGTTTTATTTCAGGGATTGATGTTAGTTCCTGCCGATAACGTGCAAAAAGATTCTGCCGTGCTGCAATCATACGGTCGATTTTCCCGAGTTGAGAGTTCCCTAACGCGGCTTGGATGTCGGTCATGCGGAAGTTGTAACCCAAGGAACGCATTTCATAGTACCAAGCCGGGTTATTTTCGTTTTCCGGCACGACAATCCCATGGTGACGGATGGACCGGAGCCGTTGGTAGAGTTGGGGATCATTGGTGGTGATCATCCCCCCTTCTCCGGTGGTGATATTTTTGACCGGGTGGAAACTGAAAACGGTCATGTCGCTATGACGGCAGGAGCCGATCTTAATCCACTGGCCGTCAGGGGATTGATAAGCCCCTCCCAGGGCGTGGCAGGCATCTTCGATGACCAGAAGTCGGTGCTGACCTGCCAGTTCGGAAATAGCGGCCATTGGGGCGGCAGAACCCGCAAAGTGAACAGGGATGATGACGCGGGTTCTACTGGTAATCGTTTGTGCTACAGAATGTGGGTCCAAAACTGGTATCCCCAGTTGTACATCCGAGAAACGTGGGGTCGCCCCCACATAGGCCAGGCAATTGGCCGTGGCGACAAAGCTGATCGGAGGGACGATGCCTTCATCTCCAGGCCCTAAGTCAGCGGCGATGCAGGCGGCATGAAGTGCCGCTGTGCCATTGCAAAACGCCACGGCGAATCGGGCGCCGCAATACTGGGCCACTGCCTCTTCAAATGCCTTGATGCGCGGTCCTTGCGTGAGAAAATCGGATGTTAACGCTGCGGTGACTGCGTCGATATCGTCTGATTCAATGAGCTGACGGCTGTAGGGGATTTTTATGTTGGACATTGCTCACCGGCTCCTCAGTGACCAGGTTGTATTGATTGTAGGCGGCGACCAATCCAGGATCGATCGGATTGTCATCAATGAGTTGTCGAATTTGATCGACGCTGAGCCAACGCGTATTGGTGTTGCTGGCGTAGCTGAAGCCGTCCGGGCATCGATTGGCCTGGCAGCCGTTGAGGGAGAGATAGTATTCCCGATCCCACCAATGAAACTGGGGCTGAATGACATAAAAATTGGCGAATTCCAGCGTATTGCGGGCGTCATCCTCCGGCACCATGATCTCATGCAATTTTTCTCCGGGACGGATGCCGACAATTTTTTGTTCACATTGTGGGGCGATGGCCTTGGCCACGTCGGTGACCCGGACACTGGGGATCTTTGGGACGAAGATCTCGCCCCCGATCATGGTATCAAACGCTTGCAGCACAAGTTGCACCCCTTGATCCAGGGTGATGAAGAATCGTGTCATGCGTTCATCGGTGATTGTCACTTGACCGGTGCCCTTTTGGCGTAAAAATAACGGAATGATACTCCCACGGCTTCCTACGACGTTGCCATAACGTACCACTGAAAAACAGGTGGAATCGCTACTGGAGAGGCTATTGGAAGAAATAAAAAGTTTATCGGAACAGAGTTTGGTGGCGCCATACAGATTGATGGGGTTGGCGGCCTTATCGGTTGACAAAGCCACGACCTTCTCCACACCCCGATCGATGGCGGCGGAGATGAGGTTATAGGCCCCGATGATATTCGTGCGGATGGCTTCAAATGGATTGTATTCAATGGCTGGTACTTGTTTCAAAGCGGCGGCATGAATGACAAAATTGACCCCGACAAAGGCGCGCATGAGTCTATCCTTGTCGCGGACATCTCCGATAAAATAACGCAGCGAGGGATGATTGAAGCGTTCTTGCATCTGGGATTGCTTCAACTCATCCCGGCTAAAAATAATAATTTTACGCGGGTGATGATCTCTCAGGAGGGTTTCGACGCATTTCTGCCCGAATGATCCGGTGCCTCCGGTGATCAGGACGGTCTTATTGTGAAAATCCATAATATGTCCCCTTTGTTCTTCTCCCAATAGGAGAAGAACAAAGGGGGAGGTAGATCAGGGGGGGAGTCTTTATGATCTACCTCCCCACCAATCTCTCGTCAAACGGGGGGGAGAGATCGGCATTTTGTACAAACAATCATAGGGCTAGTTCTGCAAATGAGATGCCAGGCGGTATTACAGGAGGTTATTATGAGATAAAACGTAATTATATCAAATATTTATAAGATTAATGATAAGCGGATGAATACTGGCCTAGAATTTCGTTACGGCAAATTGTGCCACATTTTTTTATTCAAGCTGTGTTTACTTTGTGCCGTTGCATACTCTAAGAGGTGAAGGAGAAATTTTTTATGGTAATGGGCGTGATTAGCAATCGAGAGATTTTGAGCTGCCCGGTGACCATCTGTCAGTCGTTTGGCGTGCCATTCTACCTTAGATGTCTCTACCATGTATTGTTAGATCAAAATATGTGCACATTTTTAGAACTGCTCGAACAGGAAAAAAATTCCTAGTCACTCTGGGTTCACACGCCGGATGTTTTCATTCAACCTGTTGATATCTTAGTAAAACCAAAAAAAAGAATAGCCTGGCATGGCGATTGCTTAGGTCTTGCCTGAAGGAGTTTTTTCATGACGAGCCTTTCAGGGAAGATTGATCTGGTTCAACAATATTTGGATGTGCGTGCGGCCAGTCATGCGATTCACGCCTCCAACATTGGCAACGAGGAAACTCCCAACTACAAGGCGAAGATTCCAAACTTTAAGGTCCATCTGGATCATGCCATCCATCCCAGTGGGGAAAATGGCGCGGCAAGTTCGACAGAACCAAAATTAAAATTGGAGATGGATGTCAAGACCTCGCAAGCGGCACCGCGCGACGATGGCAATAACGTGAACAGCAACCTGGAGATGTCGGCCGTCGCCGAAAATGGCCTGCTCTATATGGCGGCTATCAAGGTTTTGAACAAGGAAATGGCGTTTGCGCGCTATGCCATTACGGGTGGCGGTAATTAATTGAGGGAATAAACCTATGAGTTTACTCACGGTACTGGGTATCAGTTCGGCAGGGATGGATGTGCAGAATGCCCGCATGGAGGTCAGCGCGCAAAATCTGACCAATGCCAACTCCACTCGAACTCCCGAGGGTGGCCCTTATCAGAGGAAAGAAGCGATTATCACATCGACCCCCGTGCCTTTTGACGAGGCCCTCGGTGTGCAAATAGACAAAAAAAATATCCAAGAGGCAAAAATTTCCAGCATTGTTAACAGCAATCGTCCGCCCAAATTGATTTTTGATCCGCAGCATCCCGATGCCGATGACAAGGGATTTGTGGCGACGCCTGACATCAATGTGACGCAAGAAATGGTCGATGTCATGTCCGCCTCCAAGGCCTACGAATCCAATGTGACTGTTTTCAACACCACGAAGCAGATGTTGCTTCGCACCCTAGATCTGGGAGGTGTCTGATGTCGATCAGTGACATTAAGAGTTTTAACCCTGGTATGTCAGGCATTGGGGTTAATGATCTGCAGAAAGAACTGAAAGCGGATAAAACGTCCGCCGGGTTTGGCGATCTTGTATCCAAGGGGATTAATTCGGTCAACCAGGATTTGTCCAAGGCCACCCAGACCTCCCAGGAGTTTTTTTTAGAGGGAAAACACAGCCTGCACGAGGTCATGATCAATCTGGAGAAGGCGGATGTCTCGTTTCGATTTATGACCCAGATTCGCAATAAGGTTTTGGAAGCCTACAACGATGTGATGAGAACACAAGTTTAACCCATGGGAGCTTAAATCATGAGCCAATTCGTCGGGCAATTTCTGGAAATGATAGGTTCGCTCTCCATCGTTCGAAAAATTTCCATGGCCATTGTCCTGATCGCGGCCGTTTCGGTGGTCGGTTATCTGGTCCACGTCTCCAATCAGGCCTCCCTGGAACCGTTGTTTACCAATTTGAGCCCGGAAGACATGGGCAGTATTGTGACCCGATTGGATAAGCAGAACATGAAGTATCAAGTCGACCAGGAAAAGAGGACCGTCTTGGTTCCCTCAACGGAGGTCTTGGCCGTTCGATTGAAGCTGGCCGAAGAGGGCTTGCCCAGATTTGGCGGGGTCGGCTTTGAACTCTTTGACAAGGGCGGTTTTGGGATGTCCGATTTCGAGCAGCGGGTGAATTATCAGCGCGCCCTAGAGGGGGAATTGACACGGACGATTGGGAGTATTCGCGAGATTGAAAGCGCCAGAGTTCATTTGGTGCTCCCGGAAAAATCACTGTTTGCGGATAGCCAGCAATCTGCCACGGCCTCGGTAATCGTCAAATTGGGCGGCGGGGTGTCGCTGGATAAAAGCCGCGTCAACGCCATCACTCATTTGGTGGCCAGCGCGGTGGAAAGCCTGACGCCGGAACAAGTCACCATTTTGGACACAACGGGACGTCTACTGACCTCATCTGGGGGTGATGCGAGTGTGGTCGCGGGCGGCCAGGCCTTCGACCAAAAAGTTCAGATTGAGCATTTTTACGAAAATCGCATTGCCGAGTTGCTGGCCCCGGTTGTGGGAGTGGGTAAAGTGCTGGCCCGGGTGACGGCCGATATTGATTTTACGCGCACCGAAAGCACGGATGAGATTTTGGATCCAAACAAGAGTGCGGTGGTGAGTGAGGCCAGGACGACCAATAAAAAAGTGGAGGGAGGAACCGGCGCGGCAGCCGCGGCGGCCGCAAGCGGTTCAGGAAGCAACACCGACGAAGGCTCGGAGCAAATTTCCTACCAGGTGAGCAAGACCGTACGGCGGCAAATAACACCCATGGGGGCCGTCAAGGGTCTGTCGGTGGCGGTGTTAGTGGACGGGGTTTACACCGAAAAAGATGGCAAGCAGATCTACGCCCCGCGCCCGGCCGCTGAATTGGCTCGCTTGGAAGAAATCGTCAAGCGTGCCGTCGGTTTTTCGGATGATCGCGGCGATAAGATCAAAATGGAAAATATGGAGTTTAAATCGGCGGATAACCAAGTTCAAGCCTCGCAGGCCTGGTATCAGAAGAAAACGACTTATGGGTTCATCATGAGTGTCATTGGGAACGTCTTGGTCGTGGCGATGATCCTGCTCGTGTTCTTCCTCGTGATCCGCCCGCTTGTCAAGGGTTGGGGCGCTCGCAGCCTCGGTTTTGCTGAGGGAGGTCTTCCGGCGCAACTCGAAGGCGGCGGCATGGGGGACGTGAAACAATTGGTTCAAGCGGATCCGATCGCGGCCGCGAATGCCATCCGGCAATGGTTAAGATAAGGATAAGTTATGGCTGAAAGCGCACCACAAAAAGAACTCAACAAGGCGGAGAAGGCAGCGGTCCTGCTTTTGTGCATGGATGAAAAGACCACCGGAGACCTTTTTAACCAATTGAAGGATGATGAAATTCGTAAGGTGGGGAATGCCCTGCTTAACCTGCGACAAATTCCGGCCCTGCAGATTCAGAAGGTCATCGAGGAATTTTCCAAGGGTGTTTACGAAAAAAAGACCATGGCCGCCAAGGCCATCACCGGTGATGTGGAGATTGACGGCAAGAAGGCCATGGAAAATTTGTTGAACAAATCGCTGAATGCCAATCGCGGTCAATATCTCCTCTCCAGTATGGGACAGGCGACCGCCACGGTGGTGGAAGAGGGCGGCGATTTTGGGGAATTTGTCAAACAACTTTCCGCGGATGATCTCTATGAAATGGTGAATGCCGAATATCCCCAAGTGGTGGCCCTCACCCTTTCGCATACCAAGAGAAAAACGGCCAAGGATGTCATTGAAAAATTTCCCGAGGCGGCCCAGGTGGATATCCTGAGCCGCATGGCCCGATTGGAAAAAATTCCGGGACGCTCGATCGAGGATATCCGAAGTTACATGGATAAGAAGATCAAGGAAAAATCCACCCAAGGCGTGGATACGACCGTTAAAAAGGTGGAAGCGAAAGAAGAGCTGAGTATTGAGGGGATGAGCGGAACGGTTTTATTGCTGAAGAGCTTGAAACGCGATCAGTCGGCGAAATTATTGGAACAAATCGAGCAGATTGATGCGGATCTTGCCGCGCTGATCGGCAAGCAGATGTTTACCATTGAGGACCTGGAACGCGCGGATGACATGGGAATTCGCGAGCTGTTGCGCAGTGTCACCAATGATGAGCTCAAGGTGGCCCTCAAAAATTCCCCCGATACGATCAAAGAGAAGATCTTTAAAAATATGTCGGAACGCGCCGCCATGATTTTACGGGAGGACATGGAAGTCCTCCCCCCGCTCAAGGTGGAAGATATCGAACAAGCCCAAGAGAAGGTCCTCAAGCGCGCCAAGGAATTGATCAAAGAAGATAAGCTGAAGCTGACCGAAGTGCCGGATGAAGGGGACGCATGATGTCATTTCAGGAAACTAAGATGGAGCGGACTTCGATGACTCCTGCCGCAGCCGGCAAGAGGACATCCTATCAGGGGATAGATGCCCATTTTTTTGCGAGTGATAAGGAACAGGTGTTGTCGCCGGAGCAACAGGCTTGGCAGAAAATTGAGCAAGAAAAGGCCCAGATTGAAATTGAAAAAAATCAGATTGCCGACTCCTTGGTCCTGTTGAAACAGGGCTTTGAGGAAGTGAAAAATGCGCAACAACGCTGGGAAGAAGACATCAAGATGTTGGCGTTGCTCCTCGCGGAGTGCGTTATTGATAACGAGCTTACGACGAACCCGAATATTGTGTTGGAGACCGCCCGGCGGATGCTGACTGAGACCATTGATGAGCAGAAGCGGGTGCTGAGCCTAAACCCCCAGGATCTTGAATTCGTGAAGTCGAGTCGTCCTGATGCGTGGCAGGGATTGACTTCCTGTCATGGCCTGGAATTGAAAAGTAATGAGACCTTCCCGCGAGGAACCCTACAACTGGAGGCCCCGACCTTTCAAATGGAAGGAAGTGTCTCCAAGCGGTTGGCGTTGTTGTGGCAAGAAATAGTTGCCAAGGGGGTTTCATGAGCGCCTTGGCCTTGACAAAGGATCGCATCGAGATGGCGGCACGGCGTATCCCGAAATTGTTCATTTCGGGACGGGTGACGCGGGTGATTGGACTCTTGGTGGAAGGCTTCATGCCTCATGTCCCCGTGGGTGCGGCTTGCCAGATCAGGCTTCGGAGCACCAATGAAATAGTCCCTGCTGAAGTGATCGGACTCAAAGAAGATCGCGCTATCCTGATGCCTATTGGAACAACCAGCGGGATTATGGTGGGCGATTTGATTGAACACCTGCGGGATGAAGTCACGGTAAAGGTTTCTGAGACCATGTTGGGGAGGGTTTTGGACGGCAGTGGCAGACCCCTAGATAATGGGCCCGAGATTTTGGGCCAAGAGTATCCGCTTTATCACCCGTCCGTCAGCGCGGTGAAACGACAAAGAATGACGGAACCCCTTAGTTTTGGGGTGAGGTCCATCGACGGATTTTTGACCTGTGCCAAGGGCCAGCGCGTGGCCATTATGGCGGGTTCAGGCGTTGGCAAAAGCACTCTCTTGGGGATGGTGGCCCGTAATGCCAGCGCCGATGTCAATGTCATTGGCCTGATAGGCGAACGCGGGCGCGAGGTGCGGGAATTTTTGGAAAATGATCTTGGGACAGAAGGATTGAAGCGTTCGGTAGTGATTGTGGCGACCTCCGACTCCCCGGCCTTGATCCGCATGAGGGCGGCCTTTGTGGCGACCTCGATTGCCGAGTATTTTCGTGACCGAGGGCAAAAGGTGTTGTTGTTTATGGACTCGTTGACACGGTTTTCCATGGCCTCACGTGAGATTGGACTCTCATTGGGAGAACCTCCGACGGTCAAGGGCTATACCCCGGCCATTTTCGGGATTTTACCGCGCCTGCTAGAGCGTGCCGGTACGACCGAAGGGGCTGGAAGTATTACCGGTCTCTATACGATCTTGACGGAAGGCGATGATTTGCAGGATCCCATTGCGGATGCGGTACGTTCGATTGTGGATGGGCATATTGTGCTGTCGCGCAAACTTTCCACCATGGGTCATTACCCGCCGATTGATATTTTACAAAGCCTCTCTCGCGTGATGACCCATGTGATTTCACCTCAACATCAACAAGCCATGGTGCAGGTGAGACGTTATCTCTCTCTCTACGAAGAGATGGAGGATTACATTCGGATGGGTGTCTATAACGCCGGTAAGAATGCGGAGCTCGATCGGGCCATCGCCAGGATAGACGAGATTCGCACCTTTTTACGGCAACAGGTGAATGAAAAGAGTCGGATGGAAGAGACGGTTGCCTGGTTGACCAAATTATCGAAGGAGGGTCGGCCATGAAGAAGTTTAAGTTTCGCTTAGAGGCGGTCTATAAATATCGGAAGGAATTGGAGAAACAGGCCATCTTAGAGGTGGAACGGTTACGCCAGGAGGAATTAAAAATTGCTAACGATATCGAGCGGATTCGTATGCAGCACCAATCATGGGCGGGTCATTATAATGAGGCGGGCCAGACAAGCAATCAGGCCGATCGGGTTATCCTGATCACGCAATATTTGGCGGCCCTTGATTTACAACAACGGCAACGGGAACAAGATCATAAGCAGATTATTCAAATCATTGGCAAGGCGATCGAGGTGGTACGTCAGGCTTATCGCGCGCGTCGTCAGATTGAATATCTTCGTGAGAAACAATGGGGTGAATTTCAAGAGAACGTAAAGAAACAAGAGGCGCGCGATCTGGATCAGGCAAGCTCGCTCCGGTTTGCCCATCAAAATATGGAGGAAACCGTATGGTCTCATTAAACTTAAAAATATCCATTTTATCCCTGGTTGCGTTGGTTCTTTTCCAGACGACTGTTGTGTTGGCGGAAGGATCGGAACCGGAAAAAAATGAGACGGAGCGGTTGGTGGAAAAGATTCAATCAAATCCCCAATTGCCCAATTTTGTCACGCAAGACGATTCGCTCTATATGGACCTTAATCGGGAATTAGAGTTGGCCAAGCGGGAGCGGCAACGGCATGAAGGTCAGGATACAAACGAGACGGACCTGAAAAAATTTAACGAGGAGTTGGCCGGGCGCGTTAAGGAATTGCAACAAGTGAGGGAAGATCTGAGCAAGCAAGTGGAAAAGAAAAAAGAAAACAACCCCAACCTGCAATATCTGGTGGGACTTTATGAGTCGATCAAGCCCGTCGAGGCGGCGGAGCTGCTGAAGAGATTGCCGCTGACCGTCACGGTGACGATGATGCAGATGATGAGCCCCAAAAAAACGAGCAAAATCCTGTCGGCGATGGATCCCAAGCTGGCGACAGAGATAAGCCGTCGCGTGATTCGTTCCACGACGGCACAATTGCAAGGAGTTGCCAAATGATGCTTAATCCCATTGCAGATTCAACGGCGGCCAATCCAGTGACGGTGGGCGATAACGCCGTAGCACCGGTCTCCTCCTCCGATCAAGGCGCTTCAAGCGGTGATTTCCCGGGGATGGTCGATGAATATTCGACTGCCATGCAATCAGGCGATGAGGGACCGCAATTGGTTGCACCCGTGTTGCAACCTGAAGAGCCTGATGCGCAAGAAACAGCGGAGCTGGCGGCGGAATTGGCAATCGGTTTTCAGGTGCCCCTCATTACGCAGCTTTTACAAGATGGGAGTTTGGGCGAGACCGCCCTACTGGCGGCCCAATTTTTCCAAGTGACGTTGTCCCCTGTGCAAGAGGATGCCTCTGAGGTGCAAGAGAATGGTCAGGAGATGTTGCCAGAATTGGTAAGTTCCGCCATCCCTAGCGGTGATATGGAGATAGATTCCAAAAACCTCTCGCCGGTTGTTTTCACAGAGACAATGCTTGACCTCTCTTCAGATTCAATGGCGCCAAGTACGGTGGTCGAGTTAACCCCGACAGTGGCCCCATCGGATCAGACAGAAGTCCCACTTCAAGACCCAAGCAAGTTGGTTCAGGATCAAGGGCCGTTAAATAACCCCGGCATGCAGCGTGCCGAAAACTCCTCATACGTGGCCAAGGGGAATGAGAAGCGTGTGTTACGGCAGAGTGGCTCCACGGCTAAGGCCTTGCCAGCGACCTCAGACGTCAAGGGACCGGATGAGTCAGCGTCGTTGTTACTCTCCGAGTCCATCAAGCACCTTGAGTCAGTGACAAGACCAATGCAAGGGGCCGGTACGGCCCCTCTAGCAACGACTTCGCTTCGTGCTAACAGCGTCACCGAATCTTCTCAGAGTCTGTCCAAAATTACCATGGGTGCGATGGAGAGCTTGGTGAAAAGTCGATCGGTTCAAGAGCAGGTGGAGCAGGCCTTGCGGAGTGTCGTGAAGGAAAAGGGGCAGAATGTCGAAATTCGGCTCGATCCCCCGGAGTGGGGCAAGGTTTTTGTAAGGCTTGAAATGCAGCGTGACAATCAAGTGGAGGTGTCCTTTCTGGCCGAACATCATTTCGTGCGAGATGCCTTAGATCGAGGATTGGCGCAATTAAGGCAGTCTTTTTCGGAGCAGGGACTGCAATTGGGTAGTGTGCAGATTGGTGTGGGTTTGGAATCAGGCGGAAAACATCAGGGTGAGGAAGAACAGTATTCTTCCCCGAGAGATGCCGATGAAGTGGCGCCTAAGGGGTTAGCCGCCGCATTGGGACGCCGTGCGCAGGTGTCGGCCATCGATACGGTTGTATAAAGAGGAGACTATTTATGACAAGTGTTGCAACAACGACATTATCGGGTGCCTTGGGTGGAAACCCAACCTCCACAACGGCCAAAAGTCTACAGGGTCAAAAAGATCAATTTCTTCAGCTCCTGTTGGCGCAACTCAAGTATCAAGATCCCTTGCAACCTCCGGATGCCTCTAAATTTGGCGAGCAGATGACTCAATTTGGGCAATTGGAACAACTTTTTAATCTGAATGATACCTTAGGAAAGATGGCAGGTTCGCAAAACGGGAGTGGTCGTGCCGATGCGATTTCGCTGATTGGCAAGCAAGTTGAGGCAAATGATAATGGGTTGGAAGTGACTGGGAGTCACCCAGGCAGCATTGGGTTTCAACTCAACCAACCAGCCGATCAGGTGACGGCCGAGATTAAGAATTCCAATGGGTTTACGGTCAATGTTCTTCACTATGATTCCCAGCATGCGGGTTCGCAATTTTATGATTTAGCGGCTGGGGATTTGCCGGAAGGGCAATATACGGTTGATTTAACGGCGAGTGATGCGGCTGGTCGGTCCATATCGGTGAAACCCTTGTTGCGAGGTGAAGTGAGTGGTGTCGATTTTTCTTCCGGTGGAGCCAAGGTTCAGGTGGCCGGACGAAGCATCGGGATGGATCAAATTATCATGGTTAAAAAGGCATAATTGGGCGGTCATTCAAAGGCAGTTATAGGAGGTCATTATGGGTTTATTTAGCGCGCTCTTCTCAGGGGTTAACGGTATTAACTCGAACGGTAACGTCATATCGGTCATCGGTGACAATATCGCGAACGTCAATACCATCGGGTACAAATCAAGCCGTGCCGCCTTTGAGGATATTCTGGCAGGGAGTGATTCTAACGTCGGGTTGGGATCCCGCGTGGCCAGTATCACCGCCCAATTCGGTCAAGGGGGTTTTGAATCCTCTAGTTCGGTGACTGATCTGGCGATCGACGGCAAGGGGTTTTTCATGGTGAAGGACCCCGGCGATAATTCCAAATTTTATTCGCGTGCCGGGCAATTTGTCGTGGATCGAGATGGTTACCTCGCCAACAACAAAGGATTGCGCCTTCAAGGGTTTTCGGTCGATACCAGTAACAATCTTACGGCGAATGTGAGCGACATCAGTATTTCGACCACCCCCGTCTCCCCCAATGACACGGGAGAGATAGCTCTCGTGATGAATTTGAATTCCAATTCGACGACTCCGGCGGCTTTTAGTACCGCGACTCCCACGACGACCTCCAATTTTTCCACCGGTGTGACGGTCTTTGACTCATTAGGGAATAGTCACCTGGTGACCATCTATTTTCGTAAAAGCGCGTCCAACAGTTGGTCTTGGTATGGGTTAATTAATGGCTCTGAAGTCACGGGGCCCTCGTCCGGGGTCAATGTGCAGGCAGCCACTGGGACTTTGACGTTCAATTCCGCCGGAGCCCTCACCTCGGCGGCCACCACAACCTCTGATTTTGACTTTCTCGGGGCCACGCAAAGTCAGGCGATTACCTTCGATTTTGGCAGTATTGTGTCCACCGGCAACGGTCTTGATGGCGCGACCCAATTCGGGAGCGATTCAGCGGTCAGTAATATCACCCAGGATGGGTATGCCTCCGGTTCGCTCAAGAGTATTGAAATATCCCCCGATGGGACGATTACCGGCAACTACACCAACGGGACGAACCAAACGATTGCGCAGGTTGTCTTGGCGACTTTTAGCGATGAGACATCCTTGCGTCGTGTCGGTGGCAATAACTACCAAGAAACCCTTGGTTCTGGCCAACCGACCGTCAACGGGGCGGGCGTGGCCGGTAAGGGCAATGTTGTTTCAAGCACCTTGGAACAATCCAATGTCGATCTGGCCAATGAGCTGATTAAGATGGTTATTATTCAACGTGGGTTTCAGGCCAATACGCGTACCATCAGCACGGTGAATGACCTCTTGGCCCAGTTGGTTACCTTAGGTCAGTAATCTAAAAAACGCTGTATATTATTTTGTTTATTCCTGATAAAGGTTTGAAGAAATTATGGCCGATGAACCCAAACCTGAGCAACCGCCAGCGACTATTGAGGCGGTTGAGGTTCCTCCAGAGAAGAAATCGTTAATCAAGAAATTACTTTCTCCCCCGCTGTTGTTTGTGGTGATTGGGGTTTTGGTCGTGGTGATCGGCGCCGCGGTATTTTTTCTATTTCTTAAAAAAGGAAAGTCACCTCCCGCGAAGGCCGCGGTAGCCGCCAAGGCTGAATCTGAAGAGGGTGAAAAATCCGAATCGGAACGAAAAGAAAAGCCCAAAGAACCTGCCGAATCAGAGCCCCCGCCCGAGGCAAAGAAAGAAGCTGAAAAACCGAAAGAAGAGGAGAAGCCTAAGGAGAAGGAGAAAGAAAAAGAGCCGGAAAAAAAGGAGGAGGCGGCTCCGGCGGCGGAGGGAGAGAAGGCACCGGCCGGTGGAGAAGGGGAGGCGACGGGTGACCAAAAGTCTCCATTCAAGTTTGATGCCATGGTGGTTAATATTTTTGATCGTAATGCCATCCATTACCTAAAGATGCAATTGGAAGGGGAGTGCAATAACCCAGAGGTGTTGGAAGAAATTAATCAAAAAAAGGCGCAGCTCCGCGACCGGTTGCTCTTTTTGGTCGGGGATCGCTCGATGCGTGAGATTCTTTCCGCGGCGGGTAAGACCCTCCTTAAAGAAGATATTCAGGATGAATTTAACAAGGTTTTGAAAAAAGGTAAGGTTGTCAATTTATACTTCACGGATTTTGCGGTCCAGTGATGCCTATCCCCGCCCTATTCTATGACGCGGCAAGATTTTCCTAGGTTCGGTTTTTCACACGCTTAGAGGTAGATTTAGGTTAATCTAAATACCTGATTTTAATTAATAATTTCATTATTCACTCCTTGGTATAACAATTGCAAACATATCTGCCGAGGGGGAAATGTCATGACGGAGGCCGTGCTCAATCAGGATGAGATTAGAGATCTACTGAACCAGTCAGCCCCGGCAAGTGCCCAGGCTGGTTACTGGGAGGGAGAGGTGGCGGCCTATGATCTTTTGGGCTCCGCCTCTAAGACCAAAGACAAATTAGAGGCCGCTGACAAGTTGCATCAGGAGGCCACCAAGGTTTTGGGGGCTGGATTAAGCTCAGAAGTTGGTTCGGAAATGAGCGTTGAGTTTGTCAAGCATGATCTCGTTTCCGGCAGTGATGCCCTGGCAGAGCTTGCCGCGGAGCAAGTGTTGGTTTTTCCGTGGCAGGATGCCGACAAGGGATTGGAAGGGCTCTTTCGCGTGGATCGGGGGCTCATTTTCCAATGCTACGATACCATACTTGGAGGCAATCGAGTGGTCAGTAAGAAGGATGGGTTAACTCCTTTGGAGCAAAATTTTGCCAATCGACTGATGATATCTGTTGTTAAATCCCTGGAGCAAATTTGGGGAAAAACGGGTGTCTGGAAATTTCCGCTGGGTGTTCTCATTGATCGTCAGGATCAGATCACTGGGTTGTCCTGGAATTTTGACTGCTTTCGCGCCACCTTTAAAATGAGCATCGGGGCGACCAGCGGAGAACTGGTCGCGGTCCTGCCTTGTGACTTACTGAATGCGCTTACTGACAATAAGGAGGCGGTCGTTGCGTCTCAAGAAGCGGGGAACAAAGACCATCTCTGGGAACAGGCTGTCTTATGGGCGATCTCGGATATCCCATTGTCGATCAAGGCGGATCTCGGCTCCGTGCGAATTCCCCTCAAAAATGTTCTGGGCATGAAGGCCAATGATCAGTTTTCACTATCGCTGCCGGCAGACGGACATCTTGTCTTGGTTCAGGGCAAGCCCGCTTTTCGGGCCTCGATCGGGACGATGGAGGGAAATAGGGCCATTCAAGTAATCACCTGTCAGGAGGGGATCCATGAGTGAAGGAACCGAACAACCGCAAGAGGCGGAAAAAACTGCGAATGGCAATCCAACGGAGATGGGTGATGTTTCACTCGTCTATGATGTGCCCGTGACGCTCAATGTGCAACTCGGCGAAGGGGTTCTCACGATCGGGGATCTGCTGAAGTGCGGCAAGGGATCGGTGATCCCTCTCAGCCAGAAGGTCGGCGACCCCTTTGTGGTGATGTTGCAGAAGCGGGCGATCGCCGAGGGAGAAATAGTCGAGGCCGGCGGGCACTTAGGGATCAAAATTACCAATGTCATAAAAGTATCGGAAACTTAAAGCACAGGGAGGGTACGATGAATGAACGAAAAAAAGGCTGGGGGTTGTTGCTGATCCTGGCGCTTGTCTTTGCCTATACTGGCGAGGCACGCGCGGAATCCGGACTTCATCTTGAGGTTAACTCCGATTCGGCGCGCTTGTTGGACATTATCAACAAGGAAAAGCCGGTTCAGGAAACGGCTCATAACGCGCAAGTTGCGGTGACGGCGACAGAAGCCCCCGATGCGCAGGTTTCAAATGTGGAGCCGCAAGCTGTGCCCGCTGAGACACAGGGGATCCAATTTAAACCCGATGGCTTGCCGTGGGTACGAGCGGTACTATCGTTTATTTTTGTGGCCTCCTTGATCATTCTCAGCGCCTTGTTTGTCAATCGTCGGATGAAACAACCCAAGGGATTCTTGGGCTTGACTGAACGGCCCTTAAAAATTTTGCAGACTCTCTCGATTGGTTTTAAGCGACAAATTCTCGTATTGGATTTTGAAGGGACGAAGTTGCTGGTTGGGGCCAGTGGTACCACGACACAGCTTCTGTATGCCCCGGCTGCGCCTGTGTTTATCCAGCAAGATAATCTCGCCAGGGAAACCTCCAAAACGGAAATCAAGGCAGAGAGCAAAAAAGAATTGAAAAAAGAGCTGAAAAAAGACGCTAAAAAATCGGCACCTCGCCCTTCGTCAGAAATAAAAGAAACCATAAAAGAAACCAAAGAAGTCAAAAATGACCCGGCGGATAATTTTTCAGAACAAATTCGATTGGCCGTCAAAAGTTTGAGGCAGTTTTCAGGGACGAACGCCGGATCCAGCGCCGCCATGCCCATCTATCCCGCGGAACAGTTGCTGAATCGGGTGAATTTAGACGATCAGGTTAAGTTATCGGAGAAGTCGACGAGCTAGCCATGCGCAAATATTTTCTCAGCGGACTCCTGGCCTTGGCGCTTTCCCTCTGTGCAACCGGCGCTGTGGCCCAGGTGAAGACACCGAATCTCATCATGTCCATCGGTGGAGGATCGGGGGACATGACCACCGCGGTGAAAATATTTCTCTTCATGACCCTTTTGTCCGTGGGGCCGTCTTTGTTGCTGACCATGACCTCATTTACCAGGATTGTCATTGTCCTGTCATTTTTACGCCAGGCGATCGGTGCCCATCAGTCTCCACCCAATCAGGTGGTGATTGGGTTGGCACTATTTATGACTTTTTTCATCATGTCGCCGGTTTTTAAGGAGGTTCATGAGTCCGCTATCAAACCGTTTCTGGATGATAAAATCACTCAAGATGTGGCGTTTGATCGGGCCAGCTTGCCCATTAAGCAGTTCATGTTTTCGCAAACACACAAAACCGACATCGAGATGATGCTGTCGGTGGCCAAGACGGAAAAACCAAAAGACCTCAGCGCCCTTTCGTTATCCGTGTTGATTCCCGCTTTTATCCTGAGTGAATTGAAAACGGCCTTTGAAATCGGCTTTCTCATTTATCTGCCCTTCGTGCTGATTGATATGATCATTTCGATGGTTTTACTGGTTATGGGCATGATGGTTTTACCCCCGGTCATTATTTCTCTGCCCTTTAAATTAATGCTCTTTGTGCTGGTGGATGGATGGAATTTAGTCGCGGGATCTTTGATGAGGAGTTTTCAATGACGTCACAACTGGTGATTGAACTCGGGCGCGATGCGATTACGACGTCACTGATGATTATGGCGCCGATTCTTGTTGTGGGTTTTGTGATTGGTATATCCGTCAGCTTCGTCCAGGCCATCATGCAGATGCAGGAGATGACCCTGGCCTTTGTCCCAAAGATTATCGCGATATCTGGCGCGTTGGTCATTTTTGGACACTGGATGTTGACGAAACTGATGACCTACTCGGTTCATTTGTTGGGAGGGTTCACCGATCTGATTGGTCACTAGGGGAACACATGTTTGGAACGATTGACATCCTGCGAATATCCTTAGGCTCCTTCCGGATGGGCGGTTTGCTGGTGGCGATGCCAGTCATTGGGACATCGGCTTTGCCGCGGGGTTTTAGGTTCATTTTTGCATTGGCCATTTCCTCCATGATCTCGTCATTTCTCCCCGAGCTTCCTGCGGGGATATTGCAGGGAAATTTGTTGTTTTTAGTGCTGATGAGAGAGATTGGCCTGGGTTTACTAGGTGGTTTTTCCATCCGGTTTGTCTTCCTACTGGTAACGATGGCGTTGGATTTTGCCAGCATCCAGATGGGTTTTGCCATCGCCAACATTTTTGATCCCCAAAACAATTCGGAAATTTCCGTGGTGGCTCAATTGGGTGCGGTCTTGTCAATCATCCTGTTTTTTTCCTCTAACATGCATCACGATGTTTTTTTGGCGCTCATCAAAACATATCAAATCATTCCGATTGGATTGCCGGATTGGCAGGTTGATTTGCTGTCGTCAAGGCTGATTGCGTTTTTATCGACGATTTTCTCAATATCCCTGCGGCTCTCGTGGCCCGTGATGGTGGTGATGCTGACCATTCATATTATCATGGGGATTATCTCCCGCACGGCTCCGCAGATGAACTTGTTTTTCAATGTCACCTTTATTGTGAATATCGTGGCGGGCTTCGTCCTGATCGTGCTGACGATGCCCAGGATTTATTCTCAAATGAAGCAAGGGATGGATCGCCTGGTCGAGCATGGGTTGGGTCTTATTTAGCAAAGAAAGAGAGTAAATAAGTGGCAACAGAAGAAAACAACAGCGGGCAAGACAAAACCGAAGACCCGTCAGATAAGCGATTGGACGAGGCTCGTGATGAGGGACAGGTCGCGCATAGCGCGGAGGTGACTTCCTTGATGAGTATCGTCACGGGGGTGTTGGGATTCATCATGCTGGGACCGACATTTCTAGATGGGTTTATTGACAGTTTTAAGGGGGCCCTCCATTTTTCCTCAAAGCAGGGGTTGGTGGTTGCCGTCGCTTGGTTGGGGTTGTATGGTTTGCCGCTGGCAAAATGTCTTCTGATGTTTTTTGGGATTATCTTTTTTTCAGTCATTGCCGCATCCCTATTACAAACAGGCATCATTGTTTCTTGGAAGTCGCTCGAACCAAAATTGTCCAACGTGAATCCGCTATCCGGGTTTCAGAAACATTTTTTGACACCGCAAAACTTTGTGCAATTTATCAAAAGTTTCCTCAAGGTGAGTGTGATCGGATTGATTGTCTATAGCGCGATTCACTCCCATATTGAAGAATTTGTGGCGAGTTCCGCGTTGCCCGCCATGGTGGCGTTTCGCTGGAGTATGGAGACCATTGGGTCCCTCGTATTAAAAATTTGCATCTTTTTGTCCATCGTTGCCGCCGCCGATTTTGGTTACCAATGGTACACCTTGCGGCAAAAATTGCGCATGACGAAGCAGGAAATAAAGGAAGAAATGAAGGAAAACCAAATATCGGAACACGTTCGCGCCAAGGTGCGGCAGATTCAAAAAGAACGCGCCAAACGACAAATTCGCAAGGAAGTCCCTAATGCGGATGTCATTGTGACGAATCCGACGCATTTTGCCGTTGCCCTTAAATATTATCGGTTTAAAGATAAAGCCCCCCGGGTCGTGGCCAAGGGCAGGGATATGCTTGCGGCGACGATTCGTAAGCTGGCCCAAGAGAACAATGTTCCCATTTATGAATATCCTGAGCTGGCACGAAAACTCTATTGGAAGATTCGTGTGGGGCAGACCATTTCCATGGATCTCTATGAGTCTGTCGCACGTGTGCTCGCTTATATTTATCAGTTGAATCGTAACCGGCAAACACAAGGGGTTTAACACCATATGGCGGCTATCGGCATCAAGGCGTTGATCAGTAATAATCGGGACATTGGCTTGGTATTGGCCTTAGCCGGGCTCATTTTCTTGATGGTGATCCCCTTGCCACCCTTCATGTTGGATCTTTTTCTCGTGACCTCCATTGCCTTTTCCGTATTGATTCTTTTGATCTCGGTTTATGCCAATAAGCCGCTTGATTTCTCAGTTTTCCCAACCATGTTGCTGTTTTCCACGTTGCTGCGACTCTCACTGAATATTGCCAGTACGCGACTCATTCTGCTCCACGGAGGAGACGGACAAGAGGCGGCCGGTCAGGTGATCAAATCCTTCGGCCACTTTGTGGTGGGGGGTAATTATGTGGTGGGTACGGTTGTTTTTATCATCCTGGTGATCATCAACTTTGTTGTCATCACGAAAGGGGCCGGGCGCATCGCGGAAGTGGCCGCTCGGTTTACCTTGGATGCGATGCCGGGAAAACAGTTGGCCATCGATGCGGATCTGAATGCCGGGATCATTAACAATCAGGATGCGATTGCCCGCCGTGAAGCCATTGGTCAAGAGGCCGATTTTTATGGTGCCATGGACGGGGCTTCCAAGTTTGTGCGCGGCGATGCGATCGCCGGGATTTTGATTACGATCATTAACGTCGTTGGTGGTTTTATTATCGGAGTGGCGCAACAAGGGATGCCACTCATCCAGGCCTTGCAAGTTTATACCATTCTAACCGTCGGGGATGGCTTGGTCGCTCAAATACCCGCTTTGATTGTTTCTTTGGCGGCTGGTTTAATTGTGACAAAGGTTTCCAAAAAAGATCGTTTGGCCGACGAAATAACGATGCAAGCCTTTTCGCAGTGGCGTCCCTTGGCGATGATTGGGGTCATGCTTTTGTTAATGGGGGCTGTGCCGGGGTTACCAAAGGTCCCATTTTTTATCATGGCGCTAGCGGCTGGCTTCGTCAGTTATCGCGCCTATCGGGCCGCTGTGGTTAAATCCTACGAGAGTCAAGCGGCCGTTACCAAAGGATCCGCGTCCCAAGAAGCGGCTCCAGATCAGAAGGAACTTGTGCCGCAGCTTGATGTGCTGGAGTTTGAAGTGGGTTATGACTTGATTTCCCTGGTCGATCAGCGATCTGGCGGAGAATTACCGGCACGCATCGTGGGGATCCGTAAGCAATTTGCCAGTGAGATGGGTATCCTGCTACCCCCTGTGCATATTCGCGATAATCTAAAATTAAGGCCCACTGAGTATCGTATTTTATTGAAAGGGGCTGTGGTGGGCACGAGTGAATTGTTGCCCCAACATTCCTTGGCCCTTGACCCTGGGACAACGACACGCCGTATCGAAGGGATTGAGACCAAGGACCCGACCTTTGGATTGGACGCGCTCTGGATCCCTGATGAACAGAAGGAAAAAGCGATTATTGCGGGGTACACCGTGGTTGATTTGCCGAGTGTGGCGGCCACGCATTTAATGGAGATTGTGCGACGAAACCTCAATGAAATTTTTGGCCGACAGGACTTGTCGACCCTGTTGGAGCAATTGAAGACAACCCATCCTCGAGTTGTGGCGGACTTGATCCCGGATATGCTGCCATTCGGGACGGTTCTGAAGGTTTTACAAAATCTTTTGCATGAACGGGTTTCGGTCCGGGATCTGCTGACCATTATGGAAACCCTGGCGGAATACGCCCCGAGCACCAAGGATTCATCGGAATTAACGGAACATGTGCGGGTTGCCTTGGGCCGGTCTATCTCGCAACAGTATGTGGCCTCGGATCAGAATCTGTACGTCATCACCCTCGATCGAACCCTGGAAGAAAAACTGGTTCATGCCATTACCCCGACCAATACGGGGCCGCAGATTGCCATTGATCCTGATTTGGCGAAGGAAGTGGTGGAGCGACTTGGTAATGAAGCGAAAAGACATTTAACCAATAATCAACCGCCGGTGGTGCTGACCTCGCAACAGGTTCGGCCCCATCTGTTTCGGTTGATTGAAAGATTTATCCCCAACCTGGCGGTGTTGGCCCACAGTGAAGTGGCCGGACGCGCCCTGGTGAAGCCCCTGGGGATGATAGGAGAACCCGCATGAAAATAAAAACCTATTTGGTTCCGACGCTGGCGGAGGCCGTGGAAAAAATTAAGCGGGATTTGGGGCCGGATGCCGTGATTCTTTCGACCCGGAAGGCCCCCCCCACAACTCGATGGCGCATGTTGGGCGGTCAGCCAAAGCTTGAGGTGACGGCGGCTCTGGATGTCAAGGACCCCGCTGCGATGCAAGCGGTAAGGCCGGAATCAGTGTTGCGCCAAACTTCCAAGATCGTCACTGATTTGACGGAGGAGAGGTTGAATCCGTTGCGCGAAGAGTTGGCGCGAATCAAGCAATCCTTGGGTCAGTTTGTGAATGGCCAAGATAAAAAAGAGGAAGCCCCTGTGGATAAAGAATCGACAGCCAAGCGATTCGCTTCTCAGCCGTCCCAACGGTTGCGCGGCGCTGGCGGTGAGATTGTCAAAATATCGCAAAATCTACTGTGGCATCGATTGGACCCTCAGGTGGTTCAAGAATTGGCCGACCATCTCATGTCTCAGGCAACCCCCACCTCGCAAGGGAAAATGGAGGAGTTGGCGGCCAGTTGGATGCGTGACAAACTACCCAAGACCTCTCATTTTCACGAGGGCAGGAGCCGGGAACGTCTCTTAGCGGTGCTGGGCCCGACGGGATCTGGGAAAACCACCACGCTGGTTAAGTTGGCCAGTCATCTGGCCCTGGAAAAGAAGCAGACGCTGGCCTTCATCACCCTGGATCATTTTCGGATTGGCGCGGAAGAACAATTGAGAAAATATGCCTCGATCTTGGGCGTCCCGTGTCAGTTGGCGGTTGATAAAAAGGAATTTCAAGATGCCCTGAAAAAATTCTCACACGTTGATACCATCTTGATTGACACGGCGGGGCGCTCTCCGTTTGATCAGGAAGGCTTGAAGCGGGTGCAAAATACCCTCGATATTTCACAGCCCATATGGAAATCGCTCGTTATCTCGGCCAATCTTCATGAACCGGATTTAAGCCAGAACATCAGTCAGTTCCGCGCCACGGACGTGCAAAATCTCATTTTGACGAAATTGGATGAGACTACCTGTTTTGGCGGGCTTTTCAACGCCTCGTACGGGGCAGGCTTGCCGCTGTGCTATTTTACGATGGGGCAGCAGGTTCCGGAAGATATTGAGATAGCGACTAAAGAACGCGTGATTGACTGCTTGTTTAATTTTTCAGGCCTGTTTCCCATCCCAGAACATACCCGGCACCAATGGAAGGATAATCATGAGGAGCAAGTTGGGAGGGCCCTCCAATGAACAATGGTTATGCGGGAGATCAGGCCGCCGCGCTTCGTTCGAGAGTTTCCAAAATGCCATTTCGAAGTCCGCAAACGGCGACGTCTGTATTGGGCATTGCCAGTGGCAAAGGCGGAGTGGGCAAAAGCAGTATTGTCGTAAATTTGGCGACCCAACTGGCTCGTTGCGGGCAAAAAGTATTGTTGTTGGATGCCGATTTTGGGCTGGGCAATTTAGATATTATGCTGGGTGTTTCCACCCAGGATACCCTGGAGTCGGTTGTGGTCGATGGAAAAAAATTGGAAGAGATTGCCTTGCAGATTGATGATGGCATCACCCTTTTGCCGACTGGTTCGGCCAACTTTGCGTTGGCCAATGCCAACCCCATGCTGCTGGAACCCATCTTTTACGAATTAGAAACCTATGCCAAGCGTTTTGATTCGGTTTTGGTCGATACCGGTGCGGGCATTAGTGAGCGAGTCAGGAACACGCTTTTGTTTACGGATAAGGTGGTCATTGTCACCTCGCCCGATCCCACATCACTGACGGATAGTTACGCGACCATCAAGGTGGTGGCCCAGCGGGATCGACGCAAGGCGTTTGCGGTCATTGTCAATATGGTCGAAAGCTCGGCGCAGGGGCGGGAAATATTTTCGCAGTTAGCTCATGTGGCCAACAAATATCTGCATGTGGAATTGGAGTCATGGGGTTCTATCCCTCATGACGCGCGACTGCCGCAATCCGTGAGGCGCCAACAACCGCTCGCCAATTGTTATCCAAATTCGCCGGCGATTCATGCGTTGGCTCGCATGGCCACCCATCTCACGGGGCAGCCATTGCCGTCGGGCGGCATACTGCGAGGATTTTTCAGGAGTTTTTTTCAATCGGGTTACCCACCCGAAGATTCGATGGAGTTGATAGCAGAATAAGGGAGGTACGGAGTGATTCGTATGCAAACAGCTTATCCTTACGAAACTGAAAAGGCGTCCCCCTCTCAGTTGACGCCTTTTCATCAGCAGATGGTTCTCACCCACCTTAAGTTGGTCAAATGGGTGGTCAGGCGGATTAGTTCTCATTTGCCATCGCATATTGATCAGGAAGACCTGAATCACAGCGGGATTCTTGGGCTCATCGACGCGGTGCAACGTTTTCCTTGGGATAAGGACAAGCCGGCAGAGGAGTTTACGGCTTATGCGGAATGTCGCATTCGCGGACAGGTCATGGATGAGCTCAGACGGTTGGACGTATTGCCGCGCTCGGCTAGAAAGAAGGCCAACGAATATAAGCGAGCGAACGAGCTCCTCAGACAACAATTGAAAAGAGAGCCGACCGACACGGAGATGAGCCAGCATCTCAATGTGGATTTGGATACCTATCAACGGATGCGGGCCGAGGCGAGCGTCGGGGGGCAGGTTTCGTTCAGTCCCACCTCCACTGCGGGAGATATGGAGGAAATCCTCCTCAAAACATTGAATGTCACCTCTCCGAACACGCCCGAGGCCCTCCTGCATATCGAGGAAATTAAACGAATTCTTAAAGAGGAAATTGAACGCCTGACGGAGCGAGAACGGCAAGTGATCAGTCTTTATTACGTGGAGGAGCTGACGCTCAAGGAAATTGGCGAAGTACAATCCATTACGGAGTCGCGCGTCTCGCAAATTCACTCGCAAACGGTCAATAAATTGATGCAACGCCTCAAGAAAGTTTTTTTACGAGAGGAACTTTTTTTGGATACTTTATGAAGACGCCCTCAATCAGCCTTTGCATGATTGTTAAGAATGAGAAAAACTGGATTGCCACCAGCATCCTGTCGGTCAAGGATTTGGTATCAGAAGTGGTCGTGGTGGATACCGGTTCTTCGGATGGGACCCCGGATATCGCTCGCGCACTGGGGGCCAAGGTCATTCATTTCCCATGGGTGGACGATTTTTCCGCGGCGCGCAATCGCTCGATCGCGGGGGCAACCGGGGAATGGATTTTGGTCCTCGATGCCGATGAAATTATTGATACCGAAGGATGTCAGCAAATTAGGGCTTGGCTGAGCCAGCCGGTGGGATTGATGGCCTCGATGATTCAGACTACTTACTCGAATGAACCTCACCTGCTGATGTGGCAGCGAAATAACTTGACCTGCGAAGCGGCAAGAAATTTTCCCGGATACATTGAGTCGCCCTTGATCCGATTGTTCAAACGCCGGAGCGATATCTGTTTTATGGGTAGGGTTCATGAAGGGGCGATATGGAAAGGTCACGAGGAGGATCGTGGTGTTTCCTTGGATGTTCGCATCCATCATTATGGGCAAGTGCGACGCGAAGTCAATCCCGCCAAGAAGGATTTGTATCTAAAACTTGGCGCCAAAAAGGTCGCTGAAAATCCAGGAGACGTCAATATCTTTTACGATTATGCTGTTGCCAATTGGGAAGCGGGGCACAAGCCACAGGCTAAGGAATGTTTTAGAATAATACTCAAAATTTCTCCTCGGCACTTGTGCAGTAACTTTGCCTTGGCGGTTTTATGCGCGCAGACCGATGAGCCAAATGAGGCGGAATCCTTGTTTCGGTTGTGTTTAGAAATTGATCCATGCCACATAAGTTCCCTACTTTATTACAGCAATTTTTTGCAACATCAGAACCGCCTTCCTGAGGCAGTGACTTTGTTAGAGAAGGCTCATCAGATTGATTCAAAGCATCCCAAAGTTTTGGCCCGGCTTGGCTTACTTTATCGTGATGTTGGTTTGCCGAGTTTGGCTCTTACCTTTCTTCGTCAGGCGGCCCATGGCCATCCTGGCAGCAGCCAGATAGTCTTGAATATTGGAAGTATTCTTCTTCAACTGAATAAGAGCGATGAGGCGTTGAAGGTATTTAAGGATACCTTGCGCATGGTTGGTTATCAGGGCTCCTGTCGAACCCATATTGAGACAATTTATCGGGAGCACGGTGTGTTTTTTCCTCAAGAATTGTTACAGGAGTCTTTATGAAGACGTCTAATCTGTCGCTCTGTATGATTGTTCGTAATGAGGAACATTGGTTAGCCTCTTGTCTGAAGAGCGTTGTGGATCTCGTTGATGATATGATTGTTCTGGATACGGGATCTACGGATGGCACCATCGCCATAGCCCGATCATTTGATGCACAGGTTCACTCAATGCCGTGGGAGGATGATTTTTCTAAAGCACGAAATAAATCCATTGATTTGGCTCAGGGGGACTGGATTTTAGTGCTGGATGCCGATGAGGTGGTGCGTCGGGAAGATCACGAAAAGATAAAAAACTTAATCAAAAACCCGGAGGCATCACTTTATTGGATGACGCAAACAACCTATATTGATGAATCAGCCACCTTTGGATGGATTGCCAATGATCTGAAGGTTGCAGAAGCGAGTGGTTATCCAGGATATGTAAATTCTCCTCTCGTGAGGTTGTTCCGCAGGTCTCCTGATCTGCGCTTTCACGGGGTGGTTCATGAACATCTCAGCCCGACGAACCCTGCGATGAAACCTTTAGAGTCCGGTATTCGTATCCACCACTATGGAAAATATTCTCCCTCCAAGGTCAATGATATCAAGGATAATCTCTATCTCAAACTTGGACTGAAGAAATGCAGGGACAATCCACAGGATGCCCATAGTTTTTATGAATTGGGTGTTCAATATTGGGGCATGCGAGAGTTTGAAAAAGCCCGGGAGGCCCTATTCAAGGCAGAAAGTTTGGCCCCACGGTATGTTTTTCCGAACATTGCGTTAGCGGCCATTGCTATGGAGGAGCAGAATCATACGGAGGCGCTAAGGCGGTATATGAAGGTTTTGGAATTGGACCCAACGAGAGTTGAGCCCTATTTCTCGATGCCGGCCATTTTGATTGAACTGAAACGATTCAGCCTGGCGGAGGAGATATTGGCCATTGGCGAACGTTATGTTGCCACTCACCCCACTTTTCACATTAATAAAGGCATTGTCAAACAGGTTGTGGGTAATCATCGCGGCGCCGTTTCCTGTTTTCGAGAGGCTATCCGTTTAAATGTCCGCGAGTCACTGGCCTATTATAATTGCGGTGTATCCCATGTGCAATTGGGGGAATGGGATCAGGCTGAGCACATGCTTGCGGAGGCCATGAAATTTCCTGCGATGCGTCTTCGAGCCGTGAAAAAACTTGCCGATAGTTATTTTCGCAGCAGGAAATATGAAGAGGCCATCAAGTTACTTGGGGAGGAGTTGCAAAAGAGCACTCAAGAAAATGAGCTTAGGGCGCAATTAGCCATTGTATTGATCCGCATCAACAAATATGAGGCGGCAAAAAAAATTCTGGCGGAGATCCAATCGTATCAGTCCATGGATCAATTGGCTCTGGAAAGATTATTGCAGTGTAATCGGATTGTAGAAAACAATTCTCAAATAGAAAAAATAACCCGGTTGCTTAATCACAAAAGCCCTTTGGAGGCAGAAAAAGGAGTGAGTTATGATGTTACACAAATTGCATGATATGCAATGGGCTAGGCGCTTTGGCTTTGTTCCTCAAAAGCTTGAAGACCCAGTTTCCTGGATTCAAACACAGGTGGCTAACGGAAAGATCATCGGACAATGGTCCGGCAACTTTCAAATTTATCTTAATCCCTCTCATCATGCTAAACGTTTAAGTTCATGGTTGCCGAGGGAAGTTAGTTTGGGGCCGGTGACCGACTTGCCCATGATCCAAAGTAGATGGGACGCCATTGATTGTTTTAGCGAAGGGTACCTGGATTATTTCGTTTGTGGGGACTGGTATTTGAAATTTCCAGAAGTGGGAAACAGCCTCCTTGGAATGCTTTCTGAAAATCAAAAGACTAATGCCTCAGTGCAACCTGAGGAGCAATCTGGTCCATTGCCCACATTGACTTTCGACATCAGTGGCGACCCGTTTTTAACCAATCTATGGGGTAAGATACTCGCCTTCCACGGTGATTTTTCAGGTGCAGGCAAGGCGTTTCGTGAGGCAATTGAATTGATTCCTGAATTTAGCGAACCCTATAGTAATTTGGGAACATTGTTATGGAATCTCGGACAAAGACAAGAAGCCTTCATGCTTTTTACCCAAGCTTTTGTTAACAATCCCCATCGCGTGGCGGGTCAGCTTAACTTTTTTGACGCGGGCTACGAGTTGGAGGAATTCAGCCAAATGGCTAGTATCCTAGAGGAAATAATGTCCACCTACCCAGAATTTGTGGAATGGCATCATCATTTGGCAATTTGTTACCATCGCATGGATAGGACTCCTGAGGCAGTCATATTGTTGGAAGACATCATTAAAAATGAACCATCCGATAATGACGCACGTACCCTATTGGAAGCATTGCAAAATAATGCGGAGAAATCCCATGATTCAAGTGCAACAAACACTACAGGCTAGCTCAATTTTATCTGATAATATTGAGGTGTTGAATGTTAAGTATCCGGAATTGGTGCGTCGTTTAGCCAGTGTTTGTCTTGATGGGTATGAACTTGTCGTGATTCAAGACAGAGTTTATGATTTACGAATTAATGGCAATCTTTTCTATGAAGGAGATCCGTTTGGGTATCTAAAAAAGTCATTAACGACATCAAGTTTTATCTACCCACGGATGGTGATGGGTTATGGTATTGGGCTTGGTTATCATCTGCCGGAATTTCTGAAGAAGTTTGGAAAAATATCTCGGCACATTCTACTTGTTGAGAAATCATTGGAGATTTTTTACTTTTCCTTGTCGGTCATGGATTGGAGGCCGCTTTTGGCGGATGATCGGATCACTTTATTTGTTGGTATTGCGGAAGCGGATTTAAAAGATGAATTGCAAAATTATCTTTTTTCCGATGATCGCGGAGTAAGTATAAAGACGGCCTCAAACCTTTTTGATCATGCGGCG
The DNA here is from genome assembly GCA_023265625.1 of Deltaproteobacteria bacterium. Classification (GTDB taxonomy): domain Bacteria; phylum UBA10199; class UBA10199; order JACPAL01; family JAHFST01; genus JAHFST01. Next base: position 54,837 of record JAHFST010000005.1, on the reverse strand, counting down.
GTTCGCTTGTCAGAGGAGTATTATGCCCATTTATTTAAGGTCTATCAGGAAGCGGTAATAGATTTTGATAACGTTGTGAGAGCTTCGCCTGAAGATGTCTACCGGGGTTTTATGAACATTATTGAGAATCTACCCCAGTCATCAGGGGTGCCTCTTTTTGATTCATTGGAAAATACCTTTCAAGGATTTGTTGGTATTTCTGTCGCCGCAGGACCATCTTTGAAGTATTCTCTCAAATGGTTGAAGGAAGTTCAGGACAGGGCTGTTATTATTACTACCGACGTATCACTTCGGATATTACTAGAAAATGGGATTGTTCCTCATTTCGTGAGCTGTATTGAACGCGTCCCAGAAACCAGCCTTTTTTTTCAAGATATTCCAGAGTTGCCGGACTCATGGCTCATTGGGACGCCGGTAATCTGGCCCGAGACATACCTATCCTATCCTGGTCCCAAGATACATATGATTCGGGGGATTGGTCAGTTGTTATATTTTTTCCCTAAGGCTAAATATTACGACACTGGCATTTCAGCTGCCCATATCAACGTGGTTGCCCTACAAAAAATGGGGTGTAGTCGTATACTCATGGTGGGTCAGGATCTGGCTTTTGATCGATATTCGGAGGCAACTCACGCGGATGGGTTGCCAAAATTGATCGCCGACTATGAAAGCAAGGAAAGGGCTCAGGCTCAATCGGATGCTGAACAGAATAAGAATGGTGTAATGGTGGAGGGAAATGATGATTGCCCTATACTCACTACGCCTCTGTATAATAAATTTAGAACCTATTTTGAATATCTAATTAAGCATTTCTCGCCGACTTGTTATAACGTCATCCCAAAAAATTATGGTGCAAAAATATTTGGGGCAAACTGGTTGGACCCGAATGAAGCATTAAATTTATTAAGGGAGAAGCGGCCAGTTACTCAGATGATTCGCCTTGGGTTGCAGAAACAAGACCTGCCTGGCGATGATGATTTCCGCAAGCAATTGCACGATAGCTATCAGTACGCGATTGATCGCTTGGAAGAATACCGAGAAATATCTCTCGAAGTACTCGATGTGACGAGCCAATTTCGCCTTAGGTATGACCCTTTGATTTACGAGGCGGAGATCTATCAGCCTATATTTCAACGAATTGAAAGCATTGTTGATGATATATTTACAGTAGATGACTTTTTCATGAAGTTTGTGATGGCGCAAGTGCAGGATCGTTGTGTGGCGATTGCACAATGCGCTGAACAATTATTGGTGAAACATCAAAAACCTAATGTTGATTGTATTGAGTCTCAATTTAGCATTATTTTGGAATGGTTCGAAGTCGTCCATTTTTGGTCTACTCGCATGGCTAGATATTTACGAAAACGCCTCATATGAATCATCTTGACCATAATATAGAGGTTCTTAGGCTGCGTGATCCGAAGTTGGCAGAGCGCGTTTCAGGTGTGGTCCCGATCGGATCTAGGCTGATTCCTTTGTCCAATGGCCTTTATGATCTAGAGATTGATTCCCGCCAAATTTATCGTGGCGATCCCAAAGGGATGGTTGCGCAATTTTGGCAAGGACAAAAACTTGGGCACCCTACCTTGCTCGTTTTTTATGGCATGGACCTGGGTTATCATATCCAGCATTATCTCGAACAGGCTCATGCTGCCAATCGCGCTGTCTTGGTCATTGAGAAATCTCTCGAATCTTTTCGTCTTGCGCTTACCATGCAGGATTGGTCAAAATATCTGAACCATGAGGGAATTAGCTGGTTGATTGGGCAGGACGTTGAACAAGCTTATCTATCTTTTGTCGACTATTTCCTCACCGTTAACCATCTTTGTTATAGTGCGAGCATGGAAAATATCATGTGGTTGCCAAGCATGGAGCAAGATGGCGCTTACTACGTCAGAATGGCCGAGGCGTTAAAAAGAGGGAGTGAGGCGGCTGTGACTCGACTGTCAGGCCCTCCAGAAGATCACTACTATGGTTTGCGAAATATGTTGGGAAACATCGATCATTTGGCTAAAAAACCATTTGTAGATTCTCTCCGGAACCTGTTTAAGGGGCGTCCTGGTATTATAATTTCTTCTGGGCCATCCCTGGATCAGTCTCTTCCCTATCTGCGTGGGGTCCGAGATAAAGCGGTTCTGATTGCGGCGGAAAGCTCGGTTCGCGTACTGCTCAACGCGGGCATCGTACCCCACTTTGTGGCTTGTCTGGAGCGTTTTATTGCGACAGAGCAAATCATTGGGGACCTTCCGGAGTTATCCAACACCTGGTTGATTACTTTGCCCATTGTCTATCCAGGAACCATTGCCGGTTATCGCGGTCCTCAGATGTTTCTTTGTTCTAGAGGCACTCGCTACCAATGGTTGCTGGGAAATAGCGATATCCCAAATCACTATCTTGGCTTTTCAGTGGCTAATATGAGTTTTGTTGTGCTTGATCTGCTTGGTTGTGATCCCATCATCCTATTAGGGCAAGATCTGGCTTATGAACGGAACTCGCGCAGATCCCATGCTGCGGGCACCTTAGATTTTTTGAAGGATGTTGGCATTCATGAGGAGAAGGAAGCTTTTCATGAAGGAGATGCCAATTGGGTAAACGGTAATGATGGACAATTGATACTCAGTTCGCGATTTTATCGGTTGACGGCGGCTTGTTTTGAGGACCTCGTTCGCAATTCGCACGCACAATGTATGAATGCCATTTTTCCCGAGTATGGGATGAAACTGGCCGAACCCATCCGGCAGATTCTCCCCACGGATTTGATGAAGTACTGTCAGGAACCCGTCGATGTGGTGGCTTTAGTGCATCAGCAACTGAATGAAAAAACTCTTTTGGCAAGTTCGCTCAAGATACAACGATCCAGGTTGCATGATGTACGGCAGAACTTGGCATGTCTTTGTCAGAGAATGTTACAAGAGATGAAGCGGTTATCCGATTTCTGTTTCAGTCATCCTCCGGATTTTGTGCCGATTGATCCAACTTTTGTATCTGAATATAGGCAAGAATTTGATCGCTTAGAACGAACCTGTTTTGTTTATAGCCAGGAAAGTTTTATCGTATCGTTTTTTTGGCCCTTTCTCGTGGCGACGCACTTGAGATGCCTTGCCAAGTACTATGAGATGAGCGGCGGAAAAATTCCTTTTGAGAAACAGGTAATCGCTATTCCAATGTTGTTTCAGGAATGGTTTCAGGAGGTCTACATATGGGCTTCACGGGTTAACGACCTATTGGAAGAATTTGTGAAAGAGGGGGCGGATACCAGCACTGTAGGTGATAAAATATTTTATGAATTGTCTAAAGAAGAATCTCGAAGCGCTTAAGACGCATCATAGCTCATTGGCTGATCGGGTGGATTGTTTGGATCATCCCACATCTTATCTTGTGCCCTTGACCGATGGCCAATATGATTTGTCATTCGCGTCCGGTGAAACAATTTATAGTGGCGATCCGCACGGGATGACAGTGCGATTTTGGCAGGGGAAGAAGCTGGATCATCCAACTTTACTTGTCTTTTACGGTATGGATTTAGGGTATCATCTTCGTTTTTATTTAGACAACCCTCACAAGTCCAACCGTGCCATTTTGGTTATTGAAAAATCTTTAGAGGTTTTCCGCCATTCACTCACAATTCAGGATTGGACCAAGGAATTGGCAAACCCAATGATTACATGGATGATTGGGCTTGAGGGTGAGCAGGTTAGGACGGCGTTTAACAATTATTTTCTGGTGGCACAAAACCTTTGCTACAGTGCGTGTATGGAGAGCGTCATGTGGTCGCCGAGTTTGGAATGGGATGACCCCTATTACGTAAAGACTGCGGAAATTTTAAAAAAAGCAAGCGAAACAATGATGCCGAGGGTCACATGCCCTCCCGAGGATAACTACTATGGGTTGAGAAATATGCTGGGTAATATGCTTCCCCTAGCAAAAACGCCTTTTTTGGATTCGCTACAAGGGATTTTTGCAGGACGTCCCGGCATTGCCATTTCTTCGGGGCCGTCACTAGACCAATCGTTACCTTATTTGCATGAGGTTCAAAATAAGGCCGTCTTGATAGCGGCAGAAAGTTCGGTAAGAACGCTCTTACAAGCGGGCATCGTTCCTCATTTTATTACTTGTCTGGAACGATTTGTCGCGACAAAGCAGATTATCGGTGACCTTCCGCAACTAGCCGATACTTGGTTGGTAACATTGCCTATTGTCTACCCAGGAACCATTACGGGTTATCATGGTCCACAACTTTTCCTCTGCTCTCGGGGTACTCATTATGAATGGCTATTAGGTAATATTCCCAATCACTATCTTGGTCCTTCAGTAGCCAATATGAGCTATGTAATTCTTGATATACTTGGATGTAATCCCATATTCCTATTGGGTCAGGACTTGGCTTATGGCCGGAAATTCGGGAGATCTCATGCCAAGGCAACATTGGATTTTTTACAGGAAATTGGTTCCCATGAAGAAAAAGAGGCTTTGGGTGAAGGCGATGACAATTGGGTGACGGGTAACGATGGCCAACCCATACTTAGCTCACGGTTTTATCGGCGCACGGCCCATTGTTTTGAGGATATCGTTCGGGAGTCGGATAAACAATGTTTCAATGTCATTTTTCCAGAATATGGCATGAGGCTTGCCGAGACAATTAGCCAGATTTCTCCAGTGGATTTGCAACAATACTGTTATGAATCAGTGGATGTTGCTTCAAGGGTACGATCACAATTGAACAAAAAATCTATTTTAGCAAATGCCACGGGTGTGCAACTCGCTAGATTACGCCATATTCAAGGAAATTTGGCGAGCTTTGGACGGAGAATGTTGCGGGAGATGAGGATGTTGTCTGATTTTTGTTTCAAGCATCCTCCCGATTTAGTTCCAATCGACCCCGTATTCTCTTCGGAATATCGCCAAGAATTCGACCGCTTGGAAAGGGTTTGTCTCGAATACACGCAGGAAAATTTTATCTCAGATTTTTTTTGGCCGTTTCAATCCGTTATTCATATTAAGTGTTTTGCCAATTACTACGCGCTTAGCAAGTCTGAAATGACATTTGAAAAACAAACCATTTATATCCCCCAACTTTTTCAAAAATGGTTTCAAGAAAATTATCTTTGGGCTTCTCGGGCCAATGAGCTTTTGGCTGAATACGCTGGAGAAGAATATGAATTTTCTTGAGATTTTTTGATATCGGTTATGACCCAATATTTGACACAAAACCTCGCTCTCCTGAATCGATGGTTTCCGCAGGTTGCGCAAACTCTGGAGAAAGTTCACTCCGAGGAATGTCAGCCTGTTTTCATCGACACTGACGGGATGTACGACCTTCATTGGAATGGACACTTAATCTATGAGGCACAGCCGGCAAAGGCATTGGAGCAAACGATGGCCATGGGATTGTCCTCCTACCCCAAAATGGTCTTTTGCTATGGTGTTGGTTCCGGAGAATATCTCCAAAAGATATTTCGTTCTTTGAATACGTGCACAGAGCATGTGCTCATTATCGAGAAGGTTCCGGAGTTTTTTCGGTGTTCACTAGAAATATTTGATTGGAGCCCGATTTTAGAAGATGGGAGGGTCCAATTAGCCATTGGCTTGCCAGAATCTAATCTGGAACTGTTTTTTTTGTCTTATTTGGAACAATTGGAGAGGTTCATCAGCATTCATACGGTCAATAATCTCTTTGATCAAGCTTCTCTCCGACTTTTTGGCCCCTATTATCAAGCGGTCGCCGAAACCTTAAAAAAGGTTGGTAATCAGCGAGCGGGTCTGGCCAACGTTTCACCCGAAGACACTTATCGAGGTTTTATTAACATCGCTCAGAATATGCCCATATGTGGGAATGAACCGCTTTTTGACCCATTGGAGGGGTTGTTTCGTGGTTTTCCGGGTATTTCTGTCGCAGCTGGACCTTCTCTCAAGCGCTCCATACCTTGGTTGAAGGAGATAAAAGACCGTGCGGTCGTGATCTCTACGGATGCTTCACTCAAGACCCTTTTGGAAAATGGCATTGTTCCTCATATGGTGACCTGTCTTGAAAGGGTGCCGGAGGCAAGGCATTTTTTCCAAGATTTGCCGCGTTTGGACCATACATGGCTGCTGGCTAATCCCGTGATCTGGCCGGAGACGTTTGCCCTTTATCCAGGTCCTAAAATCAATATGATCCGTTCGGTAGGTCAGCTGGCTTATTTTTTTCCACAGGCTAAGATTTACGACACAGGTAATTCATCGGCACACATGAACTATGTTGCTTTAGAACGGATGGGTTGCGATCCCATCATGTTGGTGGGGCAAGACTTGGCCTATGACAGGCATTCGCAGGAAACTCATGGCACAAAACTGCCGGGTGTCGTGGATCAGTTTGAAAGGATGATGAGGGAGCGTTGTGCCCATGAAGCCGAGGATTCCAAAAGTGAATGTTTGGTGGAAGGCAATGACGGGCGACCTATTCTCACCATGCCCTGGTTCAACGATTTTCGGAGGGTTTTTGAGATTTTGATCAAACGGTCCCCGTCCGTTTGTATCAATGTGATCCCGGTCGATTACGGGGCCAAGATTGACCACGCGATTAGGATGGATCCGGAGAAGGCTTTGTGGTCGCTAAAAGACAGCCTGCCCGTGGTGGAAAGCATTCGGAACCGCCTTGCCGAGCCGACGCATGTTGAGGCGGACCGTTATCGTTCATTATTTCAAGCGCGTATGCTCTTTGCCATGGAACAATTAAAAAGGTATCAAGAAGTGGCTTTCGAGGTGATGGAGGCCATTAGCATGTTTAGGCGAGACTATGATCCTTTGGTGCATGAGGGGCGGATTTTTGAGCCGTTTTTAAGGAAGGTGCAACAGATTGGCCATGACCTCGCTAATGATGAGGATGGGTTTTACGAAAAGTTTTTTTTAGCGCAGATTCAATACAAAACTCTTCGTTTGGCTCAATCTGGCGAGTCCATTCTCTCCTCCCAGGAAAAAACTGGCCCGGAAAAAATCGAAGCGCAGATTGAATTAATGCAGGATTGGTTTGCCACCATTCATTTGTGGGCTTCACGCATGGAAGGTCATCTGCGCAAACATTTTAAGCCATGATGATAACTTTTTATTATCAAGGGGTCCCATGTGATGGGAGCACCATCTACAAAAAACCATTAGGGGGAACTGAGTCCGCCATGATTTATATGGCTCGTGCACTGGCCGCGCGGGGCCATGAAATTTATGTTTTTAACGAGGTGGCACGCCCCGGAACTTACGAGGGTGTCGTCTACCGTTCGTGGCGAGAGTTTGAAGAATTTTCTATCAAAAATACCATCGATGTTTTTATTTGTTTGCGCAATATGATACCTTTGCTCGCCGGACGGTGGGCGCGGTTGCAAGTATACTTCTCACCGGATGCCCATGACCAACCCTTTGTCAATCGGGCATTACTTTTGTCATTCCAGCATGAGAAACAAGATTATGAGATTGGTCTCTGCTCCCTGGCTTTTGCGCAGCGTTTTACGGATGCTATTTTTTGCGTTGGGGAGTGGCAGGCGCAGACATTTATCGAACGTTTTTCGCTCAATCCTCGGCAAGTTGTGGTGGCGCATAATGGGGTCCACTTGCCCAATTTTCAATACCAGAACACTTTTCGAAAACGTCAGATCGTCTATTGTTCGACCCCATTTCGTGGCCTGGAATATCTCCTTAAATATTTTCCGGAAATTCGGAAGCAGGTCCCAGACGCAACGTGTGTTATTTTGAGCGGCATGCAACTCTATGGCATGAGCGCGGAAGAAGATGAACGACAATATGGTGATCTTTACCGTCTTGCCAATCAACCGGGGGTGACTCTACTGGGGCCTTTACCCCAGCCGGAGCTGGCCAAAGTCCTTGCTGAGAGCCGAGTGCTGGCTTATCCCAATACCTTTGCGGAGACCTTTTGTATTGCCGCATTGGAGGCTCAGGCGGCGGGTCTTCCCATTGTGACGACGAAACTGGCGGGTCTTCGAGAGAGAGTCACTGAAGGTGTTGATGGGTATTTGGTGGAAGGACACCCTAATCAAGAGCTTTATCGAAACATTTTTATTGATCGTACGGTCAAGTTACTGACCGATGATTCAGTATGGTTGTCTCAGAGCCATGCAGCCAGGGAAAAAGCCCAGCGGTTTTCCTACGATAGTTTGGCTGCGGAATGGGAAGGGCATTTTGAAAAACTTCTTACAGAACCACGACCTATCGAGCCGAAGCGCCCCTTTCTTCCCGTGGGTCAAAGTTTTGATATTTTGGCCAATGGCCATCCTCAGAGGGTTGAACTCAGTGAGGAGATCTTGATGAAGCATTATTTATCAGCCCTGGAACTAAACGGGTTTCCCCGGACTGCGGAAAACGTTAGACGGATATATCGCTAGTATGTTAGTCTATCGCATGTCTTCTACGTATGCTTGGTGGCCGGAGGTAGTCAGCCCAAAAGAAATTGATCCCTATCTTGATAAACTTTTTTTGCGAGCGGGTGATAGTCAATGGGTGCATCCGCTACGGGAGGCCATCAGGGAGCAAATGGTCCAGCAATTAGCCACACCTTCTGCGCTCTCTTCTACCGCTGATAAGTTGTCAGATCCTGCAGGCAAAGGTCTTAAGTAAGTTATGGATGAACAAGTCAGAGAGCGCGTTCAGGTTTTTTTGAGCGAGGTTAAACAGATACCGACGCTCCCTGATGTTTACCTGCGGTTGCAAAAGGCCTTTGAAGATCCGTGGTTATCTGTAGAATATATCTCGAATATCATTCGTCTCGATCAAACGTTGACCATTTCTATTCTACGCCTTGCCAATTCTCCCTTTTTTGGGTTTCGAAAAAAAATAAGTTCTATTACGCAAGCGGTGATGTTGATTGGACTAAGAGAAGTTTATAGCCTGGTGCTATCCATCTCCGTGATGGGAATTTTCCCGTTGAAAGAGGTTGACCAAGGTAATTTATTTCCGGCCAAGAAGTTATGGGAACATTGTCTGGCGGTGGGGGTGGCCTCGCGAGTTCTTGGAAAAATGATTGGTTATGCTCAGCCGGAGGAGCTCTTTGTGGCGGGGCTCATTCATGACATTGGTAAGTTAGTGGAGAAAATGTATTTGGGTGAAAAATTTGTTACGGTATGTCAGCGGTCTCGTGACGAGGAGCGGCCATTTTTGGAGCTTGAAGAAGAAATCCTTGGGTTTACCCATGCCGAAGTGGGTGAGATGTTGGCCGAGATGTGGGGTTTCCCGGCCCTGTTGGTATCCATTACCGCGCATCATCATCATCCAGAAAAACTAACCGAACCAAAAAGTGCGGATGGGGCTGCCATTGTTCATGTGGCGGATGCATTGGTTCGTGCGATGGGTATTGGTTGGGGAGGGGATCCCTTCGTCCCACCTATCGTGCCAGCGGCGTTGGAAAGACTGGCCCTCATTACGCCAAGTTCCCTTGGGAGTGTTTTGCTCAAAATACGCCAAGAGTATGATACGGCCTTGCGTTTTTTAATGCATTAATCAAATCAGCCATGGATGCTCGACATTTCATTAATCTGACAACTTCTCTGCAACAGCCAACGCGTCGTATCTTGGAGACAGTGAGTTTTCTCCTGAACACCGAATTAAGTGAGGAACAGCGATATGATCTAGCCTCATTAAAAACGGTGGCCTCGCAGACTCAAGCGCTCTTGGAGAAGATTTTAGATTACGCACGTTTGGAGGCGGCTGAAGTGCAGTTGGAGAACATCCCTTTTAGTTTGAGAAGCGCCATAAAATTTGCCTTGAACCAATTTGTTCAAATAAATTGTTTTATTCATTCCTCAGTCCCTGATGCCCTACTGGGTGACCCTGGGTATCTCCGCTTGGCCCTGATCAATCTTTTGGAAAATGCCGTGAAGTATAGTCCTGGAGGTCCCATCACGCTGCAATTACAATTAGAAGATGGAGACTCATCTAGACCTCAACTCTATGTTAAGATTCAAGACCAAGGGATCGGGATGTCTGCAGAACGTCTTCAGGAAGTCTTTGAGCCTTATTTCCCCTCCCAGCTGGATTATACCTCTCCGGATGGAGGCTATCGGCTAGGTGTGGCTACTTCTCGTCAGATCATCCAACTTATGGGGGGGCGTATCTGGGTGGAGAGTACTCTTGGCTTGGGAACAACCTTTTATTTTTCAATTCCATTACAATTGGCCGTTGGTCAATCCGTCGAGCAGTTGAGGGAGACTAGTCTTGATCAGATAAAGGCCATGGTTATTAATGATGACTCATTGGAGCGAACGACGTTATGTCAGGATTTAGCGTCTTGGAATATTGCGGTTGAACAGGCATCTGATGTAGACGTGGCCCTGAAATTATTACAAGAGGGTAAACAGGCAGGGCATCCTGTAAAACTTGTTTTTATTGAATGTCGTACGGCCAGCCTGGATGGTTTTGTGGTCGCCGAGAATCTAAAAAGCCGAGGTTTATTGGATGGGGTTGTCTTGGTGATGATGGCCACGGAGGGACAAAGGGGGGATGCGGCGCGTTGTCGTGCCCTCGGAGTGGCCGCCTATTTGACAAGGCCGTTTCGGCCGATTGAATTGTGGGAAATGATTCATTTTGCCGTTGGTTTACGGCAAGCGGGGAGGGGCTCCAATACGCTCATTACCCGCCATCTCCTGCGTGAGGAAGATAGTAAGTATCATATCCTCATGGTCGCCACACCCTCAGCATCGGTGCAACATCTAAAAATCCTCTTGGAACAGCAGGGACATCAGGTGACCAACCTAGAGCCAAAAGTGGTATCCTCTCTTAGGCTGGATAGTTTTGACCTTGTGCTTCTTCAGATAGGTGGCCGTGAGGTTTGGGCCTTAGAAATTGCCACTTATCTTCATGAAATGAAGCAGGAACGTAAGGATTACATCCCTGTGATTGCCTTGACGAGTGATACCTCGGCGGATTGGCACGAGAGTTTGCGCGCATCCGGAGTGGACGATTGCCTGACGGGTGTCGTGGCTGCTGAGAGGGTGATTAGTTTTATTGAAAACAGAGTGCTTTACTCCGGAGGATTTGAATCACCATAACTGTTTTTTTTCTCTTCTAGGATGTGTTTTCGTTGCAGATAGTTGACATGCTTGATAAGTACCTGACAATCGGCCTCTGAGATATTCACAAAAGCGACGCAAGTTCTGTGTTTTTTAGGATCTTCCCCATGAGGTTTCTCCTGAATGACTTCTCCGATCAGGGTCAGGGTCTCGAAAGGGTATCCCGTAAAAGTGATAGCCAGTATTAGTTGCTCCTTGGGCTCATAGTGTTCTGAAGTGATAAATTCTATTCCCGAACCACTGAGGACGACAGACTGGCGTTTTGCCAGGCAAGACGTGAGTATCTGACCTGTCTGGTCTAAAATGGCGTCATGCATTTGCTCCACAATGTCAGTGAGGGATTGAAAATATTCGTAACTCTGAGGGGTATTATATTGCAGTTGTGAGCGAAAATTAAGCAGCTTGAGGGCAATAGGGTCCAGATTTGATTTTGGGATATGCTGATTTTTTCGATCACCCTCACTTTGTTCGGACCTTCGACCGACATGAAGGTAAACGATGCCTGTGGCTCGGAAATATTCCCGCTTCGACGATCCTGGATCGGGAGTCTCCCTCATGCCTTGACCCGGATGGTGCTGGTGGCAAAGCCAACCAGCTCGTTATCTCCCCAATGTTTCACGCGGGGTAAAATATTTTTAATATTTTCTTGCAGTGCCAAGCAGTGGTGTTGCAGGGATCGAAAAAGATCCGCGTTTGCCTTTGCCTGAGTCAGGAGGTTCGCGCGCAGTTCCGGATCTGCGGGCATGAGATCCCTCTCTGACTCAGAAGAAAGCTCTTGAAAATTTTTCCAAAGCTGGTCCAGACGCCCCCAATGGTTCGGCAACCTGGATTGGTTGGGGAGTTGCGCATCAATGAGGATCTGCATCCCGACGGCATGAATCTCCGTCAGGACCTTGTATTGGCGGATCCACAGGTTGCTTTCCTGCAGGCTGGGGGTATTCATGGTTGTTTTTGCTCCAATTGTTTAAACCCATCCCTCAAAGGTTCCAACACCTTTAAGACGTTATAGAGAGATGACTTTGGGCTGTCCGCACGATTGGCGCTTGCCAACTCGGTAATGAGATAATCGTACAGCCGCTCTAAATTTTTAACTACCTCCCCCCCATTCTCCATATTGAGGTTTTCCTGAAGGGCATCGGCAATTCTCATGGTGCGTATAATTGCCTCTCTTGCCTGGACAACTTGGCCGGCATCAAATTTCTCAATGGCTTGCTTCACCTTGCTAATCATCCCTTCGTAAAGCATCACCATTAATGTTTCTGGCCTAGAATTGGCTATGCTGCTGACCGCCGTGTGTTGGTATGATGAAAGCATTTGGTTCATAATATTTACCTCCCTTTTACAGTAATTTATTGGAGCTATTGGAATAAAGACTTGTGAAGGAGCTAAGTTGTGATTCCTGAGACTTGAGTAAATTAATTGTTTTCTCCAAGCGGTTGAATTGATCCTGAAGCTTCTTTTGATAAGCATCGACAGTATTTTGACGCTCCAGACTTAATTTCTGCAATCTCTGGGTCTGAGTGTCAATATCTGTCATTTTGTCATCAAAGGTTCCCCCGGCATTGGTCATATTATCCACATAGGTATACATATCTTCAGCGATGCCATTCTCAGAAGAGTTTCCCTGGAAGAGCAGGCTGACATTGGTCAAACTACTATCAACGACTTGTGTTAGTTTTGAGGTGTCCACTTGCAACGCCCCCGTACTGTCACTGGTGATGCCAATTTGGGCTAGGGAATTAAGACTATAGCCGGCCAAACTGTTAAATGTTCGTCCCATGATCTTTTGGATGTTGATCTTCGCACTGGAAAAAGTGACATCACGTCCTAGGGGGCTAAATTTCCCCGTAATGGGATCGGCCTCCACAGTGACTTTCAGGGCGCTTCTTAGATTGGCATAGGCGGTGACAAATGAGGTAATTTTAGCAACGATACCGGCGGTGTCCTGTTTTATTTTCAGGGTGATCGTATTGGTAGTATCTGTTGATAGCAGGTCGAAAGCTAACCCGGCAATAGCCTCAGATACGGTGTTACTCTTGCTAGACATAGAGACGCCGTTGATTTTGAAAGTGGCGTTTTGTGGTTCATTGGCTGTTGTGGCGGACGAGACTGCATCGACGGTAATGGTTGGGCCGGTAATCGTGGTACCGATAGTGGTGTCCGAACCGCTGACATTGGCTGTGAGTGTCAGGCGATACGGGGTCGAGTCGCTACCATCATTTATGATAGTAGCGGTTACCCCGGCACTGGCACTATTGATGGCGGTGGCAATACCTTGTAAGGTGTTGTTGGTAGAATCAATGGTAATGTTGGTGGTGACGCTTTTGTAGGTCAACGTGATTGTTCCCGTGCCAAATTGGGTTGAGTCCTTATCGGCTACTCCAGTAAAAATGACCCGATCAGGCTGGGCCAGTTGACCGACCGCGGTTAAATCATAGGTGCCAGAGACTGCCGTAGATGAGTTGACAGAATTAATTTTAGCCACTGTTGTAATCGATGAAGTGGCTGCTTTTGGGTTGAAGGCGTTTCCGTCTCTGAGGTTAAGCGCTGCGGTACGGAGGTTCTTAAAAACCCCTTCTATGGTTGGAAGAGAGAGTTTTTTTGCGCTAAGAACTGATAGTTTATTTTTTAAAGGTTGGATAAGTTGAGTGGTCTTGAGTGTGACCAGACTTTCTACAATGCTCTTAGTATCTAAGCCTGATGCTAACCCACCAAAGCTGATTGAGCCACTTGCCATATCGATTTCCTGACGACTCCCTTAAGGTATGTAACGGCATATTTCGATGGGAGTTGAGTAATAATTACAGGGTTGTTAAATAAAAAAGTTAATAATTTCAATATGTTATATTATTATTAGGCCTTAGCCCCAGTCCCCTCCCCCTCACCTTAATCCTCTCCCCAAGGGGAGAGGAGATGATAAATCAGCGAGATCTGAGCTTATTATCTGGTCGGTATAAAAAAGATTTTTCAAAAAAACTATCAAGTTTACCCAGAAATGTTCCGTCACAACCTTGGTAGGAAAGAGAGTTAGTTTTTAAAAACGTTTTACAAGGAGGAATATTATGGGATTAAGAATTAACACAAACGTGGCTTCATTATCGGCCCAAAATAAGTTGCAGCAAACGACCAAGAAGTTGACGGGCGCCCTGGAAAGACTCTCAACAGGTCTTCGTATTAACAAGGGTTCTGATGACGTGGTAGGTCTATTAAAGTCTGAGTCGTTGCGTTCGCAGATTCGCGGTATTGGCGTGGCCCAACTGAACTTATCCAACGGGAGTAACATCTTGGGGGTTGCAGAAGGTGGTTTGGCCCAGCTGACTGATATCGCGCAGCAACTTCGAGAAAAGGTGGTGCAGGCCTCAGATGATACGATCTCCACCTCAGATCGTACCAATATTTCAACAGCCACAACGGATCTGCTCAGCGAATTCAACCGTCTGGCGTTGGCCAATGAATTTGATGGAGTTAAACTGTTGGCGGGTAATTTTATTAGCAAACTGTTCCAAGTAGGACCTAAGGCGGGTGATACCCTTTCGATGTCTATTTCCGATACCAAATCTAGTGCTGTTGGTAGAATTGCCATTTTAACCTCTCTCACCATTACGGCTCAGACCGGCACATTGGCAACGCAACTCTTTGCGGCCCCAGACAGTATCGTCATCAATGGGGCTACCCTTGGTTCGACTTCTTTTAGCAGCGATGGGGTTTCCACCGTTGAGGCGAGCGAAAGTGCCATTGCCTATGTCAATGCCATTAACAGCATTTCTGGCCAATCAGGGGTAACGGCCTTGGTCAATCAAAATGTGGTTACGTTGCTTACCTATGAGAGTGCCAACGATTTGGGTTCTCAAGATATTTTGGCGATTAACGGAGTTACCATTTTCCATTCCGCGGCCATTTCAGCGAGTGCGAGCGGAAACACCACATTGATCAATGCGATTAATACTGTTTCCTCTGCAACGGGGGTGACGGCTACTCAAGTTTCCAGTTCCAGTGCCATTGTGTTGACGGCAACTGACGGTAGAAATATTGCCGTTCGGCTAAATATTTCGACAGGCTCAGTTTCCGGGGGCGTTGTCGGATTTGGTACGGGCACAGCCATGTTATCCACTTCGGCTTATAGCCTCTATCGCGGCACATTTAAACTTGTGAAGGATGATGCTTTTGTCCTAACCGGGGCGACGGATGAAATCAGCACAACCACTTCGGTTTCAGTGGGTACCGGTTTTGCCCTGAACACACTCAATGTGGCGACTTCTACCAATGCCACCGATGGTATTTTCATCCTGGATAACGTGATCCGTCAACTGCAGACACGCCGCGCCGATGTCGGATCCAAGTCGATTCGATTTGAGCTGGCCAGTGCGGAACTTGCTACCAGAAATGAAAATCTTTCGGCCGCTGAGTCGCGCATCCGCGATGCGGACGTTGCCGTAGAAACAGCAGCTCTCACCTCTCAACAGATCTTACAACAGGCCGGTGTGACGGTGCTTGCACGAGCAAACGCCATCCCACAGATTGCCTTGAGTCTGTTGGAATCGAGATAAGTCTTAGCGAACCTGACGTGGTGGCGCCCGAGGTGACTGGGGCGCCACCACAAGGGTTATGAGGTAAAAGGTGATGATAGGTATGACTAACATTGCAGGGTTTTCCGGTGGGGGACAAGATAAGGTGTTGACCCGGAAACCGAAGGTAGAAAAAACGGGTGGAGACCTTCTGGTACGGGATATCTCTGCGGAGCGAGGGGAAAAGCCTATCCAGCAACAAGCGACTGCTGCCAAAAAAGAATCGAAAGAATTGCAAAAGGTTAACTCCAATTCGGACGGGAACAGTGTCAGGCTTACCGTAAGAGACCCTTCCTCTGTGAAGATCAATAATGTCATTATTGAAATCCTCAATAGTCAGGGTGATGTGGTGCAGACAATTCCTCCCCGTGTTTTGCTCCACTTGGTGCAAAGTTCTCGTGAGTTTGCCGATGACCAGGCCAAGGGGTTTCTCATTGATCAGCGCATTGGTGGCTCCTCATCTTCTGCGGCTCAACTTCATGGATAGCCGATCTCATGGATCGTCGTGATCTTAAGCGTTACCCCCCTCGTAGTGCCATCCAGTTTCATCTTCTTGATAGCCCCCAAAAGTTAGTGGGACGCGTTGTTGATATTTCGGACAGTGGGGTCCGTCTGGTGATCTGGACAAGGCTGGAAAAAAAACAGAAAATTGTCATTAATTCTCCGCATTTTTTTGCCCGAGGCATCGTGGTCTGGGTCCGTCGCACGAGGCGTTATCTCCTCCCTTGCTATGAAGCTGGGATTAAGTTTTCTGAGTTTTTGGTCCGCGACCGGGCCATTGTTGTTCATCGGTCTGCTTAAATTCAAAGGAGGTGTTATTGCGAGGCCCAAAGGGCCGTGGTGATGACAGACTTAACTATCTTAATTTATTGAAGTAAGTAAAAATATTCATTTTCCCAATAAAATCCCTCAAGAATTTGAGCCGATAGCCGTTCTTATCGTTTGTAAGGTAGATATTAGGAGGTGGCACTATGCTAGCCGATGCCTTTTTGGAAGCCATACCCCACAAAACAAGGCGGCCCGGTCTTTGTGCCGGGTTCATGAGGGATCTCTTAAAGCAGCCAAAAAATCACTCCAAGTCGAAAAGAGATCAATTGACACGAGTGGCGATAGGCGTGATCGACAGTTCCAATCTTGTGGATGCGGCTGTTCAGGCCATGACGACGCAATATCGTACCCTGGAACAGTTGCGGGAGAAGATGCAGGCTGCGGAAGACCCCGATCTTTCCCCAGTACGAAGGTCTGAAATTCAAACACAGCTGACTGAATTAAGGAGTCAACTCGATATCAACGTCGAATTGACCCGATTTGAGGGACATCGACTTTTAACACATGATATTCATTCCGCCTTTGTCCCTTTACCCAATAGCCAGCAAGGGGTCAATATTACCTTTACGGAAGCGACCGTTAAGGGCCTGGATCTGGAAGATTTGGATTCTTCCACTCACGAGACTGCGGAACAAGGGGTCAAAAAAATATGCAAGGCCCTAGCATCATTGTCTACTGGGTCGGAATTGTTGGTTCAGGCCACGGCGGAGTTGAAAGCGGTAGCCGCAGCCCTGGAAGCAGAATTAAGTCAGTTGTCCAAGGCTCCCGATGATGGGAAGGTTCAAAACGAACAGGCTTATCCCTATTTGGCGCAGTTCCGCTCATTCCTGAAAGATTGACTTATAATTACTTGAATTTACAGGTGATTAACCGCTTGTCATGTGATCATAAAAATTGCATAATGTGGAGATGTCGAGGCATGCCTGATGATGGTCGACGACTCTTCGGAGCAGCTTCAAGCCCTGGCCTTGATGACGCGGTCTAATCCGGCTCCAATTATTGCCCTCGATGCGCAAAAAAAAATCACTTATCTGAATGAAGCGGCACGTAAGCAATTCCCCGATTTGCAGGTTCTGGCCATCGAACACCCTATCCTCCATAATCTGTCAGATGACTCGTTAGAGTTACGCAAGCCAAGGGAAGATTCTTACACTCGAGAAGTTCATGTGGGTGACCGCATTTATGAACAGAAAATAGTGGGGACATCAAACCATGGGTTTATAATTTTCTGCCATGATGTGACAGCGCGTAAGCGCATTGAACGGGTTAAAGATGAATTGCTTGGGATTGTCTCCCATGAATTGCGTACCCCCCTGGCTGTGATCAAAGGTTCCCTCGATAACCTGCGTGGCAATTGCTTTGGAGCTCTTACAGAAAAACAGGCCCTGATTCTCAAGACAGCGAGCAACCATTGTGACCGCATGGGGCGTCTCATTCATGACCTGCTGGATTTATCACGACTTGAGTCAGACCGTGCCCAGGTCAACCGACATCGGATTAATATTGCCAGTTTGATTGATGGAGTGATGCATGATTTTCAACTCATGGCCAGGGATAAGCATCTCACCATTGAAAAGGAATTGGCGCCCAATTTACCGCCACTTTATGCCGATCCTGATTTGATTACGCAGGTTTTGAGCAATTTTTTGACCAATGCGGTTCGGTTTACCAAGAAGAAAATTGTCATTAGGGCGAGTTCGGATGGCAGTGCCCTCCAGATATCGGTGATGGATGATGGGGCGGGGATTAGTTCGGAAGATTTGGGGCTCTTGTTTGAGAAATTCGTTCAGATTAACCGCGGTGTTGGCAGTGGTTACAAAGGGACCGGCCTGGGGTTGGCTATTTGCCGAGAAATTGTGGAGTTGCACCAGGGAAAGATCTGGGCCGAGAGCGAAGTGGACCGCGGCGCTTCTTTCCATTTTTCTCTCCCAATCTATGGGGAGAAGGAGATTGAATTTTGGTCTGAGCTGGAAATGAGAGACTCGACAGCGGCAGAGGGCAATTAATCCCAGAGGTTATCTTTCTTCCAGACGCCATTCTCTTGCCACCAAACTCTCGGATCTCGGAAGGTGTCGGCGATTGTATCAAATTCTTCCTCGGTCATGTTGACGTATTTCAGCCAACGCTCTAGGTCGCGTCTGGGTTTGACGTGGTCATATTTTTTTACCATCTCCACGCC
Organism: Deltaproteobacteria bacterium; assembly: GCA_023265625.1. GTDB lineage: Bacteria > UBA10199 > UBA10199 > JACPAL01 > JAHFST01 > JAHFST01. The sequence goes on along the minus strand of JAHFST010000005.1, from coordinate 36,217 downwards.
TTGGGCACGGGTCAACTTTCCCAGGCGAATATCCTTGGAGGCATGATCGGTGGCGCGGCCATAGCCAAATTTGATGTATTTCATGTAATCGTGAATGCCATTTTCATGCATGTCGTCCAGGTTGGAGAATTTTCGATAGGTTCTTTCAAATTCCTGATCGGCGGCCTTCCAGCGATACTGTTCCATGACGAGCATGACTTGCTTATTGGCGTCCCATTGTAGGAAATTGTTGAGATAAAGCCCGCGCACCCCAATCTCTTCGAGTTCTTCATCGGAGGGATATTTTGCCCACAGGAGTTCCTCTTCCTTGATCCCCTCCAATCCCACGAAATCATACCAATCAAAACCTCTCAGGTCATGTTCCAATCTTTTTCGGGCGCTCATTTCGATCATATCATGCAGCGAGACTTGTCCTCCCAGGTCTGTGGGGCCATGTTCACCCCAAATGAGGATTGGAATTTTGAATTTGACGGCAATTTGGACGGGATAAGTGAAAATACCGCAGTGGGCATGCCAATTCATGTCCCCTTGCAGCTTGAAGCCGGCTCGGTTCATTTTGATCAGTAGAGAGGTGCTGGGACGGAAGATGAGATGGTCAACCCCGAACACTTCGCGCATGCGTTCTAAGTTGTATTCCCCCTCTGGGAGGTAATTATTGCCATGATAGGTGACGAGCAGGGGATTAAAGCCAAGGACGTTTTTGATGAAATGGGTCTGAAAATAACTGTCTTTGCCACCGCTGACAGGGATGATGCAGTCGTAGTTGGCGCCGGACTTGATTTTTGATTCTTTGATGGTTTCGATGAGTAGCTTTTGACGCTCCTCCCAATCGATGCCACCCTTTTGCCCGGAGACACGACAGCCACTGCAAACATTGCCTTCTTCCATGGTGATGTAAACGGCCAATGACGGATAGACGCATTTGGAACAATAGGTGACTTTGTTCGGCCGTTTAGAATAATCATGATCGGACATTTAATCCCCCCTTGAGCATTTCCTTTTTGGCGTGACGGTAGCTTAATTCCGTGAAATGGAACAGGTTGGCGGCGGCCACTGCGGATGGTTTGGCTTCTTGCACGATCGTCACAAAGTCCTTAAATTTTCCAGCCCCACCACAAGCAATGACTGGGATTGAAGTGGCTGTTACCACGGACCTGATCAAGTCGCTATCGAATCCCGCAGCCGTACCATCTCTATCGATCGAATTCAACAGGATCTCACCCGCGCCCAGTCTTGCCACCTCCTTGGCCCATTGGACGGGATCCAACCCCGTGGCTTTTTGGCGCCCTGACGTGAATACCTCATATTGTCCATGGACATTTTTTAATACGTCTATGGACACCACGATGCACTGGTTCCCAAAAACCTTGGCCGCTTGAGTGATGAATCCCGGATCCATAATGGCTTGGTAATTGAGGGTGACCTTATCGGCACCGCGAGCCACTCGGCTGCGAATATCGTTGAGTGTTCGGATGCGCCCCCCAAAAGTTAGGGGCACAAAGCACGACTTGGAAACGACCTCGATGATATCCAGCAAGCTGCGTTTTTCACTTGTTTCGATTTTGGCATCCTCACGCCGGACGTCGTAATGATCGTCTGAACTGATATCGATGTAAATGAGTTCATCGACGGACCAGCGGTTATAGCGGGAGAGTTGCGTGATCGGATCGCCGATAATTTGATGAAATTTAAAAGACTCACTCCTGACAATGAGGCCGTTTTTTAACAGTAAAATAGGGATGAGTCGGATCTTAAGCATGGAGGAAGTTTTTTAGGATGAGCATGCCGTCTTTATGGCTTTTTTCTGGGTGAAACTGGGTGGCAAAAATATTATCTTTTTGTAAGATGGCAGCGAACTCAATGCCATACTTACATGTTGCGACAATATCTTCAGGCGATTCCGGTTGAAAATGATAACTGTGAACAAAATAAAAAGTCGCCTCTTCCCCTAGGTCATTGACAAGCGGGTGTTTTCTTTTGATGGCAACATTGTTCCAGCCCACGTGCGGTATTCTGAGCTCTGCTTGACTTGGGATGAGATCGACGACCCCGGGGATCCAGTTTAACCCCTGATGCTGACCGTATTCAGTACCCTTGGTGGCCAGAAGTTGCATGCCAAGGCAAACCCCCAAGAAAGGTTTTTTCTTACCCAGCACTTCTTCTGCTAGGATGGGGATGAGACCCAATTGGGTTAGGTTTTTCATGCCATCACCAAAGGCCCCGACTCCCGGCAAAACAAGATGGGTTGCCTGTTTAATATCTTCGGGTTGATGCGAAGTCACCACGGCACACCCAAGTGATGCAAAGGCGTTAGAGACAGACTGCTTATTGCCCATTTGATAATCAATAATCACCACCATAAGACTCCCCTAAGTTATTTTTGGTGAAAAGGCCAATGGCTTACGCCCATAGTCCTGCCACATGGATCGATAGGCCTGTTCCATATCGGTGGTGATTGACTGAGGATCGCAGAGAGAAGATCGCATCATCCTCTCGCGGGCCTTCATGCGAAAGTCCCGCAGTTTTGGCAGATTGTCGGCTAGTTGCTGAGCCAAAGCAACGTAATGGTCCTCATCAGCGGCGATCCATTCTTGACAGTCAAGGCGAGTCAGCAGGCTGTTTCCCACGCGACTGGCATGTCGGTTGCCGGATAATGTAATGACCGGAACACCCATCCAGAGGGCCTCACAGGTGGTGGTTGTGCCATGATAGGGAAATGCATCGAGGGCCACATCAATTTTATGGTAAAGGGCCAGATGTCCCTCCGTGGAGGGGGCCCAACTCACCAAATCGATCCGATCCGATGAAATATTTTGCCGGGCAAACAGGGTACGATAATGGTCACAGGTGGCTTGATCTTTTAGTGATTTTGCCTTGATGACGAGGCGAGATTGCGGGACTCTTTTGAGAATTCCCGCCCAAGTTTTAATGACCGGAGGAGTGATCTTTGCCAAATGGTTAAAAGACCCAAAAGTAAATACGCCGCATTGATCCGCCGGCAAAGGGTTAACGTCCGGTGCGTTTCTCGGGGGTGTATAACACAAAAACCCTCGAGGGAGGCGTATCAGGCGTTCACTGTGCCACTGGTCCTGATCGGGGGGATCGGCCCATTGATCTGTCAGGCGGTAATCCATGGTTTTGAGGCCTGTGGTATTGGGGTAACCCAAGTAAGTCACTTGAATCGGTGCAGGTTTCATGGAAAAAACTTTTAGTCGATTGGATGCCGTGTGCCCGGCGAGGTCAATCAGGATATCAATCTCGTCGGCTTGGATCATCTTGAACATCTCATCATCGGATAAGCCGACTGTTGAACGCCAATGGGGTACTAATGATTTTAGGCGTTGGGTGGTCTGATCCGGGCGTAAGACTTGCGCATAGACAAAGACATCAAATTGCTTAGGGTCGTGTTTGGATAAAATTGGCTCAAGAAAATAGCTGACCGAATGGTTGTATAAATCGGGAGAGACATAGCCAATTTTAAGAACTCGGTTTTCTAACCGGTTAGAATGCGACAAACACGGGGATGTTGAGGCATGTATTTGATTCCATGCGTGATGCTCGGCATACAAGGATGATGCAGAGTATTTCGGATGATAATTGAGGGTGAGTAAGAGATTGCTATGGGCCTCTGCGTAGCCTGGATTGAGCTGAAGGGCCTTACGGTAGGCATCGATGGCCAAATCCAGTTTGCCTTGATTTTTATAACCCGCTCCCAGGTTGGAATAGGCGATGGCATGTTCAGGGTTAAGATCGATGGCCTGCTGGTAACAATTTACCGCCATTGCCAATTCTCCAGCCTCTTTGTAAGCCACGCCAAGATTATTGTAGGTGGTGGCACTGGGACTTGTTGCAATAACCTGTTGATAACAAAGGATGGCCTGATTAATTTTTCCCTCTGCCTGCAAACAAATTCCCAAGTTTTCCAGGGCAGGTAAGCAGCGGGGTTCAATGGCCAGGGCTTTTTCATAGAATTCCATGGATGCAGAAATATTTCCCTGCTGGTAAAGCGATAGTCCTATCTCAACCAATGCAGCGACTTGTTTGGGATTGATCAAGATGGCCTGGCGATAGCTATCGAGGGCAAGATCGTTGTGCCCCATGGCCCTCAAGACTTTTCCCATATTGAGAAATCCCTCGTCATAGTCAGGTTTGAGACGCAGCGCACTCTGATAGCAATGCAACGCCTCCTCGTGTTTTCCTTGCATCATCAAGACATTGCCTAAATTATTGTAAGTCTCAATGGAGTCAGGAGTCAGTTCTAATACCTTTTGAAAGAGTCTCTTAGCCTCCTCAAATTTGCTGCACTGGGCCTGCAATGTGGCCAGTAAAAATAAGGCCCGAGAATTCTGAGGCTCTTCCCTCAAAATTTCTAAATACAATGGCTCCGCTGCCGTAAGGTTTCCTGATTGATGGTATTCAAACGCTTGTACAAGTAAATGAGAGGCGGTCATCTGCAGATAAGTTTTTTCAAGATTTTTGACAAATGAGGGTGCGTTGAGTAAAGGAGCGTGTGTCATTCGACCACGAAGTTTTGTCCTGAGGTTGGATAACTCCTGTAAGTTTTGGGTCCAATAGATGGCCTTCTGTTGATAGTCCAACGGTGTGGCGGCAATCCAGTCAGAGAGCTGAACATTCTCCAAAACGCTCATTCCGACCCTTCCCGCATGCCTGTTTCCCTGGAGCGTGATGACCGGAACCCCCATCCAGAGTGCTTCGCAGGTGGTGGTGGTCCCGTTGTAGGGGAACGTGTCGAGGGCGATGTCGATTTGGTGGTAGATGGAGAGATGCGAGGCGGTGTCCTTGGACCAACCCAAGAGGGAGAGGCGATCCGGGGAGATGCCGTGCTGGGAGAAGAGTTGGAGGTAGTGTTGGCGAGTGTTGAGGTCGCCGAAGGAGCTATTTTTGAGGAGGAGCTTGGAATGAGGGACGGCGTTGAGGATCTGGGACCAGAGAGCGATGACATTTTGGTTAATCTTGGGCAAGGCGTTGCAGGAGCCAAAGGTAATGAAGCCATTGTGGAGGGCTGGGAGTAGCTTGATGTCCGGGGCATTGAGCGGGGGTTGATAACAGAGGAAGCCGTGAGGGAGTCGATAGAGTTTTTCGGTGTAGAGGGGGTCTTGATCGGGGGGATCGGCAATGGGGTCAGTGAGACGGTAGTCGATCTGAGAGAGTCCTGTGGTGTTGGGGTAGCCCAGATAGGTGACTTGGATGGGGGCTACTTTTCGAGCCAGGACCGGGAGACGGTTACCGGCGGTGTGACCAGCGAGATCGACCAAGATATCGAGTTGATGGGATTGGATGAGGTCGCAGAGTTCTGAGTCAAGCAGGAGATGGGTATCATACCAGTGAGGGACGAGGCTCTTGAGGCGATGTGTAGTTTGATCAGGGTGCGGGACATCGGCATAGCAGAAGATGTCAAACTGATCTTGGTTGTGATGAGCGAGGATGGGTTCGATGAAGTAGGCGACGGAGTGGGTACGGAAGTCAGGAGAGAGATACCCGACCTTGATTTTGTTATTTGTAGGGGCGCAATTTATTGCGCCCTGCCCCAGGTTGATACCGTTCCGGATCATGGATCCCCAAGCCCGATGTTTTTCAAAGATCTCTTCCGGAGACAGATTAGGAAGGTAATTTAGTGCGAAGAGGTAGTTACTATGAGCAGCATGGTAATTGGGGCGGAGGGAGATAGCTTGTTGGAAGTTGATAAGGGCCTGATCTAGCAACCCACTATCTTTAGAGACACAACCCAGATTGTTATGAGTCTCCGGAACATTGGGGTTGATTTTGAGGGAGTCTTGATAGTGATCGTTGGCCTCAGTGAGTTTGCCTTGTTGCGTGAAAATCATTCCGAGATTGGTATGTATCTCATGATCGTTGGGAGTCAGAGCGCTGGCCCGTTGGTAATACAGCATTGACTCATCAAGCTTGCCCTGGTTGTGCAGGAAGTAGCCGATCTTTTTAAGGGCCGTCACATGTTGGGGATTGATCTGGCAAGTATTTTGATAGCAACGCCCCGCTTCGGCGTTATCACCCAGGGCCTCCAGGCATGAACCAAGCAAATACCAACAGCCGTCATGGCGATCATCGATACGGAGGGCGCGGCGCAGTAACGATATAGCCTCGGAATAATTTAACTGTTCATGCTGCCATAGGCCAAAGAGAAATAGGGCGTTAAAGTCGTTTGGGTTTTCTTGTAATATTTTCGCATAGATTACCCTGGCAGGTTGCCGTTGTCCCAGTCGATGTAACGCGGCGGCCTCTAATAAATCGGCATTTTCTGATTTGGTCATGGGTTCGTTCATGGGGTTCCACCGAGAAAGATCAATAAATTCTCCAAATACGGGCAGCTATCCTGTATTTCTTTAAAAAATTGGTTTCTATTGTTACCAAAAAGAGCGAGCTGTTGAAACAGGGCCTCGGATGTTTCGGTTGCGGGATGGCGTCTTTGATAGTTGCCTTGGAAGAGCGCCAGTACGTAGTCGGCGCAACAATCCATGAATTCATATTCTTCCGGAGGCATAGTGGGGATCATGCCCGATAGGGTCGGGATGAGATCCCAGCGGTTTGAGGGGGTGCCTTGGAGGATGTGGTTGGCAGACTGGATTAATGTGGACACCCCAAACACGTCGGAGACCGCCTCCTGTTCAGATAGGTCAAGGCGAGGTTTTTCTAGCACATTGAATAATGCGGCCTTCATATCCTCAGCCTTGTTGAAGTAGAAACGTTTGAGCGCCTTTGTCGCTGCAGGATGCGATTTAGCTGAAGAGGGATAAGGAGCGGGCGCTAAAATGCTGCCGCCTCCCAACAGAACCAGCGGGATGACGGGATGCTGGCTGTAAAAGCTGCTGGAGGGGGTTGCGTCCAGATTGATGTTATTTTGGCGTGCTGCAGCAAGCTCAGTTTGATTGAGGTATTTATTTTGATGGTATTTTGGAAACAACATTTGCCAATCATCATCGCCGTATATTTTGAATGGAAGACCGATGCGTTCTGTTACTTGTGCGGCTTTCTGGATGAGTTCATACCGGACAAAGGTTCTTAAGACGATGGAGGTATAGGTAAGGTACTTGAATAGGGCTAGCATCCTATCCTTGCTTAACTTGAGTCCCGCCTGGCCGAGGGCGTGGAGAAAGATGAAATAGGTGTGGTAGATGGGCATTTGCCTTTGGAGTAGTTGATGGAATAGCGGGTAGAGGAGGGTGCAATCGAAGCCTTGATTTTTGAGATCCTTGAGAAAAAAGAGTCGGGAATTTGAAGTCACCACTAATCCTTCTATGGAGGCGTTGTGAGGAGGATGGTCCTTCTTTGGGCTAGGGGCAATCTGAGGACACTTATGAAGCTGGGCAGATGACCTGTATTGTAAAAATGCATGGAAGTTTTCGGTGCTGTGTAGGACCATGGCGTGAATGTTGTTAGGCAGATAACGCAGCGGAATAGGGTGCATCCCATCCAGGACCATGTCAACAATGACAGAAATACCGATGACGCCCAATCGTTTCAGGACCCAAAGGCGGCTTATCCCCGTCTCATCAATGGCCATAAAATAATAATTGATGAAATAAATCATCCCAATGTTTTTTTGGATCAGGTAATCGGCAAAATCTTTGTTATTCATGTCCTGATATTTCTCCTTCGTGAGACCTCTTCCAGATACCCAACCCGTATTGTTATTGATTTGATAGACCGGTTTGTCCGAGAACCTCAGGGTTTCATAGAGTGAGTTGAAGAGCTCCCCATTTTCGGTATTTTGGACGAGGATGCCTTCCCTGGTTTGAAGCTTACCCGTGTTTGATGGGGGGAGTTTTTTATCCATTTCAATATAAGGTGCGAGCAGGTTGTTGAGGAAGTGAGGTGTGGAGGCGGTGGATTCGGGGTCGTCGCTCATAATCAGGGGCAGCCTGTAGTCCTGCCGCGCGAATTGTCCCCAGGCATCGATCACAAAGTATCGATACAGGGCCTCCCAGATTTTATCGGTTATATTGATATCATTCTTGTCTAAGATGTAATTTGCCGTTGAAAGTAGGTAGACGGATGCCTTTCTTGGTAGCCATTGGGCGGGAATGGTTTTGACGTCAGGGAGGATAAAAACGGACGATCCATGGAGTGGAGCCGATGCAAGATTTAGGAAAAATCTTTGCGCATTTTCCGTTTTGGTAAAAATATAAATATGCAGAGAAGATTGGGATGGCACAACCGTGCTGAGAGCAGGCCCTCCTTGACATGGAATTTCGGAAAGGTCGAATCTTTCTAGTAGATCTCTGTCATCCATGGCGTATCTTCCCGCTAGCAACAGTCTGTTCACTAGCTAATGCAAAAGTAATGCCAATCAAGTTTCATGATAGTACAAAAATATTAATAATATCAATATGTTATTGGTGAAGAAGGGTCGATAATAGGCCATTTTATTGGAGGCGATATAGGTCTGGAAAAAAATGCCGATTATCTAAGGTATTTTATCCAAATGGTTCAGGAGCATCTGGCATAGGATAATCATTTCCGAAAGCCAATTTAATACGATCAAAAGCTTGCTGGACCAGATCTGGGAAGATGAATTGTCTTCCGCCATGAGAGTATAACTTAACCCCATGAGCCTATTATGCGTTCCCGCGACTATTGGGAACAACAATGTGATGAAAGAGTGATCGTCCATGATGTCTTGGATGCTTTTTTCTATATCCTGTAGGAAGCCCTGGTAGTCCTTACTCCAATCTACGGTTGGGTGATCGGCAAGGTTATGTTCCAGATAGAAAATGTAGATATTTTCTGTGAGGCGATTCAACTTGGACAGCATTTTGGGAAGTTTAATCTTTGCTTCTTTCACAGAGGCCGACATTGCATCTTGGTGCTGCGCTTGTTTTATTTGCCGCCACTCATCAAATATTTCTCTTAACCGCGTTTTGACGTCCAGTTTTGCGGGGAATCTCATCGGAAAGACAGTCGTGGGGTCTTCACGCGGGATATTCCCAAGTTGCAGGCCGTATTCGGACGGAATGACGTTGATGCAATCCATGTGCAGCGGATAGATCATATTGAGAAAATCGATCGAATAATGCCACCACAACTCGCTAGTTTCGATCGTTTTCCCGCTGTTTGCGGGCACGGATAATAAATTCATGCCATAACTTTTCATGGTGTTACTGCTGGTGTCGAGAGTCAGGCCTGACATATGTGATTGCCTTGTTTTTGGATCAAAGGCGAGATCTTGGCCCAGGAGATAGATGGGACGACAGCCCAAATACCACAGTACATAGAGGGCAATGTGAGATACGCAAGTGACAGGGGGAATTTGCCCAGAAGGCGGTGTGTTCGGGAATAGCCAGAAGGTGGAGAAACCTTGTTGTTCCAAGAAAACCTTCGGGCCATGGTGCTGAAGAAATATCTCAGGATAGAGCAGCGGAGGGCCAAAAAAGACAGACTCGTGGTTTTCTGTGTTGGCATACAAGGTTGACTGATAAGGGATCCGTTCCAGACAGCCGGTCATGTGAGGCTGAATGCCCGCCTGCAACAGTAAGCGGTAGGCGGAATCAACCGCAAAGATTGCCGCATTATCCCGAACATCTTTCAATAAGTGCAACGAATGTTGCAGAGAGGGGCCGGAAGAAACAACAATGCCCGGCATCCCCTCCAAGGCTCCCTTAAATTCTGACAGGGGAGGGGAGGACTGCAAGATATTCCAGTTGCCTATTAGGTTCATGAAGCCATAGAATCCATCGATTGAGTTGGATTGGATACAAGGCTCGGAGTGAACGGCCAAATCTTGCCAGATTTGCTTGGTTTCTTCGAGACGTTGTGAGGCGTATCCCCACTCAATAGTGAGGCGATTTTGAATGCAGTTTCTAAAATTCCCGTCATTCAGCAACCTCAAAAAAAATAAATGAAGTTCTTGATTATTGAGGGCGATAAGCCAGAAGATCAACGGTTTTCTAGGGAAAGCGGATAGGTCTTGCTGGGTCAAAAAATAACAAAAAAAATCCATGGAGGGTTCGACTATCAAGACAAACTGATTCAGGGGATGAGGGTTGCCGAGATAGGAACAAAGATGGTATCCCAGTCCCAACCCTAGCCAGAGCTCAATTTGGGGGTTGTAGGTCTTATGTATTTTTTCCAGCAACACATGGCATTCGTTTTCCAGATTGTTGTTGTAAAGCCACTCATTCTTGTCAAACCGGACATTTTTTAGGCCATTTGAATCGAATGTTAAGGGCTTGATGGGTTGATGCTGCAGATGGTCAGAAACGCGTTTTGCCAGGTCCTGATCTGTATTCTTTAAGAATTGCAGGTTTTTTTCAAGAAAACTCATAGGCTGCAAGCAATCAAGTTAAGCCAGTATAAGCATCCTTGAAACCAATAGACATAACACAAAAGCTTCGATTCAAGTTCTTCATTCCATGCCATGTCTTCCTTCATTTCTCTTAATGATTCCTCCAATAATTGATCCTCGCAAGCTAAGATGGCGGGGATAAAAGACGGAAGCCTGCCTTTGAATTGGGAGATGATATGCGCCAGCTCATGGAAAAAAGACGTGTATTTAGCGCGCATTCTAGCTTCCCCCCCCTCTCCTTGTAAAATTCTATCGAGAGTTTCCAGATAGAGAAAACGGTAAATATTTTCTAGATGTTGGCTCAGTTCCTGAATAAAACCCTGAATGACAGGGGCAGAAGTAACCGCAAAAGGGCTGGAGGGTACCACGGGAGAGAGTGACGCGACAACATCGGTCAAATCTATCGGGGTTAATTGCGGCAAGGTATTAATCTTGTTCAGAGGCGTGAATACACATCCCAACAAGGCGCAAATTCTATGAGCATCGAATAATGGCTCCTGGCCTAGGTTGTCCAGCAAATTCGGGATCTCTTCATCGATCCTGACGACAGGATTGCGGATGCGATTGCAGACAGAAACCGGGGTCGCATGGTTTATCATGCAGACACTAGTGCCGAGACTTTTTAGATGATGGACATGTTCATAATATTCATGGAGCGAGGGAGGCGCATACCAAAGGTGCGGTAGGCATTTGAGCCGCTTTAGTTGCGCTAAGACGTGACAGTCCGCCAAGATAATTGCCTTAGATCGTAATGGCGCGCCGTCAAAATCAGATGGAAGCGGATCGGACAAAAAGACCAATGGTCTCCCTTGAGTGGAGGCTTGTAAGGCGGACAATGGGGGACATTTTTGATAGTGAGGCCAAAGATTAGAAAAAATCTTAAATCGAAGATAGGGGGAATTTTTTAGGAACTTGTTTTGTTGTGGACTCAGCATGGACCACGGGCTGTAACATTTTTCGAGGTTAAATTTCAATGCATGAGGTTCTGAAGCGGAAAAAAATTCCGTCACCTCTTGAGAGGGAGGTGTTTTATTAGTGTAACTATTTGATATTACTTAAGTTATTTTTAATTATCATTGGCATAATATCTGCAATTAAAATAAAAATGCAGTTTCCGCAGGCGCTTGAGCCTTATTGCCCTGATACTCAAGAGAAGGAAAGTCGTATTCTTGCGCAGGGTATCGATTTGTTTTCACAAGGAAGCTACCGAGAATTTGACCGGTTTCTCTTCAATATTCCCTTAGACAGGCAGGCGCAATTTTTGCAACAGGCCATGGCCCTGATCGAACAAAAATATCCCGCAGAAATGGGGCGTCTAATCGTGAGGCGGTTGGGACAACATCCAAATTTTATCAAGTATGTCAATGCCCTGCCGGCACGCTGGACTCAGGTGTTGTTTTTTACCAATTTGCCCCAATTGCGGACGCGGGTGAACATGAGCCTGTTCGATCATCCAAAGGTCCCTCGCACGGAGATCGACTACAATTTTTCACTCTACAATCAACGCGGGGACGAAATATTGCGCCGTTATGCGACCATCCGACTGCGGGAAACACACACATTTGATGTTAAAGAATTATTGGCCTCCGCCCATGTTGATGCGGAATATGGCGCCTTTACCCTTGAAACTGCCGAAGAGGATTTACACTCGCTTCGGGTATACGCTTTTTGGCACAACAATAATTCCATCACAACCACCCATGAAAAAGGCGCATTGCTTAATAGAAATCGCATGACCATCTATCCAACTATCATATGCGATCATAACAGGGAAACATTTATAGCCCTATGCAATAGGGCGCCAAGGCCGGTTAAGTTTGAATGTCAGTTGCTTAACTGCGCACAGGATGCACATCCGCAGATCATTAGGATTGAACTCAACACGAGGGGATCATGCTTCATACCGCTATCAAAATACTTCAATGACCTGTCAGATTTTTTAAGGGGCGCACCGGGCGCGCTCTATGTGACCAATGATAGCGAAGGGGGCATTTATTACTATTTCATTCACAATCGGGAACTAGGCACATGGCAGATACAACATCTCTGAATCAATTGGCGGATTGTTACCCCCCGTTGGTGGGTTGGTGCCGGTGCGATGATCAGTGCAACACAACGGTGACGCTGAATGGGGCTCACATGTCCCTCAATCCGGCTCATTTTCCATTACAGGCACGGATCCGCGTCTATGAACAGGGAAAGATCATTGCAGAGACATTCTCTCAGGAAGTGCTTCTCTATAACTTCACAATCATTTCATTGCAAGATGTGCTGGCAGGCCGTTTGATCACCAACGGTTATTTTGAGGTAACTATTTTTTCCAGGAATGAGAAATGGGATGAGCGATTTTTTTATAGCGAAGTATGGGCCTCGGTCTATTCTCAAGATGGCAAGATTGCCGTGAACTATCCCATGATGATGGCCCGCGGTGCCGACCCTTCTATGATTGATAGTAGTTATCTTTATTATCCAGGGATCACGAGCAATGAGGATTTTGAACCTGCGTTGGTGGCAATCAATCACCACGACTTTGATAACGAGTATGAGGTTAAGCTGTATGATCAAGCCGGAGAACATGAAATGGGTAAAAAAATATCTATCCCAAAGAAATCGTTGCACGTCCATAGACTCGAAGAACTTTTCAACGAGCTCCCAGCCTTTTTTTCATCAGGTCCCGGTATGCTGATTTTTCATTTTAAATACAAAATGAATAGCTACGTTCAAACCTGGCACCATCGTACATCAATACTCTCCGGTATGGATCATATGGGAATCCTTTTTGCATCTGGGAAAAATAGGCAGGACAAGAAAGAAGCAGTATGTAGTGTTAGGAGTGCCAATCGTATGGAAGACCCCATGGTTTGCTACTGTAAGTCGATCACCGCGGGACAAGTATGCCGCTGGGTGGCCATGGGTCTGAAGATGGGAAATATTCAGAAAGAATATGGTGCTGGTACAGTTTGCATGGGGTGTGTTGCCGATTTGGAAAGGCTGTCCGGTGACAATAATCAAGAAAATAAAGAATGGCCGCTTTCATTATAACGTGAAAAACTACTAATAGTACCAGATAGGGACACTCCCCCGTTCATTATACACATACTGTATGGGCAAGAGGTGGGAAACCAATTCCAAAGGTTTGCGCCTTACGATGGCATTTTTCATCTTGTCCAAATGAGTCGTAAAACAACTCAAAAAATCAAACTCGTGCTTAACGAAGCGGATATCTCGTCCCCAAACGTGGAGATACCATTCAACATCCAATGTGACATTTTGTTTCAAACCCAACGGCAGTCTTGCCAGACCATTTTTTTCCAACAGGTAGGCCAGGGCTCGATGCGGGAGAAAAGAGGAAAGCCATTTTAACTTGGAATCTCTCTGTTCCTGGGTCAAGGGGGGCGCCTTGCGCACGAGCAAGAGAATATTAGTTTCGTCGCTAAAATCTCGCACCAAATCAAAGCCAATGCTTTGCAATAAATAAAGAAAATTAGGCTGACTGAAATTGCATGTGTGGGACATGTCATGGGTATTTTGAATGAAATTTTCTTGGTAGTAGTTGGGGACCTCCAGCAGTGCCATGCCGGTTTCTCTCAACAACCCATAGGTGTGTTCCAGGACTTGGCGGGTGTTATAAACATGCTCTAACACGTGGGTGGAAATGATCAGATCGAAACTCTCTGGTTGAAAATTATCCGTTCCGAGCGGCACGTCTTCAGCCTCCCCGGTAAAACAAGGGATCCCAAGTCTTTCCCGAATAAAGGCTGAGCGATGTTCGGTTGCCTCAATGGACTGACATTCAAAGCCCGCCAACTTAAAGGCGTAGATGAGGCCTCCCCAACCGCTGCCAATCTCCAAGACCCTTTGGCCCGGTTGCACATAGCCGTAAGTCAAATTCATATAAGTGGTACGAGGCTCCACTTTTTCCGGCCAATTCTCCTGGGTCTTCTTCCCCGGATCCCAAGACTTGCGGTAGAAGTTGGCATACCATTCTTTGGGAGGCCTTTTAATGTGTTGCAAGAAACCGCACTGGCAGCAAAGCCCGAGCGTGAGATATTGCTTGCCTTGCCGATCGGTGACGCATGAGATGGCCATCATCTTATTGGAACAGACGACGCAGCTATCGTAAGCGATCATTTCCGGATCATTTTCCCCATACATGAAGAACCGGAAATGCGGGGCTTGTCCAAAGGATCGAACCGAGAGAAAAATGGAATTTGGAAAGTTGGGATCCAGCAGCGCTCGGGATTGGGCTTCGTCATTTTCAAGAGGCAAGACATTCACGATCAAATCATCTTTGAAAGAATGGTGCAGGGAAGGGTCAATATAAGGATCCTGTAATGGGATCGGGGCTTGAGGAATGGCCGCATCTTGCTGAGTTATTTCTGACTCTAGTTGCATAGATACCTCATGTTTAAATTCTAACTTTAATGCCGTGGTCAGATAAGTAACGTTTAGCCTCTATGGGCGTTTGCTGGGTGAATTGGAAGATACTGGAGGCAGCCACGGCCGTGGCATTGGCCTCGGTAAGTGCCGCCTCCATATGTTGGTAATTGCCCGCCCCCCCAGAAGCAATGACCGGAATGGAAACTGCTTGGCTGACCATTTGGATCAACTCCAGGTCATAGCCCAGCATCGTGCCGTCGCGATCAATGGAAGTGAGCAGAATTTCCCCCGCCCCGTTTCGTTCCATTTGTTGGGCAAATGAGACAGGATCGAGGCCGGTTGGTTTCGTGGCGGAATGGGTAAAAACCTCGTATTTGCCATTGGCTAATTTTTTTGCATCAATCGAGATCACGATGCATTGTGCCCCGAATTTTTCTGATAGAACTGAAACCAGCCCGGGAGTTTCAACGGCGGCGGTATTGATGGCAATCTTGTCGGCACCGACCTGGAGCAGTTTTCTCACATCATCGATGGATCGAATGCCGCCCCCAACGGTGAGGGGCATAAAGCACTCATCGGCAATATCATCGATTAACGAAAAATCAGGCATCCGACTATCGTCGGTTGCCCGAATATCCAGTAAGACGAGTTCATCCACTTCGCGCATATTATATACCTTCACGGCCTGCATGATGCTGCCAATGGGACGCCAACTATCGAAACGGACCCCTTTGACGAGACCGAAGCCCTTCACCAGCAGAGTAGGCATGACGCGGGCTTTAATCATAATGCCCTTACAGGCTGATAAAATTCCTTAACAACTTAAATCCAACCTTTTGACTTTTCTCGGGATGGAACTGCACCCCGAATAAGTTATCTTTTGCGATCGCTGAGATAAATTGCCCACAGTATGGGGTGGTTGCCGCGGCCAAATCAGGGTCGCGAGCTACCAGGTGGTAGCTATGGACAAAGTAGAAATCTTTTCCGGAATCAATGCCCTTGAAGAGGGGGGATGACACTGAGACATGAACCTCGTTCCAGCCAATATGAGGGATACGCTTTTCTGCCGAGGTGGCTTGCAATTTCTCCACCTTGGCGTCAAGCCAGGCAAGACCGGTGGTCTCGCCTCCCTCAAGGCCTTTTTGCGCCATGAGCTGCATGCCAAGACAGATGCCGAGCAGCGGGATCCCTTGTTGTAAGGCGCGCTCGGTTAACCATTCATCCAAACCCCGCTGGCAAATATTTCTCATCCCGTCCGCAAATGACCCCACGCCTGGCAGGACAATGTGCGATGCCTGATTGATTTCCTGTTTTTCACAGGAAATAATGGGGGTTCCCCCACATTCTTCAATAGCACGTCTTACGGAATCCAGGTTGCCCATCCCGTAATCGATGATGACGACCTTTTTCATAAGATTAAAGGTTACTCACAATCCTGGTTGGCCCGGCAACCTTTCGGGATGACGCGGGATTGTCGTCATTGATCTTGGTCAGGTGGCCATCCTTTGTCTTCACCAACTGATCATTCGCATCACACATAAATAATTTTTTGTTGGTAAAGCGGTCGCAGACCCTGATGAATTCTTCCAATGACATCGAGATATCCCGCAAAATGTCCTCCAGTTTGCACCCGACATATTCCCAAGGGAATTTGCCGTCATGTTTTTTGACCAATTGGATACCATCACTCCGTAACAGACGACCTCTCCGGATGTGGAGGGATGCAAGATCGGAAGATCGCCCGAAACCAAATTTTAAAAATTTAAAGTAATCGTGAATTCCGGTTTGTCCGTTATCCAGGTTTTCATAGTTGACGCAGGAACCTTCAATAGTTTTGTGATAGGTTTCAAAGCCGTGAGCTTGTGACACTAAGACATTTTGGTAACCATCCCATGGGAGGTAATGGCCTAGGAAGATTCCCGTGACCCCTACCTTTTTGAGTTCGGCATCGGTTGGATAAGTGTATTGGATGAGGTCTCGTTCCGAGATGTCCGCCTGACCGACCAAGTCAGAAACTCTGAGCCCCAAGAGCCCGCCAAATTCTTCCAACCATCGGCGTGTGAGGACGTTGTTCTGAGCATCAGCGGCGGGCCCTCCGTATTCATTTTGCGAATTTTCACCCCAGATGAGGAGGGGGATGTTCATTTGCACTGCGAGGCGGACCGGTATGGTAAAGATGGTGACATGCTCAGGCCAGGAGATGTCTCCGATTTGAGTGAGGGCCAGTTTGTTGATACGCCTGCGTACATTGGGCTTAGTAGTGACCTCGATATAGTCGACCCCCAATTTTTTGAGGTTTTCAATGTTGCGTCGCCCGATGTCCGTCAGCATGTCTGTGGTGGCGGTGATGCAGAGCGGATTCATCCCAAGTTCCAACATCCGGATCACCTGGAAATGGCTGTCTTTGCCGCCACTCACGGGGACTATGCAATCATAGTTGGTGCCATTTTTTGAGCGGTACCGATCAAGGATTTTAACCAGTTCCTCGCGTCGTGTTTCCCAATCAACCTCTTGCCTCAAGGCGTAGTGCTTACAGGCATTACAGATACCGGATGTATCAATATGAAAATCGGGGCGTGTTTCAGGCATGACACATTGGGTGCAGTAGCGTATCTGCTTGGTTCCCATAGACACCTCTTGGTAGTACCTTCTGCAATCAAGGTGCCATTTTCAAGCATTAAATTTATTTAATAAGATGATTAAAATCATATACTTAACTAGCAACGCGGGAATGTGTTGGGAGGAGACATTGGCAGTTGATGCATAGTAAAAGGCAAGAATTGCCTATAGATAAGGGATTTATTGCAAACGGTTCGAGATCATCTGACATTGAATGATTATCTCTGAAAGCCAGTTCAAAACTATCGAAATCTTGTTGAACCATGTCTCTTCTAGAGTTTCATCTTCCGCCATCAGCTGATAACTCAATTTCATCAGCACGGCATGGGATCCGCACACAATGGGATAGATAAGATTATTAAACAAATCCCCCGCCATAATGACCTGGACCCTTGACTCTATTTTCATTAAGAAATCTCGGTAGGTGCCGATTTGATCACCCGCTATCTTGTGAATAGATGTTTGTTGTGAGAGGAAAAAATCGTAAATTTCCATCGACGAGGCGGTGCATTCGGTCATGATTTTACTTAATCCCGCCAAGCTGGATTTTAGGATCGCCTGCATGGATACAAAATGAGTCGATTGTTGCTCCAATTGCCATTGGGAAAACTTTTGTTGGAGTCTTGCAAGGACATCAACCTTGTTCGAAAATGATCTGGAGAAGACATCTTTTGGGTCCGTTCTTGGAATGGAGGCCAGCTTCATCCCGAAATCAGCGGGGATCACATTGACGCAGTCAATGGCGAGGTCGTGGACCATTTTCTCTAAGTTTTGGGCATAGAGCCACCAGAGCCCGGTGGTTTCAATGTTTGTTTCATTATTGGATGTCACCGTGACAAAATCCATGCCGTAACTTTTCATCCGTTGGCGGCTCGTATCAACATGTAGCCCCGAAATGTGTGATTGCTGTGTTTTCGGATCGAAGGCAAGGTCCTGCCCCAATAAATAAATGGGGCGACATCCCAGGTACCATAAGACATAAAGGGCGATGTGCGAGACGCTTGTCATTGACGTGTTTTCCATGGATGGAGAGGTTGGAAAAAGCCAGGAGGTAAAAAAAGCCTGTTGTTCTAAAAATATTTTCGGGCCCGTAAAGTTTTTGAATGTCTGCGGATAAACTAAGGGAGAAGAGAAAAAGAATGAGTCATCGGTTTCCGTTCCCTCGTACAATGTTGCTTGGTAGGGCACCCGTTCCAAACAGCCGGTCATCTGAGGATGGATGCCCGACTGTCGTAACAGCCGATAAGAAGAGTCCACTGAAAAAATGGCAACCCGTTCCTGAACTTCTTGCAAGAGGGGAAGGGAATATTTTAGTGAAGGACCGGAAGAGACAATGACCCCGGGTATCCCGTCCAAAACCCCCTTGAATGATGACAGAGGGGGAATTTCCCCCAGGGTATTAAAATTGTTCGATAGATTGATCAGCCCATAGAAGCTGTCAATGGCTGTTGAATGGGAGTGGTATTGATCCAGCCTGACGGCCTCTTGCCAAATATTTTTTACCTGTTGAATCTCTGGATGAGAATAACCCCACTCGACCATTACATGATTAGGGAGGCTATTGCGAAAATCACCGTCCTGTAACCGCTTCGCTAGTTGTTCCTTTAAGTCTTCCAGCCCGATCAACCAGGTGATTTTTGCTTTGAGATGCCATTGCTCAATACTGTGTATCATGAGAAATTGACAAAAGAGGTTCATTGAAGGTTCTGCGATCAGGAGAAACCGATTGAGCGGATGGGGATGAGATAGATAAGCCATGGCATGATAGCCGAGTCCTAATCCCAGCCAGAGAATAATTTGAGGATTGGGGAGCTCTCGGATGCTTTTTTGCAAATTTTCCCGTTCATTTTCCAAATCACTTTTATAAAGCCACTCATTGTATTGTGTGCCAATCCTGACATTGAACAGGCCTCTTTCATCCTGTTGTAAAACAGGGACAGATTGACGGCGCAAATATTCCAAGACGCGCTGGGCCAGGAATGGGTCAGTGGATTGTAAAACTTTAATGTTTGATTCCAAAATATTCATAAACCCGACATATTTAACATTTCCCGATAGGCGGTTTCAATGGAAGAGATGAAGCTGTAGGGGTTGAGGATATTGGCATGACGGAGTTTAGTTTGGAGGCCTTGGCGTAACTGGGTCAGCTTGGTCAGGTCTTGTGCAAGGTCAACGGCTCGGAGACAGTAATCCTGAAGGGAGGAAGTGATGCCTTGCGGACAGTTTGCATTCTCCAAAACACTCATTCCGACCCTTCCCGCATGCCTGTTTCCCTGCAACGTAATGACCGGGACGCCCATCCAGAGGGCTTCACAGGTAGTGGTTGTGCCGTTGTAAGGGAACGTGTCGAGTGCGATGTCAATTTGGTGATAGATGGAGAGATGCGAGGCGGTGTCTTTGGACCAACCCAAGAGGGAGAGGCGATCTGGGGAGATGCCGTGTTGGGAGAAGAGCTGGAGGTAGTGTTGGTTGGTGGCGGCGTCAGAAAAGGAGCTATTTTTAAGGAGGAGCCTGGAGTGAGGGACGGCGTTGAGGATCTGGGACCAGAGCGAGATGACCTCTGGGTTAATCTTGGGCAAGGCGTTGCAGGAGGCAAAGGTAATGAAGCCATTGTGGAGGGCTGGGAGTGGATTGATGTCCGGGGCATTGGGAGGGGGCTGATAGCAGAGGAAGCCGTGGGGGAGACGATAGAGTTTTTCGGTGTAGAGAGTGTCTTGATCGGGGGGATCAGCAATAGGGTCAGTGAGACGGTAGTCGATCTGGGAGAGACCTGTGGTGTTAGGGTAGCCTAGGTAAGTGACCTGAATGGGAGCCGCCCGTTGGGCAAAGATGGGGAGACGATTACTAGCGGTGTGACCCGCAAGATCGACTAAGATATCGAGTTGATGGGAACGGATGAGGTCGAAGAGCTCTGAGTCCGATAGTGGATGGGTATCATGCCAGTGAGGGACCAGGCCCTTGAGGCGTTGAGTAGTGAGGTCAGGGTGAGGGACATCGGCATAGCAGAAGACCTCAAACTGATCCGGGTTGTGATGAGCGAGGATGGGTTCGATGAAGTAGGCGACCGAATGGGTACGGAAGTCTGGGGAGAGATACCCGACTTTAATTTTGCGATTTGTAGGGGCGCTGCGTGCTGCGCCCTGACCCCGGTTTGATTTGTCATCCTGAACATCCGTGAATGATCTCCCGGAGACCGCGGACGCCGTGAGGTCCTTCGCCTTTGGCTCAGGATGACAACAGGGTGAGAAGCTTTTGTGTTTTGCAAAGATCTCTTCCGGAGACAGGTTGGGGAGGTAGTTGAGTGCGAAGAGGTAGTTGCTGTGGGCAGCGTGATAGTTGGGACGTAGCGTGATTGCCTGACGAAATGCTACCAGTGCCGACTGCAGATTGCCTTGATTTTTAGCGATACAACCAAGGTTGTTATAGGCCTCAGAGAAATCCGGACACAACTGGATCACTTGCTGTGTACAGGCAAGAGCTTCCGATAGCTTGCCTCTTGACCAATACATGGCGCCAAGATTGGTCCATGCGCCCGCGTTGTTCTTATTAATCTGAAGGACGCGTTGATAGTTATGGGCCGCCTTATCAAACTTTCCCAAGAGTCGTTGAACGTCGGCAAGACAGCAGTGAGATGTTTCATCCTGAGGATGGAGTGCAATGATTTTTTGGTAGAGTTGTTCAGCGGACACAAGATCGCCCGACTGCTGGGCGGAAAAAGCGGTTTGAAGGAGTGCATCTGTCATTGAAATTTCATTATTCACCCATCGTATTGAAATGGCTAAGGCCATTTTTAAGCAGATTAGCCACACGGCAGGCCCATGACAGGGCCTCTCGATAATAGGCCTGCAAAGTATCAATCATAGGGACGATTTTTTGATCGAATGGTTCTGGGCGCCTGAGCAGTTCTGCAATGGCCAAAGAGCTCCTGATTTTCTGGTGTCCCGTCAGAGTACTTACTAGGTATTGGTGAGCCAATGGATTGAGCTGAACAATAGCCGTGTGTTTGCCCTCCACGGTTTTAAAAAAATCACGGTAAAGTCGTTCTGCATCGTGATGCCCAGAATCCGGTAAATGGTACTGAAAAAAGACGCTGATGTGTTGCATGATATCCAGGATTCCTGGAATGACACAGTTTGCTAAATAGTCATGTCCTTCCTGACAGCATTTTTGCAGCAATTTTCTATTTTCATCAACTTCAGGCGAACCCAAAGTTAAAAGCTTAATAAGGGTCATCTTGATGGCATTGATATCGATCTTCGTTTGGGCATATTTAGCAAAAGCTTCTACAGGATTCATTTTTTGGGAGCCTGGGATTTTAGCCCCATAATTTTCTGGAATGGCATTGATGCAGGTCTTGCCGCTTTTTTGGATCAATCTTTTGTAATCCTGGATAAAACCGATGAACCATTCCCAACTCAAGATTGGCTGTCCGTCATTTCCTTCTATCCAATTTTTTCCACCGGAGGATTGCTCAATTTTTAGTTTTTGATAAGCCGTAGTGCACAATTCGGGACCGACTCCCGCAATCTCTTGGGCATGGGACCGATCGGAATGGCGATCAAAAGCAAGATCCTGGCCAACAAGTAGGATGGGGTCACACCCCAGTAGATGGAGGCACCAAAAGGCCATGGTGGCGGAGGATCCTCCTGTTATATGGGTTTGTTCCTTTGGAAAGAACCAGGCGAGTTGTGCGCCATCTCTCGCTAAAAAACATTTGGGTCCACGATAAGCCTGCAAAACCTCTGGAAGTAAAATAGGATTGGCAACCAAATAGGTGTTGGGGGCGTCAGGCATATTTTTAAAGAAATGAATCGATTCCGGAACCCGTTCTAAAGAAGCAACAAACAAAGGATTAATGCCATGCTTGAGCAACAAAGTAAGTGTGGCATCCGAACAACAATAAATAGCCTTCTCCTGATACTCCGCCAAGAGCGGAAGAGATTGCGTCAAAGAGGGGCCGGCGGCAATGACAACACCCGGTAGCCCACGGCAGACCCCCTTCAAGCGGTCGAAAAAAGGAATGGGTGGAATCAATGGAATGTTGCGTACGACGTTTAGAAGAGATTGATAATTATCTTCCAGAGGTGCCATTGGAATTTCATAAGCATCTTGAGACATTTTCGAAAACAAGTCTTCCAGAGTTGTGTAATATTGCTGGTCGTGATGAGCGTAAGCGGTTACACGGCAGACGGATCCCAGGGCCATGAGGGTTTTTTCACTTCGACAATAGTCTGTTAAAAAATGCTGAGCCTCCTCTAAATCGAGGCCAATGAGCCATGCTACGCTCGAAGAAAGAATAATTTCTGATAAATCATATCGAGAGATCGCATGAATCACGATATCCCAGGATTTTTCTATGATTAATAGGCGCGGTGGGGCATCATGGGTCTCTGGAGTTTGAAAGATTTTTTGGAGAAAAATAGCATCCCCAATCCCGAGACATAGGATCATGCGCGCGCCAATTATCGCCTCCATTGTGTTATTCGAGGTGTCTATAAAATCACTACGGCTTGAGGGGGGAATTCGCTTGTTAAGCTCTTTAAAATAATGGGGGTATCGTTGTTCAAAGTGCTGTAAATTTTTTGTTAAAAAATCCATATAATTTCTTATTCTAAAAAAAATTCAAAAGTTTGTCCACCGTGTGTTTCCATGTGAACCGTTCGGAGACAAATTTCGGTCCCGATGCTTGTAAGGATGATCGTAATTCATCATCCATGGCAATTTTTTCCATGAGTGAAGTTAGATGCTCCTGGTTTGGGACTAAGCGATAGCCGGTTTTTCCGTCAAACATTTCCGATTGGCGTTCACTCTCAATGTGCAAGGCGACGGTCCTGTCGGTAAAATCATCCGTAGGTCCTCCTTGGGTACAGATAACGGGAAGGCCACAGGCAATAGCTTCAAGCACGGGAAGGTTAAACCCTTCGGCCGAGTAGGGGGAAAGGTAAACGTCGGCCGCCTGATACAGTTTGGCCAGCTCGCGCAGCGGGAGTACTCCTCCAATATATCCAATGTGAGATTCAACTGTGTGACGTTCATGCTCAGATAAGTTTTGCAAGGTATGCTGCAAAAAATCTTGTGACCGATAGAGAGAATCGATTCCCTTTAAAATTAACAAGGCATTTGGATGTCGCGCGACGACCTGAGAGAATGCCTTGAGCAGTCCTAGGATGCCCTTATTCCCCGTCATTGCTCCAATGTGCAGGAACACGAATGAGTTTTCCCAATGCATAGATGCTCTCAAGGTGTTTCGTTGTTCCCGAAGTAAGGGGCCGAATACTTCCGTATCGACTCCGTGTGGAACAACGAAAACCCGATCTGGTGCAGCACCGCTGCGGATGAAACCCTCGCGGGACCACTCAGAGGGGGCCAATAGGATCAAATCGGGTCGTTGGGTGGCTTCTTGCAGGGAAATGGCACCAATGAATGCGGAGTCTTTGACCATGGCATAATTGGCCACTCCCATCACTATGGTTTTGGAACTTGTGGAGGGTGAGAGATTGAAGGGAAAGGTGAAGCGAAAAGTCACATCCGCTATTTGTGTTGGAGTTGGGACAGGGATGCTGTGCAACAAGGTTTCGTCGTTTTCCGGAAACAGCCCTGAGGCCGATTGCCAATAGTTTCCTAAATAAGGCATATCACGGTGATATAGCTTGATTTCCGTGCGCTTGAGTAATTCCAAACAATGAAACTGATTGACGAGGGCGAATGAATGGGGAATAAATCTCCAGCTTTCGATAATCAGACTCTTCATCATCGTGTCATCAATCTAATGGCAGAACTCATCATAAGTTGATTTCAGACCTGCTTTTAGCCCGATGTTAGGTTCCCAACCCAATGACTTCATTTTGCTGATGTTTAATAATTTTTGCGGGGTGCCGTCCGGTTTGCTGGTATCCAAGAGAATTTCTCCCTTGAATCCCACGACGTCGCGTACCAGCTCGGCTAACTCCCGAATGGTCAGATCTTGCCCGGCGCCAATATTAATCAGGGGTGCGGTGACCGTTTCTTGTTGCATGAGCAACACGCAGGCCGCGGCCAGGTCATCGGCGTGGAGGAACTCACGCCGGGGTGTGCCCGTGCCCCAGAGGATCACAGCGCTTTGTTTGGCTATCTTCGCCTCGTGAAATTTCCGTATCAGGGCCGGGATCACATGGGAACTCTCCAAATCATAATTATCATTGGGCCCGTAAAGATTGCAGGGCATGACGGCAAGATAGCGGGTCCCGTATTGACGGTTGTAGGCCTCGCACATTTTAAGGCCGGCGATCTTGGCTAGGGCGTAGGCCTCGTTGGTGGGCTCGAGCGGGCCGCTCAAGAGGTATTCTTCCCGAATGGGTTGGGGGCAGTCTCGCGGGTAGATGCAGGAACTGCCCAGAAACAGCAGGTGTTTCACGCCGGAGCGCCACGCCTGATCGATGACATTGGTTTGGATGGCCAAGTTTTGATAAATAAAGTCCGCCGGGTGATGACTGTTGGCCCAGATCCCTCCGGTCTTGGCGGCCGCCAAAATCACACAATCGGGCCGTTCTTGTTCAAAGAGTTGCTCCACCGCAGACTGTGTCGTGAGATCGACGGCGCAGTGTACGCGTGTCACGATGTGACGGTATCCACTTTCTTGCAATTTGCGCAAAAAAGCCGAACCCACCAGGCCCGTGTGGCCGGCTACGTAAATTTTGCTATCGTGATTCATTTTTTCACGGTGTCCATGGTCCAGCTCAGACCGACTTTTTGTAATAGTTTCAGGCTTTCATTGGGCGGTGTGAGCCCCAAGGACTGCATGTCGGCATCCACCATGATGCGGACCAATTCCCGAAAGCGGATTTTTGGCGACCATTGCAAGATCTTTTTGGCCTTAGAGCAATCGGCTCGGAGCTCGTTGGTCTCGGTAGGGCGCAGGTAGCGGTCATCGAGTTCCACGTAGTCGTGCCAGTCCAATTTTGCGTAAGAAAAGGCCTCTTGGACAAATTCTTCCACGGTATGACTCTCCCCAGTGCCGATCACAAAATCGTCCGGTTTATCTTGTTGCAACATGCGCCATTGGCATTCCACATATTCAGGCGCGAAACCCCAATCGCGTTTGCCTTGCAGATTGCCTAAGTAGAGTTTTTTTTGTTGGCCAGCCAAGATCTTGGCAATGGCGCGTGTGATTTTACGTGAGACAAAGGTTTCCCCGCGCCTGGGGGATTCATGGTTGAACAAGATGCCGTTGCAAGCAAACAGACGATAGGCCTCACGGTAATTGACGGCCATCCAATACGCATAAACCTTGGCGGCGGCGTAAGGGCTGCGCGGGTAAAATAATGTATTCTCAGCTTGTGGCGGTGGGGTGGCCCCGAACATCTCGGAAGACGAGGCCTGGTAAAAACGCGCACGAATGCCGCTGCGCCGGATGGATTCCAAGAGGCGCAAGGCCCCGAGTCCCGTGATGTCGCCGGTATATTCCGGCATGTCAAAACTGACGCGGACATGGCTCTGGGCCCCGAGGTGATAGATTTCATCCGGTTTGAGGTTGTAAATCAGGTCCGTGAGTTGCCCGGAGTCGGAGAGATCGCCGTAGTGGAGGAAAAATTTAATCCCATTGACATGGGGGTCTACGTAGAGGTGCTCGATCCGTTCGGTGTTGAAGGTGCTGGCGCGCCGGATGATCCCGTGGACCTCATAGCCTTTGTTCAGGAGAAACTGGGCCAAATAAGAGCCGTCTTGACCGGTAATGCCTGTGATAAGGGCCCGCATGAGCCCTTGATAATACTTGATTTTTTAGAGGAGCGCAATTTCTTATGTGATTTGGTTGCGCGGCTTGCCCCGTCGGAAGGCCAAGATATTTTGCCCCATTTCATTGACCAGCCGTTGCCGGGACTCGCGGCTGGCCCAGGCGACATGGGGGGTGGAGAGGACTTTATTGCGCAGATTTTTTTGCAGCAGGGGGTGATGTTTGGGGGGTGGTTCCTGCGCCAGGACATCGAATCCATAACCGGCAATTTGTTTTTTGTGCAGGGCGTTGGCAATGGCGCGTTCATCCACAATGGGGCCGCGGGCTAGATTGAGCAGCACGGCCGTGGGCTTCATGAGTTTGAGGTTGCCGGCACGGATGAGATGGCGGGTTTTTCGGGTCAACGGGCAATGGAGGGTGACAAAATCGCTCTCCCGCAAAAGTTGTGAGAGCGGTGTGCGACGCGCGATGAGAATTCTCATCCTAAAGGCCCTTGCCAACCGGGCCACTTCCTGGCCAATGGCTCCGTAACCGATGATACCCAATGTTTTTCCGGCGAGATCGGAAAAAGGGTAATCCAAGACGGTGAAATGCTTGGAACGACTCCATTCCCCGGAGCAGGCGCTTTGGTGATGCTCCAGTAGCCGATGACTGAAGGCGAGTAGAAAGAGCAGGGTGTGTTCGGCCACGGTCGTGGTGGAGTAGCCTGGTACATTACAGACCACGACCCCACGTTGATGGGCAAGCGTAAGATCGACATTGTTGACTCCCGTGGCGGCGACGCAGATGAGTTTGAGGCTGGGGAGTTGAGACAGCTCTTTTTTTTGCAGCAAACACTTATTGACGATCAGCACCTCTGCCCCCTTGGCGCGCGCTACCACTTGATCTTGACGGGAATTTTTATATCCACGGTAAGTCCCAAGACGCTTGAGCGGGTCCAGATCAAGGTCGCCGAGGTCTAATGATGCGGTGTCGAGGAAGGTGATTTTCATGCCAACTTTCGATAAATGTCCAAGGCTTTGTCCCAGGGGTGGACTTCAACCCCGGAAGCGAGTTTACGGGATCGATCATCTGTTCGAGAGGCGACGATAAGGGGTACTTTTGGGAATTCGTCATGAAAGGCTTGAACGGTGCTTGGATCAATTTTAACCTGGCCTGATTTACATTCAATGGCCAGGAGTGGCCCATGTCCTCCCGAAATGAGAACATCAATCTCATGGGGGCCTTTGCGCCATAGACCGAACTCATGTTCTGCTTCGTGGTAATCCCGAATTCGAATGAGTTCTCGCACAAACCAAGTTTCAAAGAGAGAGCTGGCTTCAAGAGGGGTTGGAGGATCTGTGAGTCGGTTCTGCATGGCTCGTATCACGCCGCAGTCAAAGAAATAAAATTTGGGGCGGGCTTTTTTCCGTTCACTCCGGTCGTAAGGCCAGAGAAATTCTCCCAAGAGGGTGTCTTCCAATATGGAATAATATTCCTTGACCGTGCTCATCGGCACGGAGCACTCCCGAGAGATGTTGGCAAATTCGATAAATTCGGCGTTACTTTGAGCGGCCACCGCCAGGAACCTCTGAAAGGCGCCCACATTTCGGGTGATGGCCTCGGCCTGAATTTCCTCCTTGATGTAGGTTGTCACATAGCTTTTTAAAAAACGGCGCGCTTCTTCCTCCTGTTTTGTGGCCACTAGGGTGGCAATTTTGGGGAGGGTGCCAAACTGCAAAGCCTTTTCTATGTGAAAAGAAGCGCCCATCTCCTGGACGGTGAGGGGGTGTAACCGAAGGGATAAGGCGCGCCCACCCAGAAGATTGGCCCCACCCCGTTTCAATTTTCTGGCACTGGATCCGGAGAGGAGAAATCGATAATTGTGCCGATCGATGCCCATCTGCACATAATCCAGGAGAACGGGGACCTTTTGGATTTCGTCTACGACGATTAGGGAACCTTTTGGAAATGATGACACCTGTTCCCAAAAGAGTTTTGGGTTTTGCCTGAGACTCAATTCTTCTTCCGGGTTGAGCAGGTCAAAATAGCCCTGTGTTTTGAGCGAGGCGAGCAGGGTCGTTTTGCCCGTCATGCGGGGACCAAACAGAAACGCAGAAGAGCGAATTTGGGAGAGAGATAGTTCTCGTGGGAAGGGCATTTATTACATATAACTTTTAAATGTTATTTAATCAATATAAATAACATAATCATTTTAATGTCAAGGACGCAACTAATTGTCCCAGGTGGCGATAATCTGTTGGTATGAGTGCTTTTACGAGAAGTGCTGTCAATTTGTTTAGTAGTCTCAGTCTAAGGTTGGCGGCTGCGGCTGGGTTATTGTCCGCATGTGGCGGAGGGGAAACGGACCCGGTCAATCCCCAAGGTTTGGCAGCCAATGCATGTGATGGCATTCGCAGTACCTACACCCCAGCGGTGACAGGGGATCAGTTGTTAGTCTCGAATGGCATCACCGTCTCCGTCGAGGCCCTGATGGCAAACCCGAAGCCAGGTCAAGGTCCGGTTGTGTGTTTGGATTATTATACGGCTGGAGGTCATCGCCTCAATACGAGTGCCGTTTGTCTGGAGACATTGGAACCGAAAAAGATTGCCAAGAGCTGTCAGACAAATCCGCCGGACAAGATGGGACTCAAGATTGACGACTATGGCGTCACGGCCTCATATCTCGCAGCCACGGACGATGCGCAAGCAGGCATGAGCCTTCCCCTGAAATTGGTTGCGGCCACCAAAGGCCCCATTCATCGTCCTCGGGATGTTTATGATGAATGTCTTGCTCAGGGGAATCCGGTCGACGGTTGTTTACGTTATATGCAGGATGACACCGTAGCCGGTGAAAGCGAGCTGGTTGACGGACGCTTTCGCACGGTGGGTCCCAGTGATCAAGCGGATTTAGTTGAGGCCTATCACGATCAATTCGAGTCCTGTGTCAAGCGGGCGGAGGATTTGTTGGGGGTTTCCATTGGGCCGGGGGAAGGCAATCTTAGGCTGCGCTATGTGAATGATTCGAGATTCACGGGCCCCATGTCTCCTGCAAGGTCGGGCCTCACGCTTGATAATAATTACGTCCTGATCTTTGGCAGCTATCAAGTGAGCGGTGCTTTGCTAGAAACTCCGGGGAAAGGTGTTTGTTTCGATGGAAAAATACTGCATGAGTCCACCCATATGGCCTTTACAGGCTATACCGGCAATTTTTTCTGGTCCCCGCTCCAGGAAGGAGCCGCTAGGACATTGGGGATGACCTATGCCAGCCGCATCAATCCGCATATTTATTACGCCCAGCAGCTCCAGCAGGGAGAGACTGGAGCGACAAGTTTAATTGTTGATGGCAAAGAGTATCAGTATCAGTTTCATGTTTTGAGTTTTACGGGCGATAAGGTCACTGTCGATGTTAACGACACTCCCGCTGGCGATGTTGCCAGTAAGAATGGTCTTTCCATAGATTTTTCCACCAAAACTCCTTCCATCATACGGCTTGTTCCTTTTGCGGCGGAACATAAATATCACCTGCTTGTGAAAGTAGACGCGTCAGGGGAGAAACCCGTCGTGAATTTGTCCGTGGTTAATGTTCATCCAGCGGACAGCCATCAATTTGACCTCACATGCAACGCCGATTCTTATGATGCCTTCGGTGGGATTTGGTTGGATGGCCAATTCTATCGTGACCCGAGCAAGCATATTGTTGGCCAAGGGGGAAAACAGCCTTACGTCAAGTTGGATGGGTCGGCTCAATTGTTCTTAACCTACTTCAGCGCTTCCTGTTTCTGGGAAGGTTTGCTCACCGCCTATGACGGGGCAGGCCTGGATAGGACTTTGTTTTGGAAGCATCTCGCCAAGAATATTCGGGCTTTTGGAGAACAGCCCTGGGAGGCACAATTGGCAGGTTCTTGGTGTGTTTTGGATGAAGTCGAAAAGATTCTTCTCGCAGACACCGGTAAAGCTTCTGATCTGAAATCCTACGCGGCCCGATTTGGGTATCAGGATAAAAAACCTTGGTGTGAGTCTATGAATAGAGGGGTAGGGGCCATAAAAATGTTTGGGAGTAGCCGCATTCCTTAGTGTAGGGTGCCAGGCACGCTTACAACTTATTGAAAATGAAGGAAATTAATTTTTAAAGGGCTGGAATCTGAAAAGTTTTCCCGAAACTCTTTCTCAAATTCACGGATATCAATCCCAAAGTATGAGTCCGGCAATTCGGCCAGTCGTTCCAAGGCGCGTTGATACATCTTTTCCGCCCCTCCCGGGATGTTGCTCTCGCGCTTGAGGAGGGCCACGGCGACCATGATCAAGGCCTGGTAGAATTTTTTCTCCAGGCCCACCGACTCCCCCCAAATCTCCTCCCAGATTTCATGGGCCTCGAAGTATTTTCCTTCGTTGAAGAGGTGTATCCCCTCCAGATATTGTCTTGGGAATTGGGCCATTTAAAGATTCTCAAAGTAGCAATGTTGTGGCATACTTGCAAATCCGTTGAAGGAAACCGATTTTTTAATGGAGGCACTATGGCTGAGTCGCGGAATGAAGTGACCATCGTGGATCATCGGAGTGGACAGGAACAGAAGCTGGCTATTGACAAGGGGGCCATTCGGGCCGTTGAGCTTGGGAAGTTGAAGGATCCGCAAACCGGGCAGGGGCTCTTAACCTATGATCCCGCCCTGTTAAATACCGCGGCTTGCAAGAGCGCCATTACCTACATTGATGGGGACCAGGGGATCTTGATGTATCGCGGGTATCCCATTGAACAACTGGCGGAGCAAAGCCACTTTATGGAGGTGGCCTATCTTTTATTGGAGGGAGAGTTGCCCAGCCAGACGCAGTTGCAGGCCTGGGAGAATGAGGTCACTTACCACACGATGATTCATGAAAATGTGAAGAAGTTCATGGACGGTTTTCTTTACGATGCCCATCCCATGGGGATCTTGGTGAGTACCACGGCGGCCCTGTCGACTTTTTACAAGGATGCCAAAAAGATTGACGATGCCCCTTCTCGCCATCTGCAAAAGGTGCGCCTGATCGGCAAGATGATCACGATGGCGGGTTATAGCTATCGGCACAGTATGGGACTTCACTACATCTTGCCCGACAATGAACTGAGCTATGCGGGCAATTTACTCAACATGATGTATCGTATGGCGGAGCCGAAATACACGCCCAATCCTGTTTTGGAAAAGGCCTTGGACCTGCTGTTTGTCTTGCATGCCGATCACGAACAAAACGCCAGCACCAATGTGATGCGCTGTGTGGGGAGTTCGCGGATTGATCCCTTCACGGCGACTTCGGCGGCGGCGGCGACCCTGTATGGTCCGCTCCATGGCGGCGCGAATGAGGCGGTGTTGGTGATGCTCAAGGAGATTGGGACTAAGGATAAGATCCCGGCCTTTCTCAAGTCGGTGGTGGCGGGTGAGGGAAAATTGATGGGATTTGGGCATCGGGTTTATAAAAATTATGATCCCCGCGCGAAAATTATTAAAAAAGTGGCCCATGAGGTGTTTCAAGTCACCGGCAAGAACCCACTCTTGGATATCGCCCTGGAGTTGGAGCGCATTGCCCTGGAAGATGAATATTTTGTGAAACGAAAACTGTATCCCAATGTGGATTTCTATTCCGGGTTGATTTACCAGGCGATGGGATTCCCGGTGGAGATGTTTCCCGTGCTTTTTGCCATCGGCCGGACGGTCGGTTGGTTGGCGCAGTGGGAGGAAATGCTCCTCGATCCGGAGCAAAAGATCGCGCGCCCGAGGCAGATTTATACCGGAGCTGGCAAGCGAGATTACGTCCCCTTAAAAAAACGCGGCTAATATCATGCCAGCAAAAGATAGGCGCACGATCATTACCCTGACGACGGATTTTGGTCATCGCGACCATTACGTGGGTTCGTTGCGCGGGGTCATTCATGACATTAATCCTCAGGTGAAGTTGATCGACATTACCCACGATATCCCCTCCTACGACATCATCCATGGCGCTTATGTAATTGGATCCACCTATTATTTGTTTCCGCGCGGGACCATTCATGTCGGTGTGGTGGATCCGGGGGTGGGCGGCCGGCGCCTGCCCATTTTGGTGCAAACTGAGAATTACTTTTTTATCGGTCCGGATAATGGCCTCTTCAGCATGGTATCTTTGCGGGAGAAGATTGTGGCCATTTATCACCTGACGAACCCGCGCTATTTTCGTCCCGAGGTGAGCCAGACCTTTCATGGGCGCGATCTTTTTACGCCGGTGGCGGCGCACTTGGCTCGGGGGGTGAAGCCCCGTCAGTTTGGGGCGCGGGTGCGGGAGATGCGGCGCTTGCCGTTGTTTGCAATGGACGTGACGCCGCATCAGTTACAGGGACACATCATCGCCATTGATAAATTCGGCAATGCCATCACGAATATCACGCGCGAGGCCTTTTCGGCCCACGTGAGGGGGAAAAGCTTTGTTTTGCAGATTGGTTCCAAGCGGATCAGTCGGATCTGTGAAACCTATTCCCAAGTGGCGCCGGGAGAAGCCGTCGCGGTCTTTGGGAGCAATCATCTCTTGGAGTTGGCCCTCTACCAAGGCTCAATTGCCGATTTTTGGCGGCTAAAACGCGGCCAATCGTTGACAGCCCGCATTGTTCCTGCTAGAAAACGCCCTCAATCGAAGTTTAGTTAACCATCAAAACCTCAAGGAGGAGATAATGGGTAAAGCACTCACCAAGTCACAGGTTATTGGCAATATCGCCGATAAGAGCGGGCTCTCTAAAAAAGCGTCAGGTGAAATTTTGGAAAGCATCGTGAATCTTGCTTACAAAGAAGCCAAAAATAGCTTTACCCTTCCCGGCTTGGGAAAATTGGTGTTGGTGAATCGCAAGGCCCGCATGGGGCGTAACCCTCAGACGGGTGCCGCCATTAAGATCCCCGCGAAGCGCGTGGTGAAGTTCCGAGTTGCCAAGGCCGCCAAAGACGCCATCCTTGGGAAGAAGAAATAGTTAACATTTTTCAAGGAGATCTTATGAGTCGCAAGAAGGGGACGGTGAAGTGGTTTAATGATCAAAAGGGTTATGGTTTTATTACCCCGGAGGATGGGGGTAAGGATCTGTTTGTTCATTATAATTCGCTGGCCGGAGAGGGATACAAAAGTTTAGCCGAGGGGCAGTCCGTTGAGTTCTCCGTTGGGCAAGGGCCCAAGGGAGAACATGCCACTGAGGTTCAAAAGGTCTCTGCGTGAGTTGAGTCTCTATTGTTCCATCAATCCTGTTACCGAACGTTTGCTTAAAAGCTATCCTTCCCTTGCCTCGCAAGAGTTGCAAGGGAAGGAGAGTCTTGCTGAGCGCGCATTTTTGGCCTGGCGCGGGGTTTCCTTGGAACGTCGATTGGAGTTGCTAAAATGTTTGATTGCGCAGCTCCGGCAAAACACCTCGAATTATGCATCGCTGATTACACAAGAAATGGGTAAGCCCATTACCCAGGCCGAGTATGAGATTGGCAAGTCGGTCCGTGGGTGCGAATTCTATCTCGAGAATGCCGCCCGCTTTTTAAAACCAGAGGTCATCCCAAGCGACGCGGGTCAGAGTTATATCCGGTATGACCCTCTTGGCGCGATTTTGGGGATCATGCCTTGGAATTTTCCCTTTTGGCAGGTGATTCGTTTTGCGGTCCCAACTCTCCTGGCGGGCAATGTGGTTCTGCTCAAGCATGCCCCGAATGTTCCCGGGTGCGCCTTGGCCTTGGAGAGGTTGTTTCTCGCCGCCGGTTTTCCCAAGGGGGTCTTTCAGGCGCTTTTTATCTCTCATCAGACAACGCAGCAGTTGATTGGTTCTCCATCGGTCCAGGGTGTTTCTTTGACGGGGAGTGATCGGGCTGGTAGTGCGGTGGCGATGGCCGCCGGGCAGGCCTTGAAGAAGGCGGTTCTCGAGTTGGGCGGCTCGGATCCCTTGGTGGTGTTTGCTGATGCGGATCTCGCCCAATGTGTTCCCATCGCGGTGCAATCACGGATGCTCAATACCGGGCAGAGCTGCATTGCGGCCAAGCGGATGATCGTGGTCCGCGAGGTTGCGAAAGAATTTACGGAGCGATTGGTGACGGCGGTCCAGGCGCTGAAGGTTGGGGATCCCATGGATCCAACTACCGTGGTGGGTCCATTGGCGCGTGAAGATTTGCGGGATAATCTCGAACGTCAGGTCAAAAGTGCGGTGCGCCAGGGAGCAAAGGTCTTGTGCGGGGGGCGCCCCCTGCCTGGCAAAGGATTTTTTTATCAGCCCACTGTTTTGCAGGCCAAGGCGGGCATGACCGTGACGACCGAGGAGGTGTTTGGCCCGGTGGCCACGTTGCTGGTGGTGAAGGATGAAGCGGCGGCGATTCGTCTGGCCAATGAAACATTGTATGGGCTGGGCGCCAGTCTTTGGACGCGCGATTTGGCGAAGGCGGAACGTTGGGTCCCTGCGATTGAGGCGGGATCGGTCTTTGTGAATGGCATGGTCAAGTCAGATCCGCGCCTGCCCTTTGGTGGGATCAAACGCTCCGGTTTTGGACGTGAGCTTTCTGCGGCTGGCATTCGGGAATTCACCAACGTGAAAACAGTGTGGATCTCGTAGGGGCGATCCTTGTGATCGCCCTCGTTTGAATCTGATGTGGTTATGGCTTGCTTCTCCTGGTTTTGTACGCATGTCTGTCATAAAATTGTTTTTGACTTGTCAGCCCAAACATAGTTCTTAACCTTAACATGGGCAAAGGTTGGATTTACATTTTGATTAATCCTTCATTCAAGGAGGATGCTCTTAAAATTGGGAGGACATCTAGATCACCTGAGGAACGGGCAGCTGAGTTATCAACGAGTTCAGGTGTGCCTACTAAGTTTCTTATAGCTTATAAGCAATTCGTTTCAGACTGTGAACAAGTAGAGAAATTGGTTCATAAGAGATTGAATCAATATCGTATTAATGATGATCGAGAATTTTTTCAAGTTTGTCTAAGTGAAGCAATTAAAACTATTTTAGATTTATCAGAGCCATTTCAAATAGAGATTCAGATTGATGAAGCAGAAGATTTTGAAAATCACTCAAGTATGTTTCCACAAGAGATGGAAGTTATGTCTGCAACTGCATTTGTTGAGATGAAGTGCCCAAAGTGTTTTGGAATATACAAGGTAACTCTAACTCGTTATGAACAAATACAAAAATGTCCCTCTTGTCGGACTCAATATCCAATATCTATCAAGTGGTGTTGGCCTGAAAAATAATTTAGAGTTTTGATAACTATAAACAAACAGGGTTTGATTACGTGCTTGAAAAATGCAGAAAATCTTTAATCTCTATGGCGAACAGAAAAGCAAAAAAAGGAAATAAAAAAGTGCAACAGCCTGTTGCACAAATTGGTGGGCTCCCAAAAGATTACCCTCAATTTCTTTCTCAACTGAAGGATGAAGTCAGTAAGGCTAGAATTCGCGCTTCTTTGTCAGCAAATAGTGAGATGATTCAGTTGTACTGGAGAATTGGGCAAGGGATTTTATCTCGCCAAGATCGTGAAGGTTGGGGGTCTAAGGTCATTGACCGACTTGCTGATGATCTTAGAAGTGCTTTTCCAGATATGAAGGGTTTTTCACCTAGAAATCTCAAATACATGCGTGCTTTGGCCGAAGCTTATCCAAAAGAGTCATTTGTGCAACAAGCTGTTGCACAAATTCCATGGGGTCATAATGTCCGTATTTTGGATCATGTTAAAACTCATGAAGAACGACAGTGGTATATTCACCAAACTATCATGCATGGTTGGAGTCGAGATATTCTTGTCATGCAGATTGAAAGTGGTCTGTATAAACGCAATGGGAAGGCCATTACAAATTTTAAAAAGACGCTCCCCGCAGTACAATCCGATTTAGCCCATCAAGTGCTTAAAGATCCTTATGTTTTTGATTTTTTGTCTGTGGGTGATGAAGCCCAAGAGCGTGAGATTGAAAAAGATTTGGTACATCATATTACCAAATTTCTTTTAGAACTTGGTGCAGGTTTTTCATTTGTCGGTCAACAGTATCATCTAGAGGTTGGTGTAGACGATTTTTACATTGACCTTTTATTTTACCACCTAAAATTACGTTGCTACGTTGTAGTTGAGTTGTTATGTGGTGCACCACATAACAGGTCTTCTGTGGTGTTCATAGTTATGTGGCGTTCAGCTAGCGACGGAAGGTTTATCAAGTGTGCGAGCCGTCTGAACGCCACATAACCTAGC
>JAHFST010000021.1 GCA_023265625.1 Deltaproteobacteria bacterium | reverse complement strand
TAATTGTACAAAACAACTCGGTGGTTACGAGCACCTTGCCAATCGTGTCTACAAGCCTTGGGCGGATCGGGGACAGATCCTTGAGACTCAGGCTGCCGTGGCCACCTTGGTCGCTTCTTGGCAGACCTCCGGTGCATCCCTCCATGCCATTATGGATCGCGTGGCCAAAGCAATGAGTAACTTGAAATCGGTGGCCGATAGATACGATCCCCCAAAGTCGGCATTAGTGCAGGCCACGGAAAATTTTCTGGAAATTTCCATGGAGGCGGCTGTTCTTTTGGGTGCCCTTCTCGCCGGAAATGTCCAGACAGGTGTTCTGGCAAACATCGTGGATTTACTCGCCTTACGAAAGACACCGATGCTGGCAGGCTTTCTGAAAGCGGTTACCGCCGAGGGAATAACTTTTGACTTCCGGACTCAGGGAACGAGCACGGTGTCAAGCCAAACCGTGACTCCCTCCCCCCAAGTGAAACGAAATTGGAATGATCCTTCGAATGCCCTGCTGGCTAATTTTCTTTGGACAGATCCTCAATATCTTAACCTGAAGGCCCAGCTTGATCAGGTCAAGCAATGTTGGGCCGAATTGGATTATCTGGTCTGCCTGGCTCATGCGGCGGTCAAATATCAGTTGGTGTGCCCCGAGATTGTTGATAGGGCCATCTACGATGTATCGGGGGGGAAGCATCCCCTCCTTTGGATGTGGCATCTCGATCCCAGTAAAAAACCTTACCATGTTAATGCCACGCCGGCACCGTGTATCAATTCCATCTCCCTGGAGCGTGGGCCATCTCGAAGAAACACGATGATTATCACCGGGCCAAATAGTGGAGGAAAAACCAGCCTGATGCAGCAGGTGGGCCTATCGGTTGTCATGGCCTTGATGGGTGGTTTTGTCCCGGCGGAGGTCGACACCCTTCCCAAGATAGGTATTTTCGACGCCATTGAAACGCTCTTCGGTTCTTCCGGAAGACTTGGCGAGGGGGGCACTCATGCCATGGAGGTGCGAGCGGTAGGGGAGGTTTATGGCAGGACTACGGACCGTACCCTCTTATTGGTAGACGAACCCTACCGCAGTACCGATCCGGATTCGGGACGGGCGCTCACCCATGCCACCATCGCGGCAATGGGAGAGAGAGCGGGGCTCGTTATGATGGCAACGAACCAAATAGATCGCCTTGCCACGGTAGCGGCGGCAAATCCGTTTATGACATTGGCGCACATGGGACATTCCATCAACGGTAGCGGCGATCCGGTTCCAAGTTTTCTATTGCGCCCCGGTGTCACGACGCTGCGACATTACGGAATTGCGGAGGCGAAACGGGTTGGGTTGCATCCTGATATTGCGGGTAGGGTGTGAATTGAAAATTAATTGTTCAACAAAAAAGCCTCGCGGTTCAAGACGGCGCCGGCCAATTTTTTCTTTGCGACATGAGTCAGGAAGTTTTGTGCCAAGCGTGGGTTGGCCAAGGCCACGACGATCGTTTGCAACCACTCCCGGTAGCTGCGAGACACCGGCTGCACCGTGAGATCGGGTCCCGCTTCAATGCGTTCCGTGGCCTTCAGCCATGATGGAGGGGACCTGCGGGTTAAGCGTTCTCCCACCGCATCGTGCAGGCACTCCCTGACCAGGATTTTTTCGCGCCTCCCATCTTTGCCAGCCGCGCAGGCGAACAAGATGTGAAAAATGTCGTGTTGAAAAAGCTCATCCGGTTCCATCGGTGACTCATGGACCTCATATTTTGTTAAACCATTCTCCCCGGTTTCCGCTGGAAACAGGCAGGCGGGTTTGGCGTCTTGTTCCGCCATTGCGAATTCCTCATCCGGATCGCTCGGTTCCGTCGTCCAAATGATCTGGACGGCCTCATCGGCAAAGACATGCCCCACCACTTGAAAGATCCATTCAATAGGAAAATCATGCCAGAGCGAGAAACCATCAGGCCCGTCTTGTGATTCAAACAAGGGTTTCTTAAGGCCTCCCAGGGTTAGCCCCCAAGCGCGGGCGATATTGTTTCCCAAGTCGATGGTGGTCAAAAAACGCCCCTGCAGTTCCGGACTTTCCACCCGCCACCGGTTCGCCATCACCCCCTGCGGTGGCAGGGTTCGGAACAGGGACTGTACCCACGACACGGAGGTGTCGAGTAAATCGGCCACAGCGACCCGTTCGCGTTGTACCCCGGCCGCTTCGAGGACCCCTTGCTTGATGCGACGATAGGACTCTGCCAGGTCCAGTACGGCCCAGGAGACGGGAAGTTCTCGGTTCAGCGCCGCCGTTACATGCCGCAAGGCACTATCACCCAAAGCCCCTCGCACCACGGAACGTCCCGAATTTAAACTGGCCTGGTGATCCAACAAAAAAGCATGATTGGCAGGGGTCAAGCCCTCGGTAAACAGTTTCATGGTAAATTATCGTTAGCCGGCGAAGTGTTCAAACCAAGCCATACCGCTAGGTGCCCCTGCAATCAATTGAAAAACAAGTGATTGACGGCGGAGATCTCGTGCGGCTTGTTACGGGCGACTTTACCGGGGATGGCAGGAAGGATGTCATCTTTGAAGGGGGTTATGAGGTTTATCTTTTAGAGAGTTTGGTTGCCAATAAATCATTCACGGTCCCTTACCGCGGGTCATTTGAACCGCGCAAGGCAACGCTCGTGCCCGACTACGATCGTAAGGGAACCATTCATATGTCAATGGATGGAATTGAAATGGTGTCGCGGTCGCCCGTCAGGAGCGATGAGGTAAGATTCCCTCCATTGCTTGGGTTGCGTGAAAACCTGCCCGATGTTTTCACTATCGGCATTGAGGCTGATTCCCATGACACAGGCCTTGGAAATACCTATGACCATCAGGGTTTCCTCGCGAAAAAAGTTTTGTTCCACATAGAAATAACGCTCATCCCAGTATCGCAACCAACTCCGAGAAATTATTATGATGCAAAAAAGCCGACGAAATAACAAACAACTAATTCACCTGAACGACGAAAAGAGAAAAGTACGGCAAGCAGGATTGATCGCCGTTTTATAGGGAGTTAAAAACAAATGGCACTGGTGGATGCAACTCGAATATTGGCAACAGTAGTTTCAACGACAACCGCTACCCCCTACACGCGCATGGTGCAGCTGGCACCCGTCTTTGGTCTCTCGGCGGGAGATGTTACATTGCCAGGTTTCCAGAACCGTATTGCGGAGATGCTGCGTACCCATGAGGGACTGAATTCCCTCACGGAGGGTCATCGTGACATGCTTCATCTTATCATCTCTGATGAAGCGGTCGCGTTTCCTGTGGCCTTACAGGCCATCGAGGCCTTGGCGGATGCCGTAGAACAGGGGCGCGTCCGCCCCAAAGATGCCGGTGATGCTGCAGTGGCGTTGCAGAGAGTCACCGGAGTGTCCGATCCCGCTGATGCCGCCGGCTATTTTCGCACTCATGTCACCGTCGCCCAACGGATCACACAAAAATTGCTGGCCGCCGGAACTATCGATGAAGCCATCCAAGTGGTTTTGCAGGAGTATCCTGAAATGCAATGGCTCACCGGAGAGGTCAATGCGACTCCGGAACGCTGGGAGCAGCCTGCCGCGCATCCGTTTCTCGATCCAATCTTCGGGATAACCTTTTAATTTGTAGAGTAGCCTTGTGCGTTTTGTGGCGAGCTCCGGATTTTCAATCTCTTGAATACGTTCAAACCCCACCTTGGCCAGCCATCGCTTGAATGGCTCAGCCTTTGCTGAAGGGATAGATTGGATAATGCGAAATGCCCCTTCGGTACTGGCGCAGTCGGTCTCACGCATTTTTCCGTCGGGAGCTGGCAATTTCAACCCGTGACAAAATGTCACGACTTCACTTCCTTCCTCTTTGAGCCTCTGTTTGAGTTTCCTCCAATAGGCCCCCGAATCCGGGCTGTCGGTAAGCGCATGACAAATGTCAACAACCGAGAACCACCACTCATTCTCATGAATTATTTTTCTGATTTGTTTCCCCTTGAAGAGGGCTATTTTTGTTTCCATAAATTACTCACTTTGGTTTGATCAAACACACCTTAAGGTAGATTAACCCTCTTAAAACAAAAGGGTTTAAAGAGTCTAGTAGTTCTAAATCACGTGGACAAAATCTCCAGCGGTCTTGCCTCGTGCCCAAGGGCACAAGTTAATCCCACAGGCACGGCCCGGGCAGTGTTTGATGCGGGTGTTTAAAGGTAGCCCGGCAGATGTTGAGTCGCCTGTTCCGGAGCAGAGGCAGGGCACTGGGAGTGAGGGCGGGCTCGCTATAGATATTTTTAGCTATTCTGCGATTTGTCTTGGAATTGGGATCGAGCGGCTCTTATAAACCTTCGAAATGAGTTCTAACGTCGTTGCACTGTGGCCGCACCAACAAAAAAGCCCCCGAAGGGGCATTTTTGTGGATGCGGAGAGGGGGGGATTCGAACCCCCGATACCCTTGCGGGTATACTACCTTTCCAGGGTAGCACCTTCAACCACTCGGTCACCTCTCCTTGAAGTAGGAGGCAGTGCCGCATTCGCTCACTATTGGGTTAGTCTATGTAATGCCTCCCGGTACTTCTCTGCGGTCTTAGCAATGACTTCAGCGGGAAGCTCAGGCGCCGGGGGTTTTTTGTTCCAGCCGATTTTGTTTAAATAATCGCGGACGAACTGTTTGTCAAAACTGGGGGGGGACATGCCTACTTGGTACTGATCCTTGGGCCAAAAACGCGATGAATCAGGTGTCAAGACCTCGTCAATCAGGATCAATTCCCCTTGGTGGATGCCGAACTCCAATTTGGTGTCGGCAATCAAAATTCCCCGGCCCTCGGCGTAGGTGGCGGCCTCTTGGTAGATGCGGATGCTGGCGGCGCGCACTTGTTCGGCGCGTTTGGCGCCGATAATCTCTGCGGCCTCCGCAAAAGAAATATTTTGGTCATGTTCCCCTTGCGGGGCCTTGGTCGACGGCGTGAAGATCGGTTCCGGGAGTTTTTCACCTTCGCGGAGGCCGGCGGGTAGCTTGATGCCGCACACGGAACCCGTTTTTTGATAATCGGACCAACCAGAGCCAATCAAATAACCCCGGACGATGGATTCCACCTTTAAGGGCTCGGTTTTTTTGACGAGCATGGTGCGTTTTTCTAGCCGTGCCAAGTCGCCTGGGTTCTTGATGACGGCCGACAAAGGCCTGTCAGAGAGGTGGTTGGCAATGACCGAGCGCATGCGGGCAAACCAGAAGAGACTCATTTGGGTGAGAATGTCTCCCTTACCAGGGATGGGGTTGGAAAAAACGACGTCAAAGGCTGAGAGTCGGTCCGTGGCGACTAGCAGTAATTCAGCGCCGCAATCATAGACATCTCGTACCTTGCCCCGAAACAGGAGTGGGAGCTCGGTAAGCGTTGATTCATACATAGGGGTTGGTGTGGGCATGAGGGCGCCACCTTTACTTTTTTTATTTCCGGTGTCAAGCAGCAGGGTTTTCAAGTCGCTTGCCTTTTTGCGCTAATCGGACTAAAAAACGCCCCCTATGAAAAAAACTCTAATGTTTTTCTTGTTTTGTTTTGGGTTGTTGGGAAGCCAAGGGGCCGGGGCCGTGGAGCCGAACTATCGGCTTGATCCAGCCCATTCCACGATTGGTTTTGTCGCGGTTAAAAATGGCCATGTTGAGGTGCCGGGGGTTTTTAAGAAGGTCGCTGGGGAGTTTCGTAGCAGTAAGACGGACCAGGGGGAACGCTTAGAGGGCGGTTTTGTCACCGTTGACATTAGTTCGTTGCAAACCCCTAATAATCCGGTTCGGGATCAAAATATCCGGAACACTTTTTTTGAAATTAGCAAAAATCCAGAGTGGACTCAGGCCCAGTTTTCCCTAAAAACCCCTATCAGTAAAATAGCCCTGGGTGCCGGCAAACCCAGTCAAGAGGTGACCTTGCAAGGGACCCTTTCCTTGCATGGCCGGGGGATCTCGCTCAAGGTGCCCGTGTTGATTGCGCGCGAGGGGAAAAAGATTGTGGTCAAGAATCAAGGGACGATGACCCTCCCCTTTGCGCGTTGGGATCTCAAAAAGGCGGTTAAAAACTTAATGAAGGTCTGTGGTCATAAGACCCTGCAAGATAGCGCCACCCTCAATTTTAAACTCGTTTTTAAACCTATCTAGAGTTCATCATCATTAGGGAGGGGCATGAAAAGAAGCCTCCTGATTTTAGTCCTATTTTTTCTTCCAACCAGTCTCAAGGCAGAGGCTAAGGATTTGCCGAAACCGACCAGTTTTGTCAGCGATTTTGCCCAAGTGATGGCTCCGGAAGAGGTGCGGCAATTATCCATCTTGTTGAGTCGATTGGAGCAGGCCAGCGGGATTGAGATGACCGTGGTGACGATCCCGAGTTTGGCGGGAGAGGATATTGAGGGCTATGCCGTGCGGCTTTTTAAGAGTTGGGGGATTGGCAAGAAGGGGAAAGATAACGGGATGCTCATCTTGGCCGCGATTCAAGATCATGCCGCGAGGATTGAAGTGGGCTATGGCCTGGAGTCGGTGATTAATGATGCCTATGCGGGGCGGGTCTTGCGTGAGGTGTTGTTTCCGAATTTTCGCAATGGCAATTATGGCAAGGGTTTGATGGAAGGAAGCCAGGTCTTGATTGGTCGGTTGGGGGAGCAGCTGAAATTTTCCCTGGAAGGGGGGACGCCTCATGCCCTCCCAGGGGGGCAATCCAGCTGGCTGGCCATTTTAGTTAAAATTATTATATTTGTAGTACTGTTGATTCTTTTTATTCAGAATCCGTTTTTGTTTTTCTTGTTGTTGAGTGGAGGACGGGGTGGGGGGGATGATCGTGGATCGGGAGGTTTTGGTGGCGGCGGATTTGGCGGTTTTGGTGGGGGGATGTCCGGCGGGGGAGGGGCCTCCGGCCGGTGGTGATTTGTAGGGGCGTATTGCCATGCGCCCCTACACGGACCCAATAAGGGAGAAAAATATGAAACCGGAACAATTAGTTGAGACATTACACAAAATCTACGCGGACGATTTGATATCCGTCGTACTCTACGGTTCGGCGGCTCATGATGCTAGTCAGGATCATTATTCAGATTTTAATGTCATGATTGTGTTGCGCCAGACCAGTCTGGCGGCGCTTGCGCCCGCGGCTTCACTCTTGCAAAAGTGGATGAAGCGCGGGAACCCAGTCCCCCTGGTGATTCACCAGGTGCATCTGTTGACCTCATGCGATGTTTTTCCCATTGAGTTCCTAGACATGAAAGAGCGGCATCGAGTCTTGTTTGGGACCGATCTGTTGGCCGGGTTGGAGATCAAAAAAGACCATTTGAGATTGCAGTGTGAGAATGAAATTAAGGCAAAACTGATCGCCTTGCGGTCCTATTATCTTCGGGTTTATCCCGACAAGAAGAAGCTTAAGGAGTTTTTACTCAGGAGTTCTTCCGCCTTCTTTGCAATTTTTCGGGGATTGTTGCGACTTCAGGGTTCAGCCGTGCCGCCATTGCGCCCTGATATCTTAGCTCAATTGCAAAAGAGTACGGGTATTGAGTTTACCGTGTTTCAAAAGATTTTGGAGGTGCGCGACGGGAAGAGAAAGTTAGTCAAAGACGAAGTCATTACTATGTTGGAGGAGTACTTGACAACCTTAGAGAAAGTAGCCAGTTTCACGGATAGTTTATGAATTCAATGGAGGGGATATGAAAAAAAGCTGGATGATTATCGGTGCGATCGCTTTCTTCGTTTTGATTACCGGAGGGAGTTGTGTTTCAAAGTACAATCAGTTGGTGACCTTGAATGAATCAGTCACCGCGGCCTGGTCTCAGGTGGAAAACGTCTTGCAACGCCGCAATGACCTTATCCCCAATTTGGTGAATACGGTCAAAGGGTATGCCACCCATGAGCAGGAGACCTTTCAAAATATCGCCAATGCCCGGGCAAAACTTGCGGGGGCAAGCACCATCAATGAAAAGGTGGCGGCCAGCCAACAAATGGACTCCGCCTTGTCGCGCCTCTTGCTGGTGGTGGAAAATTATCCTGAGTTAAAGGCCAATCAGAGTTTTCTCGGACTGCAGGATGAGTTGTCCGGGACGGAAAATCGC
Organism: Deltaproteobacteria bacterium; assembly: GCA_023265625.1. GTDB lineage: Bacteria > UBA10199 > UBA10199 > JACPAL01 > JAHFST01 > JAHFST01. The sequence goes on along the minus strand of JAHFST010000021.1, from coordinate 22,890 downwards.
ATTGCGGTGGAACGACAGCGCTACAATGAGACCATCAAGGCTTATAATGTATTGGTAAAACAGTTCCCCGGAAATTTGTTGGCCAAGGTCATGGGTTTTGAGCAGAAAGATTCCTACTTTAAGGCGACGGCCGGGGCCACCGAGGTTCCTAAAGTTCAATTTTAATGACGCGTCCCCTGGTTATTTTTATCCTGACTCCCTTCCTGCTGGTTTGGGGGTTGCTGCTCTATGGATGGATTGGCACTCCGCCTGTATTGCAGTTGCGGCTGGTTGCTCCCACCTGGACATCTTACATCAGCCGTTATTCACAAAAAACGGGTCGATCGGTGCGGTGGAATCAGGTTCCTATTGAACAAATCTCCCCTTGGTTGCAGCAGGCGGTGGTTTGCGCCGAAGATGATCAGTTTTTTGTGCATCCCGGTTTTAATGTGGAGGCGATCAAGCGCGCTTGGCGCATAGATCAGCGGAGAAAAAGATTGGCCTTTGGGGGGAGCACCATTACCCAGCAGTTGGCCCGCAACCTTTTTTTGACCCCCGATAAGAATTTCTGGCGCAAGTTTCAAGAGTTATTGATTGCCTTAAAATTAGAGCTGTTTTTGCCTAAGGTACGGATTTTGGAGCTGTACCTCAATGTGGCCGAGTGGGGGCCGGGTGTCTTTGGGGCGGAACAGGCCGCCCGCTATCATTTTGCCAAGAGCGCGATCCATCTGACCCGGAGCGAGGCCGCTTACTTGGCGGCGATTATCCCTCGGGCGGCCCATTTGAAGCCGGGGCAGACGGGTTATGTGACCCGGGAGAAGATGAATCGGATTTTGAGGCAGATGTGATCATCTTTTGCCTTTTTCAAAATAACCAGGCATAATGCCTATTCTTCATGCGCGAACACCTCAAGGAGTACATCGAGACAAGTAAGACCGCCAGTGTTCGAGGGTTAAGGATTTTGCTCGAATACTTTCATGCGACCGAGATCTTTGATCCGATTGTCAGCAAGAAAATCAAGATTATTTCTGTCTTTGGTTCTGCCCGGATGAAGGAAGGCAGCCCTGAATATCATTTGGCCTATCAAGTGGGTCAAAAGCTTCGTGATCAAGGTTTTGCGGTGGTCACCGGGGCGAGCCAGGGCGTGATGCAGGCTGTCAATCAGGGCGCGGCGGACTCGATTGCACGGGAGTTGATGAAGCAGAAAAAGGCCAGTTCCATGGAGGCGGCGCGGGAGTTGCCGGCGTATCAACAGCAACTCAAGGTTTACTCCATTGGGCTCAAGATTAGTCTTCCATTTGAGGCGGAGAGTAATCCGTATCTGGGCAGTCAGAGCACCTTCCATTATTTCATGGTCAGGAAGTTTTTCTTCGCCACCCTTTCCAGCGGTTTTATCGCCTGTGAGGGAGGGTGGGGGACGCGCGATGAGTTGTTTGAGATGCTGACCCTGGTCCAGACCGGGAAGTCGCCCCTGATGCCGATTGTGTATATCTCGCCGGATGCGGCTCATTTTGAACAGGACCTCAAGCATACGGTGGCGCGGCATTACATCAACCCGAATGACACCAAGTTGATCCATGTCGTGAAGACCCCGGATCAGGCGGTCAAGGTGATTTGTGAATTTTATCGCTGCGTGGATCAGGTCATTGATGGCGGCAATGGGGACATTATCTTACAACTTAAAAAAGGCCTGAGTGAGGCCATGAAAAAACGCGTGACCGCGCAAGTCACTCGCACCAACGCCTTCCGGCAGGTCCATTATGAACCCAAAAAGATTATCCTGAGAAACTTCGATTATTCCTCGTATGGGCATATCAGTGATATTGTGTTTTTACTGGCGAAGTTGTGATTTTAATTTTCGTAAATTCCTAAAAAACTCGCTTAACATCTGACTCGCCTCGGCCTTTAGTACCCCCGCAGTGACTGGGATGCGGTGATTGAGGCGCTTATCCTGTGATAGATCGAACAAGGACCCGCAAGCTCCCGCTTTAGGGTCAAAGGTTGCAAAGACCAGCCGGTCAATCCGGGCTTGTAGTAGGGCGCCCATGCACATCAGACAGGGTTCGAGCGTGACGTAGAGGGTGACACCCGAGAGTCGCCAGGCCCGGAGTTTTTTCGAGAGCTTTTGCACCAGAAGCAATTCGGCATGTCCCAGGGGATTGCAGGTCGCCTCGCGCACATTATGCCCCCGGGCGATGATCCGGTTGTCTTGCACCGCCACCGCACCCACCGGCACCTCCCCGTTGGCGGCCGCCTTAGCGGCCTCGTGCAGCGCGGCGCGCATCCATTTCTCGTCGCTCTCCATAAATGTTTGCCCCTGCTCCCTCGGGATAAAAATGTCAGACCAAATCTTGATAAAACTTCACAAAAGAGAAGATTCCATGGGCGGCCTTGTAGAAACGTTTGTCAGCCGTGACAAAATCGATGTTCTGTTGGCGCGCCGTGAGGAGGTAGCTCGTGTCGTAGATGGCGGATTGATTGAGAGACGCGGCTGCGGCAACGGCCTGTGGCATGAGGTTGACAACGTGGATCATGAGGATGTTCAGGCGTCCATAGAAATCAAAAATAGGGAACAGGTCTTCCGATTGTAACAATCCCCTGACAATCTTTTGTCGTAACACCGAGCCGATCTCGTATTCCAGGAGAGCCGGTGCCATGAATCCCATATCTTCGTTACACCATTTTTTGTAGAGCCTGAGGGCCTGTTCGCTTCCCTCCTCAGGAACCAGCCATTTGACCACGAGCGAGGCGTCCACACAGACATTCATCGCTCACTCCGCTCCGACCGAATCTGGCGTAAGATTTCTGCCGAGTCACCCGTGCCTTTTTCATATTTCTTTTTCATGGCGTGATGGAAGTTCATCAGGTCTGCCAGAAGTCTTTTGGAATCCTTGCCTGGTTTTGCGGCGGTGGTTTGTTGGTAGCTTTCGTAATCAAGGATGACCGCGACCGGTTCACCCCGTTTCTGGACGACGATCGGTTGCTTGGTCTTCCGAGTCTCGGCCACCAGTTCGTTGAAGCGATTCTTGGCCTCGACCGTATTGACCGCTTGTATTTCGGCGTTCATAAATTCCTCCCTCATAATAGAGCTATTATAGCTAGCTTTATTAAAACATCAAGGAAGTTTTTAGCATTTTTTTGGAAGCAACTTTGTTGTGGGAACATCGAAAATGGTTAATATGTTGACGGTATCACTGCAAACAAATTGTGTTGTTCGTGCGGAGCTTGGCGGAATCTTTCATGCCCTGGCCAGGGAGGTTCAGACGGGCCTTGTCGGGCCCAAGGGGTATCGCGCGGGTTTCGGGCCTGTGTTGCGGGAGCGGCAGGGGGAGTGGGAGGCGCTGGTGGGGACGGGGTCTCAATGGGCGGCCCACCTGGCGGTGCTGCGTCGATTTACCGATACCTTCGATCATACAAATAATGGGGCCATCGTCCCCTCCGTGGATCTGCGCCAGGCGGCGCAGGCCGTCTATCAAGCTCTCGCGGAAGGGTTTGGCCCGTTGGAGCACGTGGCGGCCATGAGTGTTGCCGAGCAGCGTTCCTTGACCAAGGATTGGAACCCTGATCTCCCCACGGTGGATGAGACGATCGCGGCCTTTCAGGAATTCTCACCGGCCTTTCGGGAAGAGCTGACGGCGGTCGCCCGACAGTTGGTCGCATCCAGGGGAGGCCATCAATTCCAAGGGACCGATCTGGACCATAATGCCACTTTTCTCAGGGGGGCCGTTTTGACCTGGATGGGGCTTCATTATGGACAGCACGGCTCTTTTTCGGAGGCCTTGGGCCCGCTGCAGGAGATCTTTTCCTGGCTGGGCTCTTGTTCCGATGCCTTTACCCAGACCTTCTTTCTCAAACTCTATGGCAAGGATTGGATGAAGGGCAAGGGGGCGGGTTATGTCACGGAGCTGGTCGAACAGGTTAACCGTCATGCGGAGCGGAGTTTTGTTTTCAACACGGTCGCTGTGGCAGGCAGCGAGACGCGGCGCTGCTATGTGATCCGGGAGCTGGTTCCGGATCAGGACCTGGTGGAACGGATGAACGGAGTGTTGGGTGATTCGATCATTGCCGAGGCCCTACGCCGCTTGGCGGCGATGCCATCTGGCGCCTTTTATTCGACAGGGGGGCTCCCCGTGGGATTGGCGCGGGCCGTGGTGGCCTTGGGAACGGATTTGAGAAGGGGGAAATTCGAGCATGAATACCAATCCAGGATGGCGTTGTTGGCAAGTGCCCTGAGCCTGGTGGCAAGGGGGAGCGGCGTTATCGAGTCAAAGGGATTTTTCCGGCCGAGACTTGTTACCGCGGGGTTGACGGTTCCGGCGCAGCAGGCGCTGGTCTGTCAGGTGAACCAGGCGTGCGGGACAAAATTTGAGATGGTGTACCAGCACAATGTGTGGCTGGAATCCAAGGATCCAAGGACCGTCCCGTCCCATGACCTCGCCCGATTCTGCGGGTGTTTGGATGCCGTGATCGGCGCCATCCGGGAGGGGGTGTTGACGATGCCTTGGTATTGGGAACATCTCGGGCCGGAGATCAAGAGAGGGCTTCCTTATGGCTATGCTCAGGCCGTCCTCTCACCATCCCTCGTAGTCTCCGTTGACCGGCTGCGAAAGAGCCTTTTGTCGTGGCATAGTGTAGAGGTGCGACATGAGGACTTGAGTCAAGCCTGTGCCGCGCTTCGGGACGAATTGTCACGATCGCTCTCCGAGGCAGAGTTAATGATCCGTCACAGGCACGGGGCAGATGTGATGGGCAAGATTCCCCGTCAGGGGCATTTGCCTCCGTCCGATGTGAAGGATGCATTTGACGGTTTGCCGCAGTGGCTTCAGGCCGAGTTGCGCACCGTGGCAGAGCGGCTCCAAAAGTGTTCCAGGGCAGGATTTCAGAGTGGCGCGCAGGTGGATTGGAGCTCAGGATTGTTCAGCCTCACCATGCGTACCTGGCTGGTGGCGAGGTTTGCCGCCATGGACCCGGCCACCCCCGAGTGGTCGGATGAGACGCTGGAGGCCGTTGCTGCCATCTGCCATTGGTTGGCAGGGTGTTCGGCGGCTTATGGTTCCAAATTCTTAACAAGTCTCATGGATGATAAAATAATGTTCTCGCACCGGGAAACCATCCTGTTCCGGGAGGCGATTGCTCGGGTGAACCAACGATATGGGACCTCCTTTCAGTTAGGTCGTTCCAGGGGGAGGAAGGGGCATCGATACTGTTCTCTGACACACCTGATGGAGGATGGGGTGCTCAAAGGGGCCATGGTGCGTATTATCCCGGAGGCTCGGATTCGAGACCTGATCGTCGCCCAGAGCGGGCTCTCTGAGGCTGCGTTTTTTGCCAATGCGAAGATGGCGCGCGATGGGTTGACGCGTGCCTTTGTGGCCCTCTATCCCTACAACAAAGACGAAGCGGCCCTCACGGAGCTCGGCGAAACGGAACGCCTGGCGGCCCTGGCCGCCTTGTTTCAGCTCTTGGTTGCGGAAGACCCCTTTATTTCGGAGGATTTTTTTGTGGCCAGCCGGTTGCGCGAGCGCGGCTTTTCCTATCCGGTCATGGTGCATTTGTTTCGTATCTTGAATCAGCGTTTCGGGACACACTTTGGGCTGATGCCTCGCTACGGCCAACTGACCGTGGGGAGAGCGCTGGAGGTTCGGCCTCGAACGGAGGAGAATGTGGGGCCAGTTGTGGCCAAGGTCGCCGATCTCATTTCTCTCGATGCCTGGCGTAAACAGGGGGCCAAGGATCACATTCACGATGAGGAAGATGAAAAAGATGAAGAAAAGGGCGGCCTGTCGCCTCGCGGGCTGCAGCGGCGCCGGATGGAACGGCCCGCGGCTAACTGGGCCCAACTGAAGCCGGGCGTGTGGGTGGTGCGACCGGGGGTTGGGGTCGGCCAGATCCTGGACATCCGGCGGGAAAAATTAGGGGGCTATGAAGTGCCCATTTATGAGGTTCGTTACCTGGCCGGTCCGGCCCAGACGACGCTGCGCGGTTTGATCCCCTCCGGCAGCGTGCGTTCCGTGGGGCTCAGGTTGGTCTCCGATGGGACAGTATTGTCCAAGGTTCGCACAATCCTGCAGCGATCCTGTCGTTCCCGAGTTGTGAGCCAGGGGGGTGCCTACCGCAGATTTCAGGAAGATTGCTATGACCGGCTTTGGGCAGGGACGCCGGAGGCGGTGGCCGTGCTCCTGCATATCCTCTATGAGGCGCGCTTTGTGGGGCCGAGTTACAGCTGTTGGATGATGGAGACCTTTGACAAGGCGCTGGACGCCCTGGCCACGGAACTGGCGGTGATCCTAGACTGCGAGGCCCCGGACGTGAAGGCCATGAAGGCGCAGATCATGACATGGCTCAAAGGGGGGCCGGGCGATGTCCCGGATCAAGATTTTGCAGAAGAGCGGTCACCGGTTCGGCTGGTCGCCCGGGCGTAGTTTCGGATTTCCCTCTTGGATTTCTCCAGGTGATCTGGTAATTCTCCAAAAAATTTCGCGCCCGTAGCTCAGTGGATCAGAGCATCGCCCTTCTAAGGCGAGGGTCGCGCGTTCGAATCGCGCCGGGCGCACAAATTTTTCGGCAGCGAAATTTGTCCCGATATTCGATACACGATACACGGGAGCTGTCGCAAAATTTCGTTTATCGTGTATCGAATATCGTATATCGGGAAGGCTTAGAAAGAGCCCACCCGTTACGATTCTCATCAAGATCAAAAAAAGGAATAAGCTTATGCCGATAAATATCAACTCTCCCGAAGACATCGCGAAGTTGACAAGCAAGTTAGGAGTTTGGCTCATTGCGGGTTTTTTACTGATAGGAATATTTGCCTCCTACTCCATTGTCTCTCCCGGAAACACGGGAGTTGTCTTCAACATATGGACAGGCTCCCTGCGAACGGCTTCTCAGGGAATCGTATGGCGAGTTCCGTGGATCACGCGGGTGCAGAGTTATCCCACTGCACTGCGTACCTACACGATGGTTAAGCGTTCTGGGGAAGGCAGCGCCGGTGAGGATGATAGCATCGACCTCCCGACCCGGGAGGGACAACATATCCGACAGGATATTTCGGTGACTTATAACACTTCGGAGGATCAAGCCGCTCAGGTCTTCCGGTCTTTTCGTGGCGCGGATGTCGAGGATATTGAAGCCACCTTCATTCGTAGAACCATCATTACGGTGGCGCAAAATATCGCGGGGCAGATGTCTCTTTCGGAAGTCATTTCTTCCAAGCGCAGCGATTTTCAGGAGGCCATCCAGAAGATGTTGGAGTCGGAATTGCAAAAAATGGGGTTTCACCTGGATAAGGTTAATTTAGGCGCCAGTCATCTCCCGCCAAGCCTCGAAACTCAGATGCAACAAAAAATGGCGGCTCAGCAGGAGGCTCAACAGGCTGAATACGAGCTGCAAAAACAAGAGATGCTGGCAAAGGCTGCTGTCGCTAAAGCCGAGGGAGAAGGTCAGGCCGTTTTGGCAAGGGCTAAAAAGGAGACTGAAGCCAATAAACTTCTCCAGTCCACACTGACGCCGAACATCATTCAGAACAAGGCGATAGAAAAATGGAATGGCGTGCTTCCGCAAGTGACGAGTGGGGCCACACCGATTCTCGATATGCGTGCTTTGGGGGCTAGCTCAAACGCAGAGAAAAAATAAATTTTTAGGCGACGGATTTGAGAACGATGTCCGTTATTTTGGGGGTAAGTTGGCTCATCCCTTCTAGGAGAAGTTGGCGCCATTTCGGGCCACGTTGACATGCTTCATTCCAAGCAACCTTAAGCTCATGGGATCTCTTTTGTGCCAGCACGTTGAATAAAGACTCGGCTTGTTGAAGATCTTTGTCCCGTTTAGCGGCCCCCACCGGTCGACGTCTCGAAATAATGAGCTTGTGAACGGCGTAACGTTCTGGAGTGGGAACCAAGACGTGAACGCCGGCGCCATATAAAACCACGGCCTCCTCAGGTTGGTAGATCAGATAATCTAGAAACCGGAGTGGTTGGGCATCCGTTTGGAGGGCTGGTAAAGATTTTGGTGTGAGAAAATCCACCCGTAGTCCCCCCTTGGCTCTATAGCTGGTTGCCCGACGGCCATCACTGACATGCGGGATGGCACGGAATGTTTTGTCGACTCTTCTCAGTACCTCAAGAATCGGGTGAGTTTGGTCCTCGACAGCGACGGACACATTCTTGAACTGGGCAATATCCACATCCGCTGTTTGCAGGGTGGCCATAGGAAGCTTTACTCCCAACATAGCTGAGTAGGTCTGATAGGCCAACGTGCCCACCAAGACTCCCCTAAGTCGGAACACGCCTGCTTTTGCGAGTGCTTCAATGATTTTTCCAATTTCAGGAATGGGGCGCGGTAGTCCGCACGATCGCACCAGCATGGATACCAGGGAGCTACGTTCGCGTTCATCATCGCGTACCTCCCTATGATGTGCAATCCTTTCTAATAGTTCAGGGGTCTCAGGGCCAACGTATTGTTGCGTTCTTCCTTGAGCCGTAGAAGTTTGAAAATACCAATAACGTTTTTCCCTGATCGTTTTAACCGTAAAGCCACCCTCTTTAGGGAGGGCATCGTTAAACGCTGATGAGATGCAACGTTCCAAGAGTTCGGCATAGGTCGTCTGTCTAATCAGCGAGGGTGTGGCCATAAGGTTTTTATACGCAATATGCAATTAGCGTATAACATAAAAATAGCATTGTCAAATCAGTTATATTCAAATTGCAATATGAGTATAACAATGAGAGATATAAATATCAAAAATGCTTTATATTTAGTTAATAAAATTAATATATTATAGAAATAATTATAAATATTGCAAATATGCTCAAATGGGCTCATACTAAATTTGATGAATCTCGAGCTTGCGCCAGAATCAGTCGCCATTGATGCCGCCACCGCTCAGGTGTTGGGGAAGGTGTTTTGGAACCTGATGGATCATTGGCAGTTGGGGCCCAAAGAACAGGGGCTGCTCTTGGGGGTGAAATACCATGCCACGAAGCTCAAAGATTGGCGGACCAAGGGGATTATCCCAGAAGACCCGGACAAGTTTCAGCGGGTTGGGCATCTGGCGGCGATTCATAAAAATCTGCGCATCCTATTCCCTTACAACTTGCGCGCCGCCTATGACTTTATGAAGACACCGCAGTCGTTTCTCTTCCATGGCAAGAGTCCGATGCAGTTGATTGAAGAGGGTGGAGAGATTAATTCGTATGCGACGATCGCCGCCATTCGAAGGCGCCTGGATCAAATGCGCACCTGAATGGAACTGCCTCCGCTCCAGCCGGCATCTTACCAGTCCCAAGTCTTTCGCAACATTTTTGCAAACGCCTCGGGTCGGCATATTCTTGACGATATTTGCGGCGCCAAAGATCGGGAGCTAGTCGAACGACTGATCCAATTGACCTCCGGAATCGATCACCGGCAACCCCAATTTCACCGCCCGTTCCAGTACGGAACTGTGGAAGACGCGCAGATCTTGGCGGTTTTTCAAAAGGAGAATTGGAACTACGGCCGTTTCGGCGACGGCAAAACTTACGGGGTCTGGTATGGGGCGGAGCAAGAGGAGACGAGCGTGTTGGAGGCCTGTTGGGTCTCTTATCGGTTGGCGCAAGACAATGTGAGCCCCCGGAACGGGGTTTATACCGGCGAACGGGCCATGTACACAGCCCTTATCCAGTCTGAGTCTGCCGTTGATCTTACCGGGGAAAAAGATTGGTTGGAACCGCTCGTTGATTCCACCGATTACTCATTTGGGCAGGCCTTGGGTAAAAAGATGTTCGAGAGTCGATTTCAGATGATCCGAACCCCCTCGGCCCGAAAAGTGGGAGGGATATGCACGCCGATTTTTTCTCCCGAGGCCATCAACCATCCGCAAAGGATTTATTATCTTAAAATTAACGTCTATCCCGATGGATCCATCGGCGTTGATTCTTCCCGGGAAATGGTGAGATTTTTTCTCAAAGGTTTCGAACTACAAAACCCTTATCGCTAAGCCATCGCAAAAGCTTGCGGAGTTGCGTAAAAAATGACAGAAAAATTCCATGTCCTCCAAAGAAGATGCCCGTCCCTTCGGCACCCATTATGTCCCTCCCGCGAAGCGGGCCCGGCGCGAGGGGAATCGGGTTTATGGGGGGAAGGTTGGGGAATTGCCTCTGGGCAAGGGGAAACAACTCATTTTGGACAATTTTAATGTTGCCCTTTTTAATGTGGATGGGGTTTATTACGCGGTGAAGGACGCCTGCCCTCATGCGGGTTATCCGTTGGGCAAGAGTGTGCTGAAAGGCGAAGTGGTGGTTTGTTCGTCGCATAATTGGCAATTTAATGTGAAGACGGGGCAATGTGTGCGCGGGGAGCATGAGGAAGAACCGGATATTCGAACTTACGTTGTTGAAATCATAGGAGACGAGATTTGGGTGAAGCTCTCATAAGTAAGATGTCCAAGGTCCCCTCTTTGTTGGTGGCGATGCCGCAATTGGAGGATCCTAATTTTCACCAGTCGGTGGTCTTGATGTTGAATCACGATGAGACGGGATCCTTTGGCGTGGTGGTGAATCGTCCCACGGAGTTGGTGATGGGGGAATTGGAATTGCGGGATCGAACCCTGGCCCCTGTCTTAAACAAGCTGCCGGTTTGGTATGGTGGGCCGGTCGAGGCTGAACGGATCATGTTTTTGGTGCGAGGCCCCTCGCAGCCCCTCTCGAGTGTCGTGATTGCGGACGATATTTATCTGGGCGGCACGCTGGAGTTTATTGCGGAAAAAATGACCCAGGAAATGGAGGCCCAGAAACAGGCTTGGGATTTTCGCGCCTACAGCGGTTATTCGGGATGGACTGCCGGGCAGCTTGATCAAGAACTGGCCGTCTCGTCTTGGTTGTTGGCCCCCTTTGATCCCCAAGTCCTGTTCGCGACGCCCCCCGAGGCCATGTGGGCCAGGACGGTGAAGTCGCTTGGGTTGGATCCTTCGCAGTTGGCGACGGAGACGTCGTGGACGTTGCAGTAGGTTAGCCCCTTCTCCCCAAGGGGAGAAGGAATAAAAATGACCACTAATATATCTTATGGAAACCGTAACACTTGGCAAAACCGAGACCCCTATCAGTGCCATCGGCTTGGGGGGGATGTCCTTATCGATTCAGGGACGGCCTACCGAGGTACAATCGATTCAAGTGATCCACCGGGCGCTCGATTTGGGGGTGACACTGATTGATACGGCGGATGCGTATTGTCTGGATGAATCGGACAAACATCATAATGAAAAATTAATTGCCAAGGCCCTCAAAAGTTATCCGGGGGATACCAGCGCTATTTGTGTGGCCACGAAGGGGGGGCTGATGCGTCCCAAGGGCGATTGGACCTGCAATGGCGATCCGCAGCATCTGAAAAAAACAATTCAGGAAAGTTTTGCGGCCTTGGGGGGGGAGCGACCGATCGCCCTTTGGCAGTTTCATGCCCCGGATGACCATTGGTCGGTGACCCAGTCGTTGCAGGCGGTGAAAGAAGTGGTGGAGGAAGGTCTGATCCGGCATGTGGGTGTCTCTAATTTTTCCGTGGCGGAGATCCAAGAGGCCCAGCAGGTGTTACCGATTGTTTCCGTGCAAAATCAGTACAACCCGTGGTGTCGCAATCCGGAACGAGACGGGGTGCTGGCGTATTGTGCGGAACAGGGGATGACTTTTTTGCCGTGGAGTCCGTTGGGGGGCAGCCGACGCGTGAGTCAGTTGGCGCAGCACCACGCCTTGGTAACCCTGGCCCAGGAGCGACAGGTGACGCCGGCGCAACTGATCTTAGCCTGGCTCCGTGCCAAATCGTCCTGTGTGGTCCCGATCCCGGGGGCGAGTCGGGTGAGTAGTATTGAGGATTCGGTGGCTGTTTTGAAGATTTCGTTGGATGCTGCGGCATGTGAAAAGATTGATCAGATGTCGATCAGGTAGGGGTTCAAAATTTTGAACCCCTACACGGGTGGATTGTAGGGGCGACCCGGTGGGTCGCCCACAGGATAGAGGAGATAGACATGGATTTACCCCAAAGCCAATACGCCATCGAAGGCGAAGTCCTCAACTGGGGCCGCTGTCGTTGTGCCCTGTGCGGCAAGAAGGGCAAGATGGGCAACACCATCAAGCCGACGCCCCAGCACCCGGTTTTGAAGATCGTGTGTTTTGATTGCACCGTCCAGGAGATGGCGGGGCGTTTAGGGATCTCCGCCAAGGAGGCCAAGGAGCGTCACGAGCGTTCGATGAAGACCCAAGAGCGGCTTGTGAAGATGATTATTGAGCAGTACGAGGCCAAGACGGGCAAGAAACCGCCGAAAAATATGGAGGCCTTGAGCGAGATTGTGCAGCCGGGCATCAACTGGTGGCAACAAACCCTCTCCACCCGGGAACGCGAAGACATTGAAGTCCTCTCCAAAGACGAACAAAAAGAGGTCTTCCGCAAGGCCCCGCTGATCCCGGAACCCCGGGCCCCGATGGTGCGCGAGAATCATGTGGGACGCAATGACCCGTGTCCTTGCGGGAGCGGGAAGAAATATAAGAAGTGTTGCCTGGCCTCGGCGGCGTAGGGGTTCAAAATTTTGAACCCCTACTAAATACTGACTTGTTAATAGGGCAGTTAAGTGTATACTCAACTGTACTATGGAAATTAAGCTCAGGGAAGACATCAAGCCTTTGTCCCAGTTCCGCAGCAAACCTGCGGAGGTGTTGCGTCAGTTGCGGCAGACACAGCGTCCCGTGGTGATCACGGAGCGGGGTAAGCCTGCGGCCGTTTTGGTGGATATGGATGACTACGAACGGCAACGAGAGAAGATGGAGCTTTTGGAGGCGGTTTTGGAGGGGGAAAAGGATTTTCGGGAGGGGCATTACCAGGATTTGGATCAAGTCTATCGCCATACGCGCCCATGGGTCGTAAAAAAGTAAAAGTCCTCTTGTCGCGCCGTGCCCAGCGTGATCTCGATGAGATTTATCGGTATCTGGCGGAACGCTCTCCTGCCGGTCTGGCTAAGGTCGACCTCAAGATCTTCCAATCCTTGAAACGCCTCCAGGAAATGCCCCTATCGGGACATGAGGTCCAAGAACTGTCCGGTCGTAAGTATCGGGAAGTTCTCGTCTATCACTACCGAGTCATCTATCGCTATTTGGAGGCCAAGGGGACGGTGCGGATTTTGACTATTTATCACGGGAGACGTTTTTTGTCGCCGGCGGTGTTGCAGGGTTGATGTGAGGAATGTCGTGTCTTTTCTGGGTTTGATCTTAAATCCTGACAATATTGACCGGGTGCACCGAATTTCTCGGCATGTCGGCGCCGCCGTAACCGCCATAAGTGGCCCAGCCGGTTCCGACGAAGGCGACTTTTCCGCTGGCGCCTGAAGTTGGGCCGTTGACGACATTTTGCCCCCATCCCAATTGCAGACAGATGGACTCCGCCTCGGCTGTATCAGCCGCATGGACGGCGGAGGAGAGGCGGAGTGGCAACGAGTTGATCAAGCGGACCCCCTCTTCCACGGAATCCACGACGACGATCCCCAAAGAGGGGCCGAAGATCTCGCTCAAGTCTTGCCGATCAAAGCTTCTCTTGTCGCGCCGGTAAACGACCGGGCTTTCATAAAAACCCCGGGGAAGACCGGTGGGCAGCGGTTGTTTATGGACGATCGTGGCCCCTCGTTGGAGCACTGTGTCCAAAGCCAACAAAAAATCCCTTGTTGGGTCGGTAGCCAAGGGGCCTATCTTGACGCCGTCATCCATTTGGTAACCGATCTGCCAATTGGCAAGTTCGGTAATGACGGCTTCTTCGATACGTCTGGCCGTTTCCTCGCCCACGCAAACGGCGTTACGGGTACCGTTGCAATTTTGGCCCGTGCGCGCGAAGGCCCCGCTGACCAGGTGTTTGGCGGTTTGTTCTATCGGGGCGTTTGGCAGGATGAGGGCGGAGCCTTGGCCACCCATTTCGAGTACGACACGTTTATGGGTTGGAGCGGCCTTGGTCTTGATGTCGATGCCGGCGGTGATGCCTCCGGTGAAGAGGACAAGGTCGACGTCATGGCTGGATGCGAGGAATTGGCCGATGCGTCGGTCTCCCAGAACGTAGTTGAAGACACCCGCCGGGATGCCCGCCTGTTCAGCCAACTTGGCCAACTCAAGCCAAATGGTCGGGGTGTTACTGGCTGGTTTTAGAATCACCGTGTTGCCGGTGGCTAACGCCCCTAGCGCCATCCCATTGGTGAGGTGCGCTGGAAAATTGTAAGGGGCAATGACACCGGCCACTCCCAAAGGAATGCCGTGAACGGTTGTTTTGGGCTCGTCGGGGTGGACTTGCGGTGTTTCGAGCCGTTTCGCCTCTGGAAGAGTGATGTTGAATTTTGCGACCACGGCTCCCATTTCGAGTCGGGCGTCGGCCAAGGGTTTTCCCATCTCTTCCGAGATGATGCGCGCCAAGCGTTCTTTATCGCCCTCGATGAGGGCCTGAAAACGGCGCAGGGGTTCGGCGCGTCCGTCAGCGCCAAGTGCAGCCCACGCCGGTTGAGCCTCCCGGGCGGCTTGGACCGCCTGCTCGGCCAAGTCTACCGACCAAGGGTACTCGTGCAAGGCTCCCCGCTCCAGCTTGCCGGGATCGATCGGAGAGATGACACCGGTTGGGTTGGTGGGGAGGATCCATTGTCCTCCCACAAAATTTCCTGCGACTGGAGTGATTGTGCTCATGGTTTCCCCCTGTTGAATGTCCCTGTTGTTCGTAGGGGTTCAAAATTTTGAACCCCTACACGGCCAATTCTCCGAAGTACCCATCCAAAACCGTCAAAAATCGATTAACCTGATTCTGAGTGACCACAAGCGTCGGGCTGATGCGTAGACCGAGGGCCTTGAGAGGTCCGACGACGACGCCTCTGGCGCGGAGCTGACCCACGGCAACTTTGTTATCGATTAATTGGCTATTAAGATTCACTGCCGCCAACAGACCTTGGCCACGGACACCGGAGACGAGCTTAGGATACTTGTCCTGAAGTCCTTTCAATCCTGTTAAGAGATGGCCTCCTACGAGCCTGACATGGGCTAAAAACTCGGGCTGGCTCTCCAGCTCCAAAACGGCCAAGGCGCCGGCCATGCAAAAAGCATTGCCGCCATAAGTATTCCCATGGCTGGTGAGCAGGTCCATCACGGAAGTTTTAGCCACACAGGCCCCAACGGGAAGTCCTCCCCCAATGCCCTTGGCGATGGAGATCACATCGGGGACAATGCCTGACGATTGATAGGCAAAGAGGCTGCCCAGGCGGATGGCTGTTTCATTGGCATCCGCACCACTATTGCACGGGAAGACCTTGCCCATGCCGACCCCAAAGGTTTCCTGCACCAGTCTTTCGCAGAATCTCACGGTGGCCGGATTCATGCATCCGTTTCCCCCCGTCAAGAGTAAGGCGCTTTGGGCTTCCATGGCATCCAGTAAATTTTGATGGGAATGTCCCAAGTTGACCACGGCCACGCAGCCATAGAAATCGAGCAGTTGATTACCATCGGCATCCCACACATTACAACCATCCCCCACAACGGGGGCCCAGGGTTGTGCGGTAGCATAGCAAGGGGCGATCACGGCCCTGGCCCTGTCGGTAATTTCGGCATTGCTCCCACCGGCGACGGTTCTGAGAAACTTCGTTCTTACCTCTGGCAATCCCTCCTGGACGATTGCCAAAACTTTTTGTCGGAGCGACCAATTTTGAGTCTCTATGATCCCTGGATTGCTTCTGAGGGCATCCGCGACGGCACTATGCAAGGTTGAGGCTAAATTAAACGACATAAAATCTCCTTATAAAAGTTAACCACCACAATTACCCCTTCATCGCAGAACCGTCAGGGGAGTTGCTAGTTTTTTTTACAAAGGATTATGGATCACGCGGGGGACCCCTAAAAAAGGTCCCCTTGCCAAAGCGATTTGTGGAAGTTTTGCGATTATTTGAATGGCCGCTTCAAATTATCGCGATATTTTATACTACAAGACAAATTGTTGTTTTTGGGTGGGGGTGTATCTTGTATTCGCCCTGGACTTAAATTTTTATAGACAGATACGTATTTATAAATTAAATTAATACGTATGATGACCAAGCTAACATTGAGCATTCCCAAGGGGACCCTGGAATTGGCCAAGATTTATTCCAAAAAGACCCGTCGTTCGTTGTCCGAATTGGTGCGGCAGTACTTTATGACCTTGTCTCAAGGGGTGTCTTCGGAAGGGGAGTTTGGCAAGATTGCTCCCCAGGTGAGGCGTGTCACGGGCTTGGCCATGTCTGACAAATCGGACGACCAGCTCTTGTGGGAGGCCATGAAAGAGAAACATCGTCCGTGAAAAGGATCTTTCTGGATACGAACATTCTGTTAGATGTTTTTTTGGAACGTAGTCCTTTTTGTGAACCGGCTCAGATGCTTTGGAGTTTGATCCTGAATAAAAAGATGCAGGGTGCCATTTCCGCGCTCTCGCTTAACAATATCTTCTACATCGTCAAAAAGCTGACCTCCACCGCCAAGGCTTATCTTGCGGTGGAAACGGCGGCATCATCCTTTAAAGTTATTGAAGTGACCGCTGTCATGGTTAGGAAGACGCTGCAAGAGCGTTGGCCCGATTTTGAAGATGCCCTGCAATACCACGCCGCCTTGAAATTTCGTTCTCAGGTAATCATCAGTCGTGATGCCTCAGGATTTTCTGATTCCAAAATACCGGTGATGGACTGTCATCAGTACCTGGCATTGCTAAAACAGCCGTGAGACGCAACTTTAGTTTCCTACCAACGAGAATGGTTTCATGAGGCCATGGCTGCAAAAAATTGTGGAGAAACCGGAGCGGGAGGTGAGTTGGCTCCAGACCCTCTCACTCCTGGAATCGATCGGGGCACGAAAGATCGCCAAGACGGTGGGGCGGGGGAGCCCGTCGTTGGAGGTGAAGGAACATTTGGCGGATGAGGAGCGGCATGCGGTTGCCTTTGGGGGCTTGGTGCGGCAATTGGCGGGTGGGGCCGAGGTGGTCCCGCTTTGTGGGGAGGCGGCGGTTGGTTATTTTCAGGGATTGGACCGGCAGGTGAGCCATTGGATGACCGAGCTGAGCGGTCGGGAGGATCCTTGGCAGAATTATCTGTTGGTGACGGCCCTGATCGAGCGGCGGGCGATGCGGTTGTATCCGTTGTATCGGCAATTGACCCGCAATGACTTGGTGCGGGACGAACTCGGTCGGATCATCGAGGAAGAGGCCCGGCACCGCCAAACCATCGAGGGGCAGGGGTTGAAGATTTTACAACAATACGGAGTGTCGGATTTTGCGGCAGGGATGAGGATTGAAGCAGGGCTTTTTAGTCGGTTGGAAGTGGCGTTGCAATGCGCTACAGCTGCCACACAATAGTTTTTTTCTGCTGGTGCAGCTGTTCCCCCATGTGGGTCAATCGCTCTTGTTGGCCCAAGTCAAATTGTTGGTGAAACAACTCACAGGCGTACAGTAAAAATTCCGCGGCAATGACTTCATAGCCTTCGGTCGTGGTGTGGTTCTTCTTGATCTGGAACTGCCCGGGCGAGCTGACAAAATCATAGTTCATCAGGCTCAGGATGTTGGCGTGGGCGAAGTCGGACCAATATTGGTAGATGATGTCATACCATTCCAGGGCCCCCACCTTGATGCAGGCCTTTTTAAAGCTCGGGGCCTTGTCATATTTTTCGTAGGGAAACCAATGCAACTCACTTCCCTGAAAACCATGCTCACGCTTGACGCGCTCGAACTCTTGCTCCACATGGGCGACGGTGTCGTGTTTGCTGAACTCGGAGGAGTCGAGCAGTCCGCGGCGTCTCAGGATCTCGACCTTCCGTTTGCGGACGATGTAGATGAAATCAGCGTAGCGGTTGAGCAGGGCTTTGTCCGAGTCGATAAGTTTGAGGGAGATGTAGAATTCAAAAAATGTGCGGATGATGAGGGTGGCCTCGTCTTGAAACCCCTGCTCGCACAGCGATAGGATCGCCCGGGAGAACTGCTCCGATTTTTCCAAAGAGAGGAGCAGGAAGAGTTGGGG
Source organism: Deltaproteobacteria bacterium (assembly GCA_023265625.1). GTDB lineage: Bacteria > UBA10199 > UBA10199 > JACPAL01 > JAHFST01 > JAHFST01. The sequence goes on along the minus strand of JAHFST010000021.1, from coordinate 4,904 downwards.
ACCCGACATTTGGTCTTGTCTAAACCCCTTGACGTTGAAGGAGGTCTTTAATTCATTAGCACACAGCAGCGTTGTACGCAGTAGCTCTTGGCCATGGTTTTGCGACATGGGAGTGATCTTAGTACGGTTTTTGTTAAAATCAAGTCATGACCCGTTGATATTTTTCCTAAAAAAACTTTGCTACCCATCGCAAATTTGCTACAGAGCCACCTCTCCTATGCGTTGGCTACTCAATTTTATCGGCTTGTTGGCGGTTGGGGCCGGGGTCTTTGCCTTGCTGCACTTTGGTTTTTTGGGCGGCCCCCAGGTCCAGTTGCAGCGCGAGTTTGATCGGGCCATGATCGATCCCAAGACCTCGGCCTCGCTCGGCGGCAATCTTGCTTGGCGCCTGTTGTTTGACCGACCCGGTCAGGTGTGCGCGGTGACGGTTGAACTCCATCAAGCGGAGCGTCGTGCCACGCTTTTTGAGCTGCCTCGTTCGGGGTTGAAGGATGGAACGTCATTGAGTTTGACCGATTACACCCCTGTCCTGCCCAAGTTGGGATTTCAAGAGGGGTCGGCGGTGTTGAAGGTGATTGAGGAAGATTGTTCGATGTTTCGGCGTCGCGGGCAGCGGTCGCAGTCGGTGGTGTTGGATTTTACGGCCCCGCAAATCACCCTGACCTCCAATCAGCACTATGTGAATCAAGGTGGGGCGGATGTGGCGACCTACACCACTTCATCTGATGCCGTTTGGTCGGGGGTGCGCGTTGGGCCGTATCGGTTTCGAGGGTTTCCTCAGCCAGGTGGGACAGGGCATTTTTCCTTTTTCGTTTTTTCCTATGAGCTGCCTCCGGAAACACCCATCACGCTCGTGGCGATTGATGGGGCGGGTAACGAGACGACGGCGAGTTTGGTCCCGGCCCGGTTTTTTCCCAAGGAATTCCGGCACCGGGAGATTCCGATCGACGACCGCTTCATCAGCACGAAGGTCATGGATATTATTTCCCAAACATCGGAGTTGCGCGATCAAGGAGACCCACTCAAGAATTTTCTCCAGGTGAATCGAGACCTGCGGATCAAGAATAACGATTTTCTAAAACAGCTCGCCGCAAAATCAGCGGAACAATTTTATTGGCATGATGCCTTCCAGCCCTTGGGGAATGCGGCCATTGAAGCGAGCTTTGCGGATTATCGTTCCTATCTCTATCAAGGGGCTAAGGTGGATGAGCAGGTTCATCTTGGTTTTGATATGGCGGTGACGGAACGCTATCCGATCCAGGCCTCCGGTCGTGGCCGGGTGGTCTTTGCGGGTTATCTGGGGATCTACGGCAATACGATTGTCATTGATCACGGTTATGGCTTGATGACCCTCTATGGGCACTTAAGCGGGATTGATGTTCATGAGGGAGACATGGTGGAACGTGCCCAAAAGATCGGCAACAGCGGCGCCACGGGGCTGGCGGCGGGCGATCATTTGCATTTTTCCATGTTGATCGACGGCGTGCAGACCAACCCGATTGAGTTTTGGGATCAGCATTGGATTGATGATCATGTGACCCTACGCCTTGGGAAGTCCTTGTAATTCCAGCTAGTCTTTTGAGGCATAATCATGGTAATTTATAGTTATGCCGATGTTGAAATTAACCATGCATGATGAAGAAAAAGAGCGCCGGTTTGAGTTGGAAAGTTTGCGCCTTTTGACGACAGAACAGCTTTTTCAGATGATGTTTGAAAAAACGAGAATCATGAAGGAACTTTTGAGGAATTAGGGGTCAAATTAGGGGTCAAGGCTTTACTTTATTCAGGATAGTTCAATTTGTGCAACCGCTTGTGAAAACCTGAATAAAGTAAAGCCTTGACCCCTTTTTGGGTGAGAACCCATGATCGATGAGGGGAATGTTATCACATAGGTAAACGGACTGGATTAATTTGAGACAAAATCCGAGGGCCGACGGGCCAAAATGCCGTTCAAATGATTCGCGGGAAATGTAGATATCCCGGACCCGGTTTGAGAGCCAGGGTTGCCGGCTTTGCGCCACCAACCATTTCACTTGGCGCACCTTCCTCGGGTTGCCTCCCGGCCGGCCTTTGGCAAAAAGTGGTTGCGTGAGTCGGTCCAAATCACCCTCCACCACCCTCGCTTCCCCCAAAATTCTTATGGTGGCGCTTATGGTTTGATCCCAATGGATTTCAGCGACATCGCGGGCGCTGCGTTCCAAGGGACGATCTCGGTGTTGTTGCAAGGCCGCAAGTATCTTTCCACTCTCCGAGGCGTCGAAAAAATCCGAAACAGGAGCGCCCCGATGGTCCAGGCTCAATCCTTCCGCCAAGGATGCTAAATACTCAGGGCAAGTGTCCCCAAAACGGAATGAAGCCATGATCGCGGGCGACGGTTCCAGGGGGGAGAGGTTGGGTGGTTTAAATAGTTTTAACATGGGTTTTAAATGGAACAAAATGTGATCGGTTGCCATGTGAAAAAGTTGCTGATGACCGGACAATATTTTTTGGATGCTGTAAGCAACATTTTTATCTATTAGCCGATAATATTGCATAAAAGGAGAACCTTATTATGACTACAGTTTCGGCCAAAACCCCCTTATCAGGAGCGCTTTTTCTACAAGCTTATTTAGGAGTCAAACCGGAAGGAAAGGCTCTTTCTGCTGTCCCCTCGAGCCGTGATTTATATTCGGCCATTGTCGGGAAATATGGAAATGATGCGGATGTTCTCGGAGAAAGATGCGATATGGCCCCAAGCCGATTTGGTCAAATCCAGATTGCACATGCATTAAAGCCATGGATTGATCCTAGCGCGGATCCTACTGGCGTATTTCCACCTTTATCCGACACTTTTCCCGAGGATCGTTTTTTTTCTGCCGTTGATGGTTTGGTCCAAGCGGCTATGGGGTCCAGTGGGGAAGACGTTGTTGCCTTAGCGCAAGCGATGCTAAAAACGCCGAAATTACCTCTCCAACCTTGGGGAGGTCGTAGTGAAAATATTTCTATCACCGATTTCTTGTCCGGCCAGGCAGACAACTTTATTTTGACGGAGACCGCTTTTGGGATAACTCTTTTCAAAGGTCACTCTCGTACGAGCGGATCAGTCAACGCCATGCTGGCCTCCCTTGAGTCCAACACCTCCATCCCAGAACAACTCAAGCCTCATGTGGCGGCTAAATGTCAGGAATTGAGGGGAAGAATTTCATAACATGTCCTATTTGCGCACGAACGTGGGCCTGATGGCTCATAGAGTTCTAGACTTCTGTGACCGGCTTGGGTTGAGTTCATTTGTCGGTGATACCACCCGGCTGAGCCGTGGGTTGCAGTTGGCCGGTCTTGATGACACTCATCTTCACACCTTAGACCAGGTCTTGGTACGGCTTGAAAAAACTTCCAATGAAGCGCCTTGGATCCCCCTGAGGAATTTTCGCCAACTGGATGAGGCCCTGCAGGCCTTGTTGGTTCGGCAAGGAGAGTGGCTTGCCAATGACCCTTACTCCAGAATGGATACATTAGAAGATCCTGGAGACTGGGCGATCATGGGGACGCGACTTACCTCTTTGGCGCAAGGAATGGATTCAGGTGAGGACGGGGTAGGCGGAGCGTTGCATGTGTATGAGAGTCCCTTATGTACGCACTTCGACCCACAGAGGGTGGAGTCGGCATTGGCCCACTTGGACCTTTGTTGGAGTCCTCAGCGATTGACTTACCGAGAGGCTTATCGAGCCATTGAAATGGAAGACACATTGTTTACGACAAGTTGGTTGGATTGGCTTGAGTCCCAGAGAGGTTCATTTCCGAGCCATCCGAATTATCAAGTCGTCGAGGTTGTCCGTGAGGTGGAAGGAGTCGTCAAATTGGCTAAGGTTTGTTTGCCTGACACCGGTCAAGAATATTACTGGTATCCTGCAAGGTTGATGACATTTGCCAACACCGCGGCTCGTAAGGCCTTGATCCTTTCAGCCTATGATGAATATTCGGAGACTCATACTTTTCCTAGGGCGCACTGCGCGGTGCTTGGAAATGAGGTGGGTGTCTTGCGGGAAGTTGCGCCAGGGAAGGAACCACTTGGGCTGAGTGATGAGGAGCTGACACGGGGATGGCCAGATATTGTGGCGGTGAACTACGAAGTGGGTAACATTGATGTCATTACTCCCAATTTGGTTTTGGATGAAGCGGAAGGTGTGCTGAGGGTTGTCGATCCGGATTATATCTTAGCCCCAGCATTGATCCAATATACCAGCGCAAAGCTGGCCGGCACTCATCTACCGGAAACCTATTCCCCAGACTTTGTTGCCAAGCGCCTGGCTCGTTCGGAAGAAGAGGCCACCGACCAAATACGCGCTAAGATGGGGCATTGGATGTCGGAAAATGAACTGCGTTATCTCCTGCTTCGACGTCGCATTGTGCGCGCTGATCTGGCAAGTCAGCACGCTACTTAAAATCTATTTTGCATCCCCCGTCGTTGGCATCTGTCCTTGGCCCTTGGTTTTTTTCAAATGGGCCGACTTGGTGAAGCCCTTGAAGGGGTTGTGCCAGCCTTGGTCCTCTTTTAGGTTGGTGTGTTTTTCCTTGCAACTGACGATGTGGTACTTGCCGTTACGATACCCGCCGCATTCTTTGTTGTCATAGTCCTTGGTGCGGACGGCCCCGGCGAACAGGATTGGCGAGGATCCAAGCGATAATAACAACGCAGTATAGAATTAGGCTTTACTTTATTCAGGATAATTCAATTTGTGTAACAGCTGTAGAAAACCTGAATAAAGTAAAGCTTTGACCCCTTGCCCCCTTTCCCCTTTTTGCCGGCCGAGTGCGTTAATTTAGTGGGGGAGGATTCTTAAAGGAGCAGGAACTATTTTTAATTGTTTGACCTCTGTTGGCACTTGATTTGCCTGTACCATAAAAGCTGAACTCACGCGCCGGTA
>JAHFST010000020.1 GCA_023265625.1 Deltaproteobacteria bacterium | reverse complement strand
TCCTTTTTAGTTAGGGGATCGACTTTACTGAAAGAATTATGTGGCGCAGGAATTAAAAAAGGTTACTGTTTTCGAGGAGGATTCAGGTCTGGGCCACATAACGATGAACACCACAGAAGAACTAAAGGCGGGAGGCTTCCAGCCGGAGTATGCAGGCAAGATGAATTTTTACCTGAACATATTAGACACATACGTCAAAGAGAAAAGTGAAAACGCCTCCATTGGCATCATCCTGTGTGCCAATCGTGATAAGTTTGAAGTGGAGTTTGCCCTACATGGCATCGATAAACCCGTTGGTGTAGCGGAGTATCAATTGACCAACAAACTTCCAAAATCCCTGGCGGGGAAGCTACCGAATGCTAAGAAACTCAAAAGGGAAATTATGAAGGAATTGAAAGGAACAATTTGACAACTTAGAGGCTATTTCCCCAACACCGTCAAAATCTCGCTCGCGACTTCTTCGATGGCCTTGGTGGTGACGTCGATGATGGCGACATTGCCAATCTCACTGAAGATTTTTTGGGCGTATTGGAGTTCTAGGCGGATCGACTCTAGGTTGGCGTAATCGTCGGAAATGGGCCGGCCGATTTTTTGTAGGCGGGTCTCGCGCAGCTCTGAAAGTTTTTCTCCGGAGATGGTCAAGCCGACAATCTTGCGCGGATCCAAGAGACGCGCCTCCTGGGGCAAGGTCACACCTCGCACCAACGGGATGTTGGCCACCTTGAAACCTCGATAGGCCAGATAGATCGAGAGCGGGGTCTTGGATGTTCGGGAAATGCCGAGCAAGACGATGTCCGCTTGTTGAATACTTTCCAGCCCGAGCCCGTCGTCGTGCTTGACGGTAAATTCCACGGCCTCGTTACGACGAAAATACTCCGCCGTCAGTTGGTATTTCAAACCCGGCTGGTCCGAGGGCGTGGCGTGAAAATACTGGGTGAATTGCTCCAAGATAGGCCCCATCACATCGACGGCCGTCAGATTGGATTCGGACGCCGCTTGCAGCAGCATCTGACGTAACTCTTGCGAGACCAAGGTAAAAACAATCAACCCGCCCGTTTCCTTGGCCTCCCGCACCACCTTGGCAATCCGATCTTGATTCGTCACCTTGCCCCGACGCAGGACCATGATGCCGGGCTGGGTAAATTGCCGCAGGGCTGCCACGGCGATACTCATCGCCATCTCGCCCGTGGCATCGGAAACCGCATAGATCAGGGGCTTCGCCCCGTTGCCTGGTTTGCCCCCTGTCATGATTCGGCCTCCTTGAGCATGCGTAACGTGCCTTCCGAGCGCACTTCGGGCAATTCCATGGTCTCCATCTTTTCCCCTAATTTCTCGCGGCGCTTATCGGCCAATTCAAAACTCCCCCGGGCATGCGACAAGTGAACTCCAACCTTGGCAAAATCATCCCCAAACTTGGCAAAGTCCCGCTTGAGGCCCGAGACATTGTCCAACACCTCCCTCACCCCTTCGGCCAATTTCATGCCCCGCAACCCAATCGCAATCGTTTGCAGATAGGCATAAAAACTGTTGGGCGAAACGGGGAAGACCCGCTTGTCATTGGCATAGCGGAGCAGATCCTTCTCGGTGCCCTCATTTTTCAGCATGATCTCGTAGTAGACATTCTCGGCAGGGATATACATCAGGGCCAAATCAAGCGTCCCCTCGCCAGGCAGGATGTATTTGGTCGAGATACTATCAATATGCTTCTTCACGTCATTCAAAAACACCCGCCGGGCCAGCTTGCGTTCTTCCTCCGTCTTGGTCTCAAGCAACCGAACAAAATTCTCCAGGGGAAACTTGGAATCCACCGCAATCAACCCTTGCGCCGATCGAATGATGGCGTCGACTTTTTCCCCGCTGCGAAATCCGTATTGGAGTTCAAAGTAATCCTTCGGCAACACCTGGGCCAACAAATCCCCCAAAAATAATTCCCCCAAAGAGCCACGCAACTTAGGCGCCCGTAAGATTTCTTGCAGACTGGCAATGTCTTTCCCCACCTCAAAGATCTTGGTACTGGCCTCTTCCAATTTCCCCAAACGCCCCTGCACCTCCCCCACCACCCGCGCCGCATTGTCCAAGCGGTCGCCGACATGCCGGCTGGAGTCGCTGATCGTCTTCAGGCTGTTTTGCAACTGGTTGGCCACCTCTTTATTGAGCAACAAGAGCTGATCATTGAGGGTTCGAGTATTCCCCTCCAACGATTGGCGCAATTGATCTAATTCTTGTTTGAAAAGTACGGCCTGAGTGTCATTTCCTTTTCTTTGTGCGAGGAGAAAATAGGCGATCAAGGTGCCGGCAAAAAATACCACCAGGAGTAACACAATGGTCAGAGGAGTCATGTGGGACGGATCATAAAGCCCCGGCTTCACGATGGCAAATAAAATCCCCCCGAGGATTTACAAAAGCGTCAAATAAGAATAAACAACCACGTCATGGAAATAAAAATCTACACCACCACCTCCTGCCCCTATTGCCACGCCGCCAAGGCACTGCTGCAACGCAAAGGACTCAACTTTGAAGAAATTGATGTCAGCGATGATGATGATTTTGATGCCCTGGTGGCCCGAACCGGGATGAAGACGGTGCCGCAGATATTTTTTGATGATCGATTGATCGGTGGTTTTCAGGAATTGACTAAACTTTACGCATAACCACGTTCGCGCCGCGACCCAAGGGCTAAGACTTTGTAGAGGTTACCAGAACTGTTATCCGCCTTCTCCACCCCACCAGAACGGCTATCAGCGCCCTCTCCCTTGCGAATACTGGCAAAGGTGTCCTTGGCGCCTTTGATCATCGCACTGGTGGCCCCGGGGTGAACTGATTGACCGCCATTACCCATTCTTGTGAAGAGGGCGGCATTCGAGAGTAGCGCATCTTTGATAGCAACTTGTCCGGCATCGGCGCCCGAAGCGAGGAGGGTCCTTACAGGCTGTTGGGGTGGCTCCGGTTGGGCCTGCTTCGGTTGCGCCGCGGCAACGAGCGGGTCCCCTTGAATTTGTTTAGCCGGCACCGGTGCGTTGCCACCGGTAGGCACCGGGTGATGTGCGGCCAGCTGCGGAGTCTTCGCCTGTGGCGCTGATTTGAGTCCGAACATTTTTAATAATTTATTGAAAATTCCCGGTTCCTTGGGTTGAGGAGCCATGGATACGGTGGAACCGGACTTTGCCACAACAACCGGCAACGCCTTAGCAACACTCGTTTCTGAGGCCCCCATCGCCGCTGTGTGTGATGGTGATGAGAGGGACTGCACACCTGGCTTTTGAGCAGGACGCGCCTCAGGCCCCTTGCCCGCCGCCAGCATGCGAAATTGGTCATGGGGAGAAACTGTTTTATCCACACTGGAATGAGGTGCCAGTTTGGGCTGATGTGTTGCAACTTCTGGATGTTGTGTATGAGATGACGCTGGCTTGGTGGCTGGCTTGTCAGGACCTTTGCCAGATTCCGATCCTTTGACAAATTTCCCTGTTGCCAATTTTTCTGCCAATTTTCCTTGTTTTGTATCTTTGTGTTCCGGGCCCGTCGATTCAGGCGAGGTCGCCGTGGCTAACTTACCACCGGTCTCGTGCTCCCCTTTTGTACCCTCACCCTTGAGCATCCCCTCAGCCTCATGCGCCACATCGGCCGCCGACCGGCCTTGGCTCCCCTGACTCCCATTCCGGAAAGCCGCCTCTTGAGAGTCTTGCTTGGGGGCCACAGGATCACCCGGTCTCAATCCCGCATCTTTAGTGACCAAACGTTCTAAGGTATTGGCCCGATCTCCAGCACGATAAGAATCGGCCTGCCGTTCCTTGGCCGTGGCCTCATGTTTTTCCGCCGTATGATCCGTTTCATGAGTGACGTTTGCTTTGACCTGATCTTTGTGACCCTCTGTCTTGGCATGCTCCGCAGGCTTGGTGACAGGCCTCGCTTTGGGAAGATCTGGAACACGTTCAGGCAGGGCTGGCTGGCCACTGGGATCAGAGACGTTCTCTTTCTTCTTAGAATCATCCTCCTTCACAGGCTCATGGAGTGAAGGCGAAAACGTCGCGATATTCGAATAAACATTAAGGTCAACCATAAAAACACACGTCTCCCGATTACATAATGATTATCGGGTCTTAGATGCCCACGAGTTGCGTCCAAATCACTTTTTTTTGATGAGATAACCTATTGATTTTTAAGGTATTTTTTCTTCAGGAGGGCGATTCTAGCCACCGACTCCTCCACCCGGCGTTTTAGGGAGGGGCTTTTTTGGACCTCTGCACCAAGCTGTTCCATCAGCTCATAACGGGTCTCGAACTCTTTGCACACCAAGAAGGCATCGTTTCCGGCCTCCAAGGCCAACACCATGGATTCGATCAGGGAGTATTTCGCCAAGGCCTTCATAAAAAGGTCATCGGTAAACAGCACGCCGGAAAATCCCAGCTCCTCGCGCAATAAATCGTGGATAATTTTACGCGACAAGGTCGCGGGTCGATCCGGATCCAGGTTTTGACAAATAATATGGGCCGTCATCAGCGTGGGAATTCCTTGGCGAATCGCCTCGCGAAACGGGACCAATGACACCCGACGCCACGACTCCCGACTCACCTCCACCCGTGGCAGCTCCAGATGAGAATCGGTCTTGGTATCACCATGACCCGGAAAATGCTTACCACAGGGGATCACCCCTTCCGACAAAAGTCCGCGAAAAAAAGGCACGGCGGTTTTAGCCACCACGTGCGCATCATGCGAAAAAGCCCGATCCCCGATGATCGGATTCTTCGGGTTGGAATTCACATCGAGTACCGGGGCAAAGTTGAGATTGACGCCGACATTTTTCAGTTCCCAGGCCATCAAACGCGCGACCGCCTCGATAAAATGCACCCCTTTTTGCCGTTGATAAATTTTTCCGTAAACGGCCGCCGGCGGGTATTCCGCAAACCAATGCAGCCGCGCCACCCGCCCCCCCTCTTGGTCAATCCCCATCAACAACGGCGCCCCGTGGCTGCGCCCCGCCCGCTGCAGTTCGGCGGTCAGGTGTTGCACCTGCTCCGGGTCATGAATATTTCTGCGAAACAGGATGAGCCCGCCCGGATGGTATTTTTTCAAAAGTCGTTTCAGCGGGGCGGTGGCCTCATAACCCTCAAATCCCCACACAAAAAGCTGCGCCACTTGTTGTTCGATCGTCACCGGCATCTCCTAATCTATTCTTTATAAACCTCTGTCAACGCCTCAAAAGAACCATCCGGACGCAACTGTAATCCCTTAACATTTTTTTGTTGGACCGCCACATTATCCTCATACCAAAGCGGGATGGAAGGAAGATCGTCCCCCATGATTTTTTGCACATAAGAATAAATTTCCTTCCGTTTTCCCGTATCCATCTCCCGCCGGCCCTCGGCGGTGAGCTGATCCATCACTGGATTGGCGTAATGACCTCGATTCGCCCCGAGAGGTGGCAGATCCGGCTCCGTCAAGCCCACCCAGGTCAACGAGAAAATCTGAAACTTGCCCAGCTGAATATCATGAAACAGTGTCGCCCACTCAAAAGGTAAAATTTTCACTTCAACCCCGACGTCTTTCCAATAACGCGCATAAAGCCTGGCCAAACCGATCCGATCCTTTTTGGTGGACGTCTTAAAGGTCAAGGTAAAACGCGGCAGCGGACCCGCCCCATCGGGATCAGGATAACCGGCCTGATCCAACAAACGTCGCGCCTCATTGGGATCGTAGGCATAGCCCTTCACCTCCGGTTCATAGGCCCAATGCATGGGGGCGAGCCAGCCTTTGGCGGTATGGGCCAGGCCGGCCATGCGATACTGGATCAGTTCCGGAATATTCAAGGCCAAGGCCAGGGCCTGACGCACAACGAGCTTTTGCAAATGCTCCTCTTGGAGGTTGAGCCCCAAATAATTCACATTGATGCCTTGGGTGGTCTGCACCTGCAAATTGGCACGATGACTGAGCGGTTCCACCAAGAGCGGCGGGACATTGTTGAGCAGCAGATCAATCTTGCCATTCATTAATTCCAAGACCCGCAGATTGTCATCCGGGATGATACGAAAGATCAAGGTATCCAAACGGGCCGCTGTTGAATAATGCGGATTCCGCACCAACACCACCCGGTCGTTCGGCTTGAATTCTTGCAGCTGATAAGGCCCGGCCCCTATCTTCGGATTATTTTCCGGAATAATACCCAAGGTGAGGTTGGCCAACAAAGAGGCCAAGGGTTCCTTGAGTGTGATGTCTAATTGATCATCCCCAGTGACCTCGATGGAGGCGATTTTTTCCAAGGCGCTGCGATACGGTGAGGCCAGGGCGGGATCGACCACCGATTCGAGGGTGGCCTTCACATCCGCGGCGGTCAAGGGGCTCCCATCTTGAAAGGTCAGCGCCTTTTTCAGGGTAAAATGATAGGTCAACGGGGCCTTAAATTCATAACTCTCCACCAAATCAGGGATGGGTTCCAGCCGACTATTGAGGCGAAATAACCCCCGATGGAGCAACCGGCACAGTTTGGTGGAATAAGCGTCAATCGCCAGCCGGGGATCGAGTGTCAGCGGAGCGGCCTCCAAACCCACTACCAGGGTGTCCCGACGAATCGCTTCACTCTTCCCTGAACACGCGGAAATAACAACGAGCAAAAAAAAGACACTTAAAAGTAAGATTCCTCTTTTCAATCTTGCAAAAATATCAGATTAGCAGAGACTGTCAATTAAGATGACTAAGGAACTGAACCAAATTATTTTGTTTTTTTTCATTGCCTGGTTGTCTGCATCACACCTGGAAGCCCGTGAAGCTACGACACCTCTTGACCTGCGCCACAACATCGACCAAATCATCGCCACCGCCAAGCAGTGCCCTGAAAAATTATCCGTCAAAATCGTCCGACTGTCCGACGCCAAAACTCTCTACCAACATGAGGCCGATGAACCCTTAAATCCCGCCTCCAACATGAAATTGGTGACGATTGCCGCAGCCCTCCGCAGACTGGGTCCGGACTTCACCTTCAAAACCGATTTTTACACCACGACCTCCTCCAATGGAGCGTTGCAAAACCTCTGGATCAAGGGTCATGGCGACCCACTCCTCATCACGGAAGAATTGCCGCGCCTGGTGGCCTCATTCCGCGCGGCGGGGATTCGTTCGATAAGAGGCGCCGTGTATGTCGATGATAGTTTTTTTGACCACCACTCCTTGATCTCGGATGTCTCCAACCGGGGCAGCTCCGAATACACCATTCTCACCAGCCCATTGGCCTTTAATTTCAACGGTCTCGAGGTTCAGGTCGAACCCGCCCATAAGGTGGGGCTGCCCCCCGTGGTGACTTTGTCGCCCGCCAACTATTTTATTACGGTCGTCAATCAGGCCAAGACCGGCGGGGGCCGGCGCGCCACTGTCCATGCGCACCTTGATGCCAACCACCAGCTGATCATCACCGGTTCGGTACCCCCATCCCGAGGGACGACGTTGCGCATTGATGTCCCTCAACCCAGTGGTTATGCCGCGGGGGCTATCATTGCCGCCTTGCAAGAGGCCGGCATCCGCTTTGATGGAAGAATTTTATCGGGCCTTGTGCCGTCGGAGGCCACCAAAATCTTTACCCATGAATCCCCCCCTTTAAGCGAGGTCATCAAATCCATGGGAAAATTTAGTAACAATTTTACCGCGGAGCAATTGCTCAAGACCTTGGGGGCCGTACTATTGGGAAGTCCCGGTTCCACCGAGGCAGGCGTCAGAGTGCTCCAAAGCTACTTTGGCGATCTCAAGATCCCCCCCCAAAGCTACGTCTTGGCCAATGGATCGGGACTCTCTCGAGAGACCCGCGTGACGGCGTCTCAACTCGTCACCCTCCTGGAGGATATGTATCACTCTCCCCTGCGAGATTCCTTCATCTCCTCCTTGAGTATCTCAGGCATCGATGGTACCATTCGACATAGATTGAGAAACGGAGATTTGCGGGGAAAAATCGCAGCCAAGACAGGATCGTTAAATGGAGTCGTGACCCTTTCTGGTTATTGGTTTTCAAACACCGCACGCCCCGTGGCCTTCTCAATCCTCATGAATGGACCGGGGGTTTCCTTGGGACGCGTGGCCAGTTTGCAGGAAAAAATTTTGACGGCGGTGGATGAAAGTTTGGAGCAAAATTAGTGCATAATCGAAAACTCACCTCTCTGGCCTTTATCCTGTCGCTTGCCGGCGGCTTACACCTGACCTTCAGTCATCTTTCCAGCGAATTAACCACCCTGTATCCGGGTACGGCACAGGAGATTGCCAAACCTTTGCCTCCTCCCGTATTGGCGAGTACCCTCGGTGATATCGATCCCCAGACGGCCAGTTTGGAAACAGATCCGGCTCCCGATGTCCTCCCGGAACCAGGGAGCCCCTTAGCCGCTAAGGCCGCTGTACCAAAATCCGCTCCTCATGAGACCGTGGGCAAAAAAGATCGTCACGCGGCCACTCGGGAGATTTTAGATAATGCCGTCGAAGAGACACTGACCCATCGCAAATCCAAACAGGCCTTGGAGAAGAAGGAATTGGCAGGGCTGATCCGAGTCTCGCCCATCCCAGCCCCCCTCGCCAGGGGCGCCGGCCCGCACAGCGATTTTTCCGTGCCTCCGAGTATCGCCAAGGCCGTGGAATTTTGGCAAAAAATTTACGGGGTCTATGACACCAAGCAAGTCACCTTCCATGATGAGGAAAATCTTGGCATTCAGTATTCCGTGTTGGATATGAGGCAGGGCTTGGGAAATCTAAGCTCGGATGCCGCCAAAAAAAGTTACCGAAATGCCGCCGTGAATCAGGAGATGAATCGTATCAAATCCGTGCTCACCCAGCTGGACCAATGGGAAAAATCAGGCGGGAAACTCACGGAAGAACAAAAGCGGATGGCGAGCCTCTTTGCTGGGGAGCGAGGTCCGAACAAATTTCGCATCGCCCGCGATCAGGTCCGTTCTCAAATTGGACTCAAGGACCGTTTCAAGGAGGGGTTGGTTAATTCTGGACGTTACCTCAGCCACTTTGAAAAAATCTTTGAGAGTTATGGCGTCCCAAAAGAGATTTCCCGCCTTCCCTTTGTGGAGTCGTTATTTCGCGAAAAGGCCTTTTCCAAGGTCGCTGCCGCCGGCATTTGGCAATTCATGGCGGACACCGCGAGGAACTACATGGTGGTGGACACCCATGTGGATGAACGTTACGACCCGCTCCGTTCCGCCCATGCCGCCGCGCGCCTGTTGTTGAAAAATTACCAGCTCCTGCATTCCTGGCCGTTGGCAATCAACGCCTACAACTCCGGCCCAGGAAACCTGCTCGGGGCCATCTCTCATTTAGGAACACGGGATATCGGCACCATTATCAATCATTATCGCGGTGGGGGGTATAAGTTTGCCTCGCGCAATTTTTACCCCTGTTTTCTGGCCGCCCTGGGCGTTTATGAAAACCGCGAGCGTTTCTTTGGGCCCGTGCACATGAGTCCCCCACTAGAATTTGAAACGGTGGAACTCCCAGGCACCATGACACTCCCTGAAGTTTCCTTCTTGGCCCGTGTGTCTATCTCTGACCTAAAGGATCTCAATCCGGCCTTCTCTAGTGAGGTCTACGACGGCAAGTACCGCCTCCCGGCCGGTTCGGCATTGCGGTTACCGACTCATCATCAAGAGACCTTGGCGGCCCGATTTTTAGAATATCATCATCCTGGGTCCAATTCAGACACGGTGATGGCTCGTGAAACAGCTGTCCCCACTCTCCCCACTCTCGTCAGATAGTCACAAAAATGACACGCCCTGTCGGAAAGTTGACAGGAGGCCCCATTTTGGGCCAATTTTTCCCCACTTTTTGCCCTTCACAGCCCCAAAACGTCCCGGGCATAAAATCACATAAACTATTGTTTTTATTGTTATTTATGAAAATATCACAGGGGCATATGATTCCCTTAAAGTTTGGCACAGGGAATGCGTTGATATGAGGGTAGGAGAGCGATATGTTGATCGGTGTCATCAGGACCAAGGATGTTTTGCTCCACCCCATTACCATCATTCACATGAAGGGCATCCGGGGTTTTTTCAAAATCCTGCGCCGCGCACTAAGCACCAAGACCTACCGTTTCATCAACATGCTCGAGACGACCACCATCACGATGGTGGGAAAAAGATTTCAGAGCAAGAGCAAGTAGCATTTCCAGTTGCATTCCTCATATCCTATCGTTATGAAAGCCAAACTGCGTTTCGCACTGAGTGAGCGAACAGCGAAGCGGAGGGCGCGTAACTCAGCGGTAGAGTGCTACCTTCACACGGTAGAAGCCACAGGTTCAATCCCTGTCGCGCCCACATACTACTTAATATGAAAAAAAACTGTCTCATCGTAGTAGTCTTATTACTTTGTGCCTCCTGCGGCGGTCGGTTGCCATCACCAAACCGGGCCCAGCATCTTATCGGAAAATATTTCACAAAATACGGCAAAAAAAACCGGGACATCGACTTTGGAAATCATAAAATCACCAAGGTAGAGATCTCCTCCATCAACGAATTACAAAAACACATCGTCGAGGTGGAGGGATTCACGATGCTGGCGGATGATGGGGGCGTTTACCAAATTCGCACAACCATGGAAAAGAAGGCGTTTGGTTGGAAGGTGCTCAATTGGGAGAATTTGGGGCATCGATAGGAAAGGTATCAACCTTCTAATGCTTGACGAATCCAGTCTTTCACAGTTTTCACCTCTTGATGGGTGATATTGCGGTTGCCAGATGATTCGGAGTTATTTTTCACCCCCTTCTTTCCAATATGTCCACGGACCAGCGATGCTGCCAAGGGAAACTCTTGCTTGATCTTATTTGACAATTTTTTTGCTTTTTCTTTCATATCTTTTCTCATTAAATCCATCACCTTCGATACCACCACAAAAACCGTACAATATTCCTCTTCCGGAAGGAGAATCGCAGCATAAAACTTATCGAGATCAAAATCAATCATACCCTTATCTATCGTAAGTCTTCCTCCTTGAGTTGCCAGTATGGACAAAAATATTCTAAGGAAGATCAATAAAGGGGCTAACTATGATTTTCTGACCATCGGTTTTGAATATAATCGCACCATTTTGATCGCTCCGAAAGACTTTTACCCCCCTTCGTTGATATTTCTCCAACACCCCCGGTCGGGGAAAATGGAACATGTTGCCCTCCCCGAGGCTGGCCACGGCGTATTGCGGGTGGACCGCGTCGATCAAGGGGACGGAGCTGGAGGTCTGGCTGGCGTGGTGGGGGACCTTGACTACCTGGGATGAAACTTCCTGCGCTTGCGCCAATAGACGTTCTTCGCCCAATTGCTCCAGATCCCCGGTGAAAAGAAATCGGACGCCCCCGTAACTCACCTGCACCACCAGCGAGTTGTCGTTGATGTCGCGCGGGATGAGTTGGGTCGGGGCCAAGACACGGAAGGTCACGTCGTCAATGGTCGCCGCATCAGGGGCCCGTTTCACTTGGATCGGGACTCCGTGTTGTTGCAATTCGGATAAGAGTGTATCAAAAGAAACATCGGGGAAAATTTCTCCATTGTACCAAAATTCCCCGATGGGAAACTGGCGCACGATCGCGGGCATCCCGCCGAAGTGGTCGGGGTGAGGATGGGAGAGGATGAGTCGATCCAGTTGTTTCACCCCCACGCGTTGCAGATACGGCGCCACCACCTTTGCTCCCACATCAAACGTCACCGGACGTCCTGGGATCAAAAAACCACCGGCATCAATCAAGACGGCATGCCCATGGGGCGTTATGACTAGGGCGGCATCACCCTGCCCTACATCCAAAAAATGGACTTGGAGCTGACCATTGCCGCCGGACGAAAAAATCGGCAAAGCGATCATCAGGGAATATTTTGCAAACCAAGCCAGGCCCCAAAGGAGGAGGCGCGTTAATTCGCCCACCCCGTGCAACACCAGCAGGGTAAACGGCGCCGCCCCTATCCCCAAGAGCAGGCCTCCCAAGATCACAGTCATCAACGGCACCGCCCAGAGATTCGTCACGAATCCGATGAGCGGAACTTGGCCAAAGTGATACAACAAGATGGGCATGGTGCCGAGGGTAGCAACAAGTGTTTGGCTCAGGAGCTTGGCAAACCACCTGGGCCCGGGAATCCAACTGGCACAGGGTTCAGAAAACCAACCAATCGCCAACACCGCCGCAAAAGAAAGCTGAAAGGAAACCGAGAAGACGACACTAGGATCAAAGAGACAAACACCTAGGGCCGCTGCCGCCAGGGCCGAGAGCCAGTCAAAACGCCGCCCCAACCAAAGGGCCAACACCATCAGGCCATACACCAAGCCGGCCCGCACCGCTGAGACTGGGCTGCCAGCTAACAAGACGTAACCCACCACCGGGATCAGGGTCAGCAGGGTCGCTAATGAACGTACCGAAACGGTCAGGAGGATACGTTCTGAGCGTTTGAGTAACCACAGGATCGGGAAATAAAAAAAGAAGGCCAACATCCCGATATTTTGCCCCGAGATCGCCAGGAGGTGGATCGTCCCCGTTTGCCGAAAATTATCCACAATCTCCTCGGGGATGGCCGCCGTTTCACCTGTTATCAAAGAGGCCAATACCGCCGCACCAGGAAAGGGTGTCGCCCGACCAATCGTGTCACTCACCCAATGTCGAAAACGGGCTAGCGACGAAGGAAACCGTTTGGGACTCAATATCTGTAAATCTCCTGGCTCCTCTAAGGAGCCGCGCAATAGGATCCCTTGCCGTGCAAGATAGTGTCGATAGTTAAAGGAGCCAGGGTTTTTATACCAAGTGGGAAAACGCAGTCGTGTTTCGAAACGAATCTGATCCCCCTCTTGGATTGTGGGTATGATCAGGGGGGAAGAAAGCAAGACCAAACCGCGCGCTGGCCCCAGCGCAGCCTCCTGCTCCAAGGCCACCCGCAACTGATACCCTTCTTCCATGGGACGAGGCGCGGTCGTGACCCGTCCCGTATAGTGGCCACGCTCGCCAAGCAACGGAGACAGTGCCGGATCAACCGACTGATGAAAATACCGACTCCCCCATCCCCAGCCTGCCAAGAACCAAAACAACAACAGGATCCAAGAAGGAGTGCGGGGAGAATAGAAAACAGCGGCGAGCAACGGCAGCGGGGTCAGCCATAATGCGGTTGGAAACGAGACAACATCACTCAGAACGAGCGCGGCTAGGAAGCAGAGGGACCAAAGAGGCAGTGGTCTCATCCGGAAGTTCCTGTTCCAGCTCGCGATACAGCTCTGCCACCACTTGGCGCACCTGGTCATAATGAGGGCTCTCTTCCCGGTGCTGCAGCAGCGTCGCCAATTTGGCCTTTAATCCCTTGAGAAATTTTCTCGCCTTTTCGGTTCGACGCAACCGATACAAATCCAGGAATGAACGCACATTAATGCCATTTAAGACAAATTGTCCATGCTCCATCGTCCAAGAAAGACCGGTCATCCTGCGGTCATAACTCTTCTTTAGATGGCGCAATAAGGTGTTGAGCAAGGCATCGACCGCATTGGTGAAACGCCCCCATTGCTCTTGGCGTCGGGCCCACTTGGTCATCTTTTTTCGATACTCATTCAACCCATCGGAAAGACCGATCCAATAGGTCACCTCTTCATGGCTATCCGAGATTAATTTACCAACATCGAGATCATTGACCAAAATCTTGCCATCCTTGAATTGCCAACGAACACCATCCTGGTGATAGGTGAGATGACGATCCGGCGTGGGGGTGATCTCGGGTGCGACCGGTGGTAGGCCATCAATGCGCCCTCCCCGTCCAATATTGCGGCTTTTGACCATACGGAGATTATTTTAGCCCGTTTCGAACCCGGTCCAAAGTGATTTTTTCCAGGGCCTTGCCATAGGAACTGGCGAAGTCATGATACTGTGCATGCTGGGACAACATTTTCTGTAACTCAACAATCTTTTGAAGCTGCCAAGCCTCCAACGGTAAATGACGAATATTATGTCCCTTGTAAAAAATCTCGCCGCGCAACCGATCAAAGTGAATGGATCCCACCTCGCGATCATGGGCAAAAATGTAGGTCACGCGGTCACCAAACCCAACCACTTGGTCTTTGACCATGGCAGCCGCAAGAGTGTTTGATTTACGTGTTGACGTAGGAGGACTGGCGGTAACCGCCTCAAAACCCTCCCCCGAAGGTTCTTTAGTTTCCATCATGAGACAGTCAAAATGCATATCCCATGCCAAAGAAAAAATAGCATCGGACTTGCAACTATCTAATTTAACAGGATATTTTTTAACGCTATTTTGCAACTCGATTTAACCGTCTCGGAGTTTCTCATTTTGAGAGTATCAAAATGAGAAACATTCGCATTTTATGAAGATTGCAGCTTCTGAACCACCGGAATAATACGGGCAAGGGCCAAATCAATTTCTGATTCTGTGGTAAAACGACCCAACCCGAAACGCACCGAGCCTCTCACCCGTGCCTCATCCGCACCAATCGCCTGCAACACATGGGACGGCGTGGCGGTACCAGAGGCACAGGCCGAGCCAGAGGACAGGGCCACATCCGACAAGGCACCGATCAGTTGATCCGACCGGATCCCTAAAAAACTAACATTTAGGTTACCGGACAATCGTTTGCTGGGATGGCCATTCAACTCCAAGTCAGGGAATGCCAGCTTCAGCGCATGATGGAGTTTATCGCGCAACGAGCCAATTCGTGCCTGCTCCACGATCATCTCCGACTGGGCTAATGTGCAGGCCTGGCCAAGACCAACGATGGCCGGGACATTCAACGTACCAGCGCGCATCCCCCGTTCATGCCCTCCTCCCAACATTTGAGGTGACAATCTCACCCGAGGATCCTTCTGTCTCATATAGAGCCCCCCAATCCCCTTGGGACCGCACAACTTATGCGCCGAGAACGACAAGAGGTCGATCCCCATGGCCTCGACATCGAGTGCCATTTTTCCCACGGCCTGGGCCGCGTCCGTATGAAACAAGACCTTCCTCGATTTGGCGATACGGCCAATCTCAGCCAAGGACTGGATTGTCCCGATTTCATTATTCGCCGCCATGATGGAGATCAGAAGGGTATGCTCGGTGATTGATTTTTCTAACGCCGCCAACTCAACCTGGCCATATGGATTCACGGGAAGGTAGGTTGCCTCGCAACCATTTTTTTCCAGATAACGCACCGTCTCTAACACGGAGTCATGTTCAATGACGCTGGTAATCATATGCCGCCGCTCCCCGGACGGCCGAACGGCCTCGATCGCCCCCTTCAAGGCAAGATTATTTGACTCGGTGGTCCCACTGGTAAAGATCACCTCACGCGGATCGGCGTGGAGCAACGCAGCGACCTGGGCCCGTGCCCGTTCCACAGCGGCTTCCGCCTGCCAGCCAAAAGCATGGGTCTTGGAAGCGGCATTGCCAAAAAATGGCGTAAAATAGGGACCCATCTCGGCAAAGACACGAGGATCGAGCGGAGTCGTCGCATGATAATCAAGATAAATGGGGAGAGCCATACGACTAAGAGACACTTTTTAAGGCCGTGAGAAAAGCCCTATTTTCATCGGGACTGCCAATCGTCACGCGCAGACTATGCTCCAATCCCTTGCCGGTAATCTGACGGATCAAGATCCCCTGTTTGATCAGCCCGGCAAAAATTTGTTTTACCTTGGGGGAACGGAACAACAGATAGTTGGCTTGCGAAGGATACACCTTCAAGTGAGAAATTTTCTTCATTTCCTGAAACAACCATTCTCGCTCGGTAATAACCTCCTGAACTCTTTGCTCCACGTAGTCAGGATTTTGCAAAACCACCTCCGCGGTAATGGCGGAGAAGGCATTGACGTTGAACGGCAACACCACCTTATGCAGCTCCTTGGCCACGCTTGGGGCGGTCATCGCATACCCAACCCGGACGCCACCCAAGGAGAAGGCCTTGGAAAGGGTTCGCACCAGGATCAAGTTGGGAAATTTGGCCAAACGAGGCAACAGGGAATAACGGGCAAAGTGGCAATAGGCCTCGTCGATCACCACGAGAGATTTGGAGGTGCGAATAATTTCCAACAACACTTCCTCGGGAAAAAGATTCCCCGTCGGGGCATTGGGATTGGGCAAAAAAATCAACTGCGGCTTGTGTTTGCGAATCGCCCCGAGAAAACGCTCCACGGGCAACGAAAAATCTTTTTCGAGAGGCACAGCAATGATCTTGTTACCCAAGAGCTCCCCTTCTAAGCCGTACAGGGAAAAGGTCGGATTCACTGTCAAGATTTTCCCATCCACCGCTCCCGCGACAATGATGGCCTGGATCAATAAATTAGAACCTGCCGCCACCACAACTCCATCGGACTTCCATCCCTCGGCTTGGGCAATTTTTTCTTGCAGATCCTGCGGGAATGGCAGGGGATACCGGTTCCAAGGGGCCAGGGCCAAGCGACGCAGGACTTCTTGTTTCAAGGGCTCCGGAAGATCGTAAGGGGATTCATTCTGATTGAGCTTGATCCGATGCGCCGGCTGATCGAGGTGATAGCCCTTCAATTTTCGAATCGTACTCCGCACCGGAACCGGCATAGGCCCACCCCGGTAACACTTTCAAATTGGGAAAACAAACCAATAATTTCGTTTGACAGGGGAGGCGTTTTTCCATAGTGTCCGCCCCCTTATGAAGCAAAAATGTTTTTTAGCCAAGAAAGCAGAACTCCCTCGAGACTGGGTGCTGGTTGACCTCAATGGCAAGGTGCTGGGTCGGGCTGCCACACAGATCGCCGAGCTGCTCCGAGGGAAGACCAAGGCCACCTATACCCGTCATGAAGATATGGGAAATTTCGTGATCGCGATCAATGCCGCTAAGGTCAAACTGACGGGCAAAAAGCTGACTGACAAAAAGTACTATCGCCATAGCGGTTTTCGTGGCGGTATCAAGGAGACCAGTGCCGGGGAGTTGTTGGTAAAACACCCCACCGACCTGATTACGAAGGCTGTCAAAGGGATGCTCCCAAAAAATCGGATGCAGAATCAGTTGTTAACCAAATTTAAGGTCTACGCCGGGACAGAACATCCCCATCAGGCCCAGCAACCTCAACTCATTGAGATCTAATTATGCCACCAGCCAAGGGACCCAAGAGATTTAATGCCGTCGGAAAACGTAAGACCTCCATCGCCCGGGTTTTTATCCTGCCGGGGGCGGGCAAGATTATCATCAACACGCGCGCCTTTAATGATTATTTTGGACGTGAAGCCCTGAGATATATTGTCTTGCAACCATTTACCACCACAGGGACAACGGGGTTATTTGATGTGAATGCCACCATTGAAGGTGGTGGTCCCTCCGGACAGGCCGATGCCTTGAAGTCTGCCATTGCCAAGGCCCTGTTGGCCTCCAACGAGGAATACAAGAAGCCGCTGCGCGGTGCTGGTCTCCTGACCCGCGACTCTCGTATTGTCGAGCGTAAAAAATACGGTCATCGCGGGGCGCGTCGTCGTTCACAGTATTCCAAGCGTTAAAAATCCTATGCTCAAGGTCGCCATCATCGGAGCCACCGGATACACCGGTGAAGAGCTCTATCGTCTGCTCAAGAAGCATCCAAAGATACAGATCACCCTTGTCACTTCTGAAAAACAGGCCGGTAAGCCTTATGGTGAGGATGGTTTAACGTTACGCTCCTTGCAGGAAACCAACGTGGCGCAGAGCGCCGAACTGGTCTTTTGCTGCCTGCCCCATCACCAAGCGATGAGGGCCGTGGCCAACTGGGTCCAGCATGGGCTTAAGGTCATTGATCTGTCGGCCGATTTTCGACTGTCTTCTCCCGAAAGCTACGAATCCTGGTACGGCAAACACACCTGCCCTCAATTGTTAAAAAAAGCGGTCTATGGGCTCCCGGAATTATATCGCAAAAAAATCAGTAAGGCGCAGCTCGTGGCCAACCCCGGTTGTTATCCCACCAGCGCCATCCTGGGCCTGGCGCCACTACTGGACAAAAAGTTAATCAACCTCAAGCCGATTGTGATCGATGCCAAATCGGGCATCTCCGGGGCGGGACGGGAGAAGGTGGAAGGGGAATTGGCCAATAAGATTAAGGATTCGATGTTCCCCTACCACGTCGGAAGAAGACACCGCCATACCCCGGAGATCGAACAAGAGTTAAGCCTCCTAGCCGATAAATCGATTCAGGTGACCTTTACGCCGCAAGTGATCCCAATCCATCGCGGCATGCTCTCGGCGATTCATGTGGTCCCGAAGAAAAAAATGGCCGATCAGCAATTGGTGAAACTGTACCAAGACTTCTATGAAGGAGAACCATTCGTCGAGATCCTCCCCGCGGGTATCCTGCCGGAGATTCGTCAGGTCGCGATGACCAACAAATGCGTCATCGGCGTCAGTGGCGATAGCGCCCCCACCCTCTCCATCTTTAGTGCGATTGACAACCTCACCAAGGGGGCCTCCGGGCAGGCGGTGCAAAATATGAATCTGATGTGCGGTTTTGAAGAAACGTTGGGGTTGTCATAAAAAAGGAAAACCTATGTTTGGCCTAGGCACCGGAGAAATTTTCATCGTCATGGTCTTGGCCCTGATCTTTATCGGCCCGGAACGCCTCCCGGGCATGGCCACTAAAATCGGCAAATGGGTGCGGGAATTTAAAAAATCCTTGGAAGACGTCAAAAACGACTTCCTCGATCCTCCCAAATAACGCATGACCACCGAAGAACAAAAGTTGTCCCTGGTGCAACATCTAACAGCCCTACGTGGCTGCTTGATCCGAGGCAGTTTGGCACTCATCGCAACGAGCTTGGTGTCACTGTATTTCTCCAAACAAATCTTTGAATTTCTCCAACAACCATTGATCCGGCACTTCCATGCAGGCTCCTCATTCATTGCCACCTCCCCGCTCGAGGCCGTGGTGACTTATCTCAAGGTGGGATTGCTTTCTGGGCTCTTCCTCTCCTCGCCATTTCTGCTGTACCAAGTTTGGCTCTTCATCGCCCCGGGCCTTTATGCCAAAGAGCGGCGCTACGCCATGACGTTTGTCGGGAGCTCCACGCTACTCTTTGTGGGAGGCGCCGCGTTTGGTTATTATGTGATCTTTCCGTTCGGCTTTGATTTTTTTGTCTCATTGCTCACCGGGACCCAGATCCAGTTTCTGCCGCGCATGGAGGACTACCTGGGATTCGTCACCAAGATGTTGCTTACCTTTGGCGGCATCTTCGAACTCCCGCTCATCCTCGTGGCCCTCGCCGTGATGGGGGTCGTGCATCATAAGCAGTTAGCCTCCTGGCGCCGTTATGTGCTGGTGCTGACCTTCTTGGTGGGAGGAATTTTGACACCAGGACCTGATGTGATGTCGCAATTTCTGATGTCGGTACCACTTTTGATATTGTATGAAGTGAGTCTTTTGATTATCCGGTTTATCGAAAAAAAGAACTAATCAGATCACCACATTCTCCTGATACTGCCCAAAGCACTGCCGAAAAACCTGAGCAATCTCTCCCAAAGTGGCCTTCGCCTTCACCGCGTGGATAATGACAGGCATGACATTCTCAGTGCCACGAGCCGCTTGTTCCAGATCCTTCAGAGCTTGAGCACAAAGGGTGGCGTCACGAGTGGCGCGCCAGTGGTGAAGTCGCTCCAGTTTCTTTTGCTCCACCTCACGGCCAATCTTCATGATGGGACCCTGCTTTTCCCCGGCCAACGGGAAAGAATTCATCCCCACAATGAGCTTCTCACGTGACTCGATATCTTTCTGGTATTGATAGGCACTGTTTTGAATCTCCTTCTGGACAAATCCCTGCTCAATCGCCCGTAACATCCCGCCCATCTTGTCAATCTTGGCGATGTAATCACGGGCCTGTTGCTCGATCTGATCGGTCAGGGATTCAATCGCATAGGAACCGGCGCAGGGATCGACGGTGTTGGCGACCCCGGACTCGTACCCCAAGATCTGCTGCGTGCGCAGGGCCACCCGCGCCGACTCTTCGGTCGGGAGCCCCAAGGCCTCATCGAGGGAATTGGTATGGAGCGACTGGGTACCGCCCAGCACGGCCGCCAGGGCCTGGATCGTGACTCGCACAATATTGTTCTTCGGCTGTTGGGCCGTCAGGCTGCAACCGGCGGTCTGGGTGTGAAAACGCAGTTTACACGACTCATCCTTCTTCACCTGAAAACGTTCCTTCATCAAACGGGCCCAGAGGCGTCGGGCGGCCCTAAACTTGGCAATCTCCTCGATGAAGTCGTTGTGCACCCCAAAAAAGAAGGAGATCTGCGAGGCGATCTCGTCTACGTCCAGACCTGCTTTTTGGGCGGCCTCCAAGTAAGTCAAACCATCCATCAAGGTAAAGGCCACCTCTTGCACTGCATTGCAACCTGCCTCGCGCATGTGATACCCCGAAACACTGATCGCATTCCACTTGGGGACCCGTTCATTACAGAAGCGAAACATATCCGTGATGATCCTCATCGAAGGTCCCACCGGATAGATGTAAGTTCCCCGAGCGATGTATTCCTTTAAAATATCATTCTGCACCGTCCCGCGCAGTTTGTCCCAGCTCACGCCCTGCCCGTCGGCCACCGCCAGGTAGAAGGCCAACAAGGTGGAGGCCGTCGCATTGATGGTCATCGAGGTCGAGACCTTATCCAGGGGAATTTTATCCAACAGCTGCTGCATGTCTTCCAAGGTATCAATCGCCACCCCCACCTTACCCACCTCTCCCACCGACATCGGGGCGTCGGAATCAAGCCCCATCTGGGTGGGAAGATCAAACGCCACCGAAAGCCCGGTCTGCCCCGCCTCCAAGAGATAACGAAAACGCTTGTTGGTCTCCTCGGCGGAACCAAAACCGGCGTATTGCCGCATGGTCCAGAGGCGACCGCGATACATGTTGGGATGAACACCCCGCGTATAAGGGAACTGGGAGGGCTGCCCGATATCTTCTTGGTAATTCGAGCGTACATCGGCCGGACGATACGTGGGCGGCAACGGAATATCCGAGAGCGTCGAAAATTTTTCTTTGCGTTCGGTGGCCATTATTCAATCACCATTAATTCCTGACCCGCCTCCACCGCTTCACCCACCTTCACTTTGATCTCTTTGACCTTCCCTGATTTGGAGGACGTCAGTTCATTTTCCATCTTCATGGCTTCCACCACCATAATCCCCTCACCCAATTTGACCTCTTGCCCCAGGCTCACCTTGATCGTCACAATCCGACCGGGCATGGGGGATTCAATGGTTCCTGAACCTTCTTCTTCTTTCACTCCGGCCGCGCCTTTTTGACCCGGTTCCTCAAAGCGCACCGGAATCAGATGGCCGGCCAGTTCGACCACAAAACCATTTTTGGTCGGCTTGCCGCCCTTGAGTTCGCGACGCACCACAATCTCATAGGAGTGATCGTCCACCAGTAATGAGAGCAGGCCCGTTTCTAAGATACGACATTCCACACGATGGGATTTATCATTCAAAAAAACCGCACCATCCGAACCCAGTTCGAGCTCAATGGACTGTCCAGCGACGGCGGCATGATATTTCATGACCGCATCCCTTCCCGGCGCCCGGCCAGTTTCCAAGAAGAAGCATTGGAATTCGTCGAAGATCCCTCCGGGCCTCTCGGACTCGCTACCTTCGCCTCTTGGAGTTGAAAAAATAGGGCCGCAATGGCGGCAATACCCGCATGCCCCTCATGTCCCAGGCGCTTGAGCACCTCTAGGTTTCGTTCGACAAACCCGGTATCATATTTCCCCTGTCGAAACTCCGAATGGGCCAGCACCGCCTCATGAAACCAGAGGTTCGTCTTCACACCCACAATCTGATATTCCCGTAGGGCCCGCTCCATCCGGAGGATGGCCTCTTCACGGGTGGGTCCCCAGGTAATCAGCTTGGCAATCATCGGATCGTAATACACAGAAATCTCCGCCCTGGGATAGACGGCTGAATCCACCCGAACCCAAGGGCCGGAGGGTTCGCGCACTCTCTCAATTTTTCCGGGGGATGGAATGAAGCCTTGATCGGGGTCTTCGGCGTAGATGCGGCATTCGATGGCATGACCGCGGTTCTGTGGGGGCGCAGCAAGCGGCGCCCCTACAATAACATCCAACGATTCTCCGGCCGCAATGCGCAATTGCGCCCGGACCAGATCAATCCCCGAGACCTGCTCGGTCACCGGGTGTTCCACCTGCAATCGGGCGTTCATCTCCAAAAAATAGTAGTCTTGATTCTTATCGACCAAAAACTCCATCGTACCCGCGTTCACATATTTGGCCTCTTTGGCCAAGATCACGGCCGCCTCGAGTAATTTCTTGCGCGTGGCCTCCGTGATGAAGGGCGACGGTGATTCTTCAATGATCTTTTGATGCCGCCGTTGCACCGAACATTCCCGCTCGCCAATCGCGATCACATTTCCGGCTTCATCACCTAAGATCTGCACCTCCACATGGTGCGGACCCACGACATATTTTTCCATGTAAAGCGCATCGTCATTGAAGGAAGATCGCGCCTCGGAGGAGGCCATTTGATAAGCCGATTCCATCTCCTCCACGCGCTCCACCTTGCGCATCCCCTTGCCCCCTCCGCCGGAACGCGCCTTGAGCAAGACAGGATAACCAAACTGCCCTCCCAACTGCTTGGCCTGATCGACCGAATCCAACGGATCCGTCATCCCGGGGACCGTCGGCACCTTGACCTTGGCCGCCACCCGACGGGCCGCCACCTTGTCTCCCAGCATGCGCATCGAGTCGCCGCGCGGGCCAATGAACTTGATATTATTTTTGGCACAGAGGTCGGAAAAATCGGCATTTTCGGAAAGAAAACCATAACCGGGATGGATGGCATCGGCCCCACTGCGCTTGGCCACCTCGATGATTTTATCGGCCACCAGATAACTTTCCTTGGCCGGGGCCGGTCCCACTAAATAGGCCTCATCAGCCCAACGCACATGGCGCGACTCCCGATCAATCTCGGAATAAACCGCCACCGTCTTGATCCCAATCTCACGACAGGCCCGAATCACCCGCACCGCTATCTCGCCACGATTGGCGATCAATACTTTTTTAAACATGGGGGCTTTTGTAGCGAGTTGTGCCCAAGCCGTCAACTTCAAATCCCCCCACCCCTTAAATCCCCCCTACCCCCCTTTTTCAAAGGGGGAAAATACATTAGTAGGAGACCCTCTTCCATATTGAGTGTTATTCTCATATCAAACGAATATGCATGAATTGTATGTAAATCGGGAGCAACTTTATTGTGCCGCTACCGATAATTGAGTGATGGTTCTCACTACAGTTTCCAAACTACTTGGTTTGAGTACTCCACCGGCATTGGTGCGTGGCTGGGCACAATTTGTCTGCAGCGTCCCCCTAGAGGCTCCTATTGTCTCAATCACACAAGCCTTGGCGGAGGTTCTACAGGCCCATGGGGAACGAATCGTGGGACGACTCTTCACGCCACCCCATGATCCCCAAGCCATAAAATCTGGATATCAGACTCTCGACCATTTTTTGGGACGCGCCGAAGCGTCAGGGGCTGAATTCCATCCCCTCATCGAAGGGATGGCGACGGTCGTTCGCGATCACCTATTGGAACTACAACGACAACTGGAACAGGACCTGCCTCCTCCAGAATCTCCCACTCTGGATATGGTTGAACGTTATGATGAGGTCTTGAGACGCTTTCTCCCCACGGGTCATCGTCGCATCATTCTTGAAGTGGGTCAAACCCACGGTCCATTGGCTGTCAAGACCGCTATCCTGGCAATTGAAAGACATCTGCCAAATGCTGATTTGCCGACCCTCGATCGCCTCTTAGCTTTTTTGAAAGATTTCGGCCTAAAACCGGGAACTACCTTTGGCTTCAATATTCTGCGGGAAAGACAGGCAGAACCAGCAGGGCCGGAGCGAGCACTAGCCATCTTGCATCAAAAATTCTTGCAACGACTCTTGCAACTCAAGCATCTGGCGACCTTTGAGGAACACAGTCCCTTTCGTTATCTCTACGAATGCACCGTCTACCGAAAATTTGAATCGAAGGGAACGATGAAGTTTGATCCAAAAACACATCATCTCAAACCTTTGGAAAGCGATCCCATTTATGCCGCCCGAGTGATGGTAGCCGTGTTAGAAAAAACATTGCAAGAGGTTGAACGGGAAATCGCGGGGATGGGATAAATCCCCCACCCCTTAAATCCCCCCTACCCCCCTTTTTCAAAGGGGGGGAAATACATTACCGCACATCTCACCCAAGAAGAGATTCATCCACCTCCCCCTTTGAAAAAGGGGGATCAAGGGGGATTTGCGGCGAGACTCCCACCAATCACCTTAAAAATTAACTCCAAAACCCCATCCATTTCCTGGAGAACTTGTAAATTAGTGAACCGTAAAACTTGTAATCTTTGCCCTCGCAAAAATGAATCCCGTTGTCTGTCTTTCTCGAGATGATTCGCCTCCAAATGTTGTGAGCCGTCCACCTCGATCACCAAATTGGCTTTAGGCGCATAAAAATCGACAATGAAATTTCCGATGGTTTTCTGACGATAGAATTGGATACCACCCAATTGCTTGCCACGAAGCCTGGCCCAGAGTTTCCTCTCGCTGTCGGTCATTTCTATTCTCAAACGACGAGCGGGCTCTTTTAGATTTTTGTTGTAGGGAAGCAGATTTAAATCCCCCTTAATCCCCCTTTTTCAAAGGGGGAGGCAACATCAACGTACCTTTTTGAAAGGGAAAGACAGTGATCTATCCCTTTTTTAAAAGGATAAGACAGGGCATATTCCAATTCTTCAAAAAGAGAAATAGCCACATCCCCCCCTTTGAAAAAGGGGGGAAGGGGGGATTTGCTTTAAAGCGGGATATTCCCATGCTTCTTCGGCGGATTCTTATCCCGCTTATTTTTTAGCATTTCCAAAGACTGGATAATCCTCGGTCGCGTGTCCCGCGGGAAGA
The DNA here is from genome assembly GCA_023265625.1 of Deltaproteobacteria bacterium. Classification (GTDB taxonomy): domain Bacteria; phylum UBA10199; class UBA10199; order JACPAL01; family JAHFST01; genus JAHFST01. Next base: position 9,429 of record JAHFST010000020.1, on the reverse strand, counting down.
TAATTTCGTCGATGTAGCCCAGCTCCGCCGCCTTGTACGGGCTGGCGAAGGCCTTGCGGTAATCTTCCACCAAACGGTCCTTCTCCTTGGCCGCATCCTTCGCTCCCGCCAATTGATTGCGGAAGATAATGTTGACCGCCCCGTCGGGGCCCATCACGGCGATCTCCGCGCTGGGGTAGGCGAAGTTGACATCGCCGCGCACGTGCTTGGAACTCATCACGTCGTAAGCACCCCCATAGGCCTTGCGGGTGATCACCGTCACCTTGGGCACCGTCGCCTCGCAATACGCGTACAACAACTTGGCCCCGTGGCGAATGATCCCGCCCCACTCCTGGGCCGTCCCCGGCAAGAATCCCGGGACATCGACGAAGGTCACGATGGGGATATTGAAGGCATCGCAAAAGCGAACAAAACGTCCGGCCTTGACCGAGGCGTCGATATCGAGGCAACCCGCCAGCACCGCGGGTTGGTTGGCCACAATACCGATGGATTGGCCCCCAATACGGGCGAAGCCCACCAAGATATTTTTGGCGTAATGGGCATGCACCTCCAAAAAGCTCGACGGATCGACCACCAAATCAATCAATTTTTTCATGTCGTACGGCTTGTTGGCATTGTCCGGAATCAAGGTATCGAGCGCTGCCTCCCGCCTGTCCCAACGATCGCCCGTCTCCTTGTGCGGGGCATCCTCCATATTGTTGGCGGGAAGATAGCTTAAGAGTTTGCGGATCTGGTCCAAACAATCTTGGTCGTTATTAGCCAAAAAGTGCGCAACTCCCGATTTAGAATTGTGCGTCACCGCCCCACCCAGATCTTCCTTGCTCACCTCTTCGTGGGTGACGGCCTTAATGACATCGGGTCCCGTAATAAACATGTGACTGGTCTTCTTGGCCATCAGGATAAAATCCGTCATGACCGGCGAATAAACCGCGCCACCGGCACACGGGCCGAGGATCGCCGAGATCTGCGGGATCACACCGGAGGACATCACATTGCGTTGAAAGATATCCGCATAACCCGCCAGGCTTACCACACCTTCTTGGATCCGGGCCCCACCGGAATCATTCAGGCCAATCATCGGGGCCCCCACCTTCATCGCATGATCCATCACCTTGCAAATCTTCTTGGCATAGGCCTCGCCCAACGAACCGCCAAACACGGTAAAATCCTGGGCAAAGACAAACACGATCCGGCCCTCGATCTTGCCATAACCGGTCACCACCCCATCCCCGTAAGGTTTTTGCTTGTCGATGCCAAACTCCGTGCATCGATGCGTCACGAAGGTATCCATCTCGACAAAACTGCCAGGGTCGAGCAGATGATCAATCCGTTCCCGGGCCGTCAATTTTCCCGCTTGGTGGTGTTTTTCAATCCGCTCCGCCCCGCCGGCTTCCAGGGCCTCTTGATGACGTTTTTCGAGTTCCGCAATTTTATTAGACATTAGAGTATGATCTCCAAGGCGCTGCGATCTCCTGAATTGATCGATTTGACGGTGGCCCGTACCGTCGGCAAGACCTGATGGACAAAGAATCGCGCCGTTTTGATCTTGCCATCAAGATAGGCGGCCTCGTCATTCCCCTTGATGAACCCCTTGTGCTGGGAGGGATCATCCACTTTTTCCTCCAACAGCTTGGCGAGCTTCACGTGGGCAATCACCGCCTGATCCAAGAGGTAGTAAGCCACCACCACATTGGAAAACATATTGAGAAAAGGCGTGGCTGATAACATGGGATAATTAAAATCCCCCTTGCCCGTCATCTCCATGAAGGACATGGCCACCTGGGCAATCAAATCCAAGGCCTTTTTGAATTCTCCCAATTCCACCTTGAGGGCTGGTTCATTTTGATTTTTGGTCACGAACTCATCAAGCATCGCGTAAAACTGCTGCACGACCTGTCCCCCATTCTGCGGCAGTTTTCGTCCCAACAGGTCAAGGGCCTGAATCCCATTGGTCCCTTCGTAAATGGAAGAGATCTTCACATCGCGCATGTACTGTTCAATCGGATATTCGGAAATATAGCCATAGCCCCCGTAAGTCTGCATCGCCAATTCCGTGACCTTAAACCCCATGTCAGATCCATAAGCCTTACACATCGGTGTCAGTAAATCCGCAAACCCCTGATAGTAGGCCTTCGTCTCGGGATTGGGATGCCCCTTGCCCATGTCGATGTAATACCCCGTATGATAAAGCAGCGAACGAATCCCTTCCACGTAGGCCTTTTGCAGCATCAACATCCGCCGCACATCCGGAAAAGCAACGATGGTCTTGCCCTGCCCTTGCACCCGTTCCTTGGCGTATTGCAAGGCATGCTCAAAGGCGGTTCCAGAAATCGACAATCCCTGCATGCCGCAGAGCAGCCGCGCCTCGTTCATCATCTGAAACATCTGTTTCATCCCGGAGCGTGGTTCCCCGACCAGGTGCCCCACACATTGATCATTATCCCCAAATGACAGAGTGCAGGTCGCCTGCCCCTTGATCCCCATCTTGTGCTCGATATTGACCGTCTTCACATCATTGGATTCACCGACAGAACCGTCCTTCTTCACCTTCAGTTTCGGGACCACAAAGAGCGAGATCCCCTTGGTCGAATTTTCCGGATCCCCTTGAATCCTCGCCAACACGAGATGAATGATATTTTCCGTGAGATCATGATCCCCGGAGGAGATAAACATTTTGCCGCCTTTGATCTTATAACTTCCATCCGGTTGCGGCACGGCCGTCGTCTTCAGGTCTCCGACGGCACTCCCCGCCTGCGGTTCGGTCAGACACATGGTCCCGGCCCAGACGCCAGAGTACATTTTTTGCACATAGATATTTTTTAACGCCTCAGAACCACAGGTCTCAATCAGATGAGCCGCCCCTCGGGTCAGCCCCGGGTACATCATAAACGACACGGACGCCCCACTAAAAAACTCCGACGCGGGCATCGCCACCGTCAGTGGCAACCCTTGCCCCCCATAGGTGGCAGGAACATCCATTCCAATGAAACCATTTTCGGCGAAATGCTGATAAGCCTCTTTGTATCCCTTCGGGGCCTTCACCGTCTTGCCATCAAACAGGCAACCTTCTTTATCTCCCGAGGCATTGAGGGGCGCAATCTCCTGCTGGGCAAACTTGAACGACTGATCCAACACCATGTCAAACATCTCGGTCGTGAATTCTTTAAACTCCGGTAACTCAAACAATTTTTCGTAATGAATTTGTTCCTTCAGAATAAAATCAATGTCACGACGATTAACCAGATACTCCATATACCCCTATCCTTTCTTGATTGAAGGTCCCCAAAATTGTGACGCACCGTATCAATAAAGTTTTAGATCTTCAACCAATCTTTATTATGGCTCCCCTAATTTTCCCACTATCAATTCTCAAAAAGACCCTGTATGGTCCCCCTCCAAACTCAAGGAGGAATTATGGCTGCGAAAAAAACGTCTGCGTTCATGAAGCCGGTTCAACCCGATGCCGCCCTGTCGGCCATCGTCGGTGCCAATCCAATCCCTCGTACCGAGGTGGTCAAGAAGTTGTGGGTCTACATCAAAAAGAACAAGTTGCAGGATGCCAAGAACAGGCGGAACATCAACGCGGATGACAAGTTACTCAAGGTCTTCGGCGGCAAGAAACAAGTTAATATGTTTCAGATGACGAAGCTAGTTTCTGCGCATCTTAAATAACATTTTTTTACACCATCAGCTCATCACGGCGCCCTCTCATTCTCCTGAGAAATGGCTTTTTTTCCTGCACGGCATCTTTGGCCGAGGACGGAATTGGCTCTCTGTTGCCCAACGAGTCGTCACGGCTCGACCAGAATGGGGTGGCGTACTGGTTGATCTGCGGCTCCATGGCCAATCGCTTGCTTTCCCCACACCTCATACCGTCGCAACATGTGCCGAAGATGTGCGCCATTTAATGCGCGATAAAATTGGCGCCAACACCATGGCCCTATTGGGCCACTCGTTTGGTGGCAAGATTGCCCTCGCCGTGGCGACACAACCCATCGTAGGGTTGCAACAAGTTTGGGTGGTTGATTCCAACCCGGGGACTTCATCGCGTGACAGTGAGGCCTGGCAAATATTGGTCGCCCTGCGCAAACATCCCGGTCCCTTTCCAACGCGCGAGGCCGCCATGGAGTCCTTTCAGCCCTATGGCTTCCGACCGGTCGTAACTCAATGGATGATGACAAACTTGAGGCCCAAGGACGATGGTTTTGCCTGGCAGTTTTGTATTGAGGAGATTGGCCCGTTGTTAGACGATTTTGCCGTCACCGATAGGTGGCCCACGATTGAGCAGGCACACACCGCAACACCTGAGTTTCATCTGATCCGAGCTCAAGACTCCGCCGTCATGACCGAAACCATGGCCACTCGAGTCGAGGCGGCCAAACAACAAGGAGCCAACGTTCAGCTACACCGCCTCGCTGGCGGGCATTGGCTCCATATCGACAATCCGGAGGGAGTGACCCAACTCCTCGTGAACACCCTACCCTAATTCGCTAGTTTCCAATCAAGCGCTTGGCAAAAACTAGTCCGGCAAAACCCGCCGCCAAACAGACACCCACCATCACCACAAGATTCATCATCCCCTTGAGAGTTTCACCGTTTTGAAAATATTGGATCGTCTCGTAGTTAAAACTGGAATAAGTGGTAAACCCGCCCATCAACCCGGTGGTCAACACCACACGCGCCGTTGGTGACAGCAAATCAGTGGTCAGACCCAACTGCATCAAAACACCCATCAAGAAGGAACCCAATACATTGACCGTCAAAGTACCGTAGGGAAATGCGTCTGAGAGGAGATACCTCGCCCCGGTGCCAACCGCCCCTCCCAAGCAAATGAGAAAAAATTTATTCATTTGGAAAACCTTCCTGTCTGTGTGAAATAATTCCGAACCCATCATGAAGCCCTTACCCAAAAATGTAAAGACCCTCGGTTGGATCAGTTTTTTTACCGATGTTTCCAGCGAAATGATCTTTCCGCTCCTGCCCGTTTATGTCGCCGTGGTGTTGGGGGGCGGCCCCATGGCCTTGGGACTCATCGAAGGGATCAGCGAGACAACCGCCAGCCTGCTCAAACTAGTCTCCGGTTTTTGGTCTGATCGGGTCAAAGACAAACGTCGCTTCGTGTGGTTTGGCTATGGGTTCTCCTCACTCCTCAGGTCGTTGATGGGCTTGACCCATCATTGGTTGCCGGTCTTAGGGATCCGCTTTGGTGACCGCGTTGGCAAAGGCATGCGCTCCGCGCCGCGTGATGCCATGATTGCCGCCAGTGTCGCCCCGGAACAACGCGGCCATGCCTTTGGATTTCATCGCATGATGGACCACTCGGGGGCCGTCATTGGTTCGCTGTTGGCCGCTGGATTGCTCTGGATTTTTCCGCAACAATACCGACTGGTCTTTGCGTGCGCCATTGTGCCGTCATTTTTCACGCTCATTTTCCTGACAAGAATACGAGCGGTACCGTCTGAATCAATCTCTGCAAAAACATTCTCACTCCGAGATCGGGCATTTATCCCCAAACATCTGAAGTGTTTTCTTCTGCTCGTCTTTCTCTTCAATCTGGGGAATGCCACCGATGCCTTTATTCTGCTCCGGTTACAACAGGCGGGCATTGCCATTCCCCTACTCCCGCTTCTCTGGGCGGGGTTTCATGTCATCAAGGCCATCAGCAATCAGTACTTAGGCAAACTTTCGGATAAAATGAATCGCATCGGATTAGTCCTACTCGGCTGGTTATTATACGCGGTTATTTACGGCTTATTCGCGCGCCCCTGGGGTATCACACCACTCATCATCCTATTCATGGTGTACGGGATATTTTACGGTCTGACCGAGGCCCCGGAAAAGGCCTTGTTGGTCGATTTATCAAAACAAGAACGATTCGGCTCGCTCTTTGGCGTCTATCACTTTCTCTTGGGTTTGAGCCTGCTCCCAGCCAGCCTGCTCTTTGGTTTCTTTTGGAAGTTCGGAGGTCCAAGCTTGGCCTTTCAGGTCGCCAGTGTCCTAACTTTCGCAGCCACTGTGGGTCTGTTTACCTGGTATGTCTACTATGGCCAGAAGAGAAACCCGGTGAGGAGAGATCCCACCACAAACGACCACCAGGGATTCGGCACAAAGTAGGCATACCCCATGAGGGCCACGCCCAGTAACATGTGTCGTCCACTTTGAATCTTGCGCCCATAACGCCAGGCGCCCCAACCCACAATGCTGAAGGCAATTCCAACGAAGATCGTCGTGTAATCAAAAGAACCGCCAACACCTTGGAGCATCCCTTGAATTTCAGTCGGCATGGTATCCATTTTAAACTAAGACTTGAAATAAGATCAAAGAAGCCGCCGTAAAATAAATGACGAGGCCAGTCACATCCACCAAGGTGGCCACAAACGGGGCGGAGGATGCCGCTGGATCAAAGCCCAATTTTTTTAAGACAAATGGGAGCATGGAACCCGCGATAGTGCCCCAAAGGACAACCCCGATCAAAGAGGTAAAAATAGTGCAGGCCACCAAGAACCAATGCGGCCCATAGATATTTGAAACGAGCGACCAAAGCGTCACCCGAATAAAACCAATGCCACCCAGTAACAATCCCAGCGATAAACCGGCACCGAGCTCTCTACGGAGAACTTTATACCAATCCTTGAGGGTTATTTCACCAATGGCTAAAGAACGAATCACGAGAGTGGAAGCCTGAGAACCGGAATTACCACCGCTGGAAATAATCAGGGGGACAAACAAGGCCAGCACAACCGCCCGTTCAATCCTATTTTGAAAAAAGCCCATCGCCGTCGCCGTGAGCATTTCGCCCAGAAACAAAATGGTGAGCCACCCGGCCCGCTTCCGCAACAAGCCGCGAAACGGCATCGTCATGTACGGCTCATCCAAGGCCTCCGTACCACCGATCTTTTGAATATCTTCGGTAAACTCATCTCGAATGACATCGACAATGTCATCCACCTTGATGATGCCCAATATCTCCAATTGATCGTTCACCACTGGGATGGCCAAATAATTGTATTGCGCCACCAGTCCGGCGGCCTTTTCCCGGTCGTCATTCACGTGAATGGTCACTAGCTTACGACTCATCAGGTCACGCACTAAAGTGGAAGGTTCTGCAAGGAAGAGATCGCGCAGCGACACCACACCTACCAAGCGAGTCTCATCCAAAACGTAGATGTAGACAATATGATCGTTGTGGGCAAATTTCCGAAGTCCCTCGACGGCTTGTCCCGCAGGGCTTTCCTGTGAAATGGAAAAAAAATCCGGCGACATGATATACCCGCATGTATCCTCGGGATACATGAGAAATCTTTCAAAACGCTTCACTTGGGCCGGAGGCAGCTGATCAAAAATCACTTTTTCTCTTTCTCGGGAGATTTTTTTGACCAACAATGAGGCCAATTTTTCAGGGGCGGCTATCAAAACCTCAGTCAAGGTTTTGATGGGAATAATGTCCAACATTTCCGGCAAAATGACATCGGGTATCTCTTTAATCGTCTGGGAAAGATTTTGACTCTTGAACACCACTTCCACAAATCTCTCGATTTCTTGCGGGCTCAAAGAGGAAAAAATTTCACTATAGTCGTCCGACTTAAGACTCTCTAAAAAATGCAGGATCTGCTTTTCAGAATCCGAAAAAATAATCTTCTTGATGTAACTCACTTTTCGGTGTCGAGGCGTCATAAGATCCAATCGTTATTTACTCCGCTTGTCCCTACTAAAAAAGCTTTTAAAGTGAAAGCGGAATCGGTTAGATTCTAAGCCATGAACACCCTCCAGTCGTGCGGCCCCATCATCGGTTTCGCTTCATCCACAAAAAAGGTTAAATAAACATGCTGGACATTCAAGAATTACGTCCCATCAGCCAACCAAGTCCCTCCCACACTTGGAGCGCCTTATGCGCCGATTGGATCGGAATTATCAGTTTATTTTCCCTGGCCGCGTGGGCTGGGCGATGGTGGATGACCTTGCCCTGTGCCTTACTCATGGCGCGTTATCAGCTCGCCTTGGCCATCTTGATGCACGACGGGGCTCATGGGCGCCTGTTCCAATCCCCTACTTGGAATAATTATGTCGGACAAATCTTATGCGCCTCTCCGCTCTTTTTTTCGCAACAAACCTATCGTCGTTTTCATCTCAAACATCATCTGGACCCTCTGGTCCCAGACGATCCTGATATCAGTTTGATCGGAGGATATCCCATCGCCATGAAAAGCTTTACCCGCAAGATCTTGCGAGACCTCTCTGGGATCTCCTACTTTAAATTCATTGGTTATTTCTTTTTTAAAAAACGCCAGGTCAAACAAGTGGGACAGCCCAAACGGACCGTTTCAGGGATTGAGGCCCCACGTGGCCCTCAAATCGAAGGTGCTGAACTGATCTTCTGGCATTTGGCGATCAATGTCTTGATGTTTGGGTTGCTCTTTTGGGCCAAGGCGGGGTGGTATTACCTTTGGCTCTGGATGATCCCGATGATGACAGTTTTACAAATCTTGTTACGCATCCGTGGCATTGCCGAGCATGCCGGCTATCAGCCCAATGAGGATCAACGCTACAATTCACGCACCGTGATACACCCCATTCAGGCTTTTTTCTTTGCGCCGCACAACGTGAACTACCATATTGAACATCATGTTTATCCCAGTGTCCCCTTCCATCACCTGCCGCGGGTCCATGCGCTCATGAATGAACGCGGCAGTCTGCCGACAGAGAATGTCTATCAAAGTTATTGGGATGTCTTGGGAGACTTAGTACGATGAAGCGAATCACCACTTATCTAATGGCATTGTTCATGATGGGAGTGGGACCAATTAAAGGGGGAGCCATGTCGAACACAATGGAAACGGCCACATTGGCCGGCGGTTGTTTTTGGGGGGTCGAAGAGATCTTGCGTCAACTCCCGGGCATCACTGAAATCACCGTCGGCTACACGGGAGGCCTGCTCAAAAACCCAACATACCGCGATGTTTCGTCAGGGATCACAGGGCATGCGGAGGCTGTCGAACTGCACTACGATCCGAGTAAAATCAGCTATGAAGAAATCTTAAGATATTTCTTCCGCCTACATGACCCCACCACTCTCAACAAGCAGGGCAATGACACTGGAACTCAATATCGTTCCGCCATTTTTTATCATGATGAAAATCAGCAAAAGAGTGCGATCAAGGTTAAAGAGGAGGTCAACCAATCAAAGAAATGGCCCAAGCCGATCGTGACAGAGATTGTCCCCGCCCAAGAATTTTACCCCGCCGAAGGTTACCACCAAGACTACCTCCAAAAAAACCCCCATGGCTACACCTGCCACTACCTCCGCAATTAAAGACGAAGGTTCGAAATTAAGACGAAGGTTCGAAATTAAGACGAAGGTTCGAAATTAAGACGAAGGTTCGAAATTAAGACGAAGGTTCGAAATTAAGACGAAGGTTCGAAATTAAGACG
>JAHFST010000019.1 GCA_023265625.1 Deltaproteobacteria bacterium | reverse complement strand
TGCGATCCCCCTTGGTTTGATGGTTATCAAACATCCCCCATAGACCAAAAGAGTGCGGTTTTAAACTTTAATGAGTGCGGTTTTAAACTTTAATGAGTGCGGTTTTGATTCTTAGATGACAATGGTCTTTAGGGATCTTGACAGCGACGGATTCGGAGACCCCATCCAATCCAAGAGTCTTGATTGCAAAAAGGAAGGGATTGAACTGAAAGATTACCTGCCGCCGTACTATGAGGAGAAGGGTGAAAAAACCGTCGTCAAGTTTAACAAGGACGGGTGGGTGGCCAATCGATGGGATTTATCAGACATCTCCCCGACGCTGAATAATATGCCAAAAAATATCTTTGGTCACCCGGGACGGTCCTTTGTGGTCCATGATGATACTTCAAACACTTCCATGATTTGTTCCTACGTTGGGTCGGGGGTCATCGAGTGCCTGCAGGATAGGGCGTTCCAAGACCTTTGCCTGATGTCTTCTTCTTATTATGGCATTTTCGCCCGTCTCGCGCGATTGAAGGCGGAGCATGTGACCAACATGACCAAAGTCGGCTATTCAAAGAGTGCCATGTTAGGCTGCTTGGCAGGAACAGAAAATCAGGCAACCAAGTGGTATCATCACGGCCAGGATCTTTACCTCATGGCCACCTTTTCCCCCCTGGGTCGAATCTTACTGGCTGTCAACGGCTCCGATTATTTTATACCGATGCCGGATACCTCTCCGGAAAAAATCATTGCTTCCGGAATAAGTCGGCTGATTGAGGACGAATTCTGGCCGCTCGTAGCCCCCCATGTCATCAACAGTTTGAAAGACATTGAGGGTCCGATCCCGATCGGGGCCGCCGAAGATCTCCCCTATGTTGGCCCGGATACAGGCAAGGTGAAAGTGACGAGGAGGATTCTTGCCGGCGGCATGATTGGACCCGTGTTTCATGAAGAGGTGGACGCCACAATGATAAAAAATAACGGACTGGTTTTTACCGACCTCTTTGCTAATCCGCTGATTTACGCCTATCAGGAAGACTTAAAGAAGCTTGTTGAGACCACCGATCAAGACGGCGACTACCTGACCGATCTCTTCGAGATAGGTCAGGGTCTTGATCCAAGAAATGGGGATAGTGACGGAGACGGCATCGGGGATGCCATGGAATACCTCTGGGCACGCCACAACCCGGCCCCGGCCCTGAATCCTTCGATCATGCCAAAATTGACATCCATTGAGTACCCGAAGAAAAACTTAGTCGGCGTCGATTTGCCGATGACAACAGATGAGCTAGTTATTTTTAGTGAGGCAAAAATGAAGGCCATTCAACTTGTGCCGATGATGATGAAGAGGTTGCATGAGCTATATGATGTCCAGTCTGAAATCGTGCAAATCGACGACGGAGTCGATATCGTCGGCCTGATCAACAAGGCGCAAAACGGAACGAGGTTAGCCCTGTATGAAAATCTGGACCTCTATGGTTATGAACCAATGGCCTGGTCACAGCTGTTCGATGGATCCTACAGACAAAATGTTTCCGTTAAAACCATCTCCCCCTTCCTCTTCGCCTCGGATTTCCTGTTTGGAATCTCGAGTGGCTGCGGCCCTACCGGAGAGGACATCTGCATCGATTTAACGGTACTTAAACAAGGCGGCCCCACCATCAATTTTGAAAAACTAGTCAATACGCTATTACACGAGGCCCTGCATCATGTCGTTTCAATTACCCTTAATAAAGATGACTGGATCGAGCACCGAGTCATTTACGACACGATTGGCCAGCTTGATTACAGCAACCTGATCTAACAGCAAGGGAGAGATTATGAGTGATCAACCGACGGCAGTGAGTAATTCCCAGGTATACATTTTGGACCCGATGGAAATAAACCTTCTGCTGAGAAGGATCGACCCCGCCAACCCGGAAAATGCCGGCGTCTCGGACGAGTCCAGGGAGCGCAAGGTTAAGGATTATTTGACCCGATACCAGTTTCCACTGGATCAGCCCGGAAAAAACTCAAAATGTCCGGCCGTGAAAATACCGAGCGGCACGATCACCAGGTCCACATCGGCCTTTGAAAAATATGCCCCCCTATTCTCCACCCCAACATCAATTACAGCAAGGACACTTGAGACATTACTTTTGGTCCTAAAGCCTTACGCCGATAAAAAAACCGGGCCAGCCACTTCACCGCATACCTGTCTCGAGATAGCAACCACCCCTCAGGGCAATGTGAATATCACAGCCTGGAATCCCTTTAAAAAAAACAAATAATCGTTCAATAAAATTACAACATCAATCGAACCGGGGCTTCAAACGTGGTGAGGCCCTTGAGGGCTTGGAGAAAGGGAAAGGCGAACAGGAGATTGGATTCGTGAGAGGCGTCAAACAGCTCCAGGACGACGGGAAAAAGATGTTCCGGGTCCCCGTCCCAGCGGGCCAGGATTGCTTGGGCCTGAGTGATCAACCGCTCGGATGCGGGAACCGCCTCCTCCTGCATGGCCTCCAGGATCCGGACCGTCCCGGACGGGTCCCTCTCCATGATAGGTGGGAGCAGGCCCATGAGGGTCGCCCGTTCCGCGTGGGTCATCGATCCCACTTGGCCAAAATCCAACACCCAAACCCTGCGAATCGCCCGGCCTTCGTCCTCCAGTTCCACACGGATGTTGCCCGGCTGGAGGTCGGAATGAAAGTGCCCGATCACCATCTGGGAGAGGAGGAAATTGCGCACACGGCGGACGGCCTCCTCGCGGAGTCCCTTGTCCTCAATCTCATCCAACCGGACACCCCGCACATAGGTCTGCACCGCCGCCTTCGGCCTGGTCCAGCCCGGCACGAAGTGCGGCATCCCGATGATCGGATCGGTCGCCGCCGGCCGGATGCGATCGGCGTTGTCCCGCTCCACCGTCAGGTCCAGCTCCCGCTCCACCATTCGGATCATAAAATCCATCAGACGCCGGGCCTGGACCCGATGCGGGATGAAATGGGGGGAACCTTCCGGCTCATCTTCGTAAAGTCCCAAAAGATAATGCACAAGGCGGGCGTCGGCCAGGCTCTTGCGTAACTTTTCTTCTTTCGAGGTGACAATCACCTTGATCACCACCTCCTCAACCCTTCCCTCGATCGTCAGGCGGGACCGATAGCATTCCCCGATCGTCCCGGAACCCAACAACGCCTCATCCTGTTCCTGATAGACCCTGAGATTTTGGATCAACTCATGATCCTCAGCTATCCCAAACTCCTTTTTCAGGAAGTTGACGACTACGGCAAAATGGGTGGGAGGAACCCGGTCTTGTAGGGGACGCAGATCTTTTTGCACCGGTTCGGGGACTTCTGGCCAATAGCTCAAGGTCTGTCCTGCCTTCTCCAAACCGGTATCCTTAAAAAAAATCCCGAGGACCTCCCCTTCCCGATCCGCAGGCAGGGCCTCGATCTTTGACAAGAGCCGCTGCTGCCGACCGGACTCCATCCTGGCGAAGAGCCGGCTGACCAGAAAATCGGTCAACCTCCCCCCTCGTGCTGTGGTAATGCGCGTCAGGGCTGGGGGGAGTGAGTGAGTGAAGCCCCAGGCACGGTCCAAGGCCGCTTCAACAACATTAAAAAATCGTGGCATCTCCAGGAGTAGCGCCTCTTCCACCCCCGGGCGTGACGAAAAGACCAGCCCGTCGTTCAAATGGGCCAAGGGGTCCTCTACCCTGAGACGTTCCTCGAAGTATCCCTCGAGAAGGGGGCCCGGCAACAGGGCCCTGGCCCGCTCCTGGACCTGGGGCCAGACGTGTAAATAGTGGGTCGGATCGTCCCGGTCCTGACGCCGAGAGAAATAGTTTACCCCAAAAGAGCGGCTGGCCAAGAGGGTGAAGAGGTTGTTCAACTCACCCCTCGGGTGGGACGACAGGGCGACCAGAAAAAGCCACTGCTCCGGATCGTGGGCATCGATCTTGAACACTTTCTTCTTGTGATGGGCGTAACGGCTGATCAGTCCCTCGCGGTCGAAATCAAAGGGGATCCTCTCAAAGACGAGTGCCAGCATCAGGTCAGTGGTTAACTGAATCGCTATCTCTCCCGCATCAAGGGAGTAAGAGCTCCTCCCCAGGACCGGGCTAAAGACCTCATAAAAAAGCATCTCACGCCCTGCCCCTCCTTCCTGCACCACCTGTTCCCACTTTGTTTTGGCATAAGGGGAGACATCTTCCGTCTCGGAGAGTTGGGAAAAAATCTGTCGCTTGGCCTCCAGGGGGACCTGCGCATCGGCCAAGGCCCGGTAGAGCAAAATCTTCTTGCGATCGGTCTCCTCCCTGCCGGACGTTGCCAGCCAGGTCTCCAGCAAAAGGTTGCAGAAGGCCCGGTTGGGACTCGGCAAGGCCTCCCTCCAATACGTATAAATTCTCTCCAGGAGGGTTCCCTCCACAGAGAGGCACGACTTGACCCATGTCCTATCCGACCGCCCGGGCGCCTGGTCCATCTCCTGGGTGATGAGGACTTGCAGTTTCTTCTGAACATGCCTGAGCATTACTAAATCTTCCCGTGAAACGGCCAGGGCACAGGCGGACTCCACCTCGGCACGGTCGATTTTCAAAATATCCCCTTCTCGAAACAGGGCGAGGCGTGCCACGGCCTGCGCATACTCAACCTCCGACTTCAGACCTTTCAGAACCGGTACGAGGGCGGCATCCAGGAGACCGCTCGGCGCCACACGGTTGAAGACCCAGTGCAAGCCCTTGATGACTCCGACAAAACGAGGGTCGGCGCGATTGCAATAAACCCCGCGTGCCACATCCGCCAATCGCTCCAGCAGGAGCCGCTCCGCCCGGGGCGTCTGTCGGTTGCCAAGGACAAAATCGAGCAGCTTGAAACCATCCCAGAGTTTTTCCGGATCGGTCACCACCCCCGCCCGGGTCAATCCCTTCCGGGGGGTGGCCTGCTCGATCAGGTAGGCAAAGAACTCGTCCCGCTGGGCCGCGCTCAAGGGGAGCGATTCGTTCCGAAAGGTCTTGACCAAGGGGGCCCAGTGCTCACTCAGGATCAATCGATCTTCCCCCCTTCCCCCCACGGAGGCGACATGGTGCTCGACGGCAATCCGGCCAAGCCTCATCACGACCCCGGCGCTCTCTGTGACGCCCAACAAAGCGGAGGCCTGTTCAAAAAATTCGATCGCTGCGATCAAATCCTCCAGCCTGAAAAAAGGCCGCCCCTGATCCTCGCTGCTCTGCAGGGAATCAAGCCAGTGCCCTAGTGCCGCCGCGCTGCCTTGCACAGCCGAGAGGAACCCGGATTGAAAGTGGGCGTGCCTGGTGAGTTTGTCCCACTCCTCTCGCAATCGGACATTGTCATCCCATCTCACAACGCCATGATCGGGGACATGGAGGGGAACCATGTTGATGGTCTCAAGAACCCTTCCGGAGGACCCTCCGAACCCATAGCGTGTCGTCTGGCGGGCCAGATCGATCAGGCCGTGGAGGGCCACAAGATCCTCCTCCTTGCCATCCCCGGGCTTCGGGATCAAGGAACTGGCCTGCCGCAACATCCGCTCCCGTTGCCCGGGAGGGGCCGCGTCGACCTCACGGACCAAGGCGATCCCCTTCCAAAGGGAGGGACGAAAGGTGCGATGCTCGTCACAAAAAATATCGATCCGGGGGTCGGCGTGCTTGAATTGATTGGCGAAGGGATGGGCCGCCTCCGTCAGACCATCCAGCATCCGCAGCCCGCGTCCCTTGAGCCTTGGATCGGCGCACCCGAGCAAGAGAGCGGCGGCCCGAGTGGTGTGCTCCCAGTAAAAGTGACAATGAGAAAAATCAGGGGGAGCAGCCAGCTCCTCTTCCCCTTCCGGACGGTAAAAATTGTCCTCATGGAACCCCCTGTCGCGAAGTCTGGTTTCCTCGCGTGCCACAACATCGAGATAGGCCTCTGCCAAGGCCTCCCTTTCCCCATCGGCCAGGTCGGGAGGAAGATGGGATGAGGCGTGGGCCAGAAGTTTCACTTTTGTCCTGGTGTCAATGGCGTCATCCCCGATGATCCTCCGGATCACGGGGCGGAACAGCGGGGGAGAAGCGAGGCATTTTTCCAATGTCTCAAAAACCTTCAGCAAGGAACAGCCCTGAAACACCAGCACCCGATCGATCCCCTCGTGCATCGTTTTCAACAACCATGCCGCGGGCGTGTCCGCCGGAGCCATCGCCTCTGCCACCTCGATCAAGGCGGAGAGCAAATCCCGATGAGGATCCGCCGCGGAACACCACATATTGTGACCGGGTTCGTGGTTGGAGGACCTGGCTTGTTGAAACAGCGCCGCATCCCCCACTGACAACGCCACGATCGTGTCACGCACCCTATCCGGCAACCCGGCCTTGACCGCCTTGGCAAAATCGAGTTTTCCCCTGGGGGTCGTCAACCGGAACATCTCATCCGACTCGTCCAGATAACCCGACTGATGCAGCGAAACCGCGAGCCGCCAGCGCCTCTGCGCCACATAGTCCTCTTTTTTAAGACCATAATCCTCTCCGGAGAAACCCCGGACCATCCGTTTCACATCCCGTGCCAGGTCCAGCAGGCGTCCGTAAACCCGGGCCGCGCTTTCGGGATCGGCCAGTTCGGCATAGTCGAGATACTTCTCCCAATGCTCGAGGAGCTCCTGGTCTCCCGACTTCTCCAACTGGTACAGAAATTCCACGAACCGCCCCGCAATCTCAACTCGGTCGGCAAAGGGGCCCGAGTTCTTTTGTATGTCGACGGGCTCCGCCGACGGGACGGTCGTTGGCCGCAGTCTGAGTGCCAGGGAGGGTACCGTCCGGGTCGGGACAGCGGGTTCGTCCTTTCGACCGGCGGCCGATGCCGTTACCAGATCTTTCATCATGTCGACCAAGACCGACGCGCCGGAAGGAAGAATCCCCTCGATCACTGAACCAATGTCGGGGAGAAATTGGCCAAGCACCCCCATGACAGAGGCGGCAGCGGAACCCCCTTGCGGATCGGCAACAGGGCTCACCTCGGTGAGGTCTACTCCCTGATAGGCCGCGGCCAGGGATCTCACCCGTGTCCGATACTCCTCATCGGTGATCAAACCCGCGGCATGTTCCACGGCCGTGGTATCAACCCGCTCCAGGCTCAGTTGGTCTGGCGCGACGGCCCCGAACACCAGGGTCTCATTCGCCCCCGGCACCGGGATCGTGTGCAAAACCGGCACCGTCAGTCGGTAAATGTAGTTGGGCTTGGCGCCTCGGAATATCTTTCCCACGTAGTAAATAAACGCCGCGTACTCCGCCCGCTCGGTACCCGAGAGGAACGGAGAGTGCCGGAGCCTCTCCCCCAGGTGGTCTTGGACCGGCTGCGTGACCCCTTCCCTCATGAAGAAAGCGGTCAGCTCATCGGCCGTGCCAAATTCCCGAAGATAGTTGGAGGACATCCCCTCCGAGGTGATAACCGCGGCCTCATCGGCGTACAACTGAAGGCTCCGGTAGAGGGTCACCGTACCCAGCATTCGAGAGTAGGTCTCCAACAGTTTTTCGGCTGCCAAAGGACCCCGCCGGCGCGCCGCAAAGGCCAAAAATTCGTCGATACGATGGACAATCCCCGGATGGAGAGCCAAGGCCGCGTAACTTTCCCCCAATCCAGCAACGATCCTGCGATGCGCCTCTTGCACCTCCGGGTGGGCCTCTGCCCACCCCATCGGAGGGTTACCGGAGAAAAATAGGAACTTCCGGGGCAGCGGACCGAACCGATCAATACCCGTCCCTCCTCCGCCTCCCCCACCCCCTCCGATGGAACAGAGCCGAAACCCCTCCACCCCGTCCCCTGCCGGGAGACCTCTCCAAGAATGGATCTCGAGGGCCTCCAGGGTCATCGGTAAAGTGCCACGAAATCCCACCAGCATTTCTTCTCCTCATTGAAGACAGTTTTTACATGGCAGTTATCGGCAACAACGCGGTAATGTTGCCTAATACCCGATAATTACGGAATTTTAATTTTAAGTTTTTGACAACCTTTTCCAATCCCTGCCGATAACCTCCAAAGAGGAAACGTTATGTGTATGCCCCCTTTAAACGTGCCGAACTATCTGAATCGCGCCCAGGGTCTGATGATCCAATTCAGATTCCAGACGGCTGCCGCGTGTGTGACTCTTGCTACAACACTCGGCGACGCAAATAGGAATGCCCTGCCCACAGCCGACGCGGCATCGGATCGCTATATGGTTTTGGATGGTGCCTTAAAACAAATTCTGGCTCGCAAATGGAGCGAGCCAACATCAGCCTTAGATGCGGTGCAACAACTGATGGATCAAGCCATTGATGAGGCCACCAAACTAAGGCCTGTACTAGCCGGGACCGTAGCACGTAGTGTGCAAATAAAACTGGACGAACTCATTGCCGCTACCGGACAACTACAAACAGACGTCAATCTAGCCACCACCAGCGTGACTGCCGGGGCCTGGTGGTGTTTACCTGACTCTTCTCTTCCGAGTTAAACGTTACCTATCCAGCAGCATCTTTAACGCCTCTCCCGGCAACTTTTTCTTGAGCAACGACTCCCCAATCAAAAACGCCTGGACTGGAACCTTCAAGAGTTTTTCAATATCCGCCCGGGTGTGAATCCCGCTCTCCGTCACCAGAGGCACCCCGGGAGGCGCTAAACGGGCGAGCAGTTCTGTCGTCGTCAGATCCGTCTTGAAGGTATCCAGATTGCGATTATTGATCCCCAGGAGCGGGACCCTGCCTTCTGGCAACTTTTCCAACTCCTTGGCCTCATGCACCTCCACCAAGGCGGTCATTCCCAACTCGGCCGCCAACGCCAAGTAATCCTTGATCTGGCTCGGCTCCAAAATACGCGCGATTAACAAGACCGCATCGGCCCCCGCTCCGCGGGCCTCGTAGAGGTGGTATTGATGGAGGGTAAAATCTTTTCGCAAAACAGGTAGGCGTACATAGGTCTTAATTTTTTGCATGTTCTCCAAGTGGCCTTGAAAGAAATGTTCATCCGTCAATACTGAAAGCGCCACGGCCCCGTGCTCTTCGTACTCATGGGCAATTTGCACCGGATCAAAATCGGGACGGATCACCCCGGCCGAAGGCGAGGCTTTTTTGACCTCGGCAATCACGCGAATGGGAACTTTTGGATTGATGACCGCCTGAAAAAACGGGCGCGGCGGTTCGGCGTCCCGGGCCTTGAACTCCACGTCCTTCTGCGACACGCGCCGGCGGATGTGATCCAATTCTTCTTGTTTGTATTTTGTAATTTTATCTAGATACATTTTAATGTCCAAGTAGGGGTTCAAAATTTTGAACCCCTACTGATTTGTCACCTCAATCAACCGTTTCAACCTCCCAAACGCCTCCCCCGTATCAATCGACTTCTCGGCCAACCGCATCCCCTCGCCCACATCGACGGCCCGATCGGCGGCCACCAAGGCAAAGGCGGCGTTGAGAATCGTCGCATTGCGAAGCGGCCCCTCAAAACCTTCCAACACACCCTTGAGCAACAGGGCATTGTATTCCGCATCCCGGCCCTGCAGGGCCAAATCCGGACAATAATCAAGTTGCTGGTCGCGTGGGTCAAATGACCATTCTGAAATCTTTCCATCGCGCCATTCAACCACCTGGGTCTTTCCCGTCAAAGTGACTTCATCCAAGCCATCATCCCCATGAACCAACAGGACATGCTTGGCCCCCAATCGACCAAACACCCCCGCCAGTAGCGACATCCGCTTGGCCTCATAGACACCCACCACCTGGTGGAGCGGACGGGCCGGATTGGTCAGGGGACCCAGCAGGTTAAAAATCGTCTTCTTCCCCAACTTGCGCCGCGCCGCCGCCACATGTTTCATGGCGGGGTGATATCGGGGTGCAAATAAGAACGCGATCCCGGTCTCCGCAAGGGCCTGTCGCATCACCACCGGTTCCACATCAATCCGCACCCCCAATTTTTCCAAGACATCGGCGCTGCCTGATTTGGAACTCACCGCCCGGTTGCCATGCTTGGCCACCCGTACCCCGGCCCCCGCCACCACAAAGGCCGCCGCGGTGGAGAGATTGAAGGTGCCGCGTTCGTCGCCACCGGTGCCGCAGGTGTCGACCAAATTGTCTGTATTCACGGAGAAGGGCACGGCAAACTCGCGCATCACCTGGGCTGCTTGAAAAAGTTCTTCTTCAGTCTCACCGCGGGTGGAAATTTCCGAAAGCAGGGAAATAATATCCTCTTCGGACATTTCACCTTTCATGATCGTCCGTAAATTATCGATTAAATTTTCCATATATTTCTGTAGGGGCAGACCCATGTGTCTGCCCCATTACGATCATCCTGTGAACACCCGAGTAGGGCGCACACATGGGTGCGCCCCTACAAAGCCAAAAAATTGGCCAGAATCTTTTTGCCCTCTTTTGTCAAAATCGACTCCGGATGAAACTGAATCCCCTCAACCGCCAGGGTCTTGTGCTGCACCCCCATGATTTCGCCGTCATCGGTCCATGCCGTAATTTCGAGACAATCCGGCAAAGAGGTCTTCTCGATCACTAAGGAATGATAGCGAGTCGCCTCAAACGGATTCTCGATCCCCTTAAACACTCCCCGGCCGTTGTGGTGGATCATCGAGGTCTTGCCATGCATCAAGGTCTTCGCCCGAATAATCTTACCGCCAAACGCCTGACCGATGGATTGATGTCCCAGACACACCCCAAGGAGGGGGATTTTTCCGGAAAACTTTTGAATCGTCTCCACCGAGATCCCGGCCTCATTCGGGGTGCAAGGTCCGGGAGAAATCACGATACATTGCGGGGCAAGGACCTTAATTTGCTCAACCGTAATCTCGTCGTTGCGAAACACCTTCACCTCCTGCCGTAACTCCATGAAATACTGGACGAGGTTATAGGTGAAGGAATCGTAATTATCGATCATCAACAACATCTTCGAGTGTCCTCCTCACGGCCTCCATCATGCCTTTGGCCTTATTGCAACATTCCTCATATTCTTTTTCCGGGACCGAATCCGCCACGATGCCCGCACCGGCCTGGACGTAGAGCTTACCACCCTTGATCAGGGCCGAACGAATCGTGATCGCCATGTCCATATTTCCGGAATAGGCGAAATAACCGACACACCCCCCATACGCCCCGCGCCGGGTTGGCTCCAACTCATCAATGATCTGCATCGCCCGTACTTTAGGGGAACCGCTCAGGGTCCCGGCCGGAAAGGTGGCCTGCAAGAGATCAAACGCATCCTTGTCCTTGGCCAAGGTGGCACGGACATTGGAGACAATATGCATCACATGCGAATAACGCTCAATGGCCATCAATTGATCGACCTCCACCGTGCCCGGCTGGGCCACCCGCCCCAAATCGTTGCGCCCCAGGTCCACCAGCATGATGTGCTCGGCGCGTTCCTTGGGATCGGCCAGCAAGTCTTGTTCAAGCTGCAGGTCCTCCGCCTCCGTCTGGCCGCGCTTGCGCGTCCCCGCAATCGGACGAACCGTCATGTCCCGGCCCTCCAAATGAACCATCGTCTCCGGAGACGCCCCAACCAACCTCAAGTCATCATATTGCAAATAAAACAGATAGGGCGAGGGATTGATGCGGCGAATCGAACGATACAGGTCAAGGCCGTCCACCACCCCCTTCGTCTCAAAACGCAGCGACAGCACGGTTTGCGTCACATCACCCGCATAGACATAATCCCGAATTTTACGAACCCCCGTCTCAAAATCCGCCTGCTGCCAATTTTGTTTCCACACCAATCGTTTTGGAGACACCGATTGACGGCGACCCTTCCCTCGTATTTTTTTCAAATCGCGAGCCACTTGTGCCAACTTCTTGCTCCCCCGATCATACTCACGCCGGATATCGCCAGGGGTCTTGATGACCGCGTTGTAAATAATCTGCAAGCGATGCGCGACATTATCGAGGGCCAAGATCACCTTGGGGTAAATAAAAAAGAGATCGGGCACCTGGAGGTCATCACACAAGGAGGTCGGCGGCTTGTCCAACACTTTTTCAAAAAACCGTACCTCATCATAAGCCGCAAACCCCACCGCCCCCCCGGGAAAGCGCGGGGCATTCGGCACCAACACATAGGGATACTGTTGGTGAATTTTCTTCAGCTCCTGCAAAGGATAATCAGAGGTAAAACGAGACGTCTTCCCATTTTGAGTCAGGGTCACCTTCCGCCCCTTACTCTTGAAGATAATCTCCGGGTACAATCCAATAAAGCTGTATCGCCCCCAACGCTCCCCCCCAGCCGCACTCTCCAACAAAAAGGCGTAGCGCTCCCTGCGATAGCGATGAAACAAGGACACGGGGGTCTCCATGTCACTCTTCAGATCCGCCACCAGGGCCAAACGGCAACCGGGTTTGGCTTGGGTCTTAAACTCTTTCCACGTCGTCTTCATGAAGGGGGGGAACGTACTAGAATGACTAAATTTTTACCACCTGATAATCGCCCCCGCGCCCCATCACACGAAATCCACTCTGGTAAGAAGCGGCGCCAACCACCTCGCGTGCCCGTCGAACCACCCGCGCCGGGTTGAGGGAAAGCTCTAGATTAGTCTTGGGGCGCTGCGGCATGCCAGGAACCCTTTCATCCCACCCCAGGATACCAAAACGAAGATCACGCCCCAATGCAGCACCAGTGGCTAACTCCTCATCTTGAAAAGCCTCCATCACCCGCGAGACAATATGATCCGCCAACCCAACCTGTATGGAACCATTATGGGCCACCAACAGGGCCCCCGTTTTATGGACACTGGTCAACACAGTTTCCTGATCCCAAGGCATCAAGGTCCGCAGATCAATCACCTCCGCCTCAATCCCTTCCTGACTTAACGCCTCAGCCCCTTCCAGGACGGTGCGCACACCCGCTCCCCAACTCACAATCGTCAAGGGCGTTTTTCCAGCGCTGGGATGATCCGCCGTTCGACGAATGACCGCCTGGCCAAATGGGATGGGATCGTTATCTATTTCAGGCGTCCAACCCATATTGGCCATGGCCCGAATTTCCACATCAGAAAATTTTTCTTCACCCGGGAATCCCTCCCCCAAGGCTTCACGGTAAAGAATCTTAGGCTCTAAAAAGACCGAGGTCCCACCATACTGCGCCGCGGTGAGCAAAAGCCCGTGGGCATCACGAGACGTGCTTGGAGAGACCACCACCAAACCCGGAATAGAGGTAAAGACATTCACCCCCGACATCGAGTGATAAATGGCGCCAGCCGGCACCGACTCAGTGGCCACGCGCATAATGACCGAAGCTGAGCGCTTTCCTGCGGACAACCAATGGAGCAGTCCCATTTGTTCCAGCCGATGAATGATATTACGCGCATAATCGTCAAACTGGATTTCAAACACAGCCAGCGACCCGGGTTCCTGGGCAAAACCGCCGGCCATCGCCGCAATCAATCCCTCATTAATCGGCGCATTAAAAACCCTGTCTGCAAACAGATGCGAAAGGCTCGCGGTCGCCTGAAAGACACCGCCCTTGGGTTGAGCCACATCCTGCCCCCACAGAAACGAGGCGGGATGACGCGATAACAGGCTCCGCAGGGCGGAACGAATAGCCACCCCAAACAAGATATTAGTTTTGTCCGGGCCGGGCCTGCGCCTAGCATCTATCACCGGCAGCGGCGGCATCGCATGGGTGATGACATCCGCGACCTCCGTCATGGGTTCCCGCCAAACCTGTTCAAAATCAGCCTGAACCCGCGCCTGAAGCCCCGTTCCAATCGTCCCTAGCTCAAACAAGGTCACAAAAGAATCCGCACGGTCCGCATCCGCTCGCCGCTTCATGATCTCTGACTCAGATAATATTCCCCGCTTCGCCAAGGCCTGCCCCAACTGTTCCAAAGGATCCAACTCCTGGCTTCGATAGGCGCGTCCGGAAGACGAACTATGATCATTGATCCGAGGTAAATTTTGCGTCCAAATCAGGACACGCTTTCCTTCAAGGGCCAGCTGAGCGGCTTGGCGATGGACCTGATAAACGGCCAAGGGATCATTGCCATCGATCGTTAAAAATTCAAACCCCTTGCTGGTAGCCAACGACCAGAGATCAACGGTACCACGCCCGTCTTCCGGACGGACACTGATCCCCACACCGTTGTCCAAGACATTGAGGATCACCGGTAATTCCCGTACCGAGGCCCCTTCCAAAAACTCATAAAATTCATTGGTGGACATGGAGGCATCACCCAGTTCCGCATAAAAAATACGGCGCGGACCGTCCCTTTTAACCAACTGGTCATGCAGGGCCCCACCCAGGGCAAAACTGATATCCATCGCGAGCGGACTCAAGACACGGTAAATACCCAAGTCAGGGTAATCAGGATGCCCCGCCATGTCGACCCCTCGACCGCGCGGATCCGTGGCACGCGTCAGGGCTTGCCGCATAGAATCACGACCAAATTCCCCATAGCCCTGAGCCTCAACAAGCCCCTTCACCAAGGCCCCAGAACGGTAATGGCCCGCTGCCTTGACATTGCCTGGCCCAACCGCATCGGTGTAAGCCAAGGCCGTCATGAGCCCTTCCATCTCCAACCCAGCCCCCTCGATCAAAAAAGGCACCTTTCGTTCCGGCTCATCGGCCGTGGTGTCGCGCAACAATTGTTGCGTCATGAGTCTTTGTTCGAGGGCCTGGCGGTAAAGCTCGATGAGGGCCGCATCCGAGAGTTCGGGATAATTCACCCGAACTTTGTCCAATGTATCCAAACCATATTGGGTTCTTTTGGCGATTTTTCTTGGATCAAACCGCGCGGCCGCCTTGGCAATTTTCCCTTCCCGGGAAGAAAGTGCGCCCAGGTCAAACAAAAATTCCGCGGCATCTTGATAAGCCCGATTCATCAGGTCACGTAGGGTCGGGGCGATCACTTCACCAGGATGGGCGCGATCAGGTGACAGAGCACAGACACGAATCCTTGTCTCAAGACAATCCCCATTAGAAAACTGTTCCGCAAAAAATTCCAAGGCGGCCTGCAGGGTGCGAATATCAGGGGACAAGACAAACAATTCTAACAGCCCCAAATGCGGTTCAACCCGGTCCAGCACAAAGCGCCGATATTGAATCGCATCTTCCTGTGTCAGGTCACTAGATTCTGTTAAAAAAGCCTGCGCTTGATAAGGGGTCAATACTAAAGCGACCAACGACGTTTCATCTGGGTTCTTAAATCCAGGACGTGGCAAACCCGTGGTAGGACTCTGGGTCCAAAGCATCGTCGCGGGTGGCATCTCCGGATTAAATAGCAGTCGCACCATGGCAGCACGTGCGGCATTGGCATCAAACACCCCAGGGCTCAGCCCTAAAGTAGTCGCCACCTGTGGCGGAAGCGCTTCTTGACGTAAGACAGCGCCAACACCCGCCCTAAAAGCCGCCATCCCTGTTAATGCACCAGATCCATCCATAATAGAGGTCTTTTTCGAAAGACCTTCAAACAAGTTGCTAGTTTTTATGATTTTTCGAAAATTTTATTTCAGCGCAACAACGAGAAGGCCCCACCGATCAAACCCGCATTGTCCCCCAGCTGGCAACGCAGGATTTGGACTCGTTTGGCCGTTTCCGTATAGGTCCTTTGACTCATCTCTTTTTTGGCCGCAGGGATGAAAAAATCGGCCGCCGCACTCACCCCGCCGCCGATCAAGACATGAAAAATACCAAAGGCATTCACCAACGAGGCAATGCCAATCCCCAAATAATGTCCCATTTGCTTAAAAATTCCATGCGCAAACGGGTCTCCATCGCGGGCGGCCTCGTAGAGTTGTTGCACGGAGAGATGTTCGACATCATCGCCAAATTTCCGGAAGAAAATAGTTTTGCCGGAATCGTCCTTGGAGTTACGAATCAAGTCCTTGATGCCGGTGGCCGAGACATAGGCCTCCAGACAGCCATGGCTGCCACATTCACAAGAAACACCTTCCCGTTCAATACAGATATGGCCCAACTCACCTGCAAAGCCTGAGTCACCGTGAAACAACTTCCCCTGGATAACCACCGCCCCACCGACCCCCGTCCCCAAGGTGAGCAAGAGAAAATTCTGCAACCCCTGTCCCGCCCCCTTCCACAACTCCCCCAAGGCAATCCGATTGGCGTCGTTATCCAAGACCACCGGCCAAGGGAATCGTTCCTTAAAATACGCCGTCACCGCAAAATCATGCCAATCCGAAAAATGTGGCGATTGATGAACCAATCCCTTATCCGGATCGACAATGCCGGGAAAACCCAGGGCGATACCGGCTATCTGGTCACCTTGAGCCAGATACGAGGATGACAATTGATCAATTTGCTGGGCGATTTTTTCCAATAACTTGGCGCGATCTTTGAGAGCCGCGATTTTTTCCATCTGGAGCACCTCACCTTGTCCATTCACGGCCCCGATACGGAGGTTGGTGCCACCAAGATCCACGGCTAATGCGATGGTTTGTTTCATATATTTTTCTCACGGAGGGCGTGATCAATCACGCCCCTACAAAAACAGCTCAACCCACTCCCGCGCAATCTGATCCCAGCGATATTTTTTCCAAGCGTGATCATAAGCGCTCTTGGATAAGGCTTGCAAGCGTTCCTTGTGGGTCAGCAACTCCAAAGTGGTTTTTTCTAGGGACTGCATCAAGACCTCTCCTCCACCGGCAAAGGGAACAACGCATCCTCCCACACCATCGACCACCGTCTCCGGCAAGGCCCCTCGACCCGAAGTCACCACCGGCACCCCCGCCGCCATGGCCTCAATCGCCGCGATGCAACAAGTCTCTTCGGCGCTCACATTGGGATACAACATCACTTCCATCTGGCACAGCAAATGGGCCAACGCCCTTTTGCCAAGTCCGCCATGGTAATGCACACCCGCTTCCTGGAGACGTGGCAACAAGCCGGAAAGCTCCTGGTCCTGTGCCACTTGATTCCATTGCGAATAACCGCAGACATGCAGCGACACCTGCGGCAGGATTTTCTTTAGGCGCTTATGAATCTCCAAAGCCTCTGCCAAGCCACGACCGGGACGACTGAGATAAATAAGACTGTGGGGAATCTTTTTGGGCACCATTAAGAAATGATCTGCGATAAAACCATTTCTGGTCTTGAGAAACTTTGTTTCAGGGAGATGGTGCCGCTGGCAAACCTGCTGGATATGATAATCACTCAACCCCAACAGAAAATCTATCCGATCCCGATGAGGCCCAATGGCCTCACCACTGGCACAACCAAGCGTATCATGCAACCAAAGGAGGCGACGGCCAGCCCTCACCCCTTGTTCCATGGGATGAAGAAAACGTGACGCAATCAAAATGGGGATGGGATTCGCCTGCACATAGAGAAAAAACTGGGCGACGGGGATATAGTCAACACCATCATAGTTTTTCCGGGCATTCGTATTACAAAAACAAACCACCTTCTTCCCCAACCGCGACAACTCGCAAGCCATCATCACAAAGGCCGTCTCACTCCCCCCCAACGCCCCCGTCTCAAGCGAGTCCGGAGAAAACTTCATCTGGAGCCACGGAGTCCCCGTGTAAAAAACGATGTCCGCCCGGGGGAATTGGAATAATTCCGGGGCCAGGCGATGGAGATCCTGAAAGGGTCCTGGGTCTTGCGGATCTAACCAAGTCGCCATCACCAAGCTCTCCACAACCCGCGGGTCCGATTTTGCCTTGTAGATCTGCGCCAGATTCTTGTGGGGTGCCACCAGGGTTTGGTCAAGCTGGATGGCCCTTTGAAAGGCCTGTTCCGCCGCATCTAAATCTTGCTGTTGGGCCAGGATGGCCCCTCGATAGAGATGAAACAAGGCCTCGTGGTCAAAACGCCCCGCTGACTCATGACACAGCCGATCCGCCTCCCGCCAATCACCTCTCTCCAAAGAGTTTTTAATTAATGCTAACATATGCTATCCAACATCACATCATGCGCCAACCGTTGCATCGTCATTTTTATTTAATTCTCCTACTCCTCACCGCGACTTCCTGCAACACCATTACCTCCAGTGTCGCCACCCCCTCGGTACCCACCGGCAATGTTGTCCCCGATTTTGTGAACTTCATCCCGGAAACCACCTTAGGAAGTGGCCAAACGGCCGCCCTGACCGGCCCCGCCACGCAATGGACCACTGACTTCCTCCAAGGGGCCATCAACGAGGCCCGGCTCCAACGCACCAGTCTAGAGAGCTACGGGGCCCTGCTCACGGCGGCACTGACGGCCGCCAGCATCACCACCATCACCAGCACCGCACAAACCGTCAATCTCAGCTCCATCAATCTCATCAACACCACCGCCCCTTGGGAAGTAGAATTGTTGCAAGACACCCATGACACCGATTTTATCCGGATGTATTTTAAAAATAGCACGACCGGTAAAATTCAGGGAACTTATCTAGTCATCTCGGATACCAACGGCAACCCGATACAAGGGCTCTTTGCCTATGTGAATCCCAACCTGCTCGTGAGTACGGACGGGCCCGGCACACGTCTGGTCGCGCTCGCCTTTGACTTCTCCGATCCCACGCAAAACCTGATCACCATGCGGGTCTATCAATACAACAGCACCCTCCAACGCAACTTCGCCTACCACATTCACTACCAGTGCAACACCGTCACGACCAAGTGTTTGGGGGAATACCTCAACATCCAAACCGCGGAACCCACCCGCACCCTTGCCAGCGATTTGATCCGCTTCTCTTGGAATGAGGATAATCAAGAGGTCTGTGTGGCCAACCTCACCTACGAAAACAACAGCGCGATTGTCGGCGCCACGCAAAAATTCACCGGGCCCACGCAACCCACCGACAGCGGCGTGACCACCGGCACCTGTTCCCTGGACACCCCGCATTGGGGCACCCATGCCTACCGCACCACGGACCTGCCGCAACGTTACAACGACACCTCCCCCGTGGGAGGCACCGCCGCCGATTATTTTGTCGATGGCAGTTCCAAGGATGGCTGGGATGCGCTCACGCCTGCCTTGATTGATACCTGGCTGGATGCCTCTGATTTTTAAGGATTCCCGATAGTCAAACATCTTTTTTTTTGCTAAGCCAGTCCCGTGCCCGTAGACAATCGCTTCAACGAACAATTCCCCCACCTAGACGCCCCAGAACGCGAACTCCTCATGCAACTGTGTCTGGCCAAGGAAACCAACGGCCCCACTTACGAAGCCCTCAAAGATAAATTCCTCACCCAATTGGAAACCTGGTTGATGAGCTACTGCCAGTGGGACACCCTCCCCGAGCAACGGATTATGTTACGCCGCAAATTGCTGAATCTGGCGGGCCTCTGGCATATTATCCCGTTTCAGGAATTACAGGCCCTGGTCAACCGCACCTCCCATGCCAACAAACGACCGATCACCGATGTCAAGATTGCCGATCTCTATCAAGATGATTTGGAAATCCCCGCCTACGATCTAAAATATTTGGACAACCTGGTCCAGCTCCTAGGTTCGATCATTCGCGACGATGGGACCACCTACTTAGACTTCGTCGCCGGCAGCCGCGGCCTCAAATCCCATCCCCCCGCCTCCACTATTGTCTTCAAAAAGAACCTGGCCGAAGAGGTTTCCAGCCAGGAACGCCTCACCGCCTCTGCCGAGACCTTTACGCGCACCATCCTCATCACCACCTTCAACGAAGAAGGCGACTATCGCGACCTCGTCTCCATCGCCTTCGACCTCGTCTTAGAGAGCACCTACCTAGACAGCTATCACAACTGGACGGAAGAATTTCAGTGGGAAAAATTGCTACTCAATACCAAGGTGGCCGCCTGCCAGTTTTTAGAAAAAGTCATCAAGGATTTACACCTGATCATCGCCTCAGGCATCCCGTTGATGAATCGATTCGAAATCTTCCCACGCGGCTCCAAGACCCAACCAGGTTGGGAGATCCATTACCTGGATTTTTTAAAAAATCGTCTACTGCAACACCATCAGGATCAGATTTTTTTGTTGAGTCGGAAATTGGGTTTGTAGGGGCGGCCCTATGTGGCCGCCCGACCCGAGAGGGCAACCACATAGGGTTGCCCCTACATACGCAACTGATTCACCACCTTAGTCACCCGTTCAATCGCCACCCCAATCTCCTCCCCCGTCGTCCATCGTCCCAACGAAAACCGCACCGCCCCCATCGCCTCGCCCCGGGGAAGCCCCATGGCCAGCAACACATGGGAAGGCTCAATCGCCCCGGAGGCGCAGGCCGAACCCGATGAGACCGCAATCCCTTCGCGGTCCAGGGCTAGCAGGATGGTCTCTTTGGTGATACCGGTAAAAGAAACATTGAGGGTATTCGCAATCCTCTGCTGGGGCAGGCCGTGGACGTAGGTCTCTGGGATCGCGCGCAGCCCTTGCTCTAGGGTGTCGCGCAGTTGGGTCAAACGGGCTATTTCTTCCGGAAGGTGGGCCATGCACAACTCCAGGGCCTTGGCCATCCCCGCAATCCCCGCCAGGTTCTCCGTGCCTCCACGTTGCTCCATCTCCTGCGATCCGCCATCCACCAAACGCTCCAGCTTCACCCCGCGCCGCACGTAGAGCAGTCCAATCCCCTTCGGTCCATAAATCTTGTGACCGGAGAATGACATCAAGTCCACCGGGAGATCTTTCAGGCAGATTGGAATTTTTCCCAGGGCCTGGACACCATCCACATGGAACAAGACGCCATGCGCTCGCGCGATCTTACCAATCGCCTCAATCGGATAAAGATTGCCAATCTCGTTGTTGGCCATCATCACGGAGATCAGACGGGTCTCGGGCCGGAAGGCCTGTTCTAAGGCACCCAAGTCCAGCTCTCCCAAGGCACTGACCCCTAAGTGGGTCACGGCCACGCCTCGAGTTTCCAACCATTTTGCGGATTGCAGCACGGCCTGATGTTCCACCGCGGTCGTGATCAAATGTCCGGGAGTAGTCTTCAACACCCCCTTCAGGGCAAGATTGATCGCCTCGGTGCCACCGCTGGTGAAGACCAGTTCACGAGGATCACACCCCAAACAACGCGCCATCGACTCCCGGGCCTCGTTAAGCCTAAGACTCGCCTGGGCACCCTCTCGATGGAGACTGGAGGGATTGCCAAATGTGTCTTGCATGAGCTTTGTCATGAGCTCCAGTACCAGAGGGTCAATGGGTGTGGTGGCGTTGTAATCGAGATAGATGCGATGCATCAACGAAACATCCCCTTAGGCAACACAACCGCATGACGGCTCCGACCGCCTGTTTTGCTCACAAAATGAGGCTGATGGCTTTCGATGACAAACTGCCCCCCAACGGATTCCACCATCCTCTTCCCCCAAGGAAGGCCTTCGCCCCCACCCGAGGCCTCTCGTGTGAGGAGACGTTTTCCCGATAGTGCGGCATCAACATCCTCGTATCCCAAACCATTGTCCTCGATAAAAATAGCTACTTGGTCAGGGACCATTGAACGAATCTTGATGATGATCCCCATTTCTTCTTCCTGAAGATTGCAATATTTTACCGCGTTGCTCAGAACCGTCACAAAAAGTTTGCGGAGCTCCAAAAAAGGCACAATACCTTGGTACTGATCTTGTGGATGCAATTCATGAGCTTGAGAGTCTACCTCAACACGGACACTAATGGATTTGTGATCCGGGACTGGGCACAATTTGTAACCTTGAATAATGTGGGTGGGAACACGCCCCTGATAGAGATACCGACCTTCTCCATCCCTGGTGTATTTCACATCAAGGACAGCCAACCACTGGAGGGGACGCTGCCAAGCCTGATCCAGGGAACCATTTTTAGTTCGTTCAAAACGTGCCAGAGACTCATTCGAGGTTGAGGAAAACACGAGATACTTAACCATCCTCAACATCGCTCCCAAATTGTGGCGCTCCGCGCTAATTTCTTCGTAAATATCCGGATAATTTGTCAGGAGCTTTGCCAATTCCGCGCGATGGATTTCGCCTTCAGCCTCCAAGATGGTCACAAAACTCACCAATCGAGCCAAAATATGATCACGGGGAATAACACCTGTGCGCAATTCATCGACCGCAGCATCCAACCGGATATCCACATCCTGATAGTTTCGGATCAAATCAGACTCGGCCTCATCTGCCAGGACTTCAGCCCGGTCACGTGACAAACTAGATGACAACGCTTGAAACGGGAGAAGATTTTTGGATAAGCGACCCAAACACGCTGACACCTCCGACTTCACCTCCTCAGATGTTTCGGGAAAAAGCAAAGGGATCCATGAATGCAAAGAAGCCTGCCCCGCTTCTTCACCGAGACTCCACTGAGCCAACACAAGCCCGCCTAAGCCACGTTCCCGATGAGCATCTCCTCCAATCAACTCACCCAACAATTTGCGATCCTCATCATCGGCAATCTCTGTTAAGAACTGCTGATAAAGGCTCATGCGCTCCTCTGATACGTTATGGAGTGGCCAAGCCAGTTCCTTCCTGAGAGCATTTTCCATGGAGGTCAACAGCTCAGCGTCATTCAACGATTCCAAGCTAACTCCAAAGGGAAAATCACGCTCAATAATGGTTTTTAAAGCCGGCAGGACGGTGATAATCCTCAAAAGTCTATTCCGAAATGAGAGGACACTCGGCATACCCTCTGTCCAATGAGTCACATCCATACCCACGGGAGAGGTAGGACCCGCGTTGCCCGAAGCTAGCACATGGGGCATGTCTGATTTTGGCTCGTCACTTACTGAAACTAATACCGGTGCAGCAACACTCGTCTTACCGATACCACCACCCCCGGCTATCCCAGCAGAGATAGGACCTGTTGATGCCAGCAGACATGCTCTTGAAGGAGGAATCGTCATAAGTTCGATGTACTCCGTCTTCGACCGAAAAACAAAAAAGTTGTGGACTTTCGTTGACGCCCTGCGTTGAATAGTTTGGTGTTCAAACCCCGCGAGATCGAGGAGCTGGTCGATTACTACATCTTCCGCCGGATGGCGGCCTGGTTGGTCCCAACCCTGGCTCGTTTGCGGCTCACACCCAATCAGGTCAGCTTCCTGGGACTCTTGACCGGCCTCGCCGCCGCCTGGTGTTTCGCCCACCGCTGTTTTTTCACCGGAGGCCTGCTCCTCTGGCTCACCGTCGTGATCGATTGCTGCGACGGACAATTGGCCCGTCTTACGGGGCAGACCAGCGAGGAGGGTCGTTTAATTGATGGTATCTTCGATCACATCTGGGTGGCCTTTATCTGGACTTATATCGCCTTTTCCGGACAACTCTACCAACCGATTGGCCCCATCAGCTTTACCGCCATGGTCTGGCTCGAGGCCCTCGCGGGAATAAGCATCATCCTGCACTGCGGGATCCATGTCACGGTCAAGACCCGGTATCTGCAACTAGCCTTTCCGGAGTATGGCGAGAAGGAACTCAACCGTTCCGAGGCGATCGCCCTGCTAAAAAAACATTGGCATGCCAAACGAATCCACTTCGTCGCCATTTACGCCTTGGTGACAGCCCACATGTTTCTCTTCGGGAGTCACAAACAACAGGGGGCATTGCCCCCCTTTTCCCCACAACAAAGAGAAACCCTGAGAAAACGTCTGTACCTACCGATGCGTCTCCTCTCCTGGACCGGTGAAGGGACCCATCATGCCATCATGATCTTTTTCGCGTTGCTGACACCGCTCTACCCGGCCGCGATGCTAATCACCTTTTGGATTGTCTTGGTGCCGATGAATCTTTGGTGGTTCTGGGGGTTGTGGCTTTATACGACGCGTAAGCAAGAAACTATGCACCGCTTTGCAAATATCTCGATGTCAGCGGGCGCCTCAGCACCGAACTGATAAAACGACTGGCATCTGTCACCTTGGCCAAATCAACACCGGTGTCAATCTTCATACCGTGAAGCATGTGAATCAAATCCTCTGTGGCTAGATTCCCAGAGGCCCCAGGGGCGTAAGGACAGCCACCCAACCCCCCTGCCGAAGAATCCACAATCCAGATCCCCATCTCAAGGGCCTTTCTAACGTTTTTCAAAGTACGCTCATGAAAGTGATAGGTATCATGAAAATGAACGGCCAATTGATCTACCGAAAATCTTTTCAATAAAATGTCCAAGAGTCGCGCCACATCATCCGGTTCCGCCGCACCAATGGTGTCTCCCAGGGAAATCTCATCCACCCCCATATCGATTAATTTTTGGACGACATCGAACACTTTCTGAGGATCAATCTTTTTAGTGGGATCCTCTTTCAACTCATACGGGCAACGAAAACAAGTTGAAACATAACCACGTACCCACAGCTTCAGCTCAGCTTTCGCCCGTTTCATAACGGGCTCAAACCGCAGCAACGATTCAGCAATACTCGCGTTGATATTATGCTGATTGAAAAGCTCAGAAGCCGCGGTAAAAATGGCAATCTCGCTTGCACCAGCCGCCAAGGCACGTTCTAGTCCAAGTAGATTTGGCACCAGAACAGGGTAACTCACCCCCGCTTTTCGACTGATGCCACGTAAGACTTGATCTCCATCGGACAACTGCGGCACCGACTTGGGGCTTACAAAAGAGGTCGCCTCTATCACGGGTAATCCAGACTCACTCAAGAGATTGACAAAACGAATTTTGTCCGCCGTTGGGACAGACATTTTTTCATTTTGCAACCCGTCGCGCGGACCAACCTCGACGATCCTCACACTGGGAGGGTAAATAGTCATATTACGCTATCTCCACCAATTTTTCCCCCATACCCACCTTGTCTCCCACCTGAAAAAAAAGTTGCTTCACGATCCCGGCGCGGTTGGCTTGGATGGAATGTTCCATTTTCATCGCCTCCATCACGACCAGGAGGTCGCCTTCTTTAACGGTGTCTCCCACCACCACGGAAATTTTGATAACCTTGCCGGGCATGGGGGCGGTGAGGGCATGTTTGGGGGTACGAACGGGTTTCGGTAGGGGCAACCCTATGTGGTTGCCCTCTCGGACCGGGCGGCCACATAGGGCCGCCCCTACAGTACCACCCAATCGCCACCCATCCCCCCGCTGCCACGGATTAAACGGATCCTCCCCATCAAACCGTCCCGGCACCCATTCCGGAAAATTCCTCGGGATAAACCCGGTATCCGTCTGCCCAGCGGAAAATTCCGGGTGGCGCAACAGGTCCCGCAAAAAAGGGATATTGGTCTTCACCCCATCAATCTCATAATGCCCCAATGCCTCGAGCATCTTACGAATCGCGAGTGGACGGGTGGGGGCATGGACGATCAGCTTGGCCAGCATCGGATCATACTCGACTGGAATCTCCCACCCCGCAAAGATCCCCGAATCCACTCGCACCCCGTCACCGGCCGGTTCCCGCAAATGGGTGATCTTGCCGATGGAGGGGAGGAAATTATTTTCCGGGTCTTCGGCGCAGATGCGGCATTCGATGGCATGGCCGCGGGTCTGTAGGGGCGTATTGCAATACGCCCCTACAATCGCATCTAATTTTTCCCCCGCCGCGATTCGAATCTGCGCCTTCACCAAATCAACCCCCGTAATCATCTCCGTAATTGGATGCTCGACCTGCAAACGCGTATTCACCTCCAAAAAATAAAAATCACGATTTTTATCCAAGATAAATTCAATCGTCCCCACGCTTTGATAACCGATCAACCGCGCGATTTTAACCGCTGCCTCCCCCATCTTCTGGCGCAGGGTCTCATCCAGGGCGGGGCTGGGGGTTTCTTCGATGACTTTTTGATGACGGCGTTGGATCGAACATTCCCGCTCAAAGAGGTGTCGGACGTTGCCGTGTTGATCCGCAATGATCTGAATCTCCACATGGCGCGGTTCCAACAAATATTTTTCCAAAAAAACCCGATCATCACCAAAGGCCGACTTCGCCTCGCGCTGACACCCTTCCAAGGCGGCTGGAAGATCCTCGGCCCGCTGCACCACCCGCATCCCCTTCCCGCCGCCACCGGCGGCCGCCTTCAACAATACCGGATACCCAGCCTCCGCCGCAAATTGCACCGCCTCCCCCACCGCAACCAACGGTTGATTGGTGCCAGGCACGAGTGGAAAACCTTTATTTTTAAGGATATTTCTGGCCCCAATCTTGTCCCCCATCTGCTTGATCACCGCAGGGGTCGGCCCGATAAAAACAATCCCAGCCTGGGCGCAGGCCTCCGCAAAACGGGCGTTCTCGGACAAAAAACCATACCCCGGATGAATCGCATCCACCTTAGCCTGGCGCGCCACTTCGATCAGTTTTGGAATATTGAGGTAACTCTGCTGGGGCTGAGGGTCGCCCAACGGATAACTTTCATCGGCCTGTTGCACATACAGGGCCGGCTGATCCACCTCGGAATAAACCGCCACGGTCCGAATCCCCAGCCCGCGACAAGCCCGAATAATGCGGACGGCGATTTCACCTCGGTTGGCAATTAGAATTTTTTGAAACATGCCGTGATCTATGCCGGCGAGGCCAAATAGGTTGAGTAACTATGGGGTTTTGGAAACCGTTGTCGTTCCAAACGAAACCCTTCAAGATGGAAAGAGACTGCCGCCTGCATCCTTTTTTCTACTTGTCGCTTGGTCTTACCCGTAGCCACACAACCCGGGAGATCCGGTGAAAAAGCGGAGTAGCCTGACTTTGTCTTTTCAATCACCACCAAATATTTCATCATTTAAATCCTCCCTGCTTCAACACACTATTTAAAGTCCCAGGGGCCAAATCCTCATTTGGCTTACCAGCGATCGTGACCAAGCCAGGTTTCTTACTATGTTTGTACTGCCGGTGACTTCCTCGTACACGTACCAGATACCAACCGTCCTTCTCAATCATTTTGATGGTATCACGGACCTTCATGACTTGCCATCAGGTAACCAAAAGGGCCGTCGTTTCTCAAGAAAAGCCCTCATCCCCTCCTGCCCCTCGGGGCTGGCTCGCAGGCGGGCGATTTCTTTGCTGGTCATCGTTTGGATTGCGGGTGAAATCTCTCCCCTCACTTTTCGAATCAACGCCTTACAGGCCCGAACCGCCTCCGGGCCGGAAGAAAGAAACTCCCGCGCGATCGCCAAAGTACGCTCCTCCAAGGTCTCTTGCTTGGTGACCTCATGCACCAGGCCAATCCGCTGGGCCATCCCCGCATCAAACCTCTCTCCGGTGAGAAAATAACGCCGGGCCGGCGCCACCCCGGTCTTGGCGATCACGTAGGGAGAGATGACCGCCGGGATCAGCCCCAACTTCACCTCGGAGAGCGAAAAGAGCGTCCCCTCCGCCGCCATGACCACATCGCAAACCGACACCAACCCCACTCCACCGCCAAAGGCGCCGCCCGCCACCTGGCCCACCACCGGCTTTGGAAACTGATCCACCGCCTCCAACATCCCAGCCAGCCGCCGCGCATCCGCCTCATTTTCCGCGTCGGAGGCATGCGCAAATGACTTCATCCACTTGAGATCTCCCCCCGCGCAAAAAAATCCCCCGGCACCGGACAAGACCACGACACGGCAAGAATCATTCTGGGCCAACTGACCAAAGGCATCGGTCAGGTCTTTAATGAGTTCCTCGTTGAAGGCGTTTTTGACCTCAGGCCGGTTGAGTTGAACGTGGGTAATGGGACCATTTGATGTGATGATGATGCTCGTCATATTTTCATAACTCCCCCAACCCCCTCTTACCTTAAGAGGGGGTAAAGACGGAGTTTTTCTCCCCCCTCTTAGAATAAGAGGGGGGTTGGGGGGTGTTACATCCGAAACACCCCATAATCCGTCTTCGGCACCGGCGCATTCAACGCCGCCGCAATCCCCAACCCCAACACCATCCGCGTCTGCACCGGATCAATCACCCCGTCATCCCAAAGCCTGGCCGTGCTGTAGTAGCAACTCCCCTCATGCTCGTACTTTTCCAAAATGGGTTTGCGAATGGCCTCTTCCTCTGCCGCAGAAATCTTCTTTCCCTTCTCCTGCAACTGATCCTTCTTGACCGTGGCCAACACGGTGGCTGCCTGCTCCCCGCCCATCACCGAAATACGCGCATTGGGCCACATCCAGAGCTGGCGCGGGGCATAGGCGCGACCGCACATGGCGTAGTTTCCCGCCCCGTAGGAGCCCCCAATAATCACGGTAAATTTCGGCACCTGCGCACAGGCCACCGCCATCACCATCTTGGCGCCGTCCTTGGCAATACCATTATTTTCATATTGTTTGCCCACCATGAAACCGGTGATATTTTGCAAAAACACCAAGGGGATGCCGCGCTGATTGCACAATTCCACAAAATGCGCCCCCTTGAGGGCGCTCTCGGCGAAGAGAATCCCATTGTTCGCTACGATCCCGACCGGATATCCCATGATGCGGGAAAACCCGCAGACTAAGGTCGTGCCATACAGCGCCTTAAACTCATGAAAGCGGCTCCCATCCACCACCCGGGCAATCACTTCTCGGACATCAAAAGGCCGACGCGGATCTTTTGAAATCACCCCGTACAACTCTCGAGGATCGTAGTGCGGTTCTTCCGAAGGCAGGACATCCAACCCCGCTTTTTTGGGACGGTTCAGGTTTTCCAAGATATTGCGTGTGATCCGCAGGGCCTCCGGCTCATTGTCTGCGAGATGATCCGTCACTCCCGATTTTTTACAATGAACCTCACCGCCCCCCAGATCTTCCGCACTCACCTCTTCTCCCGTAGCGGCCTTGACCAGCGGCGGGCCGCCCAAAAAAATAGTCCCGTTCCCTTTGACAATCACCGTCTCATCACTCATCGCCGGCACATAAGCCCCGCCGGCGGTGCAAGAGCCAAGGACAACCGCAATCTGGGGGATGCGTTGCGCCGACATGCGCGCCTGGTTGAAAAAAATCCGGCCAAAATGTTCCTTATCGGGAAAGACCTCGGCCTGCAGCGGCAAAAATGCGCCACCCGAATCGACCAGATAGACACAGGGAAGATGATTCTCGAGGGCGATTTCATGCGCCCGGAGATGTTTTTTGACGGTCAGCGGATAATAGGTCCCACCCTTCACCGTCGCATCATTGGCCACAAACAGCACCTCGCGACCATGCACCGCGCCAATCCCGGTCACCATTCCCGCAGAGGGAGCCTCATCCTGATACAAACCGTTCGCGGCCAGGGCGGAAAATTCCAAAAAGGGCGCGCCGGGATCCAAGATCTGACCAATCCGCTCCCGCGGCAACATCTTACCCCGAGCCCGATGCCGCTTCACCGCCTCGGCCCCACCGCCCTGCGCCACTTTTTCGAGGCCTTCTTTCAACTTGTCCACGAGCGATGCCAAGTGTTCGTGGTTGTCTTTAAAGGACTGACTGTTGCTATCGATGGTTGTTTCAATTGGATCCATAAGAACCCCGTCTTCTACAGTGGCCAGTCTATTTTCTCAAGTCTTTTGCTGTTTCCCTCTCAAGGCCGCTTCCAAGACATGGACCAGTGAGAAGTCAGTCTGCCCAAGCGCGACCACCAGCCCCATCGTCTTCGATTTCTTCAGCGTACTTTCCATCATGGTGGATTGCTCAAAGAGCTCATCGGCGAGCGCCTTAAAACGGATCTTAAATTGCAGCATCGATTCCGGAGTCAATTTGGCGATGATAAAACGGTGATAGTCTTCGGGGCGATCGAAGCGTCCTTTCAAAAAACGCGAAAGCGTGTTGGCCACCACAAACTTGTCAATCGGCCCTCCCGCGCTCCACTGGACAGTGCGCGGCACCAAGATCGTGAAACGGTTGTGGGGTTTCAAGTCGATCAACTTGAATCGATTCAATTGCAGGAGGTAACGTTCCGCTTCTTTCATGGGGATATGATAGGCCGAGAGGATTCGCTTGAGCGGCACCCGATTCACCACCAACCAAAAGAAACAATAGAACCTTGGATTCGCAGCAAGCATCTTCTCCTGCTTCTCTGTCAGGGTATAAATCTCCACCGCCGCCGCCCCCTTCGCCCGGTCCATCAAGTCGAAGAGACTGATGCCCAAGTGACCACAGATTTTTTCCAACAGATCCAGGGAGAATGACTTTTTTGAGAACAAGCGTTTGACACTTGATTCACTTCGGCCAATTCTTCCCCCCAAATCCGCATAGGATACGCCCTGCTCACGGAGTGTCGTCTTGAGGGATTGCGCAATCAGGTCAATGTTTTCATGCGGCAACATAGTACATAAAAATAATACTTTAAGTATTAAAAATCAATACTTTATCTTTTCCCGCACAAACCACACAACTTTCCAGCTAGTCGAACGAGGTCTAGCCATTCACGGAGGTAACATGTTTGTCCGGATCGATCCTACTTGGGCTCCAGTCGCCATCAATGCCGCACTGGACAGTGCGCTACCTACAAACCCGGGTAACCGAATTCAATTTAACTTTCCCGCCTCGAATCAATATGAAAAAGCGCCTGCCGATGGCCCGATCGTGGAGAACTTAATCAATACCGCCAATCGTGACAACGCAAGACCTTCGGAGGATACCAGTCTTTTTGTGGGCTTCCCGTATTGCATCCCTACGGATGGACACAACGCTGGCGGCCTGGTCACGGCCGATGGATGCGGCTTCTGCGGCATCCCCGTCGTGGCCCTCAGGGGGGCCAAACATTCCTTGTTTGATCGGTATATCGCCGCGGTGGAGAGGGAGATTGAATTCCAAACCTCCCATGTCGGTTTGCCCATGGAGGTCGGAGCCGTATTTTTTGGCGGTGGGACCCCCAATCTCCTGAGTCCGGCCGAGTCGGCGATTTTCATCGGAACAGTCTTGGCGGCCTTTCAACCCGCGCCCGGGGCCGAAGTAACCTGGGAGGGAATACCTTATCTGTTTCGAGACAAAGAAAAATTTGACGCCCTGAAAAACGCGGGCGTGAATCGTGTCAGCATCGGGGCACAATCCCTCAATCCTCGTGTCATCCAGCATACGGGCCGATTTACCCAAACAAGGGCCGGCGTCGAACTGGCCGTGCAGCACGCAAGAGATGTGGGATTTGAGCACAGCGTTGACCTCATCTACGGCCTGCCCGCTCAAACTTATGACGATGCGCTCGAGGACGTCCGAACCTTGGTGGCATGGAAGATTCCCCATCTGACCATCTATCCCCTCAATCAAGTGCCGGGCTTGTCGGCCTTTTCAGCGGAACCTTACGCCAGCCTCTGTGCCGCTATTCCCGAACGTTTGCGGATGTATCATGGGATCAGGGATTTTCTTTTAAGCCAAGGGTATCGTCAGGTCACCATGTCCGATTTTGAGATCGACGACGACAGATCCCATTATGAGTATGAGAACAAATCTCACGACCCCTTGAAAAACGATTGGTGGGCGTTGGGCTACATGGGTCACCATCGGCGGGTCGGGCAATACGACCGGCCGGGATTCAGCTACCTGGCCCCCGAAGACCTGGGCGAGTACTACGCCCAACTGGACAAGGGTCGCCTTCCCGTGCGAGCCACCTTCCGCTTTGAACCCGTGGATGTCCGCCTGTCTTATTTGCTCAATCAACTGCAGCGAATGCGCTTGGATGCCAATGCCTATGAGGTGTTGTTCGGCATCGATCTTTTGGAGGAATATCGCAATTTGTGGGATGCCCTATTGGCCCGCGGGTGGATTGAAATCAAAGATAATGTCATCCAGTTGATCGGAGATGCCGTGTTTTATACCGCACTCATTCAACGGGCGTTGACCTTTGCGCGTGATCGAGAATTAAAGGCGAGGTCTACCGCAAGGATCGCAGGCTGGAAGGCCCACGAATCCATCAATACGGAGTAGAAAAATAATCCTTGCCTAGTTTTATCAATTAAACTAAAATATAACTTAATTATGAAACGCCAGATCATCAAAATTGGCAGTTCGGTGGGAATCATTCTTCCCGCGCAAGAGGCGAGTCGCTTGAAGCTCAAGGCGGGGGATGAAGTGGAGGTCGTCGCCGAAGGGGAAGGGCTCAAAATTGTCCCTATGAATCGGATTAGACCGATCCGCCTCCGAGGACTTTGGAAAGGCGTTAATCTTTCGGAAGAGGAAATCAATGAGGCGCGGCACGAGGCCTGGAAATCCTTTGCATCGTGAAAACCTTAACCGATACGGAACGATTTGTCGCAGACACACATGCCCTCATCTGGAACCTATCCGAAGACACTCGTCTTTCCAAAGAAGCTCAACGCCGTTTCCTACGGGCCGAAGCGGGCGAGGCCATCATTTATC
Source organism: Deltaproteobacteria bacterium (assembly GCA_023265625.1). Lineage (GTDB taxonomy): Bacteria > UBA10199 > UBA10199 > JACPAL01 > JAHFST01 > JAHFST01. Next base: position 3,088 of record JAHFST010000019.1, on the reverse strand, counting down.
TCGCCACCATCTCGATCATTGAAATCCTTTACCTCTTGGAAAAGGGAAAGATTCCCGCTCAAATTTGGGAGTTACTCCGGTTGACTCTGAGACCCAATCCTTACGGCAGTTATCAGGTGGTCGACCTGACGGCGGACCTCTCCTTTTTATTGGCCAAGGTCCCTCGAGAGGCCGTTCCGGAACTCCCCGACCGAATCATCGCGGCCACCGCCCTCTCGCTACAAATCCCCCTCATCACCAAGGATGAGCGACTCCAGCAATGGGAAGGGATCATGACGATCTGGTGAACCATGACATCCATCCTTTTCCAAAAAGAAGGCCCGATTGCCTGGATCATCTTCAACGATCCCGATCACCTCAACGCCTTGACCGATGAAATGGGCCGCGAAATCCAGCGCCTTGTCCCACTCATCAATAAGGATCCGGAAATCCGGGTCGTCATCGTCACTGGATCCGGTCGCGCCTTTTCTGCCGGAGGCAATCTCGACATCATCATCGCCCGGGCCAAGAAAAAAGCCGCCGTCAACCAACGCGAGATGATCCATTTTTACCGCCAGTTTCTCTCAGTCGGAGAAATCAAGGTCCCGGTAATCGCAATGATCAACGGCCCGGCCATTGGGGCGGCCTTTTGCATGACCTTGGCCTGCGATCTTAGGATCGCCTCAACCACCGCCAAGATGGGGGTCAATTTTGTCAAGATCGGCCTGTCGCCCGGGATGGCCGGGACTTTTTTGTTGCCACAAGTCTTGGGTATTCCATTGGCCTCGGATCTTTTACTGACTGGTCGCACCTTATTGGCCGATGAAGCCCACCAAAAAGGCATTGTTCATCGCCTCTTCGCCCCAGAACAACTTCGGGAAGAAACCCTAAAGATCGCCCACGAAATAGTCGCCAATGCCCCCCTGGCCGTCCAAACCGCCAAGGCCGGGATCAAACGTCACCTTCACCAAATGAAGGCCGCCCTACTCTTTGAGTCGAAAGGTCAAGCACGGTGCTTTGGCACCAAGGACATCATTGAGGGTATCGAAGCCATTCGCGCAAAACGCCCCCCTCAATTTAGCGGGATGTAATGAATGAGCCCTATTCAGGAATAACCAGGAAACCTACCTGGGCAAAATCGCTATCAAGAGTGAGCGCTGTTTGGATCTTCAAACGTTTCATCACCACAAAACTAGTGCAGTCAGTAAAACTATAATCTTTATCGCGATACTTTTGAAACATCTTCCAAGCCTCGTCTTCGTCGTTGGGACTCACCGTATGGATCAACGGATCTGATTGATGCCAGACCTTCTTACCAAACTCCAAGGCAAAACGCTTTTGCCGCCTGGCCACGAGCAGATTTAACACTTCGACAATGATAAAATTGGAAGTAACGAGGCTAAACGCCGTCTCTGCAAAAATCTTTTTAGTTTTTTCATGGTCGGAATCGTTGGCATTGAGAAAGGCGTACCATGCACTGGTATCAATAAAGATGGATTCCATGGGGGTGAGATTTTATATCCCTGCCAAATAACGGTCGTGCTTGCGCGCCACATCGGACCTGTCTTTGACCTTGCCCGCCAAGGAAAGCAACCCTTTACGGCCACCACGAGTTCGTTGCTTCATCTTCTCCGTGACCCATTGACGAACCAGCCCCGAAAGGTTGGTCCCAACCTGCCGAGCCATCTCCCGCAAGCCTTGGTACTGCCATTCTTCCAACAGAATTTGAGTGCGATGTTTCATACAGCATACACACTACATCTGTTTTTGGGGAACGTCAATCGTTCAAAAGTCTCCCCAACACGGAGGGAAAATCCTCGTGAGCATGGAGTTTTCCCACCACCCAAACATCACTGTCTTCATAGTGGACAAACCTGCCGTGAAGATAACCAGTCAAGATAATGATTTTGACGCCTGCATGTTGTGCGCGGAGTGTGCGCGCAAACTCGGCCCCTTCCCATTTACCCTCTGGTCGTTTGACGTTTGTAACCACCAGGCCAATTCTCATATCAGAGGAAATGGCGGCGGCCGCCTCTTCAAAACCTTCTACGAAGGTAAAACTACCGAATCCTTGATCACGTAACATAGTTTCTATCTCTTCTCGCCAGGCCTGATCTGGTTCGGTTATCAGAACGGTTGACTTCCGAGTCAGAGGAGCGCAACCCTCCACTAAAGAAATTGTAGGAACTGCTAATGCAGCAGCACCTGGCGTTCGTACCAGCGCCTCCTGACTCGGCCTGTGTCTCTCAAAAAAACCCCATAGATCTGACAAATGACGACTTTCGAAGGGAAAATCTCTCGTGTCCAGCTCCGGACGAAGCAATCTCATTTCAAAGACCGGTTGGTTTTTGGTAGGAAACCGCAAGGAGGCAATTTCAGCACCCGCCCTGGGTAGTCGCAGTCTCACGATGATATTATCCAGAATGTCATCAAATAAATCGAACCGATTGGCAATTTCCCTAGGGTTCGCATTACATTTTACAGTTACTTCATGCCCGTCTTCCCTCACTTTTACCACAATTTCACCAGAATCAGGCCCGTCATGATAGGCGCTAAAAGCCCCCATGAGGAGACTCGAACCCTGCAACACCTTGGCCGGACCGCGCAGGTCGCCAAAGCCGGCCGCCTGCAGAGCGGCAGCGCTGGACTCGACACCTTCGACTTTGAAACGTAGCGATTGAGGATCGAACGAGCGTCGTGTCGGATTGAGCAAGAAGGTTTCTCCAATGAAAGCGTTCCCCGAGTCTCCAATGGGGTATGATTCATTCCGCACAAATCGATAGTCCAAACTAGTTGCTACAGGAGAAGACGCAGCAAATCGTTGTATCTCCACTTGATCACGCCAATTCAATGCTTGAAAGGCACCAATTCCAACTGGAGTCAAAAATAATCCGTGACCAGTCAATTCCTCCGAGGAATGAGGCCCGACAAATAGGTCCTGCGGATCTCCCAAACGCTCCAAGGCCACCTGATAACCCTTTAGATTACCCCCAAATTCCGCACTTGACCTTTCCGAAGAGATTTCGATGAGTTAGGAGGTGAGATTTCTTTAATTTTTTGTGGTTAATGAGCCGATGTGGTTCAACAATGACGTGTCACTATGGTCCTG
>JAHFST010000034.1 GCA_023265625.1 Deltaproteobacteria bacterium | reverse complement strand
GCTCCCGCAGTAGCCTCATCAGTAGGCTTGGCAAATTGTTGAGTCGGGGCCTTGTAATACTTGAGCGCGATCCTTTCCAACTCTTGGAGAAACTCGTCGGCCGACTGGACCCGGTCACTCGGGTCCTTGGCCAGGGCCCTCAAGACCAACTCTTTAAGCTCCGGTGGAATAAAAACCTCCGGCCGTGGGGCGACCAGTGGTGGAACCGGTTTTCCCGCATGTGCCAGGATGTAATCCTTTACATCCTCCTCAACAAACGGCTTTTTGCCAGACAAGAGCTCGTAGAGCACCACCCCGACCGAGTAGAGGTCACTGCGATGGTCAGCTGTTTCCCCCCCCTGTTCCGGGGCCATATAAGCGGGCGTGCCCATGACGAAACCGACAGTGGTCAAGCGGCTGGTGCCCTCCATCCGGGCAATCCCAAAATCGAAGACTTTGACAAACTCAGGATCTCCGGAATAATCGATCAGCATGACATTGTTAGTGGTCAGATCCCGGTGATAGATATTGCGGCCATGCGCCTCCGAGAGTGCCATCAGGATCTGACTGACAATCTTGATGGCCCGGTCGTAGAAAAAAAACCCTTCCTGTAACACTTGATCAGCAAGCGAGATACCTTCTAAATATTCCATAACGATGAAATCGACTGCCGATGGATCGCTGCGAAAATCAAAGATTCGTACCGTATTCGGATGACTGAGCAATCCTAAGATCTCAGCCTCTCTCTTGAACCGTTTCACCTGATTAGGGTCAGCGGCCAGATAGGATTTCATGATCTTGAGGGCCACACGTCGTTTGATCGACTCTTGCTCAGCCTCGTAAACTGTGGCCATTCCTCCATCCCCAATCTTGCGCTTGATCCGGTACCCATGAAAAACCTGCCCTATCATCAGATCGGTACTGGACCCATTGGGCGGTGTTGGGTCAGCCTTAGGAGTGGGGGTAGTTGTTCCATTGGGCGGTGTCTTGTCCTTTGGCGGTGTCGCAGATACGACCACTTCTGCCACTGCCTCATCGATTGGATCTCCAACAGCACGGTCAATAGGAGTTTCCAGAGGTGACAATGGGGGCTCTGCAACCTCCGCTGAGGTTATCACTGAAGCGAGCCTTTCCACTAGAGTTTCACTTGGGGGAGTTGATGGTTGTGCAACGGGTCTGCGGGTAGCCTCAAGTTGCTCGTTCAAAGCGGCAAGCCGAGCGTCTTGGGCTCGCATCCTGCGTCTGACAAAAAAACCGGTGACACCCATCACAGCGGCGAGGGTTCCGGTAATTTTCCAGGCTAGTTTAGAACTACTACCTTCTGTCGGAGGTGTTGGCCGAGGTTCTGCTTGTCCGGCTGCAAGGCCTCTTCGATAAGCCTCATCGGTCTCGCGTTGTCCCCGAGCCTGTTCCTCCAGGCGGGCTGATTCTGCTGCACGATCAGCCAGTTCTCGAGCACTTGGTTCGGAGATATTTCCCGCCTTGGCCTTAAATACCTCAAAGGCGGCCGTGGGCATCAAGGCTGCAAAATTTGCTGGATCTGGCTCGGAGAGAAAGGTTAAGACTTCCAATACTTGGCCAATCATGCGCGCCTGACTCTTTACCCTGGCTTTGCCGATCATTGATTTTGGATCAATGCCATTTTCATTAAGGTAAACCTCGATATTTCCCTGAGTGATTACATCCTTTCGCCCAGACAACTCTATGATCCCATCCAGTGTTGCAAAGATTTCTGTAAAACTGTTTCTGGCATGAGGTGCTGCAGCATAGAGACCGTTTTCAATACAGTCTTTTGCCGCCAAGAGAGTTTTTAATTGATAGCCGCCATTGGGGATAATGCCGGTGGGTTGTCTGAGAAATGATCCATTGTATTGAGTCGCAACAGTAGCCCTCAAGCTCTCCCAAATATCAGGGACAGAAAACGAACCGTTTAAAGCGGTTCCGAGGGGTAAATTAACGCAAGGCATAATCTCTCCGATTTATTTGCTTAAAATTCTGCAACCTGGTCCGTACCAAGTCTGGATACCGTTATCGACTGGCCCTTTGGTCTCACCACCAGGACCTCTTGCACTCCCTTTTACCCTTGGACATTTGTCCTTATTATCCGGAATGCCGTCACCATCGGTGTCTTTTGGGGGTAAAGGAACGGGCTTTTTGATGGGTGGTTTGACTTGCTTGACCGGATTTTTCTTATGAGGCACGCTCTTCAGAGTGGTGGCAATGCTTGGATTCATTGCCCTAGTTCCTTGATGCGATTCAGATTCTGGATTCCTCCAAACGATAGGAGGTTTATCCTGAATAACAATGCGGGGTGTGGGCTTCTCCTCCAGCTTTACCTCATTTGAAGCGGGAGCGGGATGAGGTAATAAATCGACATTGATAGCGGCCATGAAGTTAAACTTGGACTCATCTGGGTCACGATTCGGACCCTTTTCAACTCGGGAATGAGTCAAAATTGCCCCTAGATTGATCGACCCTCTAATTAATATGTCGATATATTTTGACTTAAAATTCCAACCGAACCCGATAGCGGCATCGTGTTCTTCATAATTGAGGAGTCGGACTAGACTCTGTTGGGTTGTAGGGTAGAGTCCATTGTTGCCGTTGGTATCAAAATTCCCATGCGAGAAGGCATAACCGACCAGGATGTTTGTACTGCCAATTTCGTTACTATAAACATCAAACATTAAGAGCGCTGGTAGGAACAACCCCGATCTTCCAATAACAGAAGAAGAGTTTCCTGAATTGCTATTTTCCCATCCTCCAAAACGTTCATAACTGGGATTGAGTAGAAATGAAAAGAATTGGTACTTTAAACCGAGCAGGCCACCTGCGGTGAATCGTAAGGTATTTGCTTTAAAACTATCACCCTGGATATCCGTAGGCTTAAATATATCGATACCCACGGAGGTGGTTGCTCCATAAAGAAGGTGAAATTTACTATCGGGATCCAGGAAACTCGGAATCGGAGATGTGTTATTTTCTTCAGG
>JAHFST010000004.1 GCA_023265625.1 Deltaproteobacteria bacterium | reverse complement strand
TGGTTCAGACCCGGTTTAAGAGTTCCTGCCCCTTCTTTATCAAATCTTCCGAATTTCTTCCCTCAACAACTTACTGAAATTACTCGGTTATTTTTCACCCCCAGAAAATGAACGCACATTTATAGAATCGCACTAGCAACCATTACGATTCATTGCCGATAAGTAGATTATGTCAATTTGTCTTGAGGGCTTGACCCCAGCAAACATCGCATTTTTGCAGGTGCATCGGCAGGCCATCCAGGGTGGGACGGGGGCTTTGCAGGGACCCATTGGAGACGCCTTGATAGGTGAGATTGACTTGGCCCTGATTGGGCACAAGGCGGTCACCGCGGTAGCGCGTGATCTTGTGGATGTGCATAGGGGGCTGCATCTTGCTCAGGTTGGAGATGAGCTAACAGGCAGGGTCGTTATGGATAAGATTCCATGGCGAGAGATTGAGCAACGTCAAGATGGACTGGGAGGATTGGCGGCTCAAGTGCGTGACTGCGGCACTTTTAAAAATTCTCCCATATGGAGGCTGGCAGCGATTAACGCAGAATCGATGGGGGATCGTTTGAAGGGCGAGCGCATTGTCTATTTCAATCTTAATCGTGTTGTTTCGAGTTTACTCAATGTGACTGGGTTATATCAAGAGACTGAAGGTGGAGTGATGGCCTGGGATTTTTCCCCCGAGTTTCTCTTGCTGGGAATGGAGTGTGTTTTTGGCAGCGAGGCGGTTCATGCGCAGCTAACCACTGAACGAAGTACCCCTCGTGAGGTTCGTGATATGCTGGCTTATCAAGATGCCTTGCCCCTCTGGCTCTGGCCAGGTGAGGGACAAGAGACCCGAGATTTACATGAGCATCGTTTAAAGAGCTGGGGGATCTATCAGCATGAATTGTTTCATCTGTGGCTAGCGAGTCGGATGGGTCGAGACAAGAGACAGGAATGTGTGGCTGTCTATGATTGCCTGGAAGAAGTCCTCGGAGGTGAAATTACCTTTGCAGCGTCCCCTGCAATCTTAGCGGCCACCGATATTATCATGAGCGGGATGGATATGGATCAATCGGAGCGGGTGCAATATAAATTTTATTTGGAGTCCATTTACAAGGGGCTCAATGATCCGGAAATGATCCTGGATCTCCATGACCGGATTGGGAGTCGATTTTTCCGTCATCCTCATATGTTCATGGAGAGCGGCCAAGCCGCGCAGCCCTACCGCCGCCAACGAAGCTCAGCATAAAAAACTTATATTTTTCTGGCAATCAGTCGCTATCTTGCTTAACTTTCGGGTGTGCTAGAAGTCTTACTCGTGCGCCACGGACAAACGGATTGGAATCAGGAGCGCCGGATCATGGGCGATCTCCCGGTGCCGCTCAACCAGACGGGGCGGCGTCAGGCCCGAGTGGTGGCCCGTTTGTTAAAAGAGGTGGCCCTCGACGCTTGTTATGCCAGTCCCGCCATGCGTGCCTTAGAAACCGCGCAGTTAATTGTCCGGGGGCGATCGCTTTCTGTGGCAAAGGTGCCGGAGATTTTAGAAATCAACTATGGGGCATGGGTGGGCAAGTATTTTGATGAGGTGACCTCCCAGCCCGCCTACCGTTTGTATCATGCGACCCCCAAGAGAAGTTGCCCCCCTGGTGGGGAAAGCATGAAGGCGGTGCATCGGCGCACGGTGGCCTTTATGGAAAGACTTAGAGTTCGCCATCGGAATGGGCGCATCCTGGTCGTCAGTCATGCCGACATCATTAAGACCATTATTGTACACTATCTGGGACTGAATCTGGACCATTTGCAAAAGTTTCGGATCGATAATGCCTCCGTTTCACTCCTTTGGTTTCACAAAAAAACGTGTCGTGTCTTATCCGTCAACCATCTTGGGGTGATGCCGCATCTTTTTGGGCCATCCATGAAACCGTAACGACGATGAAAAAAAAATCAGCCGAACAATTGGAAACGGAGATTCGTCGGCACAACGAGCTCTACTTTCAGAAACATCAGCCAGAAATCTCCGACTATGAATTCGATCGTCTGGTGGAGCGGTTGCGCACGCTCAAGCCGGATTCACCCGTCTTGCGCGAGATTCCCTCTGATGGCGCACGACTCAAAGAAAGCGGCATCAAGGTGCGGCATGTCACGCCGATGCTTTCCCTCGACAAATGTTACCAAGAAGAGGATCTGCAAGATTGGGCGGAGAAGTTTTCGGGCGACCTGGTGGCGACGCCCAAGATTGATGGGTGTGCGGTGGAGTTACGTTATGACGGTGCCGGCAGATTGATATTGGGGGCCACGCGTGGGGATGGGATGGTGGGGGAGGATATTACGCTGAATGTGCGGATGATTGAGGGTATTCCCGCAAAAATTTCTTCAGGCCCCGTCGAGATTCGCGGCGAGATTTATATGAGTCTCTCGGTCTTTCAAAAACGCAAGGAAGAGGGATTTTCCAATCCGCGCAATCTGGCGGCGGGCGCGATCAAGCAGAAGGATCCAAACAAGACCAAGGAGTACGAGCTGTCGTTTTTTGGGTATGACGTGTTGGGCGTGGCTTGCGCCACGGAGCTGGAGAAGTTTCGGCAATTAAAGGCCTGGAAAATCCCCACGGTTGAAATCATCGAAGTGCCCCGAGATGACATGAAATCGGCCTATGATTATTTTTTAAAAAAACGGGAGCAACATGATTATGAAACCGACGGGGTGGTTTACAAGGCCAACCTGGTGTCTGAACAACAGCGGTTAAACTTTACGGCCCACCATCCCCGCTATGCCATTGCCTATAAATTTCAGGGAGACTCCGGCGAGACGATCCTCAAGGATGTGGAATGGAGCGTCTCGCGGACGGGCACGATCACTCCCGTTGGGATTGTCGAGCCGGTCGAATTATCCGGGGCGATGGTCTCGCGGGTTTCCCTGCACAATTTGGGACTCATGAAACAACTGGGGTTGCGTCGAGGGTCCAAAGTCTTGATGATGCGTCGCGGGGGCGTGATCCCAAAGTTGGAGTCGGTGGTACGAGCGGGCGAGGGGGCCGCTATTGTGGTCCCCGCCCATTGCCCTTCTTGCGAGGCCCCCACCGAGGTGCGCGAAGATTTTCTCTACTGTACCAACACGAAGGGATGTCGGCGTACCCAGGTGGCGGAGTTGGAGCACTTCATCAAGGCGATTGAGTGCGATGGCTTTGGCGACAAGCTGATTGCACAACTTTACGACGCGGGCCTGGTGCAAGACCCGGCCGATTTTTTCTCGCTGCAGCAGGGGGATCTGCTGGAATTGGATCGGATGGGGGAGACCCTCGCCGCCAAGTTGCTCCACAATGTGGCGGAGAAGAAAAAAATCCCACTGGACGTATTCCTCCGGGCCTTGGCGATTCGTGAGTTGGCAAAACATACCTCCAAAATTTTGGCGCAGGAATTTAGGACTTTGGAGGGGGTTTTGCGCGTGACCGAGGAGGAGCTCTCGGCCATTCACACCATCGGACCCGTCATTGCCAAGGAGGTGGTGGAGGGGTTGAAGAGAAAAAAGGGTTTGATCGAAAGATTGTTGAAACATGTGGCGGTTGTAGGGGTGGGGTCTCCCCGCCCGGGCGCGGAGGGCGCGGAGACCGCGCCCCTACAGGGCCGGAAATTCCTCTTCACCGGCAGCCTCGAGACGATGACCCGCGGCGAGGCGGAGAAAAAGGTGGAGGCCCTAGGGGGTGAGATGGCCAGCGGCGTGACCAAGGATCTCGACTACCTCGTAACAGGGGCCGAGCCTGGTTCCAAGGTTGAGAAGGCGAAAAAACTTCAGTCTAAGGGCGGGAAGGTGAGAGTTCTTTCCGAAGCAGAATGGCAGAAGATGCTGAAGTTGGCTGATTGATGGATTAAGCGTTCGATTTTCGGTCGATACCGTCCGATTCCCGGACGGTTTTCTCCCGGCAGGTACCGTTCCCCGCATAAAAACGCATGGCATGCTATTTGCTTATTTTATCTTGAGATTTTGAATCTAAAAAATCTAAAAATATCGTTGTAATATTTTATAAATATGGATAAAATATGTTTAACATATAACGGTTTTGATTGGGACCATGGCAATGTGGATAAAAATCTTAAAAAACATGGCATCACCTGTGAAGACATCGAGGAGGTGTTTCGCGGAGTCTGCTTCATTTATCCTGACTCGCTTCATTCTACGGAGCAGGAAAAACGTTATCTGTTATTTGGTGAGTTAGCTGTCGGGCAAAAACTCTTTGTGGCCTTTACGTTACGAAAAGAGTTGGTCCGAGCCATTAGCGCGCGACCGATGAGTCAGAAAGAGAGGGAGTTTTATGAAAAAGAAAGGGAAAAAATTGGCCTCTGATCATGATGTGGCCACCTTTTGGGACCATCATGACGCCACCGAGACCTTGGACCTTGCCACCGAAAAGCAAGTAGACCTTGTCTACGAGCCCCCGGTCAAATCGATTTCTCTCCGGTTGCCGGTGCCGTTGCTGCTCAACATTAAGAGGATTGCGGCCCAGATGGATATTGCCTACCAGGCGCTCATCAAGGTTTGGTTGTCGGAGAAGGCCGAGGAGAAAAAGAATTCCCGTCTGTCATCTCAAACATCCTCAACATCGGCTTGAGGGCCGCGAGGCGTTGCTCTTCCGGCATCGTGATTTCGGGTTGCAGGTCCCGCAGGCAGAGATAGAGCTTCTCCAAGGTATTTCGTTTCATATGCGGGCATTCGTTGCAGGCGCAATTGCCATCCGGCGGGGCGGGGATGAGTTTTTTTTCGGGAGATTGTTTGGACATCTGGTGGAGGATGCCCGCCTCGGTGACCACGATGAATTCCGGGGCCGGGTCTTGCTGGACAAATTGCAACAGTTTGGAGGTGGAGCCGATAAAATCGGCGTGTTGCAGGACCCGTGCTTCGCACTCCGGGTGCGCGATCACCTTGGCTTGGGGGTGTTGCACCTTCAGTTGGACAATTTTTTTCTCACTGAAAATTTCATGCACAATGCAGGTGCCATTCCACAGGAGCATGGGGCGGTTCAGTTTTTTGACCAAGTAGGCCCCTAAGTTTTTGTCGGGGGCGAAGATGATGGGCTGATCCCTGGGGAGCTGGGCCACAATTTTTTCGGCGTTGCTCGAGGTGCAGATGATGTCGCTCATTGCCTTGATGGCCGCGGTGCAATTGATGTACGAGATCACGAGGTGGTCGGGATGTTGGGCCTTGAATCGGGAGAAGGCCTCTGGAGGACAGCTGTCGGCTAATGAGCAGCCTGCCTCCAGGTCGGGGATCACGACCTTTTTGCTCGGATTGAGAATCTTGGCCGTCTCCGCCATGAAATGGACCCCGGCAAAGACGATGACATCGGCCTGGGTGGCCTGGGCCTTGCGGGCCAGACCTAAGCTATCCTCAACAAAATCAGCTAGATCCTGGATCTCGGACTCTTGATAAAAGTGGGCCAGGAGTACCGCATTCCGTGCCTTCTTGAGGCGTACAATTTCCCCCTCCAGGTCTGTTGGAATGGCATTCATGGGGGGAGCATTAGTCACCCCAAAAAAAACAGGCAACCTTTTCTTTTAACCGCCGATAATGCAATAGAGGATGATCATGATGAAAAAGGTCCACTTTACTTTGATTTTTTGCCTTCTCTTGTTGCCATGGAGCGGGCATGGCCAAACCACCCTGGATACTGATGGAGATACGGTTAAGGATGATCTGGATAATTGTTGGGACCAGGTTAATCCCGATCAAAATGATCTCGATGGGGATCATGTCGGGGATGTTTGTGACATTGATCGAGACGGGGATGGTTTAACAAATGCCTTTGAGGCGGCGGGTAAAACCGCGACTAGCCCCGGGCGGAGCGATCCGGGCAACTGGGATACGGACGGTGATCATATCTCCGACTTCTATGACTGTGATCCGCGTGACGATATGATTGGTTATGGCGCCGATTGTGAACAATTGATTCTGCAAAAGATCAAAGAACCTCCTCCGTTGAGCCCAAGTATCAATGATGCCCTAGGCGATGACGACCAGGATGGAATTTTAAACGGGGTGGATAATTGTCCCACCGTGTTTAATCCCGGTCAGCAGGATCAAAACAACAATGGGACAGGCGATCAGTGCGATGATCTTTTGCTATCGGCATCAAAATTGTTGCCATGCACCCAAGGGGTGACGGCCTCTTTCGATGCTGCCTGCAGTGCGAGTGGTGGTGGCGGTGATTTGAAGCGAGGTTGTGCGTTGGTGGTAGGACAGCCGCAGCCCGCTTCGTCGGTTATGGATCTGGTTCTTCTTCTGATGGGTCCGATGGCGCTGTTGAGCTTGCTTCGGGCTCTGAGGAAGGTTCATCCTTGATGCGGTAAGTCCCCTGGGCCCATTTTCCAAGATCAATCACCTTGCAACGTTCCGAACAAAATGGAAAATATTTGTTCCCATCGAACAACACCGATTTCCGGCAGGTAGGGCAGGGGACCGTCATAGCCCCTTATAGGTCTTGTCATTACCACTTTACAAGCCGGCAAAAGGACTTATATTGGCCCTATGATCATTTATGACCTGCTGTGCGCGCATGGCCACCAGTTTGAAGGGTGGTTTCCCAATGCCAGCTCCTTTGAAGAACAGCAGAAGGAGGGGATGGTCCATTGCTCGCAGTGTGGTGTCGTTGAGGTAAAGCGTCTGCCGGCAGGGGGGCATATTGCTAGGGTTACAGGCTCCCTAGCCACATCTACCCCCAGGACGGTGGCACCGGTACCGACCCAAGAACAGTTGACCAACGTTGACCCCATTATTCTCATCAAGGCCGTCAATCAGTATGTTCAGTCTAACTTTAAAGATGTGGGGACTGCCTTTGCGGAGCAAGCGATCCAGATGCAGCAGGGGGAGATTGCCCAAGAGCCGATCCACGGGACGGCCAATCAAGAACAACGGGAAAAGCTTGATGATGCGGGCGTTCCCTATTCCGTCATTCCAAAGCCAACCAACGAGTTTGAAAACTAGGGACAACTAACGGATGCGATGGATGGGCAAAGTCCCTTCCATGATCTTTTCCCGCCCACGATCGTGGTAGCGGTGACACTCGTTGCAGGAGCTGTTGGCCGTGCCGTTTTGTGTGTGGCATTCCACGCATGTCTTAACACTGGGAATCAATACATCGGCACTTTTCTCGCTGCTCTTGGCCTGCTCATGGCACGAGGCGCAGGCAATCGGTCGATGCGCCGCATGGTCAAATAATCCATTGTGGAGGTGTTTTTCCTGAAACACCACCTTGGGGACCTCGGGGAGTGAGCCAGGTTGATATTTCCAAGAATGGCACTCGAGACAGGTCTTGCCAAACAATTGCCGTTCGGCACTGGCAATTTTCGCCGCCGCTCCTGCGGGAGCGATGTCTCGCTTCCCCAAGGGGCCGGGTAGGGTGCGCTCGGATACCTCCACTGTAGGTGATTGCGCCGAATAAAATTGCGTCAAAAACTCGCGAATCTCGGCCGGTTTTTTATGCGGCGCAACGGCGGTGGGGAATTGTCGATCAAAGCCTAACTCGTGACACTCCTTACATTGTTTTTCGTAATGAAATCCGGCGCTGCGGTAAAAACCGTTCGGGTCACGTTCCTGATCCACTCCGTGGCAATGGTCACAGGTCAAGGTGACTTTGGTGCCGTTCGGGCCCGTGAGATCGGGCTTCATGTGCACCTTGTGATTGAGTTTGAGGGCCGTGGGTTCGGGCGGCGTGGTGAGCGTCCGAAATTCCGGATGCCCTTGCGCCAGACCCCGAATTTGTTTGGCAATCTTGGGGGCCGTCCCATCGCTGAGTTTTAACTGGCCATGGCACGTGGTGCAGCTGGTCTCCTGGATCTTGAAGACCAGGTTGGCGCCCCGATGCTCCGTATGACAATCGGCACAGCGCGGTTCGAAGGCTTGGAACTCGCTATGCTTCAAGTTCGTATGACATTGGAGGCAGGCCTGATTGGGAATGGCCTGCCAGCCTTGGGTATGGCACTGGGCGCATTCTGCGGCGAACATCTTGTGTCCGGTGGCGATCGGACCAGGCGTGTACACCCGCTTATTTTTTCCTAAAAAACTGATCCCTAAAAAAACGATTCCCACCCCCGCGGCAGTGATGATCAAAACGCGTTTCCAATAACGCAGGGGAAGGCGCTTTGTTAAATAGTCGATCTGAATGCGTGAGGCTAAGGATTTTGTGGTGCGTCTTTGCGTCATGTTAATACCACAGGGCCGTCACAATATGGATGAGCGTTAACACCATGAGTAAGACAGACAACGGTACGTGACAAAACAACCAACCATGCAACCAATGATGCAAGGTTTTTTGACGTTCTAATTGTCGACACTCCTCCATGACGTCGCGCAAGGTATCGAGGGTGGCGTGAAAATTGGGAGGCAATACCAACCGGGCCTCTTCAAAAAAAGTATTGATCTTAGTGGCGCTGTTGAAGGTCGCATCCACGGGTACCGCCGGATCGAGACTGGGGCGGACCCGGTCCAGGTAAAACTTCTTCAATTGTTCACTGCCAGGCTGGGGTATGCCTTCCTTGATCTTTGCGGCCGTGGCGCCCTCGGGGACAATCAGCTCAACTCCGAGCGGGCCTACCAGTTGGGTGATTTGGATGTCGGTTTCATAACGTACTTGTTGCAGGACGTGATCGATTTGATCGTAAATGGTCTCCATGCGCACTTGTTCCGTCATCAAACGGGGGAGCATTTGTTGCAAAATAATTCCCAACAAACCGCTCGCCATGACGATGGCAAAAATCATCCAGATAACGACGGTGAGCGGCCCCCCAGACTTGAAGCCGCTATGAAACAACAGCAGGGGGATGAGCAAGAGTGAAAGCCAGAGGTGGCCCTTGAGCCAAGTGGTGGCGCGCCCAATGCGCCAGGCCGGGACTTTTTTCCGGGCGCCCAGCAGGGACACAAAGGCCATGATTAAAAATGCCAAAATTCCATAAATCAATCCTAGAATCGTGCCGCCCGTGGGTGGGACCATCGAGGTGTGAACGTAGATGAGATAACTCAGGGCCAATAATCCGGTGAAGATCAGGACAAAATAACACCAACGCGCATGGGTTCGATCAATAATCATTTGGTTGTTTCCAGGTTCGAGACACTGACTCCTTCCGGGGTGGATCCTTGAAAACCAAAAAAGCTCTTGGGATCCACCCGGTGGGCGGCGTCATGGGGACAGGCGTAGACGCACGAAGGTTCCGGGAGGTCGGTGCAAAGATCGCAGGTAGTGGCTTTTTTCTTCACGACGGGCTTCATGACGCCCGGGTTTTTGTGGTCTTCCTCCAGGGCTTCGAAGGGGTGCATGTTGATATTGCCATAGGGACAGTTGCGGGCGCAGAGTCCGCAACCGATACACCAATCCTCGATGATGATCTCCAAGCTGTCCTTGCGCCGGATCGACCCCACCGGGCAGCCCACCATACAGAGCGGATCCATGCATTGGCGGCAGGAGGTGGCGACCAGGTAATTGTCGTAACGCAGTCCCTCGCGCACCAGCCGGGTGACGCCGTCATGGGTGGCGGCACAGGCCTCGGTGCAGGCATCGCAACGCGTGCATTTGGACAGATCGAGGATGAGCAGGTTTTGGGCCTGAATGAGTCCGTGATCAAGAAAGTCATCGAGGGGGACATCACGTGGCACGCTCATCAGATAACGGTTGGCCGATTCGCGATTTTCCGCGGCCTTTTTCATTTGTTCCTGCACCGATGGGAAAAGCTTCATCATGGTGCGCATTTCTTCAAAACCGACCCGGACCAATTCGACATGATCCAGGGCCGTGCAGGAAGCAGACCTCACACCGGTGGTGGATGATTTTTGATAAATCTGGCGAATTTGCGTGGCCTGCAGCTCGTTCATATTTTCAAATTCCACCCCGATGGTGGTGGCGGAATCCTCGCTCTCCATGGTCCGGCGGATTTGCACTTGGACGCGCGTGATGGTCCCTTCGATCGAGATGGTGAACTGTAATAGCCCTTGATTGGTGGCAATGGGATGATCCGTTTTTAATAAGGCCCCATGGTTGCTGAGATCGGCAACCGTGACATCGATGGGGTCTGTTTGATCCTTCAGGGTTAGTTTAGCCGGGATGTGGACTGGGACGCGCAGACTCCGGCGCCGTTCGTCTTGGACGTATCCGAGCAAACCCATTTCACCGAAAAAAGAGCCTCGAGGCAGGTAACTCAGGACCATCTCTCCGCCGGGAAAGGCCTTGGTCACTTTGACGAAACCAATGCGTACCAGGTAGAGGGCATCGGCGGTGTCTCCTTCCGAACAAATGACGGTGCCGGGTTCATAGCTGACCAACGTGACCTTGGCCTTGAGCTGTTTTAAATAGTCGTCACTGACGGTTTTGAAGAGCGGGACCGATTTCATGTGGGTGACCAGGGCCCGTTCGCGATAATTGTCATCCAGCTGTTTTTTGAAGGTCGGATTGCGCTGACAGATTTGCAAGACGTTTTGCAACATCTCCAGCATCTCACAACTCTCGCCGGCCACGACCGTGGCGGAGCGCGGGTAGAAACTGAGGCAGGTCATTTCCCCAAACAGGTCACCGATTTTCAGGGTGGCGACGGGATCTTGATAAGAGAGGTCCACGGGGGCATCGATGGGGATGTAGGCGATCGTATCTTGTGCCCTTGGGTCGTCTCGCTTATTCACAAACAGACTGGTCATCTTGCTGAAGAGATGGCCCCAACGCGACGTGGACTTGGTCTTGAGATGGGCAAAGGGGGTCTTGATCATGACCTGGGCGGTACCGGTCAGGATGTAGAAGGCGGTGGAACCTTGTTCGCCCTCCCGGCAGATGACCTCTCCCTTGCGAAAACGACGCAGGACGACGGCCCCCAAATTTTTTTCCAGCAGCGGCTTTGGGACCCCCTGAAAAATGGAAATTTTAAGCAATTCCTCCAAAGAGAGGGGGGTGCCTTGCTCCAGCTTATTTTCGGCGACGGCTTCCAAGGGGGGCAAAATAGCAAAGAGTTTCAATATTTTCTATTTAATATTCTAGTTTTTTTTTGTAGGATGCCCCTCTCCATGAGACCTCTATTTCTCTTCGTATCTGGTTTAACCCTATTATTGGCCAACACGGCAAGTGCGCGTGACTCACAACCTCCGTTGATGATGGGTGCCACGAGTTGTAGTTCCAGTAATTGCCATGGCGGGACACAGACCGGGAAGGATCAATTCACCACCTGGGCCACGGAGGACAAGCATGCCAAGGCTTATGGCGTCTTGTTTAATCCACGATCTCAAACGATGGCGCGGGTGCTCGGTTTAAAAACCCCGGCCCATGAGTCGGAGACCTGTTTGACGTGTCATGGGGTGACCGCTGAAGCCGGGCAGCGTGGGCCTAAGTATGATCGCGATGATGGGGTAAGTTGCGAGGGCTGCCACGGTCGGGCCGGGGCCTGGCTCGAACCCCATACCCGTAAGGGGTGGACCTACGCCGAGTCTCTGAAGCTAGGGATGTATGACAATCGTGATTTGGCGAAGCGTGCGGATGGTTGCCTGCGTTGCCACTCGGGGATCGATCATGGTCTCTTGTCCGCGGGACATCCTGATCTCGTGTTTGAATTGGACACCTTCAGCGCCGTGATGCCCAAACACTGGAAGGAAAAACAACCTTGGGCCGGGGCCAAGTCTTGGGCGGTGGGGCAGGCGCTGGCCTTGCAACGTTCCATGGAGGTTTTGGCGAAACGAACTGGCGAGCGCAAGCGCCTTGATGAAGCGGATCGCAACTGTTTTTCGTGTCATCACAATATCTACGATGTGAATTGGCCGCTGAACCCGCAAGTCCCCGGCAAGGCGCTCTGGAATGCCTCACACTACGCCATCTTCCGTCACTTCCTCCAACAGGCCTTTCCGGAGCAAGACAAGGAATTGGCCGGGTCGATCGAGACGATCGATGCCGCCTTTCGGAGCGATCAGCCCGATCTCCCAGGGGTCACCCAGGCGGCGAATCAGGTGGCGGGCCAGATGAAGGATTTGGTAGCCAAGATCGATTCTTTTGGTTTTCAGCCCGCCTTGGTTGAGGCCCTGGTCCAGCAGATCAGCGGCGATCAGGAGGCCTATCAAAAGGGCGGCTTCCGCGTTGCCGAGCAGGGGCTCATGGCCGTCGACGCCCTGACCTTGTCGGCCGCCGGCCAAAAAGTGGGCCGTCCGGCGGTACTCCAGCAAGTCAGAAAACTCTACGACCTGCTCGATGTCAAAGATCCAGCGCGTTACAATCCCAAAGTCTTCGCGGCGGGGATGGAGCAATTGCATAAAATGGTTGCACAACCGTAATGTAGTCCGATTTTCGGACGCCACCGTCCGAAAATCGGTCGGTTTTCATATTTTCCAGTCTAATAAGTACTCGTTTTTCTTCATTGTCTTAGTTGGCCTCGATATTGCTTATTGAGGGCTATCGTCATGGATCAATCCAAAAGTGAAAATAGGATATGTCAAGATATAACTTGACATTGTAATTATGATCGATATCATAGAAGTGAAGCCCGGTATTTGGGTTTTAGAAGAGGATGGGCAAAATGTCCTACTCAAGGATTGTCAACAATTCGAAATTGGCAAACAGGAGAGAAAAACTCTATTTCAGAGTTTGGAGTTTTTGGCAAAAGCCCTCCAAGAGGGAAGATCTTACGCTCCGTTAATCGAGCAATGCTTGTTGAAGAAGTTACAGCGTCAAAAGGAAGCGCTGGAACTGAATCTCTGGGAGGTTAGAGCGGAAGGAAGGGGAGAACGAATCATTTTTGCGATGAGGGAGCCGAATTTAATCATTGTGGCCGCTGTTCACAAGAGTAAAGGGGGCATGAGCCAAGCGGTCAATCGAGGGGTGAAGCGATGGAAAAGATTTTTAAAGGGAAAAGAAAAATAACAGTTACCGAACTTTTGGGTTTGGATCCCAATGATCCAGAAGATAGAAATTTCTTAAAATTCCAAGACTTGCTTGGTGGATTATTTCGCGTTATGACGGAAAAGAAGATTAACAAAAATGAACTGGCCCGTCGCATGAATATTTCCCGTCAGGCTGTGTATGAGAAGTTTACGGGAAAAAATACCTCCATGGAGTGGATCCAGAGGGCATGTGACGCCCTAGGCGTCGAATTGAGAATTACGTTTATTGACAAAAAGAAGGCGGCTTAATTTATGATGACCGATTTTCCAAAGATCCAATGTCCTCTGTTGCGCCAGACCTTCCCGGTCAATCGGGAACAGTTTAAGCAGCACGGTTCCAGCCTCAAGTTGCGGGTGCCGGAGGTCTATCTGGTGATTGACCAGGTCAATCCCGGCTATGAGTGGGTCTTTGAGGATCCCGAGACCATCGCGGTTGAGAAATTGGACGGGACCAACATCAAAATTTTGCTGGAAAAAGGTCGCCTGTTGGAGGTGCAAAATAGGAAAAACATCATCGACCCGTTGCAGATCATGCACGGTAAGACCTTCATCATGGAGGGGATTTTCCGCTCGTTGGACAAGGGCTATGTGAAGGAGAATGGGGAGCAGGTCGGCGAGCTGATCGGGCCCAAGGTCCAGGGGAATCCCTACCAGTTGGATTTTCATGAATGGTATCCCTTTGAAAAAGCCATCAAAGATCTCCAATACCGCTCCTTCCACGAGCATGACCGCACCTTTGACAATTGGAGCAGCTGGTTCCAGACCGGCCTGTTCTCACGATTCTTCACCAAGCGGGCCTCCAAGCTGGGCCTTGATACGAAGGTCATGGCGGAGGGGGTGGTTTTTTACAACCTCAAGCGCAAGGAACAAGGGCAGAGCTGGATGGCCAAGCTGAGGCGGGATATGTATGATTGGTTTTATTCGGATCGGTTGACGATTGAGGGATACACCAAAGAGGGGACGGGGAAGAGTGAGGATCAGGAGAAGTTTGATTAGCGGTGCCGCTTTACGATTTATCTTTTACTAACTTCTTAATCTGCTCCAATTGCCCCAGCATCTCCGCATTCATGTGATCGAATTTTTCGTGGAGGTAGGCGATTTCTAGTTCGGCCTTGAGGTTGATTTCGTATTCGATGTCGGCGCGGATGCGGTCTTTGGCGGCGATCAGGTTTTGGGCCAGCAGGACGAAGATGCTGAGGAAGATGGCCTCCAGGGAGACGGCCATGGTCAGGAAGCCGAAGGGGTAGGGGTCGAAGGGGACAAAGCCGGGGATGATGTTGACGTTGAGCAAGATCCAGACGGCAAACATGGCGGCGTTGATAAACAGAAAAGGCATACTGCCGCTGAACTCGGCAATGAAGTTGGCCAGTCTTTGACCCCAGCTTAAATCTTGCTTGATCTCCTCATTGGCATTCCGGGTCACGCGTCCCCTGAGGAGGTCGTTGGTTTTTCGCAGCCTGCCTCCCAACACCGCCAAGAGGTCCAGGGCGGCATCGGGTTTTTTGTGGAGGAATTTTAGGAGGTCTTGTTGGTGCAAGATAAGCAGGTCGGTGTCTTCCACCGCAACGGCCGACGCGGTCCGCGGGCCGTTATCCAACATGGCGAGTTCGCCAAACAAGTCCCCCGGGTTGGCCACCCGTAACACGATCTTTTCACCCGAATGATCCTTGACGAACAGTTCAACCTTGCCGCGCTTGACAATGTAAAGGCAATCCCCTCGATCCCCAAAATGAAACAACATCTGCTCAGGGCTGAAATGAACCTCATGCATGACAGCGGCCAGGGCCCTGGTCTCGTCCAAATCGAGGAGCTTAAAAAACGGCACCTCTGCTAAAAAGCTTTCATCAGCCGACATACTTTTCTCCCTTTGCCCTTATTCTCATTTTTTCCTCAATCATGCACGGTATAAATATGCCCATTTTTCATGAAGAGTTGGCGCATCTCTTCCAAGGTAAACGGGCGAGAGCCCATGCGGCCAAAGATGCTTACTTGGTGACCGCTCTCATCCACCGCCCGATCACGGTCGAGCCCCTTGGACAGGGCGATGGCCGGGCCCTTGGTCGGGTAGGTGGCGATCAGTTTGGGTTGTGGAATGGGCGCAAAACCATAGTAACCGGGGGTCTTGGGGGAGGTGAGTTGGATGACGCGCAGACCATTTTTTCCATCGGCCACATAAGCAAAGAAGCTGGCGTTGGTCGCGGCCACCCGGACCGAGCGGGCATCGTTGATTTGGCCTTCGGCGGAAAATTTTTGAGCCAACTTGGGGGCGGTCGGTCGCGTGATATCGATGATTAAGATCCCTTCCGGACCGGCGGCCACATAGGCGTCGGTGCGTGCCAGGTACAGATCGTGGAGATCCTTGACCGGTACCACCACGCCGGTGACGGGCGTGGGTTTTTCCGGCATCGTGATGTCGATCACCTTGAGACCATCGGCATCTCCCACGAAGGCATAACGGAACTGAATGGCCACTACCCGCGGATCGTTGAGAAAGGGGGCCCCAAAGGTCTTGATGATCTTAGGTTGCAACGGATTATCGATACTGAGGATGCTCAAGCCGGAATCAGCGATGAGATAGAGATAATCTCCGGCGACGGTGAGATAACGCGCCCCATGGAATAAGTTATCGGGATTGTAGGTCAGGGCCCGTTTGAGGAAATTGTTTCGTGGGTTGCCATCGGCCAAGGTATCCACATTCACCACAATGAGACCCTCTTCCCGATCGGAGACGTAGGCATAGTGGTAGAGGGGATGCCAGGCTTGTTCCTGATTTTCCGCGGCGACCTTGCGGGTGGGATCGATCGGCATGTTGGTTGGCAGGGCGACACAGGTGGCCTCTTTACTTGCCACATGGGTTTGCTGGCCGAGTGGTGAAACCGGGGAGGTGACGGTACGTTCGGAAAAACCTTTGTTGTCGACATTCGCCACATCGTAAACCCGCAAACCATCCTGGCCATTCGCCGCATAGAGGTATTCCCCGCGGAGTTGTAGGCAGTTAATGGTGTCGCCGTGATGATGGTAACCGGTCTGTAAGATGGATTTTTTCTCAAGATGTTTTTGATAATCGGCCGGGTAGGCCAGGGACTGGAGATAACTCCCGATGACGGCCTGCGGTTCCTCGGTCTCGATGACCTTGACGGCTTCATAGCCTTCACCCGCCAATCCAACATAGGCGTAGCGTCCCATGAAATTGACCATGTTGGTGCCGAATAGCAGGAGTTGGGACATCCAGGCGTTGTTGTCATTCTTATCCGAGATGTGGCAATCGGTGCACGTCTTCGTCTCAGTCTTGCGCACGGCATGGGGATAATGCGGATTGAAGGCCTGGGAAGAATATCCAGGCGTTGAGATTGGGGCCTGTTCAAAATAGATCTGTTCCCGATTGGCGTTCATCGAGCTGATGAGCAGCGCGCTTGAGGAACGCACGGGGGCTATCTTCCCACCCTTGCTGGGTCCCCATTTCCCGAGCATATAGCCTTCATCACGGAGGACCTGAGGGTTGTAGGAGGTCCAGTTACGCGAGGTCTCTCCTTCAAAATGTTTCATCTCGCGCTTCTCGTTGGCCTTTTGCGGCAGGTGGCAACCAAAGCAGTTGGTCACAAAGCTGGTGTGGCAGGTATAGCAAGTCATCTTATCGTAGTCGTGTGCGACCTGATGACCGTCTGAGGCCACAATGGTCTTGGCGCGGTACGCCTTGGGATTAAAGTGTGTCGAACCGGGCGTGATGGAATCTACCACCTGTGGCACGGCCCATTCCTTGTCCGCATACAGCGAGGAACGCTGGATGAGTTCACCGCCGCGCCAGACAAAGCGTCGCTTGCCAAACGTAGTGACGGTGTCGGCCAAGGACCCCTGACCGGCAGGGCCGGTGGCCTCTATCTTGGCGCGTTCCCGAAAGGTGCCATGGCAATCCACGCAGGAAATGGCCACGGCATCGGCATAGGCCCCGTAGAGCTTGCCGTCCCCATGGGCGTCTTGGTTAAAGTGGCAATCCACGCAGTGCATGCCCTTTTCGAGATGGATGTCTTTGAGGTGCACCGCTTTTTTAAATTTGGCCGGATCGGTGTCGGAGACCTTGTGGCCGCTGGCATCCAAGAGGTTACCGCGTCGATCCTTGTTGAAGACCGCGCGGAAATTCCAACCATGGCCGTGGTAGTCGGCAAATTGCGTGGTCTTTAATTTTGGATTGAGTTCCGAGACGTGGTTTAAAAATTTTGGATCGTTCCAGAGGCCACGAATCACGGCCCCTTCCGGGTTTGACTCCAAGGCTTCAGTCCGTTCCTTTGGGGTGAGTTGTTGTTGTTTTTTCGGGTAGAAAAATTCCCCGTCGGATTCATAATCCCACATCTGATAGCCCAGGTAGGTATTCACGAAGGCATTGGGCTGATGCATGTGGCAGACCATGCATTGACTGGTCGGGATCGCGTTGGTGAGACGGTGCTGGATGGGATGCCCTGATTCGTTTTTGGGGATCGTTGGATCCTTACTGGAACTTGTCCCGTTATGGCCATACTTGGCGTAGGGCCCGGAGTGTTCCGGATCGCGGTCGTTGCCGTAAATCACATGACAGGCCGTACACCCGCTCGAGCGGTAATCACCCGCATGGTCATTGGTGCCGAAGAGCGACAGGTGAGGGTCGTTGAGCCGTGTCTTGTGAATATTCAACACCGGCGAACTGATCAACAATTGGGTCCCGAGCCCTCGGTCGGAGAGCTTCATATCGGGGCGCCCCGGATCGTCTAATTCAGACAGGTTTGGATTGCCGATCTCACTGGGATCAATTCGGCTGACACGCCCACCCCGCTCAAAAGAGCGAATGGCAATATCCCCCGGTTGGGTGATATTCCAGCGGGGCAGGGGAACCGTCACGGGAATGATCCCTCGCTTCGTCTCAGCCGCAGAAGGTGGCGGCACCGTCGTAAGCTTGCGGGCAATGCCCTCGGGAGAATAGCTTTCTCCTAAGAACGGCAGTTTCGGGGCCACGATCCCATTGTTGTAGGCGGCCGCCCCCCAGAAGGGGGCCACATGAGTCATGACGCTGCGCGGGGATCGATACGCCTCCGAGGTATGACAGCGGCCGCAGGTTTGGTCGACGACCCGGAAATCGCCCGGGTTGACAAAACGAATCCATTCTTTGTTTTCTTTCAAAGTCAGGCTGTAGGGACGTACCGGATTGGCGGCACTGGGCCAACGTTTTGGGTAAGTGGGTTTAGGATGGGCCTGCTGTTTGACGCGCTCATACTCCGGGCCGCCTTTTTGCGCCCCGGCGGGCAGCTCAATATTTTCATGGCCGCCATGGCAGTCGGTACAGCCGAGTCGCACGTTGGGCGAGGCGTGCATGGGTTCAATATCGGTGTGACAGGTGAGGCAACCGGCGCTCTTAACTTTTTCCTCCGCGGGGGTTTGGCGGAGCAGGGGATCGTCTCGGCGGTCGAGAGAAAACAGGGGCGCCGCAATGATGACGAGGGAAGTAATCAGCAATAATTTTTGTCGCACAGGATTCCTGTAGGGGCGCAATTTATTGCGCCCGTCCTTGTCCATTGGTATCAAAACGTCACCACCACATTCATCGTCGTTGAATACAAAACATTAGACGTCAAAATATCCCGAAACCCGCCCAGTGGTTGAAACACCGCCTGGGAGAGATTCACGATCACATTGTTATTCAGCCACGGACGGTATTGCAAGCCCAGGCTGTAATCGACCCCGATGTCTTTTCGGATATTTCCCTGATTGAGCAGCAATTGCAGAGAGGCGGTATTGTCAAACCGGAGATAGTTGACGTTTACAAACGCCCGCAGATCCGGTCGCAATTCCAGATCGCTTCCGACGCTGTAGAGCCAAAGCCCCGGGTTCACGAAATTAGACTGTCCTTCGATCTTACTGCTGCGCAGGCTGGGGAGGAGGCTATTTTTTTGGACCAGGTTGACCCCGAGCAAACGAATGGCTTGGTGGTTGAAGAAACTGTTTTCCGACCCGGCAAATTTTTGCAGGTCGAGGATGGAATCAAAACCAGTGGCGGTGCCATTTTGTGGTTTAGAATCGCCGGAGGCATACAGGAAGGAGCTCTTAAGCCGATACCAATCACGATCATAAGAGAGTTCTAGCGCAAACATGGTTCCGTTGATTTTGGTGCGACGCTGGGCGATCAGATTCAAGTTGTCTTCCCCCAACGCAAAATAGAGGGCGTGGTTGATGTTGACGCGCCCAATCTTACCATCACTGGTCCAGCCTAAGTAGACCGCATCAATCCTGTGTGGGACAGCGGCCCCAATGGGGGCGGGGCGCGTCAAGACACCGTTGATGTCATAATGCGTGGAGCCCTGGTCATGATTCCAATGGACGCTGAATTGATTGGTCCAACCGAGCAGCCCAAAAAAATCTTGGGCGTATAGATTGGCAATCAAGACTTCCTGGTCGCGGCGGGCAAAGGTGTTGAGTTCGCTGTTGGTGCTTTTTTCCAGCATGTCAAAGGCGGCCAAATTCCACTGGTAGCGATTGTTGGATAAATTGCCAAAGATCCTTCCGCCGAGGTTGGTATCACTGAAGATGAACCCACGAAAATCGCTCGTGAAGGGTTGGATCCCCCCGCGGATCGAGATGAAATCATAGTAAGGAGAGACATTGACGAGATGGTACTCGGCAAAGGCCTCCTGTAGGGCGATATCAAATTGGAATCGACTCGTGCCATTTTGCACATTGACGTTGACCACGCCGCGCTGGCGGGAGTTCAAGGCGTTGAGATTGAACACTGGGGTGATGCGGAGCTCCCAATCGCGCGGCTTAAAAGCCGTGTTGCCGTGGTAGAGTTGGAATGTGGGTTTGAACCGTTGATTGACCTCGAGGAGGTTGCCATTGCCGAAAAAATTAAATCGGCCCGCACCCGCCGCGCTAGCCCCGCTGGGGATCGGGAGTTTTTTTGCTTCGATGACGGTCTCGCTGGTACCTGTCAGGATCAGGAAGGTATTTTGTCCCAGGATCGGGTAATCGCCCTTGAGGATATTTTGATTATAAGGGTCGTAGAGATGACCCGGTTGATTGACCGAATAGGGTGGGGGCTTGATTTGCCACCGGTCCGGGATAGGTTCTGAGCCCAGGTGAAAATCACCGGATTCACTTGGGAGCGTCTCGGGATGTTTCACCATTTTTGTGACGGGACGGCGATGCAGTACCTGGGCCGAGGCATGGTGGGGCCAGACCTGGCAGGTCAGGAGGAGTATCAACAGAACGAAAGAAATTGTCCTCAAGTTTCCTTATCCATTGTGAAAATAAACGAGTTTAGGTATGACGGGCATACAACGAATGCATAGGAAAAAAAAGCATTTAGTCTCCTTAATAGCGATCTTTCTTACGGGGATTTCCTGTCAGGAAAAAGCGGCCATTCCGGTTGATTTAACCATCTCCGTGCCGCCCATCCCGCTGACGGCGGTGGATGTGACGTCGGTGGTGCAAGCCGCGGCTCTGGCCTTGGATGATGCGACCCAGACCATTGCGGTGGTGGACCGGGCCGGGACGCCCTTGGCGGTTTATAGCAAACCAGGGGCCGTGGCCGCTGATCAAGAGGTGGCCCTTTCTTTGGCACGTACCGGGGCTTTTTTTTCCAATGACCAGGCCCCGCTCTCCAGCCGGACGGTGAACTCCATTAGTCGCGAACATTTCCCCCCGGGGATTATGAATACGGCCTCCGGGGCCTTGTTTGGTATTGAACACACCAATCGCGGTTGTTCGTTCAATACCGTTTTTGCGGCCGGGAAGGTGATCGCTCCGGCGACGGCCTTGGATGGGGTTTCGCCCGGAAATGGAATTACCGTGACACCGGGTGGGGTACCTTTATTTCAAGGGGGGCGATTGGTGGGAGGCTTAGGCGTGGCCGGTGTCTCAACGGATCGGGCCGAGTTTGCGGCGGTGCAGGGGCTTGCGCTCTTTCCACCCACTCCGGCAGATCCTGGGGTTATTTTTATTGATGGAGTGGCACTGCCGTTTGTGGAGCAGATGACACGACCCGACGGTTCGAATGCGGGGAGTGACAATGGCGTTTATAATGTCGTCCCGATTGCGGGTGGCATTGCCCCGGATGGGGATTTGGTGACACCGATCGACAGCCCGACAGCGGACAGCCCCAAGTTATTGGCGACCGATGTGCGAACCATCATTGACCAGGCCATCGCCCGTGCCAATCTCACCCGAGCGGCCATTCGTCTCCCGCTCAGCCAACGCGCCAAGATGGTGATCGCCGTGACGGACTTGGCGGGGAATGTCTTGGGGCTTAACCGCATGGTGGATAGCACGGTTTTCAGTATCGATGTGGCGGTGGCCAAGGCGCGCAATGTGACCTATTTTAGTGGCACCTCGGTAGCCGCCGCCGACCAGATCCCCGGCATTCCGCTGGGAACCGCGATCACCAATCGCACTATCGGGTTCGGTTCCCAACCCTTTTTTCCTTCCGGGATTGACGGCACGAGCCCGGGCCCGTTTCGCGACATCTTTAATTTTGACGACGCCAACCCCTGCACCCAGGGTCGCCAGCCGGCCAACGCCAACCAAAACGGCATCGTCTTCTTCCCCGGCAGTTCCCCTCTCTACAAACCCGACGTGGCTGGCCAGATGGTCTTGGTCGGCGGCCTGGGCGTCTCCGGTGACGGTGTGGAACAGGATGACTACGTGACCGCCGGCGGCCTCGTCGGCTACGAACCCCCCGAAGCGATCCGGGCGGATCAGTTGTTGATCAACAATGTTCGGTTGCCGTTCTTTAAGTTTCCGAGGAATCCAGAGAATTAGTGGCGAGTAGTTCGTAGACCCGGATCTTATCCGCCTTCCCCTTCACGCTAATTTCTTCGATGAATCGACTTTTTATCGCCGGGGGTAGTTTGGATTGGGTTTGTTCACTCATGAGGATCGTGACCCCGAGCCCTTTGGTGGAGGACTCCAGGCGGGCGGCTTGGTTGACCGAGTCGCCCATGACGGTGTAGTTGAGGCGTTCGCTGGTGCCCATGTTGCCGATGATGACCGGGCCGGTGTGGAGGCCGATGCCGATCTTGAATTCCGGGATGCCGAATTTTTCCCGAAAGTGAGGGGCCAGCTCATTCACCTTGCGCTGCATGGCGAGGGCGGCTTGGCAGGCCTGGAAGGGGTGGTCCGGGGTGCTCTTGGGGGCGCCAAAGATGGCCATGACGGCATCCCCGATAAATTTATCGATGTAGCCCCCGGCGGCAATGATCTCCCGCGAGATGGGATCAAAATATTCATTCATCATTTGCACGAGCGTCTCCGGCGCCATCTGTTCAGAGATGGTGGTGAAATTGCGGACGTCCGAAAAGAGGATGGTGCACTCGGCGCGCTGCCCCCCGAGTTTCAAGGCCGTCGGGTCTTTGATAATTTCTTCCACAATGTCGGGGTGCAAATACGAACGAAACGCCTTGCGGAGTTCGCGCTTTTGTCGTTCTTCGGTCAGGCCCCGGTAAATGGTGATGATCATGTAGAGCGTGACGGCGGCAAGGATCGGGGTGACTAGGAACAATACCCAGCCGTGTTGAAAGCACCATTGCACGATGAGGCCATAGCTCCCAATGATGACAACGGTGAGGAGTAACCCCAGCAGGAGGCTGAGCCGGTAGAGTGACCAAGAGAGGACGAGGGACATGACGATCAAGGCCCCCAGCGAAATAAGTTTGGTGGAAAAATTCTGGACTAAAAAATCACCACGATAAAGATTGTCCAGCAAATTACCTTGAGCCAACACCCCGGGCAGGTTGGGAGAAATGGGCGTGACGCGGAGGTCGTAGATGCCGATGGCGGTAGCCCCTACGAGGATAGTTTTGCCTCGCAGGGCTTCGGAGGGGACCAGGCCATGCAAGATATCGGTGGCCGAGTAGATGTTAAATCGATCTTCCCCGCCCCGGTAATTGATCAAAACCTCGCCGCGTGAACTCGTAGGGATGAATCGACTCCCCAGGCTCATGCC
Organism: Deltaproteobacteria bacterium; assembly: GCA_023265625.1. Lineage (GTDB taxonomy): Bacteria > UBA10199 > UBA10199 > JACPAL01 > JAHFST01 > JAHFST01. The sequence continues at coordinate 181,967 of JAHFST010000004.1, read as the reverse complement.
TTGCAGGATGCCATCGCCGTCTTGGACCGGGATGGGGGAAAATCCTCCCTCTCGATGGACCATCGTTTCTAATCCCATGGAGGGAAAGATCTTGTGACGAAACTGGATCATCACGGGGAAACGTCGGATGGTTCCATCCGCATCTGGAAAGGCATTAAAGTAACCCTGTGACGAAGTGGCGGCGGCTATCTGAGGTGTATTGGCAATCAATCCCCCCATATTGGGGAGGGTTTCTTGTAAGCCGGTAATTTCTGGGAAGGCCGTGGGGAGGACGGATTGAAAACTTCTCTCGACCTTCTCTGGCGAGATGGCGGCGTCCGATACTTCTTTTTCACTTTGGAAGAAGAAATAACCCAAAATGGTATTGGCACTGCGGTGTAAGGCGGCGGCTAGGCTTGGATCGTCCTGATCCGGTTCCGCGAAGATAATGTCCATTTCCAGCAGATTAGGTTGGTGACTATTGATCTGGTCAATCAATTCCCCAATTTTTTTCCTGGGCCAAGGCCAACGGCCCTCCGCATTTAAACTTTTTTCATCAATCGCGACGATGACCACCTCGCCCGTGGCGGGGATGGATCCGCGCCAGGCAAAGCGCCAATCAATGGAACGCAGTTCCAACCAACGCGTGAGGGGAAGATCCAACAACAAAACCAGGCAGAAGAAGAAGGCGGGAATAAATGCGAGAAGGAATTTCTTCACAAGGTGATGGTTGTCCCCTCACGGGCCAGCGAGACCTTGAGGGGGGATTTTTTCTTTTTTAACTGGGCCTGAAGTTGGCGTAGGTTTTTCTTGAGCATCGCATCACTGTGGGTGGGGGCGTGGTGAAACAGCACGAGGTGTTTGACACGGCAGGAGACGGCCAGGGCAACGGCTTCGCTCCAGGGGGAGTGCCCCCAACCGCGATAGTTGGGATACTCCGCATCGGTAAAATGGGCATCGTGGATGAGCAGATCGACGCCCCCCAGGTGCTCCAAAAGGAGCTTTTCATAATGTAAGAGAGTTGATTGTTTGATGTGTTGGTATTGCTTCATCGGTTCATGGTCGCTGAGATAGGCGATGCGGCATTGTTTGCTCTGGATGACGTACCCTAGGGCACTGCCGGGATGGTTGACATAAAACGAAGTGATTTGAAACGGGTTGATCTCAAACGTCTCGTTTCCCAGGGGATGAAAATCCAGTTGGGCCGGGAGTTTTGTGACGGCGATCGGGAAAAATTCCTCGGCAAAAAATGAGGCCAAAATGGCACTGGGTTGCCGTCGAAATCCTTTGGGGCCGTAGAGATGAAGATTGACCTTTGCCTGATAGAGCGGGGCAAAAAATGGCAGCCCGCAGATATGATCGGTATGAAAATGAGACAAGAGGACATGGACATCTTTGAGAGAATGAGCCTTGGAAGTGATTAAATAATCCCCGAGACCACGAGCCCCAGTGCCCGCATCCAGGACCAGCATCGCTCCCTGGTCAATGACTTGAACGCAGGAGGTGTTACCACCGAAGTGGGCGGTGTCTGAACCCGGCGAAGCGATAGAACCGCGAACCCCCCAGAAGCGTATTTTCATAGGGTCTAGAGTATAACACGTTTAGAGACCGGACGTATCAAAACTTGGATCATAATGAATTGTGCTAATGGTATCCAGATCCAACATCACATCGCTTGGCGTGAAGGCGGTAAAGTTGGGAGGGAGCAGACTCGTCTGCGGGCTCTTCGCCCCAACCAACACATTGAGCCCCCCGACTTGGTCGGCATCAATCAATGAGGCAAAGGCGCTGGAGTTGATAGCCAAATGGATGATATTCGGACCATTCGCGACCGCAGCCAGGTTGGCGGTTTGTGGTACGTCCACCGAGTTATCGTTCCTATCAAAGAGACTGACACTATAAGCAGATGATACTGACCCAAAATCTTGTAAAACCATATAAAACTCCGAACCAGAATTGAATCCGGTGGTTACACTGCCGCTCAGGGCGTCAATTTTGGTTTGAGTCCTGCCCGTATCAGGGTCTTCATCGGTATCAAATTCAATGAAGGCGACGAAACTCCCCGGCTGAATGGGTTGCGCCATGGTTAATGCGATAAGGTAGATATCATCTGAAGTAACGGTGGCGGTTCCATTGTCAGACGTGCTCAAGCTGACGCCAATAATATCCAAGCCGCTGCCGCCCACATCACCGGTGGAATCGTGGGCAAAATTTACGTACTGGAGAGACACCGGGACTGAGCTGGAAGACGAGTCTATGTCCAACGTGGACACTCCCTTGTAGCCAATCTTTGGGTCCGTTGAATCATTGGCGATCACCGTGAAGACTCTTTGGCTGCCGACTTGGATGCTTTTAGAGAAAGAGGCCTGCTGTGAACTAGAAATGCTGATTGTGTCTGAAATCGGCGTAAAATCGGTTCCACCGGTCACCGTTAAATTGATCTTAGTCACATTGCTTGGAACGTTGGTGGTTAAGGCACCAAACTCGATCCTAATGGGGGTGATAACTTGCTCCCTTGGCAAAGAGGTTTGTTCGGCAGCTTGGCATCCAAGCCAAAAAAGCATGAGACAGGCAAGGCCAGTCAGATTGATCGTTTTATTCATAATCTTCATGTGTTGGTTCCTCCAGGAAAACTGACAGGGACGTTGATGACGGGTGGTGTGGAGGATGTTCCTCCACCGGTTGTTCCTCCGCTGATAGTTTCAGGGGGGGAGGGAAAGCTAATCGGGACATCGATTGGGCTGGAGGTTGTTCCTCCTGTCGTGGTGCCACCATCCGAAGTTGTATCACCAGAATCTGGCCCCAGTTCGTTTGGGGTACTATCTTCCCCACCTGGCACAATAGGAGGTGGCGGGGGTGGAGGTGGTGGGCCTGATTCCGGATTAGACTGAGGATCAAATGTATCCGGTCCTTCTTGTCCTTCTTGAGGAGGTGGCGGTGAATCCGGCTCTGGATCGCGAGCTTCGAGTCGCTGAGGTGGAGGAGGAGGGGACTGTGATGACGATCGTTGATTGGGTGGCGGCGGCGGAGGGGGTGGTGGCGGTGTTTGCCTCTCCGATTCACGGAATCCGCCCCCTGACTGATTGAGGACATCACGAAGCGGCGGTCCCTGCACCTGACTGGAAAATTGTTTTGTCACACTTTCTGGAATGGCTGTTGGGCTGGGTGGGAGCGTGGCACCACGGATATCGATAGAATTACCAGCCTGCACCATGAGCCTCTGCTCCGGATTGCTTTTGAGGTAAGTTTCAATGAGTCCTGAAAAACAACTGATCTGCGAGCTGGCGCCATTGGCGGCGACGTGAATTCCCACATCGGTGCCTCGAATGCCGGCAACGGCTGTGGGTGTTTGCAATCGAACGTCGTTGATTTTCAGGGCGGCGGTTGGTTGATCCACAATGGTTCGCACCGTGCCCTTCAGGATATCCAAGATCGAACGACGCTCTGACTTTTTTGGATTATAGACATATTCCGTGAGCAACACCTTGGAAGACGCCCCCAAACTGAGCATCGTCTTGTCGTGAAACAGGATCTTGAGTTCCCCTGTCCCGGTTTGCAGGGTATCCATTGGATAGATAGCCTCGCCAAATGCCAACGGATTCGACTTGGGGGTGTCCAACCGTAAGACAGAGGCATCCCCCTTGACAAAGACCACTTCACCGATCACCTCGGCCGCCTGCACGGACCCAGGGATTAAAAACAACCAAGCCGCGCTGAGGATTTTTTTAGAAAGATGTCGCAAAAGTAACCCCCGCGATATGGCGTCCATAGGTGAAGAACGACTGGTTTGAGGTGTTCCGGAAAAAGTCATAATGTCCTCGCACCGACAAATGATCCATGAGCTTACGTGATAGACTCAAACCAAAGGCCTGGCCAAAATCATCTCGTTGCGTCCCAATGATGGAATCCACATGCGCAAACTTACGATCAATCGTAAATTCCGTATGGATGTCAAAGTCAATCCCCCATGGAATCGGCGTCAGGAAGGCCAGCCCCATTCGGTGCGCGTGGTAATCCCAATCGTTGCCCTTGGCGGCGTTCTTTTCATAGATGTAGGAAAGTTTGAGATAATGTTTCTGATCTTCTCCCATCAAAAACTCGTCGATTTCCAATTGAATATTCCATGCGTCTCGATTCTGCGCCTGGTTGGTTAAGGTCTGGAAAAATCCCTCGTAACGCAATCGGGGCGAAAATTGCGTGAGTAAACGATTGGCTAACAAGTAGCTGAAGGTAGGCTTCATAAAAAAGGCGCCCAGGTACTTGTCCCGACCCAAAAGGGAAAATTCATAACCGGTGGGCGTACGGATGGAAAAATTGCCAAACTTAAACTGGTTGTTCGCCTCCAGGTGCAACAGGCCATAATTGAAGCGATCGAGGTCTGTGTAAATGGACTGGTAGTAAGAGCCTTCGGTAGTGAGGCGGTAGTGCCCCTTGCGAATAATGTGATAGCCGCCACCCCCGCGCATGGCGAATTGTAAATCATTCTTATCCGTCGGCAAGGTTGCGGCAGAGGAGGCGTCGGGATTTAGGGTTACATTGGTGTCGAATTGAGTGGTCAAACTGCCATTGGCAAACCAACGATGTGAACTGCCCTGACTCGGGGAACTCGTGATCAGAGGGGTTTCTTTCTGCGTCATGCTGCGGATGTAACTCGTTGCCAGATCCTTCACCTGCCCGGTAGGGGCCAGCTTTTGTGCCTTTTGAAAATCAGCCAGGGCCTCTGGGGATTTTTTTAAATGGTAGTAAGCCAGGGCCCGATAAAAATAAGGCTCCGGTTCTTCTGTCTGCAAAGCGATCACCGACGTGAAGGATTTGATGGCCGCCTCATATTTTTCCTGTTCTGATTGAGACAGGCCTAAAAAGTAGGTGGCATTCTTGTGCCGAGGATCGAGTTGCACGGCCTTGGCAAAACGTTGTTCCGCCCCCTTAAAGTCCTTCTTGTGGTGGAGCAACAGGCCTTCTGAGAAGGCGATCTCGGCCTTGCCATGGTTGTCCGCTGCCAGGGAGACGTGAGGAAGCGTCAGGGTCAGGAGACAGGTTAAAAGAATTAATTTTTTCACGAGCTTCTTTTCCAACGATCCGCCAAGGTTTGTTTACCTTCTGATGATATTTTTTTATCCTTAATCAATTTTTCAATTCGGGCGATACGGTCCTGAGGTTTGGGGTGGGTACGAAGTAGGGTGCTGTAATTTTTACCCTCTTTGGCTTCAATAGTTTGGAGAAATATCACCAAACCACGAGGGTCATAGCCCGCCTTGCTGACGTATGCCACCGCGGCTGCATCGGCACGATACTCATCCCCCTTGTCGAGCCCCTTTTCAAAGAGGTTGCTGACCAGGGCGGAACTCAATACGGATGAGATCTCCCCTGCAACGCCTCCTGCGGAGGAGGCCACATTGCCACCCAATTCTAGCAGGCCTGATTTAACATTATTTCGATGAATCTCTTTGATGACATGTTTTTCCGCCACGTGAGCCACTTCGTGGGCTAATACCCCGGCTAACGCCGCCTCGGAGTTAAGGCTCTTGATTAAACCCTCCGTGATAAAAATGAAACCCCCTGGGGTCGAGAAGGCATTGACAATTGGGGCCCCCGACGAGTCGCGGGCTGAGATGACTTGAAAATGGTAGTCCATATCGGGACGGACACTCGCCTGCGCGACGGTCAGGCCTATCTGAGAGACATAAGTGTTCAGGGCCGCATTGTGGCTAGGGGCAAAGGCCCCGAGGATCATTCCGGAGAATTGCCGTCCCATGGCGAGCTCTTCTTGCAAGTCGACCTTTGTGGCCCCCTTCGCCATCTTTCCCATCGTCCCAACGGCCCCAATCACGTCAAAACCGAAGGCATGGGCGTTGGCCAAGGGCAAAGAAGCGAGCAGCAGGGCGAAGCCCACTTTGCGGTGTAATAATCTCATGAACCCCCTCGCGCAAAATGTCCCACTTTACCCTGACGCTGAAAGGATTCCAACTGAGCAGTCGGGACGCGCCGCGCCTCCATGGCTCTTACGGCGTTTGGATTTGGCGCGGCCTCCTTGATGGCATCTCCCATCACATCGCCACCGCGAACTCCAGCGGTGCCGGAGAGGTCGCGCGAACTGGAACTAAAGAGGCCTTTTTTCCCGGTGGCGAAGGCGTCAGATTGCAACACGGGAAGGGCCAAAAACAGGCCCGCCAGAAAAAAACTTTTGGGGAAAAAAATAGACTTTTTGTTCATGAGCGGGCGAGAGGATCATAGTTCTGTTAAATTCTCAATGAAAAATTTGAGGTTCATTATCGGACAGGGGAGTGAGATGAGATGTCATTTGACATGGCTCTTTCTTCTTGATATGTTTCAGTATATATTATAAAGTATTTATATATTTTAACATATAGTAGATGAATCTAAACATCCAACAACTTATCCAAGAACTCAAAGCAGCCCGTGTGGCACAAGGGTTGACCCAAAGGGAACTGGCAGGTCAGCTCGGCATACCTCAGAGCCATCTATCCAAGATTGAGGCGGGTCGTGTGAATGTGACGTTGGGCAGTTTTGTTGAAATGACGCGAATGTTGGAGTTGGAGGTCCTGTTGGTGCCTCGTCAGCACATTGCGTTGGTGAAGGGATTGATGACCGCCAAAGACACTCGTGATTATGCCGTCGGCCCCGCCTACACCCTGGATGACGAGTCGCAGGACGAGGTCTGAGGATGCCGGATATTCACTCGCTAAACGTTTTGTTGCATGGCGAAATCCTGGGGGTATTGACCTTCCTGCCGGGGGAGCAGACGATCTTTAGCTTTAGCCAGTCTTACCAAGACAATCCCCGGCGGCCGGTCTTGAGTCTTTCTTTTCAGGATCGTTTGGGTGGGTTGATTACCGACATCCAGCCGACTCGCATGAGACTACCGGCCTTTTTTTCCAATTTATTGCCCGAAGGACACTTACGGGATTATTTGGCGGCCCGTGCTGGGGTCAATGTCCGTCGCGAATTTTTTCTACTGTGGGTCTTGGGGCGGGATTTGCCCGGGGCGGTTACGATTGAGCCTTCAGATGGCACGACTTGGCCCCCGGCCGTGACCGACGGCGTGTCCCTCGCGCGCAAAAATGTGCTGCGTTTTTCGCTGGCGGGGGTGCAGCTCAAATTTTCGGCTGTCATGGAGGCCAAAGGGGGTTTGACGGTTCCAGCCGAAGGGGTGGGTGGTTCGTGGATTGTGAAGTTTCCATCCGCGCGCTTCGTGGGGGTGCCGGAAAACGAATATTCTATGATGACCCTGGCACGGCACATGGGCATGGACATACCGGAGCTGCGACTGGTTGATATGGATGGAATATCCGGTTTGCCAGAGAATATCGGGGACATGCACGGACCAGCTTTGGCGGTGCGTCGTTTTGACCGCACCGGCAGCGGTCCCGTACACATGGAAGACTTTGCTCAGGTGTTTGGCGTCTATCCCGACGACAAATACCGCAAGGGGAGTTACAAAAAAATTGCCGAAGTGCTTTGGCAGGAGACGGGTCATGACGGCCTTGTCGAATTTATCCGTCGTTTGGTGTTTAACACCCTCATCGGCAATGCGGATATGCACCTTAAAAATTGGTCACTCATCTATCCTGATCGGAGAAAGGCGAAATTGGCGCCAGGCTATGATTTTGTTTCCACCATCGGCTATATCCCCGACGAGCAAATGGCGCTCAAGCTTGTCAAATCCAGGCGCATGGCGGAATTGTCCCAGTCACAATTGTCCTATTTGGCCGCGAAGGCCGGGTTACCGGAGCCATTGGTAATCCATACCGCCAAAGAAACGGTGCAACGCTTTCGTCAAGTTTGGCGGAGCGAGCGCAAACATCTGCCTTTATCGAAACATGTCATTGCGATTATTGAAGGGCATATTAAGTCGTTGCCGCTTGCGGGGAAAATGGTAGGGTGATGTTAGCCTCTCCACCCAGTTACCTCATAAATCTTCACACTTTGCTCCTTCCCTTTCACCTGAACATCATCCAACAGTCGCGCTTCTACCTGATCCCTGACCTGTGCGTACGTGAATTCACTGATAATGAGATGAGTGTGATAGGTCTTATTCAACGATTCCAAACGGGAGGCCAAATTAACGCCGTCGCCGATGACGGTGTAGCTTTGGGATCGGCTGGAGCCGATGTTCCCTACCGTGATCTCCGCGGTGTTGATTCCGATGCCGATTTCCAGGGCCGGTTTACCTTCCGCCAGCCACTTGGTGCGCAGTTCTTGCGCCTTGGCGAGCATGGCCAGTCCAGCCCGGACGGCGCTTGCGGCGTGGTCTGCTGTTTTAATGGGGGCGCCCCAAAAGGCCATCACGGCGTCGCCAATAAATTTGTCGAGGGTGCCATGATACTCAAAGACGATATCGACCATGGCCGTAAGGTATTCATTGAGCAAGGCGACGACTTCATTGGGGGCGAGTTTCTCGGAGAGGGAGGTAAAACCACGAATGTCGGAAAAAAGTACCGTCAAGGTGGCGTTTTCGCCCCCCAGTTCCAACTTCTCCGGATCGGACAAAAGCTCATCCAAGACGTCCTCATTGATATAACGCGCAAAGGCCCCGCGGATGAATCGTTTCTCACGCCCGGTGGTGAAGTAATTCCAGAAGATGGTGCTGGTGGCCATGAGAAATAATGTCAACAAGGGGAGGGCGATGGGGATCCAGAGGTTGTGAGCAAAACTCAGGAGGCCACAAGTAATGATGAGTCCCACCAAGAACAATATAAAGAGTGTTTCTTTAATCGGGGAGCGCAGCGAGCGGCCGACTAAGGACATGATGATCGTGATGCCCAAGACATAGAGGATGCCCACAGCGGGGGGGATGACGCGGATGAAATGATGTTGCATGAGATTTGACAACACCGTGGCATGGATCTCGACTCCGGGATAAATGGGCGAAAAGGGAGTGGCACGTAGGTCGAATAGCCCCGTGGCGGTCACCCCGATCAAGACGATCTTATCCTTAAAAAAAACGGCAGCCTCTTGATCGAGCGAGCCGGACGCGCCTTGCTTCCACTCTTGGTAGGCTTGGAGCAAGCGACTGGCCTCTATATAAGGGAAGGTCCCATGAGGGCCGTACCAATTCATCAAATAGCTGCCATCGGGCTCTAGCAATTGATGCCAATCGATTGGGACTTTGAGTTGTAATGCGGTGGCCAAAGCGAGGCTGGGTAAGCATAAATCTTGCGTGCCATTATTGACAGAATAGAGCAGCCGGTAACGGCGCGTAGGACCGTCAGGATCGGCATTAAAATGAATCCCACCGATTTGTGCGGTGGCCGCCAAGAGTTGCGGGAACGGGATTAAAGGTGTTGTCGTGATTGGCAGCTGAAGCGGCGTGTTGGGTAGGCTGTTTAATTGAAAGCGTGTCAGGGCGTGGCTATCTATCGAGGTTGGTTCGGCGCTTGGGTTGCGTTCAGGAAAATCGGCAGCCAGGACGACATTACCGGCGGCCTTGACTTGATCGACAAAAAATTGATCCCCGGCAGCATCGAGGTGGTGGGCCTCTGGATAGAGGATGTCTATCGCCATCGCCCTCGCTCCGACATGGTGGAGATATTCCACCATTTGCCCCATGGCCCGGCGCGGCCACGGCCAGCGGCCATACTGAGGTTCCATCTCGGTGAGGGCGGTATCATTGACCACGACAATCGCAATGGCGGGATCGGGTTGCAGGGGACGTGTGATGTTGCGAAACTCCGAGTCTAAGATTTTATTTTCAATCAGGTGGATCCAGGCCCCGCTCGAGGAGGGAAAGGCGTAGAAGAGGATTAATAAAATACCGGCGATGCCAAACGCCATGCCGATGGAAGTCAGGGAACGTCGGTATCTAGATTTTTTAAGGCTCATAGCTGTCGCAATGCCTCGTATAACACAATCCCCACGGTGGTGGCCAGGTTTAGGCTGCGCACGGGTCCTGGCATCGGGACCGAGATCACCGCATCGGGGCAATCCCGCCACAGGGCCTCGGGGAGGCCACGACTCTCGGAGCCAAACACCAAAAAATCGTCCGGTTGAAAACGGACGGACGTGTAAGTGCGCCGGGTGCGCGTGGTGAGAAACCAAAAACGATTTTTTGGAAATTGTTGTTTGATCGTGGCAAAGTTTGGGACCACCTGCAATTGTAGATGGGGCCAATAGTCAAGCCCGGAGCGGCGGATCTGGGCATCGTCGAGAAAAAATCCCAGGGGTTCCACCAGATAGAGCGGGGTGTTGGTGGCGACGCAGAGCCGCCCGATGTTGCCGGTGTTTTGCGGGATCTCCGGTTGGTGCAGGATCACTCGGGGCATGCTAAATACACCTGAAAAATCCGTTTGATCTCATCCAACTTGTTTTTGCTCAGGGAGAATTGGGTGACCTCGGCAAAGCAATCCAGAATGACCAGGGCATTGACATTGGCGTCGCCTTGTTGGAGTTCGCGGAGCCGCTTGGCAAGACCCCGGTTGACCTGGTGGATTTCTTGGTAAAGTTCCGTCAGGTGCGCTAACTCCCAGTCTGGGACCTTTCCTTGTTTATGCACAAAGTATTGCGCCACGAGGTACATGGAGATGGCGCGATACATCGTTTCATCGGGCGTGGCGAAGGGAAGGTGAAACTGCACCATCGGTTTGAGTTTTTCCAGGATGGGGCACCCGCTGGTCGCCAGATAGATCCCAATCAGAGAACTGAGTCCCTTTTGCAACGAGGTATGTTTGACATAGGTTCGGCCCTTGGATTCGACCTGGACATCCACCTCTTCAAAGGAGGTAGATGTCTGGAAGGCCGCGATGACATCGACGAGGCCGACGGCGGCGGGACAATAAGGGTGTTCTTCCGGCTTGAGCGGACAGTTGTCACATTGATGATGCGTGAGTTTGGTCCAATCGGGATAACTCTCGTGATGGCTTTTGATGAGATTCAAGTCAGGATCAAGTTCTACCTGAAATTCTTTGACCTGGTTTTGCGGTAAAGTGAAGGCGTAATGAAAGTTGAGCTGCTTTTTCTCCTTGTCGATGTTAGCAGCCATTATTAGAAGGCTATTGAATCATAAAACACGATGAATGACCACGGCGAAAAAATGACGCGTTTGCAATATGGCCTCGGGTACTTGGTCGGGGTTCTCTTGCCCGGGAGCGGCCATTGGGTGCTGTGCCAAGATTGGCGCCGGGGGAGTTATTGGTTGGTTTGTTTTTTGGGCGCCATTTGGTTGGGGACTTATCTGAATCCCCATTTTGTCTGGCTTACCTACGATAAGGTGTTTGCCCTCCCAATCACGATGATCAGTTTGTTGGATCTTTGGCAAATCACGGGGGCGACCCACCGGGTCGCCCCTACAAACATCCGTGGTCGTGCGTGGATTTTTTTGTCGTTATTCTGGCTGTTGCCGGTGGTCCTGCACCAGGCGTTGCGCGTGGGGCAGGTTATTTCGACTTTTGAAGTTCAAACGATGGAAGTGGTGATGTGGGCCTATGTCGGTGTTTATCTGGTGCGTATGGCCAAACAACGTGGCCCCGTTATTTATCTCTGGCCTTTCTTGCTCGCCAGTACGCCTTTTTTCGGCGGGGCCTTGTTGACACTCGCCTTGCTCGTGTGGATTTTGTTTTTTGATTATCATTTGAAAGAGATGGGGGATCAACAGAAGGCATGAAGACGATGACCCGAAAATTGGGGCGTTTCCCCGATGGGGAACGGGGCCGACTGGCCGCTTGGTTTGAACATCATCCCGTCGGCGTGAATCTCTCTTTGGAAATCCTCGAGGCCGTGGAAGATGTTTCACGGTTGCGTGAGCAATCGGCCGGGACGATTTTGCAGGCGGCGGCCCTTACTTGTTCTGAATCGAAAAACCGGGGGCCGCGGGCGTTGGGGCGGCAGGTTCGCGACTACCTGATGAGTTGCGTGAGACAGGAGGGGGGGATGTGGGGCGAGAAGATCGATGCGGCCTCTCGTTCGTTCCAGCCTTTTTCTCCGGAAAGTTTGATCGTGGAACGGTCGGTTGTGACCTCTCCGATGGCGGTGAGGGTCCGCACTCAATTTCCCAAAATTCCGTTGGAGGAAATTGACGATTTTCGAGCCTGGAAGGTGCCGGGCCCGATGACGGAGGCCAAGCGGATCTTGGCCCTGGTGCGGCATCGCGGCTCGTTTTTAAAACCGTTCCCGAAGATTCGCCACGCGGTTAACTGCGGTGATTATGTTTTTAACCCGGTCTCCAATTGCCACCTGGAATGCACCTATTGCATCCTGCAAAGCTATCTCAAAAATAATCCGGTCCTGACGCTCGCCGCGAACATTGATGATTTTTTGCAGGCCATCGAAGCGCGGGTGCGGGAGGAACCGGAACGTATTTTTCGCATCGGAACCGGTGAATTGTCTGATTCCCTGGCGCTGGACGATCTTACTTCCCTCAGCCGGGAGTTGGTCCCGTTTTTTGCGCGGCTGCCCAATGCCTTCTTGGAGCTGAAGACAAAATCGGACCGCATTGGCAATCTGCTTGAACTCGATTCCCGAGGGCATACGGTGGTTTCTTGGTCGTTAATGCCTGAAGTGATTGCGATGCGGGAGGAGCTTAAATGCGCGTCCATTACGGAGCGGATTGACGCGGCCGCACGGATTCAGGCGGCGGGTTATCCAGTCGGTTTGCATTTGGATCCGATGATCCACTTTGACGGTTGGCAGGAGGCCTACCAAGGCCTGATGGCGCAACTGAGCGACAAACTGGATCCCCGTCGCATTGCCTGGGTGAGTATTGGAAGTCTCCGGTTCGATCGAGCCCTCAAGGAGGTGGCCACGCAACGTTTCCCCAAGACCAAGATTTTTGCCGACGACTTCATCGCCGCACCGGATGGCAAGATGCGCTACTTTAAAAAGCTCCGCATTGAGATGTACCGACAAGTCTGGCATGGCTTACGCGCATGGAGCGACGAATTCCCCCACTACCTCAGTATGGAACCGGCCTGGATGTGGGAGGAGGTGACCGGCGCGCCGGCCCCGGAACCGCTGAGACTTGAGAGGACGCTGACCAATCGGTTGGGACAGTTGTCTAATGGGCAATCCCGGAAAATGTAGGGGTTCAAAATTTTGAACCCCTACCTGACCGGGAGGGTCTCCGGAACCTTGAAGCAATAGTGTTTCCAAATCACCACCTTCTCTGGGGCTTTTATCTGGTAGTTGGGTAAGGTGTCCTCCCGCATGAAGGTGATCTCAAAGTTGTCGACCTGTTCCTGTCCTTCATGGCGGGTATTCCAATCCCGGCAGAGATATTGGCCGTAGTAGAGTCGGTAGGGGTAGTTATTGGCGCCCCAGATGTTCATCATGTATTTTTGCCAGCGTTGGTTTTTGTACAGGGTTGAGGCCAGTTTGGGTTTGTTCCAATCGACAGGCTGTCCCTGGCGAAACAAGTCGACTTGTTTTCCATTGAGTAAATTGCCCGGGATGACGTACCAGCCATCCTCCATCAACGGGTAAGGCGCAAACATGCCCCACATCTGGTCGATCTTCAGGAGGGGACCCAGCCAGGCTATTTTTTGAGAAAGCGGGAATTTTTTCGCGCTGACCGTCTGCAGGTTCCACAGGACGATAAAAATCAAGAAGCAGAGGGCCAGGCTGTTTTTCCAAATGGAGAGATCGAGGTGAATGGGAGGATGGCGGTTTTGGTGACGACGATCCCAAAACCAAGCCGGGAGGAACACCATCAAGCTCGCCATATCGATATAATGAAACAATCCCAGTTCCAGGCAGAGGCCCAAGCCTAGATGGAGACTAATAAAGATAACGATCATAAGCGTTCGAATCGGGCCATTTTTCCAAGGGAAGAAAAACAAGAAGGGGCCTAAGGCCTCCAGCGCATAAGTCGCAAAGGTCATGCCCTTCATGAATAATGGGAACTGTCGGATAAAGTTGCCGAGCGGGGTGGTCATTTGATCAATATTGAGGGCGTAATAAACGGCGGTCCCGTCTTTGATCCAGATGGGGTGCCACTTCAAAATGGCTGAGAAACTGTAGACAAAACAAACTTGGAGCAACAGGGCGATGGTGGCGACGGATACGACCAGACCCGGTCCCGTCTCAGCGTCTGGATGACGCCATTGATCCACGGAGTAGCGCGCCCCGAGGGGCAGAAAGAGTCCCCAAAAGAGCATGAGTCGGAGTAAAATATCGCCCGCCTGGAGCACCATCGGGTTGCGGGCCTGGAGGGACACCAGCAGGATCCAAGAGGCCCAAGTGGCGAGCCGGGTGTGATACCCCACCAACAAGGCGGCGGCACAGAGCCCTGCCACGACAAAGAGCAAGGCCTCGAGCTGGAAGGTCCCGCTCCAGTTGTACAACGACCAGTCCCAAACATTGGCGAATTTTTCCAGCAGGGCATGACGCGGCAGCAACCCAAAGTCGGTGTAATGAGCTGAAAGATCCCGGCTCCGATCAATCAGGTCCGCGATGATGAGTATCCCGGTCCCGATCCGAAACAGCGCGAGGGAGCGGAGGTCGATGCCGAATAATTGGGATAGTTTGGTCGCCGTGGGTTGGTTCACAGGGGGAGGCTATTAACATTCTGCTGGATATTTTCCAGTAATGATTTATTGCAACGGTTAGGAAGTGCTCCATGACCAACGATCTTGAAAAAGTTCCCGCCACCCCCGGCAATATTTCCCCCTTCGAACGTATCCGCCGTACTAACGATGCTGGTCATGAATACTGGTCAAGTCGAGATTTTGCCCAGGTTCTCGGTTACACGGATTACCGAAATTTTGAACAGGTGGTCTTAAAGGCCCGAACGGCCTGTTTTAACAGTGGGCAGCGCATCGAGGATCATTTTGTTGATATCACCGAAATGATCGAAATTGGCAAGGGAGGGCAACGTGAGGTTCGGACAACGCTCCTTTCCCGGTATGGTTGCTATCTTGTTATTCAAAACGCGGATCCTTCAAAAGAGATTGTGGCCTTGGGCCAGACCTATTTTGCTGTTCAAACAAGACGACAGGAGATTGCTGATCAGGCGACCGAGGTCGGACGCCGACTTCTTCTCAGGGATGAAATGAAGATTCACAATACACGACTGGCCGAGACAGCAAAGCGTGCCGGTGTCATTACTTCCATCGACTATGCCATCTTTCAGAACCACGGTTACATGGGGTTGTACGGTGGTATGACGGCCCAGGATATTCATCATCGGAAGAAGTTGAAAAAAAACGAGCAAATCCTCGATCATATGGGGAGTACGGAGCTGGCCGCTAATCTTTTTCGTGCGACACAGACAGAGGAAAAGATCAGGAGGGAGCGAATTACCGGTAAGGACCATGCCTGAGAGTCTTCCTGTTGCAGAAAATATCAAAAAAATTCAACTAAAACAGAGGCGAGAACTGAAGGCAAAATAAGATCCAAGGATTTATTTTGCCCTGGACGTCGTCTTTCGATGGCGTTAGGAAGATTCCGCTGTTTCAAATTAAGGAGATTTTTATGAATGCTATCGCCAATCCAAGTGCTGTTGAAGTGACCGTGCCCCGACTGGAGTTGAATGGTCCGGCCCCGGATTTTGAAGCGAACTCGACCCATGGGCCGTTGCGGTTGTCGACCTGGCAGGAGGGGAAGTGGGTCATTTTGTTTTCCCATCCGGCCGATTTTACCCCGGTTTGTACCACCGAATTTATCGAGTTCGCCAAGCGCACCGATGATTTAGAGAAGAAGAATGTGGCCTTGCTCGGGAATTCGATCGACAGTGTTTTTAGCCACATCGCCTGGACGCGCAATATCGAAGAGAAGTTTGGGGTGAAGATCAAGTTTCCCGTCATTGCCGATTTGGATCAAAAGGTGTCCCGTCTTTATGGCATGGTTCACACCCCCAGTGCCGCGACGGCGACGGTGCGGTGTGTCTTCTTTATCGATCCCAAACGCACCTTGCGGGCGATGATTTATTATCCCCTCAATGTGGGTCGAAATTTTGACGAAATTGTCCGGGTAGTGGATGCCTTGCAGACGGTGGATAAACATGCGGTGGCCTGTCCCGCGAATTGGCGGCCGGGTGAGGATGTGATTGTCCCGCCACCGACCACGGCACAGGCGGCCCACGAGCGCGTGCAAATGAAGGAATTTCAAGTCACGGATTGGTATTTCTCCAAGAAAAAGCTCTAGGTGAGACGACTTTCTCTTTTCATGGCGGTGTGTGTTGGTCTGTTCAGTGCGGGGACTGGGCTTGCGCAGGAGTCTGATGCGAAAGATCCGGCCTATCAACAACTGCAACGTGCCTTAGAGGCCCATCAAAAATTAGCCAAGAAGCAGGAGGGGGGCTGGCCTTCGATTCCGCCCGGGCCCAAGATTGAGCCGGGAGAGCAGGGGCCCAGGGTCGCTGTCTTGCGGGCGCGTTTGATGGTTACCGATAGTGCCAAACAATTAAAGTCCCGCCAACCCGACCTTTATGATGAGGCATTGGTCGCGGCGGTGAAACGGTTTCAAGAACGTCATGGGATTGATCCGGATGGGACGATTGGCCCATCGACCTTGGTGGCCTTGAATGTTTCCTTGGAACAGCGCACTCACCAAATCGAACGTAATTTGGTGCGGTGGGGCGAGCGACCCGGCCTAATGGAAGGGCGTTATGTAGCCGTGAACATCCCGGATTATACCCTGTCCCTGATGGAGGGCGACAAACCGCAGCTCACGATGCGCGTGGTGGTGGGGATGCGGAATTGGCAGACGCCCATCTTTCATGCCCAGATGACCCATATTGTGTTTAATCCCCGCTGGCATGTCCCGACCAAGATAGCGGTCAAAGAGGTGATCCCCGATATTAAGAAGGATCCTAATTATCTGGCCAAAAAGGGGATGAGGGTTTTGACGAACCAGGATGGCAAGGTCCAAGAGGTGGATCCGGCGACGATCGATTGGGAAGATGCCGCCCAGTGGCGGCAATATACCTTTCATCAGGATTCAGGGGCGGGGAATGCCCTAGGCAGAGTCAAATTTCTCTTTCCAAATCAATATGATGTCTACCTGCATGACACCCCATCGAAGAGTTTCTTTCAAAGGAGCGCACGGGCCCTGAGCCATGGGTGTATTCGGGTACAAAAACCCTTGGATCTCGCGGTGGCGATCTTGGGCCAAGAACCAAATCCCTGGACCGAGGAGAGGATCAAGGCCGCCATCAATCGTGGCACAGAACAGTTTGTTAAATTAACGAATACCCTGCCCGTTTATCTTTATTATCAGACCGCTTGGGTGGATGCGGCTGGCGTCATGCAATTTCGCAACGATATCTACGGACTCGATAAATAAGGGGCGATTTTTTCCTGCTGTTGGGGGAAAGATTGTCCCATTATTTCCCGTTCTTGCCCCGCAAAAATAAAAAATAGGCACGGATTTTTCTCAAATAACTTGGCGCGTTGTTTGCAGCCTACTTTTTTGTCATATTGGGTGGGGGAATCCAAAAATGTTCGGTTTACTTGATAAATTGTGGGGCCGCTTTACCGCTGAAGCCGGACAAGCGAGGCTTTTTAAGCAGGATGTGCCCTGGTCGGAGCTGAAACAAGAATTATGGGAGGTGTTCCAATCAGGAGGCCCTATCGATCACAATCGATTAACCCCTTTTGCCTATGCCATTGCCGATAGTTTGGCCCTGATGTTGCCCTTAGAGCCGGATTTTCCAAAATATGAAACGGCGCTGCGACGTTTGTTTCCGATGATACCGACTCAAGTGAGATGTATTGGCCAATCGGAAGTGGAAGGGGCGGTGTCATCCCTGCAGGGTGTCGCCTCTCGCAAGACCACCATGATTCTAGGGGCAGGATACGATTATCGCACCATTGAACTAGCCCTGGGGCGTGGCGATCGGGTCTTGGTGGTGGAGCATGATTCCGAGGCGATGCAGTCCTTGCAGGCTTATTTTGCGGGATCGGTAAGTCAGGGACGATTGACGTTTCATCTGACTTCTTATTCCGATCCAGAGTTCATGCGGCAACACCAAAACTCCGTTGATGTCATCTACCTTTTTTACACCAACGATCTTTCCAGCGCGACCACGGTTTTTAACACGTTGAAACCCGGCGGTATTCTCGTGACACAAGACCGGGGTGATATCTCGCCGCAGTTCCTGCAGATACTCAACCCTCCCGAACATGAGGCCGATTTTAAGATCGAGCGACAGTTTCGTGACACCCGTCCTGTGTACCAAACCCCGTGGGCCTTGATCAACCTGACCGGCAATGTCATTAATATTTTTCAACGGCGGTCTGTCTCTCACACGGCGGGCCTGCTTTTTCTAAAAGTGTCGGATCGGCAAAGAAAAATTCTCGAGTTCGAATCGAGGCAAGGCTTTGTGCCGCTCACTTGGTTACGGGCGCTTGAGACGGAGGTGGTGCCCACCGCGCAACTGGAACGTTCCTCACATGGCGTGCTGACCCCTTTTTTACGCTGGTTTCAGACCCGGGCCAAGCGCGTGGCGCGGCATTCGTTCAGTTATCTTTGCCGGTATACAGTCCCGTTCAACGGTTGGTTGCGACATGCGGCGGGCCAATGGCCGCCCCCGGAACCGGAATGGGGAAAAATTGTCTCGGAGACCAACGAATGTTTGCAGTTTCATTCCCAGAGTCAGAGCGAGGCCCTGTGCCGGCAGACGCTTTCCCAGATGGTGGTACGGTTGGTCCCCCGGCATCTGGCCACGATGGATCCGGCGATGTTTGCAGGGCATATCGATTGGATCAAGGCCACGTTTCCCACGGCCTTGACGTTCCGCGAAGGTCTGGCCAAACCGATTGATCAAACAAGAATTCACCAGGCCCTCGTGTACCCAAGGGGAAAAGATGCCACGACGTTTTTTGTGGGAGATGCCCGTTTTGATAAGCGGCTGATGAAGGCGGGGGTGTGTGCCGCCGGGCGGCGTGGGAGTGTTCAACACCTGGATATCAGTCGGCAGGGGGTTACGATCCGTGGCAAGAAGCTCTCGCAGGCGGCATTTTTGGAACGCTTTGCCAAAACCGCCGACCGAGTCTATTTGTTTTATCCGGAAGATATGAGCCAAGTCGCGGCGTCGGTTTGCGCCCTGCGCCCGGGCGGTCGTTTGGTCCTGCAACATCCCTCCAATGTCCGGCCTTGGTTGGAGCCCTCGCTACCCTCCAACCAGATGGCGCGCTTCCTCGAAACTTTTTTTACCGGGGTCTTGCAGTTGGACAATGTGAGCCCAATCCTGCTCAGCTCTCAGTCAGAGTTGTTTCCCGCCGGGAATGATTTTGCGGTTTGGGAAAGAAATGAAAATCCTTTATTCTGATAAAAATTTTTTGGTAGAATCGCTTCTCACTGGAACGGATATCCTTGATCCGTTCCAACATTTCATCGAAGTAATCCGATCCGATATTGGAAACTTGCTTCAGACGCTCATCATCCATCGTGAAACCTTTGACGAGGTATTCGTTCAGGCGTTCCGTGGCCCAGCGACGAAATTGCGTGCCTCTTTTAGAATGCACCCGGTAACCTACTGCGATGATGGCCTCGAGATTATAGAATTTTGTCTGATATTTTTTACCATCAACGGCAGTTGTCAAGTAATCCTTGACGACTCGATCTTCAGTTAACTCCCCATCTTCAAGTATGTTTTTTAGGTGCAGACTGATGTTTTGCTTAGTCGTCTGAAATAGTTCAGCCATAGTCAACTGAGTCAGCCAAACAGTTTCGTCCACCAATTTCACTTCGAGTTTGGTCAGGCCATCCTCGGCTTGGTAGAGGAGAAGTTGGCCGGTGGGGTTGAGTTCTGAGAGGGATTTGGTCATCATTTAAGAAATGAGAATCTCTTATTCTGATAAAAATTTTCAAGTAACCGGTCTTTCTCTTGAAAAAGTTGCAAGAGCCAATCGGAGAGGGCTTTTTCTTCGGTGGGGAGTGTCTCGATGGGGAAACGGCGGGTATGGAGATGGACCTCGGGCACGAGCCCCTGCACCCATTGCCATAGGGTGGGCGGGCCATCCAGGTAACCGATGGTCAGATCGTAAACCGCCGTGACGTGATTGCGCAGGGCTTGCGTGGTGGCGACGAATCCCTTGGTGCGCGGGATCATGACGTGATGGGTGGGGACCAGTCCGCGTTCTCGCGCGTGCTGTTGGCTCAAGGCCAGTTTTTTGGGGCGGAGCCTGGTGCCTTCCACGAACGAGACAATCCAGGAAGGAATGCGGTTGTCGACAATCTTGGCAAAAACGGATTCGATATAGTCACGGTCCGCCGTCCAATCGCGCTTGATGAAGAGACAGTTGATAAACAACATCCCCCAGCCCACTCCCGGGACGTACTTGATGACATCCTTGACAAACCACTTCAAATCACCCAGTCGCCCCTTGCGTAAACCAAAGGCCAGCATGATGGGAATATCCACCATGGCTTGGTGGTTCAAGATGACGATCGCGTTTTCTTGAGCCGGAATGGGGTCGCCGGTGATGATGAGTTTCATCCCATAAAGGCGTTCCGCCCAAATCACGCAGAGTCCCCACCAGGCATTGACGATCTCGCGGTTGATGCGGCGAAACAGGGTTGGGGCGATCGGTTTGACCAATATACTCGCAATTTGGAGGGCATTACAAAAAAGCAGGGTGGTGCAAAGAATCAGTGAGGTGATGAAGCCGCGAATGGGGTGCGAGGGTCTAGTCATTCATCCGTTCAATACGAACCAACGCGGTTCCTTGCCCGATAAATTGCAACTCTTCGGCGGCGGCTAGCGAGACATCCAGGACTCGTGATCGAATAAAGGGGCCTCGGTCATTCACGATGACGATGGTTTCCCGGCCATTGTTCACATTAATGACCTTCAAACGTGTCCCAAAGGGCAGTGTCCGATGTGCACAGGTCAGGGCGTAAGTGTTAAAACGCTCGCCACTGGCGGTTTTGCGACCGTGGAATTGCTTGCCATACCACGAGGCCGTCCCCTCCGTGATAAAAGTCGGCGGCGGAATAATGGCTCGATTGGCATGGATCGACCCGGTCTTGGCGCAACTGGCCAAAAAACCAATATTGCAAACCATTGAAATTATTAATAATTTTCTTTTCATGCCGTGCATCGGGGGGAACAGAACATAGGGTGCGATGCATTTCAAGTGGCAATTTTTGGCGGTTAAGAGCTCAAAAAATGGAGGGCTCCGAGTAAGAGGGAGGATCCCGCGGCAACAAATCTGGCTAATCGCCCGGATTTTTTGTCTGAATCGTCTGGTTGGTAATCACCCGCAATGATTTTGCGCAGCTGATGGTTGCGGGCCAGGTAGCGAATGGCGATGGCGAGTCCCAGATAGGTGCCTAGGGAGCCCGAGGTGAATTTAACAAATCCTTCGAGGCCCTGATCTGAGAGGTCGAGTATTTCCTGGAACTGAGTCGTCACCCAGGAACTGACCACGGCCAGTGGGGAGAGGAGTAGGCCAATGACCGCTGCCCGTGGGGCCTTGCGACTCATGACTAAGCCGGATAGGGCCATCGCCAGCGAGGCGAGCGGTGACTCGGGGCCGGCCAGGTATTTGGTGAGTTCGGTCACGGCATAGGCCTGAACCCCTTGCCGGACCACCGGTCGTGCGGCCCGTAGGTCGGGATTGTGCAATTGGTCAAACCGGCTGCCGGGGGCCACGAGAAATTTGGGGTAGGGGGTCGTGACGGTGAAGCGGGCCTCGGACACTTTTTCGCGAAATTCTCCATTGAATTGAAATGGGATGGGTTCACTGAGGGTTTCGTTATCAAGATTCCAGAACGACAGTTCGACTTTTTGCCCCGGCGTGAGGGCGACTTGGTGATCTTTCGGGATGAGGCGAATATGATTTCCCCAAAAAATGGAGTCTCCCTCGTCCCCCGTAGCCTGTTTTATACTAGCACGTACCTGTGATTCGACGGCCGCCGGGACCGCTCCGATCACATTGCGGGTCAGCAACAAGGTAACGCCATCCAGGGGGGTGCTGGGGACATAGAGGCCACCACCCACATAGCGGAGGCCGGTTAGTAAGACATCCTGAACTTGGGCGGCAAAGGCTTCTTGTCCCTCGATCTGAACCTGGACAATAAAAGAGGCGGCCGGATTAACAGTGGGGCGATCAAAAGGTGGAATGAGGTTGAGCAGGGGTATCTTGTGTAACACTCGATTGCGGAGCCAAGAGAGCAATCCACCACTCAAGACGAGCGGGATACGAAGTTTATAATTCCAGGAACTCCCCTTGAGCCAACCGAACTTGGCCTTGTCACCCCGCCGGAAGATCTCGGCGCCAAACCCGAACCCGGTGCTGTGCGGGGTTAAAAAAATATCTTCTCCAGCCTTTCCTGGAATTGAGGTGGCGCTGCAAGACATGGGGACGGGGAGGGCCTGCTCCAGAAACTTGACGATGGGCGGTCGTGATCCGCCGCTCAGGGCTTGGGAGGAGTAGTCACACGCGGAACCGGTGCGCTGGGTGGGTGCGGCCATCAGGGGGAGTTGGGCCAATTGGTCTGTGCTCACAGGTCTGGCGTGGATCAGGTCTTGAGGCCCGACCCCGACGCTCTCCCAGGCGGCCTCCATAAATTCGGAGATGGTTCCGTCTCCCCCCATGGGGAGTCCGATCGGTGGTGTGCTGATGGTGGTATGGATGGCGGTTAGGAGTTGCACCAGTCGGTTCGTTCGTTCGGTGCGGCCCGGGAGAGTTTCCAAAATGAACACATTTCCGGTGGTATTTTGCTTCAGATAATCTTGCACAGAAACGTTGTGACCGGTCGATGGATGGATCATCTGTTCCGGGTTTTTGGGATTGACTCGGCAGATCCGTAACTTGGCCCGGCGGAAATCTTGCTCATACGTTGCCGCAATCTTCTTCCCCCGGCCCCCGCCGCCCACGGGATTGACCCACATCACGACATTGCTCTCTTGCAGCCGCACCGGCGGCACCCGGTTATCCGGATCAAACCGCTGATGAGCCAGGGAACTCCCGGCCAATTGACTGGCGGCGACTAGACTGGCATTGAAAGGCGCTAAGCTCATGGGTCCCCTGGTTGAAACACTAGGGGTATCGTTGGGCGGGGGAAAAGGTTGCCTGGCTTCTATTGAAAAAAAGTGTTTTTTTACGCAACTTCCTAGCACAGGTGCCGAAGGTGTCTGTGTCTCAGGGATGGGATGGCCGGTGGGAATGGGTCCTGCTGGTAGAGCAAAAAATTAGGAGGGAAATATGTTATCAATTTTATCGCCGACATCAGGTAAGTCATTTATCGAACCCGGTGCTCAAAGAGTAGGAACGGGAACTGCACTTGCCCTAGCCATGACGGTGACGGCTATCGGGGCTGCTAAGGTGGATATGTCATCAACTCAGGTTTTGGATATTTTTGAAAGCTTTTTGGCTATCACTGCCCAATGTGCCTCTGCTGACGTAACTGCCAGTGTCTTAAGGCATCCCACTCCTGGCGTTCATTTGGACTGGGAATGGCATGGGCGCGGAGGACACGTCATTGGCGTGGCCCTGGGGTTAGGGGCAAGTTTTGCGGTCGGTTCTGCGGTTTTTGGCGCTATTGATTCCTTCCCGGAAGTCTTGGCACCTTTTAGAGGTGTTTTGGAGCAGTTTGCCAAGCTGTTTATCGGCATTGAGCCCTGGGTGGTTTATGATGCCATCAAAAATCCCGCGCATGAAGGAAACCGGGTGAACGTACTCGTGGAACAGACCCTGAGGAATGCCCTCGGTTCGGCCGCGGCGGCTGCCCTGGAACCAGTGGTAGGCGCTGTTCTGACGAGCACGATGGGCTCTTCTGGAGGTTTTTGGAAGGCTGTTTCCGATCAACTCACCACCATCTTTGGTTACACGACCGTACTGATGGCAGGCTGGGGCGATTGGGGCATGGATGGTCTTTCCGATGCCGAGCTGCGTAAGATGGATGTCTGATAGAGCCAAAATACCAAATCCATCTTATTTTAGATCGGTTTTTTCAAAGGCCCATCCCCGAATGTTTCTGCCGATTCAGCCGGTCTAGACTAGGTATGTTGTTGGATTGGGAGGTTCATCGTGGCAACAGGTGGTTGCTGCTTTTGGTAGGCCATTTTTTATCACCATACCCCGGGGATAAATCGATAGCGGACCTGATCGCAATAGGAACGGTAGTCCGGATCTTGCTTGAGGTGACGTTCCTCGGTCAAGGCGCGCAGTGTATAGACAATATTCCAACAAAACAGGAAGACAAACTGCCAAGGGGAGTAGAAGAGGTGCAGGCTCTCCGTCCACCAGGCCAGATTTTTAGAGAAATAGGCGGGGTGCCGGATGACGGCATAGGGACCGCGGGCAATCAGCCCGCGATTCGTCAAATTGCTGAAACGCAACCCAAAACTCATGGTGGCCCAGACGTAGATGGCAAAGAGCAGCAGTGTGATAGCTTTAAGGACCATACTGAGCGTGGGGTCTTGCAACAGGGCATAAGGTGTCCCCCCCATGCGATCATAGGGAAAGTAGTCGCCGGTGATGCCGTTGAACGGCGGGTAACACATCAGGGCCACCATCCATCCTGAGACAGTGGGTTCAACACTCTTGGATTTGTTACGCAGCCAGCGTGAGGTTGTCACATAGCCAATCAAGGAAAGAGAGACATCCATCACAAAGATGGAGTGAAAGGCGGCCTCGTAAAATCGGTTAAAACTTTCCTGCCAACGGATGCCGGCGTTGATCCCCTCGAGAAAAAAGGAAGAGTTGCGAAAGTAGAGACCGCATTCGCCGAACAAAAAGCTGATCATCAGCGGGACAAAAAATAATTTGACCAAAAGATCTCTCAGGACGTTTTGATGGATAGGATCTCGTAATAACGCCATCACCTCGGCGGTATTTTGGCGGATGATCGCGCGTCCGGTAGCTCGAAAAATCTGGTAAAGCACCCAGCATGGATCCCGCTGGTCCTCCCCCCGGTGGGCGCGGAAGATGTTGGTGATCAGGGCGTAGGGAAATCCCAAGAAGAGAAAAAAGGAAAAAAGATAGGCGCAGGAGATGCGCCAGTTTTCGTAAAATGGTTTGGTATAAAACGGGTGTGTGAAGATGATCAGAAGAATGACGGTAAAGAAACATAGTCCCGATAGCCAGCGTTGTAGGGAGGTTGTGAAGGCCCATCTCCAAGGGGCCATGACGGGCCTTGCCCCTTGTTTCCAGCCGCGAAATAGCCTCAGTATCCATGGGAGTAATAAGCTGAGTCCCATGATGAGAAAGCCGATCTCCATGCGTGTCCACTCCCAGCTCAGCATGGGGGTGGTGAGTTGATTCCCATCAAAGAACCAAGCAGAACCTTGGGCGAGTAAATACAAAACGGGCAATCCCAATAAAACCAATACCAAGACAAGTCCCTTTTCCAGTCGATGGGACAAAAATTCCCACGAGATCATGAACAGAAAGACCAGCGAGACAATGGAAAATATGTCAAAAAAATCGCGATTGACGTGATCGAAACGAAAGAGTTCCGGCAACCAAGGAAGGATGACCAGGACCGGCGGGCCGCCATTCGCGGCGATATGCCGCATGGACGATTGGTAAATGGTAACGAGGACAATGGCCAACAAGGCCCCCAACACGCCGGTGCCTTGCTGCTGCACTCCTAATTTTGTACATGTCCTGTCCATGAAATAGATGAAACGCTATTTATAAGGTTTTTTACCATAATCCAATCAATAATCTTCCCGAGGCGTAAAGAATCAGGGAGGCGGAGATTCGTTGGAGAATCAGCGGGGATATCTTTTGTGATCCGAGACGGCTGCCAATTTGCCCTCCCAGAAATGCGGCACCCAGGAGAATCCATAGCGCTGATATTTCGTTCCCCGAGGGCAAGCCGCTTTTGGAAAACTGCCCGATCAATCCGGCCATGGAATTTACCAGGATGAAGAAACTTGCCGACGCGGCGGCTTGCTTCGCATCCGCCCATCCCATCAGCAGGAGGAGCGGCGTCAAATAAATTCCCCCACCGATCCCCACGACGCCTGAGAGAAAACCCAACGCAGCCCCCATTGGTAAACCCACGATCCAGGCATTTTTCCAGAAAAGAGGGGGGCGAGACTGGAAACTTTTATCCGCAAAAAACATCCGGAGTGAGGCAATCGCCAGTGAGAGTCCCAGGAGGAGGGTGAAGAGTGTTTTGTCGATCGAGATGGAACCTCCCCAATAGGCCATTGGGATTGAGGACACGACAAAGGGCAAGGCCCGCTTGAGAGAAAAATACCCGGCCCTGGTAAAAAACCAGAAACCTGAGAGGACCACGGCCAGGTTGCAGAAGAGGGCTACCTTGGGAATGAAGGAATAAGGAAAGGAAAAAAGTGCCAAGAGGGCGAGATAAGTGGAGCCGCCCCCCAACCCCGCCATCGAATAGACCAGGGCCGCGACAAAGAACAACGCCGCCAAGAGCGGGAGATGTTCCATCAATGCCCCCCTCCGGCAACCATGTTGAAGACATGAAGGATGCTTGGGAACAGGGCCGTCAGGCATTCCTTCGCGCCGCGAGCGGAGCCAGGCAGCGTAATGACGAGGGTCTTTCCGATAAATCCGGCCGCCCCCCGCGACAGCATCGCATAAGGCGTCCTCTTCTGGCCGTAGGCGCGCATCGTTTCGGAAACACCGGGGATGTCTCGCTCGATCAATCCCTTCACCGCCTCGACCGTCACATCGCGCGGGCCCAGCCCCGTACCGCCGGTGGTGAGAATGAGGTCGATCCCCGCTTCCCGCCAGCCGAGAATTTTGGCGCGAATCTTTTCTTGGTCGTCGGAAACAATCTCGTAGTGCCTCACCTCGACAGGAAATTTCTTCATCTCTTCGACAATGGTTTTTCCCGATTTATCCGGCTTCTTTCCCGCGGAAACGCTGTCAGACGTCACCAGGACGGCGGCCTTGAGCGGCACCAGAAATGTCTCGACGTAATCGCTCTTGCCACCCTGTTTTTCGATGAGTCGTGTTTCACCGATCACGACATCCTTATCGATACCCTTGAGCATGTCGTAGACGGTCAAGGCGGCCAAAGAAACCGCCGTCAGGGCCTCCATCTCGACCCCGGTTTTGGCAATGGTCTTGACCTCCACCCGTAGTATCAATTCCGAGTCTTTGTGTTCACTGGTGAATGTGACGGCATCGATGAGCAGCGGATGACAGTAAGGGATAAGCTCGGAGGTTTTCTTGGCCGCCAGGCAGGCCACGGCCTTGGCGACATTCAGCACGTCTCCCTTGGGCGTATCTCCCGTGATCGCACGGTCAATCGTGGCTTTTTTGGCCAGGATTCGCGATTCGGCGCGCGCCGTTCGCAGTGTTTCTTTCTTTTCTGAAATATCGATCATTTAGCCTCCGATTCCAGTCATGCATGGGGTGCGAATATCTGCTGCTTGTTGAAAATCGTCGTGACTCTCAGCCTTGCCGCTGAGTAGCCAATGGACTTTTGCGGCAATTCTCTCATCGGTCATCAGCGGATTGCGCAGCAGGTCACGAAAAGAAAAAGTCCCGTCGAAGGCCAGGCAATCCTGAAACCGTCCGTCACTGGAGATGCGAATGCGGTTGCAAGTGCCGCAAAATGGTTCGGAAACAGGGCTGATGAAACCGATGACGGTGTTGAGTTCTTTCACGCGGTAATACACGGCTGGGCCTCCTCCCAGGTGGGGATTGGTAGGTGACAAGGTGTATTTTTCCGCAAGTTTCTCCCGAATGAGACGCACAGGCATATACAGGGAAGGCATGAGTTCACGCCCGGGACCGATCGGCATCATCTCAATCAGGCGCAGAATCAGGCCGTGGTTGGCGGTGAAGCGCAGCAGGTCTTCCACCTCATCATCGTTAATTCCCTTCTGAAGGACGGCGTTGAGCTTGATCGGTTGCAAGCCCACCCGCTGCGATTCTTCAATCCCGGTCAGAACCTTTCGAATATCTCCGCCATAGGTGATTTTGCAAAATTTTTCAGCCGAAAGGGTGTCGAGGTGGATATTAATTTTTTCCAGGCCGGCATCCCGCAGCGGGCGGGCCAGGGTGGGTAGGGGAATCCCGTTGGTGGTGAGTAGGACCTCGTCAAGATCGGACACGTCGTTCAACCGCCGTATCAGGTCGGGGACCCCCTTTCGGACCAACGGTTCCCCGCCGGTGATGCGCACGCGCCTGACGCCAAGCGAGGCGAGAATGGTCACCATGCGGCAGATCTCATCAAAGGTCAAAAGATTGGGTTGTTTTTCCCACAGCTTCTGCTCGGGCGGCATGCAGTACTGGCAGCGGATATTGCACTGGTCGATCACTGAAAAACGTAGGTATTCAATTTTTCTTTGAAACGAATCAATCAGTGGCATGGACGTTCTCCAAATCTTGCAAGGCTTCACGGGTATTGACATTGAGCCACGTCTTTCCGGCCATGGGCAGCCAAGAAACCCCCGGTCTTCCCGAGAAAAATTTTCGGAGTGATCTTTGTTCTTGGGACAGGGAAGTTTTTAAGTCTGGTAACAGATCTCGATGATAAAGCGCCATCAGGTATTCAGCGATGCCGTCATGAACCGGAATGACGGCGTCGCCATCATCCTGAGCGATGATGCCTTGAATGCCCTGCGTATCGAGCAGGGGCATGTCACAGGCCACCACCAGCAGGCGATCATAAGAAGTTTTTTCAAAGGCCGTTACCAGGCCGCCCATCGGGCCGGCATAAGGCATCATGTCCTGAAAAATGCGGTGATGACAGGATTGGTAAGTTTCCGGGGTATTGGTCACCACGACGACTTCGTCAAACAAGGCATCCATGACCTTCAGTGTCCGTTCCACAAAAGAAACCCCCTGAAACAGCGCCAGGGCCTTGTTGCTGCCAAAGCGTGACGATCTTCCTCCGGCCAAAACAACCCCTAATATGTCTGCCCTCTTTTTCAGGAACATGCGCAACACCCCGTCCCATCTTTTTTCCAGATGGGCGCCTCTTGTTTAATTTGATCGATCATCCACCGACATCCTTCAAAGGCCTCCGCTCGATGCGCCGAAGAAACCGCAATGACAACCGCCACTTCTCCCAGTGGAACCCAGCCTACGCGATGGACTGCCGAAACTTTTTCCAGTCCCAAGCGCCGCGTAGCGGCCTCGGCAAGATCGGCCATCCTCTGTTGGGCCATCTCGGGATAGCATTCATAGTGAAGTCCCGTGATGTCTCCATCTTGTCGGACGGTGCCGATGAAATGCACAACGCCTCCCGCCCGTTCCGTTTGTACGGAAGCGAGTACGGTGGCGACATCAATCGGACCTTCCACAATCAGGATCATGCTACCCCCCGCTCACCGGTGGAATGACGGCTAGCTCATCTCCATCTTTCACGGGTGTCTCATGCGACACATAGGCGCAATTAATCGCAAAGCGGACCGAGGAGAGAAATTGCTGGGCCGTTGTTTTATCTTCAAAAAGACTCATAAAAATCTCCCGAACGGTTTTAGGGAGATTGATCGTCACTTCCCTTTCTCCCGTTCGAAAATAATCTCGGATAGTCGCAAAAAAAAGGAGCTTTACCCTCATAACTTCTCCTGAAAAAATTCGATCTCAACTTTTTCGCCCGCCGTCACTTTTTTTACCGATGACGGGATAATGATCGTCACATTGGCCAGCGCGAGCGGGAGCAGCCGGGCGGATCCTTGGGAGCCGGCCGATCGTACTTCATAGCGTCCATCCCGGTAGGTTGCGATGCCGCGAAGATAATCCTCTTTACCTTCACTTCCCTTCAAGTCCTCTATGGCCACGGCGGTTTTACGGGAACGATAGGGAAGGTTGCTTCCCATCATTTTTAGCAAGGCAGGGCGGACAAACTGATCGAAGACCACGAGGGCTGAGACAGGGTTCCCGGGGAGTGCAAAGATGTGTAGGGGTGAACCCCCGTGTTCGCCCTTTGCATAGGTTGCAAAAAGTAGGGGTTTCCCAGGTTTGATGGCCACTTTATGAAAGAGAATCTTCGTACCCAGTTTTTGCAGCACCTTGGGAACCAAATCAAAATCACCCGCAGAAACACCGCCCACGGTGATCCATACATCGACATCCAAATGGTCTCGGAGGGATTTTTCCAACGACCCTTCCGTGTCATTGGCCGTCTTCAGCACCTGGGCCGCAATACCCAACTCTTGCAAGGCCATTTCGAGGGCGGGGCCGTTGCTATTATAAATTTGTCCCGGTTGTAGGGGGGCGGTGTCCGTGCCTGGGCGGGGAGACCCCGCCCCTACATCAACCAGTTCGCTGCCCGTGGAGAGGACACATACACGGGGTTTTTGATACACCTCAACCCTATCGATCCCGACGGCTGCCAACAGGGCCACGGTTCGGGAGGTGATTTTATCGCCACTTTTTAACAGTTCGGATCCCTTCGCCACATCTTCGCCCGCGCGACGGATGTGTTGACCCATGTCCGGTGTCTTCTGAATCAAGCAGCATCCCGGCGTCTCCAGCGTTTCCTCAAAGGGGACCACTGTATCGGCGCCTGACGGAATGGGGGCCCCGGTCATAATCCGGACGGCTTCATCTGATTGAATGGACAAGGGCAAGTCACCTGCCGCCGTTGTCCCCACCACTTTGAGAGGAACGGGCTGATGCCCCGACGCCCCTTTGGTATCAGAGCTGCGCAGGGCAAACCCATCCATCGCCGAGTTGTCAAACGGTGGCAGGGCCGAAGGTGAGATAACGGGATGAAAAAGATACCCGCCGAGAGAGTCTCGCAGGGAAATGGTTTTGGGACCAAGGACAACTGTCTCGCGCAGGATAAGATCCTGTGCTTCAGCAGCGGCTATCACGTCTCTTCTCCTTCTCAATTCCATTCCTTCTAAACTCGAAGGAACTTCGGAAGACGGCGCCGTTTCCCGCGCCGCCCCGTCCTACTCGCCATGCACCTATGGGTGTTTAGGTCTGTAGGATTGGAGTATTAAAATTCATTTTTCTCTCCACCACGGACATTTCCTCTGCGCTCAAGAGTCTCTGGGCGAGAGGGAAGAGCGTGGTATTCTCTTTGTAAATGTGCAGTTTCATGACCTCGACAATTTCCTGTCCTTGATGAAAGGCGTGCTCAAAGAGCAGGTCTCGTGCCTCAGCATCCTTGATGCGCGCTGCGAGTCCTAACAAATTAAACACAAGATTGACACCAAGCTCGACGGTCCGATGATCCGCCTCCATGACATCGACGGGCGTCACCGGTTGTGCGCCCGGGCTGTGTTCACCGGAGGCCAAAAACTTTTCGCTTAAAATTGGGAAGAGCGCCTTCTCCTCCTTGCGGGAATGACGCGGCATCTCTTCGTCCGTCCACTGAAAAAAACGTTTCAAGACCGCGCTGATCTCGGGCGTGAATTTCCACGCCCTTTCCTTGAGCTCCACCAAGGCGCGGTCAAAGGCCGTCAGGATTTTAAGAAACTCCTCATGATCCTGGATCAAGGATTGGAGGGGAGCGGAAAGTTCGCCCGCAGTGATTTCTCCCACGTTGGAAGGCGCATAGGCCTCGGGAGGATCCATGGGTGAGGGGAGGTCCTCCACCTCTTTGTTCACATGCCGTTTCAGGGGAGGGTTGTTGTAAGAGGGAAGCTCAATCATCAGACAAGGTTATGTTTTTTTGAGAAAATAGCCAATGATTTATGGCAGGGTGATAGATGATCTTTGTCATAGATAGGGGTCGTTCCTTGGGGCGAGGGGGGCTTGGCTCAAGGCTCGGCCGGTGATTAAAAAGAACCCAGCGGCATAACCCATGGTGATCAAGACCTCCAAGGGGCCAATACTGCGGAGTGAGGCGACACGTGGAAACCCCATGATATAGAGGTCTAGCCAATGCCCGATCAAAAGAAGAACGCAGACGCGTTGGAGTACGGCGGGGTTCCGCTTGGAAGAGCGTGGCAGCAAGACCAGGAAAGGGATGGCCCAATTCATGGCCAAGTTTAGCAAAAACAGCCAACCCCAATTCATGTCGGTGCGCAGATGGTAGTAGACCGTCTCTTCGGGGATGTTGCTGTACCAGATCAGGAGATATTGACAGACCCAGATGTAGGCCCAGAAGCTGGAAAAGGCAAAAACGAGTTTGCCCAGATCATGCAGGTGGTCATCATTCAGGAAGCTCTGCAAGTAACCGCGTTGTTTTAGCAGGACGGTCGCCAAGGTGATGAAAGTGATGCCGTTCAGGAAAAGCCCTGAAAATGTATAGAACGTAAAAATGGTGCTGAACCAGTGAGGTTCCAGCGACATCAACCAATCCACACTGGCGATGGTGAGGGTCACGGCGAAGACGGGGAGGAATAGCGCCGAGAGACGGTATAAGTTTTGATGGGCCGACCAACCTCCCGTGCGATCTTGTTCGATGGATCTTTTTCGCAACATCATGGCGAAGAGGCTCCAGATGGCGATGATGCCAATCATTCGGGCAAAGAAGAAGGGCGTGTTGAGATAGGCGGCCTTTCCCAACAAGACGGCGTCGTGCGCCACGGTTTCGGTATCCGTCCATTCATAGAGGGAATGCCGGCCAAAGAACAGCAGGAGCATCAATCCCCCGCCCACGGGGATGAACGCGGTCATCGCCTCCGGAATCCTACGCAGTCCCACCCACCAACCCGCGCTGGTCAAATAATGGATGGCGATAAAGACGAGTCCGGAAACGGCCAAGAATAAAAAGTAGACGTTATTCAGCAGGATGTTGGCCCAGGCGCGTTGTGGATCCAGAAAAAAGGCAATGGCCACTGCCAAGCCGCCCAGCCCCAACAAAGAGAAGGCAAACTTTCTCTGTTTATTTGAGATGCGAAAGCGTTCCTGATTCATTTGGCCACCTCCACCGGATGCGGGTGTTGCAAGGTCTGGACGTACTGCACCACCTTCCATCGGTCTTCCGGGGAAATCTGCGAGGCGTAGGAGGCCATCATCCCAGATCCTTGGGTGATGATGTGAAAGAGCCGTCCTTCCGGATAATCCTGAACTTTTTTCGACGTGTAGGATGGAGGATTCGGGAACTTGGGGATCAAGGGGCCATCGCCTTTGCCTTGATCGCCGTGACAGACGGAGCAAAAAGTTTCATAGACCTTCTTGCCGCGCGCCAGGGACGCCGGCGTCACCGGAATGGGATTGGTCACTTCGCGGCCGGCGCGTTCCGCTTCTTCGGGTGTGTTGCCGTAATGATACGGCAGAAAACCGCGCGGAATGGAGCCCGGTGGGGGCAGTTGGAGTGTTTTTCCATCCCGGGTGACGGGGTTTGGCGCAAAGGCGTCGTAAGGCATGGAATGCGCCATATCCGGCAGGAGTTCATATCCCGTTTTTTTGGGATTACGTTCACAGGCCATCAAAGAACAAGCGATGGCGATATAAGGAATGAGCGGAGATAATTTCATGTGTTTACACTTTCTTCACGAACCTCCAAGACTCCCATGTCCCAAAAAATCTTCCTGGCCTTGTCCGGATTGATGGAGGCATCCCTTATCTCAAGCACGACGGCAAAAAGATGATCGGTGATGTGCCGGTTAAAAATTCTCAGCTTGGAACCTGGAAACAGTTGGCTTCGGAGAAAGAAGGCAAGGGCCGTGGCCAATCCGCCGATCAAGACTGTGATTTCAAAGGCCACCGGAAGAAACGCGAGGGTGGAGTTGTCGGGTTTACCCCCCACGTTGATCCTCCAGTCAAAGACCGCGGTCCAAAACTGCAAGGCCATGGCCAGTGCCAGCCCTGTCAGACCCGCCAGAAAGGTGACGACGCCCAAGCGTGATCGACGCAGCCCCATGGCGTCGTCCAACCCATGAACCACATAGGGTGTAAACACGTCGTGAATCTGAAATCCTACCCCGCGCAGGGCGCAGACGGTTTTCAGCAATTTTTGCTCATCGGAAAAAACCCCGACCATAAAATTTTTAACCATGAGAAGACTCCCGATGAGGCGAAATCAGTTCTGCCGCCAATGGTTTTACCTCCCACATTGCAATGACCGGTAAGACCCGCGCAAAAATGAGAAAACAGGTGAAGAACAGCCCAAAGGTGCCGATCAACGTGCCCACTTCGACAAAGGTGGGTCGGTACATGGCCCAGCTTGAAGGCAGGTAATCTCGATGCAGGGACGTCATGATGATGACAAAGCGTTCGAACCACATCCCGATATTAACGATGATAGAAATGATGAAGAGCGTGACAATGTTTGTGCGGATTTTCTTGACCCACAGGAATTGCGGGGTGATGACATTGCAGGTCACCATGATGACGTAGGTCCAGCCATAGGGGCCGATGATGCGATTTTTGAACGCGAATTGTTCGTAAGAACTGCCGCTATACCAGGACGTAAAGAGTTCGGTGAGATAGGCGAGGCCGACAATGGATCCCGTTGTGAGGATGACCTTGGCGACGGCCTCCAAATGTCTCATGGTGATGTAATTCTCGAGGTTCATCACCTTGCGCGTGACAATGAGCAGCGTCGTCACCATCGCAAAACCCGAAAAAACGGCCCCGACCACGAAGTAGGGCGGGAAGATGGTTGTATGCCAACCGGGGATGACGGACGTGGCAAAATCCATGCTCACAATCGTATGGACGGAGACGACCAGGGGTGTGGCCAATCCCGCCAAAATCAAACAGAGCGTCTCGTAACGACTCCACGTCCGGTTGGAGCCGTTCCAGCCGACACTCAAAAAACCGTAAACAACTTTTTGCCATTTTTTTTCGGCGCGATCCCGAAAAGTGGCCAGATCCGGGATCATCCCGATGTACCAAAAGACCAACGAGATGGTGAAATAGGTGCTGATGGCAAAAACATCCCACAAGAGCGGCGAACGAAAATTTACCCACAAGGGGCCGCGCGTGTTGGGATAGGGAAAAACCCAGAAGGCCAGCCAGGGCCGCCCCATATGGATCACGGGAAAGACGGCCGCACAAAGCACGGCAAAGATGGTCATCGCCTCGGCGGCCCGGTTGATGGACGTCCGCCATTTTTGCCGGAAGAGCAGCAGGATCGCCGAAATCAAGGTCCCGGCATGCCCGATCCCGACCCAAAAAACAAAGTTGGTAATATCAAAGGCCCAGCCAATGGTCTTGTTCAAGCCCCAGGTCCCGATGCCGGTCCTGATTTCATAGGTGACCAGGCCGACACCCATGAGGAGGGCCGTCAGGGCGCACAAAAATGCCGCGATCCAGGCTAGCCCCGGTCGTGCATGCAAGGGACGGCAGATGTCCTTCGTCACCTGCTGTACGGTTGGACGACCGTCGATCAATGGGGGATGAATCATTTGTTCCTTACCTTTGTTAAATACCCGACCACTGGCCTGACATTGAGTTCCTCCAGGACATGATAAAAACGTCCGTCGTGATTTTGTTGGGCCACACGGCTTTCTTTCTCATTTAAATCCCCGAATGTAATCGCCTGGGCGGGACACGATTGCTCGCAGGCCACCCGGATCTCTCCATCTTTCAAGGGGCGCCCCTCTCTCTTGGCTTGCAGCTTGCCTTCCTGAATGCGTTGGATGCACAGCGAGCATTTTTCCATCACGCCGCGGGAACGGACCACGATGTCCGGATTTAAGACCATCGTGCCCAGCTCGCTGTTCATGGTGTAATCAAACTGGTCATTGTGGGCGTAATCGAACCAGTTGAAGCGCCGCACTTTGTAGGGACAATTGTTCGCGCAATAACGCGTCCCGACGCAGCGGTTATAGACTTGTTGATTCAGGCCGTCGGTGCTGTGCACCGTGGCGAGCACCGGGCAGACCGTCTCGCAGGGGGCATTTCCGCAATGTTGGCACATCATGGGTTGATGCACCGTTTCGGGATTTTCCTCCGGCCCGCTGTAGTAACGATCCAATCGGATCCAATGCATTTCACGGCGTCGCGTCACTTCGTCTTTGCCAACCACGGGGACGTTATTCTCCGCCTGGCAACTGATGATGCAGGCGGAGCAACCGGTGCAGGCGTTTAGATCGATGGACATCCCCCACGCGCGACCTTCTTTTGGCCATTCCTCCCACAGGGTGAGGAGTTTTTCGTGTTCCTCGTTTCCGGCGGAAGGATTGTTGATATATTCGGCCAGGATCGTTTCCTTGACGATGGGACGTCCTTCCATCGAGTGATGGGTTTGCGTGGCGGCCAGCGCGACCTTTCGCCCCGTCTTTTCCACGCGAAAACCGGTTGGGTGGGGGATCAGGGGATAGGCATTGACTCCGACGTTGTTTCCCGCCTTACCGCAATGGGTTCGTCCATAACCCAAGGCGACAGAAACAGTCAGGGCGGCTTGTCCCGGTTGGATCTGTACGGGTAGTTCCAGAGAGACATAGTCGTTTTTCACAAGAACGACATCGCCCTCCTCTAGTCCCAGGGCTGAGGCGGTTTTGGGCGAAAGAGCGGCGTAGTTGTCCCAGGTGATTTTTGTCACGGGATCCGGGAGCTCCTGAAGCCAGGGATTGTTGGCATGACGGCCGTCGCGGAGGCCGATTTTTTCGTAAAGATGCACTTCAAGACCCTTGGGTGGATTTTGGAAGGCGATCGGGACGCTGCCTGAAAAATTTCTCTCGGTTGGCGTTTGTGCGGGTAAAGATAATACCCCATTTTGCACCGAGAGATCCCAGAAGTTGTCGAAGGTGAGATAGAGGCCCGTACTCAAGGGGTAGATTTTCTCGCGCCAGTAGTCCCTGAGGTAGGTGTAGTAATCGACATTCTTTCCCATCCATGTAAGCAAGCTCTCCTGGGCGGATCGGGTTGCAAAGAGCGGTCGCAAAACCGGTTGAGTCAGGCTCAAGGCCCCCTGAACCGGCTCCGCGTCATTCCACGATTCCAGGAAATGGGCATCCGGACAGACGGCCTGCACCAAACTCGAGGTTTCATCGAGTCGATCCGAGAATGAAACGCTGCAGGGGACTTTTTTTAAGCCTGAAATGAACCGATCTGAATCGGGAAAATCATAAGCCGGATTGACCCCGTAAAGGATCAGGCCCTGGATTTCTCCCCGGTTCATCTCGTCCACGAGGCGGTTCATCTCATCGTCGACGCCCTGTTTTTGCAAGGAGACATTGTCCAGATCGACCGTCTTGCCGATGTTACCCAACAGGGCATTCATCGCATTGACGACGATTTGGACATCCACATGGTTCGAGCCACTGACGACCAGGGACTCGCCCCGGTGTTTCCAAAGATCCTGGGCTGTTTCGTTACTGGAACCTGCGCCGCTTTTTAGGTTGGAAATTTCTTTCAGCAGGGTGAGGGCGGTGGGTCCTTCTTCCGAGGGGTTGATCGGGATGCGCCGATCGGCATTGCTGCCCGTCAGCGACATGCCGGACTCGAACTGGATGTGTCGCGTCATGTCATGACTGGGCATGCGATGCTGGGTGTAGGCTCGGGTGAATTCAACGGGCGAAATCCAGGTGCCCAGAAAGTCGGCGTTCAATCCGACCACCAGTTTTGCCAAATCGAACCGATAGTGGGGCAGGGCCTTCACCCCAAAACTTTTTTCGTTGGCCGAGAGGATTGCGGAAGCGGAGACCGCATCGTAAACAACATGCCTAGCATTGGTAAATGTCTGGCACCACTCGTTGAGCAGCGCTCGAGTGGTCGGGCTGACGATGGTTCCGGAGAGGATGACTATTTTGCCGCCTCGGTTGACGATGTCCTTCAGTTCCTTTCCAATGGATTGATCGATCTCTTCCCAGGAAGCGGCATTTCCGAGCCAAAGAGGTTTTTTTAATCGTTCATCATCATAGAGCGAGAGCACCGTCGCCTGTCCCACGGCGCAGGCGCCTCCCTGAAACAGGGGCGATTCGGCATTGCCCTCGATTTTGATGGGGCGACCGTCTCGGACCTTTGCCAAAAGGCCGCAGGAGGCCGTACAGCCCGCGCAGGTGGTGGCGTACCAATTGGCCACTCCCGGCACGACCTCTTCCGGCTTGATCAGGAACGGGATGGCCTTTTCGACAGGCATGCGCGCGCAGGCGGCCAGGGCGGCACCCGTGAAACTAAAACCCATCAGTTTTAAAAAATTGCGGCGCGTGGTCTGGGAGATTTCTTCGGGAAACTCCTTGGAGCGCACTTCGAGAAATTGTGGTTCTTCACGAAGTTCTTCAAGACCCTTCCAGTATTTTTTATCGTCGCTATTCATATCAATAATGACATTTGGCGCAATCCATCCCGCCGATTGCCTTTGTCTTGTCCCGATTCAAGTCTTGATGCTCTTCCGGTGGCATGATGCCACGCTCACGGTGACAGCTGATGCACCACCCCATCGTGAGCGGTTGATCTTGGCGCATCCGGGTCATGGTTTCGACCGGTCCGTGACATTCCTGACAGGGGACATTCGCCGTCACATGTTGGCTGTGATTAAAGTAGGCAAAGTCCGGTAACCGATGCACCTTGATCCAATCGATGGGTTGGTTTTTATCAATGGCCTCGCGAAGCTTCACGATCTCGGGCGAATCTTTTTTAATCTTGCTATGACAGTTCATGCAAACATTGGCCGGTGGGATCCCGGCGTGGCGGCCCTGTTCAGCGCCAAAGTGACAGTAGAGGCAGGGGATCTTGTTATCCCCGGCGTGAACCTTGTGAGAGTAAGCGATCGGCTGGTCGGGTTCGTAACCCTGATTGCTGCCCACCCGTCGCGATTCCTGAATGATTAAAGAGATGATCAAAATGATCGTCGCGAGCAGTGCCGTGCCGATGAAAACTTTTCTCAGCACGGTTTCTCACATCCCTTTCTTTGGTAATACCACCAGTTAATGACCACGTTGACGGCGTAGAATACGGCGGCGCCGTAAAAGAAATTTTTGGGGGAACCGGTTTTGGCCATCACGACGCCGATCAAGGTGGAAAAAATAAACGGTCCGTAAGCGGCCACGGCGGCCGTCCATCCCAATACGCCCCCGGCCTGTCGTGGCGGAAAAATCACGGGGATTTGACGAAAGGTGGAGGCATTGCCCACTCCGGCAAAGAAAAAAAGTCCGAGCATCAAGGCGACGAAATGTGGAAATTGTTCCATGGAGGTTGGGGTAAGATAGTTGGGTACGATCAGGGCACAAATGATCAGGCCAATCCCACTCCATTGTGTGATGATCGCCCCGCCCCATTTATCCGAGGGTGGCCCCATCAGGACACGAACTGTAGAGCCGATCAGAGGGCCATAGAAGGCATAGCGGAGCGGATCGGGCGCATCGGGAAATTTTCCGTAGACCGATTTGATCAACAATGGGAATGCCGCGGCGTAGCCGGAAAAGGAGCCGAAGGTCATCACGTAGAGAGAGGTCATGATCCAATTATGCTTCTCCTTAAAGATGTCGAGTTGTTGTGAGAAGGTGGCCGTGACGGGAATTCGTCTTAAGTAGAGCGCGCATAATAGGCCAATCACGAGGAGGAACGGGATGTACCAAAAGGCGGCATTCTGGAGCCAAAGGGATTTGACGACCGTCCCCTTGGTAAAGGTTTGGGGCCCACCCAGGGTTCCTCCCAAAAAGGCAAACCCGATAATCCAGGGGGTGATAAATTGCGTGAGGCTGACGCCAAAATTTCCAATCCCGGCCTGAATCCCCAGGGCCGTCCCTTGCAGGCGTTTGGGGAAGAAGATACTGGTGCTGGGCATGAAGGATGAAAAGTCACCGCCACCAAATCCGGCGAAGAAGGCCAGGACCATGAAAACCCAAAAAGGCGTGTTGGGGTTCATTACGGCAAAGCCAAGGCCCAACATGGGAAGGATCTTGAGGAAGGTCGCCGTGGAGATGACCTTTCGGGTGCCATAGAGGGGGACTAAAAACATATGGATGATGCGCAGCGTGCCTCCCGCCAGCCCCGGCATGGCGGTGAGCCAGAAGAGTTGCATGTTGTCAAATTTGAATCCGATGTTGGGGAGACGCACCACGACCGCGCTGATCACAAACCAGGTGGCAAAAGAGAGCGTGAGGCTCATGGTGGTCAAAATGAGCGTGCGCCACGCGATACGGCTGCCGGTTTTTTGCCAAAATACAGGATCCTCCGGGGTCCACTCTGCAATGTTTGGATCGTTTTCCATATTATGTCTCCATCTGGTTCATGAGTCCCGGCACCTTTTGCCGCATCATTTTTTGTATGACCCAATGCATCCACAGCAGGCTGATGAGCGACAGGGCGGCAAAGAACATCCAGGCGGTGGTCCAGATGCCGGTTAAATCGAGCAGATAGCCGAAGATAATGGGGCCAATGAATCCACCCAGCCCGCCAATGACGCCGACGATCCCTCCCACCACGCCGACTTCTTGAGGGAAGTAATCCGGGATGTGTTTGTAGACCGCGGCCTTGCCAATGCCCATCATGATGCCGACGACAAAGACCAGAAAGGTGAAGATCCAGACGTTTGCCTGGAAATAAACGTGGGTGAGCCCCTTGGCCAAGAGCTGTTTCTTTTTGACAACGTCTCCGACTTTTACCGCCGGTTCCTGCCAAAAGCGGGAGGTGGGCAGAATCAGGATGTCTCTATCTTCTGCCAAGCCCTGCACCGTTTCTTTAGGTTTGAACGCGTATTTTTTGGTCACGATGCCGCTGATGACAATTTCATGGTCCGTCAATTCAGACACGGTCCCACCCGACAGGGCCATGACACCACCGCCTGGAGAGTAGATATCCATCCTTGGAACGATCAGGAGCAGGGAGGCCGCACAACACGAACCCAAGACCCAATACATCACGCGACGCGCGCCGAATTTGTCGGAGAGCCATCCGCCAAAGGCGCGAATGACCCCCGACGGGAGGGAAAAGATCGAGGCCATCATGCCGGCCATCGCAATCGACATGGTGTAGACATTCACGTAGTAGGGGATCAGCCACTGGGCGAGGGCCACGAAACCGCCGAAGACCAGAAAATAATACAGGCCGAAACGCCAAACACGGATTTCTTTCAAGGGAGCCAATTGCTGGACAAGGGTCTTGCCCTCAGAGGCAACCTTTCTTGCATGTGTTGCTAGAAAAAAAAGAGCGGCCATTCCCAAAAGAATGGCCGCATAAATCTTGGGAAGATTCCGCCAGCCCTCGATGGCAGCGGCATTATTCGTCAAATGTTTCAGGATCAGCGGCGCACCGAGACTGGTCAGGGCGGACCCCGCGTTGCCCATACCAAAGATCCCGAGTGCGGTTCCCTGTTTTTCTTTGGGGAACCAGACCGAGGTGTAGGCGATCCCCAC
The DNA here is from genome assembly GCA_023265625.1 of Deltaproteobacteria bacterium. Taxonomy (GTDB): domain Bacteria; phylum UBA10199; class UBA10199; order JACPAL01; family JAHFST01; genus JAHFST01. The sequence goes on along the minus strand of JAHFST010000004.1, from coordinate 141,001 downwards.
AGAGAAAGAGGCCCCTACCAGTCCAAAACCCAGGCTACCTAAAATGAATTGAGCATAACTATCGGCGCGACTCATCAGATACATCGGAAGGGCCGAGACGATCATGAGTAGTGTCAGGATAATCTTGCCGCCATATTTATCGGTCAGCATTCCCAACGGGAGACGCATGATGGAGCCTGTCAGCACCGGAATCCCGATCAACCAGCCGATCTGCGCCTTGTTCCAACCATAAGCGCCATTGTCGACGAGAAAGGTCACGAGCACGCCGTTCATCATCCAGCAGGCAAAGCAGACCGTGAAGGCCAGTGTGCTGAAAAATAGGGCGGTAACCGCTTGTTGTTTTTCGCCAATCATCAATGCGCCTTTTTTTTCGTTGACGGAACTCGAATTGTCCTTCGATCCCAGTTCCAAATGACCAACTGGTACGGACGCCAAAGGTAAGAAACCGGGGGAACGAGAAAATGGACGAGTCGGGTAAACGGCAGGATGCCAATGATGACAATGGCCCCCAAGACGTGTGTTTTGACCAGCCACGACATCCCCGAGATCAGTTCGACATTCGGGGCTAGAGACAATACGGACCGAACGTAAGGAACCAATGTGGCCACATACCACGACGATCCCCACCGATCGATGATGGCCGTGCTCAATCCTGAAACGACCTGGATTAGTAACAGGACCAGGACGACAATATCCATCCAGGAGGTGACGACACGAATACGAGGATGAGTCATACGACGTTTGATCAGCAGCACCAGGCCCACCAAGGCTAGGAGTCCGAAAGTTAGGGCGGTGGCCTCCAAAATAATCAGACGGATCGGAATGCTGTTCCAAAGGGTCACTTCACGCGGAAACAGAAACCCGATCAAATGCCCCAAAAAAAGCACCAAAATGCCGTAGTGCCACGGTACCGATCCCCAAAAGAGGTCCTTACTCTCAAGAAATTCAGAGGAGAGACTGGAAAACTTGTAACGCGTGAAAAAGAAACGCCAGAGGGAGACCGACAAGAGCAGCGTCACGGCAACATAGGGAGCGACTCCAAATAATAGGTAGTCTTTCACGGTTCCCTCCAAATATCCCAGGGATTCGTGCTGGGGTTGTAAGAAGGCAATTCGAGCGAGGCGTCGTAGTGGCTAAAATCGCGACCGGGCTTTTCATCAATGGGGTCGGTACAATCGTAGTCTTTTTTGAGGACTGCCACGATGGTCTGCAACACCGCCTGATAGACGTTTCCCCCTTTGGAGAAACCCTGCAGCATCTTTTGCATGGCGGGCAGGATGAGCCGCTCTACCATGTCACGCGCCTCTTCCCGATCCTGCATTTTGGGCAGGAGGGTCAGGATGTTGATCAGATGATCCGATAATTCCGTGCCACAGTCATTGTCATGGGCGCGTTGCAGGCCCTGCAACTTGACGAGAAAGTGGCCACGCTTGTAATCCTCTCCGAACAGGACGTAGCCGATCTCCAGATAGCAGATGGCCTGAATATCAAAGGTGCGGATGTAGAGTTCCTCCCATTCCGTGTCGGAGACGCTGCGCACGTAATCGATCAACGGAGACAAAGTCTCGTTTTGACAGTCTGCCAATCGAACTCTTAATTGGCCGGTCGGATATTTTAAAAGATCGGCCAAGAAAGGGTAGTCGGTTTGCATCAGAGCCCCCTTTCTGGGGCCATGCGGAAGCCAAACCCGGTGGCGCCTTTTTCTTCGAAGACGGATTCCAGCATCTCAATGGCCTCTTCACGATGCGCCATCGGAATGACAAATCGGTCCTCGAAATTAGCGAGCGACGTGAGGCGATAGATCGCATCCGCCATGTCCGGCGGTGTCTGAACCTCCTGCAGGGCGTTCCTCACCAGCACAGGGTCCATGTCGCCCACGGTGATGTGGCGACGATGCAGCCGAACGGCCATCATTTTTTTCAAGACCTCGCGAATCTTTCCCTCATTGCCGGCGGTGAAGAGGCTGGCTAAGTATTGAATGGGCAGGCGGGTTTTTTCGATGGTGGAGAAGAGACCTTCGGTCGTTGTGTCGTAGATATCGTCATCCGTTGTCCCTAAAATCGGCAAGAGCGGCGGCACGTAAAACAGCATGGGCAGCGTGCGATATTCGGGGTGCAGGGGAAGGGCAAGCTTCCATTCCTTCACGAAGCGGTACACGGGTGATTTCTGAGCGGCCTCGATGATCGAGAAATGAACCCCATTTTTTACGGCCTCCTCAATCACCTTGGGATCGTTGGGATCCAAGATCATGTCACGCTGCCAATCGACCAATTGCGACTCTTCGGTGGACGCCACCTCGTGGATCCGGTCGGCGTCGTAGAGGAGAACGCCGAGATAACGGATCCGTCCGACGCAGGAATGCATGCAGGCGGGGGCCTGGCCCGTCTCAAGGCGCGGGTAACACAGGATGCATTTTTCCGATTTTCCGGTGGACCAATTGAAGTAAGTTTTTTTGTAGGGACAGGCCGTTACGCACATCCGCCAGGCGCGGCATTTATTCTGGTTGATCAGGACAACACCGTCCTCGCCCCGCTTGTAAATGGCCCCCGACGGGCAAGCGGCGACACAGGCCGGATTCAGGCAGTGGTTGCAGATCCGCGGGAGATAAAACATCACCATCTTTTCCACTTGAAACATCGCCTCCTGCTCGGTGGCGGAGAGATTCTTAAAATTTGGATCCTTGCGGGCATAATCGGGGGATCCGGACAGGTCGTCATCCCAGTTGGGACCCGACTTTACCTCGATCGGTTCGCCCGTAATCAGGGAGACCGGCCGCGCCGTCGGCTGATCGTTGCCTTCCGGGGCCGTAAACAGGTCTTCGTAGCGATACGTCCACGGCTCGTAATAGTCGTCGATGGTTGGGAGATTTGGGTTGTGAAAAATATTCTTGAGCCCCTTGAGCTTTCCGGCCCCGCGCAGGACGATGCTATTTCCCTTCTTCTCCCAGCCGCCCTTGTACTCTTCTTGATTTTCCCATTGTGTGGGGTAACCGGTGCCTGGCTTGGTCTCGACATTGTTCCACCACATGTATTCAGCGCCTTTTCGATCGGTCCAGACATTCTTGCAGGCGATCGAGCAGGTATGACAGCCGATGCATTTATCAAGATGAAAGACGACGCCAATTTGTGAACGGATATCCATGATGTCTCCCTACCAAATTAATTTATCCAACTTTCTCACCAGCACATGGGTATCGCGGTTGCAACCCGTCGGACCCCAATAATTAAAATGATAAGTAAATTGGGCATAGCCGCCCACCATCAGATTTGGTTTGAGTCGGACACGCGTCAGGCTGTTATGCCCGCCGGCGCGCCGGTTGCCGCGCAGCGGTGATTTTGGCACGGAGTAGGTGCGCTCGGGAGAGTGGTAGATGATGCACACTCCCTTGGGGATACGGGCACTGACGCAGGCGCGCGTCACCACAACGCCGTGATCGTTGTGTACCTCGACGTAATCATTGTCGTTGATCTCAAGTTCGGCCGCATCCGTCTCGCTCATCCAGAAAGGCTCCGCCCCGCGCGACAGGGTGAGCATGCGCAGCGTATCGCCGTAAGTGGAGTGGATGTGCCATTTGCCGTGGGGTGTGAGATAGTTCAGTCGTTTTTCCTTCACCTTGCCGTCGATCTTGGTCTTTTTCAGGTCGCCGTACATCTCCGGTGATGGCGAGGGTTTGTAGACGGGCAGATTTTCGCCGAAGGCAATATAGGCCTCGTGATCCAGGTAGAAACTCTGTCGTCCCGTGAGTGTCCGCCACGGAACCAATTTTTCGATATTGTAAGTGTAGGCTGAATAAGCCCGCCCATCCGTCATGAGTCCGGACCAGATCGGGCTGTTCAAGAGACGACGGGGTTGGGCTTGAAGATCCGCATAGCTGGTCCTGATGTTACGGCTACCGGCGGCAAGATCAGTCAGCTTCAGTCCGACCCTTTTTTCGACGTGTTCATAGGCCCGATAGGCCAATTCTCCATTGGTCTCTGGCGCCAGTTGCAGGACGGCATTCGCCGCCTCGATGTCTTCTTTGATCGAGGGATATTTATTTCCGCCCCACTCGATGGTCGGTAGATCCTTCATCATTTGATCGTAAAAATCGGAGCTGTCGTATTTGACCCCATGGGCCCCAAGGCCGGAGCGCGCGAGCGGACCCAGTGAAATAAATTTGTGGTAAATCTGTGTGTAGTCACGCTCGACCACGGCAAACTTGTACATGGATTTTCCCGGGATCGGATCGCACTCTCCCTTGCTCCAATCGAGGACCTGCTTCTGGGCCATTTCATCCGGTGAATCGTGCATTAAGGGGAGAGTCACGACATCCTTCACCGGGTTGGGGAGGTACTTTTCTGCCAATTCACTTGTTTTCTTGGCAATAGACCGAAAGATATCCCAGTCACTCCGTGATTCCCAGGCAGGTGTAATCGCCTTCGAAAGTGGGTGAATATACGAATGCATATCGGTGGTATTGAGATCGGCTTTTTCATACCAAGTGGCCGCTGGCAGGATGATGTCGGAGTAGAGGGCCGACGTGTCCATCCGGAAGTTCAGGTCCACAATCAGGTCCATTTTTCCGCGCGGGGCGTGTTCCCACCATTTGATTTCCTTGACACTATCCTTGGCGAGTTCATCGGCTATGGTGTTGGTGTGAGTTCCCAAATAATGTTTTAAAAAATACTCATGTCCCTTGGCAGAGGACATCAAGGCATTGCCGCGCCAGATGTACCAGACACGGGGCCAGTTTTCCTGGGCATCGGGGTTTTCGACCGAGTGCTCAATCTTTTTTGCCTTTACCTGCGCCAAAACATAGGCGGCGATCTCGGCGTCATTCTTGGCCCCATTCTTAGTCGCCTCCGCGCAGAGCTCGAGATTGCTCTTGTTGTACTGGGGATAGAAGGGGAGCCAACCATTCTTGACCGCCCGGATGTTGAAATCCGCTGTATGTCCTCGGGTCAGCGGATCGTCCGGACACTTGTGGTACTCGCTGAATTCCCCCTCATAACGCCATTGGTCGGAATGCAGATAGTGCCACGAAGGGGCGTTTTGCAGCCGTGACGGCGCATGCCAGTCTTTGGCGAAGGCAATGGAGCTCCAGGGCGCCTGGGGCGCCAATTTTTCCTGCCCGACATAATGATTGAGACCGCCGCCGTTGACACCGATGCATCCGCAAAACATCAGGGCATTGATGCCGGCGCGATAGATCAGGTTATTGTGATACCAATGATCAATGCCGGCGCCGATGATGATGGAACATTTTCCACCGGTTTTTTCCGCTGTCTCTGCCCAAGAGCGGGCGAATTGCAGCAACGTTTTCTTCCCGACCCCGGTGAATTTTTCCTGCCACGCGGGGGTGTAGCCGGCCTCTTCAACGTCGTAGTCTGTCGGATAGTCGCCGGCAAGCCCGCGCGCGACCCCGTATTGACCCATCAACAAATCATAGACGGTGGTGACAGCTACCTTACCCTCATTGGTTTCCAGATATTGGATCGGGACGCCGCGCAGCCCTTCGGTGTCGTTACCAAACTCCCGAAACTGAACTTGAAGTATGTCGTGAGAGTTCTCCAGGAGTGAGAGTCTGGGTTCAAACGCCGTATCATCCACACTGTCCTTCCATTCCAGATTCCATTGTCCCGGCTTTTCCTGCCAGCGATGGCCCACGCTCCCCTTCGGACAGAAGGGCTGGCCTGATTTTTCATCCAGGACAATAAATTTCCAGTCCCCCAACTCGGTCTTTTCATATTTTTTCAGTCGATTGGCGCGCAAGAATTTCCCGGGCTCGTAATGATTTCCCTTTTTCACAAGTTCCACCAGAAAAGGGCAATCCGTGTACCGCTTGGTGTATTCCAGAAAATAAGGGATCTTCTTTTCGTGATGGTATTCCTTGAGGATGACGTGTCCCACCGACATCCAAAAGGCCCCGTCCTGGCCGGCGTGGATGGGAATCCATTGATCGGCATACTTGGCCACTTGATTGAAGTCGGGGGCAAAAACGACCATCTTGGTGCCGTTGTGCCGCGCCTCAGCGGCAAAGTGGCAGTCGGGCGTACGGGTCATATTGAGATTGGCTCCCATCACGGCGAGAAATTTTGAATTAAACCAATCGGCACTTTCGGCCACATCCGTTTGTTCGCCCCAAATTTCCGGTGACGCCGGTGGCAGGTCGCAGTACCAATCGTAAAAACTGAGACATACGCCCCCCATCAACTGGAGAAAACGCGCCCCCGAGGCGTAGCTGATCATCGACATGGCGGGGATGGGCGAGAACCCGGTCAAACGATCCGGACCGTATTTCTTGACCGTGTGAATGTTGGCGGCGGAAATCAGCTCGAGGGCCTCCTCCCACACGATCCGACGAAATCCGCCCTTGCCACGGGCCCGTTGATAGCGTTCGCGCAGGTCCGGATTGTCTTGAATCGCCTTCCAGGCCTCCACCGGATCACCGTACTTCGCCTTCATGTCCTGCCAGAGATCGAGCAGGGCCCCCCGGATATAGGGATATTTCACGCGAATCGGGCTGTAGAGATACCAGGAAAACGAGATGCCGCGTTGGCAACCTCGGGGCTCGTAAGCCGGCAGCGATTTTTCCAACAGGGGATAATCGAGGGCCTGCATCTCCCAGGTGACAATCCCGTCTTTCACATGGATGTTCCAGGAGCAGCCACCGGTGCAATTTACCCCATGCGAGCTGCGGACGACCTTGTCGTATTGCCAACGATTGCGATAAAATTCTTCCCAGTCCCGTGTTTCAGGGGAGACAAGATCGTCGATCCAATTTCTCTTTTTCTCCGGCATAATTAACCTTTCGCCCACGGTTTGGTTGATTTGCGACGGCGTTTTCTCCAGATAAAGTCCGTCACCCCAAGAAGAACGGCGCAGCCGCCCATCCCCAGGAAAATAAACTTTTTCTGCTCATCGCCGCCTTGATATCCTGCCTTGTCAGTCTGATAGAGGAAGGCCTTGAGGGCAAAGGCCTCGTCGGCGGTCAGCGGCTTGTCGGCAAATACCTCTTTCATCACCCGAAAGCCCGGTTTGGCGAGGGACTTTGAGAGCCCCTTATCTTCATATTTGGAATAGGCCTGCGTCAGGTTGGGGGCGAAGGTGCCGCCACCCAACATCCCGACACCACCGGCCCCGTGACAGGAGATGCAGGCAGGAGCGCCATGGCTGAGAGGAATTTTTCCGAGAAAAAGTTCTCGCCCCTTCGCAATGTCTGCCTCAGTGGCGCTGGAGGCCGGCCGACTGTCTATCGGAGCCTCCGCCGGTCCGCCCGCCTTGATGAAAGCGAGCAGGGCCGCCACTTCTTCCGGGTTGAGATCTTGATCAGGCATCTTCTTCCTTTTAAATTTATTGAAGAGCTCAACACCGATGGGGTCACCTTTCTCGATCATGGATTGCGAAGATGGGATCCAAGTCGTTAGCCATTCCTTGCTGCGCCGGTCCGAAATCCCCTTGAGATCCGGACCCACGTCGTCACCCCCGCCAACGGTGTGGCAGCTGCTACAGTTTTTTGTAAAATACGCGGGTGCATCGAAGGCGTGGATATTATTGCTAAATACAACCAGGGGGGCGAAGGCGAAAAGAAACAGGACGAACTTTTTCATTACGGAAGATAATGACTAAAAAACGTTGCAAGAGGTATGATCAGGATCAACGAACCGCATGATCTTTATCAGGTGTTTCCATCGGGGGTGACGAGCGCGGGTATTTTGGGGAGACACAGCCACGCCCACAGAAATGAGGCACCCATCCAGGCCAGGGCGGAATAACCCAGGTGCTGCCAGTAAAATGCCTCCGGAAGAAAACGGGCGCTGGCCCTGGTCAATGCAGCCAATACGATCAAACCGAGAGTTATTTTTAGCAGCAGAGAATCCTTTTCAATCCTCAAGTCATGTCCGCCATGAGCCAAGGTGACACGTGTGGCGATCATGAGTGTCATCAGACTAAAACCTCCGATATAGGTGAGGTGTCTCACATGGAGATCCGTGTTGGGAGCCATGACCTGCAACCAAAGACCTCCGATTAAAAACCAGCAGGAGATCCATAGGCCGATGGATAGGGTCGAGCGCACGCGTGGGAGACGCATCATTTTCCAGTCATGAAACGCCACTAAAGAAAATAGCATCGCTCGAATCATGCGACCGAGTATCGGACAGGAGTGAGCCTCTAAAATGAACGAAGCGATCAGCAATGTCGCAATGGTCCAAAATGGTTTGGGAATCGATGCCAGGTAAGCAGGCTGGGAATTTCCAAAGCCCATCGGGGGCGAACAAGAAAAATTTCCCAAGAGATTCGGAATCAAGAAGAGACCAACGCCCAAGACCAGAAAAAGTTGCATGCCCTGGTAAAAAAAGAGTCTTCCCAAGGACAGCAATACCTCAGTTTGTCCCGTTTTCTCATAAACCGCGATCAGTGTAATTCCCGCCAAACCAACAAAGAGGCCAATTAATGCAAACCAAAGAGGCGGAGGCGGCATGGCCGTCCGTTTGAAAATCCGCCAAATAAAAAAACGGATCAGGAATGTAAAACTTAAGGCAAGAGTGAAATGAAATGGAAAGCGATCTTGCAAGAGAGCGGTTACGGATAAAAAGAGGGTCAACAGGCCAAAAATAATCCACTCATGGGTGACCATTGGAAAACTTGCCGTGAATTGGGGCAAGGCCGTCATCAGAAATCCGGCTGAGAAGAGAAAGAGAAAACCACCCATCATGATATCGGCGTGTATTTCTCTAGGGTAAAAGGAAATGGTCCCGGTGACGAGAAAAAGCCAGAGAGACACTCCCACCATCCCAAACAACCATCCGATCGGAAACCAGATCTGATAAGGATTTAGGGAGCGCGGCCGTTCGATCGTCAGAAAAATACCTGCAATTGGGTTCTGACGCGGTGATCGTTCTGATTTTGAATGAAGGCCGGTGCGCCTCCGGTCACAATAATGGCCTTGGGGCCGGCCACGGCGGCGATGGCTGGCACCACCGTCGTGTTGCCCAGCACCAGCGGACTATTGATCAAAATGGCATAGTCCATCATGAGTTTGAGGCGATGCCCGTAGAAGGTGTAATTCAAGCCGCCGCCGACTTCATGCCCGTTGGTAACACCGCCTGCCGTTGGAATGACGCCACTGTAGCGGGCGATGACTTCCAGATGTTTTGGAATAACGAAATAACCGGCTTGCCCCTCCAAGGCATAGGTGTTCGTCTTGCCGGTCTGATTGCGCAGATAATAGCCCGAACCGATGGTGGAAAATCCCTTATAGCGAAAGGCCACATCCCCCGTGGTGGCGATGAGGGTTTGTTTCGCTCCGGCTGGATTGACACGATTGACGGTGGTGGCAACTCCCGCCATGAGCTGGGGGTCTTCGGAATCCTCCACGTCACTGGAGGTGTAGCCGTGGTCGCCGAGAAAATTGTAACCTAAGCGGCCGCCAAACAGCATATCGTTGGTGTTGTTGAACTTGTTGCTGTTCAAGCCTTCATTAAATACGTAGACATGATATTCCAATTTTTTATCAATCACGCGCCCGTGCACATCAATCCCCATGTCGCGACTGTAACCCAAGGCGTCATTGACCGTGGAACGATCGATAAACTGTTGCTTGTGGTCGGGGATCAGTTCGGCCAGGTTGAAAGGGACCTTGAATTGCCCCGCCCTGATTTCGATGCCGTTTTTAACGTCATAATTGATCCATGCATCACGCAGATTCGGACCCGTCTCGGCAACGGCCCGGGAAACATTATTGGTCAGGCCGCTCCCGAGTTCCAATTCAAACTTGTAGGTCAATTCGGGTGAAAAGGCGTTGCCGGAAAAAACCACCCGACTGCGCCGAATCTGCAGCCCGTTTGTCTTGCCTTGCCCCTCGATGTTCAAGAACTGATGCTGAAACTGCAGAAAGAAATTCGTTTTAACCTGGTAATTCCCGTCGTCCGTTTGGAGGTAAAGGCCGTCCTTATATCCGCCCTCGATGGTCGCCTGCGCCGAACCGGTGGGCAAGAGTTGCGTGACCACGATCATGAGAGCGGTAGTGACCCACCATTGAATCTTTTTACGCATAAGAATCCCCCTAAGTTAGTGAAATGTGGTCTTAGATAATATTTATGAAATATGAAACCACATTAATTTTATTTGTGGATAGGCCAATGATGGGAAACAGGAGACGATATGATTCTTATCAGGTCAGTTTTACATAAGTTCGTAACCACGTAGCATATTTCACCCAGCAAACCTTACTTTGACAATGTCCCTATTTATAGGTACACTTCTTATTAGTGGGCATCAAGGTTACCTACTTTGAGACAGTGCGTGGAGATCAGCCGGTACGGGGTTATATCGACTCACTTCCCGATAAGGAACGAGCCAAGGTGAAGGCCCTGATTGATTATCTTTCGGAGAAGGTGGTCCTGAATGAACCTCATGCCAAGAAGATTTCTGGTTACCCCGGCCTCTATGAATTACGACCCGGAAACCATCGGGTTTTTTACTGTTACCATGAGGGAAGGGTCGTGTTGCTTCACGCCTTTCGGAAGAAGTCGGATAAGACACCGCAGCGGGAGATTGAGACGGCTTGCAACCGAATGAACTCGTAAAGGAGGGTTAATTATGAAAACCAGCGGAGATTTTCACAAAGACCTCGCAATGGACTTGAAAAGTCCAAAATTTGAGGTCTTGTTCAAGAAGGAAAAGGAACGTTTGAGGCTGGCGGAAAGACTACGGGGAGCCATGACACGGTCCCACCTGTCCATCAGGAAGGTGGCGACCCTAATGGGAACCAGCAAATCACAGGTGGAAAGGCTCATCAGTGATCCCGAAGCCAATATCGAATTGGATACCCTCATCAAGTTTGCTTCTGTTGTGGGACGACGGGTCGAGATTAGCCTTAGATAATTCACCCCTTAAATTCTTTTCCACAATGCTCCCACGAAAGAGACGAAATTGACCCGATAATGACCTCACAATGACTTTTGGACCCATTCCAATTGCCAAAGTGAAATCGGTTTATTTCATATGTTAATTTCATATTGATATTCGAGAGTTGTGTGGTTAAAGTCCTTCGGCGTTGGAAAACTGCGGGAGTAGCTCAGTGGTAGAGCATTAGCTTCCCAAGCTAAGGGTCGCGGGTTCAACCCCCGTCTCCCGCTCATTTAGAATCAAGCACTTAGTCAAGTCGGCTCGGTGCTTTTTTCTTTTTGTGGGTAAATGAAACCATGGCAAAAGCCAGGGGAGACTGATTTTTGAGAGCATCAGATTGTGAGAGGACGATTACAAAGTTTGCGCTTGGTTCCAAGCCAAATTGGAAAATCAACGTCATGGATGGTTCCGACATCTTGCCAGCAGGGACACAATTTGCCCTCTCTTATGCACGTCAGCTCTGAATCTCCATTCAGAATCTTCCCTCTATGTATGTCGGTTCAGCTCGCTGGGAAATCATCCGCCGGTTGAGTGCGCACGGACATTGAACAGGCAGGAAGTGCTTCTTCAGCTAACTTGAAACTGTACTAGAGAAGGGGGGCAGGTCATATCCAAGTCCTTCAAGAAATTCATCAGCACCCTCCATGCTTCGTCAAATTCCATCTTTTCATCCAACACTTTGACACCCGGCCATGCCGCTTTCAGGATCGTCTTGTCGAACTGGTCGGCCTGTTTCACAAATGATTCCGGGAGAACGGTCCCGCGGTTTTCAAACGTTTTCTTGATGGCCGACACCAAGGAACCATGATTTTGGCGGCGCGGAGAAAGATAAATCAGGTCATAAATGTCTTTTGCCCGGGAATTGGCGGAACCGCGATCAAACAGCGTCTGAATCTTTTCGGCGAAAATGTATTCAAGGGGATAGACCTTCCAAGTGACCGGTTCTTCATGCTCCAAAATAGAAGGCATCACTTGATTGGCCGGTTTTGTCGGCAACCGATCGTCAAAACCGACGTCGATATGAATCCTTGAAAAATTGGGGAGTTTCTTAAGCTCCGGCTCACCAATCTGGAAGGCACAATCAAAACGATAGGCACCGTATTCTCCTTGTTCGGTCAGTTCCTGAACCTGAATGTCACCGAACCAGAGCCCGTCATTCAAATCAATCTCCAAAGCGGTACAGATCCTATCTTTCAACTTCTCTTTGGGAATGGCGACCGCCAAGGCGTCGGCATCTCTTGTGAACCGTAAACTCTCGTAGCTTTTTAGAAGAACGTAGCCGCCCTTGAATATCAAGTGCTCGGCAAGAAGACTGCTTCGCGATAAGCGGGCAATGGCGCGCTCCAGGGCCACAATGATCCGCACCTCGTTAATGTTGATGCGAGGCTCTTTCTTTACCAGCGCCTTCATGGCGCGGGTGATCTGTTTTGCTTTCTCAGGGTTCATGACGCCAGCGCCTCAATATAGGGGCGGACCCGGTGTTCGGCCCCCATCTTTTTGGCCATATCATACAATGACCCCAGTTTTACTTTCTTTTGAGTCAGAGCCTGTTTGATCGCCTCCAACGCAATTTGGCTGCCAACCAATCTTTTATAGAGCAGGCAATCAATCAGGGTGCGTTCCAACGTTGTGATCCAGTAATCTTTTCCCTTTCGAATTCCGATCTCCCATTGGGGATGACGAGAACGAATGAGCTTCAAGTCTTTTGACGAAACACGCTTGGGTTCAGGCACGAGGACCCATGTCTTTTTTGAAATCTGATCCGTGACGTGATAATTTTCCAAGGCCGATAAAAGGCAGATGGCCGACGGCATACCGCAACGGAGGGCGGCAATTTTGTAGAGATGCTCGCCGATTCCTTCGTTTGCACCGCTGACTTGATAGACCCCTCGACTCAACCGAGCCAAGGTGCCGGCCTTGACCCTGCGTGTGAGATAGGCCTTGCTTAAACCCAAAGACAGGGCTTCCCGGACTGAAAAAGGGTTTTTTAAAAGCGGTGACGGCATGTTTTTCTTCACTGAAACTAATATGACACAAAAGTAATAATGCGTCAATATAGTTTCAGTATCAAGAAGGCATTTCTTGGGTACGAGCTTCAAGAAAGGTCGACAACCGTCCGGAATCCTCCAAAGCTTCTCAGGGTAAGTGGTTGATATTACAAGTGAGACAAGTACCCGAAAATTAGCATTTACTCTCAAAATTAGCCACGATCGATTTCCAAGTTAAGGATCGCGGGTTCAACCCCCGTCTCCCGCTTAACAGAGAACGGTTCGAGAGAAGCTAGTTTGCTAGTTCCGCGAATAAGCCGGCAAGGCTGAGTTGATCTTGGCGAGTGTGAATCCCAACGGCGGCTCGCCGGAGAAGGAATTGTGGATGTAGCGGATCGTTCGGCTGATGCGGGCGACTGTCTTGACGTCGTCGGCGGAGCTGAAGGCGATCAGGGTGCTGTCGAACTGGGAGGAGATGAGGCGGTTGAGGCGGTGGATCATGCGCTCAAATTTGAGCTGCTCCTCTTGTTCGCGGAGGTGGAGACGGCGGGGGAGAAACGCTCCCGGCTCGTGACCATGCTGATAGGCCGCCGCTGTGGCGAGTTTAATGCTCCAGATGCGGTTGACGGTCGCATTGAGCCCGGCCTGCAACTGCTTCAGCTCTTTCAACAGAGGGGAAAAACGGCTCATTATTTGTTCTCCGCGGCGCGCTTTTCCTGATATTTCTTCACCAGCTCTTCTTGAATATTGCGCGGTACCGGGGCGTATTTGGAAAATTCCATCGAGAATTCGCCCTTGCCCTGGGTGGCGCTGCGCAGGTCGGTGGAATAACCAAACATCTCCGAGAGCGGCACCTCCGACTCGACGGCCACGTACTTGTTGTTGGTCTGGGTGGAGAGGATGACGCCACGACGTTGGTTGATCTGCCCGATCACCGCCCCTTGAAACTCTTCCGGGGCCTCAACGCCCAACCGCATGATGGGTTCCAAAACCACGGGGGCCGCCTTGTGATAAAATTCCCGGATGGCCGCCATGGCGCATAATTTAAAGGCCAAGTCCGACGAGTCGACATCATGGTAGGCCCCGTCATTGATGGTCATGCGCACCCGCACCACGGGGAAACCGATCAACAACCCCTTCTTGAGCTGTTCCTGGAATCCCTTGTCGCACGACGGAATAAACTCGCGGGGGATTTTACCGCCCTTGATTTCATCGACAAATTCATAATTCAACACGGCATCTGCAGGGAGCGGTTCCATGTAGCCCAACACCTTGGCGTACTGACCGGAACCGCCGGTTTGTTTTTTGTGTTGATATTCAAAGTCGGTTCGCTTGGTGATCGTCTCCCGATAAGCGACCTGCGGCTTGCCGGAGACCACCTCGCAGCCGTACTCGCGCTTGATCCGTTCCATGTAGACTTCCAGGTGGAGCTCCCCCATCCCGGAGATGATCGTCTGGCTGCTTTCTTCGTCCAGGTGGACACGGAAGGTCGGGTCCTCACGGGTAAAACGGTTCAACGCCTTGGAAAAATTGGCGTCCCCCGTCTTGTCCTTTGGGGTGACCGCGAGTGAGATGACCGGATCAGGCACATGCATTGAGGTCATGGTGTAGCGGATCGTGCCATCGGTAAAGGTATCGCCCGAGGCGGCCTCCACGCCGAAGGTCGCCACAATATCACCCGCACTGGCGGAGGTAATTTCATTCATTTGATCGGCATGCATCCGAACCAGGCGCGGTATTTTGACCTTACGCTCGTTGGAGGAGTTGTGAATAAAGTCCCCCTTGGACAATTTGCCTTGATAGATGCGCATGTAGGTGAGTTGACCATAACGTCCATCCTCGAGTTTGAATGCGAGGGCCACCAAGGGCCGGTCCTCGCGCGATTCGAGCGTCATCTTTTGTTCACTGTTGCGTTGATCCAAGGCCTCGTTGACCACCTCGGTGGGGTTGGGCAGGTAATAACCCACGGCATCCAGCAACAGTTGCACGCCCTTATTTTTGTAAGCGGAACCCATCATGACTGGGGTGAAGTTCAAGCTCAATGTGGCCTTACGGATGGCCTTGCGCAGGAGCTCGGTGGGAACTTCTTGGGCCTCGAGGAAGAGGTGCATGACCTCGTCATCGAAGTCTCCCATGGTTTCCACCAAATGATCCCGACGATTCTTGGCCTCTTCCAGCAGCTCCGCTGGGATCTCTTCAACGCGAATTTTCTCCCCATTATCACCATCAAAGTAATTGGCCTTCATCTCGACTAGGTCGATGACGCCTTGAAATTTGTCTTCGGCCCCGATGGGCATGGAGATGGGCACGGCATTGTGGCCGAGCTTCTCGCGCAGCTGTTCGGTGACCCGGAACGGATCGGCTCCGGCACGGTCCATCTTGTTGCAGAAGGCGATACGGGGGACGTTGTAACGCCTCATTTGACGATCTACCGTGATCGATTGGCTTTGCACTCCCGCCACGGAACAAAGGACCAAGATGGCCCCATCGAGCACGCGCAGGGCCCGTTCCACTTCGATGGTAAAATCGACGTGCCCCGGGGTATCAATGATATTGATGCTGGTCTCCTTCCATTCGCAGTAGGTGGCGGCGGATTGAATCGTGATGCCCTTTTCGCGCTCCAAATCCATGAAGTCCATGGTGGCACCGACGCCGGATTTGCCCCGTACCTCTTCGATTTTATGGATCTTTCGGGTATAAAACAGGATGCGCTCGGTGAGGGTTGTTTTTCCGGAATCAATGTGAGCGGAAATCCCGATATTTCTGACTTTGGTAATGTCTGGCATAACGTCCTTTCTTACCGCTGGTGGATACTTTTGAGGGGGTGCTTCTTAGCCCAGTTCTTGTTGGGATGTCGAGGGATTTTTGTGCTAGTTTGCCAAGGTGTGTACTGCCAGAAAGGCGCCTATCCTTCCCTGGACTTGAGCCCGGTTGGTGTGGCCCAGGAGCCAGTGATCCCATGCGACTTCCATTTCATCAACTTTGGCAAAGGCGGCCTTGACCAGGGCGGTGCTGGAGTGGTGGACGGTTTTATCCGTTTTTCCTGAATGAACTAACAAGACGGGAAGGGTATTACGAATATCGTTAGGGGTTTCACCCAACACACGCTCAGCGGTTTCACAGAAACGGGCGGCAGCGAATTGAGCCCGAAACGGACGAGGGGAGAGACAGTGAGTATGTGCTTGAATCGTTGGATCTAAGCTGTAACCGGAGCTTGACTGCAGGCGATCGGCCCAACTATTTAAGGGGAGATATACGTTGCGCAGGAGCCAATTAACCGGTTTGGAATATTTTTCGAGTTTGGTCATCCTCAGGGATGGGGCAACGAGGATCAGCCCTTTCACCCTCGCTTGTAACTGTGGTGGCAGCTGAGCCAGAGTCAACAGGGCCTCGGCACCCCCCATGGAAAATCCCCCTAAAAAAATGGCCCGATCTTCTGGGGTCTCCATCATGAGATTGATCGTGGCCCGTGGCATGTTGGACAGCCAACAATTGAGTTGTTCTGTCGGATCACATCGTAGTTTTGTGGGATTGTGGTTAGGATCTCCTGCTTCATATCCCGGAAAAATCTTGACGGAGACCTTGTGACCGAGGGCCATCAAATGGGCGGGGAGGTCGATGAAACAGGTCTCGTTGGTATTGGCCCCCGAGGTGAGGATGACCAGGGATCTGGGTTGGTCTCCGGAAGAGGGCGCATAGTGACGGACGGGAACGACCCCCGATTGCCACCCGCGTGTATAGTCTCCAAATGGTCCATTTACTAAGCTCATTACCTCTCCTAAAAAAAGATATCGATGATGCTAACGGGAAGTTGCGGATTATTTCGGGATTGGTTGTCTTAGGAATGGCGATGCTTTTTGGGAGGTACTTTTACTTGCGATTGATTCATAGTCAGAATAAGCCGGATAACTAAGGAGCGCAAGCGTCATGTCTCAACAGTATTGGTTGATGAAATCGGAACCAGAGGCCTATTCGATCGATGATTTGAAGCGGGACGGCAAGACGTATTGGGATGGGGTGCGCAATTACCAGGCGCGTAACTTCATGCGCGATCAGATGAAAGTAGGGGATCTGGTGCTCTACTATCATTCCAATGCCGAACCCTCAGGCGTGGCGGGGATTGCGAAGATATGTCGGACGGGCTATCCCGATTTTTGTGCCTGGGATCCCAAGGACAAGCACTACGACCCCAGTTCCAATCCTGCCAAGCCCACCTGGATGATGGTGGACCTGGAGTTCGTCGAAAAATTTCCCCATTTTGTCTCTTTGCAAGAGCTTAAGGCGAATCCGGATCTGGATGGGATGCTGGTGTTAAAAAAAGGGATGAGGCTCTCGGTGCAACCGGTGGAGGAGATACATTTTGAGGGGGTACGGAGGTTGGGGCGTGTTCGCCATCGCGATTAAGAAATGCCTTGGCGAGTCAAGAATGCCGATGGATCGTAAATCTGCTGGTAAACGCGGCGTCCCTTCACCAGGAGTTCGTTGTCTAAAGTGACCAAAGGTATTTCTCGCCCCATGGACACGGCCAGGTAAGTGCAGTCATAAATATTTTTGAAATTCAACTCGCGCGCATGGCGCCTGGCCTTCTCCAGAATGTCTTGTTGCCATTGCAGCAGGAGGGGGAGCTGAAAAATAAAGTTTGAGATTCGGGTGGTTTCGTCATCCGTCAAATCGCCCGCGCTATTTTTTCTGGAAATTGCCGAGACGACTTCAAAACAAAGCACCGCAGGTTCAAAAAGGGCGATGCTATTCTGTAAGACGTATTGAATAACCTTCTTGGCCACACTATGTTGTGGCTCTTGCGGGGTGAAAGCGGCGACTAGAATATTCGCATCCAGGCAGAGTTCCTGCATTTAAGCATCCTCTTCTTCGCGAACCTGATGAATTAATTCAACGGCTGAAGGATATTTTGCGGTGGGGTGGTTTTTTGTCAGATCGTCGACGAGTTGGTGAAAACTGTCTAGTAGGGGAGATCTGGGTGAGCCCTGTGTTTTCTCGATCCAATCTTCGTAACGAACCAAGACGGCCACCGGCTTGCCATATTTTTCGACCACCAAGGGTTCCTTGCCATAAACGACTTCCCCTAGATAATTACCAAACTGATTTTTGACATCCGTCGCCGGGACCATTTTCATCAGAAAATCCTTTCAAAAAGTCACCTGACAATTATAGCTATTTTAATTATTATATCAATATAATTTAATTAATTTGGCTATTTTATGTGGGGATGTTTAGAGAGATGTTGAAGACGGAGTTAATTAACTATCTAAAATTATTTAGATTTAAAGGTACTCCGTCTTTGTCTTCAAAATGAGTAACGGACTAAAATATTCTCTGGAGGTTGAATCCCACTGTAGTCCGGGAGGGGAGTTCCTGTTGGAAATTCCGTTTCTTGGATCGCCCGTATCAGGGAGGCGGGAGTGACACCGAAATAATCGACATACTTTTGTAGAACACGTGCCGAGGGCGGCCGTCGGTTTAATTCAAAATTGGAAATGTCCTTGCGTCTTACTTGCAAAATACCACTGAGCTCTTCCCGGGTGAGTGTTAAATTTTGATCTTGCTGCAACCGTTCCAGGTCTTTTCGGAGGAAGAGAAAGATTTCCCCCAAGGAGGGAAGCTTTTTCCCAGTCCGATAGTGGGCCTCATACAACCGCAGCTTGTAAAAATCTCCGTGAGAGCTTGAGTTTCCCGGTGACGTGGGGTCTTTGTCTGTGAGCAAGCAGGGCCGCTGGGCGCGGAACGTGGACCACTTAGGAAGAATGCCTTGCTGGGGTGGAAGCTGGTTTACCAGGGCTGCCAGTCGTTCCAAAGGTATATGAAGAGCTCGTTCCGAAGACAATGAGGTCAGCAACCCAAGTGAGGGGCGTCCCTTTTCAGATTCTAGATGTTGCAGTGCGGAATCTGCGTGGCCGATGCAATCGGCAAAGGCACTCACGGTCATGCTTCGAAACGATCGTTCAAAGGTGACTAGCCAGCTCAAGCTTCCCGGCCGCCGTGGTTTGCCGGCCCCCTGCATAGTTGGAGCGGTACGGGAATCGGATTCTTTAAAAATGACGGGATGATAACCCGCGACTTTAAAGGAACGATGTTGCGGTGGTTCCAATAATTTTCCTTTGTGATCATGGATGGGAATAAAACACGGCAGATCGGGCAAGACAGCCAGCAGGCCCTCAGCGCCCATCTTGAAATAATCCACGAGGCGCAAGACGGTCTGAAAGCTGTGGGGTAGGCGCCGATTGAGTTCCAAGTCGTTGAGGGTTTCCGGTTCATGGCCCAGCGGGAAGGCTGGGTCCTTGCCGATGCTTGTGAGATATTGGGCGCGTACGGTTCGATGGGCGCGTAGTAACCCTCCAAAACCGTAACGTCGCAACAACGCCATAGAATGAACCGGTGTCTTGATATAGAGATGTACTGTATTACCCTTGATTTTGACTTGGAAGTACGGCGCAAGGAAGAGATGATAAACACAATACACCAGGGGTGAGGCGTCTTTAAGTTCCAGCGCGTTGGCGATCGGAACCAGGCGCTCGATGGGCAGGCAGAATCCGCGTTGCATCGGTTCAGTGACCACGCCCATGTTGAGCCCTAGGGCGGTTAAAAAAGCTTGGAGAGAGAGGCCGAGCGGTTTAACAAGAGTTGCCAGGTAGGCGGCGCCAGGATGACTCTCTGCGGTTAGGAATTCCGGCGTCAGTGGTTGTTGCAAATCGTCCAACGATCCATGACGCCTGCGAAACTCGAGACGCACCAAGACGAGTTGTGTCCGGGCTCGGAATGTGGCGGAGAAACCCGCCTCGGACGGAAAGAGCCGCTCCGTCAAATTGGTCAAGTCCACTGGCCTCGGTTGTTTTTTATTCCTGAGGATCCACCAACGGGTCAATACCTCCAGTCGTGCCACCGCCTCGGGTAGGGGGAGGGGAACAGAGTCGGTCAACAGGGGCCAGACAGAATCCAACCGCATGATCTCTTCGAGGATGGCGACCCGATCTACGTATGGGAGGTCGGTACTGCTCAGCCTGGCCTGGTGCGTATAGCGGATGTCGATGGTGTGATCACGATAGCGGATTTGGTAATGCCGTGTATCGGGATCCGCAGGATGATGGAGGACATTCGGGGTTAGTGAACATGGGACTGGTTCGGCACCATGTTCTTCACTGAAGAGTGAGGCCACTTGACGGGAAGGGTGGAGGATTGCCTCGATAGGCCCCTGCAGTTGGACTGCCGATGAGCAAGAGGGGCCGGATGGAGCGCCTATCCAGAGACTGCGACCATTCACCCTAAACCAGTCGAAACTGCTGGGTTGTGCCGCGCATTGTGACTGACTTTGCAACGGC
The DNA here is from genome assembly GCA_023265625.1 of Deltaproteobacteria bacterium. Taxonomy (GTDB): domain Bacteria; phylum UBA10199; class UBA10199; order JACPAL01; family JAHFST01; genus JAHFST01. The sequence goes on along the minus strand of JAHFST010000004.1, from coordinate 120,789 downwards.
CACAACTCACTCACCACAGGAATGGTACGGGCTACAAACATGGCCACCTTATCGGCAGGCATGCGGAAAGGTTGCCTGTACTCCGTCTTCAAAATATTTGAATTTAAATTTGCTCCGTCTTCATAGAATCAGGGCGCAACTTTTTCGACGGATGGCCGATAATCCCAGTATGGCTCTTCGTCTCTTTTTGCCGATTGTTGAGGTTCCTTGTGTGAGTTCAAAATTTGCCGGATTGGCAAATGGTTGGTTAAATGCCTTACATCAAGGCCTCGAGTTTTCTTTGTCGCAGCTTCCTGCCGATTCGGGAGACCATATCACCGATCTGTCCTTTAACGTGAGTCGCTTCTTGCCTGGACCTGCCGAGAGGCTAGTAAAAAGGGCCCAAATGCTGATGGGGCAGACTAGGACGACCGATGATCGCAGACTAGCGGCTCATCTTTGGGGGTTTTCTCATGAGCTGGTCTTTCTCCGAGCGATCAAATTTGCGCATGACACGCTTGTGCCGATCGGCAGTAAGAGAGAAGTCCATAATGGATCAGTGAATCCAGCGTTTCATCTTACCTATCAATTGCCCACATTTGACAGTAAGAGTGTCCCTGCGTCGATGATTCGGGAAACAAAGAGGACATACGAATTGACTCGTGCCTTGCTCCGTATTTTGGGTATTGACCCGACTCCTCTGGTTGATCCTCGATCCGTCCAGACCGTTAGTTACCCAGTTCATTCGATGGGTCTGGGCCTTAAGGCTGGCTTATTGGCGGCTTTGGGAAGGGATACTTTACTAACCCCTGAGAGAGGATTTTTGGAAGCGCATTTAATGAGGTTTGATGCCAGAGGACCTATGGTTTTTACAAATTTGCTACCACCCAGAGTGGGTTAAAGTTCCGGAAAGAAAAAACGAATCTCAATCTTGGCATTCTCGACCGAATCAGACCCATGCACCACATTGGCCTCGATGGAATCCGCCAAATCACGGCGGATGGTCCCGGGGGCGGCTTTTTTGGGATCGGTGGCGCCCATGATCTCGCGATTTTTTAGGACGGCGTTGTCCCCAACTAACACTGAGGCGACCACCGGTCCGGAGGTCATATAGGTGACGAGGGATTCGTAGAAGGGGCGGCCACGATGCACGGCATAAAACTCCTCGGCCTGATTTTTGCTGAGTTGAAGCATCCGAACACCGGCAATCTTGAGCCCGGCTTGTTCAAAACGACGCAGACATTCCCCAATGACATTTTTTTGGACGCCGTCGGGTTTGATGATGGAAAGGGTGCGTTCTTGTGACATATTTTTTCCTATTTTATTGTTTCCTTCAATACCCGCCCCACGTCCGCGATCGTCTTGGATACCGCGACACCGGCGGCCTCCAAGGCCCTGATCTTGTCCGATGCGGTGCCCTTGCCGCCGGCAATGATGGCGCCGGCATGGCCCATGCGCTTGCCGGCCGGGGCTGAACTCCCGGCAATGAAACTCACCACCGGTTTTTTAACATTTTTGCGAATATAATCCGCCGCTTCTTCTTCGGCGGAACCGCCAATCTCGCCGATCATGATAATGGCCTCAGTTTGCGGATCCGCGTTGAAAAGGGCAAGGCAATCAATAAAATTGGTGCCGTTGACCGGGTCCCCGCCAATGCCAATGCAGGTCGATTGGCCCAAACCAATCTTGGTGACCTGATCCACGGCCTCGTAGGTGAGGGTGCCGCTGCGTGAGACGATGCCCACTTTGCCGGGTCGATGGATGTGCCCCGGCATGATCCCGATCTTGCATTCCCCCGGCGTGATGATGCCGGGACAATTCGGTCCGATCAACCGAGTCTTGGAACCCGCCATGGCCCGCTTCACCTGCACCATATCCATGACCGGGATTCCCTCGGTGATACAAACGGCCAAGTCAATTCCCGCATCAACCGCCTCCAGGATCGCATCACCGGCAAACGGCGGCGGGACATAGATCATCGAGGCATTCGCCCCGGTCGCCTTGACGGCGGCGGCGACGGTGTCGAAGATCGGAATTCCTTCAAAATCCTGCCCGCCCTTGCCTGGCGTGACCCCGGCGACAATATTGGTGCCATATTCACGGCATTGCCGGGTATGAAACTGCCCGGTGTTTCCAGTGATTCCTTGGACCAACAACTTTGTATTTTTATCTACCAAAACTGACATAGATGATTCCTGTACGGGCAACCCTATGTGGTTGCCCCAGTTGCCCCAGGGCGGCCACATAGGGCCGCCCCTACACCATTATCTCGCTACCTCAACAATTTTTTTCGCCGCCACGGCCAAATCATCCTCCGAGATCAGCTTCAATCCCGATTCCTGCAAAATTTTCTTACCCAGATCCACATTCGTGCCTTGCAATCGCACCACGACCGGGACCTTGATCTGCACCTCGCGGGCCGCGGTGACGACCCCCGTGGCGATGATGTCACATTTCATGATCCCGCCAAAGATATTGACCAAGATGCCCTTCACCTTGGGATCCTTCAGGATGATTTTGAAGGCGGCCGTGACCTTCTCGGCCGTGGCCCCGCCCCCTACATCCAGAAAATTAGCCGGCTCTCCACCTTGGTGCTTGATGATATCCATCGTGGCCATCGCGAGCCCGGCCCCGTTGACCATGCAACCAATACTGCCATTGAGACTGATGTAAGAGAGGTCATATTTTTTGGCCTCGATCTCGGCCAAGTCCTCCTCATCCAGGTCGCGCAGCTCTTCAAAGTCTTTGTGGCGGAACAGGGCATTGTCGTCAAAGTTGATCTTGGCATCCAGGGCGAGAAAATCTCCCTGCTTAGTCAAGACCAAGGGGTTGATTTCGGCGAGCGAGCAGTCACTCTTCACATAGGCCTGATAGAGCTTGGCGACAAAACTGACGAATTTATTGGCCTGATCTTTGTCGAGGCCGAGGCCAAAGGCTAGTTTACGCCCCTGGTAGGCCTGAAAACCGGCAGCGGGATCGATGCCCACTTTTAAAATCTTTTCGGGGTGTTTAGCGGCGACTTCTTCAATCTCCATGCCGCCCTCGGTGCTGGCCATGATGGTGATAAAACCAGTGACCCGATCCAGCGTGGCACCCAAATAATATTCCTTGGCAATCTCACATCCTTGTTCGACCAGCAGTCGACGCACCTTTTGTCCTGCGGGTCCCGTTTGATGGGTGATTAGCTGCATCCCTAAAATCTTGCCGGCGTATTCACGGGCCTCGTCGGCATTCTTGGCCACCTTGACCCCGCCGCCCTTGCCGCGTCCGCCCGCATGGATCTGGGCCTTGACCACCACGACCCCCGCCAACTCGCGCGCAATTTGGACGGCCTCATCCACCGAGGTCGCCATCCGCCCGTTGGGTACGGGGACGCCGTATTTTCGTAAAATGTCCTTGCCTTGGTACTCGTGGATCTTCATCGGTGGGTTTCTGTTAGCAGAAAATGAAATCGAGATGCAAGTAATAAGGCTAACTCATTGCCTTTGTCCCAAAATTGTTTTAGAGAACCCGTTCCCGTGGGCGTTTATCTTTTTAAACGGTTGTTGCTCATTATACCCACTTTTTTGGGGATCACCCTCATCACTTTTTTGATCATTCAAATGGCTCCCGGCAGCCCGGTGTCGCTCAAGATCCAGCAGATGGGCGGAGAGGGGATTCGGACCGAGACGGTCTCCAAGGCTGTGATCGAGCAGACGAAGAAACTCTACGGTCTCGATCAACCGATTCATGTTCAATATCTGCAGTGGATCAAACGATTGGCGACGTTTAATTTTGGGGATTCTTACAAAGATCATCGTCCCGTTTTGACGAAGATTCGGGAGGCGTTGCCCGTCACCCTTTTGCTGAATTTCATTTCGATTTTTTTGATTTATCTCATCTCCATTCCCTTGGGGATTTTCTCGGCCCTCAAATCGCGGACCCTATTGGACCAGGCGGTCACGGTCATTTTGTTTATCCTGTACTCGCTGCCGTCTTTTTGGGTGGCGATGATCTTGATCATTTATTTGGGGGGAGGGGAGTACCTCAACCTTTTTCCGGTGGCGGGGATTTCCTCTCAGGGCGTGGGAGAGCTCACGCGCTGGGGACAGTTTGGCAATGTGTTGTGGCATCTTGTCTTGCCGATCATCGTCTTGACCTACGGGGGGTTTGCTTTTTTGGCGCGGCTGTCCCGGGCCCAGCTCTTGGAGGTGATCCGGCAGGATTATATTCGCACCGCCCGGGCCAAGGGGCTTTCGGAATCGGCGGTCATTCTCAAGCATGCCTTGCGCAATTCGTTGATTCCCCTCATCACGCTTTCCGGAACCCTGTTGCCGGCCATGATCGGCGGGAGCGTGGTGGTGGAACAAATTTTTTCCATCCCGGGCATGGGGAAACTCGGGTTTGAGGCCGTCTTGTCGCGCGATTACCCGACCGTGATGGCGATTGCGGCGATTGAGGCCTTGCTCACGCTGGTGGGTATTTTGGTGAGTGATTTGATGTATGTGTGGGTCGATCCGAGGATTTCGTTTGAGGGGATGTAGGGGCGCACCCATGTGTGCGCCCTATCTCGGGTGGCCACAATGGGGGCAGACACATGGGTCTGCCCCTACAGGAGAAATATGGGAACCAAACACGAATCTTATTGGCGACAAGTCTGGCGGCAATTCCAGCGCGATAAGCTCGCCGTGGTAGGGTTAATTTTCGTCTTATCCCTTTTCCTCGTGGCCTTTGCGGCCCCTTGGATCGCGCGTTATTCGCCGACGGCCTATGATCTCAATGCGATTTTGCTTTCACCCTCGATGCATCATTGGTTGGGGACCGATGCGCAGGGGCGGGATGTGTTTGCCCGGATGGTGTTTGGGACTCGGGTGTCGCTCTCGGTGGGTTTTGTGGCGGTTGTTTTGTATGTGGCGATTGGGATTTTTTTGGGGGCCTTGGCCGGTTATTTTGGGGGCTGGGTCGATATGGTGATTTCCAGGATGATCGAGGTGATGATTTGTTTTCCCACCTTTTTTCTGATCCTGACCGTTCTGGCCTTTGTGGGTCCTTCCCTCTACAACATCATGGTGGTGATTGGTCTTACCAGCTGGCCGGGGATTGCCCGGCTGGTGCGCGGGGAATTTTTCAAATTGCGCGGTCAGGATTTTGTCCTGGCCTCCCGGGTGATTGGGGCGGGTTCGTTACGGATTATTTTTCGGCATATCTTGCCCAATGGCTTGGCCCCGGTGTTGGTCTCGTCCACCTTCGGGGTGGCCTCGGCGATCTTGGTGGAATCGGGGCTCTCATTTCTGGGCTTTGGCGTCCAACCCCCGACGCCTTCCTGGGGAGAGATCCTATCTCAGTCCCGCGATTTTATGGACATTGCCTGGTGGCTGGCGATTTTCCCGGGCGCCGCCATTTTTTTAACGGTCACGGCCTACAATCTGGTGGGGGAGGGGTTGCGGGATGCCATTGATCCAAGGTTGAAAATTTGACGTTGCTGTAGGGGCGGCCCTATGTGGCCGCCCGGACCGAGAGGGCAACCACGTAGGGTTGCCCCTACAATTATGAATGATACATTGTTGACAGTCGAAAATCTAAAAACCTATTTTTTCACCGAACGGGGTGTATTCAAATCGGTCGATGACGTTTCCTTCACCGTGCCACGTGGCAAGACGGTAGGTATTGTGGGCGAATCCGGTTCCGGAAAATCGGTGACCGCCTTGTCGATTTTAAGGTTGGTTTCGGCTCCTGGAAAAATTGTGGGGGGTAGGGTCATGGTGTCGTGTAGGGGCGTATTGCAATACGCCCCTACAGGGACCGTGGACCTCCTGACTCTCGAAGAATCGGAGATGCGTAGGTTTCGCGGTGGTAAGATTGCCATGATCTTCCAGGAACCCATGACGAGTTTGAACCCGGTCTTTACCATCGGCGACCAGATTGAAGAAGCGGTGGCCCTCCATCAGAAGGAGTTGAACGAGGCCCAGCGTTGGGAACAGGTTTTGGAGGTATTGCGCCTGGTGCGCATCCCGGATCCCGAGCGGGCGGCGCGCAGTTATCCCCATGAATTGTCCGGCGGGATGCGGCAGCGGGCGATGATTGCGATTGCCCTGGGGTGCCGGCCGGAGATTTTAATCGCCGACGAACCTACCACGGCCCTGGATGTGACCGTGCAGGCCCAGGTGTTGGAATTATTGCGTGAGTTGAGGGAAAGGCTCGGGATGTCTCTGATTTTAATTACCCATGATTTAGGGGTGGTGGCCGAGCAGGCCGATGAGGTGATCGTGATGTATGCCGGCAAGATTGTCGAGCAGGGGACGGTCCGGCAGATTTTTTCGCATCCCCGGCATCCCTACACCCGGGCCTTGTTGGAGGCCTTGCCGACTTTTCATACGACGGGCCGTCTCCGCACGATTCCGGGATCGGTCCCCAGCCTGGCGGCCCTGCCCCGGGGGTGTTCGTTTCAGGAGAGATGTGATCGGGTGCAGCAGCGATGTCGGGAGGAAGATCCTGAACTGATGGTGATGGGGGAGGGGCAGGTGGCGCGCTGTTTTTTTCCGGAATTGTGATTTATGGAACCATTATTAAAAATTAATCGTCTGATCAAAAAATTCCCGGTCCGTGGCGGATTATTCGGCCGCCCCAAGGCCTGGGTCCATGCGGTCAGCGGGGTTTCATTTTCGATTCAACCGGGGGAGACCCTTGGATTGGTCGGGGAATCGGGCTGTGGCAAGACCACCGTGGCACGCATGGTGATGCGGTTGGTCGACCCGGATTCGGGGAAAATCGAATTTGCGGGCAAAGATATTGCCCCGTTGGGGCGTCGGGAACTAAGGCCCTATCGTCGTAAGCTGCAGATGATTTTCCAAGACCCCTATGCCTCGCTCAATCCGCGCATGACCGTCGGCTCGATTGTCGCCGAGCCACTCCGTATCCACGGGATGGTAACACGCCGTCAGCAGCGGGAGAAGGTTGCCGAGTTATTGAATTTGGTGGGCTTGCAGCCGGAGCATTATGATCGGTATCCCCATGAATTTTCCGGCGGACAGCGGCAACGCATTGGGATTGCCCGGGCGATTGCCTTGTTGCCAGACGTGATTGTCGCCGATGAACCCGTCTCCGCCCTGGATGTCTCGGTGGCCTCGCAAATTGTCAATCTCTTGCAAGATTTGCAGGAGAAATTTAAGCTCACGTATCTTTTCATTGCCCACGACCTCAAAATGGTGAAGTATCTCTCCCACCGGATTGCTGTGATGTATTTGGGGGAAATTGTGGAGCTGGCGCCCAAGGCGGCGTTTGCAAAACCCTTGCATCCCTACACCCAGGCCCTGATGGCCGCGATTCCGGTGGTGGATCTGGGAAAGGCGCGCAAGAAGTTGGTGTTGTCCGGGGAGGTGCCCTCGCCATTGGCCCCTCCCAGCGGGTGTACCTTTCATACCCGGTGTCCGTTTGCGGAGGCGCGTTGTCGTGAGGAGAAGCCGGTGTTTAAGGAGTGGCAAAAAGACCATTGGGCGAGTTGTCATTTTATCGATAGGATTGGATAATGTTTAAAAAAACTTGGGTCCTCCTGGTCTGCCTCTCCATCCTCTCGGGATGTGTCTCCGATCGTGTCAAAAAACCCCCGGGTAGCCGCACCAAGCCCATCGAAGTCCAGGGTGGGGCCCTGATCCCTTATTTTGGTTTTTCCGTGGACGCCTCTTACGACAACCGCCTGGATGGCTTGGTGCCGGGATACAAGTTGCTCAATGTGGCGGTGCGGAACACCTCGCCATTCATTGTGCCGATGAGTCCCACCAAGGATCGTTGGACCTTGGTGGATCATGAGGGACGGGTCCATCGATTGATGAACAGCGTGAAGCTTAGCAAGGTCAAGATCTGGCGCGGGCTCCCTTCGGAGTTGCGCCGTCAGATCGAATATCCGGAAAATATTCCCGTTAGTTATGAAGTCACCTTCAACCTCATGATCCCGGAAAAGGTGATCGCCGAGGAGTTTGAGGAGGTTCATTACTACAATAATTATTGGAAACGGACGTTTGTGATTACAAAATATTGATTGTAGGGGCGCCATTCATGGCGCCCGGGCGTGATGAATCACGCCCCTACACGTTAAACCGGAAAAACAAGACATCGCCATCTTTGACAACGTATTCCTTCCCCTCCAACCGCATTTTTCCAGACTCCTTGATTTTTTGCTCCGAGCCCAATGTGAAGATATCGTTGATATGATAACACTCGGCCCGGATGAAACCCTTTTCAAAATCGGAATGGATCACCCCGGCGGCTTGAGGGGCCAAGGTGTTGTGTCGAATGGTCCATGCGCGGACTTCTTGTTTGCCTGCGGTAAAAAAAGTGGCCAGCCCCAGGAGTTTGTAGCCGGCCCGGGCCAGTTGGGCGAGGCCGGATTCTTTCAGGCCTAGGTCGTGAAGAAAGGCCTCGCGCTCGTCATGGGCCAGTTCAGCGATCTCGGATTCGACCTTGCCACTGATCACCACCACCTCGGCCCCTTCCTGGGCCGCTAGGCGTCGGACTTCTGCGACAGCGGCGTTTTCTGTCTTCACTTCTTGTTCCGAGACATTGGTGACGTAGAGGATTGGTTTTAATGTCAGTAAAAAGGAATCAGCGATGAGATGGCACTCTTCTGGTTTGAGTCCCAACGATCGGACCTGCTGGCCCGCTTCCAACCCCTGCAGCACTTTTTGATAAACCCCCAGTGATTGTTGCGCGGTCTTGTCCCCGACCTTGGCCTGTTTTTCCAGTTTCTGCACGCGCTTGGTGACGGTATCGAGATCGGCCAGGGCCAGTTCGGTATTGATCACCTCAATATCCCGCGCCGGGTCCACCCCGCCATGGACGTGGACCACGTCCGGATCATCAAAGCAGCGCACAATGTGAGCGATCGCATCCACCTGGCGGATGTGTCCCAAGAATTGGTTGCCCAACCCTTCCCCCTGCGAGGCCCCTTTGACGAGGCCGGCGATATCGACAAACTCAATGGCCGTTGGCGTTATCTTATCTGGCTGGAAAAGGGCGGCGAGCTTTTGCAAGCGATCGTCCGGGACTTGCACAATGCCCACGTTCGGATCAATCGTACAAAACGGATAATTCGCCGCCTCCGCCTTGGCGGCGGTCATGGCGTTGAAGATGGTGGATTTGCCGACGTTTGGCAGGCCGACGATGCCGCATTTGAAGCCCATAATATTAGGGGGGAGATACCGCTCTCCCCCTTTAACCCCCATCTGGTTATCGTGAACTCATCGTTCGTTCCGTTTGACCGGTCGGAGCAAGTCCGCCCGGCCAATACTCGCTCTCTCTGTATCCCCTGTTCATTGTGTTGACAAGAAAAACCGCCCTCTATAAGATGTTTGTTTACTCAAGGAGATTTTATGCCCGAAGCCGCCGCCCCCATGGAAGAATATGCCGTCAGCGAGGCATGCATTGCCTGCGATGCTTGTTGCAATGACTTTCCTGACATTTTTAAGATGAATGGCGATCACACCCGGGCGATTGCCTATGCCCAGGCCCCCAAGGGGAAGATTGATCCCTGGGATGCGATTTATATTTGTCCGGTTGATGCGATCTCGCTGATCAAGGGGGACTTGCCTCCGCCGCCCGAGGGGAAGAAGAAGGCATCCGGGCACAAGGAAGAGGCTGTGCTTGATCCGTCGTTGATTACCGATCATCGCCCGTGGGAGATCCGTTGGGCCGAGGCCAGTCGGCGTGATGGGGAGAGCCAGTGGGAGCGGATGAAACGATATGGCCAGGCCTTTGAACTGGAAGAAACCTTGGATAAGTTCCTGTTTCGCTTTGCCCTCCCAGCCAAGGTTCCGGAACATCGATTTAAGTATAAATGGAACCTCCCCGACAAGATGCCGGATTATAAGTTTGACGTTCAGCTCACCAATGAGGGCAAGACCTTGAAGGTGAAGGGTTGGTTGGAGGATGATCGGGTGCGCAAGCTGTGCGGGGTGGCCAACTCGTTTCCGGATCGGTTTTTATGCGAGTTTCCTTTGAGTCAGCCGGCGAAAGAGATTCAACAGAACTACAATGCGCAGGATAAGGTCCTGGATATCATTGTCGCAAAATCGTAAATCCCCCCTCAAATCCCCCCTGCCCCCCTTTTTCAAAGGGGGGAAATTCAGGAAAGGGGAATCGTGGGGTCTCCCCCTTTGAAAAAGGGGGATTAAGGGGGATTTTTATGCTCATCGATTCCCACGCACATTTATTCTTCGACGATTTCAAAGGTGAAGTCGACCAGGTCATCGAACGAGCGCGTCAGGTCGGCGTTGCCTATTTTGTCAATGTGGGAACGGATCTAGCCACGAGTCGACAGGTGGTTGCGCTCGCCCAAAAATATCCCTTCATCTTTGCGGCCGTTGGCGTTCATCCCCATGATGTTGAAAAAATGGCTGAGGGTGAGTTGCGGGAGTTGGAGCAGTTGGCGGCCGATGAGAAGGTCGTGGCCATTGGCGAGATTGGGTTGGATTATCACTACGAACATTCCCCAGAGCAACAAGAAAAACGGTTGCGTGATCTGATTCAGTTGGCGCATCGGGTGAAGTTACCGTTGGTCATTCATTGCCGGGGATCGCAGGCGGATCCACAGGGTGTGTTTGACGATATTTTCAAAATTCTCGATGAAGAGCGCGGGTGGCAGTGTGGCGGGGTGTTTCATTGTTATACGGGAAATTTAGCGACGGCCCGGAAGATTCAAAAAAAAGGTTTTTATATCTCCTTTTCCGGGATTGTGACCTTTCCCAAGGCGACGGAGTTGCATGAAGTGGCCCAGGGCTTGGTGCGGGATCGCTTCTTGATTGAGACCGATGCCCCCTATTTGGCCCCGGTCCCGCAACGGGGGAAGCGCAATGAACCCGCCTTGATTCGTTTTACCGCCCAAAAAATAGCGGAGTTGCAAGGGGTCACGCTGGATGACATCGAAAGGGTCACCGCGCGCAATGCCCGTGACCTTTTTGGCCTCCCCATCGAATGGCCCGAGGACCGACCCAAACTGGCTTATCGGATTCGCAATAGCCTTTATCTGAATATTACCAATCAATGCACCTTGGCCTGCGCTTTTTGTCCCAAGTTTGATGACTGGATGGTGAAGGGACACTACTTGAAGCTGGATCACGAGCCACCCAGTGCCGAGATTTATGATGCCATTGGTGATCCGACCCACTACCAAGAGGTGGTTTTTTGTGGCTACGGTGAGCCAACTTTGGCCTTGGATCGATTGAAAGAAATTGCCAGCTGGCTAAAAGGTAAAGGTGTTAAGACCCGGCTCAACACCGAGGGTTTGGGAAATCTCGTCCATGGTCGCAACATTTTACCGGAACTCAAGGGCCTGATCGATGCGATCTCGATTAGCTTGAATGCCCCCGATGCCAAGACCTACGCCAAGATTTGTCCCTCGAGGTTCGGCGAATTGGCCTACCCGGCGGTAAAGGAGTTCATTCAAGAGGCCAAAAACCACATCCCAGAAGTCGTCGCCTCCGCGGTGGCGCTACCAAAACTAGATATCGAGGCCTGTCGCTACATCGCCGAACAAGAACTAGGAGTCTCATTCCGAGTCCGCCCCTATGATGAGGTGGGTTAGGTTGGTTTGAAGACGGAGCTCAAGACGGAGTTTCTATTTTAAGTTGATCTTTTTCCCTCCAATTTATTTCGATCACAGTTTTGAGAGTCGTAGAACGATAGGTTAATTGAAAAAATGACCCTCACTATTGATTAATTGGCCATGAAGACATGCCAATAACGTTAAATGTCTTGATCTAAGCTTGTCGTAGACACACCCGTCTCTTTGACTTTAATTTTTATTTTTTGAAAAGGTTTCCTAGGTTCCGAATCGTTCTCTATAGCGTTGTTTCCAGTTGGCAATTTTCTGCTGGTAGATCTGATCTAATTGTTTGCTTTTATGCAGAACCCAATCGGGATTACCGATGAAGGGTTGTGAAGAGTAGGGCTGTTTATTTTTCCAGTCATTTTGGAGCAGATGCTCCACGAGTGCACGATATTCAGATTGACGTTGTTCTGGGGTGTTGCCGAGGGTGAGGTAAGAAGGTGCTGGTGTGATGAGGGGGTCGTTCTCTCCGTGTGCATAGTAGCGATAGGAGGAGAATTGATTATCATCAGGATGAAAGACCTTTCCGGCACGCTTTGGGTTGAGGTCGATGTAACGCATAACTTCTAATAAGTGTTTATCAGTTTGAATCATAGGCGATTTGAATCGGTCCATGACGACCTGCCCCCTGCGTTTGACATGTTTGTTGTAGAGTCTAGCGAAGCGGGCATTCACGACCCTAAAGAAGTCGGAGAAGTCACGAAGCGAATTCAAATGTCCCGAGAGGTGAGGGTGATTATCCATTAGGCAGTAAGAGTAGATCTGGATTTGGTAACGGTCTTTGTAGTGTAACAAGAGATTGTAGTAGAGTTGTTTTGCCCAAGATTCTTTCAGTAACCGGTCCTGATTATGACATTGCCAAGTGACATGGAAACAGGAGTTATCTTCTAGGATAGCGGATCGGGGTAGAGAAGCCATGGTCAAGACTAAAGCAAATTTCGGGCCAAATTGGAGAAGACGAGAAAACAATGGGTTAGCATGACAAGTTGGAAGAAACCGTCCGAAATTCGGACGGTGGCGACCGAATTTCGAACCTTCGTCTTGGTTACGGCTCGATGGCTGGGTGGAGGGACACTAGGGTTTCGATGGTTTGTAGGATTAACTTTGGGTCTTCCTTAATGGAGCGGTCCTGCAATATTAATTTAACTTCGGTTCGCAGCACTCGCCCCGTGGCGGCGAAACGGTCTTGGACAATGCCTTGGATGATGGCTTGGGCCTTGTCGAAGTTGGGGCCGTGAAAGACATAGGGCATGGGGTCATCGTAGGGTTCCCGTTCTGAATTGAAGAGATGGGGACCTTCCAAACGTTCATCAGTGATCTCTCCCACCGCCTCGGTTAGGGCCGGGAAAAGTTTGTTGGAGCTGTCTCGACTTAGCAGGGCCAGTTCATGAATTGACGGAAGGTCGACAGTATCCGTCCCCTTGAGCGGGGCATAGTTGGGATTTTTTTCCAAATAGGTTTCCATAAAACGGTGGGAGTTGGAGACAATGTGCGCGAAGGTGGCGAATAATTCCTTGTGCCCTTTTCTTCCCCAACTCCAATAGGCCTTCCAGCCTTTTCTTAAGAGTTTAGGGGTAATCTGTCCGGAATGGTAAGGATTGTGGAGGTCTTGTAGATAGTGAAAGGAACCGGCCAGAAAACGCCAGCCCCAATAGTCTTCTCCTAGTTCAAAGGCCAGCCGAGCCAGTTGATAATAAATCTCCGCCCGGCTGGTAGCTTCCCCAACCGCCCGAAATGGAAAACCAAAGGTGGCCTGGCGGTTCGACCAAGAGAAGGGTGGTTTCTCCAAATGACGGAAGGCCTGCGAATTCCCCCCGAGGAGTGAGCCAAACCAAAGCTGATCGGCAAAGGCGAAGTGAGGATTGCCACGGGCGTCTCGGATCAAGAGATTTTGATCCCGGCCATCGTCCGGGTCGGTGGAGTGGAGTTGCAAGATCTCCAAGGGGGTGATGCTGGTACGCCCCAACTCCTCTGGAAACAACTGCTCCCAAGCGACCGCTGGATTGATCTTGATGAAATCCGATAAATGCCAAAGATCACCCAGACTGGGTTCCAACTGGCCTAATTTTTCTAGTAGCGAATTGATGGGGCGAATCGGACAAGGAGTTTTCAATTCCCAGTCTTGGGCCACGGCTTCCAAGGGGATGTGACCCATGGCGTGATGATCCGTGCCGTTCCAGGCTTGGATTGGAGCAGAAGCAAGAAGCAAGAGGCAAGAGGCAAAGATCTTAATGCCATTAAGTCGGATTTTGGCAACGACGGTGCAAGGCATCCATAATATCCTGCTCAAAGTGGGCTTGATAGGCTTCATTTAACTCCCATAAAAGTCCCGGACTGGTGATGTTGATCTCCGTGAGATGTTCCCCAATCAGATCCACCCCTGCCAGGAAGATTCCCTGCTTTTTAAAGAAAACGCCTAAATCGGTTGCGATGCGTTGTTCCCGATCGGTCAAGGTGCAAGTGGCAAGCTTGGCGCCTTGATCCGGGTTGGCCAAAAACTTCCCCGGTAGCGGAATCTTGAGTAACACTGCCAAGACCCGATCCTCAAGAAAAAAGAGTCGCTTTTCTCCGGCGTGAATGGCGGGGAGGAACTCTTGAGCCATGATGGGCAGTGAGGCAGGCAAGAGGGGGGATTCTCCTGGGCCATACACCTGAACACCCTGCCCGGCAAAACCATTCAGCGGTTTTAGGATGATCTTGTTGCCAACTTTGGTGTGGAAGTTGCGAATTTCTTCGATGCGTGACGAGACGAGGGTCTTGGGTATCCACTGGGGAAACTGCAAGATGATGAGTTTTTCATTGAAATCACGCAAGACGGCAGGGGGATTTAGCATGACCTGATGCGCCGGCAATAAACTCAGCAGCTGCATGGCATAATGATAAGCGGCATCCACGGGAGGATCAGGGCGAATCAAGATGGCTTGAAAATCGGTTAAGGCGAGCGATATCTCCGCACCAAACTCAAAATAGGGCGCCGTTAGCCGGACTTGAACCGGTTGGCAGCTCACCTGTGGTACGCCTAGGTACGAGAGCCCGTCGAAGGTGCCATAAAAAACTTCATGACCTCTTTGATACGACTCGTACATCAAGAGATGGGAGGTATCGTGGTGAAAATTGTATCCCTCAAATCGATTTAACAGGACGAGTATTTTCATAAAAAAACCCCTCCTGGGATCGCCAGGAGGGGTTAAATTTTGCAGCTCCCTCACATCAAAAGGTCGTTTCTTACGAAACCGCCTTCTTCAACTCCTTACCGGGCTTGAACTTAGGAACAATACAAGCCTTGATCGTGATCTCAGCACCGGTCTGAGGATTTCTCCCCACCCGAGCCTTGCGCTTCGCCACCGAAAAGGTCCCGAAACCTGTCAGGGTCAGCTTGTCCTTCTTTTTTAATGCCTTGGTGATGTTGCTCGTGACAGAATTCAGGGTCTTCTCCGCGATCGCCTTGGAGATCTTGCACTCTTTTGCTACCGACGCGATTAATCCAGCTTTGGTCATCTTGAATCACCCCCCCTCGGTTGACGTTTGATGAAACCTATTTAAACCCACCGGCCAACCCGCCAAGCCCTATCAAAAAAGGCTTAGCGGATCACACGGCCAGCAAGTCGGCGTATATTAGCACTTCCAAAATAAAGTCAATACAAAAAAAGAGATTTGATTGACTTTTTAGGCCCCATTTGAGAGTTTCCATCGCTCCTATGCCCAAGTCGGCTGAAATCATCCCCGTTAATATTGAAGACGAGACGCGAGAAAGCTATTTAGCCTATGCGATGAGCGTCATCGTGGGGCGAGCGATCCCGGATGCTCGGGATGGGTTGAAGCCGGTCCATCGTCGTATCCTCTACGCCATGTTTCGCGAAGGCCTGCTCTCCAATAAGCGTTACTCTAAGTGCGCCGGTGTGGTCGGGGAGGTGCTGAAAAAGTACCATCCTCACGGGGACTTGGCGGTTTATGATGCCTTGGTGCGTATGGCCCAGGAATGGAATATGCGCTATCCGCTCATCGATGGCCAAGGCAATTTTGGTTCTGTCGATGGTGACCCGGCGGCGGCCTATCGTTATACTGAGGCGCGTCTGACCAAGTTGGCCGAGGATATGTTGGCCGATATTGACAAGGAAACGGTCGATTTCATCCCCAACTATGATGATTCCACGGTGGAGCCCGTGGTGTTGCCCTCTCGTATCCCCAATTTGTTGATTAACGGGTCCGATGGGATCGCCGTCGGGATGTCGACCAAGATCCCACCGCACAATTTAAGAGAAATCATCAATGGTTGCCTTCTCTTGATCAAAAACCGCGAGACGACGATTGCGGATCTCATGAAGTTAATTCCCGGGCCCGATTTTCCGACGGGCGGCTTCATCTACGGCCGTGATGGCATCAAAGAGGCCTATGAGACGGGTAAGGGGATCATCCAGATGCGGGCGCGGGTGATGATCGAGCCGGTGGCCAAGGGGGATCGAGAAAACGTCATCATTTCCGAGATTCCGTTCCAGGTCAATAAGGCCAAACTGATTGAAAAGATTGCCGAACTTCATCGTGAAGGGAAGGTGGAGGGGATTTCCGACCTGCGTGATGAGTCGGATAAGGACGGCATGCGTATTGTGGTGGAGTTGAAGAAGGGCGTGGTGGCCCAGGTGGTCTTGAATCAGCTCTACAAGCATACGGCGATGCAGTCGAGTTTTGGGGTGATCATGCTGGCGATTGTCGGGGGGCAGCCTAAGACCCTCAATCTCAAAGACGCCCTGCTCATCTTCATTGAACACCGCAAAGAAGTGGTGCTGCGTCGGACGGCCTTTGAGCTGCGTGAGGCGGAGAAACGGGCCCACATCTTGGAAGGTTTGAAGATTGCGGTGGAAAATATTGACGAGGTCATTGCCCTCATTAAGAAGTCGAATAGTCCGTTGGAGGCCCGCGATGGCTTGATGAAGCGATTCGAGCTTTCGGAATTACAGGCCCAAGCGATTCTTGATTTAAGATTGCATCGCCTGACGGCCCTCGAGAGGGAGAAGATCGTCGAGGAATATGAGGAAATTCAAAAATTGATCGCAAAGTATCGGGAAATCTTGAAGAGTGAGGCGCTGATTTTCAAAATTGTTTCCGAGGAACTGGAAGAAGTGCAAAAGAATTACGGCGATGAGCGGCGGAGTGAGATTCAAGGCCGGACACAAGATCTCTCGGTGGAGGACCTGATTACCGAAGAGGAGATGGTGGTTACGATTTCGCACCAAGGCTATATCAAGCGCAATCCGATCAGCCTGTACCGGGCGCAACGTCGTGGTGGCCATGGCAAGTCGGGGATGACCACTCGGGAAGAGGATTTTGTCAGCAATCTTTTCATCGCCTCCACCCACAGTTATGTCTTGATCTTCAGCACCGCGGGCAAGGTGTATTGGCTCAAGGTGCACGAACTCCCGTTGGCGGGGCGCGCCACCAAGGGAAAGCCGATTGTCAATATGGTGCAAATGGCCTCCGACGAAAAGGTGGCGGCCGTGTTGCCCGTGAAGGAATTTGCGCAGGATCGGTTTTTGGTGTTTGCGACGAAGCATGGCACGGTCAAAAAGACGGAGCTTTCGGCCTATTCCAACCCGCGCAATTCCGGTTTGATTGCCTTAGGCATTGATGAGGGGGATTCCTTGATTCAGGTCACGGTGACGGAAGGCAAGGAGGACCTCTTTTTGGCCACCAAGGATGGGCAGGCCATTCGCTTCCACGAAGATGAAACGCGCCCAATGGGCCGACAGGCCGTGGGGGTGCGAGGGATTGATTTGGGTAAGGGAGACGAGGTGGTTTCCTTGGAAGTGATGCGCGAGGGTGCCACGCTCCTCAGTGTGGCAGAAAATGGTTATGGGAAGCGGACCGAAACTGCGGAGTATCGGGTCCAGGGGCGTGGCGGGTCCGGCATTATCACGATGAAGACCACGGAGCGTAATGGCTCGGTGGTGAAGGCCCTACAGGTCACTGACGAGGACGACATCATGATCATCACCGACCGCGGTAAGATCATCCGGCTCAAGGTCAAGGAGATCTCCACGCAAGGGCGCAACACCCAAGGCGTGAGGTTGATCCACCTCGAAGAGGGTGAGAAGGTGAAGGCGGTGGCGAAGTTGGCTGAGAAGGATGAAGGCGAATAGACTTACTCTTTTACTGCTACTGTTCTTAGTAGCGGCAGATTTTCCATCACAGGTCGTGATCAAGACCCATGATCATCATCAAATGAGCATAACGGTTGAAGTGGCTGACACACCCAAGTCTCGGGAGCTTGGACTGATGTACCGGCGCGCATTGGCCGAAGACCGTGGCATGTTGTTTTTGTTTTCACAGCCCGTCCAAGATTCATTCTGGATGAAGAATACGTTCATCCCGCTGGACCTTTTATTTATAAACTCCGCAGGACAAGTGGTGGATTTGATCGAGCAGGCGACACCACTTTCGGAAAAACTGCTGACCCCATCTCATCCATACACCTCCGTGTTGGAGGTACAGGGTGGTTTTTCCAAAAAGTTTCACGTTCAGAGCGGCGATCAAGTGATGTTACGGGGTGACCGGGGCGGCCGGCGCTGATTCTGGCGCTGCGGGAGCGGTGTTAGGCTCTCCGGCAGGCGCGGCCGGGCTTACCGGTCTGGTTTCAGGCGTTGACCCGGCGGCGTATTGCACCTTGTAGCGCTTCTTTAAGTCTTCGAGCAATTTGTTCCTGGCGCCTTCCTGAATGCGGAAGCGAATGGAGGCCTCGGACTCTTCAAAAGGACGAAGTTGTTTCTCTTCATCAACCTTGATCAAATGATAGCCATCGCTGGTCTTGATCGGTTCCGAAACCTCGCCCGTCTTCATGGTGAAGGCGCGTTCGGTTAATGAGAGCCAGCCCCAACGCTCTAGACGTTTGTCATGTAAGGTCACATAATTAAGGCTGCCTCCGGCCTTTTGGGTTCGCTCATCCTCTGAAACCTCTTTGGCCACCGCATCAAAGGCCTCGCCCTTGGCAATCCTGTCTTTGGCGGTCTGAAGCAATTTCAAGGCCTCATCGTCTGAGCGCACCGGACCCGCTTTTTTGGCCTTGGGTTCAGGCTTTTTGGGATCCTTTTTGATGGGACTGGCCGGTTCTTCGGCGGCGGCGGTTCGAATAAAAATATGGGAAATCTTGGCCCGTTCAAACTCGTCACGATTGCCTTCGTAGTAAGTGCGTGCCTGCTTATCGAGTTCATCATCAATCACCGCCTGGGCGATGATAATCTTGGTGTAAAGCTCAATCTTATCCTTGACGTCCGATTTGTTCCCTAACCCCCTCCGCTTGCTCTCCAAAAAGAGGATTTCCTGGTCGACATAATTGTCCAAAACTCTTTTTTGTCCCGCAGGGCTCTGGATTTGCGCCTTGAGACGCGGGTTGACCCGGGCCAAGGTCTCCAAATCATCTTCGGTAATGTTTTCATTGCCGACCCTCACCAGGGTTTTACCGCCGGCCTTGCAGCCAGAAAGATTGATCAGGCACAAGGTCAACACGGGGACGGATAAGATCCAGAGCTTTTTTGTCATAGTTTTTCTCCTCAGGCGGGCGAGTATAGAAAAGCGAGGCAGATTGTCAAATGAATTTAATGAATTAGCTATGGCTTTTACTTGCAAAATAGGTTTTTTATTCTTTCATGAGAATCTTAGGCTTGGATGTTGGATCAAAAACCATCGGTGTGGCCGTCAGTGATGAAATGGGTTGGACGGCCCAGGGGGTGACGACCCTGAATCTGACCTCGTGGGACGAGGCGAGCAAGGCCTTGCATGGCTTCATGGAGGAGTATCGGGTGGATACGGTCGTGGTGGGTTTGCCCCTGCACATGAGCGGTGAAGAAGGGACCCAGGCGTTGGCCGTCCGCAGATTTGTCGACGAATGGCAAAAACGTTACCCCATTACAGTGCCGATTATCTTCTGGGATGAGCGGATGTCCACGATGGCCGCCGAGCGCAGTCTCTTGGAGGCGGATCTTTCACGAGACAAACGAAAAAAGGTCATCAATAAAATGGCGGCGGTCTTTATCTTGCAAGGTTATCTGGATAGTCGGGGCCCCTCATGAGACGTCTTTTTGCGGTGGTCTTTTTTTCAGTGCTGATTGGGGTGGGGGTTTTTGGGGTTAATCTATGCTTTTTTCTCAACACGCCGAATGCCGCCATGGAAGCGGAACAAGGGGTGCGTAACATAGAAATTCCCAAGGGGAGTTCTTTTAATCAGATTATCAAACAACTTCATGACCAGGGCGTGATCAGTCATACTACCTTATTCAAGATTTATGCGGTGTTCACCGGCATGGGCGGGAAGATTCGTGCGGGAGATTACGAATTTCCGGCCCAGGTGACACCCATCCAGGTTTTACAGCTTTTGAAAAATGGGGATTTTTCCCGGGTGACGATCACCTTGGTGGAAGGCTGGACGATTCGGGATATCGCCCACTATTTGGCCAATCAAGGGTATGTCCAAGAGCAGCGTTTTATTGATAAATGTCATGATCTCGCCTTCATCCAATCGTTGGGCTTGTCCGGCACCTCGCTTGAGGGATATTTGTTTCCAGAGACGTATCAGGTCTACAAACCTAAAAGCGAGGAAGAGCTGATCAGCCGTTTTGTGCACCAGTTCAAGGATGTGTACGAGGGGGAGTTCGCGGCCCGGGTGACCCAATCAGGGATGGATGAACACACGGTGGTGACCTTGGCCTCCATGGTTGAAAAAGAAACCGCCAATAGCAGTGAAGCCCCGTTGGTGGCCTCGGTTTTTTTCAATCGGCTCAAAATTAACATGCCGCTCGCGAGTGATCCAACGATCATCTATAGTATTCCCAATTTTTCCGGCAATCTGACCAAGGCTGATTTGGTGCGGCCTGACCCGTATAATTCCTACTTAAATGCGGGGCTCCCACCCACGCCCATTGCCAATCCAGGCAGGGCCTCGCTCAGCGCCGTGCTCTTTCCCGCCACCAGCGAGTATCTCTATTTTGTTGCCAAAGGGGATGGGTCGCATGAGTTTTCTAAAAATTTTCAGGACCATCAACGGGCGGTTTATCGGTATCAGATTAAAAAACAAAAGCCAGAAACAGTAGGGGTTCAAAATTTTGAACCCCTACCGGCTAGTGCACCGCGGCTGTAATTTTCCCGTCCACGCCATCCCCCCTTGATGGTCGATAAACAAGACACTGACGCGTTGTGATTTTTTGAGGAGCTGGAGCCCGCTGGGTTTACCCAGCACAAACAGCCCGGTGGCCAGACTGCTGGCGAGGCTCGAGGTGGGGGCCAAGACGGAGACACTGGAGATGGTGTCCACGGGTTGCTTGATGCGGGGATCGATGAGGTGGAGTCCACGTGCGGCTGTCCCCGAGGTGGAGAGGGCCTGATCCTTGAGGGAAAATGTGCAGTCTCGCTGCTTGGGCTCATTGCGCACAAGCACCGTCCAAGGCTTTTTGCCATCTTGGCCGATGGCCCGGATGTCTCCGGCATTGATCAAGACATTTTGGAACCCGGCTTTTTTCATGACGTCGATCATCTGATCCACAATGTACCCCTTGGCCGTTGAAGAGACGCCAATCTTGATCCCGGGTTTTTGCCACGAGACCTGATGCGTGGCTTCATCGATCACCATGTCCCGGTAGGAAGCTGTTTTGTCGGGGGAGGCAAAGGTCACGTCAAAGGCCCCGCCGGTCCAATCCGAGACGTCGCGGGCAAGCAGCAAGATCAGGAGCAGGTCGTCATTGACCACGCGAGGGGGTTGGCCGCCGCTTTGATTGAGTTGCGAGGTGTCGCTCTCCGGATTCCACTCCGAAACTCGTTTCTCAATCGCACTCCCGGCCGCAAAGGCCTGTTCCATGGTTGTCCATACCTTGTTTTTTTCATCAACAGACGCTGCGGAGACAGTGATGGTAACCTCCACATCCCCCATCATGAGTTGGGAACGGGAGAAACGTTCAGAGGCGAACAGGGGTGGCGAGATGAGTAGCGTCAGGCAGATCCAGAACTTCTTCATATCTCAAGGTATTTCACACACATGGAAAATTGAAGCAAGTGACACGATTTTTATTTTGACTTGGGTTCATTGTTCTTCTAGCCTTCCTCCCGATGACTACTGATGAACAGATCGCTGCGATTCTCAAGATTGTCCAAGAGGAAAGGGACCTGAATAATGCCCGGTTTGGGCAGTTGTCGGGGAAGTTTGATCAGTTATCGGGGGAGGTTGGGCAGTTGTCAGTGGAAGTGGGACAATTATCGGGAGACATAGGTGAGGTAAGGCGTAGTGTGGGGCAGTTAGAGGAAAAACTGGTATCAGAAATTGATAAGGTTTTTAACACCCTCTCGCAGGATATCCAAGTGTTTGCCATCGATCTAAGTCAAGTGAAGCGTCGGGTTGATAAGATAGAAAAGAAGATCGCCTAACAAGGAGCTCTCATGAAAATGAAATATTTTTCTCTATTGATGGGTTTTGGGTTGTTTCTCACACCTGTCGCCGAGGCTCGTGGATTCCACGGAGGGGGTGGGGGAGGGAGGACCTTCAACTCGCAGGGTTCTTTTAGCGGACCGCGGGGTGGAACGAGTTCTCGTGAGTCAGGCACCACGTTTCAGCGGGGAGGTGCTTCACGAGAGGGGGCCTTCACCGGGCCTCGCGGCCAGACGACCACGACCGAACAGTCGGTGACCCATTCCCAGGGAAGGATTGATAGCAGTGGTGCGATCACCGGTCCAGGTGGGAGAAATGCCACCCGAGAAGGCTCCACGGCCAGGACCTCCGAAGGTTTGCAACACGACTCCAACTACACCGGCCCCGGGGGGCAGACGCATGGCGTGAACAGCACGACGACGAGGACTGACACGGGGACGAGCACCACGCTCACGACCCAATCGGGCAAGAGTGCCACGGTAGAGGGGAGCACCACCAAGACGGAGGGTGGGATTCAGCATGCTACGACGGTGGATGGGGTTAGGTAATGGGATGAGTTGATTATCTGCCTCGTGTTCTTGGGAATCGAAGTTGGGCGTAGGAAAGAATCTGCAAAATAGAATTACAACTTCTATATTACAAGGTTATTTTTATGTCCTTAGGGGAGGCATCCATGCTTCTTTGCAACCTTTTGACATTTGTGAGAAAAATGAATTAGCCTCACGTCTCTGGTCAAAAAAGGGGGAGAATTTTTTTTAGCAACCTTTTTGCGGCGGGGACGATGAGTTCACTTAATTTTAAATTTTAGGAGGATTTTTATGATGGATGCCGTTGTAACGACTAGAACATTGACATTATTGGGTATCGACACTGCAGCGCACAGTATCGGGGTCTTGGCTCCGGGGGTTCAGCTAGAGTCTTTTGATAAAGGTCCTGATAATAGGGCATTGTTACAATTACAATCAGGCATTAAAGGTAAATTGGGTGAGATGGGACAAGCTGGGGTGTCTCGGACTTCCTATGATAAGTTAGCCGCCTTTGCTGAAGGGGGAGTGATTTCAGACCCGGATGCCCTACTGGTCGCTATGCGAGTCGCCGAACGAGACCTCCACCATCACCAGAGGGAATTATTAGCCAGTGCTGAGGGAGTCACGAGGCCGGTTCCAGCCATAGAAGATGCACGTTTGGTGGAGCTGTTTGAGAGCCATCGTGCCGATTTTGCGAACAACCATGTGGATGCCTTGCCAACCGCTTATCTTGCCAAGGGGGAGCGTGCGTCGAATCCTCGGGACGGGTTTGCACCGATTATCGAGGATAAGACGGGGACGGAAGTATTGTGGATGAGATGCCCGAGTGATTTGGGAGGCCTGGCTTCGGTAGTGACCCCCTATTGGATGGACGGCTCGGTGGGAATGGTCATTTACCGAAATGAACGCGTGGGAGTGGTCGGGGCGATTCAGGTGACTGGAGCGGTTCGGAACGATTGGAATAGCCTACAACGAGGGGCCTACATGTCTTTGGGGGGCGTCATGGCTGAAGGGATGACGTTGGATCAGGCACTTCCAACGGTGGTTGATAAGGCCAATGATATGATCAAGTGGGAGGTGATCAATGAGCTTTTGGGTGCGGATGTACAACTTGGACCTGCTAAATCGCTCCTTGTCTATGCCAGTGAAAAATATGCGGCCTTGACGATTCATGCGATTGTGATGCGGTTTCTCGGGATCTACATTGGAGGCAACGATCAAGGGGTCTATCAGTCCGAGGCTGCCCTCTTATCGGCCATGGCCCCCAGAAACTTTGCGGGCAATAGAATGGCGGATCCTATTTATCGTGGCCGTGTTCCTAGTCCATATACGGCAGGGGGGGTGAATGAATGGTTGCTCCTGGCCCTCAGAGAGCATGTGGGAGATATGCGGGCCCCGGTTGCCTTTCAGGGTTATGGAGGGGTAGGGGCCCCCTTGGTAGATATGGCTATTCGTCAGGGCTTGAACATTTCGGCGATTATGGATTCGGATGTTGCGGCATTGAAGCGAGCGGGCAAGGACATAAATCGCCATGGTTTTGGAGCTGTCCCCCTACTCTTCGATGTTAGCGGAGCTCGAGAGCGGCTTGGTGGGGATGACGCACGACTTCGTGATATGGTGGCTGAGGCGGAGCGTGCTCGTTTTACGCTCGTTGAACAGGGGGGATTGGCAGGATGCTTGGAAAAATTGCGCATCATGGATCGAATCCCTCGGCTGGTTTCTACCAATGCCAATGCCCATGTGGTTGGTTCGAATGAGCTCGACTTTGCGAAAACTTATGACGTGGCTGGTTTTGTTGGGGGGGCCAATAATCCTTTAACACGGGAATCCCTGGCACAAAGGGCGGTAAATCATAATATTTTTATCCCGTGGGGACCGATGATTAACCCTATGGGGGCCTTGGTGGTTTTGGCGGATGCCTTGGGACTTTCATCGGAGCGAATTGAGGAGGCCAATCTCAGATTGCGGGGGTTGTTTTATCGTTCCTTAGCGGCGCATCGTCGCGGGGTTTCTCCGTTACACGATGGCAAGGAAATGGTGGCTGCGACGTGGAATCCAAAACTGTCTGATGGGCGGGCAATCGGTCCTCGTTACGGAACGGCCTAGCATTTTTCTCAGACCGCGCGCACCCATGGTCTTGTCTTGGCTTTGTCCTTGAACAACATCTTCTCCAAAAACCGTCCCGTATGCGACCGCGGGTTGCGCGCAATTTCCTCCGGGGTTCCCTGGGCGACGATCGTTCCACCCCCTTCGCCGCCCTCCGGCCCCAGGTCGATCAAATAATCGGCGGTTTTGATCACATCAAGATTGTGTTCGATAACCACCACGGTGTTGCCCGTCTTGACGAAGCGTCCCAGGACTTCCAAGAGGTTTTTGATGTCATGCACATGCAAGCCGGTGGTCGGTTCGTCGAGGATGTACAGCGTTCGGCCCGTGCTGCGTTTGGAGAGTTCCCGGGCCAGTTTGATGCGTTGGGCCTCGCCGCCGGAGAGGGTGGTGGCGGATTGGCCCAGTTCGACGTAGCCCAGGCCTACATCCAGCAGGGTCTTGAGTTTGCCGGCGATCCCCGGGATGTTTTGGAAAAAATCGTGGGCCTGTTCGATGGTCATCTTCAGGATATCGGAGATGGCCTTGCCCTTGTAATGGATCTCTAAGGTCTCGCGGTTGAAGCGGTTGCCCTTGCATTGTTCGCATTCCACATAAACATCGGGCAAAAAGTGCATCTCAATGCGGATGATGCCATCGCCCTCGCAGGCCTCGCAGCGCCCACCCTTGACGTTGAAGGAAAAACGCCCGGTCTTGTAGCCGCGCGCCTTGGCCTCGGGGAGGGTGGCGAACAGGTCGCGTACGAACGTGAAGATGCCCGTATAGGTGACCGGATTGGAACGCGGGGTGCGGCCGATGGGGCTTTGGTCGATATTGATGACCTTGTCGATCTCTCCCAGGCCCTGGATGTCATCGCACTTGCCGGCCGGCTCCTTGGAGCCATAGAGACGCTGCGCCAGGCCTTGGTACAGGGTGTCGTTGATCAAGGTGCTCTTGCCGGAACCGGAGACCCCGGTGACGCCGACGAACAAACCGAGCGGGATTTTCACCGTCAGATTTCTCAGGTTGTTTTCTTTCGCCCCGACGATGGTGATAAATTTGTCTCCGGGGCTCAACCGTTTTGTCGGGACCTCGATCTTTAATTTACCCGAGAGGTACTGACCCGTGAGCGACTTGGGATGGGCGAGGATCTCGCGCGGGGTGCCGGCGGCCACCACTTCGCCGCCATGGATGCCGGCCCCGGGGCCCATATCAATGACGTAATCCGAGTCGAGGATGGTTTGCTCATCGTGTTCCACCACCAACACGCTGTTCCCAATATCGCGAAGTTTTTTGAGGGTGGCAAGCAGGCGATCATTGTCGCGCTGATGCAACCCAATCGAGGGCTCATCGAGGATGTAGAGCACACCCACCAAGGAGGAGCCGATTTGGGTCGCCAAACGAATGCGCTGGCCTTCGCCACCGGCAAGGGTCCCTGCGGAGCGGTCCAATGTAAGGTAATCCAACCCGACATTGGCCATAAACTCGAGTCGTTGCCGGATCTCTTTTAATATCCGTTCGGCAATCTCTGACTCTTTTTTGGTCAGCTCCAAGGTGCCAAACCAAGCGATGCATTTTTTGACCGACATTTTGGTAATTTCAAAGATGGAGAGTTTGCCAACCTTGATGGCCAGGCTCTCGGGCTTGAGCCGAGCCCCGTGGCACTCGGCGCAGGGGCGGATATTCATGTAGCGTTCAATATCCTCGCGGATCCAATCCGAATCCGTTTCCTTGTAACGGCGGTCCAAGTTGGGGATCACGCCCTCAAACGGACGGTCATAAAATTCTCGTTTTTCATCAAAGGTGTAAGAGAAGCGGATGTGTTCCTCCCCGGAGCCGTGTAAGATGAGCTGCTGGATCTTTTTCGGGAGTTTGTCCCAAGTGGAACTGATATCGAAGTGATAGTGTGCCGCCAGGGCCTCGATGGTGTTCCAATAAAACTCCGAGGCCCGGTTTTCCCAGGGGGCAATGACCCCCTCGCGGAGGGACAGGGTTTTATTGGGGATGACCAGGTCCGGATCAAAAAACATCCGAGTTCCCAGGCCCTTGCACTCTTCACAGGCCCCGACCGGACTGTTGAAGGAAAACATCGGGGGGGTGATCTCCGGATAGGAGATACCGCAGTCAATACAGGCAAAACGCTCGGAAAAGAGCAGGGTTTCACCCCCTAAGACGTCTATTTTGGCGAGCCCCTCGGCATGGCGCAGGGCGGTTTCCAGGGAGTCGGCCAGGCGTTGCTCGATGCCGGATTTCAAGATGAGGCGGTCGATCACGAGATCGATGTCATGCTTTTTCTTTTTGTCGATCTTGACCCCTTCGTCCAACTCAATCATCGCCCCGTCAATCTTGGCGCGCACAAAACCCTGACTTCGAAATTGTGCCAACTCTTTGGTGTATTCGCCTTTGCGCCCGCGCACGATGGGGGAGAGGATGTGGATCTTAGCCCCGTCCCGGATCTTCATCACTTGGTCGACCATTTGTGAAATAGTCTGGGAACTGATGGGTTTGTGACACTTGTAGCAATGTGGCCGACCCGCCCGGGCAAACAAGAGCCTTAGATAGTCATAAATTTCTGTGACGGTACCCACCGTGGAGCGGGGGTTTTTTGAGGTGGTCTTTTGTTCGATAGAGATCGCGGGGGAGAGCCCCTCAATGGTGTCCACATCCGGCTTGCCCATCTGCTCCAAAAATTGCCGGGCATAGGTGGAGAGCGACTCCACATACCGCCGCTGCCCCTCGGCATACAGGGTATCAAAGGCCAACGATGATTTTCCGGAACCGGAGAGCCCCGTGATCACCACCAATTGATTGCGCGGAATGGTGACATCAATCCCCTTGAGATTGTGTTGCCGGGCGCCCTTGACGATGATTGCAGTTGGTTCCATGTGTTTTTTAAAACGTACAGCTCAAGCGGTATCGTCCCCCATATCAATAAGTTGCTTCATTTTGGAATAAATATTGGAATGGGTGAAAAAATATTGGGGGGGGTTAGATGGCTGAAACGACCGGAACAACGACGGATTTCCAAACGGTCTTTTTGGTGGAAACTAATTTCTCCAATTTCTTAGCGACAGTTGCCTTCAGGTATTTTTCTCCGCATTGGAGGCAAACCCCTACCAGGACATTTTCCACGATGAAGAGCTGTCCATGATAACGATAATCCAACCGCTCTTTTTTTTCTTTCACAGACCCGCCGCAATGAATGCAATCGTCGTAAGGCTTCATTTTCCCTCGTCGGCATGCAACGTCAAAATATAACGATTCTTCCGAATTTGTTGTTGAATCCAAGATAATTCGAGTGATTCCACGAGCTGCATATAGCTGTTTTTTTAGGCTTCGAGCAAGAAATATCCCAAATTCATTGGCTCAAAAGAATTGCTAGCCATTCGCTGTTGGTGACTAGGTCTTGTTGCCAGGGGGCTGGATAGGCGGTCATCACCAAGTCTAGGCTATGCCGACGAGGGAAGTTCTCCCGCTAGGAACATGGGACCATTGAATCCATACTCCGGTATTATTTGTTGCTTGCTGGTGCTCCACCTATGAAGGACTGTTTTGCCGAATGTATTGGTCACGGATCCAGATACATTATGGTTTTCTCCGGCACTGAAATCGGTCACCAAGAGATCTCTCCCGCTCTCCAACAGCTCCAAGACGTGATTTTTGTCTTGGATGGGGGCTCCTCCTTCATCGGACCGGGCATTGGCCAGACCTCTATGTTTGAGCCATAAGTCCTTCACCAGTTGTTGCGGAGTGTTACTGCGCCTTGAGGCCAATTCACTTAGACTGACACACTTCCCCCCGCACATTACGGTGCCGACGAAGAGGGCAAACTCTGATTCCGTTGGTATTCTGGTTCGTTCCACACCATCGGTTCCTTCTAGGATGCTGAGCATTGTCAAGAAGCGAGCGAGACTATCGGGAGGAGGGACGCTGATGACATCGGAAATATCATTTTCTCCGGGCAACGTTAGTCCCAAGCGCAAGGCCAATGTGGCGTAATCTTGTCGCATGAGAGGTGGGGTAATAAAAAATCCCGGGTCGCTCACAGATAACCGCTTAGGTGCATTTCCCTCATATATCCTATACTCCCCCGCTGGGAAGACGGCACCATGTTTTCGATATCCTGTTACCAATTCCAGCAGACGGAGTAAGGCAGTCTTGGCGCTATCGGACAGTTCTAAATGTTTGACGATTGCATTTGCTTGGCCCGCGACAACTTTATCATGTTCGGCGATGTTCTTTGTTCCGGCGTCAGGATAGATCCTCGCGAGGCCATTTTTTAATGACTTTAACTGGGGAAAGTCTCCAGGCCTGAGTGATCTTGGAAGCTCCCCACTGAGAAGGGTGGATGTCATTGAGATATCAGCGGCCTTATCCAATTGGGTCACAATTGTCCCAATCTCTCGAACAGTTACCCCTGATTGGTGTAGCATCGACCGCACCAAGGGGGCATCCCCCGTTTGTGCCAAGAGATTCATTCCCTGCATCAAGCGTAATAAGGCCATGACATACCTCCCTTTTGTCTCTTAATCGGAAGGGGGTGGGAATTCTTGCTTCGTTTGAAATAAATAAAAAAATAATTTATTACATGTTTGACATGTATCAATAATTTATTTAATATTTACCAGAGATGGATTTTGAATAGGATGACCACAAGACCACAATAGAAAGAAGAATTGGGACAAGCGTCAGGTTTTATGAAGAAAAACCCAAAAACTCTGCCAAAATTTAAGTCGGAAAATGAGGAGCGGGAGTTTTGGACAACTCACGAGGCTACCGACTACTTTGATATGTCCAAAGGCCAGGTCACCAATGCCGATAATTTTCACAGCGGTCTCAAGCCGGTGACCATCCGTTTTTCCATACAACAAGTCGATTTAATTCGCCTGATCGCCCGCGGCATGGACGTTGGGTATCAGAGTCTCATCAAGGTCTGGATCGACGAACGCTTGTTGCAGGAGAAGGCGCAACGGCATCTTTAGCAGCCGCTGATTGATGATAGGTCCGGAGGCGATCGGTCAGGATTTGATCAAATGGGATTTGTGACATTTCAGCATTGTGTTGTGCACGAGACAGAAGGGTATCCATTGTTGAAAATTCCTCGCCAACACGTGCAATGGCTCATCATAAAACGCTCATCACCTGTGACAAGGCCTTGGAGGATTATCATCCGCTGGGGTTGAAGACGTCCTGGTAGTTTATTGGGGGTGCAAAATTTTGCACCCCTACGTTTTACCGATAGAGCGGTGTGAGTTGGCCGACTATGCGCTCTAGGGCGACAATGTGGGCCGCTGTGCGAAAGTCAACTTGATGTCTCTGCTGGGCGGCACTTACGCGGGTATAGGCTCCGACCATGGAGGTTTCCAGTCGCTCACGCACGGTAGCCAAGGCCCACTCTTCCATGAGTAAACCTTGTTTCCACTCGAAAGAAGAAACAGTCACTCCCCCAAGATTGGCCAGTACATCGGGCAACACCACCACGCCGTTATCTCTTAGAATTTCGTCGGCGTCTGTTTGCGTGGGACCGTTAGCAATTTCCACCGAGAGCTTCGCAGTCACGCGTGATGCATTATCTGCACGCAGCTGTCCCTCTGTGGCGGCGGGTACGATGACATCCACATTAGGTAAAAATAATACATCGGCCGGATCGGTAGGCCCGTTGTATTCCGGGAGTCGCCCCGTTTTTTTGACTGCGGCAATGGCGGCTGTGACGTCAATTCCATGCTCGTTGTACATCGAGCCATAACGATCACTAATTGCAACAATATTCGAATCCTTTGAGGCTAGCTCTGCAAAAGGTTGGGCCGCGCCACCAAAACCCTGAATTGCAATGCGTGCCCGGCCATTCGGGAATGAATGCCTGCCCACATGCTCTCGCAGATAACTCTGAAATACATGAAAGGCCCCTCGCCCGGTGGCCTCGGGTCGACCTTCCGACCCACCGCGCGCGATGCTCTTGCCCGTAATGACCGCTGGAACCCACTCGCCATGTACAGATTCATACTCATCGGCCATCACATCGATCAAGTCGGATGTCCCCATATCGGGTCCCGGGACATATCTGCGAGGTCCCAGTTCAGGACCCATCGACCGAATGAATGTTCGCGCGAGAAGCTCGCGTTCCTCCCGAGTGAGGAGCGTATTGTCAACCCTCAATCCGCACTTGCCGCCGGAAAAAGGCAGGTTTCCTACCGCATTTTTAATCATCATGTCAAAGGCCAGGGCCTTGACAGTATCTCGTGTGACTCCCTCATCAAAACGAATGCCCCCTTTGGAAGGAGAAATGGGTTGATAACAGGCAAAAACACCATAAACAAAGGCGGTCTTGCCACCGATAGGAAGAGCCAGGGTCATTTCGCGTAATATGGTGGGATGACGTAAGGCCCGTAAGGCAAGTTTACTGTCCTGGACGTATTGCGCCACTCCCCAAAATTTGGCCTTCGCTCCTGCCAGAAATTTCTCTCCTGTGGATTCATTAGGGGTAGGTGGAAGTTTAAAGCGTACGGCATAAGGCGATGGCCCATCACTCATCAATTGTCTTGCCTTTAGGAATGTATCCAATTGCTCGAATTTATCCGATTGGCCAGCCAGCGCAGCTCCCAAGGCTTGCTTGAGATTTACTTTCTTATCTTCAGCAAGAGCTGGAAGATCGATCGACATTTCTCCCAGCAGGGTGGTGGCAGACTGCCAACAAGGACCGCAGAGATGCCTAGCCAAGGATTCCGTCAGAACTGCCGGATTAAGATTCGCTGCCATAAAAGATATCCTTTTTCATCCCTAACCCACGGGGTGGTTATGTTATTCCCTCACTATCGAAAGGGATGCGGAGAAAGTTGCCAAAAAAATAAAATATTTTTTAGGCCCCCAACAATGTTCGCGCTGCGACCAAAAGTTGCTTGACGACTGCAGGGTCCGAGGCCTCGGCGTAGATTCGGACCAAGGGCTCGGTGCCGGAGGCGCGGAATAGGAGCCAGGAGCCGTCGGCGAAGTAGTATTTGCAGCCGTCCATCTGGTTGATTCGGGTGAGTTTGAGGGGGCCGATCTGGTTTTGGCCGCGGGCTGGGCCGTCTTTTTGGGCGAGGAGTTCGCGGACTCGGGCGATGGATTGCGGGGTGAGGTGGAGGTCTTCCCGTAAAAAGACAAAATGGCCGATCTCTTTTTCGAGGTCTGCCAAGAGGACCTTTAGGCGCTTCTTTCGTTCCGTCATCATCTCCAACAACAAGAGCCCGGAGAGGAGCCCGTCTCGTTCATAGACGTGCGAGGGGATGCCGATGCCACCGGACTCTTCCCCGCCAATCAACGGCGTGGTTGTCAAAAATTTGCCGCAGATATGCTTAAAACCGACCGGGGTTTCGTGGACCGGGAGCCCGAATTTTTCGGCGATTCGATCGATCATCTGGGTGGTGGAGACCGTCTTGATGACATCCCCTTTACCCCCCTTGTCGATCAAATGGCGGAGCAGCAGCGAGAAGATCTGCTGGGGGGTGACGAAGTTTCCGGCCTCGTCCACCGCCCCGATCCGATCGGCGTCCCCATCGGTGGCGAGTCCCACATCGAGATGGTTATCTCGGATATGTTGGATGAGCGGTTGCAGGTTTTGCGCGATTGGTTCTGGATTGAGTCCTCCAAAGGATGGATTTTCTTCATGGTGAATTTCATGCAAGGGAGTCTCCAAAACCTTGGTCAGATACCCACTCCCGGCGCCGAACAGCGAGTCATAGGCGATTTTCCAACCGGCCTTGCGGATTTTGGCGACATCAACCTGGGACCGCAATTGGCGGACGTACCGTTGATAAGGATCAAAATAAGTAATTTGTTGAGTCGTGACGGCGTGTTGAAAATCGACCGATTTTTTGTCTCCCAGCGGCCGGATCTTTTTTTCCACCTGATCGGTAAACTCAGGCGAGGCGGAACCGCCATAACCCTCTTTAAATTTTACCCCATTCCAGGGGGCGGGGTTGTGGCTGGCGGTGATCATGACGCCGCCGGGCGCTTGGGTCTCCTTGGTCATCCAAGAAATGGCGGGGGTGGGGCAGAAGTCTTTCGAGAGGAGGACCTTGAAACCGTTGGCCGCGAGTACGCTGGCCGCCTCTTGGGCGAAATCTTGCGATAAGAAACGCCGGTCGTAGCCGATCGGAATTGGTTGGTCATTGGGTGTAGGGGCGGGGTGCCCCCGCCCGGGCGCGGGCACCGCGTCCCTACAGGCAAGAACATCGGCGTAGGCCTGCAGGACACGCGCGACGTTTTCGAACGTGAATTCACGCGCGATCAACGCCCGCCATCCATCCGTGCCAAATTTAATGTCTGATTTTTGTTGATCCATTTTTTCCTGTAGGGGCGTGATTTATCACGCCCTGCACCGTGTTATACCCAACCTCCGGGATGGGGCGCAATAAATTGCGCCCCTACAATGCCAAATTAATCGCCATGTTAATCGCCGCCTTCATGTTGGTCGGATCCGCGATTCCCTGCCACGCGATGTCCTCCGCCGTGCCGTGATCCACGCTGGTGCGAATAATCGGCAGCCCGAGGGTTATATTGACCGCCTCCGCAAAATGCAAGAGTTTGAGCGGGATTAGCCCTTGATCATGGTAGAGGGCGATGATGGCGTCAAACTCACCGGCCACCACCCGGCGAAAGATGGTGTCGGGCGGGAAGGGGCCCTCGACCCGGATGTTTTGTTGCCGCGCCTTACGCACCGCGGGGGTAATGATCTTCCGTTCTTCCTGGCCAAAGAGACCTTCCTCGCCGGCATGGGGATTCAGTCCGGCGACGGCAATCTTTGGCTTTTTGATTTTAAAGAGGCGACGGAGTTCCCGGTGGGTGAGGGTGATTGTTTCCAAGAGATTCTGAATCGTCAGGAGGCCTGGGACCTTGGCGAGAGGTTCATGAATCGTGGCGAGCGTGACCTTGAGTGTGGGTCCGGCCATCATCATGCGATAGGTTTTGGTCCCAGTGAGGGCCGCCAGGTATTCCGTGTGTCCTGGGAATTTAAAACCGGCCAGATGGGCATGATGTTTGTTCAACGGGGCCGTGACGATGGCGGCGATGTCGCCACGCAGGGCCGCCTCGGTGGCAAGGCGGACGGATGAGATAGCGAGGTGGCCGGCTTGTTTTTTTTTATCCCCCTCCTTACAAAGGAGGGGGTTGGGGGAGGTCCTCGCGGCGGGACCTCTCCCTAGCCCTCTCCTTTGTAAGGAGAGGGAGTCAACTAAGATGATATTGGGAGAAAATTTTTTAACCCCGACGAGTTCCATCGCGGCCTGAAGGACGATGGGCGACCCATACAACACAAACCTCACCCGCCCCGCGAGCTTCGGATCCGCCAGCGCCTTCACCACCACCTCGGGCCCGATCCCCAAGGGATCCCCCAAGGTGATTCCGATCTTCATGTTAGTTTTTAAGCTCAATGTAGGTCTTGGCGCGCACATCTTCCAAATATTTATCCAGCTCGTCGCTGATGCGTGACTCAATGAGGGCCTGCTTGGCGCGTAGTCGTTCTGTGTCCGAGGCGCCGGCGTGCAGTTGCTTATTCACTTCACCATCCGTGATTTGAATGCGCGGGTAAATGACCTGGCTGATAAATTTCATCTGTTTGATCTGTTCGGACATCTGCTGTTTGTAGGTCTCAAAGGCAATTCCTTTGTGGGCGAGTTCCTGCTTGAGGGCGTCCAAGGTCATTTGGTTGCGTTGCAAGATATTGCCAATGCCACCGGAAAGGTCTTGATCAGAAATTTGAACATCCAACCGTTTGATCTCGTGCTGGAGAAGTTTCTCCCGGATAATTTCCTCCAGCGGGGTCTTGGCGCGTCGGGTGGCGGTCAGTTGGGTGTTATCCACCAAACGATTATGGGCCTGCCGATTGGCATAGGCCTTGATGTCTGATTGCAGAATAATCTCATCACCCACCACCGCGGCGATGCGATCGACTGTTTCCGCCATGACCGTTGTGGCGGATAAAAGCAAGATCAAGACCAGCAGTTTTATCATATCACTCTCCGTTATTGTTGGGCCGTGTCTCCGGGCTTGGTTGCAAGACGATGTCCCGTAACACATCCTCGTGCACTTGTATCTTTGCCTGTTTAAACAAATCGTCAAGCCATGATTTCAACGGGGCCTCGCCCTTCGTGCCCACCAAGATTTCTTGGATCTTATCCCTGGCATCCGCCAGGGAGAGGAAGTAGCCCGGTTTTTTTTCAATCACGTAAAAAATGTGAAAGCCGTATTCCGATGGAACAATCTGGCTGGTCTGCCCGGTGGCGAGTTGAAAACACATATTGAAGACTTCCGGGTATTCCCCCATCTTGATAAAACCCAAATCCCCTCCCTGGGCATGATCCGGACTCTCGGAGAATTTTTTGGCGATGGTGGCAAAAGTTTCTCCCTTGTTGAGCAGGGCCAACATTTTTTCGGTCTTTTCCTTTTTATTGCTCACCATGTGCCGACAATGGATGCGATCGGGTTCGTAAAATTGTTTGCGATGGGCCTGGTAATAGGATTTGATCTCGTCTTCCGGGATGTTGATTTTTTGATAAATTTCCTGATCGATTAACTGTTCGACCTGCAACTTTTTTTCCAAGGATTTTTTCCATTCTCCGAATTCGATCCCCTGTTGCGTCAAGGCCTCTGCCAAATGACCATCCCCATAGCCTTCTTCCAGCTCGGCAATCGCCGCCTTCAGGGCGTCCGAGGTGACCTTGACTCCGAGGCGGTCCGCTTCCAACACCAGCACTTGCTGTTCAATGAGCGATTGCAGCAGCTGTTTTTTTAAGGCGAGGGCACCGTCGACATCTTGCCAGAGATTGGGGTCATAATTGTCTTGATCGAGTTGCATCAAGGCCTGGAGTTGTTTGACCGTGATCTTGGTCTCGTTGACTTGGGCGACCCATGGGTCTTGTCCGACCGAGGTGCATCCCCCGCGGCCGCAGGCAAACAGACCTATGGAGATTAGAAATAATGAGACATGTTGGAGAGTGGATCGTTTCATAGCACACCTCTATATATGCAGGACGAGGTCGCGCAACAGCTTTTTCGCGGCCACCAAGGCCAATTCCGGTTTGTCCCAGGGTTCTTGCACGATAAATCGAAAATCGGGGGTGAGCCTAAATTTCTTGGGTTGGCGCTTAATTCTTTCCAAGAGCCGATCCGGGGCGAGCGGTGAGCTGACATCAAAGGCGTACACAAACGATCGGCCATCATACCGAATCTGCTTGATCCGCAGTTTTTTGGCATGGGTCTTCAAGGCGGATATTTCCAAGAGGTTGGTCACCTCCACGGGACTGGGGCCAAAACGATCGGTGAGCTCTTCCGTAATGGCATCAATCTCTTCTTCCTGATCCAAGGAGGCCAGGCGGAGGTAGAGATC
The DNA here is from genome assembly GCA_023265625.1 of Deltaproteobacteria bacterium. Taxonomy (GTDB): domain Bacteria; phylum UBA10199; class UBA10199; order JACPAL01; family JAHFST01; genus JAHFST01. Next base: position 84,853 of record JAHFST010000004.1, on the reverse strand, counting down.
CAGCCGGATGGCGGGTTCGTTGACATAAGATTCGGGGAGGTAGGCCGGCAGCCTAAAATGAAATTCGGGATCAATGCTCTCCAAGACCTCTTCCCCCTTCAGTTTGCGGATCGCGTCCGATAAAATTTCCGAATAGAGCTCATAACCCAAGGCCGCCATCTGGCCGGATTGTTTCTCGCCCAACAAGGTGCCGGCCCCACGGATCTCCAGGTCGTAAGAGGCCATCTTGAAGCCGGAGCCGAGCTCGGAGTAGCGTTGCAACACGGAGAGGCGTTGGGTGGCGGTCGGGGTGAGGGTCTCCTGATCGGAGACCACCAAATAGGCGTAGGCCCGATGCCCGGAGCGCCCGACCCGACCACGGAGCTGATAAATCTGGGCCAGGCCCAGTCGTTCGGCGCGGTTAATGATGATCGTGTTGGCCGTGGGGATGTCGATGCCTGATTCAATGATGGTGGTGCAGAGCAGGAGGTCGAACTCGTGATGAAAAAATCGGATCATGATTGTTTCCAAAATTTCTTCATCCATTTGCCCATGGGCGATTTCAATCTTGATATCGGGCACAAGTTGTTGGAGTTGCTCCTTCATGCCCATGATGGTTTCGATTTGATTGTGCACAAAGAAGACCTGCCCGCCGCGCTTGATCTCCCGCAAGATCGCCTCGCGCAGCACCTGATCTTCAAACGGTGTCACATAGGTGCGGATCGCCAGGCGATCGACCGGCGGGGTCTCAATGACACTGATCGGCCGCATCCCAATCAGCGACATGTGGAGGGTGCGCGGGATCGGGGTGGCGGAGAGGGCCAAGACGTCGATATTTTTTCGCAGGCGTTTGATCTTTTCCTTGTGACTGACCCCGAAGCGGTGTTCCTCATCGATGACCAGCAGGCCCAAATTCTTAAACGAGAGGTCCGGTTGCAGGATGCGATGGGTGCCGATCAGGATGTCGATCTTTCCCTGGGCGATTTTTTGCACGGTGGCCTTTTGTTCCGCGGTCGAGCGAAACCGGGAGAGCATGTCGATGGTGACGGGATAATCTTTGAATCGATCCAAAAACCGTTCGTAGTGTTGAAAGGCGAGCAGGGTGGTGGGCACCAACAAGGCGACCTGCCGCCCGTCTAACACGGCCTTAAAGGCGGCGCGCATCGCCACCTCGGTCTTACCGTAACCCACGTCGCCCAGTACCAAGCGGTCCATGGGTTGTTCCGATTCCATATCGTGCAACACATCCTGAATGGCCTTTTCCTGATCGGGGGTTTCTTCAAAGGGAAAGCTTGCTTCAAAGGCCTCGAAGGTCTCGTTGGGCGGGGAATAGGCAAACCCCTTGCCGACCGTGCGCGCCGCGTAGAGTTGGAGCAGCTCTCCCGCCATCTCTTGGATGGCCTTCTGGGCCTTTTGTTTTACCGCGACCCAAGATCCGCCGCCCATCTTATCCAGACGGGGATTTTCCCCGCCCACATAACGACCGATCAAGTTCATGCGATAGACCGGCAGGTAGAGCTTGTCGCCGTCCCGGAATTCGAGCAGGACAAAGTCGTTGGCGATGTCATCAATGGTGAGATGGATCAGCCCCTTGTAGAGGCAGATCCCCTGTTCGTTGTGGACCACGGGGTCACCTAATTTGAGACTGGAGAGAGAAGAAAAATCAAAGACGCCTTTTTTGAGGCGGGAGGGGCGACGCACCTTGAGGCCGAATATTTCTTCCTCGGTGATCAGGTTGATCTGTCCGGGGAGACGGAATCCATTGCTCAGATGTCCCACGACAATGCGGAGTTTGGTGCTGCGGTTCACTTCGGAAAATTGGTGTTCTACGAAACTGCCGGCGGGCAACCCCTGTAGCAGATCAGAGATCCGTCCCGCTTGGGCATCACTGCTTGTGACCAGATAAACCGGATCCGTATCTAGCCAAGTTTGCAATCGTTGCGTGAGCGGGGCCAGCGGGTGAGCGGTGCGCCGGGCCTGCTCCAGCTCGGGACGAATGGCCTCGTGTGTCTCCAATGGGAAGTTCAAGGTCTCTGGGCGATCCTGTTGGTCCACTAATTCAATTTGTTGATAGGTGCTCAGTCGTTGCATGAGTTGGCTAGGTTCGAGTCGAATCTCGGCGCGATCCAGCAAGGCATGTTGTGCGGGTTGCAGGGCCTGCATCTCCAGCTGATAATCTTCCAACACATCTTGCACATTCCCTCTCATCAGGACGGCTTTGGCAGGCAGCCAATCCCAGAGGTAGGTGGTGGTTTGATAAAAGCAGGGGAGGTACGTCTCCACACCCGGAAAGGGGATGCCTTCTTTAATTTTTTCAATGAGCGGTCCCCAAACGGTCTTAGGGATGTCTCGCGTCTCAGCACGGGCCCTGAGTTGGCTGGCAAACAGGGTGCGATGCGAGGCGGTCAACAAGGTTTCACGCACTGGGATCAGGGCGGCCGATTTCATCTTATCGCCGGTCGAGGTCTGAGTCTTGGGGTCAAAGAGCCGGATCGATTCCACCAAATCCCCCATCCATTCAATGCGAATCGGCAGTTCGTAGAGTGGCGAGTAGAGATCGATGATCCCTCCCCGCACCGCAAAATTCCCCAGCTCGGTGACCAACGGGGCATTTTGATACCCCCATTCGGGCAGTTGTTCGAGCAGCAGTTCGCGCGGCATGGTTTCGCCGACTTCGAGGGTGAGCGAGGTCAATTGATCACGGGGCAACAATGGCTCGGTAAGGGCCACGGGGGTGGTGATGAGGATTATTGGTGTTCGAGCTTCTCGCAAGGCCCACAAGGCCTTTATCCGTTCACAGAGTAATTCCGGATGGGACGAGAGTCCGGAGTAGGGGAGGGCGTCCAGGGGCGGAAACAAGATCACCGGTTGATCGGCGGCGGGCCCGAGAAAGAATTGCAGGTCCTGCTGCAGGGCCAGGGCATTCTTGGTGTGGGGCGCGATGAGCACGTAGCTGCGTTTCGGTTCCTGCCGCAGGAGTTGGGTGAGCAGATAAGCCTGTGCCGCCGGGGTCAGGCCGGAGCAACGAATGAGGGAGTCTCCTTGGGAGAGCCGCGCCAGGATCTTTTGGGATACATCCACCGGGGTGGCGTATCCTAGACAATAGGGGTAGGTCAACAGGCGGTGTTTTTCTCCTACAGATTTTGTGACAATAAGGTTGTGACCAGATGGTTCAGGCTGACCCCTTCCTGGGCCGATTTCACAATGAGCGATTTGTGTAGGGTTTTGGGGATGCGGACGTTGAACTTGCCGCTGACGCGGCGTTTGGTGACTGGTTGTGGGAGCGGATGTTTCAACTTTTTCGCTGCCTGAATCCAACTCTTGATGGCCTCCCCCGCCTTACGAACGGCCTCTTCCGGGCTGTTCCCATGGGTGATGCACCCCTCGAGTTCAGGTGCTTCCGCCATATAGATCTGATCCTCTTCAGACCAGAAGATGTTGATCAAGTAGGGGTAGTCTTTCATAACAAACCTCGCTTTTTCAAAGATTTCTCAATTTGCCTCAACTGATATCGGGGCACTTCCTTATCGTGTGTTGCCATCACGATATGCAGATCATGAAAATCACTTCGTCCCCATACTTCATGAGACCCTTTACCTCTAAGTTTTTCAAATCCCATATGGCCAAGGAGAGTCTCTAATTCTGCTTTCTTAATTGTCTGATTCGAAAGTTTTTCAACCAGCTTCTCCTTGGGAGGCACTCTAAAATGGTACTACAGGTAGTGGCACTGTCAAGAATTAAAAAAATGCGTGAATTTAGGCAACCTTTTTGCCGTAGGAAGTATAGGAAGTAGTAGGAAGTAGGGACGTTGTCCACTAAGTCAACTAACTCATAAATAATCCTTAATCGACAATATTTTTGCGTTCGGTGGATATCTCTTGATATGTTCCTAATAGTATATATAATAAAGGAATATACTATGGCACTTAAACTCAACATCCGCCCAGACATCGAACAGGAAATGGAACGACTCCTGCCGAAGGCCCAGGTGCATTCCAAGACGGACTACATCAATCGGGCGATTGCGGCGTTTAACAAGCAGTTAAACCGGCAGCTGGAGCTCAAGCGGCTTCGGAGTTATTTTCATCATTACCAGGATGAGGCCAAGGATGTTTTAAGCGAGTTTGCCAACCTCAGGACCCATGCAGATTGAACAAGGTTATTGTTACGTCGTCGACATGAACCCTCCCCGGCGCTCCAAGCCTGGCAAGATTCGTCCCGTGGTGGTCATTCAGGCCTCCGATACCTTGGAGGCGGGAAGTCCGGGTGTCGTGGTGGTGCCCCTCACGACACAATTGCGCGACGGCAATATCTTGCGAGTGCGTTTGGACCCGTCCAACACCTTGGAGGTCAAGCAGCCTTCCGATGTGTTGCTCGATCAAGTCCACACGATCGATCGAAGTTTTTTTATCGAATGTCTGGGGCCCGTGGCACCTGTTTCTTTCGAAAAGATCCAAGACGGAGTCCGCTTCTTGCTGGGATTTTGATGGCGCGTTGCGCTCCGATCAAGTCGCCCAATTTAAATTAAGATTGGGAAAGACCCGGCGAAGTTTGATCAAGGTTTTCCATTCGGGATTGGCTGTTTTTGAATCTTCCAGCTTTTGGTAACTATAGAGCGGAATTCCCAAATGTTTTGCGGTGACTCTTTGAGTCCACTTTTTTCTCAGTCGCTCCGTGCGTACCAATAAAGTAAGGGCGATTTGGGGATTGACTGCGATGGTGGCGATATTTTTCCCATGCAAGTTTTTTTTAGGCAGGGGGAAGAGGACGTTGGAATCTTCCGGTTCATCGAGATAAAGATCCAACGCTTCTTTGAGGTTTTCTTTTAGCTCGTCCAGATTCTTTCCCTGACTCAGGCAGCCTTTTAACTCAACGCTTTCTGCCCAATAGCCTGTTCTTTGCTTGTGAATTTTAAAGTGATATTTCATCGTTGCCCTTTCCTGAGGCCTAATCGCTTCAATAACTTACTTTCTATGCCTTTACCCAATTCACTATGCATGGGGATCGTCTCCCGTTCTTGGGATTTTCCCATCTGGACATGACTGCCCCGCTGTCGCAAGACGATCCAACCATGCTGCTCGTAGAGCCGAACCATTTCCCCGCCACTGAGTGGCATGTGTCTCTCCTATTATACCAACTATAATTGGTCAGTAAAGCCCTTTGTGATGGGTGGTATTTTGCCCATGCCGATGGCGATCTTTTCGGTGGGACAATGGTCTCGAGTTGCGTGCGAGATAATATTTTCTTGCTGGGATTTTGATTGCGCTTTCCGGTCCAATTCTTCTAGATTGCCCTCGTGCTGCGGATCGGGGTCCTTTTTTATTCAGACACCATTGCGATGAACTCGGGCCTGGGTTCGATCAATGGCCGTACCATCGCCAACCTGGGTTTTGTCCGTGCCCTTTTGCAGTCTTCTGAGCGCATGGCGGTGACCCTCGTGGTCTCTTCCCGCACCGAACAAGAGTTTGTCCAACATCATTTTCAATCCCTGAACCCGAACGTTGTGCCGCTGTTGTCCTTGGAAGGTTATCTCCAACAAAACCCTTTTGATGTCATCCATCTCTTGAGCCCCAACCTCTACCGTGGTTTTTACCTGCGCGACCGGTTGTTGGCCCAGCCTTGCGCCGTGACAGGGATGACCCATTCGCTGGGGCATGACCCCTTCTTGGAATGGATGACGATGAATCTCTTGGCCGGGCCTCAGGCCTACGATCGATTAATCTGCACCACCCCCACCGCCCAACAGGCCATTCGCCGGATGCAGGCACGTAAGACGGAGCAACTAAATAAGAAGACGGAGGAACTAAAAAGCGAAGTAATTCCACTGGGTTTGTCTATTTCTGACCTGCAAAAGCCGGCGCCGAACGTCCGAACTCAGTATGGTATCCCTGCCGAGGCCGTGGTGTTGCTCTCCCTGGGGAGGTTTTCTTATTACACCAAGGCCGACTTGATCCCGTTGCTCCTGATCTTTCGCGAGGTGGTGAAAGGGACGAAACAAGAGGTACGACTCCTCCTCGCCGGGGCGCAGGGGGGGGAATCCTATGGGGAGATGTTGCAAACGGTACTGGTCGAACTGCGTCTTCAGGGGAAGGTGCTGTTGATCCCCAATCCGGATGAGACCTTAAAGCGGTCGCTGTATCAATCCGCCAATCTGTTTCTGGCCCTGTCCGATAATTATCAAGAGACCTTTGGGATCACCCTGATCGAGGCCTTGGCGTCGGGGTTGCCAATTGTGGCCTCGGATTGGGACGGGTATCGTTCGATCGTGGTGGAGGGGCAAAATGGGTATTTGATTCCCAGTCTCGGGCTGGCGGCGGCCGAGCGGTTGGACACCTTGGCGCCATTACAGCTCGATTCGTTGAATCACCTCTACTACTCGCAAGCTGTTGCGACCGATCAGGTCCAGTTTGTCAAACGTGTTTTAGCGTTGGTGGATAACCCGGCACAGCGAGCCCGCTTGGCCCAACAGGCGCGTGTGGATGCCCAGTCTTATGATTGGTCGCAGGTGATCCGTCGCTATGAAACCCTTTGGCGGGAGCTGGCCGCACAGGCCAAGGCCGATGGCAGGGCTGATCCGTCGACATCGACTTCTCTCCAATATTCTCAAGTCTTTCGGGAGTATCCGACCAGGTTATTCCAAGATGACATGGTCTGGGGCCTCACACCGCAGGGAGGCGAGGCCTTGCAAGGTGTCCTCCGGCTGCGCGTCTACAACGCGATGGAGGAGTTATTGGATCAGTCGCTCCTCGCCGTGTTGCTTCAAAAAGTGGACAAGGGGAGGAGTGGGAAGGACCTCTTGTCTTTGGGGAAATACGACCCCAACCAGGTGCGGTATCATTTGATGTGGCTGTATAAATATGGGTTAATTCAGCCAAAACCTTCTTGACATCCCCCAAAAATCAAGAATATATGACCTTGACACCAATATACGACTAAATTAGTCTTATATAAAGGTGGAGGTCCCTATGCTGCATTTCAACCGTAAGACCGAGTATGCCCTGTTGGCCATTGAGCACATGGTCCGGAAGGAATATCAGCATCCCCAGGTTCTGATCACCAGTGCCCGGGAGATTTCGGACCTTTACCATATCCCCTACCCGTTGTTGGCGAAGGTGTTACAAAAGTTGGCGGGGCGGGGCCTGGTCAAGTCGGTGCATGGGACCAAGGGGGGCTATGTCTTGACGAAACGACCCCATGATATCTCGGTGGCGGATGTGGTGCAGATTTTTGACGGGCCGGTGGCCCTGGCCGAATGTTTTCGGGCGCAGAAAATTACCTGTCCTCAATGGGATGGGTGCCTGATCAAGGATCCGTTTTATGAGTTGAATAATAAGATTCAGACTTTATTGGTCCAGACCAGTTTGGCGGATTTGGCGGGTAAGAGTGGGGAAGCATTGATCGGATAACACCCCCCGACCCCCTCTTATTCTAAGAGGGGGAGACCACAGCAGCATTCCCCCCTCTTAAGGTAAGAGGGGGGTTGGGGGGAGTTATGAAAGGGACATTTTTATGACAGCATCTATCGAGAGTTTGGCGACGCAGGATTACAAATACGGTTTCGTGACGGATGTCGAATCCGATGTTGCGCCTTATGGGTTGAACGAGGATATTGTCCGACTGATTTCCTCCAAGAAGAATGAACCGGCCTTTATGTTGGAGTGGCGCTTGAAGGCCTATCGGCATTGGCTGACCCTGACGGAGCCCACTTGGCCCAATGTGCATTATCCAAAAATTGATTACCAAGACATTATTTACTATTCGGCGCCCAAGGCGAAACAACCGGGGCCGAAGAGTTTGTCGGAGGTCGATCCGGAGGTGTTGGCGACCTTTAACAAGTTGGGCATATCGTTGCAGGAGCAGGAACGCCTCACCGGGGTGGCGATTGATGCGGTTTTTGACAGTGTCTCGGTGGCCACGACCTTCAAGGCGAAGTTGGGCGAGTTGGGGATTATTTTTTGTTCCTTCTCAGAGGCGGTGCTCAATCATCCGGAATTGGTGAAGAAATATTTGGGTTCCGTCGTCCCGGTGGGGGATAATTTTTTTGCGGCCCTCAATTCCGCGGTCTTTAGCGACGGGTCTTTTTGTTACATCCCCAAGGGGGTGCGTTGCCCGATGGAATTGTCCACTTATTTTCGCATCAACGCCATGAATACGGGGCAATTTGAGCGAACCTTGATCATTGCGGATGAAGGTAGCTACGTCAGCTATCTGGAGGGATGCACGGCCCCGATGCGTGACACCAACCAATTGCACGCGGCGGTGGTGGAACTGGTGGCCTTGGATAACGCGCAGATCAAATATTCCACCGTGCAAAATTGGTATCCGGGCGACAAAGAGGGCAAGGGCGGGATCTACAACTTTGTCACCAAGCGCGGCAAGTGCGCGGGGATTAATTCAAAAATATCCTGGACTCAGGTGGAGACCGGTTCGGCCATCACCTGGAAGTACCCGAGCTGTATTTTGTTGGGGGACAATTCAGTGGGAGAATTTTACTCGGTGGCCGTTGTGAATAATTATCAACAGGCGGATACGGGCACAAAGATGATCCATATTGGGAAAAACACCCGCAGCACCATTGTCTCCAAGGGCATTTCAGCGGGGCGCGGCCAGAACACCTATCGCGGGATGGTGAAGATCCAGAAGGGGGCCACCGGGGCGCGCAATTATTCGCAGTGTGATTCGTTGCTGTTGGGAGACAAGTGCGGGGCGCATACGTTTCCCTACGTCGAGGTGAAGAACAGTTCCTCGCAAATGGAGCATGAGGCCTCAACCTCGAAGATTGGCGAGGATCAGTTGTTTTATTGCCAACAACGCGGTCTTGCCGCCGAGGATGCGGTTTCGTTGATCGTCAACGGTTTTTGCAAACAGGTGTTTCGCGAGCTTCCGATGGAATTCGCCGTCGAGGCGCAGAAATTGTTGAATGTGAGTTTAGAGGGGAGTGTGGGTTGATGTAGGGGTTCAAAATTTTGAACCCTTACGGGGAACCCTTACACGTGAAAGGTGATCTATGAATCTACTAGAAATCAAAAATCTACACGCCAAGATTGGCAACGAAGAGATCCTGAAAGGCTTGAACCTCACGGTGCGAGCCGGCGAGGTGCATGCCATCATGGGGCCCAATGGTTCGGGCAAAAGCACCTTGGCGCATGTGTTGGCCGGGCGGGAAAATTACCAAGTGACGAGCGGCGAGGTCATTTATCAGGGGAAAAATTTGTTGGAAATGGCCCCGGAGATGCGGGCCCGCGAGGGGATCTTTTTGGCGTTTCAATACCCGGTCGAAATCCCGGGGGTGGGCAACTCCTATTTTCTGCGCACCGCCTTGAATGAGATCCGAAAACATCGCGGTCTGGAAGAGTTGGATGCCCTGGAATTTTTGGGCTTGGCCCGGCAGCAGATGAAATTGCTGGAGATGGATGAGAGTTTGTTGAATCGTGCGGTCAATGAAGGTTTTTCGGGCGGTGAGAAGAAGCGCAACGAGATCTTTCAGATGTCGGTCTTGGAGCCCAGACTCGCCCTGTTGGACGAGACGGATTCCGGCCTCGACATTGATGCGCTTCGCATTGTTTCCAAGGGCGTCAACGCCCTGCGTGCTCCGGATCGGGCGATAATTTTGGTGACTCACTACCAGCGCCTGCTGGATTACATTGTGCCGGACTTCGTCCATGTCTTGGCGGATGGTCAGATTGTCAAATCAGGGGACAAGAGCCTGGCGTTCAAGTTGGAAGAACAGGGGTATGCCTGGTTGGAAAAGGATGCGGCCAATTTATGAGTGAAGGGTTTCTCCAGCAGTTTGTCAAAGATTATGGCAACGAACCTGGTTGGTTGCGGGACATTCGTCGAAGCGCCCTGGATCGATTTGCCGCGTTAGGGTTTCCGAATCGTCAGCAAGAGGCGTGGCGGTACACCAATTTGGATCCGATTCAACAGACTGCATTTAAATCCGTCGATTTTTCCAGCCCCGGTGTCATCAAGACCGTCCAGTTGGCGGAATTGATGGGCGATACGATCGCGGCCCAGCGGCTCGTCTTTGTGAACGGGCATTACGCCTCCGAACTGTCTTTGGCGAAGGGACTCCCCGATGGGGTGATTTTTGGAAATTTGTCCGACATGATTGTGTCTCATCCCAAATTGCTCGAGGAATCACTCACACATTATGCCCCGTACCAGGATCAGTCGTTGGTGGCGCTCAATACCGCCTTCCTCCATGATGGGGCCTTTGTTTATATTCCCAAAGGGTTGGCGTTGGCCCAGCCGCTGGAATTGATCTACGTTTCCAGTCTCGATGGGGCGGGGATCGCCGGTGTGTCTTACCCGAGAAATTTGATCGTGGTGGGGGATGAGGCCCAAGTCACGGTGGTGGAACGCTATGTCGGCGTTGCACGCGACCCCTATTTAACAAATGCCGTGACCGAGATGGTGGGTGGCGCCGGGTCGCACATTGACCATTACAAGATTCAACAGGAGGGGAAGCTCGCGTTTCACCTGGGTTCCCTCCAAGTGCGCCAGGGACGCGACTGCCATTTTTCTTCTCACGCGATTACCTTGGGCGGAAAGTTAAGCCGGAACGATGTCACGACCGTCTTGAGCGATCAGGGCTGTGATACCACCCTCAATGGCCTGTATTTGGTGGGTGGACAACAACATGTTGACAGCCAGACCAGTATTGATCACGCCTGCCCGCATGGGACGAGTCGGGAACTTTACAAGGGGATTTTGAGCGATCAGGCCACGGGGGTGTTTAATGGGCGGATCATCGTCCGTCCGGATGCGCAAAAGACCAGCGCCCGTCAGTCCAACAAAAATTTGGTCTTGTCCGACGAGGCGCAAGTGAACACGAAACCGGTGTTGGAAATTTATGCCAACGATGTGAAATGCAACCATGGGGCCACGATTGGGCGCCTGGATGAACAGCAACTTTTTTACCTGCGTTCGCGCGGCCTCGGTGAGCCGGAGGCGAAGGGTTTGCTGACTTATGCGTTTGCCAGTGATGTGGTGGATTCCATCAAGGTGGAAACCTTGCGGAACCGCTTGAAAGAATGGCTCTTTGTCCGCTTGGCGGGCCAGGGAAAGTTGGAGGCGGCATGAAGACGATGCGTCAGCCTCTGCCAGAGACTATTTTTGACGTGGAGGCCGTGCGCAAGCAATTTCCCGCCCTGCATCAATTAGTCCATGGCAAACCCTTGGTGTATCTGGACAGTGCCGCGACGAGTCAGAAGCCGCAGCAGGTGATCACCGCCCTGGAGCATTATTACCAACACGATAACGCCAACATTCATCGCGGCATCCATAAGCTGAGCGAGCGCGCCACCGAGCTCTACGAAGCCGCCCGGATCAAGGTGCAGCATTTTATCAATGCCCGGGAGGCCCGTGAGATTGTGGTGACGCGCGGCACGACCGATGCGATCAATCTGGTGGCCAGTGCCTATGGGAGAAAAAATTTTAAGCAGGGTGACGAGATCCTCATCTCGGTCCTGGAGCATCACTCCAATATCGTGCCGTGGCAGTTGATTTGCGAGGCGACCGGGGCGGTGTTGCGGGTGATCCCCGTCAATGACCGCGGAGAATTGATCGAGGCGGAGTATGAAAAACTCCTGAATGCCAAGACCCGTTTTGTCTCCATTACGCACGTCTCCAATGCCCTGGGCACCATCAATCCCGTCAAGCGGATGATTGCAGCCGCGCATCGATTGAACGTGCCCGTCTTAGTGGATGGGGCCCAGGCGGTGCCGCACCTGGCTGTTGATGTGCAAGACTTGGATTGTGATTTCTATGCCTTCTCCGGTCATAAATTATTTGGCCCGACCGGGGTGGGGATCTTGTATGGCAAGGCGGCCACCCTCGAGGCGATGCCTCCCTATCAAGGGGGCGGGGACATGATCCAGGCGGTGAGTTTTGCCAAGAGCACTTACAATGTGATCCCCTACAAGTTTGAGGCCGGGACGCCTCCGATCGCGGCCCTGATTGGGTTGGGCGCGGCGATTGATTATTTGAATCAGCTCGGTTTGGAACAGGCCGCGCAATACGAACAGGGTTTGTTGCATTATGCCACGGATGCCTTAGTGGCTATTCCCGGGTTGACCATTATCGGGACGGCTCGTGACAAGGCGGCCGTCATTTCGTTTGCGTTGGAGGGTGTGCATCCCCACGACATTGGCACGATCTTGGATCAGGAGGGGATCGCGATCCGGACGGGCCATCACTGTGCCATGCCCTTGATGGAACGATTCCAGGTGCCCGCCACGGCCCGGGCCTCGTTGGCTTTTTACAATACGAAAGAAGAAGTGGATGTCTTGGTGAGGGCGATTCGTAAGGCGCAGGAGGTTTTTTCCTGATGAATAAACACGATGAAAAAGTGAATGCGGAATTGAAGGATCTTTACCAAGAGGTGATCTTGGACCACAACAAAAAGCCGCGAAACTTTTTAAAACCGATCGGCACGAATTGCAGCGCCGAGGGATTCAATCCGCTGTGCGGGGACAAGGTGAATGTGTACGCGGTGCTGGACGGTGATTTGGTCAAAGACATTGGGTTTCAGGGCTCCGGCTGTGCCATCTCGAAATCTTCCAACTCGATCATGACGATGATGGTGAAGGGCAAGCGCCGCGCTGAGGTGGATGACCTGTTTGAAAAGTTTCATGGCATGATCACGGGCAAGCCCCATGCCCCGGTGCCACCGGAGTTGGGTAAGTTGGCCGTTTTTTCCGGCGTGTGTGAGTTCCCGTCGCGGGTCAAATGCGCGATCTTGGGTTGGCATACATTGCGTGCGGCCCTTGCGGGAAAAGGCGACATGGTTTCCACCGAGCAGGAGGATCACAGCCTGGAGGAGGGAAAATTGAAAGAGACATTCGAAAAGGAGGGCCCCGATGGACACCACTGCGCCCATTGAGAAAACCTTGTACGAGCGGATCGTCGACACCTTGAAGACTTGCTACGACCCTGAGATCCCCGTCAATATCTACGAACTGGGCCTGATTTACGATGTGAATATTGAGCCCCAAAATAATGACGTCCATATCCGCATGACCCTCACGTCTCCCATGTGCCCCGTCGCCGGCTCCCTCCCGCCAGAAGTGGAAAACAAGGTCAAGGGAGTCTCAGGTGTCTCCAGCGCCAAGGTTGAATTAGTCTGGGAGCCGACGTGGACCAAAGACATGATGACCGAGGCGGCGAAACTGCAGTTGGGGATGTCTTAATCAGCAGAAGAGTTCCTTGCTCAGAGAAATTCTTTCAAATGCCGACAGGCCTGCTCGGCCGCCCGGTGCCAGGTCCAATTTTTTTGCACGTCTTGCGCCGCTTGGAGACCGGTTTGCTTGGCCTCCTCCTGGTGGGTGAAGAGGTGCCGCATCCGTTCAGCCAGCGCTTGGACGTCAATCTTGGCCCAGCGGCCAAACTCTCCCTTGTTTTGGAAAAAAATCGGGCAGTAGACGGGTTCTAATTCGGTGATGGGTAAGGGATAACTATTTTCAGGAGTGAGGTATTCGGTGGGGCCGCTGTAGAACGGGGCGATGACCGGTAGACCGGAGGCCATGGCCTCCATGATGGGGAGGCCCCAGCCCTCGGCCTTGGAGGCGCTGACATAGGCATCGCAGGAACGGTACAACCTGGCCATATCGGCGCCCGCGGCCAATGGTGTCTCGATGATGATGATTTTGTCGCGATTTTTGAGCCCCATGCGGTCAATCTCCATGCGGACATTGATTCCCTTCAAGGCCCGGACCTCGCTCAAGAAATAAACGACCAAATAGACGGAGTCATTGGGGCCAAATGCCTGGTCAAAGGCCCTGAGCAGTTCTTGCACGCCTTTGCGGGCCTCCCATTTGCCGACGGATAAAAAACGGAAACCATTTAACGCACCGAGTTCAGGATAGGGAAGGGTGTTGGGGTGGAACAGGCTGGTATCAACGCCCTCTGGTACTACTTGGACTGAGGATTCCGCCAAACCGCTTTGCAGCAAAACTTGCCGTCCCCACTGGGTGGGGACCCAGACTTGGTCGAGTTGTTTGAGCTGATGGATGGCCGGGGGGGACAGGACCTCCGTCTCGAAGACGGTATATCCGATCCGTTTGCGTCCGCCAAAACGAAACATCGCATCCGGATAGTCCAGATTGATGGCTACGGCATTCAGGTTAATCGTCAAAAGCCGGTCCATCATCTTTTGAAAGGTCTCATCGGGCAAGCTGGGCCATCCTCCTTTGGGGACGAGGCAGATGGGATGCAATGTATTGAGGGCCGAAAAAAAGTTTCGGGCGTGGATGGAGTAACCAATGTTGCCGGCAATGTCTGCGTAGGCGTTAATAGGGTTCATTAGGGTATCAAGCATACAGCCGCTGCATATTCTTTGGTATGAGTTAGGGAAATTTCTGGTTTACGGATTTTCCACTTGGTCGGTAATTTTAAGCGCGGTTGCCCTTGGGGGTTGTGGAAAACCGTTACAGAGCTCATGCCAGCAAAGAGTCCCATTTTACCACCGGTCGCCTTGATGAAGGCCTCCTTGGCGGCGAAACGTGCGGCGTAGTGGGGGGTGGGGTCCACTTTAGAATCACAATAGTGTCGCTCCTCACTGGAAAAAACGCGCTCACGAAACCGCGGATTTTTCAGGGCCTCACGCATTCGGGGTATTTCCACCAGGTCGATACCAATCATACAAATGGATGACCATAAGAACAGGGGGGAAGTCAAGCTGGCCGAACGGCCCGTAATCAGGTATATTGTGAATCATGAGTGATCGGATCCCCACCCAACGCCCCCAGACACCCGCTGCCCCGCCTGCGGGACGGCCTGCCGCCAGTGAACGGTCTCGAGAGACGTCAGAAGCAAAAGGCGAACAGGCCAGAGGCAAAGAGGCAAGAGGTCAGAAAGGCGGGGATATTTCGGGGTTGTTGGATCGTTACACCCCAAAGACCCTGAATGAAGTGATTCGCAACCTCAAGGGTCTGCTCAATTTCCGTGCGGGTAAGGGGTATGAATTGGCCTCGAAGGCGGATCATCAAACACAACAAGAGGGGGTATCGCCGGAAGGGCAGGCGTTGCTTCATAGCCTCTTTCAAGGAGAGGCGACAGAGCTTGGGGGTGCCCAGAAATTGCCTGCCGAGATCCTCCCCGATTCCATCAAACAGGAACTCAAAAAGACCTTGGATGAAAAGGGGAAGCCTTTTGCCAAGTCGGGATCGGAAAAAGGCCTGTCTCTTTTTGAAAAAGTTTTTTTGGCCCGTTACGAAGGTGGTTTATCGATGGGGGAGCAGACCCTGCCGGAGGGGAAGCAGAGTTTTGCGATGAAGACGGAGGAACAGCAGCAAAAATTCTTTCTCAAGACCTCGCCTCTGGCCCAAGAAAAGAAATCCAAACTGGCTGAGATCAAGGCGGCCGTTTTTCGGGGACTGTTCAATTTTGTAACCAAGGACGGGCAGAAGCTGCAAAAACTGCCGGCCAATTTGCAGGAGCAACTCTTATTGGCAGGGACCTTGGTTTCCGATCTCACCCTGGCCAACGGCCGGGTGGAGAAGTTTGCCCGGATGGAATTAAAGGGGCAGACCCTCTTGCAGCAATTGGCAACCCTGCTTCCGGGTGATGCCATCGGGCAAACGTTGCTCGCGGAGATGGCCGGCGGGGCAGATCTGACTTACCTCTCCCTGTCCCATCAAATCGTGCGTCCGGAATTGTTGCTTGCAGTCAGTCAGGAGTTGGGGATGACGGTGGAGCAACTGAGGTTTGAATTGGGCGAGGCGATGGCCAATGGCGATGATAAGGGTGTTGCCGAGGCGATGCGGCGGATTGGCCAAGGCATGGCCCTCTCTAGCCGGGCGGAACAGATGGCGTCTCAGGCCCTCGATCTGAACTGGCGCACGGCGGTTCAGCCCAAAGACGCCCGGCCGGAAATAATTGCTCTCGTGGACCGCAGGGAGGCGAGTGCCGGGTCAGGGCTGGCGGGTTTCTTGGGACTGTTTGGCAAAAAACGCCGTCGCACGGCAGGTTATGATACCGAGATCGTCCCCGGTTTTGTCCCCTGGTATCGCTTGGTCATGAACCAGCGAAATTGGAAACAGCATCCTAAGTGGTTTGTGATCCTGACTTACTTTGTTTGTTTTTCTACGGTTGGATTTTTGCTCTATTATTTGATTAATTCTCTTTTGCTCCAAAGATAGGGGCTGAGCTAAAGATAGGGACTGAACTAGAAAAAATATCGGTGAGCTTGTCGAACCATCTCTTTTATGTCCTGTTTAGTGATGGTTCGACTTCGCTCACCGATCTTTATCATGTCACCCCGGAGGCCAGGAAAAGGGGCGTCCTCCCAAGAGATGCAGATGGATGTGAAAGACCGACTGGCCCGCCCCGGCGCCGTTGTTGGTCACCAGGCGGTAATCTTTTAATCCCTGATCGCGGGCAATTTTTGCGGCGAGTTGATAAAGGTCGGCGATGACCTCCATGTTGGCGAGATCACTGACCTGTGAGGTGTGCTGCTTGGGGATAATCAACACATGGGTCGGGGCTTGGGGGTTGATGTCGTTGAAGGCGAGGGCCCGATCCGATTCTGCCACCCGTTTGGCCGGGATTTCATTTTGGACGATCTTGCAGAATAAGCATTCGCTATTTGTCATACGTCTTCTTGGGATCAAAAAGCGGCTTGGCGATAATTTTTCCAACCCCATTTTCTACCTTACGAAAGAAACAGCTGCGATAACCTTCATGGCAGGCGGCCACCTTTTGTTCCACCTTGATGAGCAAGGTGTCACCGTCACAATCATAAAAAACTTCCTTCACGGTTTGGGTATGACCGGAGCTTTCCCCCTTGACCCAATATTTTTGCCGCGACCGGGACCAAAGGGTGACGAGGCCGCTTTCGATGGTTTGTTTGACGGCCTGGTCGTTCATGTAGGCGACCATGAGGATTTCGCCGTTGGTGGCGTCTTGCACGACCGCCGGGATCAAGCCTTTATCGTCGAATTTTAGGTCTTTTAAAAAATCCATAAATTGTCCCTGTAGGGGCGGCCCTGCGTGGCCGCCCTCCGTGGTTGCCCGGGCAGCCACATAGGGCTGCCCCTACAATCACCATCGTTATTCAGATTTTACCGTTACCGAAATAATCTTATCCCCCTGCGCGATCTTTTGCACCACCTCGATGCCTTTAACGGTCTGGCCAAACACCGTGTAGCCCCCATCCAGAAACGGGGTCGGGGCGAGCGTGATATAAAATTGGCTTCCACTGGAACGTTTCTCCGGATTGACCTCGTCACCCAGACGCGCCCAGGCCAAGGCCCCCAAGATATGCTTGTGGGAGCTGATCTCGGCAGGGACTGTGTAGCCAGGCCCACCACGACCGGTTCCTTCGGGGTCTCCCCCTTGAATCACAAAATTAGGGACGACTCGGTGGAAGGTCAGCCCGTTGTAAAAGCCGCCGTCGGCCAGCTGTTTAAAGTTGGTCACCGAGAGAGGGGCCTCTTTGGCGAAGAGTTCCACAACAATCTCCCCCTTGTCTGTCTTGATATCGGCGAGATATTTTTTATTCCCATCGACCGTCGATACGGTTGGTTCCTTAAATGACTTGCTCATGACCTTCTTCCTTTCCCGACCGATGAGGTCGTGGCCTATTCCAATAGAAAAAAACAATAAAATAACAACAATGGTTTTATGTAGGGGCGGCCCCGTGTGGCCGCCCGGGCAGACACATGGGTCTGCCCCTACAAACGCACGGGTATGTCGTGTTGCCATAAATATTCTTTTACCTCCGCGATACTAAACTCCCTAAAATGAAAAATGCTGGCCGCCAACGCGGCGCTCGCCCCACCCTTATCAAACGCTTCCAAAATATGATGCGGATTTCCCGCCCCGCCGGAGGCGATCACCGGGACGCCCACCGCCTCGGAGACCGCCCGGGTCAAGGCTAGGTCGTACCCGACCTTGGTACCATCGGCGTCCATGCTCGTCAAAAGGATTTCCCCGGCGCCAAAACTTTCCATCTTCTTAGCCCATTGGACGGCGTCGAACCGAGTGGATTGACGTCCGCCATGAGTGTAGACACGCCATTTTTTCTTTGCCTTAGGCACCCGTTTCGCGTCAATCGCCACGACGATACACTGACTGCCAAATTTTTCGGTCGCCTTTTGCACTAGGTCTGGATGGGTGACCGCCGTTGTATTGATCGAGACCTTGTCGGCCCCGGCATTGAGCAAGTCACGGATATCCTGCAGCGACCGAATGCCCCCTCCCACGGTGAGCGGCATAAAGACCTTCTCGGCGGTTTTTTCCACGACATCCAGGATGGTGCTGCGTTTTTCATGGGAGGCGGTGATGTCCAAAAAGATCAGCTCATCGGCCCCAAGGGTGTCGTATTGTTCCGCGACCAGGACCGGATCTCCGGCGTCACGAAGACTCAGGAACTTCGTGCCTTTGACGACTCGGCCGTCACGGACGTCTAAGCAGGGGATGATTCGTTTGGTGAGCATATTATGCTATCTCCTTAACACCCCCCAACCCCCCTCTTACATTAAGAGGGGGGAAAGGCTCTGTAGTCTCCCCCTCTTAATGTAAGAGGGGGCTGGGGGGTGTTATCTCTTCAACTTCTTAAAATGTATCCGATGCGGCTGATCCGCGGCGATGCCCAAGCGTCGCTTGCGATCTTCTTCATATTCCGAATAATTCCCGTCAAACCAGGTGACCTGACTCTCCCCCTCAAAAGCTAGGATATGTGTTGCGACCCGGTCCAAAAACCAGCGGTCATGGCTGATGATCACCGCACAACCGGCAAAGTTCTGCAAGGCCTCTTCCAGGGCCCGGATGGTGTTGACGTCCAAATCGTTGGTGGGTTCATCGAGCAACAGGACATTGACGCCTTCTTTGAGGGTGAGGGCCAATTGCACGCGGTTTCGTTCGCCCCCGGAGAGGACGCCCAGCTTCTTTTGTTGATCGGTTCCGGAAAAATTGAAACGGGCCACATAGGCCCGTGAGTTGATCTCGCGATTCCCGATCTTGATAATGTCCAGCCCACCGGAGATGAGCTCCCAGAGAGTTTTATCCGCGGGCAGATCGCGTTCTTGATGACTGTAGCCCAGCTTGACCGTAGGACCGACACGGAAGGTCCCCTTGTCCGGTTTTTCCAGATCCATGATCATCTTAAATAGCGTGGTCTTGCCGGCGCCGTTGGGCCCGATAATTCCGATGATGCCGCCTTGGGGCAATTTAAAACTCAAATTTTCGTAGAGCAGATTGTCCCCAAAGGCCTTGGAGACCTGATTGGCCTCGATGACCAATTCTCCTAAACGTGGCCCGGCCGGGACAAAAATTTCCAGGTCCTGCGAGCGCTTTTCATGTTCTTCAGAGAGCATCTGTTCATAAGAAGAGATACGGGCCTTACTCTTGGCATGGCGGGCCTTCGGGGCCATTCGGATCCATTCCAGCTCTCGCTCCAAGACCTTTTGGCGTTTGAGATCGGATTTTTCTTCGGTCTGGAGTCGTTGCTGCTTTTGTTCCAACCAGGAGGAGTAATTGCCCTTCCAGGGGATCCCATGCCCGCGGTCGAGTTCCAGGATCCAACCGGCGACGTTATCGAGAAAATACCGGTCATGCGTCACCGCGATGACGGTGCCTTTGTATTGTTGCAGATGCCGCTCCAGCCATTGGACCGATTCCGCATCCAAATGGTTGGTGGGTTCGTCGAGCAATAGGATGTCCGGTTCCGTCAACAGCAGACGGCACAAGGCCACGCGTCTTTTCTCCCCGCCGGAGAGTTTGCCCACAGAGGTTTCGGGGGCAGGGCAGCGCAGGGCATCCATCGCCAAGTCCAACCGACTCTGCAGGTCCCAGGCATTGAGTTTTTCCAATTTTTCTTGCACCTCGGCCTGTTGGGAGATCAACTTCTCCATCGTGTCAGGATCAGGATTTTCGGCGAAGCGGTTGTTGATCGATTCATATTGCTTGAGCAAGGCAATGGTCTCGTGGGCGCCTTCTTCGACGATCTGCTGAACGGTCTTGCTCGGGTCGAGCTGGGGCTCTTGTTCCAGGATCCCGATGCTGTACCCCTTGGAGGGCAAGACTTCCCCGACATAGTCTTGATCGATCCCCGCCATGATCCGGAGCAGCGTGCTCTTCCCGGAACCGTTCAGCCCGAGGATCCCGATCTTGGCGCCATAAAAAAAAGAAAGGTAGATGTCCTTGAGGATCTCCCGCTTGGGGGGCACGACCTTCCCGACCCCTTTCATGGTGTAAATGATCTGTTCGGCCATTGGAGAAAGTTTGTAAAGGAATACGCTATCAGAAATCAAGCTTATAACTTGTGCTCCGCCCGCCGGAGGCATTGGGAACGAGGATCTTCTTTTGCACCAAATCTTTCATCTCCCGATAAGCGGTTGCCCGGCTGGTCTTGGTCATGGCGACATACTTTCGAGTGGTCAGTCCCCCTAAAAATCCTTCCGGAGCGGTATCCAGTAGGCGATTGATCACCTTAATTGCTTCAAAAAGTGAAGCGAATAAACCCCGCCACTTCAAAGTGATGATCAAAGGTGAAGGCCTGGGTGAGGTCCTGGGCTGCCATCACGCTAAACGAGACGGCATCGGTCATGGAGAACTTCTGATCGGCAAAACGATCTATTGATTTGCTCCGTTTTCATTTTGCGGCAACGAGGGACATGATTTCTGTTATTATTTTTGGGACTTTAGTGACAATGGCCCTGGGATCGGTAAAGTCGGGAATTGTGATACGTGCTTGTTCAAAATAAGTTCTGTAAATCGGACTAGTGATATAACCTACAGCCTTGACGAGGCTCGAAATTGTTTGATTGGCTACATGAACGTCACTTGGTAGTATATTTGACAGCATATCAAAATAAACCCATTTGGCAAAACAGGCCGACAACTCCATAAACAGGGTGGCGAATCCAAAATCGATTTTACAAGTACCATCGGCTTCCAAGACGACATGTCTGGTAAAAGCCGCATCTCGGCTTCCTTCAGATTTGGCCTTGTTGTCCGTCATCCACTTTTGTAGCCGAGCGAAATTTGCGTAGTGAGAAGCCTCAAATAGTGCGACACCAGCCGGCATTGTCCCGTCAGGATTGTTCCAGAGACTTCCATCAAAAAAGGTGGAGGCATGATTTTTTTGGAGCGGCTTTATATCATTTGGCCTGGGAAGTGTTTGGTGGTGCATGTTGTCGGGATGGTGGAACATATTGTTATGTAGCGTTGATCGGGTGAGGGCCATGGGATGTTGTCCGTTCAAGACTAATTGGGCACCCTGGGGTAATAGGATAGTCATCCATGGCAACGTATCTCGGTGGATGGCGGTAGAGAGAGCAAGGATTTGCAGGGGAACAGGCCATCCCCGTGCGAGAGTTAAAAAAATTGTGTGGCACATCGAAGACAAGTAGTCGATTTCTCCCTGAGGGTGGTAGCCTTGGATGGCTGCCATTTCCGGAAGTTCCCATGGGTTTCCCATGAGGATAGCAGACTGTGAGGATGGGGAGTGGGATGGATCTATTTGGACCATTTGGGATAATAAGCGGCATTGTTCTCCGAGAGTCTCATTTGCGGTCTCTCCAATGGTTTGGCTCAACCCCTCAGTGACATACAAGCGAGGCAGATGAGCCTCCGCCGGTTGGATGGGAGATTTATGCAGCTGAAAGTCGATAGGCTGGGTAACCATAAATCCTCAGTTCTTATTATCGGCTTTCATTAAAAAACGTTGCTTGTTTATTATGGGGATAATCAGGGGAAAATTTCGTTGAAAAATCCTAAGATTTTCGGAAATCCCGCCCCATGACCGTTTTTCGGCCGCTGACCTGGGCGTTTTCGATGGCGTTTTGGCACTCGCGCATGACGGCCTTGGTCAAGGCGTCAATGGCACATTGGCTGGTGTTGAAGCCCGATTGCTCGTGGATCAAGTCCTTCACCCGTGAGACGACGACCAGGGTTTCCACTTCGGTTTTTTTGGGGGAAGCTTGTGACACGGGGGAGGGCGTGACGATGCGGCGTTGTGGTTCCTGGTTGGGAATGCTGGTCTTGTGCTCTGGCAAGGTTTCTGCCTGAGTGGGGGCGCGTTTTTCCTCCGACCAAGGATCCCGATGCCGGGCGTCCCCCAAATGCCCGTCCCAGCAATCGACCGAACAAAACACCAACCCCAGCCGCTCCCCACGGCAGGTGCTGACCGAGCAGACGTGATAGACGGCGCCGAAACCGATCTCTTTTTTGCAGATATTGCACTTTTTCCAGTAGGCGCGTTCCGGAGTGGGAGGGTGGTTCTCCATAAGAAGGGCTATTCTATTTTTTTTGGAGACCAATTTCGTTTAATTCATTGATGAGATGCACCATATCTTCGTGTTGGGCAATGCGTTCTTCAAACGTCAACTTTAGATTCTCACGTATCAACCAAACGTCGACTCCCTTTTCGATCCATTCTTGATCCGCGTGCTTTTCTTTTAAAGAAAGGGGCATGAGATTGCCATCATACTCTTGTGAGTTGGATGATCAATCAAATAAAACTTTTTCGCCGATGTTGGAGCTCTCTCATGCGTGTTTCAAATGAATCCGGATCGAGGGGGGCGATCCCTCCTTGGACGCGGTAATGGACTGGCATGAGGCCGCAACTCTCGAGCAACGCCGCTCCTACTGAACCTTCGATGACAGACAAAAATTCATAGAAGCCGGGACGTTTTTCCGGGGGGAGGAGACGTTCCGTTTCACGGCACCAGAAGAGGGCGGTTGGGAGGCCCTGGCCTTGGAACCAAGTGGCCACGGTGTCTCGCCACCTCTCCCTTCCTTCCAGCATGTCCCAGACAACTTGTTCGGAAGATAGCAAGGAGGGGGCAAAGGAAATTTTATCGGCCAGCCAGCGGCCCCGGGCAAGGATGTTGGGTTGTAATCGGCTGCGGGTAAAAATTTCTTCGGGACCGGAAGAGGAGAGCCAGCCTTGAAGCTGCACAACGGACATCTCGAGGTAGGCGTATCCGGAAAGGGAGTCGGTGTATCGCTCGGAACCATCATCCACCAATTCTCCGTGATAGGAGGTCCAATGGAGCCGAGCTGCGTCGGAGTAAGGGAGGTGTTGGAGTAGGTTGCCCAGCCAAGCCGCCAAATCGGGAGCGTGAGACAGGGTGGGTACATCCTGGGGATCTGAGAGGTAAAACTGGGAGATAGAGCGACCTTCGGCAGCCATCCAGGCCCCCAATGCGGCCACCTCTTCGGGGGAGAAAAGATTGGCCAAGATGTTTCGAACTGCCCCGCGCTGATGGAGGCTACGCACGACGCTATACTGCAACGGATCGCACAACCAATCCAGGCTGGCCAAGACGAAGGGTTGGGTTGCGATCAGCATGTGTTCCCAAGGACCGTAGCCGCCCCGGAGCCGATCGGTCCTTCCCCCCTGCATCCATTTCAATATCTTGGCATAGGGGTACCAAAGATCGAGGAGGTTGTTTTCGTCTTTACGCGTCATGAACGTCTCCAACAAGCGTCTCGCCCCGGGTTGAAAAAGACCGGCTGTTTCCTGTGCTTCGATGTGCTTCCACAGTGTCTGCCGGAAGTGGGGATCCCAGAGACGGAGTCCCCCCTCCATAAAAGCCTCCGGTGTTTCGGCAATGAGTAGCAATCCTCCGACTAGGTGGCCGAGGGCCATCTGGCGGGAATCGTAATCCACGCGCACCAGATGGGTTGCGGTGGCGTTGACGATGTTGAACACTTGAAAACTTCCAAGTCCTAAGACCGTACCTTGTGGGGCGGGGCTCCAAAAATGATAGCCATGGTAGGTCTCATCACTCAGTCCCCACCATTGGCTCCTGGGGATACGCATCTCAGGCTTGGGTTGGTTGATGGCCGAAGGCGTGAAATTTTGGCGGTCAAAGGCCTGTTGCATCAGGCGTGTTGCGGCGCTTAGTTCGGGGTGAAGATCGGCTCCGTCGAGTCGAATGGCCAAACGGCGGAGTGTCGCCAAATCCTCTTGGGTGGGAGGGTGAACGGTGACACCTTCCAACCTCTCCCGGAGCGGACCCCAGCCGGGAAGTTCCCCACCCCTTTCGAGCAAGGCCGCGGCGAGGCGGCTGGCAAACATATTTCCGATCTCTGCAAGAAACATGGATTTGGTTTCGGATTAATTACGAAAGAGTTGCGTTCAAAATGCACAACTATCATCCCCAAACAATCCCGCCTTGGTCATCAAGAGTTGATGAGTGACGCCGTTCATGGTCTCCGCAAAGGGCTGACTGACGCAGGTTTTATAGGGGTAGTCGCCGATCAGATTCGAAAAGCCCATTTTTTTGCTCTGTTCCAGAGAGGGAACAATCGGTCCTTTAAACAGGACATGGAAGATCTTGCCTCGGGCATCAGGGTCTTGCCAAAACCTCATGCCGCCGTGTTGAGGATTCTCAAAAAAACCATAACCGTAACTCTCTTTTTTAGCCGTCAGGAGCTTGGTGTAATCGCTGGACTGAAAGTCTGTATGGGGATGCGGCGGGGCTACTTCCAGCCATTGGTTATTTCCATCCATGCTTTTGATCCAATCAAAGAGCATGTTGAATCCTGATGATGGAAATAAGGGAATGCCGTAGACAGTTTTGACGGGAAGACCGGCTTTTTGCGCCAAGATTTGAAGCGCGTTGACATCCAGTAGGGAGAGTTTGGCCAGGGTCACGGAGTTGGCGATCGCGGCAAAGGCATTGGGGTCGAAAGAACCCTGCGGGGTTAGATGCATATCAGAGTCAACTCGTGCGTTCATGTCCGGGACGATGAGTAGTCTCTTACCTCCAGACGTGTCGGTTGAGAAAGTTTGATTGAGGATGTTTGCGTTTATTTTTTGGTTTTCATCCCACAGATCGATCAATTTTTTCTGATCTTCGCTGGCTACCAGATCTTTTGCGATGTCGAGACCGACCTCTTTCAAGGCTTTATTGAGTTCTTCTTTGAGAATATGGTTGAGCTCCCCGACGGGATCCACGATCCCCCTGATGGGTCCCAATTTTTCATCCAGATACGACAAGGTATGAGCTATCGCGCAGTGGCCCTTGACCAAGGGTTGGGGAATGGGCGTAAACGCCGGCCCCCAGCAAGCCATCCAGTCCTGCAGCGGGGCGAAGTGATCCCCTCCGTTCAGGAAACTATCGGAGATTTTTTGACTGGTGACAATGTATTGGGTCATGGCGTCCCGCACGTCTTTTTGCCAGGAGACCAGCTGATCTTTGATGGCGGCCACGGGGGAGAGGGGGGGATTGGCGGCCTGTTGCGTGAGATCATCCAGTTTGGCCTTCCAGTTGAATAATTCTTGCAAGGCCCCGTCATGGATTTGTTGGGCGGTCTGTAAAAATCCCTGGAGGGTGTTAATCTGTCCGATGAGTTGCTGGATCAGCCCTTCGATGTTCACTTTTTGTTTGGCCAAATTAATTTGGGTTTGCGCCGCCGCTTTGAGTTCCTGCTTTTTTTGCTGGATCTGGTCGCTGAGCTGGTTCCAGAGAGGGTTGACCATTTCTTCCACGCCTGGGAGGCACTTTTTGCACACGGGGGGGAGTTTTGCGCAGGGATAATAAACACACGATATTGTCTCGACAGGGTTCGGGATCATCTTGGAAACGGTTGCTAGTTTCTTTTCAAAATTGGCGATGGCCTGGTTGATGTCATTGGTGGCCTTGTCGGCAAATTGGATGCTGGCCAACAGGGCCTTGAGTTGCATCTTTTGAAATTCCAGCGAGGCCTGGAGTGGGAGCAATTGGTTTTTGAGGGACAACATCTCCAGGCTTTTGGCGTCGGCGGTTTTTTTGAGAGAAGTGATCTTGGCCTCAATCGATTTTTTCTTATTCAAAAAATCTTCCAAGTTTTTTTGTTTGAAGAGGTTGTCAATCTGGGTGGCCTTCGCGACGGCCTTGTCCAAGGTCTTACTAAAATAATAAATGGAGGAGAGATATTTTGTCGCATTACTTTTGGCATATTCCTGCGCGACGGTTTCATTGAGAATGAGTCGATCGCGCAAAAATTCCGGCGGGACCTTGGTCAGGCCGTTTTGGGGAAGGGGGGTGCCTTTTTCGTCGGTCAGGAGAGGCGTGAACAAATCGATGTAACTTTCCAGCGCGACATGGCGCGCCTCGACGTCCGTTTCACCGTCTTGCAAACTAAAAATATCGCCACTGTAGGCATTGATGTAGGTATGCGCAAAGACGTCGGAAGCGGCATGCACCAGATACCCATAGGCAAAGGCCTGATTTTCCGGTTTCGTCCCGGCCCCCTGCACCAGCCATTTTAACCAGTCATCGGATTGCCAGCCGCCTGGGAGACCTGGATGAACGACCATTTGGCCCGAGAGAATATCCGGGAAAAAATCGGGACCAAGACTGCCCATGCGATATTCGGCCGGATGCGTTTTGAGCGCCGTCACGAGTTGTGGATCCACCGGAAATTCTCCAAAAGGGGGTAGTGTCACTTTACCGTTGGGCAGGACATCTTTGAGCACCTCCTGGGCCACCCAGAGATGCGCCATTTGGTGGAAGGCCTGGGCCTGGGGGGCGGTAATCAGGTTTAGGAGCAGGACCAGTATGGTGAAGGTCCTTATTAGGGGGTTTTGCATGATCTCAATTATTCAAGCAATTATTGTGCCAAATTATTAAACTTAACCCATTGATTTGTAATGATATTTTTCTATTAAGATGGGTTGCTAGTCATTGTGAGTCAAAATGAGGCAACTTGTTCCGTGGACTTGCCGATAATCGGTTGGTAAGGGGAGGTAATTATGGGTTCTGGAGATCCAATTGGAGTGGGTGGTGAGGTGACCTTTCGTTGTCCGGACACCAGTGACCGGCCCTGCGAAAAGTCTGTGGTCGAGCTCAGAACCCCGCCGTCGCCGGAGGTGCCTCAGTGTCAGTGGTTTGTCTTTCGAGACAATCGTGGTAACCGGCAATCCCTGGATCAGGCCTATTGCCAGCTGCAAAATGGCATCTTGCGGCTTTGGCAGAATTTGCATGTCACAGCAAAGCAAAATGAGGCGTTGGGGCTGGCCAATCCTGGGGTGAATTATTTGGATAATTTTGGCAAGGTCGATCAGTTTAACAAGGATCTACGGAAATTTCTCCCTTCACTGAAGTTATCCTATGCCGAGGCGAAGGATTTGCGCTTTGACCTGATTTACTCTCCCGGCAAGGGCTTTGAATCCTATCATTCGAATAGGAAGTATTCCGACGATCAGCAAATGGTCTCGGTTCGTTTGGCCGGTTTGGCACCGGTGGCTAAGGGGGCGATTGTGGATGAAGTAGAAGTGGTGGTGGGGAGTTCAAAGGCGGTTTTTACGGATGATATTGATAATGATTCCCCTCCCGATGAAAGTCGACTGGTGCTTCATTACGAAAAAGGCAGCCCGGAACTCTACGGCCTGAAATCATTCATCGGAAAAGTGGGACGTTTTTTGGGAAAACATTATTCGCTTCGTGTCACCCTCGATCCTAATCGTGGTGTTATCACTAATTAGACCACTTCAAATTAGCGCGCCGCGTCAAAAAATAGTGAAAAAAATCCGCAACAAAGCCTTGCTGCTTGACGATGGTAAGGGACAGGTTTAGGCCTGTTTAGATATGGGATCAGAGATCGGAACAATCTGTGAGGGACCTTCGGATCCGCAAGCGGATGGTCTTTATGACTATCTGGTTGCACGGGAACATTTCGATCCGGGGTTGTTTCAGAGACCGGTTTGGACGACCTTTGTGGCCCCGAAGGGCGACACGTATCAGGCCTTGGCGCGCACTCTGGGTACGGACGAATGTCGGCGCAGTCAGCAGATCTATCAGCAGGCCCTACGTCTGGCCGAGCAGTGCGTGGCCGAGCCGGCTAGTCTCCCGTGTGATCGGCTCGCCAAGGGGATGGGGGCCTATGTTGAGATTCCTTGGTTTCCCGCTTCGGATAATGTGCCCCTGAAATGGCTGGAACTTCGCGGGGAGATGTCCCGTTGGGAACAGGGGATAAGGAGCGATTTGGAGGGTGTTGTTCCCGGAACCACCGAGTATCGCACGGAGCTCATGCGGCGTTTTGTGACGCGATTGTTTTTGCCGCGAGCGCAGGGAGGGGGTGGGATGCGTTTTGATGCGTCGGAAACTCCCCCTCGCAGTCTGGAACAGATTGCACGGGAACGGTCACTGACCTGCGTCGATTTAGGAACCCTCAGTCGTTCGTTACATATGGCGGGGGTGGAACTCGTGCTTCTCGAGTTGTTTCAAGACAGTTCAGGGCAGGGTAGGGCCCATGTCATGGTTGGCGTGGTTGCCCCGGAGACGAAGGTCCTGGAGAAGATAGTTGATCTCTCGGAAAAGACCTGGCAGCAGAGCCCGGAGCATTTTTACTTTGGCCCTCCCAGGGTAGGCGATGTGTTTGGTACCATCACCGACCTGGAGTTTCATTCCATCTATTATAGTCGGCGCTCGGCAACCGATGATCAGGCGGAGCAAGAGAAGCAAGACGGCGAGATTTCACTCTCCATGAATCCCTTCAACTATGCCAGCCTGTTCAACTCGGTGGTCGGCAAGAGATGCCAAGACGCGATCTCTTTTTTAAGCCGTGCCGTGCAGAGCAATCCGCTGTTTACAAAGGCCAGGGAGCGATTGAAAATATGCGGGGAGATGGTGCATGAAACCACGAAAGACCTGGCTTTTTGGAAAAAGGCTCGGCAAAAAATTGATTATTTGCCGTAGATGATTTTATCTTGCCCTTTGATGGCGTTCGCTAAGACCTGCAGATTGCCTTTGGTGTAATAGACGGTGTTTCCCGCGAGCAGCCGGTTTGATTCTCCAAAACCTTGGTCGAGAGTGAGGGTAATCTCTCCATCAACGTGCGTGATCTGGTAGGCCCCGACGTCGTTTCCATCCGCATCTTGGAAAGTGATCTGCCGAGTCCCCGGGATTTTTTCCTGCTTGATCTTGGGGTAATCGGACGGAAGGGCATAGACATAGGCCGCTTGATTTTTACTGACATTGTACAATATTTCTTTCATCCCAAGGAGTTTCACCGCCTGGGCCAATTCCGGAGTCACTTCTTTCGGGAGACGGTAATAGGGGATTCCTTCCGCTGATTTTCCGGCCACCATCTCTTTCTTCAAAAACTCGCGAACACTCGCTTGGGCCAGTGAGAGATGTTCCGGGGCGACAAAGGCCTTCACGATGACCGGTTGGAAGTTTTGGATACAGGAGATCGCCACCTCGCGGTACCCGAGTGCCCGGTAAATTTTGAGCGCGGTCGGGTCTTTGGTCGTGCGATAATCCACTTGAGTGGCGCCAATAAAGGTGTTCGCCACATCACTTTTTGCGTCGGCAATTTCCATCGCTTTCTGCCGGGCGGTCGCATCTGTCCAATCGACTTCTGCATGGGCCGCTCGTGTCGTCTCCGGTTCCACTGGGCGTTGAGCGAGATGTTGGGTCGGAAAGCCGAATTTCAGATTATTGACCCCTCGCTCAAGGACACGCATCATGTCCGCTGTTTCTGGTGTGATTCCTTCGCCGGCACGATGCGTATCATTGATGCGTGCGATGCGTGCTTCTAGGTCTTTCCGGAAAGGAACCTTACGACCGCCAAGGGCAACCGTGTATCGAACCGGTTGTGGCCTACCTCGGCCATCCAGGATGAAGCCCTTCTTGCCAATCTCTAGAGCATCGGCCACATGATGTTGGACATAGACCACTCCGACCGGTTGTTTCTTCCGATCGTCGATGGAAACGGCAACAAAACCCTGGCGTGCGAGGGCGACTTTTACCTCCGCCTGCTTTTTCCCAGAGAGATTAGGTTTCAAGCGGTAGGCAAAACGCTGTTCTCCCTTCGATCCTCGGATCGAGACGGTCTGGCAATAATTTGTGATGGCCCGTTTTTCCAGATCGCTCAGGAGTGTTTCCGGGAGCGGTTTGGTGGGTGGTACGGATCCTGTGGGTAGGGTGGAAGGCCCTCGCTCTTCAGGGGTAAGCTCCGCGAGCCGCGCCGCAGGCGTTGATCCGATGGCGGGACCTTTGGTGAACGGGGAGTCCTGTTCCGGATCTACTAGTGGAGCGTCTCCTGAAAATGCGTCTTCTGCATCTAAAAAAGCTTTCTTGGCAGGCTTAAAGGCCGCTATTTCTAGGAGACGATCAGCCTGTTCTTTGGGGGAGAGTTTTGGCTTGGGCAACTTAACTTCGATGACATCTTCTTCCTCAAAGTCGAATGTTAGAATATTCTTTTCATCCGAAATTTTTGTGATTGGCGGTACTCCCATAAAATGCCTCCTTGACTTCTCACACGTATTATCGGCAGCAG
Source organism: Deltaproteobacteria bacterium (assembly GCA_023265625.1). Classification (GTDB taxonomy): domain Bacteria; phylum UBA10199; class UBA10199; order JACPAL01; family JAHFST01; genus JAHFST01. Next base: position 54,652 of record JAHFST010000004.1, on the reverse strand, counting down.
GGGCAATTAGTTGCTAAAAAGTTCTCGTTTTTTTTGGGTAAAAAATTAAACTATTTCAATTAGTTATCAGTGCTTGTGCGAGATCGATCCTTCCTTCATACAGAGCTTTCCCCAAAATGGCCCCGACCACGCCGCTTGGTTTCAGGGCCTGGAGGTCTGCCACCGAAGAAATCCCACCCGAGGCGATCACCGGGATTCGGGTCATTTTGACCATTCGTTCCAGGGCTGGGAGGTTGGGGCCGGTGAGCATGCCGTCGCGGGCGATGTCGGTGTAAATCAGGCAGGCGGGTTGGTAGAGTTCGAGCTCTCGGGCCACCGTGATGGCGTCCTGGTTGGAGTTGGTGATCCAACCGCGGGTGGCCACTTTGCCGTCCTTGGCATCTAGCCCAATCCCAATCTGTCCGGGATAGAGTTGGCAGAGGGCCTCGGTGAGACGGCGATTCTCCAAGACGATACTCCCCAAGATCACACGCGTGGCGCCGAGCTCTAAATAATCCCGAGCCGTGGACTCATCGCGGATGCCGCCCCCGATTTCTACTTTTAACCCGGTGCGAACAATGATCTGCTTGATGATCTCCTGATTGATCGGTTTTCCCTCGAGTGCACCGTTCAGGTCCACGATGTGCAACCACTCCGCCCCCGCCGCCGTCCACTTCTCGGCAGCATCGATTGGGTTTTTGTAGTAGACGGTGACCTGGTCAAACTTGCCTTGGGCGAGCCGGACGCACTCACCGTTGAAGAGATCGATGGCAGGAAGTAAAATCATCGGCCTGCTCTAGCGGTTTTGTGGGGTGGGTGCAAGATTTTTTGGTTGATATCCCCCTCCCATTCTGTAATAATTTTAATTACAGCTATGCGACAAACCATCACCATCAGTTTGCCATCCGAGGTTAAAAGGGAGCTGGATCGGGTGCTTCGGGAGGAGGGTATTTCTCGGAGCGACGCCATTCGGGAGTCACTCAAGGATTTTCTGTTTGTCCGGAGGTTTCGCTCGTTGCGGCGGCGGATGATGCTTCGTCTGGCCGACCGCGGGGTTCCTACCGATCAGGAAGTTTTCGATAAGATCTCGTGAAGATCACCCTCGACACGAATGTGCTCATTGCGGCCTTGATCGCCCAGGGGGCTTGCGCCGACCTGCTCGAACATTGCGCCCGCTTTCACGATTTGGTGACCTCCGAGTACATTTTGCAAGAGTTGCAAAAAAATCTTGTCAAGAAATTTTGCCAGACATCGCGCGATGCGCTGCTTGCCGTTGACTTAATGCGAAGTCAGATGACCGTGGTGGCCCCAGCCTCGGTCGAGGTCTCCGCCTGTCGCGATCCCAAGGATCTTCCCGTATTGGGGACAGCCGTGGCCGGCCAAGGTGACGCCCTGGTGACGGGGGATAAGGATCTCCTGGTGCTGAAAAAGTTCAAAGGAGTGAGGATCGTTTCTCCCCAGGAGTTTTGGCGGTGGGAACGTGATGAGGATTCTTAATTCCCAATTATAAATTCCGCAACTTTCAAACATTGCCGCCGAAGACATATCAATACTAACCCGGACCGCCTTCCTGGCTTTGTCGGTCGGGAGGCAGGATTTTTAATCATGATGCGAACCCTTTTGCCACCCCCGAGGACCGATCTGGGACCGCAGGTTGAGACTCTCACGAGGCTTGCCTCGACACACCTTGATATCCCTTGTTTGCCGGGGCGGGAGGGCGCGTTTGTCGATGAATTGGTCTCACTGGGACTTTCCGACCGGCAGCTTTTAGAAAAAATTATCGCCGGCCACGGACCTGTCGACCCTGCTGCGGTTGCAAGACTTGCGGACGAGATCCCTCGCCTGCCGCAAAGCACGACTGATTTTTTGGATGATCATCGTCGCCAGATGAGGGAGGTGCCCTTCGAGCCTCGTTGGAGGGATTTTTTGGAAATGATCTTTGAGGAGGCCGCTGGGTGCTCCGATCCGGAAGGGGTAGTAGGCGATGGTTGGTTTGTTGCCCAGGTGTATGATTGGGCCAAGCGGGCCGGGACTTCTAATGTTGGCACACTGCCCCTGGAGGTACTCATTCATCCGGAACGTGAGCCTGAAGGACGGCGCCTACTGGAGGCGGTGCGCGCCCGTCTCAACGGGCAAGCGATGTCTTCTCTCTGCACTTACGTCCACCAGGTGACCCTGCCGTTCGATGACTTTAACGAGATTTACCATCGCGATCGGGATCTTTTCGCCATGGTGAGTCTGTTTTTTGTCGGTTTAGAACGTCGGGGCAAGGCTACCTCCTACGCCCTCCGATTCTTGGGGCGTAACAAGGGGACCCTATCTTTTTTGTTTGTCGCACCCCGTTTTCAACAGGCCTTGGCACAGGAGATCTCCTCCGGCCGTTTCTCCCGATGGGTCTTTGTCCCGGGACTGATCCCCGCCGTTGCCATCAAACGGATGAATGATCGTGGCGAATCCCCCTATGCCCTCACTTGGCGGCCGACCCGCTGGAGTGAATACTGCCCCCCTCCTTGGATGCATCCGCTCTGGGTCGGGGAACATGATGGGTACCATGTCTTTGACCGCAGCCTGCTTCATGAAGACATTTGGCAGATGGCATCGGCCGCTTTTTGGGCGCTGCGCACCGTGCCGTCGCACCTGCTTCAAACGGCCGCGGTTTTGGCTTTGCATGATGGGTTGGTGGATCTTGAGCGGGTCCAGCAAATGGACCCGGCCAAAACACTGCTTTATTGGGGGCTGCCGTTGGCTACCTACTTTGGGCATCGGAGATTTTCCGATGATGCCCCGGAAGAGACCCGGCTAAAATGGTTAGTCAACATCCGAATGCGTTTCATTGAATTGGCCAGAAAAAATTCCCATGAGCGACTAAAAAAGATGATGAGGCACTTTGATTTATGCGCCGCCCCGCCTTTGCTGCAAGGGAGATTCTTGGAATTTTTGGAATCCTACGAACCAGCCCTGGCCGCCAGTTCAAGGTATGGTGTAGTCCAGCCTTGGCATCAGATGATGCGCGGGACAAGAAGGGCGCTGGAGCAACGCCTGTCACAGGTGGGGCAGGGAAGACGACCACCATGCGAATGATCTACGGCTTGATCACAATCTTTTCCCCCTCTGCCACAAATTTACGGAGGGACAAGTTGATGAGGGTTTGATAGGGGATATCATTTTTTTGGGCCATTTTTTGGTAGTAATCCAGAATGTCCCTATCCAATCGGATAGTTTTTTGCACCTTGCGTTGGCGGTAAAATTTTCCTCTGGTTCCTTTGGAAAAATTATATTCCTTCTTCATATTGTTTTACCTCCCTTTTAGTCGCCTGCCTCGCCGAAATGATCCGGATCATTTCTTTCTGGTCTTCCATGTTTTTGTAGAGATGCACCACAATCAAAGTTTTATGATCGATGGCGCGTCCCACTGTGATCCATCTTTCCTCATCACGCTGTTTCCCATCCAAGATGGAGAGATGAAGGGGGTCGTCAAACACCGTTTGGGCGGCCTCAAAAGAAACGCCATGTTTCTTAAGATTGGCTTCTGCCTTCTGCGGATCCCAAACAAACAACATTGTAACTACATTATAGGTTTATCTTTAAAGGGAATCAACACATTCGTAGAAAAATTTTCCGGTTGTCTAATAGTCTTAAGTTAGGCATTCAAATGATCGTGATCGTCTCCGCAAAAAATTTGGTGAAGCGCTACAATGGACTAACCGCCGTCGACCAGGTCTCGTTTGAGATCGAGCGGGGGGAGTGTTTTTGTTTTTTGGGGCCCAACGGGGCGGGGAAGACGACCACGATGCGGATGATTTATGGTTTTTCCCCGGTGACGGAGGGGGAGTTGAGCGTCTTTGGGTTGTCGGTCGATCGCGATATCCGGACCATCAAGCAGCGGATTGGCGTGATCCCGCAGGAGAATAGCCTCGATCCTGATTTGAATGTGGTGCAGAATTTAACAATCTACGCCCGATATTTTGATATTCCCCGACGCGATGTAGAGAACCGCATTACGGAGCTGCTCGGTTTTTTTCAACTTTCAGACAAACGGGAAGAGAAGATTGACCGCCTCTCCGGCGGGATGAAGCGCCGATTGATCTTGGCGCGGGCCCTGATGAATCGCCCCGAGCTGTTGATCCTGGATGAACCCACCACGGGCCTGGATCCCCAGGCGCGCCACCTGATCTGGGACCGGTTAAAGGAGCTGAAGACGCAGGGAATGACGATGATCTTGACGACGCATTATATGGACGAGGCGATGATTCTCTCTGATCGGTTGGTGATCATGGACCATGGCCGGATCGTGGAAGCGGGGATCCCGGCGGCGTTGGTGCACAAGCATGGCGTAAACAATCTGGAGGAGGTGTTTTTGAAGGTGGTGGGAAGGGGCTTACAAGAGTGAAACATGATGTCTTTGTAGGGGCGCCGCTTGCTGCGCCCGGGCGTGATTCATCACGCCCCTACAGAATCGGGATATGCCTATGATTAATCGATATGCCCTAAAAGTTTGGTACCGCGATTTGTTAGTCTGGACCCGTTACTGGCACCAGAGCATCCTCGGGATGCTGGGCGAGCCGGTGCTTTATTTTGTGGGCATTGGTTACGGACTTGGGAGTTTCGTGAAGGCGATCGACGGTGTCCCGTACGTGCAATTTCTCGCCCCAGCCCTGATCATGTCGGCGATCATGAATAGCGCCTCGTTTGAAACCACCTACAGCTCCTTTACTCGGATGGAGACGCAAAAGACCTATTACTCGATCGCCGTGACCCCGGTGCAGATCGACGAGATCATCGCCGGCGAGATCTTGTGGGGGGCCACCAAGAGCCTGGTGATGGGGACGATCATGTTTGCGGCCGTCGCGGTGATGGGATTCGTCAAAACCCCGCTCGCCCTCCTGGCCTTTCCGGTGATGTTGGCCAACGGTTTCCTGTTTGCCGCGCTTGGGATGCTCATGACCTCGTTCGCCAAAGACTATGATTTTTTCACCTACTATTTCACCCTGATGCTGGAGCCGATGTTCCTCTTTTCGGGCACCTTCTTCCCCCTGACCAATGTCCCAGCCTGGGTCCAAAAAACCGCCTGGCTCTTGCCGCTCCGCCATCCGGTTTTTATTATCCGGGCGTTGTTTAATGGGGAACTTTCTTGGGGAATGGCGCTCTCGTTTGGGTGGATGGTCGTGTTGTCCGCCGGGTTGTTTGTTTGGACGACGCGGCGCATGGTGAAACGGTTGGTCGTGTAGGGGGTGCTAAGTTTTGATGACGAGCGCGGTCATATTGTCGGCTTGACCATAACGGCGCCAAGCGAGTCGAGCGGCCTCCACCAATTGTTCGGCGTTTTCACGGGGACTTAGTTGTGATAAGTTCAGTTGGTCTTCAATGGTGAGATGGTCCAGGACTGAGAGCCCATCGGTGCAGAGCAGGAAAACGTCGCCCGGAGTGGCCGAAACTTCCTTAAAATCAGGGTCCGCGGTGATTTGTCCCTGGGCCAGTTTTTTGTTCAGTGTGTCACCTAAGGTACGGGTGAGAGCCAGTCCGTACTGATGAATATTACCGAGCCAATGATGGTCTTCAGTTGATTGTTCCAAAAAACTTCCTGATGGTTTTCGATAGGCCCGGCTGTCACCAACATGCATGATCACGACGGAAGGGCCGAGGTGAAAGACGGCGACGAGGGTCGTGCCTCCGTGCTGCGACTCACAGAGTTTTGCTTCTATTTTTTTGGTGATCTGACGGAGCAATGGGATTAGTTCCGGCGCTGTGAGGACGGGAGATGCGGGGATCAACTCCGTCATATACTGCTTGAGTCCAGCCAGGGCCGCCAAGCTGGCACGGCGACCATGGAAGCCTGCGTCATGACCATCGGCGGTTGCGGCCACCCATTGCAGCCCCCCGGGTAAATTCCGATCTTGAAACCAAACGGCGTCCTGTTGGGCGGAACGAGTTCCAATGGAAGTGGCCTGGCCGTATGGCAAAGATTTCAAGTAGGAATGAAGTTTGGAAGAGGACGACGGGTTTCGATCAAGCCGGGCGGACCAGGCGACTGGATCGAGCGGGACCTCCATCCAGTCAGGAGAAGGAATTACGGGAGAGCCGGTAAAAAAAGAATCTTTTTGCAATGCTTGGATCATGTCGAGTGGCAGACGTTCTGCGTGGACGAGGAGATCACATAATACCTGCTCCTGCTCTCTTTGCGAAAGACCCGGCACCTGTTGCAACAGGGGTTGATAGGTCCGGATCAGGGAATGAATCCGCAGCAAGAGCGGATATTCAAACAAGGTCAGTGAGGCGGGGCCTCCCGGGACTCGACCCGGCAGGCGGTAGAGGGTTCCTCCGGCGACTCTTATCTTCCGGGCATCCGACCATGGGGTTCCAGTCAATAAAGTGGCGAGAGACGCTGTCTTCTGGATATTTTTGGAGCCCAACCAGAGATGGGGTTGTTCTCCATGCAGGCAGATCGCCCCGCTGAGCATGGCGATGCCGACATCCTTGTGTCTATCCGCCGCAAACAGGGCTTGATAAAGCCATTCCTCCAGGGTGTCCCCGGACGCAAGCAACCCTTGGGGAGGAAAGACCAGCAGTGCGTTGGCCGGCAGTTGTTTGGCCCATTCCATGGAAAGATCCAGGGGTACCCGATGGGGAGGGAGGTTGAGAAATTGCAGCGGAATTTTTCCTTCCAAGAAACGGTTGTCACCGTTGGGATAGGCGGTGACGGCCGAGGAAAAGCATCGATCGGCCGCCCAGCGCAAGGCTTCGTCGTATTTCTCACTGCGAAGGGTGGTCAGGAGGACCGGATCAGCCGTTCCACCGCTTGACCTTTGAAAAGCGGCCCCTCGCGCCAACATATTCAAGATTTGTTCCTGCCAGGCCCCGTCTCCCCAAACCAGGGCTGCCGAGGAGAGCCCCATGGGAGTGAGAGCCGTCCATTTCCACAGCTCAGATAGGCGCGCCGCCGCCTCGAGGGTCCGTCTCTGTCCCTCGGAAGTTTGTCCTTCACAGGCGGAGACGATATCGGCTAACTCGAGATCGGGATGCCGTCCCCTGTGCGTATCGACAAAATCCTCAAGGGGACGTCCCACCGCTGAAATGCAATGTGTAATCACCGCTGGGGCGGCCAGGGCCAGGAAATCGGGATTCTGCAACAATCTAGTCACGGCTTTGGAGCCTTCTCCCAGGGCTACTTCATAGCGCATCAAGGGATTCGGATCGGGCAATGGTGCGAAGATTTCTCGGACCAAGTCGGTTGAAACATGTCTTAACGCCCCGGCGACGGCGTCCAAACGGAAGATCGAACTCATAACGTATTCTCGGCAGGTCCGTGAAAAAGTTGTGTTGTGAGAAAACTCTGGACCCGGACACACAGAACAATCTATAAAGCCGCTTCTTGATTTTTGCTGACGTAGCTCAGTTGGTAGAGCAGCGCATTCGTAATGCGCAGGTCGTCGGTTCGATTCCGACCGTCAGCTCAGTAGTTTTTTAGGGTAGACCAGGAGATTCTTCGCTTTGCTCAGAATGACAACTTTAGGTGAATTTCCGACCCTGATGGGCAGGGGCCAGGGTGGCAAAAAGGACCTTGCCAGCGGCAATCTCTCGTAAGGCCGTCACCACTTCTTTATTTTTGCATCTTACGAGGGGCTGAGTGCCCTTACAAAGCTCTTTGGCACGCTTGGAGGCTAGGTGAACCAAGGCAAATCGGTTCTCCACGTTCTCGAGACAGTCTTCTATGGTTATTCTTGCCATGGGAGCGGGCTTTCTAATTGGGATGCCGCACTAAGTCAAGGGAAATGAATATCTAAAGCAGCGTGTTGACACGAGGATTTGAGGCTGCTAGTAGTCCGCCATGGAACCCCCTGTTATTTCATTAGCCCTCACTTTTGACGATGTCTTACTCCTGCCTCGAGAGAGTTTTGTCCTTCCCACGGAAGTTAGCACCACCACGCGTTTGGCGCGCGATATTGATTTGAATATCCCGCTGCTTTCGGCGGCGATGGATTCGGTGACGGAGTCCAAGCTGGCCATTGCCATGGCGCATGTGGGGGGCATGGGGATTATTCATCGCAATTTGTCACCCGCAGAGCAAGCCTTGGAGGTGGAAAAGGTGAAACGTGCCGAGTCGGGGATGATCTTGGAGCCGATTACCCTCACGTCTGGGCAAAAGTTGCGCGAGGCCCTGCGGGTGATGGAACAACACAAGATTTCCGGATTTCCCGTGCTGGAAGGCAAGCGGTTGGTGGGTATCATTACCCACCGCGACCTGCGTTTTCAAAAAGATCTCGATCAGTTGGTCAAGGATGTGATGACGACGAAAGTGATCACGGCCCCCGTGGGCATCAATTTGGAGCAGGCCAAGATTATTCTGCAGGAGAATCGCATTGAAAAACTCCCGGTGGTGGATGCCCAAGGAAATCTCGCTGGCCTGATCACCATCAAGGATATTGAAAATACCATGCGTTATCCCAATGCTTGCAAAGACAAGCTGGGTCGGTTGCGTGTGGGGGCCGCAGTGGGGGTTGGGGCGGGCGCGATGGAGCGGGTGGAGGCGCTGGTGAAGGCCGGGGTGGATGTGATTGTGATTGATACGGCGCATGGACACTCCAAGGGCGTGTTGGAGGCCGTCCGGGCGGTGAAAAAACAATTTAAGGATTTACCGATCATTGCGGGAAATGTCGCGACCGACGAAGGTACCGAGGCCTTGATCAAGGCCGGAGCGGATGCGATCAAGGTGGGGGTTGGTCCCGGGTCGATCTGCACCACCCGGATTGTTTCCGGTGTTGGCGTGCCGCAGTTAACCGCTATTTTTAACTGCGTAAAGGTGGCGGACAAGGCGCAGATTCCCGTGATTGCTGACGGTGGCATTAAATTTTCCGGCGATGTGACCAAGGCCCTCGCGGCGGGGGCCGCTTGTGTGATGATTGGCAGCCTCTTTGCCGGTTGCGATGAATCCCCCGGGGAGACTGTGTTGTATCAGGGCCGTTCCTACAAGATTTATCGCGGCATGGGCTCACTGGGCGCGATGATGCGGGGCGGGCGCGATCGTTATTTCCAGGACGTGGTGAAGGATTTTTCCAAATTGGTGCCCGAGGGCATTGAGGGGATGGTGCCGGATCGCGGGCCCTTGGCCGATAACGCCCATCAGCTCATTGGCGGATTGCGGTCCGGCATGGGGTATCTCGGGGCGGCGAATTTGGCGGAACTGCGCAAGAGGGCGATCTTTGTCCAGATTTCCCAGTCTGGTTTGAAAGAGAGTCACGTCCACGATGTGATGATCACGAAGGAAGCCCCCAATTATCGGAAAGAGTAAGTAAAATTAATGAACAAGGTCCTGATTTTAGACTGCGGTTCCCAATACACTCAACTCATTGCGCGGCGGGTTCGTGAACTGAAGGTTTTTTGCGAGGTGCTCTCGTGCCAAACCCCTTTTGCTAACATTCGCAAGTTTGCCCCCAAGGCCCTGATCCTGTCCGGCGGCCCTTCCAGCGTCTATGATAAGGACGCCCCAAAGATTTCCAAAGAGATCCTCAAGATGGGGGTTCCCATCTTGGGCATTTGTTACGGGATGCAGTGGATGTCGCAGCAGTTGGGGGGCAAGGTCGAGCGGGGTGAGACGCGGGAATATGGTCCTGCGCGGGTCCGGGTGACGGAGCCTTCCGGGGTTTTCTCGGACTGGCCGGAGGCGGAGAGCGCGGTGTGGATGAGTCATGGGGATCATGTGGCTTCAGCCCCGAATAATTTTCAAGTCTTGGCCAGGAGTGACAATGGATTGCTGGCGGCGATGGGAGATCCCGTGCGCAAGTTTTATGGGCTGCAATTTCATCCGGAGGTGGTGCATACGCCCCGCGGTATCGAGATTTTGAAAAATTTTCTGTTCCGCGTGGCGGGATTGCAGGGCGATTGGACGATGCAGTCGTTTGTCGAGACCAAGATCAAGGAGATTCAAAAATGTGTCGGGAAGGGCCAGGTGTTGGCGGCCGTTTCGGGTGGGGTCGATTCCACCGTGATGGCCGCCCTGATCCACCGCGCCGTGGGCGATCAGTTGCAGCCGATTTTTATCGACAATGGTTTGTTGCGCAAGGGGGAGTTTCAAAAGGTGCAGGACGCCTTCAAAAAGCACATGGGGATTCATTTGATCGCCATTGATGCCTCCAAAAGATTTTTACAGGCCCTGCGCGGCGTGAGCGACCCGGAGAAAAAGCGCAAGATCATCGGTCATGAATTCATCAAGGTCTTTGACGGCGAGGCGAAAAAGTTGAAGGGGATTCGTTTCTTGGCGCAGGGGACCTTATATCCGGATGTGATCGAGTCGGTTTCGTTCCGTGGGCCGTCGGTGACGATCAAGAGCCATCACAATGTGGGCGGGTTGCCGAAAAAGATGAAGTTGAAGTTGGTGGAACCGTTTCGGGAGTTGTTCAAGGACGAGGTGCGCGAGATTGGCAGGATCTTGCAGGTCCCGGACGAGTTGATCGGCCGGCATCCGTTCCCGGGGCCCGGGTTGGCCATCCGCGTGTTGGATAAAATCACCGAGGCGAGTTTGAGCCTGTTGCGCGAAGCGGATGAGGTGATCCTCAACGAATTTAAAAAGTCAGGGTGGTATCACAAGGTTTGGCAGGCCTTTGGCGTTTTGTTGCCGGTCAAGTCGGTCGGCGTGATGGGGGACGGCCGGACTTACGAGAATGTCCTGGCCCTCCGCGTCGTCGAGAGCCTCGACGGCATGACCGCCGATTGGGTCAAGCTCCCCCACGAACTCTTGGAAAAAATCTCCAGCCGCATCATCAACCAAGTCCGCGGCATCAACCGCGTAGTCTACGACATCTCCTCCAAGCCTCCGGCGACGATTGAGTGGGAATGAAACCTCCTAATGGCAATAATTGACAATAATTGCCATTTTTGCTACCATTCGGAATGATAATTAAGGAGGTTGTATCCATGGACACAATGAATATTTCTCTTCCTGAGCCGATGAAAAAGTTTATCGAGGAAGAAGTTTCGAGAGGCGGTTACAGTACGGTCAGTGAATATATCCGCTCCATCCTACGTGAAGAGCAGAAAAGGAAGGCTCAAGAGAAGCTGGAGGCCATGCTGTTGGAGGGGCTGGAGAGTGGTCATCCGTCGAAGATGACCAAAGAATATCTTCAAGAAATTCGTCGCGAGGCGCGAGAGCGTCTTAAGTCAAAAAAATGATTTCTCAATGACTCCGCAAATTCTCATACGACCTCTTGCCAGGCAGGATTTAATCGATCAATTTTTATTCCTTTCGGAAAGAACTGAAGAAACAGCGTTACGGTTTCTTGAAATGGTCGAGACAACTCTAGAGGAACTTGCGAAGCTTCCCGAGATGGGGAGTTCTCAAAAGTGTAAGCATCCGCTGCTAGCGGGGCTCAGACGCTGGCGGGTACGCGATTTTGAAAAACATCTAATTTTTTACCGAACCTCTGGGGATGGCATTGAAGTTTTACGATTTCTCTACGCAACCCGCGACATTGAGACTGTTCTTGAAGAAGGTTGAATTAAAAAACATTGAATGGAAATAAGCAACTTTGACGTTTCCTGGCCGATAATAGTCATCGGTTATGATGATAGGTTCCACTAAAGGCAGTTTGGTCGTTCCAACTCAACCTCCTTACATTAACGTCATTGCGGCGTTGCCCCCTGATATTCCCGCTTGTTTTCGATATCAAGCCCAAAGGGCTGCTGCTTATCTCCAGTTTTTAGACGGCGGAGATTCAAGGTCTTTCGGATCGTCATTTGAAAAAGAGGCTCAGACTTTTGGCGACCGACTGATGGAAACCGGTTTTGTCCTGAGTCAGCTTGCTTATAATCGGACGACGGGGCAAGGAGACGCCGTAATCTGGATCACATCAGGCGAAAAATCTTATCCCCCCTGGGTCCATCAACGACGCCGTCCCATGGTCTTTTTGGGCCCTGGGGAGGAAGGCAAAGTTTCCGATTATTATTTGCGTTATTGCCAAGGACTGGGTCGGCCTGAAGAAACTGGTAATGGGACTTACTATCACTTTGACGAGCGTGCCGGTATTCCCATGCCACGAGATTCTGGCTCTTTTGGATTCCACAAAGGATATATCGAAAACACACAACTACTCAACGATCGGGCGGTGGTGGAAAGCTTGTGCCGGTTATCCCGGGAGCGACTCCATCCCTTCCAAATGAAATTGTCGGAGCATGACAAGCTAGTCATGTATTGGCCATGTCTCTCCGATGTAGAAATTGCGGCTATGGTGGAGGTTTTTTGCGCCCATGGGATCCAGATACGCGGGCCCGCGCGGGATCCTTTGTTGATCTTCAGGGAAGGTGAGGATTGGAAAATCAAGGCCAGTGCCTCTCATGACGCCAGTTTAGGCGCAGGTGGTTACAATATCACTTGGCGGGAGCCTCTCTATGACCCTGAAAAATTTCTCAGACAATGGCTGGCAGCAACCTTTGTGTACGGCAAACGTCCCGACGATCCTTATCAACTTTCTTTCGTGAAGGTCGAACTTCCTCCGGATGAAGACCTTAACGAGGCCCGTCAAGCGCTTACCGGACCTGCACTTGGGGTCTCATTGGTGTTTTTACCCGAGCGAGGTTATCTGGGGTTATGGCATGAACAGCATGAGTGGAGATTATAGAGAACTGCTATCGAGAAAATTTTACTTTTCAGGTAGTCCGCGGCATCAACCGCGTGGTCTACGACATCTCCTCCAAGCCCCCGGCGACGATTGAGTGGGAGTAGGGGTGGATGGTCTCTGCCCGTCTTGTTGGAATGACCCCATTCCGTCGAGACCGTTCGATCGAAATCGGACACTCAGTGGCCGACTGCGCCCGCTCAGCCCAAAAATCCTGGCGGCGCTGGTTTTAAATTCACAGTTCTTTGAATTTGGCTGCGAGGGAGTGAGAACTCTAGGGGAAAATTTCTTTCAAATGATTTCTGACGGTAAGGCGCAATTTCTTGGCCAGTTCAACTGCGAGATCGGCTTCTTGGCGTGTCAGTGGTTCCCATTCTCCGGGATAGCGAGATTCAACAGCATAGGGACTTAATTCGGCCAAATCGTCCATGGTCATGTCCAAGGGAGTTGTTTGGGGAACAAGAGCAAGGAGTTCCGTCAGATCGTGCGTCTTGGGAAAAGAAAGGCCGTGCCAGGTGAGCAGTGACTTTAAATATTTCTCAACACACTGCTGAGCATGAAAGCAGACGGTGTCAAAGGGACAATCATCATCACCCAGGGTGAGCGTATGCTCAGCGTTCTTCAGGTCATTTTCCGCTTTTTGAACCCACTCTTGGACGACATGAACAACGTCAGGCGGCACGCTCATAGAGAAGTTTCCCTTCATTCAAGGCCTGATATACGATTGTCCCCGGTATCTTTTTATATCGTTGAATTTCTTCGGGTGTGACGACGATGATGTCTTTCGACATTCCCATCCCTCCCAGCAGGCGGTACATCTCCACCGTCTTGCTGCGCTTAGAACCCTTGACGGCCATGACGATCAACAAGTCGATATCGCTGTCGGGCCCCGCTGTCCCTCTTGCATGAGAGCCAAACAGGATGATCTTGTCGGGGTGGAATTGCCTCACCAACCGGCGGGCCATTTCCTCTTCAATTCCATGTTTCTTCAATCTATCCATTTGAGGTCATTTTAATGGTTTTTGAGGGGAATTAGCAAGATATCTCCTCCAAGCCCCCAGCGACGATTGAGTGGAAACGAGATGTAAAATAGTACACAACCTTTTCCGGGGTTAGTCGATGATAATCAATAAGCGAGGTAATCTATGGGAACTGTCACGGGTTTGGGTATTCCGGCTGTTCAAGTGAACGCCATGGCGGGATTATTGCGTTCCATTGATGCGGCTGCGCCAGCGGATCGTGGTCAGCGGGTGATTGCAGCGGAGGCCATGAAGGTTGTTGCTACGGCATTCAACCCGCAGTTGGTTTGCCTCAAGTTATTGTTGTTGGATTTTGAATCTGGGAAATCCGCTGCCTGCATGGCCCTTGGGGGCTCGTGGGCAGCGCGGGCTGGGGTGGGTCTGATATTGGTGAGTGCTTCATCGATCGACGACCTGAGTCGGTTCGCCGCCTTGAGTGTCGCGCAACTTGCGTTGCCCGAGAATCCGATGCTGGTTTCCGTGTGTGAAGCCCTCTCCGGGGATGATGGTAATGTGCAAATCCACAAGATGTTAATACTGGAGGGTATTAAATTTTCCCTGGAGCCTGAAATTCCTGCGGCTGTGTCCGAGACTCTTGTTCCGGTGCAGCCACGCGGGAGAAAGGGGCGAACGATAAAACTTGCCACGAATGATGCAGGCATGCAGTTGGTGCTGGCAGCTAGAAGGAGAGCGGCAGTTTACGTTCCGATTGATCCGAGTGACTCGGTGATGGGTCGTGGTAATGGTCTCAGAGTGGCAGGATTACGGCAAGGCACATCAGAACGAAAAGTACCAGCCCAACCAGACATTCGAGTACCGGTTCCACATGATAAAAGAAGTCTTTTAGACCAGCCACTGCCGTTAGGAGATACCTACGAAGTTTTTGGGATGAGAACGACAAATTGTTTCCGGGCGGATGATAAGAAATTTATTGGTGATCTTGTGCAGAGGACAGAGTCCGAGATGTTGAAAACTAAGAATTTTGGACGAAAGTCACTAAAAGAGATCAAGGAATGGTTATGGGTTGAGCATGGGCTCACCTTTAACGTGGATGTGGGAGCTTGGCGACGGCCAGCTTAGCTTTCAGAGCTCTTGATTTGGTGGGAGTAGGTTCTAAGCAAATCCGATAAGTTTCGACGTCTTTATTTTATGATCCCGTGTGACCAGCGGGATGTGGTGCACCAGGCTGGTGGCGGCGATCAGTTCGTCGGCGGGGTCGCTCTTGAAATCAAGTTTTTTCAGGGCCCGGCAGACTGCCAGATCAATGGGCCAGGTGTGGATTTTAGATAAAGTGCGGCACACCTCAGCATCTTCGAGATCGATTTCAATCCGTTTCAGTTGGGATAATTTTGCCATCTCCCAAAGGACAATCGCCGAAATGCTCCATGGTGCGGAAGAGAGGGTTTTCTTTTCTGTGGCGGTAAGTTCTCCAGTTAGGGCGTAGATCAGGATGTGAGTGTCAATATTCAGCATTCGTTACTGGCATTCCAATCAAGACCCGTTGAAAAGATATTCCCTTTGACCTTGATTTTCCCTTTGAGACTGCCAATCAAGTTAGCTGTCGCTGTCTCAATGGGAATGAGTTTGGCGACCGGGACTCCATGCTTGGTGATCACAATCCCCTCCGAATCAACCGTGTCGAGCAGGGCCAGGCACTGTTCTTTGAATTTGGCGGCACCCATTTCTTTCATAGATTCACCTTATCATAGACATAATTTTTGTCCAGTCATATTTTATGGTCATAATGGGAGGCTTGTCTTTATTTTTCAAGTAGTTCCAATCGTGCCTGGCACCAAAAAGTCTTAATTGTTGCATTTTGTAATGATTTAATGCATTATAATATCATGACAAATGTGAATTTACAGGTTCGGTTGGCCCCGGAGATGGAGGCGCAGATTGAGCAATTGGCGCCTGGTTCCAAGTCGGCGTTTGTGCGTCAGGCGATTGAGGAAAAAATTCAGCGGGAGAAGTTTCGGCGGTTGGAAGAGCAGTGGATCAAGGCCTTGCAAAAACATCCGGAAGATAGTCAGAAATCAGAGGCATGGCTCAAGGCGGAAGCTTGGGAGACCTCGTGAATCGGGGGGAGATCTGGGAGGCGGATGTGGGGGGCAAGGCGGGCACGCGGCCCGTTTTGGTGTTGACCCGTTCGGGAGTGATTCCCCACTTGTCAAAAGTGGTGGTGGCCGAGGTCACTTCCCAAGGCAAAGGTTATCCCACCCAAGTGGCCATTGGCTTGTCCGGAAATCTCAAACATCCCTCGTTTGTTTCCGCCGAGAGCCTTCACACCCTCCCCAAAGAACGCCTCCGCCGTTACCTGGGAGAACTGGCGCCCGCCCAGCTCCGGCAGGTGAGCCAGGCGGTGATTTTTGCGCTGGATTTGGTAATAGGAGATTGACTCTCCCCCCGAATCTTTTTAGCATGGCCTTCGATGCCCACCGAAACCCCTGAAGCCTCTTTTGTTCACCTCCATCTGCATACGCAATACAGTTTGTTAGATGGTGCCATTCGTTTGGATGCGTTGTGCCAGCGGGCCAAGGAATACCATATGCCGGCGGTGGCCATGACGGATCATGGCAATATGTTTGGGGCCGTGGAGTTTTATCAGAAGGCGGTGAAGGAGGGGATTCGGCCCATTTTGGGGTGTGAGGTGTACATCCAGTCCAATGGGAGTCGGTTTGACAAACATGTGCGGCGGGGGCAGGAGCCCTATCATCATCTCATTTTGTTGGTGGCCAATAAGATTGGTTACCAAAATCTGTGTCGGTTGATCTCGGCGGGGTACTTGGAGGGGTTTTATTACAAGCCGCGGATTGATAAGGAAATTCTCCGGGCCCATTCCGAGGGATTGATTGTTTTGTCCGGTTGCTTGAGCGGGGAGATGGCGGAGGCGGCCTTGTCCGGGGGCCTGCCTCAGGCCCGGAAGGTGGCCGAGGAATTTCGGCAAATCTTTGGCGACCGGTTTTATCTGGAGGTGCAGGAGAACGGCATCCCGGAACAAAACCGGGTGAACGATGTCTTGGTCGATCTCTCCCAAAGTTTATCCATCCCCTTGGTGGCCACGAACGACTGTCATTACTTGAACAAAGAGGAGGCGCACGCCCATGAGGCCCTGCTCTGCATCCAAACGGGCAAGACCCTGCAGGATGAGAACCGGATGAAGTTTCATGGCGACGGCTACGACATGAAATCCTCCGAGGAGATCGCCCGCCTGTTTGCGCGCTATCCCCAGGCGGTGCGGCAGACACTTGAGGTGGCGGGTCGTTGTCAGTTTGATTTTGATTTTAAGACCTATCATTTTCCAAAATTTGCCCCGCCGGAGGGCAAGACGCTCTCACAATTTTTGGAAGAAAAGGTTTGGAGCGGACTGGACGAACGTTGGGCCTTTATCTCCAAACATCTTACCCCTGAAACACAAGGTTCAGAACGGACTCGATACGAAGACCGCATTCGCCACGAATTAATGATGGTGCAAAAGATGGGTTTTGAGGGCTATTTTTTGATTGTGGCGGATTTTATCAACTATGCCAAGCAGCAGGGGATCCCCGTGGGCCCGGGGCGCGGTTCGGCGGCCGGGAGCTTGGTGGCCTATTGTCTCAAGATTACCGATTTGGATCCCATGCCCTACAACTTGATCTTCGAACGTTTTCTCAATCCCGAACGGATCAGCATGCCCGATATGGACATCGATTTTTGCATGAATCGCCGCGATGAGGTGATCAAGTATGTTCAGGAAAAGTACGGCAATGTGGGTCAGATCATCACCTTTGGCAAGATGAAGGCCAAGGCGGTGGTGCGTGACGTGGGCCGGGTGATGGGGTTGCCGTATGGGGATGTGGATCGGATCGCCAAATTAATCCCCAATGCCCTCAACATCACCTTGGAAGAGGCCCTTAAGTTGGAGCCGAAGTTGAAGGAATTGCAAGAACAGGATGCCAAGGTCCGGGAGTTGTTGGTGATGGCCCGTGCCTTGGAAGGCCTGAACCGCCACGCCTCCACCCATGCGGCCGGCGTGGTGATTTCGGACAAGCCCTTGGTGGATTTCATGCCGCTCTACAAGGGACAAAAAGATGAAGTGGTTTCGCAGTATGACATGAAGGCCGTCGAGAAGATCGGTCTGATCAAGTTTGACTTCTTGGGCCTGAAAACACTGACGGTCATTGACCAGGCGCTGAAAATTATCAAACGGACTCGGGGGCTGGAATTAAATATTAACGAAGTCCCGCTCGACGACCCGAAGGTCTATCAGTCCCTCAGTCAGGCGGATACCACCGGGGTGTTCCAGCTCGAAAGTTCGGGGATGCGCGAACTCGTGGTCAAACTTAAACCCTCCGTTTTTCCCGATCTGATCGCCCTCGTCGCCCTCTATCGCCCGGGCCCCTTGGGGAGCGGGATGGTTGATGATTTTATTAATCGCAAACATGGCAAGGTGAAGGTCAAGTATGAATTGCCAGTGTTGGAGCCGATCCTGCGAGATACCTATGGGGTCATCGTGTATCAGGAACAGGTCATGCAGATCGCCTCTTTGTTGGCCAATTTCTCCCTGGGGGATGCCGACCTGTTGCGTCGGGCGATGGGTAAGAAGGATTTGAAGGAAATGGCCCAGCAGAAGGATAGTTTTCTCAAGGGGGCCGAGGCCAATCGCGTGGCGGTGGCTAAGGCGGAAAAGATCTTTGATTTGATGGCCAAGTTTGCCGAATATGGTTTCAATAAGAGCCACAGTGCCGCCTATGCGTTGATTTCCTATCAAACGGCCTTTCTCAAGACGCACTACACGGTGGAATTTTTGGCCTCACTCCTGACCCATGAAGTGCAAAACACCGACAAGGTGATGATCTTCATCAACGATTGTCGCGAGCATAAGATTGAAATCCTGCCGCCGGACATCAACCAAAGTTTTGTCGGTTTTTCGGTGGTGGGGGAGAGTCAAATCCGGTTTGGTTTGGCGGCGGTCAAGAATGTGGGTGAGGCGGCGATTGAGGCCATCTTGGAGGCCCGCAAAGAACGCCCCTTTGATTCCTTTGTGGAATTTTGCGAACGGGTGGATGCCCGCAAGGTGAACCGCCGGGTGATCGAGAGTCTCATCAAGTGCGGGGCCTTCGATGCGACCGGGATCCATCGGGCCCAGGCCTTTACCATCCTGGATGAGGCGATGGAGGAGGGCGCGAAGCGACAACGGGATCTGGCCAGCGGTCAGGCAAACCTCTTTGCCTTGCTCCCTGAGACCAAGCAGGTCATTAAAATTCCGGAACGGGCCGAATGGCCCAGCCGAGAGAAATTGGCCTTTGAGAAAGAAGCCCTGGGATTTTATATATCGGGACATCCCCTGGAAGAATATGAGGAAGAATTAAAACAGAAGACCAATTCCGACATGATTTCTGTTAAAGAGGCGGTGGATGATCAGGATGTGACCTTGGGAGGGGTGGTGACGGGGATGCGTGAGTTGATTACTAAGAATGGTGACCGAATGGCCTTTGTGACCTTTGAAGATAGAAAGGGTTTTATTTCGGTCGTGGTTTTTTCCGATCTTTACAAAAAAGCGAGTGCTTTGTTGAAAAGCGATGCCCCCCTGTTGATTCGCGGATCGATTTCCTCGGAGGAGGAGGGGAACAAGTTGATTGCCCGGGAGGTGGTGGTGTTACGGGCCTCCGCGGATCGACTCGCGCAGCGGGAGGTTCATTTTCGCTTGATGAGTGCGCAAGTGACCCGGGAACAATTGGAACGTCTGCGCCATTTGTTGGGATTTCATCGCGGCCTGTCGCGCGCGTATATTCACATGATCCGTTCGGAACAAGAGGAGACGGTTTTGGCCCTGCCGGAAGACTTGGCGGTCGAACCCTCGGATCAACTGATCCAGGAGGTCAATCATCTCTTCGGCTCCCCCGTCACGATCCTCCAGTAAGGCAGAACGAGTCCTCTTGGTTGGGGTTTATGGCCACCCGGGGGAGGTCCCTTTTTTATTTGCCTCGCTGCAAGAGTTAACCCGCTTGGTGGCGACGGCGGGAGGCACGGTCGCTCGCGAGCTGACCTGCGAATTGCGGCGCGCCCATCCCGGCACCTTTATTGGGAAGGGCAAGATTGAGCAGATCCATCAGTTGTTGCAGGAAGAATCGTTTGGTCTCGTGGTATTCAATGATGAGATCACGCCCACGCAAAATCGCAATCTAGAAAAAATATGGGGCGTGCGGGTCATCGATCGCACGGGCCTCATCCTGGACATCTTTGCCCGGCGCGCCCGGACGCAAGAAGGTAAATTGCAGGTGGAATTGGCCCAATTGAAATACCTGCTCCCTCGGTTGGTGGGCCAAGGGGTGGCGTTGTCGCGTTTGGGAGGCGGCATTGGCACCCGAGGACCCGGCGAAACCAAGCTGGAAGTGGATCGGCGTCGTGCCCGGGAAAAGATCGAGCGTCTCCAACTGGAATTGAAGAAGGTGCGCGCGCATCGTCAGTTGCACCGGCAAAAACGCAGCCGTACCCCAATCCCATTGGTATCGATGGTGGGCTACACCAATGCGGGTAAGTCGACCCTCATGAACGCCCTCACCAAGGCTGGGGTCTTGGTGGAAGACAAGCTTTTTGCGACCTTGGATCCCACGGTGCGCACACTTAAATTGCCTTCGGGACGCGAGGTCTTGTTGGCCGATACAGTCGGCTTTGTGGATAAACTTCCCCATGAGTTGGTGGAGGCCTTTAAGGCGACCTTTGAGGAGATGGCCTCGGCGCAGCTCCTCTTGCATGTGATTGACGGATCGCATCCCTGTGCGGATCAACAGGTGGCCACTGTCGAAGGGGTCTTGCAAGATTTGGAAATGGCGGCTAAACCGGTGCTCAGGGTGATTAACAAGATGGATCAGGGCGCGGTGCGATTAACGTCGCGCAGGCATGATCTGATGATTTCGGCCTTGCAGAAGGAAGGACTCAAGCCGTTACTGGTCGCGATTGAGACCCAGTTGTCAGGGCCGTTAAAGTATGTCAAGTTGCTCGTGCCACACCAATTAGGGGCGCAAATTTCCTCCCTATACCGTACCGCGCGCGTTCTGAAACGCGAGGACCGCGCCTCGGGAGTTTACTTAGAGGTTGAGATGGATGAAAAAAATTATAACACATTAAAAAAATACCGGTTTCCCAAACATGCGTAGACTCAACCTCCCCAATTTGTTGACCATCACCCGCATGTTTGGGGCCATGGTCTTTCTCTTTTTTCTCCTCGAGGAGAATTGGCATTGGTCCATGATCATATTTTCGGCCGCCGCGCTGACGGACATGATCGACGGGACGATCGCCAGGATGCTCTCTCAGCGGACCCGTTTGGGCGGGTTTCTCGACCCAATGGCGGATAAAATTTTGATGTTTTGCGGGTTCTTTGTCTTGACGATGAAGGGGATTATCCCGATCTGGATTACTGCCGTAGTGGTCGCTAGGGACGTATTCATTACCACTGGAATTGTTCTATTTGTGATCAGGCGGGCAACCTTTTCGTACCATCCAACCTATCTCTCCAAGGCGGCTACGCTCTTCCAAATCTTGACGCTTTTTTTCTTTCTGGCCGATCTTTACCGTGGCCCAAGCCTGGCGGCAAATGCTTATGTGCTAGGAACGGGTCGCTTATTTTTTCTGACGGGTTTTACCGCGATCCTGACATGTGTTACCGGGGTTCAGTATGCTGCTATTGGGCTGAGGGTATTGCGTGGCACGGAAAATTAAAATTATTGTCAGCGATTTTCATATCGGCAAGGGGAAATTTCTCCCCGATGGCCGCTTCAATCAGCTCGAGGATTTTTTCTACGATGACCGTTTTATTGAATTTTTAGAGTATCATCGCACGGGTGAATTTGCCGAGGCCGAGGTGGAACTGATCTGCAACGGCGATTTTTTCAATCATCTCCAGACCGATCCCGATGACCCGCACCCAGACATCATTACAGAGGTAGTCGCGCTCAGGCGCATGGGGGAGATCTTGGATGGGCACCCCGCGCTTTTTCAAGCCCTGCGTGACTTTAACCATGCGGCGGGTCATTCCGTGACCTTTATATTGGGCAATCATGATCCGGGCCTGTTGTTTTCTAAGGTGCAGGAGTTGTTGCGCACCCGGTTGGGGCCGGCCACGCGTGTTGTCATTGGCGCTTATCTTTTTGACAAGGTTCACGTGGAACATGGCAACCAGTATTTTGCCGACAATGCCTATGATCCCCGTCGGTATTTTTTGACGGAGGGTTTGGCCGAACCGGTGGTGAATCTCCCTTGGGGGAGTTTTTTTGTGATCCATGTGGTCAACCGCGTCAAACAAGAACGCGCCTATTTTGATAAAATTTATCCCTTCTCCTACTATTTTCGCTGGGCGTTTTTTCATGACACCTGGTTTGCCTTGCGCACCTTTGCCCGGCTGATTTTTTATTTTTGCGGGATTCGGTTCAGGCGCAACCAATATCGGCGCTCTTCGTTTCTTCGGACCCTCAAGATTTTGAAAGAGGTCCCGATGACACCGCACCTGGATCGTTATGCTAAAAGGATTCTCTTGACCCGCCCGGTGCGTATCGTGGTTTTTGGCCATACCCACTATGCGATGAGGCGGCAGTTTGGTCCGGATCAATACTATCTCAACACGGGGGTTTGGAATGAGCAGATCTCATTGGATCTGGCCAAGTTGGGCAATCAGGTCAGTTTGACCTATGTGCAGTTGGATTATCAGGAAGGGGTGCCGCACCCGTTGCTCAAGGTGTGGCGGGGGAGGTATCAGATGGTGGAGGAATTGTTTTGAAGGTCAGTTGCGTTGATCTCGGTTGTCGCCCCTACGAACAGGTTTATGATTGGCAGCTCGATTTGGCGGAGAGGAGAAAACGCGACATCATCGGGGACCACCTGTTGTTGGTTGAGCACCCTCCCGTTGTGACATTTGGCAAGCGTGATTCCCGCAAGGATTTATTAGTGAGCCCCAAGTTTTTGAGCGAAAAGGGGATTGCCGTTTTTTCCAGCGACCGCGGGGGTAAGATTACTTACCATGGCCCGGGGCAGATGGTGGCCTATTTTGTACTCCATTTAAGGCAAAAAAGTATTCCCGAGTTTGTGCGTCAGGTCGAGGAAGTTCTGATTCGAGTGTTGGATCGCTTTCAGATTCGAGGGGAACGCGATGAGAGCTACCCGGGGGTGTGGGTGGAGCACAACAAGATAGCGGCGGTTGGATTTCATGTCGACCGGCAGGTGACGACCCACGGGATTGCCCTGAATGTGAATTGCGACCTTACCCCGTTTCGCTATTTCCATCCCTGCGGTATTCCTGATCGGGGCGTGACCTCGCTCGATAAAGAACTTGGGTGGCATACCTCGCTGCAAGAGGTCAAAAGCTACTTTTTAATGGAATATGCCCACGTTTTTCAGTCCGAGGTGGTCTTATCAGGCGGGTTCTCATCACTCCCTGAATAAACCGCCACTTCTTCAAAACGTCCGGTTTCATCCGGGAGGGCCTTGAGGAGTTTTTGGTAGTCCTGCTGGGAGATCCGGTGCCGACGCAGATTTCGTTCTAAGATCCGCTTGTCCTCGTTGACAAAATCATACTTTGGTTTTTCCATAGGGGGCAGGGATAGACCCGATGCTGGGGTTTGTCAATAGCCAGACTTTTCAATTTCCATCAGAATCTTGCCATTCTTAAAGATACGAACATCGCCGGTTGACTCGGAGATGACAATGGCGACGGCCTCGGTCATGGCGGTGATCCCGGCGGCGGCGATGTGGCGGGAACCGAAACCGCGGGGTACGGAGGATTCGTGACTCGCGGCACCTAGATAACGCCCGGCGGTGAGCACCAGGCCGTCGCCGCTGATGACGAAGGCCCCGTCAATGGCGGCAAATTCTCTCATGGTTTCGCGTAACTCGGTATTGAAGATATTGCGTTCTTCCTCGGTATAGCCCTTGAAAGGGTTGATGATCATTTGTTTGGAAAGTTGCAACACCTTCTCCTCGTCGCCTAACACAAAGATCGTTCCGACGGGTTTTCCCTCCCGGCCCCTCGTGCCTAGCTCGATGGCAAAATTGATAACGGTCTGGAAGACCTCGGGATTGACTTGTTCGGAGAAACCGTTGAGGCCTTGAGTCGTGATGATTTCCGATTCCTTGGCGGTATCGATGACGAGAATACTGTCGAGGATCTCCATCTCGGGAAGACCCGTAACAAAGACCACTCGGTCGCCCAATTTAATCATTTGCTTGTAAAGCGCCAACAGGATGCCCATCTTCACCTGACTCATCCGGGTCATGTCAATTTTGGGCAAATGAATGACCGTTAACCCGTTGGGTATCCCATTGGGGAAAAATTTTTCCATCTCGGAGGGCTCGCGACGTGTGACATAGATGATTTGACAGCCCTTGCACATATTGTTTTCCGGGAGCTCGTTGAGGCAATCCAGCGAGACAAACAGGGCCTTGAGTTTGCCACTCTTGGCAACCCGGTAGGCGGAACTTAAAATAGAACGGGTGATCTGCTTCATATTTACACTTTTCTTTCAGAGAAAATCATCTATAGTATAAACCAAAATGCACAAGAAATTTATCCCTTTTTTGGTTTTTTTAGGATTTTTTTTCGTGGTGACCGACACTCGTGATTTGTCGGCCCTGGAAAAGGATCCCTTTCAGTATGATTATGATAGCTCGACCCATGTCATGACCCCGGGTGGGGCGTTGCCCCTGCAGATTAATTTTACGATCCCGCCGGGCCACTACCTCTACCAGAATAAGATGGGGCTCGAGTTGATACCGGAGCCGGGGTTTACCATGACCCCTCTGAAGCTATCGCCAGCCAAGCATAAGCAGGATCCCATCACGGGGGCGGATGAGGATATCTATCAGGAGAGCGCCACCTTAGACGCCACGATCCATGCGGCGGCGATGGTGGCGCCGGGCGATCATTTGTTAAAGGTGAAGCTTTCTTACCAGGGATGCTCGAGTGAGCTTTGTTTTCGGTTTATGCAACAGGACTTGTTGGTTCCAGTCAATGTGCCGGGTTCGGTAGGGGCCGAGACTGGTGGTGCTGATGCCATGGCCCTGCCGGTGGGTAAGGGATTTGGTTCGGCGCTGATATTGTCTTTCCTGGCCGGGGTGGCGACTGATTTTACCCCCTGTGTTCTGCCCATTATCCCGATCACACTGGCCTTCATTGGGGTCCGCAAGGAAGGGAAGCGACGGCGTAATTTTATGCTTACCGCGACCTTCATTATTGCCATGGCCCTGGTTTATGCGGTGATGGGCCTTGCTGCGGCCTCGTTGGGAAAAAGTTTGGGTTTTTTGTTTCAAAACAGTTTGTTTTTGATCTTCACGATTGCCCTGTATCTGTTCTTTTCACTCTCGCTTTTTGGGCTTTATGAAATTCAGGTGCCGTTGGGGTTACGGAATGCCATGGCCAAGATGGGAGGGGAGGGTTATTTTGGATCCATCCTGGCGGGTATTACCACGGGCTTTTTGGCGGCCCCCTGTGTCGGGCCCTTGATCGGGTCTCTGCTGGTCTATGTGGCACAATCCCATGATCTGGCCCGGGGATTTATCCTGCTCTTCTCGTTTGGTCTCGGGATGGGGAGCTTGTTTCTGGTGGTTGGGACTTTTTCCCAAATTTTTGCCAATCGTGTTCGAGGCGGGGCCTTTACCCTCTGGATCAAACGCATCTTGGCCCTGATGCTGTTGTTTCCCGCCGGCAACTACGCCCTGGCCCTCTATCAGCAATGGCGACCTCAATCCGTCTCTGAACAGGGCCCAAAGGCCGCTTTTTGGATGGATGATGAGGTGGCCGCGTTTGCCCAAGCCGGTCGGGAACATAAAAAAGTCCTGATCGATTTTTACGCCACCTGGTGCATCCCCTGCATGGAGATGGAACACAAAACCTTCTCGCTCCCCGAGGTGCAACAATCCATCCTCGCCAGCTACGTCCCACTCCGCATCAATTGCAGCCAGGACACCCCTCAATGCCAAAAGATGGTCGAAAAATACGAGGTCATCGGCTGGCCCACCCTGATTGTGACGGATGCGGATGGTAAATTGCTCCTTAAGTCAGTGGGAAAAAACTTCCTGCCAGATGAGATCATAGATTATCTCAAAGACCCGTAATATCTCACTGTAGAATCATGGGAACGGGCATGAGTTTACGCGAGGCGATCAGGCGTTTTTCCCGCGAGAAATCAAGAGGGGTGCGATCCAATATTTTGTAAACGCGTTTTTGGTCCGGCAGGGTGAGTTTGGCGATGTGTTCAAATACCTGATTTCGGCTGGCCGGCGGTATCATTCCCAGGCGTCGTGCCGCATTGTGTGCGAATGATTCATCAGGGTCGAGCAGGAACTGCATGAATGGTTTGGCGAACGATGGATCGCCCATCAAGGCGAGGGCTAGCGCGATAAAATAGCGGATCTGCTTGTCCGCGGCGGTACGGAGCAATTGGCGCAATTCCGACCGGTACGATGTCAGGCGCAAGACGCCAATGGCATAAAGTCCCGTACAATGAGGGTGGGTTTCCCGGGCATGATACAAGTTTTGGATGGTTTGCAGGGCCGCCTTGCGGGTGGCACGGAACGCATGGAGGGCGATCGCCGCATTGGCGCGAATGCGATGATGGTCGTGGTGCAGGTAGGGTTGCAGGATGCGGATGGTTTGCGGGTCTCGCAACACGCCGATCGATTCGATGGCATTGGCCACCACCCGAGGGTCATCGTCTTCCAGCAAGGTCATGACAAAGGGGATGATCTTTCTCCCGACCAAGCGGGTGAGCATCAGCATCGCGTTCATACGGATCTCGTAAGAGACGTTCGCGTGCGATTTGAGGATACGAAACAAGGCGAACATCCCTTCGTAGTTTTTGTACTGACCCAATGCCTGTAATACGGCCATCTGGAGCGACTCATCGCGGACGGAAAAGAGGGATACGATTTTTTCAAAGGCCTCCATGCTTTGCATCTGGGCGAGCGACAGCACCACCGTTTGCTTCAGTTGGATGTCTTGCGCCTGATCGAGCAGGCGCAGCAACGGCTTGACCGCGCAAATTTTGTTCGGTTCCCCCAGCGCCTGAATGGCGTTGACGACTAATTCTCGATCCGGTGCATGGAGGGAACGCATCAGATGTGCCACGTAGATGCGGTGAAACCAAAGGAGGAGTGCCAAGAAGCCAAATGACCCAACGATCAGGAGGGGGAGAAAGGTTTGGATGCTGATCGGTCGTGGCAGGAGGAGGCTTAAGAGGAGCAGGCAAAACGTGCCGATGGGTCGTCCCAGCCCCTCCGTCAAGACACGGACGGCAGAACGTTCCCCCAGGGGATAGACCGTGAGCATCGGTTGGAGCAGCCCGACGGCCGCATAGTCGGCGAAATAGTAAATGGCCCCCTGAGCCACCGCAATGGTGACCAGTGAGGGTGCGACGAGATAACCCGACAAGCCGAGGAGTAACAGCAGCGGGATCATCAGGATGGTGCGGTCAACGCCCAGGCGCATGGTGAGGGGACCCGCGATGCAGAGTTGGTACAGGAGAATGGCCAGGCTGGACATCCAGGTGATTTGCCCGAAAAAGGCGGCGAGGTGGTCCTCCTGAAGTAGGGTCCGGACGACGTAGGAGTTGAAGACATAATCGGTGCCGTAACAAAGGAACGAATAGATCAGCCAGAAGGAGAAGACACAGAGGGTGAGCGGTTCGGTGAGCAGCGATTGGGTGTCCGTCGTGAGGTGGAGTGAACCGCTCTCGGCGGGGGTGACCGCCTCCTCCTGCGGGAAGAGCGACGGTAGCAGGGTGCGTGTTCCCCAGAATAACAGCGGGCAGAGACACAACAGGAGTCCCCAACCGAGGATCAGGTGGACCGCCCCGATGGACACCGCCAAGCGATTGACCAGGCAACCGCCAATCAGTTCCCCGAAGACGCCCGCCGCCACGAGGAGCGAAAAACTTCGCCTGGCCTCAAAATTGTTGAAGGCATCGCTGGCCAAGAGCCAGAAGGCCAGGTTGCAAACGACCAAAATCGCGTAAAAAACGGCCCGCATCCCCAGATAAATGGCCGCCCGATTGGGCATAGCTACCACGGCAGCCCAAGCCAGGATGACCAAGAGACCGGAGCCGAGATACGTAAGGTACACCACGAGTTCTCGCGATTGCCATTGGGTCCCGTAATAAAACAAACCTGCCAGCAGCAGGGCGGCAATCGAGGCCACAAAGTAGAGGTAGAGGAGCGGAGCGGTGCCGACTCGGCTGATCAACAGGGCGCTGGCGGAGTAGAATCCCAGGGAGTAACCCACTCCCATGAGGAAGTGAACGAGAGCAAACAAGGAGAGCCGCGGAACCTCAGGCCTGGCCATCTCCCATCGTTGTTTCATCGTGGTAATCTTAGCACAGTCAACCGTCGGTCGCCGGATTTTTTTCAAAAAATGACTTGATCCGAAAATTTTTTCGAATAGTCTTTAAAAACTTTTCAATCTCTTTCCCCGTCTGCCGCTCCGCCAGATCCTTCGCCTCTGGGTACAGGGGCCGGCCGGGGCCGTCTTTGTTCATCATTTCATGGGAGTTGGGATCGTGGTTGAGATGAAACAGGTCTTTCAGGATGAATTCAGCGCGGGAGAATTCTCCGCTCTTTAGTTGGGTTTGCAAAATAGTCCTGAGTTGGGGATTTTTGAGGGCGTCTTGATAGAGGGGAATCTCCCGGGGAAGAGGGTAGTGCCCGGAATGTTGGTGAAAATAATCGCGATACAACTCGACAAAGTTAGTATGGGCGTAAAAATCTTGTTGGGCGTGCAGGATCTTGCCAAAGGCCTCCAGGGCTTCTTGGGGGTTGCTGGTAGCCCGGATGAGCGCGTATTGAGAGTCGACGTACACCTTTCCCGCCAGTAATTTGTTGTTGTCAAAATGGTATTCTGGATGGGGTTGGCCTTCGTCCCATTTATCTTGATCCAGATTGGCGTTCACGATCGTCGCGATATCCTGGGGGGTGAAATTTTTGAGTTGAGCCGATAGCCCGGCTTGGGAGATCTCCCGATGGGTGGCGGTGCGGAAGGTCAAGACACCTGACAGACTGGTACTCAGGGCCCGGAGGATCATCGCCTGATCAAGCTTCTGTAGAGCGGTTTGTGGTGGTCGAATCTCTGTGGTGACAGGGGAGTCCGAAAATTTTTTGGCAATATACAATTCGTTGCTGCCCTTGCCGATCAGTGATTCCAAGACGCCGAGTAGTTCGACGTCTTGCGGAAACGACGCTTCACGATGGATCTCCACGGCTATTTCCCTTCCAGGGTCTGAGCTTGTGAGGATTTTTTCTGTTTGTTGACAAAGTCGATAAAAGAATAAATGCGAGTAGCAAAATCTTCTCCAGAGGAGATGACTTTTGATATTTGTTTGGCCATCGGGCTGAAAAAATCACCAACAATGGAACTTATTGCCGCAAACATTTGCAGGATGAATTGAAACATGCCGAACCCCCCAACTTTGTTGGATTCACTTTGCAGGACACTGATATTTTGCTCCTGTTGGGTGATGACCAGATCGTGGGGTTCGCTGACTTTTTGTTGCTTGATCTTGCCATCTTCCTGCAGCCGCTCCATATCGGCAAACATTGCGGCATCGTTGTTGTTTGACACTCCTATTGGGTTCATCATGATGTGTTCTCCTTTTATTGGGTTGTTTGAAAACCTTCCGTGGCTTGTTCAATGGCTTTTTGCATCTGTTGTAATTCTCGTTGCCCTTGTTCCCCTTGAGTCGAGATATGGGATAACTCCTCGTCGAACATCTTGTGCACCTCCTCGATCACCCGCGCCAACATCTCCTGATCGGTCTTGGAGAGGATGTAGCCTTTTTGGTTTTTGGCCTGTTGGAGTTGGTGCAAACCCTGGAGCAGGGTGCTTGCGAGGCTAAGCATGGTCGGGATCAACGAAGCCCCTCCGGTCAGTGGAGCGGTGACGAGCGCTCCTACCTTGGTGATGATATTGAGGAAACGCAGACACTTCCCCTTGCCCAGGCGGTGCAGGTTGTCTTGGATCTTATGGAGGCGTTCTTCGTGCTTATCCTCCATGATCTTTTTGTGGGACTGGGCGGTGATGCGGGATGACTTGATGTCTTCCGATTGTCCCTGTTTCAGACCGGCCATAGCCTGATTCAAGAGATTGAAGACATCGATGGATGGTTCGCCTATTTGTCCCGCCTGCAAAGACATAACTCTCCTCCTTAACTGAGTGATCTACCGGGCGATGTTTCTTGCGATGTTGTTGGCCGTCTCGCCTGATTTACTCAGGATGTTGGAGACGGTCTCAAACGCGGTCTTGCGCTGATTGGTGAGTTGTTGCAGGGTGAGACTGATCATCTCCCCGTTGCCGTTGATATTATCGATCTCGCCGCTGATGCGTTCCAACTCGCCTTCCACCGCATCCTTTTCCACCTTCACGGTTTCTGGCGCTGGCGCGGCGGGGGCCGCGATGTTGTAAGTTCTCTCAAGTTGTTGCTCTGTTCCCTTTACGCCCGCCTTGTCCTCATCAAACTGCTGACCGACCAGACCTGTCGGGGCCCTCCCATCGGCCCAGACACCCTGTTCTCGTGTGGCAAATTGGGCATCGATATTGCCCCCGTTGAGCGAGGCGGTGATGATGTACTCAGGGGTGATGACGGTCAATTGATTGCCCGCAAGTTGCACGGAACCCTGCGGTGGGATTTGCAGGGTCTGTTGATTGGTTAACGCCTGACCATCCACGGTGACGGTGCCATTGGCGTTGGCACGGATGTCAAAGGTGTGCCCCGGGGAGTCGAGGGTGAAGCGCATGTTATCAATGACCGTTGTATTACCGCCGGCCTGCTTATGTTGCGCGCTCACCTGGAGGTTGGTGTCGGTCAGGTAGTTGTAGTAGTGCCCCGCAATCCCTTGAAAATCCCAATGTCCCCCTTGCATGTCGGGGTCAAAGAAATGCGGATCTCCCTCCACCCTGGCCTGTTCGTTGGTGGCGATGATCGGGCCTTTGCTGTTATCCACGGTTTCGTATTTGGAGTTTTGTCCCTTGATGTCTCCGTTTTGGAAAGTGCTTTGAACCCCGCCAGTCCCTTGATTGGCGTCCTTGTCCCAACTGAAGAAGGGTTTGGAGTTGAGGAGGGTTAATTCTTCTTGATTTAATTCAATCTTCCCGTCCTTATCTTTGGGCTTGGCTAAGAGTGCGTTAATTTTTACCTTGTGGGTGCGATAGGCCTCTTTGAGTTTACTGCTGATTCGGATCTCCTTGGCGGCATCCTTCATCTGGCCGTCATAGTCATTTACCAGCAGGAGCTGGACGTAGAGGGTGGTGTCGATGCCGGAACTGCCAAACAGGTTGCCGTCAATGCCCAAGGCGGGGGCGGCGGATACGGGACTGGTTTGCATAAAATTCTCCTCGGTTAAGTGTTAAACCCTTAAATAGTTTAGTGAGATTGTTGGCATCTTAGGTGGTGGTGTTCTCTGTGACTCAAGAGTGGTGCGGGCTTGGGCCTTTAGATTTGATAGATCCATGATCCCCTGACATCGATCTTCCAAGCGGCGGATCAGCGTCTCCCAATCTCCCGGGGCAATCTGGCAGAGCGACCAAAGCCAGTGAGACCGGAGCTCTTGTTCACTGGTCTCATAGGCAGCCAGTGTTTGTTCCATACGATCTTTGGTGCGGTTATTTTTATCCATAGCGAGCGACCTCCTTTAATTCACAGGGTTGATGTAACGATTCTTGCAGCTCAATTTTTCCCAGCGGGCGCAGCACCACCTCGGGGTCTAGTTCCTGAAACGAGAGGACGGGTATTTGGTGGTATTTCCCCTCAATCATCCTGCGGACAAAACGCCGCACCTCCGGCCGGGTCAAAAGGATGGCGCGGGCATGACGGCCGTCGGGTCGCATCATCTTCTGACCGATGGCGTGAACAATCGCCTCCAGTTGTTGTGGCGGGAGGGTTAGATAGGCCTCTTGATCGTTTCTTTGGATGGAGTGCAGCACCAATTCTTCAATCTCTTGCGACAGCAAGAAGAGCGGGATGGTTTTATCGGGACCGGCAAATCGGTAAGAGATCTGATCCTTCAGACTGGTACGCAACAATTCCGTCAGGGTGACGGGGTCCTTCTGTTCGGGGTTGAGCAGGGTCAATTCATGCAGGATGCGCTGCAGGTCTTTGATGG
This sequence comes from Deltaproteobacteria bacterium, assembly GCA_023265625.1. GTDB lineage: Bacteria > UBA10199 > UBA10199 > JACPAL01 > JAHFST01 > JAHFST01. The sequence goes on along the minus strand of JAHFST010000004.1, from coordinate 22,932 downwards.
GGATCCATTCTTGGACCAGGCGTTGCAACACATCGGTCAATTTATGCAGGGTGATCAGGCGCGGGATGGTTTCCTGGACGAGATCCGGCGCGCTGGCCTCCAATTGTTTGACGCGATTTTTCACCTCCTGCATGGTCAGAAATTTCGGGGCAAAGCGCCGCAGCATTTTTGCCAAGTGAATCAGGAGCTCTTCTGGAGCGCCTGCGGTGGTAACGATGCCCGTCAAGACAGGGAGTTCCTGAACCTTGATGAGATAATCCTTGTGGATCATTTCGTGTGGGGCGGCGGTTAAAACCTTGGGAAGGGGGAGGTTAATCCCCACGTCCTCCGAGAGTTGCTGAATCAAGTGGGGCAGGAGATGGTCGGAGAAGCGGGACCATTCGGGTGTGGCTGACAAGCGTTCCTGCAATGTTGCCGAGACCACTAAGGTGATGGGTAAGGAGTGACTGGGAATCGGGATCCTCTTTTGCGCCTGAAGTTGTTGCATGGCCTGTTCCGTCCGATTCTGAAGGCGGTGTTTGGCCAAGGCGAATCCACCGAGCGTCAGGGAAAGCCCGAAAAAAGTGAGACCGGGAAATCCAGGGATCAGCCCCAGGACGGCCACGAGCAGGGCCCCAACGCCCAAGGCCTTGGGCTGTCTCAGAATTTGTGCCGAGATCTCATTCCCCAGATGCGAGTGTCCTTCGGAGGTGCCGCGTGTCAGGACGACCCCGGCCGCCATGGAGACCAAGAGGGAGGGGATCTGCGAGATCAGGCCGCTGCCGATAGTCAGGAGACTATAGTGGGATAAGGATTGGGCAATGGAGAGGTCCTGTTCGAACACCCCGAGGGTGATGCCCCCGAGTAGGTTAATGCCCGTGATGAAGAGTCCCGCGATCGCGTCCCCCTTGACAAATTTCATCGCCCCATCGAGCGCCCCAAAGAGTTTTGATTCCTGGCGGAGCCGCTCGCGCGCCTTTTTGGCCTCCTCCGCGGTGACCATCCCGTTGCGCAGGTCGGCATCGATGCTCATCTGCCGCCCCGGCAAGGCATCCAGATGAAACCGGGCCGAGACCTCCGCGACTCGCTCCGAGCCCTTGGCGATCACGACAAATTGCACAAACGTGACAATGAGAAAGATCACCAGGCCGACCACTAAGTTACCGGCGGCGGCCAGTTCCCCAAAGCTGCGGATCAGTTGCCCCGCGTCTCCCGTAGTCAGGATCAGGCGCGAGGAGGCGATCTCGAGAGACAAGCGGAACAGGGTGGATCCCAGCAGGATCGTTGGGAGCGAGGCGAGATGTAACGGGTCGGAGACATGAAAGGAGACCAGCAGGAGGACCAGGGCCCCGGTGAGATTAAAGGCCCAAAAGGTATCCAAGAGCAGGGGCGGGATGGGGAGCAGGAGCATGCTCAGGATACTGAGCGTGACCCCCACCAGGAGCAGGCCCCCCGTCTTGGCAAAAAGTTTGGATTCTTGCAACGCCATACGGTCCTGCTAAAGCAAGGATTGTGCCAAACGAAAAGTGTGCTTGTTTGTGTATCGAGGAAATGCAGAACCGTCCGAATTTCGGTCGGTACCGTCCGAAATTCGGACGGTCAGAGCACTCTGCGTTCTTTTTTCTGAGATCGTTTATCGAGGTAGACCACGATACTGGCCAAGGCTGTGATCAAAGCGGCTCCAAAAAGAAACATCAGCATAAACTAATTATCCTCCCCATTCTTAAGTAAAGTCAATCCCTGATACAGTAGAATAGATGCCAGGAAAGTCCCAATAACAATGGCCACTGCGCTAATCGCTCGATCTCCTGCATTCAAAAAGGGGCCTAACACGGAACCCCCAAAAATGATCTTGGCAAGATCGAACAATAAATCGGCTAGCTTTGAGCGTTGTGTTGGATTGAGCTTCACGGGAAATGAAGTAAGCAAAATACGAGCCAACATACGTTTTGAAAATATTTCGCAACTTCCTTGCCTACCTGACGATGGATCAGTATCTTAATCTTATGAGCCTCTACGATAAATCTCTTGCCGTGAGTCATGTTGTGATGGCGATGGCCCAGGGCACTGGCAGTGCAAAGTGGATCGCCGATAGTTGTAACGAGTGGCAACAGGGTGGGGTGGATGCGGGGCTCATCGAGCGTGTTCGCGAGGTTAACGCCCAGCCTGATTGGCACCCTTCCAAGATACGCGACGAACTCCTCTTTGTCCGTGGTCGGATTGCGGGTCAATTGGTGCAAGAGGATGGTTTCCCGGCAGCGGTCAAAGAGCATCTAGCCAATGTGATTCGTGGTGGTGGAGCCATGACCCGAGATGGAATTCTTGAGGCCTATCAACATATTCAACCAACCTTCATTCGCGGACTCCTGACACAATTAGGCATCGAGCCGGCCCCTCAACCGGGGATCAACGGACCCCGTTATCTCGTGCAACCGACGCCGCTGATCTATTGTGCGGAACTCTCCAAGATTCTGAAACGCCCCGTCTATCTCAAAATGGCCAATCAAACGCTGGTGGGCTCTTACAAGATTTATGGTGGGACCAATGCGGCGGTGATCTTGATCCTGGCCGGGAAGGATCCCAAGGCGATTCGGGTGGGGATTGGCTCCCATGGCAATGCCTCACTTGGGACGATCCTCGGGATGCATAATCTGGGTATTGAACAGGTTGTCGCCATCCTGCCGAATCATGTCTCTCCCTTGAAGGAGAAGATGAATCGAGATTTTGGCGGTGAAGTCAGGCGTTTGGGAGAGACATTTGAACAAGCGGTGGCCGAGGCGAGAAGGAGAATGGCGGAGACCCCGGAGACGCGTTTTTTGATCCACGCGTATGATCATGTGGCGGTGGCGGAAGGACAAGGGGCCATTGGGATTGAACTGAGTCTGCAGCTAGCGGCCCTGGGATTTAAAATGAAGGATGTCTCCCTGGTGGTTCCCGGTGGTGGCGGTGGACTACTCTCTGGACTATCCTTGGCCCTCCCCCGGCATAAAATTTATGTCGTTGAGTCCGAGAGTCATCATTACATCCATCAATCCTTGCAAGCGGGACGCAGGATCTCGGCTCCGGATATGGGGGAACATCGTGATACCCATGCGGAAGGGACCGCCTTGCTTGAGGTGGGGCATGTCAATTGGCCGGTTATTCAAAAGGCTGTTCCCAAGGAAAGATCCTTGGTGGTGCAGGAAGCAGACATTGATAAGACACTGGCCTTTTTTTGGAGAGAATTAGGGATTAGGGCAGAAGGCGCCGGAATCCTCTCCACCGCCGCCATGCTCTTTGGCGGACTCAATACCCAACAGCCCGGGCGCCCCGTTGTCTTGGTCGTTTCCGGCCACAACATTGAACCGGAGCTGCATGCGAGTATCGTAGCGGATTACGGTCACCGTTGGTCGGAAGGGCTTCGTGTTTGATCTTTTTTGTTTGAAGACGGAGTAAAATAAATTCAAAGACGGAGCAAAAATAATCCACAATAATATATTGATATTATTATGTTATTTTACTATTTGACATCATATATATAATGTAGTAATTAATATACATGGCGCTGAATATCGTGACTGACAAGAAGTTTGACCAGGCCCTGGAGTGGTTGGCGGAGAAAGAGGCGAAGACCAAGTCGGATATTATTCGGGAGTTGGTTTTGGAGCGTCTGGCCAACAAGCGTCAGGGATTTCAGTTTGGGGCGGCCGCTAGGCTGTTTGCGGAGAAGGTACCTACCTCGGAAGAGATCCGAAACGAACTCAAAGAGATTGACCAAGATCATGATCTGGATTGATTCCAGCTTTGCCATTGAATGGCTCTTGGGGACCGAGCGGGCGTCCAAGGTGATGCTGACGCCGGAACCTCTCGGGATCCTCGCCGCGCAGTATGCCGAAATCTTGAGTTATTTTTTGCGCAGGACGGAAGACGTGACACTCATCATCGAGCAATTGGAGGCCCTGTCTCTGGCCACCCCTGAGAAACGGGAATTGCAATTTGCCGCGCGGATCTACCACCAGGCACGACAAAGAAATTCTAAGGCTTCTTTGGCGGATGCTATTCTGGCCGCGGTGGCCACGATGAAAGGTGAACAAGTCTTAAGCTTCGATCAAGATTTTGCCAGCTTGGGGCTCGTGGAAAAGAACGGCGTTTGGTCGGGTCACTAGAGCGATAGCCTTTTAAAAATCCCTTCCGGAATGGATTTCACCACCCACGTAATCCAACGCCAATAAGATGGTACGTAGACGATATCTTTCCCTTTGACGATGGCGCGATAAATCCCCTGGGCCACTTGTTGCGGGCTCGCAAACAGGGCGTTTTTGGGGAGGTGTTGGGTCATGGGGGTGTCGACAAAACCAGGTTTGATGGTCAGAACTTGGATCCCGGAGCGGTGCAGGCGATTGCGCAGACCTTGTAGAAAAATACTGAGGCCCCCCTTGGCCATGCCGTAGACGTAATTACTCTGCCGTCCCCGGTCACCCGCGACCGAGCTGATCACCGCAAGGCAGCCATGCTGTTGCGATTCAAAGAGGTTTGCGATGTGGGTCAGGAGGGAGATGGGACCGAGGGTGTTGGTCTGGATGGCCTCCATCGTTTTGGCGACATCTTGCTCACAGGCGTGTTGATCGGGTAGTGTGCCGTGCGCCATCAGCACGAGATCGAATGATCCCAAAGCCTTGGTGGCGGATTGTAGCAGGGTGGCGTGTTGTTCCAGCCGGTTTAAATCGATGGCCTGCGTTTCCACCTTGGCGGCCCCCCGTACTTTCAGATCTTGCGCCACGGCGGCCAGGCGATCCGGATGACGAGCCACCAAAAAGAAATTGGCCCCCTCGGCGGCAAATAGTTTCGCGGTCTCTTGGGCGATTGCGGAAGTCGCCCCGAGGATGAGGATATTTTTCATGAGGAGCTCCTGGTTGAATCCTGAGTTACGCGTCGCCAAAAACTTGAAGAAAATTTTGGGTCAATGAAACGAGCAAATTCCCGCCATTGTGGAAAAAAATTCTGAAAATGTTCGGCCGACATGCGGGCATCCTTGGCGGGATACACCAACCCACCCATTTCACAAACCATCGAATCAAGGTCTTCCAGCAGTTGCAAGGTCTTGGTCCCGCGAAAGGCAAAATCCATCGCGAGGGTGACCCCCGGCTTGGGAAAAGACAGGAGCCCGGGGGAAGGTTGATCCCCAAACAATTTTAACACACTCAAAAAAGAGGCCGTTCCGGAACGGGCCACTCGGCTCAATATTTTTTGGGTGGTTTCTTCGTGTTGCCCGTAAGGGATGACGCATTGATACTGTAAAAATCCGCGTTTCCCATAGCAGCGGTTCCAATCGTGAATCGCATCCAAGGGATAAAAGAAGGGGTCGTAATGCACGATTTTTTGTTCGTCGGGTGGTGCGCTGGAGTAGATCAGGCCGTTCATGATCTTCATGGTGAAACGATTGAGTAAAAAATCAGGGAGATCGCAGGGCACTCGGAAGCTGTGGTTTGAAGACTTGGAAAACCCCTCATGGGCATGATTCCCTCGGAAGAAGATGCCGCGCCCTTGTTGGGGGCCTGCACTGAGACAATCCACCCAGGCTACTGTGTATTCGTAATCCCGATCCGACTGGTTCGCCAAGGCGAAAAATTCCTCCAGGTTGGCAAACCGGATCCGTTCCATGGCGATGCAGGCATTGTGGATGGGCTTCAATTTGAATTCGGCCCACAGGATCAATCCGGTCAGTCCGAGCCCGCCAATCGTGGCGCGATACAGTTCGGTATTTTGTGTTGCGGAACAAATGAGTTGTTCCCCATTGGAACGTAGTAGTTCAAACTGGATCACGTGGGCGCCAAAGGTACCCGCCTTGTGATGGTTCTTGCCATGGATATCATTGGCAATCGCTCCCGCCACGGAGATAAATTTTGTTCCTGGGGTGACCGGTAAGAACCAACCTCGCGGCACGATAAATTGTAAAAGATCGGCAAAAGAAACACCAGCTTCACACCGGATGATTCCTTGCTGCGCATCGAAGTGGATCAAGCGCATCAGCGGCGTTGTATCGAGTAACATTCCATCTTCATTCAAACAACTATCTCCATAGCTACGACCAAAGCCGCGCGGCAGGACAGAGGTGGGATAGCCGGTGAGATGGGGTAGGTCGCTTTGCCAGAGAATCGGCAGCGTGGCTCGAGGTTGAACCTGGGGATAACGGCCCCATGAGAGATTTTTTTTCATGACGGCAAGCCGACGGCCACCAACATAATGACGATAACAGCCATTCCCACCGCATAACTGATGGGATCCTTGAGGGCGAAGGCGATCGGGTCATCTTCAATCGAGCCGCGATGGGCCAGAAACCAAATGCGTGAGATCCAATACAGCAGACAGGGGCCAATCAACAATAAGACAGTCGGATTTTGGTAGAGGGCGATGACTTCCTTGCTATTGAGGTAGAGGGTGAAAACAACCACGGAGAGATAACCGCAGGTGGGACCAAAACTGGCCAAGAGTTCCCGATCCGCCGGGGTATAACCGCGCCCTTGAAAAGGGATGGCGGCGTTTTGTTGTGTGACCTTTAATTCCGAATAGCGTTTCATGAAGGCTAAGCTCGTGAAGAAGAATAGGGAAAAGGCCTGAAGCCAGGGCGAGAGTGAAACACCCGTGGCGATCCCTCCCGCGACCAGTCGGAGCGTATACAGGCCGGCTAGTATGAGGACATCGATGACCAACAGACGTTTTAGATAAAGTGAATAAAGCACGGCAAAAATCGCATACAGCGCCAAATATCTCACAAAATGAGGCGGCAAATAAAACTCTGAGATCCACAGGCTGGCGAGGAGCATGAAGGGAAATGTCAGGTAGCCTACGGAGACAGGGAGTTGACCTGAGGCAAAAGGGCGGTGTTTTTTCAGGGGATGGTTTTTATCCATCTCCAGGTCATGCAGGTCGTTCAAGATATAAATCCCGGAGGCGCAGAGGCTGAAGGCGAGAAAGGCATAGCTAGCCAGGCGCATTTTTTCAGGGTTGTTGAAGCCATGGGCCAGAAATAGCGGGACGAAGAGCAGGAGATTCTTGGTCCATTGCTTGATGCGAATGGCCCGAAGATAAAGTCGGAGTGATGTCATCGTTTAATCAATCCATCTGGGCGGCATTCGCCGCGCGTGTACCAGCGTACCGCCAACAGTATCATGAAACCATCAAAAGGGATACGGAAACGAGGTTCGCCAAAGGTGAAAAAGGCGGTGATCATCAGCCCCACTAGTGGTAACAGCAGGATCAGGTCGGCGCGGCCGGGTCCGGAAACATCCGAGAGGTGACGGAAGTTTTTCTTGAGATGTAGTATCCCCGGCAAGAGCAAAAAAACCCAGTAAAACTGTTGAGAGAATTGCACCCAGCGGCGCGCGGCTGTATGCGAGCTGGGCCAGGGGACAGTGCCAAAAATTAGTTCGAAGATATGGCTCGTGGAAAGCACCAGTGCGTCTATGGGATGAGATCGTATCCATTGCCAAGCGGCCTGGGAGGCCTGTTTTGCATCGTAAGCTCCAAAGGGAAAGGTGGCATGTTCCTCATACCCCATCTGCCAGGCGGGCGGGGGACCAAAGGAGTGAAAAAAATTGCGTTGCCTATCATTAAAATCGGCGGCCTTCAGCAAACCATAATGACCCAGTAACATATTGAGGTTCCCGTTGTTGGAGATTGTGCAGTAATGCCCTTCATTGAGCCGTGTGCAACGGATGGCCTGTGGCACGATCAGGAGCATCAATCCGACCGAGCCGGCACATGAGATCCACAGAATGCGTCGCCATTTTTCTTTCCAACCCCAATGAACTAATGCCAGGGCGATCAAAAAACCCGGCAACAATACCACGCTCTTGCAGGAGGCGGCGAGACCCAGGGACAAGCCGGAAGCCAGTCCCCAAAGTGGGGCCGCATGAATATTTTTAACCCGTAAACTCCGGACCAGGCACCAAATGGACAACGTGGTGGTGAAGAGCAAAGGGCCTTCCGACATAAAATAACTGGCGTAGTCGATGAAGGGAAAATAGAGGCTGGAGATGACCAGGGTCAGGAGGGCCACTTTTTTGCCGTAGAGTTCATAGCCAATCAGAGCGAGCAAGATTGGCACCAGCGAAGACAAGAGCCACTGGACCATCATGGCGAGATGCCAACTGGGGTCAAGGCGATAGAGTAAACCCAGATAAATGCCGGTGCCGGGGGGATAAATGGTGTCTGCGATGGAAGGTTGATAATTTGGGTTGGAAAAATTTTGCGCGGTTATCACATAACTTTGCATGTCGCTGTACACAAACTGGGTGGCGGGATGAACGTGCAATAAGTAGTAATAACGCCAAATCACACCGATCAGATAAATGATGAGGCAAATTCCTTCAGGGTATCTTTTATGGAGATTGGTCAACATGGCAGTCGATATTATTGAGAATAAAAGTTTCTGGCCGTTGACAAAAATAACGGGTGAGCTCGTCTTTTTGGATTAAATACCATGTGCGGAGGCATTGATTCCCTTCAATACGGATAAAGACGTTGGATAACGCTTCTTTGCTTGGTTGAGAACAGCTGCACATGAAGGGATGGTCTATGTACAGGTTTACCCCTCTTTCCTTTAGGTAATCGACAGGGGAAAATTTGACGTGGCCTCGGTAGGCGATTCCTTGGGTTGGCAAATGAGCGATATAGGCATCATTGAGTCCCCATTGGTCCAAGGTTTCTAAATGAGAGTAGTAGGGGATCGTCCCAGCCAGGGTTGTTGAGATAATGGTGTTTTTTGGAAGTACCTCTTGAAAACGTTTACCAATGGCCGAACCTAACGCAACGAAGCTGTTCATTTTTTCCAGCGATTGCATGGCATAATATCTTTCCTCCAGAAATGGATCCACCATTGAAACGGCTGCTCCCAACAGTAAGCAAAGCAACGGGGCATACAGGTTTGTGGCGACGACGGATATCAGCCCGAGTCCTGCAAGTAAAAGAAAAAGCGGATAGATTTCGAAGAACATTCGATAATACATGAAATCGCCGCCAACCTTGATCATGAAAAGGATGAAGGACACCAGCGAGAATACACTGTAAAGTGACAACCCTCTCAAGGGAGTTTTCCAGCTTAGGAAAGGGGCCAGAGCGGCGAAGGGCAATAGAATGAGGACATGAGGGCTATTTTTGAGGAAGGCCGCGACATAGGTGATGCCGGCACGCAGGCTCCATAAGTAAGCCGCCTTCGCATAGTAGGTGTTGGGCACCCAACCGCCATAATACCAGCGTTTCCAGAGGAGGTAGACCGCCAGAGCCAATACGGGTATCGCAAATCTTTGCAGAACCTTGCGGCAAGAAGTTATCCAGTCTTCACCGGAAGATTTAAAGTCGATGAGGTGGGCCAACCCGGAGGCGGCGAGAAAAAGCACCGAGTCCGGTCGGGTGAGACACAATGCCACGGGGATCAGGTTTCTCATGATTTGCCCCAAGCGACCCTTCAGCAGCACCAGATGTTGGGTGACCCCGAATAACAGGATGAGCAGGGAGACAAAGAAAGTCTCCAGACCGGTGCCACTCATAGCCGCCATGCCAAATGGCAGGATCATTAGGGCCGCGAGAAAGAAAAAACAGATTCTTTTCCGAACAGGGAGTTGGGCACATGAGGGAAATGGCAATGAAAAGGAAAAGACGATGAGCAGGTAGCTGAGGATCCCAATGGCGCGCGTGAACTGGAAGGGATCCATATGGAATCGAATACCCAACGCGGCCAAGAGGACCCAGATAAAATTGGTGTATCCCTCGACCCGTTCCCCCGGATTAAAGACAATTCCATTGCCGGCAACCAGGTTGGCGGCATAGCGGTAGGAGATATAGGAATCATCAAAGACAACGGCGGTCCGATGCCATTGATAGAATCCCCAGATGACAAACATGCCACTGATGAAGACATTAAAAACAGAAGATTGAAGCACCTTGGTAACACGCATGAAGTCGCTTCTATATAACATGATTTTTTAAGAATCACATTTTTTTTTACTTAGTCCCTATATTCATGTTAGAAACCGTTCATTGATGAGAATTGCCGACCAGGTCAAGAAGTACTTTTGGGTTATCCCGCTTAGTTTTTACAGCTATACCGCCTGTCATTACCCTGGATGGATTGATGCCCCGATGATAGCCCGGGATGTTTATTTCATGAAACAGGGTGTCTGGGTCAATACGCATAATCTGTTTTATGTTATGGGGAGACTATGGAGCCTGTTGCTGGCACCACTGGAATTTCATTATTCCATTAATCTGTTATGTTCCGTGTTGGGTGCCGTGACGGTTTATTTTGTGTTTTTGACCGGCCTTTTGGTGACAGAAAATTTGGTGGCTTCTTCAATCGGGGCGCTCGCCCTGATGCTTTCCCACTCCTTGTGGTGGCATTCCACCATCGTGGAGGTTTACACCCTGAATACGGCCCTGCTCTCTTTGATGCTCTATGGCGTGGCATGTTACGATGTGACAAAAGGCATTCGGTATTTGGTGGGGGCGGTGTTCCTTTTTGGGGTTTCGATCACCAATCATGTCTTGATGGGGCTTTTCATTTTTTCATTCTTGGGAATTCTTTTGGTTCCGACAGAGTGGAAAATATTCAAGCAGGGAAGGGTATGGGGGTTATTGCTTGGATCTCTATTTTTAGGATGTCAGTATTATTTGCTCATCTTTTTTCATGCGTGGAACGATGGGGTGACGGGTATGCACCATCCCGGTTGGGCTGGCCAATGGTCTGTCCTTAAGGATGTGATCGATCAGGCCACGGGGGGGCATTTTAAACAAAGTATGTTCCCCAAAGTCATCAGTTCAGAGTCCTGGTGGAACTGGAAGAAAAATTATCTCCTTCTCCTGCTGATGAATTATCCATCAGTGGCATTGCCATTGGGATTTTTAGGGTTAGCGACATGTTGGCGCAGGACGAGATTTAGGACCTTTTTTGTTTTTTTTCTGTTCGGGTTAGTTGCCCAGGCTGTTTGGTCCAGTAGCTATCTGATTTGGGATATGTATGCCTTTAGTCTCCCCGTGTGGGTTTTGTTTGGTTTTTTGGTGATTTTGGGAGCGGACATCATTTGGAAAAAAGGTGCGGCATGGCGCCGAATATTGATTGTCTTGGCCCCTACGTTATGGCTAGCGCCTTATCTCTATCAAGCTATTCCTATGTGGTCTTCTCAGTCGGGATTTTGGCAGCGCTATTTCGAGCCCTTTGGCAATGTTTCGAATCTTTGGGATGCCTCCCTTTATTTTGCTAATCCTAACAAACGTCATTACGATACGGTCAAGAAAATTTCTGATGTTTTGTTTGAGCAGCTTCCTGGAGGTGCCCATCTTTTCGACGACGATGGCAAGGGTGATTATCCTTTTAGGCTCTACTATCAAGAGGTGTTGGACAGGCGACCTGATCTTCATTTACACGCTGTTTTTGGCCCAACTTTGGATGACGCCGAGGCGGAACGGCATGCCACTGAGATTAAACGATTGTTAGACGGTCATGAGAAGGTGTTTGTTTCTTCTCCTTTCTGGCCGGAACGCCCGATTTTGAACCATCTCTATCTGTTGTTGAATGAGGATGATGACCAGCGGGAAAAAGTCGAGAGTATGGCATTGGGTGAATTCGAGGAGACGTTTCCCAAATATGCCTTGAAGCGTATTCCCCTGCAACCGGATGGTAAGATTTTCATTTGTCAATTAGTGCCTCGGGAAGGGGGGGGCGATAAATCTCCAAAGGAACATGAGGTAAGGGTTGAGGGAGAGGATCTGGCCGTTGAGTCCATTAAGGGGAGCGGGAGTGCTAATGCTCAGCCGCTCGTCGGTTGGAGTCATGGCGCGCAGCTTTTCTGGATTGATGGCCAGAAAGGTGATGAGTTGAGTGCTAGTTTTATCCTTGCTCAGGAGATGCTTGGCTCGGTTTGGTGGCGACCCACCTTGAGTTTTGATTATGCTCAATATGATGTTTGGCTCGATGACCAGGATAAGCCCCTTCATGTGGAGGGCTATGCACCCACCACTCGCCGGGGAGAAGAGCAACTCCTGTTTCGAGGGAAACTATCCCCGGGAAGACACCTCGTGCATGTTCGTTTGCTTGATCATGAGCCCCTTGCTGGAGAACGAAATGGTTTTGGCGTTGATTATCTTAGGATGGCGCCATAATCCACGTTTCAAGGCAGTAACCTCAGGTGACCCAGACTATATTTGTTGTCCCCGCTCAAAGGGAGCACTCTCAAAAGATCAAAGCCCTGAGCCCGAATATACCAAGGGGTCTTGACAAGGTAATTTTGCAGGCCGGGTCCCTCATGGTCAGCCTGGATGTCCCGGTGGCCAATTTCCTTGCCATGGCTAAAATAGAGGAGGCGATAATCATCATTATGGTCGAGACTCAGCTCTACCTGTTTGGCATGAACCAGATTGCCCAATCGCACAATAACCCCGCTATAAGAGAGGATAAGATTGCCGGGGTGATCCCAATCGGTGCCCGATGATTTTGGGGTGTTATAATCCTTGAGATCCACTTCCAGGTGTTCTGGATAGTGATAGGTCTCAAAATCGACAAGATTCTCCAGCCGTCCCGTGTTGAATTCGTAAATAGCCCGCCAACGATCGGCATTCCATAAATCACCATGGATGAGGAGCTGGATTTTGTCAAAAAGTAGCGCCAATTTTGGATCTTTCAATTGGTTGGTGCCGGACAGCAAGGATTCTCGATATCCGTCAGGCCCCGTTCTCAAAAAATGGCCGATGCGCCAGCGTTGACTATGGGTCCCCCAGGCCCCATAGGTTTGACTCGCATCAGACACGAGTGCAGGGAGCCTTGCCAAGAAAGGATCGGTTAAGGCGAAATAGTCGACGAGGTGGATCCGAGGACCCGCGAAATAGCCCCTAAATCCAATGGTGATCGCATCGATAAGTTTAGCATTGTTCTGTCTTGCTTCCGCCCCTTGCAACCCCCAGTCATGAAAAGGATGAACCGGATGCCCCGGTTGACGCAGCAACCCTGTGGTCAAGTAATAATAGGCCCGTTCATCTGCAATGCCATGGGGGGCGACGATATCGCTACGGTTAAAGCCATATTGTTGATTGGCGGTGATGGTGGGATAGGGAGATATCAAACCCGCAAACAGCAGGAAAAAAGAGGCGGTAAGATAGAGGGGGTATTCCTCCCAGGCTTCTTGGGATAACAACAGGATGGCCAGCAAAAATAATTGGGTAAAAAAGCGCCCGCTCATGAAATCGCCGCCAATTTTTAGGATGTACAATAGGTACAGGCATAAACCGGCCAAAAACGGATAAAGCTGTCGACGTTTTCTATAAAGAGTGAGGCCAGTGGCAAAGGCGATGGAGAACAACGAGATGGGATCCTGGCGCAGCGAGTTTTGGAAGTAGTAACCGCCTTGTTCCAGGAGGTCATACCACGGGATACCATGATGAAGCTTGGCATACGCCGTGTTGGGAAAGGGGAACCCATAATAAATAATGGAAAATATTTCCCAGGCGAATAGGGGGAGCATTCCGGAAAGCATGGCCAGGATATTTTTTTTGGAACGATCTTGCCAAGCGCGGAGCATGAGAGGTGGAAGGTAAATCAAGGCATGGTCGAGGCGTGACAGCATTCCCAAACATCCAATCCAAGAGAGCCTGCCGTTGTGTCTTAATGTTGGCGGCTTTAAATAAGTTACAAAGAATAAAACCAATAAAAGGTGAGAGAGGGGGTTCTCCAGGCCGGATGTCGAAAAATCCACATAAGCGCGAGATAGTACCATGACAAAGCAGAGCAGCAAAACGGCACGCCGGTTGTGTGCAAGGTTGGTCAGGATGATGGTGGCGGTGCAAAGACTCAGGAGTAAGGACAACGAGATGGCCGTAAAATAAGCCTCGTGGGTGAATCGATAAAAGAGGGAAAAGAGTAAAAACCAGAGCGGGTGGGTATATCCCTGAACCCGCTCAGGCGGGTTCCAGGTCAGGCCAAAACCGTGGATCCAGTTATCTACAGTGCGAAAGGTGATGTAAGCATCATCACAGACCCAGGCGGTGCGGATGAGGACTGACAGAAAAATCAGGAGGGTCATTCCTACGATGAGCCGCTCGGTTTTGGTTTTTGCGAACATTGTCCTCATGCTTATTTCGGAGAAAGGTATGTTTAACTTTACCGGTGGTTTTGCAATTTATTTTTTCGATTTTCTTTTCAATTGACACCCCCTTGGGGAGCATGTCAAAAAAGCCACTAATCAAGGAGAACACCATGACCCCCAAAGATTATTTTGATACCAAGGTGCCGGAAAATCTTAAGACCAAGGCCGATAAGCTTGCCAGTATCAATGCGATCTATGAGTTTAACATTACCGGAGACGACGGCGGGGTTTGGACCCTGGACCTGACGCAACCCGGGGGTAAGGTTTGTTCAGGTTCTGGCGGTAGTGCCACTTGCACCGTCACCATGGATTCGGAAAATTTTGTCAAGTTGGTGACCGGTCAGCTTAACCCGCAAATGGCCTTCATGACTGGGAAGCTCAAGGTGGCTGGCAATATGGGATTGGCGCTGAAATTGACCAGTGTTTTGTAGGGGTTCAATAAATTGAACCCGGGCGCGATGTCCGCCAGAGGCGGATCAGTCCTTCGGTTGAAATCGCGCCCCTACCGGTATTGCCCCATGTCATCCTTCAAAACTAGCCTAAAGGGTGTTGTTGTCCTCGACATCTCGAGATTGCTCCCGGGCGGTTTTACCTCGATGCACTTGACCCAACTAGGGGCTCGGGTCATCAAGGTGGAACAACCCGGGGTCGGGGACTACTATCGCGCCTTGTTGCCCGGTGACGTCAATATGGGCGGGGGACATTTTGAGGTGCTGCATGCCGGGCAAGAGGCCCTCTCACTTGATTTAAAACAGCTGGAAGGGAAGGCGGTTTTTTTCAAGCTATGTCGGAAGGCCGATGTGGTGTTAGAAAGCTTTCGACCCGGGACCTTGCAACGTTTGGGTTTGGGTTACCCTGTCCTCAAGAAGACCAATCCAAAACTCATTCTCTGTTCGATAACGGGCTATGGCCAAGTGGGGCCGCAAGCCCATCTGGCGGGACATGATCTCAATTTTTTGGCGCGTTCCGGATTGTTGGATATGTTGGGAAGTCGAGAGACCCTGCCTGATTTTCAGATGGTCGATTTGGCGACGGGTTCGATGGCCACCCAGGCCATCCTGGCGGCCCTTTATGCGCGGCAGAAAAACAAGCGAGGTCAGTGGTTGGATGTTTCCATGGATCAGGCGGCCAGGCAATGGGCGCAAGTCTATCGGCACCCTCAGAGGGGCTGGAGTCGTTCTCCGCTTGGGGGGGGATTTTATCGCTATGGGGTGTATCAGGCCCAAGACGGGTGGGTGGCCCTCGGGGCCTTGGAGCCGAAATTTTGGAACCGGTTTTGCGAGGTGGTGAAACATCCGGAATGGATGGACCCGGCCTTCTCGCTGGCCAGTGATGAGACTTTGTTTAAACAATTGCAAGATTTGTTTCGCCTCCGCTCTGCTTCAGATTGGGTAAAATTGGGGACGGAACATGATCTTTGTATCACCGAGGTGAAGGCGATGTTTCAGGTGAGTCCGGCCGCTGGTAAATCAGCGCCGTTACTGGGCGGGCAATCCGATAAAATTTTGAGATCGCTCGGTTATTCGAGCCAGGCGATTCGAGATTTAAAAGTTAAGCAGGTAATATGAAATTAGCCTTAGCCCAGATCAATACCACCGTTGGTGATTTCGCCGGCAATTTTCGCAAGATCGCCGAAGCGGTCAAAAAAGCCCGATTGGCTGGGGCCGAATTGATTGCCTTCCCGGAGTTGGCCATCACAGGATATCCGCCCCGGGACCTTGTGGAAAATTCTGACTTTGTGGAACAAAATCTCCGTGCCCTCGATCAGGTCGCAGCCTTGGCGCAGGGTATTGTGATTGTGGTGGGTTATGTGGCCCGATTGGAGGGTAGGGGCCAGTTGGCCAATGCGGCTGCGATCTGTCAGCGCGGCAAGGTGGTGCAGCACTATCATAAGAGGTTGGTGCCCAACTACGACGTCTTTGATGAGGTGCGGCACTTTGCGGCGGGTAAGGAGGTTGGGATCTTTCAATTAAATCGGGAAAAAATCGGCATTTCGATCTGTGAGGACGCCTGGAACGACAGTTTTTTTTGGGAACAAAGGCGCTACGAGCTCGATCCCATCGAAGAACAGGCCAAGGCGGGGGCGACCCTATTTTTAAATATCTCGGCGTCTCCTTTCGTGCGACGCAAGGGAGATTTGCGCCGCTCCATGTTGCAATCCCTCGCGCGTCGTTACCGTGTCCCGTTTGCTTATGTGAATTTGGTAGGGGCCAATGATGAGTTGATCTTCGATGGCAAGAGTTTGGTGATCAACGATCGTGGCGAGGTCTCGGCAGAGGGAAAAGGATTTGCGGAGGATCTGATCCTGGTCGATACCGACGCGACCCCTGCCCAGATGCCGCAGTTCGATGATGAGATTGCCGACATCAGCCAGGCGTTGATTGTGGGGATTCGCGACTATGTGCGCAAATGCGGCTTTAAAAAAGTGGTCTTGGGACTTTCTGGAGGAATTGATTCCTCCTTGGTGGCCTTGTTGGCGGTGCGGGCCTTAGGGGCTAAGCAGGTGTTAGGTGTGGCCATGCCGTCTCCCTACTCCAGCCCGGATAGTTTGCAGGATGCGCGGCAATTGGCGCGCCATCTGGGGATCAAGTTCCAGGTCTTCCCCATCAAGACGCTTTATCAATCCTATCGCCGCTTGCTAAAATCCAAGCCAACGCCTGATTTAGCCGATGAAAATATTCAGGCGCGGATCCGTGGCAACCTGCTCATGGCCCTCTCGAATCGCCATGGCTATCTGGTCCTTTCCACCGGCAACAAATCAGAGCTCTCGGTGGGTTATTGCACGCTTTATGGTGACATGAGCGGCGGTCTTGCCGCGATCTCCGACCTTCCCAAGACGGTGGTCTACGAGGTGGCGCGCCACCTGGACCGAAAGTTGGATGCGATTCCGGAGCGTATCTTCACCAAGGCCCCGACGGCCGAATTGCGTCCCAATCAATGCGATCAAGACACCCTCCCGCCTTATGAAATCTTGGATGGTATCCTCCGAGCCAGGATTGAAGATTTGAAGTCGGAGGCTGAGATTATTGCCGAGGGTTTTTCACCGGCCATCGTACGCAAGGTCCTCCGCCTCGTCTCGTCCAACGAATACAAACGCCGCCAATCCGCCCCCGGCCTGAAGGTCACCTCCAAGGCCTTCGGGATGGGGCGGCGGTATCCGATTGCGCGGAAGATCTAGAAAAATGAGCTTGTACTTAAATTTAAGTACAGGTATAATATGAAAAAGAAAGAGTTGGAGAAAAAACTGAAAAAGCTCGGTTGGTGGTTCAAAGATCATGGTGGTAGTCATGATATTTGGACCAATGGTGAGGGCATCGAGACGGTACCCCGTCATAATGAGATTCATGAGATTACGGCCCGATCTATCTTAAGAAATGCGGAGAAGGGTCGGCCTAAGAGAGGAGGGTGATGGTATGGTTTTTACCGGGCAGCTTTGGAAAGAGGGTAAATTTTGGATTGTGTCGGTTCCCAGTTTTGAGATTGTTACCCAAGGTAAATCAAAAAAAGATGCCTTACACATGATTGAGGATGCCATTGAGTGTCATATCGATAAGTCCAATTTCAAGGTCAAGGCGACTCTATTGGGTGAATCGACCGATCGACCATTAGGAAAGAACATTGAGGCCTTCACTGTTGCCTCAAATAATGACCCGGAGTTGATTGCGCTTTTTTTGCGCAGACAGAGACAGCTAAATCATCTTACGGTCCGCCAGGTGGCCCACAGACTAGGGTATGCCTCTCCGAGTGCTTACTCGCAATACGAGTCTGGGAAACATCTCCCTGGATTGGAAAAAATTTCCAAGTTTATTGCCGCGATGAATCCAAGGGCAAAGTTTGTTTTGGAAGTCGTCATGGCGTGAGTGACCCCTTTTCTCTTTATGCCAGGAACCCTCTACATCGTCGCCACCCCCATCGGAAACCTCGAAGACATCACCCTCCGGGCGATTCGAACCCTGAAGGAGGTCGACTTGATTGCCTGCGAGGACACGCGCCACACGCGCAAACTTTTGGTTCACTATGAAATTTCTAAGCCACTGACCTCTTACTTCGAACACAATCAGCGCGTTAAAACCGAACTGCTGATCCGGGAACTCCAGGCCGGGAAAAATGTCGCTCTGGTCTCTGATGCGGGCACGCCGGGGATTTCTGATCCGGGTTATGTCGTGATCCATGAGGCAATCCAGCAGGGTATTCAAGTGTTGCCGATCCCTGGACCTTCCGCGACGATCAGCGCCCTCTCCGCCGCCGGTCTTCCGACAGATCAATTCCATTTCGTCGGATTTTTGCCCCAGAAAGAGGGGAAGAAACGGAAGTTGCTGGAGTCACTCCGCGAGGTGCCGGGGACGCTGGTGATCTACGAGTCTCCGTTCCGGGTCCACAAGGCCATCACGCTGTTGCGCGAGGTCTTGGGCGATCGCTCCGCCTGTGCGGTCCATGAACTGACCAAAATCCATGAAGGGTTTTTCCGAGGGACTCTCACCGAGGTCGAGGCTCAAATTGCCTCGGTCCCGGCCAAGGGGGAGTGGGTGATTTTGGTGACAAACTTTCAATAATTGATCTCCTTTTAATTCAAGTAGTTGCAATCGTGCCTGGCACGAAATACCTAGTTGAGGAGTGTGATGTTCAGTGTTATCATAAACTTATGTCATACCTATCGCTTGACGGTCACGACGAACAAAAAGAGATTGAGTTTGAGATCAAGACTTACTTGAAACTCTCGACCGAACAGCTCATCCGTATGATGAAAGAAAAGACGCGCTTTGTACGAAACCAACTGAGGCAGTATGGAAATTTGCCAACTCGTCAAATTATTCAACGCCCGAAAAGTTAAGTATCTTATTATCGGGGCCAGTGCCTTTCCTGTCCATGGATGGGCGCGTGTGACCTTGGATATCGATTTTTTCATTGAGCCCACGCGAGAAAACGCCGCACAGGCCTACGAGGCTCTTGCCGAATTTGGTTATGATGTGACTGATCTTACGGTCGATATGCTCTTGACTAAGAAAACGTTGTTTCGCGGGTATATCGTTGAGGCTGACATTCATCCTTTCGTCACGGGTATCCAAAACTTTGATACCCTATGGAAAACGCGTGTCACCGGAACTTATGAAGGGGAGCCGACAAACTACGCCGATCTCGATAGTCTCATTCGAATGAAAGAAGCGGCGGGTCGCCCAAAAGATCTTGAAGACCTAAAATATCTGCAAGAAATTAAACGACAAAGGACATAGTTAAGCTCGACCCCGGTCGTAAAACTCTTTCATCTTGTCTTCAAACTCATGCAACCGGCGATTATCGATCACCTTGCCGCGGCGCAGGACCAAGCGATTGTCGCAGAAGAGTTTGACCGCTCGGGCCAAGACCTTGGCCTCGAGTTTTTTTCCCCGTTCTGCGATCACCTCGATTGTGTCGCGCGTCTTGTCGATCCGGAAGGCATCTTGGCAGATGATCGGGCCTTGATCCAAATCAGTGGTGACGAAGTGCGCCGTCACTCCCACAACCTCAACCCCCTTGTGATAGGCCTGGGAGTAAGGGCGGGCGCCGGGGAAGGAGGGGAGGAGCGAGGGGTGGATGTTGATGATTTTACCCTCGTAACGAAAACAAAAATTAGGCGAGAGGATTTGCATGTAACGGGCCAGCACAATGAGATCAATGTCATGCTCGGCCAGTTTGGCGAGGACGGCTGACTCATGTTCCTGTTTTTTCTCGGAGGGGAGACACACAAACGGCACTTTAAACCTCTTGGCGACCGACTGGAGGTCGGGGCGATTTCCAATGACCACTGCCGGCTTGCCCTTGATCTGCCCTTCCTTCATTTGTTTCAGGATCGTGGTGAGGGCATGGGGTTCGCGCGTGACCAACAGGGCGACATTTTTAACACGGCGCTGGTCCTCGAGCTGGAGCGTTGCCTCCATCCCCACCTTGGCGCCGGCCGCCTTCAGTCCCTCCCGAAAGGTTTTGAGTGGGACTGGGAGGTCGGATAAATTGACCACCATATTCATCACCAGGATATTTTCGAGGATGCGTTGATCGATATCTTCGATGTTGGCCTTATTTTTAAAGAGATAGCCGGTGATGGTCGCAATGATCCCTTTTTGATCGGGACCCGCAATACGAATATGAGCCATGAGATGTTTCATGTGACGAAATGGCTTTATAACACATTATTTCTTGATTGAATATAGGGACTTACGGCTGAAGTGATAATGGTTGACAAGGCCTGGTGGGTCCTTTAAATAGGCCGTTCGTTTTTTAACAGGAGGTTCAAGTGGCAGCAACAGTTCGTTTGGCGCGTTTTGGTGGCAAAGGTCAACCTCATTATCGGATCGTGGTGGCGCATCGCAGAAATGCCCGCGACAGCCGTTTCATCGAGGTGCTGGGTTCTTATGATCCCCACAAGGGAATCAAGGATGCCAAGGTCAATAAAGAAAGAATGAGTTATTGGCGCCAGCAGGGGGCTACGTTTAGTTCCGCGGTGGAGCCCATTTACAAGTCGCTCACTACTTCATAACGATTATTTATTAGTGCGGAGGCGTTCATGTCGAGCTCAATGAAGGAACTAGTGGAATTGATGGCCAAGGCGTTGGTGGATAACCCCGATCAAGTTGTGGTTGCCGAGATTGAAGGGGAACAGACCAGCGTGTTGGAACTGAGGGTCGCCAAGGAAGACATGGGCAAGGTGATCGGCAAAGAAGGCCGCACGGCCCGGTCGATGCGCACCATCCTCGGGGCGGCGTCGACAAAGCTCAAGAAGCGATCGGTCTTGGAGATCATTGAATAAGGGTGATTTTTGACCTTCTGACTATTTTCCCGGAGATTTTTACCTCTCCTCTTCAGGCCTCCCTACTGGGGAAGGCGATCCAAAAAAAATTAGTCCAAGTCCGGGTGCACGATATTCGCACCTTCACAACCGACAAACATCATCGCGTCGATGATATTCCCTATGGGGGTGGTCCCGGGATGGTGATGAAGCCCGAGCCGCTAGTGGCCGCCCTGGAGTCTTTGCCGGTGCCAGACA
Organism: Deltaproteobacteria bacterium; assembly: GCA_023265625.1. Classification (GTDB taxonomy): domain Bacteria; phylum UBA10199; class UBA10199; order JACPAL01; family JAHFST01; genus JAHFST01. The sequence goes on along the minus strand of JAHFST010000004.1, from coordinate 1,824 downwards.
AAAAAGTGAGACGGATCTATCTCTCGCCTCAGGGAAGACGTCTGGAACAAGGTATCCTCTCCAATTATTTACAATACGAACAACTAATCCTGCTCTGTGGCCGCTACGAAGGGGTGGATGCCCGCGTGGAACATTGGATCGATGAAGAGATCTCCATCGGAGACTACGTCCTGATGGGGGGAGAGTTGCCGGCCTTGGTCTTTCTGGAGGCCTTGGTGCGCCTAATCCCCGGGGTAGTGGGCAAGGAAGAATCGGTGCGGCATGATTCTTTTTCCGCCGGGTTGTTGGAATACCCCCAGTACACCCGCCCGGAGGAGTTTCGCGGCCATCAGGTCCCGGAGGTGTTGCTTTCCGGTGATCATCAGAAGATAGAGTCTTGGCGGCAGCAGGCGGCGCAAGAGGTTACGGCGCGTAAACGCCAGGACCTGCGTAGGGGTTTAAAATTTTGAATTTTTTAAATAATTTTCGATACGCGAGCGGTCTTCATTTTCCTGTTCGCCTTTAAAATACATCTCAATAAAATCGATTTTACCGGTATTGGGATGAAAGGCATAAATGATGCGAATCCCGCTTTGTGCCCCTTTGCCCTTCAAGGCCTTACAAGCGAATTTTTTGATCTTAAAAATCTTGATTGTCTCCGTGCAAAATCCCGGAATCTGGAAAATGCCCCGGCTGTCTATTCCTTGGAGATGATAAAGTTCAATGGCGTGTTGCTTGACGTTTGCCAAGTCTTCCTCAAGGGTTCGAAATTTTTTCTTCAGTCTCTTGAAGTCTTTTTGAAACGATTCGGTCTCGGCGTAATCAATGGGCGTCATCGCTGGGGCCATAAGTGCGTACCGAGGTGTCTGAAGTGCGGTAGAAGACCGATTCATAATCAAGCGGCTTGCCAGTCTCAGCGCTGATCCAAGGAACGTCTTTATGAGAGAGCTCGGAGAGTTGGGAAGCCGTTAAATCGGAGAGTCGCTGCAGTTCCCAATCGATATGTTCTTTTTCCCGGCCGTCAAGGATGCTCAAGTTGGGTTCCAGGTCGGGGTTGATGAGATATTTTACTTGGGGGTAACGGTAAAATTTGCTTTTGACGATCTCGACGTCGCCGCTTGCCATCATGTCATCGATCAGGCGGTCAAAAAGCAAGGGGGTGGGGCCGTGATGATTCCTAAGATAAACGAGTCCCATTAATTGTTCTTCATACCGTTCATAGTAATCAAAATCGATGAAGTAGAGTAGTTTGTAGAGGACCGTCATGCCCACATTGGGTTTGCCGCCGACCTTCTTGAGAATGTAAAGCAAGACCTGCTTGAACTTATCCATACGTTCTTGGGGAATGCTGATACGGATAGACTCTTCTTTAATTTTTCCCGGGTTTTTGGCCTTTTCGATCCGAATGACAACGGCGGGTTCTTCTCCCCGCAGAAAGTCCTCAAAAGCAAGGTCAAAAATTTCCGCCAACTTTGTGGCTTCAGTGATGGTCAAGTCGCGCTCGTCTTGTTCAATCTGCAGATAGGTTGGGCGGGAGAGGCCTAGCTGCGAAGCCAAAAATTCCTGCGACAGGCTTCGTTTTTTACGCTGTTCTTGAATGAAGGTGCCTAGCATGTCATGACGATAATCGATGTAATTTTATTTGTCAATATTAATGTAAAAATTATTTACAAATAAGGTAGGGGTTCAAAATTTTGAACCCCTACAAATTGGCCTAAAAAATAGCTGTTAGCTAAAATTTAAAACCGCACTGTTTAAGATTCAAAACCGCACTTTTTTAAGATCCTCCCCCTTGACCTCTTTTTGATCCACGAGCTTGTTTTTGTACCAAAAGCGAATGGTGGC
>JAHFST010000018.1 GCA_023265625.1 Deltaproteobacteria bacterium | reverse complement strand
ATGACAAGAATGCCTGCACCACTGACTCTTGTGACAAGGCCACAGGCCTGGCAGTTCATACCGATAGCCCTCCAGCCGATCTTGATGACAAGAATGCCTGCACCACTGACTCTTGTGACAAGGCCACAGGCCTGGCAGTTCATACCGATAGCCCTCCAGCCGATCTTGATGACAAGAATGCCTGCACCACTGACTCTTGTGACAAATCAACTGGATTGGCTGTTCACACCGACAGTCCCCCAGCTGATCTTGATGACAAGAATGCCTGCACCACTGACTCTTGTGACAAGGCTACAGGTCTAGCCGTTCACACCGATAGCCCTCCGGCCGATCTTGATGACAAAAACGCCTGCACCACTGACTCTTGTGACAAGGCTACGGGCAAGGCTATCCATACCTCCATCCCCACTTGCAAACAGGGAGACCAACCCAAAGCTCCCTCCGACCCTTGTGACGGCGTAGTCACCGACGACAACAACCCCTGCACCAACGATACTTGCGTCGACGGAGCCAAGGTCAACACTGAAAAGGTCTTCACCTCCGAAAACCCCTGCATGACCGCCCTCTGCAATCCCAGCACTGGCGAGGCCATGTACACCCTCGGTGGGTCCAAGTGTGAAGGGAAGGATGACCCCAGCTTAAAACCAGGCGAGTCCTGTGAATTAGTCGACAAGGCTTGCATCATCACCCCCGCCCCCGCGATGAATTGTGAATTGGTTTGCGATGGGACGGTGTTGAAGGGTGACAATGCCGATTGTACCTTGACCGGGCAGAATATCGACCTGACAGAGAAGTACGGGGAAAACGGCGATTGGTCCTGCCAAAAAGTACCACCGGAAGGCGGGGAACTGATTCCGGAAAATAATTTTGCCAAACCGATCGATTCCAAGGGTGCCAAGTTCTTTGTCGAAAAAATTGATCAGACCAGTACCATCAGCTGCGCCTACATGAACACCAAGACAAAGCAGAAGACCAGTTGTTCCACCAATATTCAAACAAGCGAATGTGGTGTCAGTTGCTTACAAGCGGACGGCAGTAAAAATTTCCAGGGCACCGGGACGGCAAGTTGCAGTTTCTTCAAGCCCAATACCCTCAGTTGCGAGCCGTTAAGCCCCGACCTCAAGGTCAACAACGATAAGCTGGAATTCGAGGCCAGTGGCCCCGTTGAGAACAAAAAAGTGGGCTTCCAATGTAATTTGAATAACAAAACTTTTGAATGTGCCGATGCGTTATCTGTGGTGGCACCGCCCGCTGAGTGCCTGCCCATCCAAATCTATCCAACGGATACGGCGGGAACTTACACCGTCTCGTACCTGGTCTACAACACCCTGACCGGTACCATTAACGGTCAAGCCGTCGATCCATCAGTCTTAGGCCAAGGCTACACCATCGACACGACCATGGCCCTCACCCCCAATGCCCAAGGGGAAGTGACCGTCGAGGGTAAATTCCAAGGGGCGCCCGGGACCAAGGAGGCTATTTGCACGGGCAAATTGACCGTGCAAGGTCCGGCCACCTGCGGCGATGGGAATGCGGATAAAGATGAAGAATGCGATGACGGTAAAAATAATGGCAGCGATACCTGCACACAAGCTTGTAAAAAACCGATCTGCGGTGACGGGGAAAAGAATCGCTCTGATGAAGAATGCGACGAAGGAAGTAACCTCAACAAGGGACTCAATGGGGAACTCGATCATTGCACAAATGCTTGTAAAAAGCCCATCTGTGGCGATGGCCTGAAAAATGTCGCTCAAGAGGAATGCGATGATGGCAATACCATCAGCGGCGATGGCTGTAACAGCCAGTGTTTGACAGAGGCGACCTGCACCCTGGCGGAGGCCAGCCAATCGGATCTGGAGGCCAATGGACTAACCACCGTCAAGATCTCCGGAGTGGGCGATGAGGCCTGCCTGGCCACCGGCAATTGCAAAAAATTGTCGGGTGGGTACGCCTTGTTCACGGTCAATTGCACACCCCCTGAGACCGAATTCAAACCCTTTGTCAGCAAGAACGGCAGCCAGGACCCGGACAAAGGAACCAAGGACGGCCTGCTCAGCCTTTGCTCCCCCATCCAACTCACTTGCAAGCCGAGTGTCACTTGCGGCAACAAACAAATTGACGCTGGAGAAGACTGTGACGCGGGTGACGAAAATGGCAAGCCGGACAACCTCTGCAGTCAGGATTGCAAGAAAATAGCTCCGAAAGAACTACCGGACGAGCCCTATGAAGTCCCCGCCACTCCGGAAAAACCCGCCGCGCCTGCAGCACCCAACGAAATGTCCTCGATGTTCTTCAGCACCGACACCTGCGCCAAGAGCATGGGCATGGCGAATTGTTTCTCGTGCGCCGCACCGCAACAGGTCTCCGACATGACCAACTATGTGGGACGATATGCCAATCTCCTGCAGGAGAAAAAGATCAGCATCATGGTGCAACAGGATGCCACCGGCACCCAGTTCATCATGAAGAAGGAAGATCAGGTGGCCGATACGGTCAGTCTCCCCAGCTGTGCCTGTCCAGTACCGCAGTTTGCTGCTTTTAACGATAAGTGCGCCACCGGGAATCCTTGGAGTCTCAACTGCATGAGCTGCCTGACCAACGAACAGGTCAAAGACTTGTCGGAACGCGCCGAATTCAAGGATGACAAGGGGCAGAACCCCACGGTCGCCTGTGATGAAAAAACCCGCATGTGCCATATCCAATCGTCTTACTACAATTTTGACCTGCCCAAGTGCGGTTGTGATCCGGCGGCGCCGCAGGTGGAAGCTAAAACCAATAAGGGCAGCGATACGGGGGGCGTGGAAAACACCGGGATCATGAACCTGGCCTGCCAAGAAGGCTCGACCCGGGCCTTTATCACCGCGGGTCCCAGGATGGGAGAGGAAATCACGCTCGACGCCCCTTGCAAACTCAACGAGCAGGAATTCCGCGCCGCCCTGAAGAATAAGACGGTTCGCGAAATCACCAATCATGACATCGAGCATGATCACAGTCAGGCCAACATGAAATCTCTGAGTGAGCTGACCAACAAGGCGTTTGGGGAATTCTTGAAAGGCGACGATAATATCCCGGTCATGCCGGTGTCCTTGCCTCGAAACGGCGCAATCATGGGCAAGGTCTGGGAACGCAACCAGGTATTTACCCCCGAGGTCAAGAAAACGGTTTCGCAGAAAGTCATGAACGAAAAGACCGGTGAGATTGAGATGGAGGCGGATGGCACCATCAAGCTGCAAAAACCCGTCAAGGAAACGCCTCAAGAGAGACCTCTTCCCATCCCTGAGAAGCCAAGCGACACACCGGTCACCGCAACGCCAGTAGCGGCAACTCCGCTAACACCGGCGAATGATCAACCAAAATCCCCGGAGGATGTCACAGAGCAAAAGCCCAGTGAACCAGCCAATCCCACGGCACCGGTGGAGAAGATGGATGACACCAAACCCGAGGAACCAAAACCTGGCGACATCGTTGAAACAAAGAAACCGGTTGAACCTGAAAAACACATCCAAGAAAAACCTGTTGAGAGCAAAGAAGAAACACCGAATAAGTGCGCCACGAATGTCTTCAACTGTTCAGTTCCGTGCACCGCCGGTGGCACCAGCAAGTGTTACACCGTTGGATATGTGGGTGAGGAAAAACCGGCGGCTCCGGAACAGAAACCCGCGGCGGGCACCGATCAAACAGGACCCGCTCCCAATAGTCCCGAGCCAGGCACCCAACCGGAAGCCATTCCAACCAAACCCGAAGCACCTTCCCAACAGGAACCTAAGGAAAAAAATGCGGATAAGGGCAAGATCGTCACCAAGAAGGGTGAAAAACTCAAGGCCTTGAGCCTCTCCAACACGGTTGTGGAGGCCACAAAGACCTCAAGCACCTCATCCACTGCAACCAATGAGACCTTGGCGGAAGTCCTGCAACAGACCTCTGACGCGGCAAGCGCGCAAACCTTGGCCCTGGGCATGCCCGCGGATGCAATTGTCGTGGTGGGGCCGAAGGTCGGTACGGAAGGCGGCGGCGGATGCTCGCTGATGCCTACTGAGGGATCCTCCACAACATCGGCCCATGATTTCTGGCAGCATCAGATAGGCGTTCTTTATGGCTTCATCACAAAGATAAAATTCTGGTTCGCAACCTCTCCTTCGTGAACCACCACTCGCTTATCCATGCGCCCCAGACGCTCCTGCCAACTCACCAATCGATAATCTCCCGCAGGCACATCCGTCAGTTGGTAATGACCCGCCGCATCGCTAAGGGCATAGTAGGCATTCCCCATCACCACCACCCAGGCCTGCATCCAACGATGTAAATCACAGGCCAGCTCAATCACTTCAGGCCGCTCCAAGATAAGCCTCAGGGGAGGACCCCCGGCCATTTGAGAAAGATTTTGCGGCGGATTCGCACGACTCAAGGTCCGAAAGTTGTGCAGGATACCATCGCTGTTTTTGATCAACAGGGGGGCACCCGCAGGCAAGAGGGTTAAGTGTGGGACAAACTGGCAGCCTTTTTGTTCGACGACCTTTGGCTCATTAAGATTCAAGGCCTTTCCCTGAGTCATCGGACCTTCCAGATAGACCACGACGTTCTCGATGTGGCCATTATCCACCTTCAGATCATCATCCGTATGGCGGGTGCCGCACACCACATGCTCGGAAACAATCGCCCGCCTTTGCGCCGGGGGTGGATTACCACGAAGGGTCACGATGCCTTGGATGGTACCGCCGGCATACAATGGTGCGGCAAAAAACAATCCGATAAAAATAAAATGAAATTTATTGACCAAGATTAAAGATATAATCCCGAATCGCATCCGCCTGTTTCAGGTGATCCCCGCCCAACACATCCTTAGGAGCGGATTCATCATTCGGGAGAAAACCGGGCATACCCACTCCGGGGGTGAACTTCTGCGGGTCCTGAACCCATTTGGGAATGAAATCATAACGGATGCGGTTTCTGGCCTGGGCCAAGTCCGGCGCCCATTGGCTGGGCGGACTGGCCGGGGTTTGCGCCCCTTGGAAGTGACAGGAGAAACAACTAAAATAATCGGAAGAGGCCAAAGAGGCACCCGCGGCCAACGACTCAGCATCAGGTTTCTTATCCGGCACGGAGGTAAAGGTCGGAGGCACATGGTCCAACGCGGAAAAGTAAGCCATGATCGCGTTAATCTGTTGGTCGTTAAACCCGAAGGTGGGCATCCGAATATCCAGCCAATGCCGAACCTTCATGCTCCCCGGATCTTTTAAGAACCGGAACATAAAGTCAGGACTCACCCGGGCACCGATTCCCATCAGATTGGGCGGTGACTTTTCCGGGCCAATCACCTGCTCGACCAAACGCCCTTCCCCTTCAATCAAGTGACAACCCTTGCAATTGGAACGCTCCACCAAGCGACGGCCTTGATCGATTTCCTTCTGGCGGTCGCGCACATGGGTCTCGACAAAACGATCCGGCACCTCTTCACCCTTCATGCCCTTGAGGAACAGGGTCAGGGCGTTGATCTGCTCGTCCTTGAGACGGAAGTTGGGCATTTTGGAGGACGTCTTTTCATTCAGGTAGACCCGAGGATTCTTCAACTTACCGTGGGTCCAATCATCCCAAGTCTCTGGGATATGCGTATCACCAAAATCAAGCTCATGGATGTCCTTCTTGCCAAAGGTGCTCAGATCCACCGAGAGACGACCCATCGACTCAAATCCCTTGATCGTATGACACCCGTAGCAACCGAACTGGGAAATAATCAGAAAACCCTCCTTGGCGTTTTCCGGATCGGCAAGCTTGGCCCGCAAGGCCTCATCTGTCGCGGCTTTACCGCCCCCTTGTTGGATCAGGTAAGCCGTAATATTGGCCGCCTCTTCCGGGCTGAGCCGGAGCGAAGGCATGCGCGCCTCAGGACTGATCGCCTTGGGATCCTGAATCCAATTATAAATCCAATCGGCGCCGGTCTTTTCATTGATTCGATCCAACGCCACCGCCAACCCGGTGCCCTTCCCGCCCATGGTATGACACCCGATACAACCGACCCGTTCAAAGGTCTCTTTTCCGGCCACGGCATTGCCACCGGGGAAGGAACCAAACTTGAAGGTCAGGGGCTGCGAGTTTTGCAGGATGTAAGACATGACTTTTTCGGTCTGACCCGCCGACTCAATATCCAAGGGGATCGTCGGCATCTTGGCCTCCGGCAAGTAATGGGTAGGATCCTTGATCCAGGCGTAGAGCCATTCAGGATCCACCTTGCCGGCCACCTTGGTCAATGCCGGACCCGCCTTGGGGTAGTCTTCGTATCCTTTGATGACATGGCAACCAATGCAACCACGGCTCATGAATAACTTCTTCCCCAACTCAACCGTCGGGGCATTCGGCAAATGAAACTGTTCTAAATGACACTTGGTACAAGAGGATTGCACCGCATCCCCCCGCAACAGCGGGCTGCTAGAATGGTGATCCATCCCATGGACAAAATCCTGCTCGCCGAAAATTTCTCCCTTGATCTGCGTGGCGCGACCATCGCCGCCATGGCATGTGGTGCAACCGTACTTTTCCACGGGGTGATCTTTAAAGATTTCATCGCGATGCGGATGCGTTTTAAAGGGTTGGGAAAAATCCTCAAAGCCCGCCCGATCGGCGGCCATATGGCAAGACTCGCAACGATCTACCGTGCCCCACTTGACCGCAGGGCCACCCTTCCCCAAATCGTCGATGACCACTTGCTTGATTTCAATGGGCCGCTCGGCAACCCCTTTCATCTTTCGTTCCAACACCGCCAGGGGCGCCAATAGCTTTTTTTCCTCACCCTGCCACTTCTTCTTCTCGTCTTCAGACTGATTAATTTGATCCTGGATCTCATTCGCAGAGACCTCGGCTTTTTCAACGCCCTGCTTCAACTCTTTCAGCTTATCATCCAGTTCAAGATACTTTTCCTTGTAATGCGCAAAATCCCCGCCTTCAAGCTGATGATGCTTCCACTCGTAAAACACCTCGTCCTGATCCGCCTTGGCAAAACCGAAGTGTTGCTTCGCATCCACGAGGACAATATTCCGCTTGGCGACTTCGTTGCGCAACGTCTTGACCTCGGGGCTCTCCAGCTTGGCCTCCGCCTGCTCGATGTGGAGTCGGACATCTTTTAGTTGGTTGGCATCAATCTGCGTCTTGGCCTGCTTGTACTCCTCATCCAGTTTTTGCGTCTCCATGCTGTTAAACTTGAATTGAAATCCGATCCAAGACCGGCGCACAATAAACTCGTCGACAAAGGCCCAAAGAGACACGAGCGCAAAAAGAGACCCAACAATGAAGAGGATCTTAGAATAGGACGTGCCCTCCAACGGATCTGTTTCTTTTTCAGCCATTATATATTGAGTCCAATCCAGGGAAACTTGACGATGTATTTAATATTTAAGGTCCAGCGCAGCACCATCTTAATGGGCAGGGCCATCATGGTAAGAAACAAAAAGGCGACAATGCCGTAACGAATCACACCCAACTCTTGCAAGGCCTCGATCGTCTTGGACTTCCATTTCCAAAAAACACCAATGAGCGAATAATACGCCCCGATCAAGGCCGTGCCAAAGACGGCCTGCACGACCGTATCGCGCAACATATCGATCCCCAAATGCTGGGCGAGGAACATATTGAGATCCACATTGGTCAAAGCGACCACCTTGTGCGGATCCCATTCCTGCCATGGGGCAAAAAAGTTCCAACCCGGTCCGCGCAGAAAAACACCGACAAAGATCAGGAAGATCCAGAGGATTAAAAAACCGAAACAAAAAACGGAGACCGCAAATTTACGCTCGCGAAAGGTGTAATAACCCGAACCTTTGGGATTAAGATCCACATAGGGGATCATCATGAGACCCACGATAATCAAGCTCGGGAGCACCACCCCGGCCATCCAGGGATCAAAATAAACCAACATTTCTTGCAGACCCAGGAAGTACCAAGGCGCCTTGGAAGGATTCGGAGTCCTGGCGGGATTCGCCGGCGATTCCAACGGGGCGTCAATCAGGATGGACCAAACGGTGACCGCGATCAGCGTCACCACACCCATGATAAATTCATTACGCACCAAAAACGGCCACGTATGAATCTTGTCGGGGGTCAGCGAGGAGGCTGGAACTATTTTTTCTGCTTTTTTGTGTGGTTCGGCCATAATTATAACGGTCCCGAAATTCCCCCATCCTTACGCACCCGCCAAAAATGCACGATGATCAGCACCGCCGTGGCGATGGGGATAAAGATACAATGTAACACATAAAATCGTAACAAAGTCGGTGCGCCGACGATGGTACCAGCCGTCAAGAGAGAACGCGCATCGTACCGCGGGGTGATCAAACCGGTCAGCTGCCGCATCTGCTCGGCAAGCGGTCCCTCATTGCCCATCAAGGGGGTGGCCCGGGCCATGTTGGTTCCGACCGTCACCGCCCAGATCGCCAACTGATCCCACGGGAGCAAATAACCCGTAAAACTGAGCAAGAAGGTCAGGACGAGGAGAATGACCCCAATGACCCAATTAAACTCACGCGGCGGTTTGTAAGAACCGGTTAAGAAAACCCGGAACATGTGCAACATGACCAAGATAACCATGATGTGGGCCGACCAGCGATGCATGTTTCGCATAATCATCCCAAACGGGACGTCAAACTGGAGGTACTTCATATCGACGTAGGCATATTCTCCAACGGGGCGATAATAAAACATCAAGATCACGCCGGTCACCGTCAGGATCAAAAAGAACAGAAAGGTCAATCCACCGGCACACCAGGTATAAGAAACTTTGATCCCATGACGCCGCATCTTAGAAGGATGGAGATGGAGAAAGACATTGGAAGCGGTCATCAAGACGCGGTTTCGGGGGATATCCTTATAACCATGCCGAAAGATCGATTTCCAAACGTAGGAATCAACGATCTGCTTTCTGACTTCTTCGTATTGCGCTTTAATTTTAATTAAATTCATAATTTTCCTCGTAGGGGCGAATCTTGTATTCGCCCCTTGTCCCGGACCGGGCGATCACAAGGATCGCCCCTACACCGTCACAAACGATTCCGGATCGTCCCACTGTCCCTTTTCCCAAAGAAATTTCTTACTCTTATCAATCAGCAACATTCCCTCATCATTCAATGTGATTTTAAGACGCTCCAGGGGTCGAGGGGCCGGGCCTTCAAAATTGACACCCTCCTTCGTGAAACCGCTCCCGTGGCAAGGACATTTGAACTTGACCTCCAGGGAGAGCCAACGCGGGGTGCAACCCAGATGGGTGCAGATCGCTTGAATGGCAATAATCTTTGCCCCCTGCCGCAAGATCCAGACCCGCTGGCTCTCCTTATATTTCTCACTCACCTCTCCATCGACATACTCATCCGGTTTACCGGCCTGAAAAAAGGGAGAGGGTTCAAAGAGAACCCGAGGAAACATGAAACGTAGAAAGCCAAGCAACCCAAGCCCGATACCGCTGAGAAACGCGGCCCAGCCGGCAAAACCAAAAAATTCCCGGCGCGTCCAGAGGTTCGCGGGATTTTCCACCGGCTTTAATCGTTCACTCTCTGGTATCGTCGATGACATGGATAATTTTTTTGTAAATTTGTAAAGGCGCGTGAATATTCAACAAGTCACGACCGATTGTCAAGGAAAAGCAAGTTGCCTAATCACAAAATGTTTGGTAGGTGACACAACCAAACTGAGGAGGAACGATGCGTATTCGACATTCGTTAACGTTTGTACTCGCAGTCCTGTTGTCGATTTCTTTGACAAGTTGCGGACCCAGTATTTCCAAGGAACAATACATCAAGGCCATGTCGGAGTTGGGCTGCAGCATGCTCAGCGAAACGAGTCCGGAGGCCGCCGAGCTCTATCAAAAAATGGGGATCACCCAGGACGAGATCATGCAATTTCGGCAAAAAACAAAGATAGAAACCATGACGGAGGCGGCCAATGCCATCGCCACCAATGTGGCCAAGTGTCACGGCATTAACCTTTCCGCTCCTTAATAAGATATTTTTTAAACCAAGTCAGCTGTCGCTTGGCATAGTTGCGTGTGTGTTGTTTGATGAGCCGGATGGCCTCATCGAGGTGAATGTCGCCTTTCAGGTACGCCACCATTTCCTTATAACCAATAATCTGCAAACCAGGGGCTTCGGCGCCCCATTGCTTGAGTAAATCTTTCACCTCATCGATCAACCCACGAGCGATCATCCCATCGACCCGCGCTTCAATCCTGCGGTACAGCTGATCGCGAGGCAGTTCCATCCATTGATACTCATCATCATACGGCTGTTCCTGAAACTGGTGTTCCTGCCAAAATGCCGAGATGGGACGACCGGTGAGATGATAAACCTCTAGCGCGCGGATCAAGCGGTATCGATTATTTTCGGGAATGGCCGCGGCCGCAACCGGATCAACCTGTTGCAACGCCGCATGCAAGGCAGGCCATCCTTCCGACGCGGCGCGAAGCTCCAGTTGCTGGCGCAAGGCCTCATCCGCGCTCGGCCCCGCAAACAACCCTCCCAACAACGCGCGGATATAAAGACCGGTGCCGCCGCACACCACCACTTTTTTTCCTCGCGCCTGAATTTCTTCGATACACACGGCCGCCCGCTCCACAAACTGGGCCGCGCTGAACCGCTCATTGGGATCGATGATATCCATCAGATGAACGGGAACCCCCTGCCGCTCTTCCAGGGTTGGCTTGGCCGTGCCAATATTCAGGCCCCGATAGATCTGCCCGGAATCGGCGCTGATGATTTCCGCATCATGCTGCTGGGCCCACGCCAAGGCCTGATCAGTTTTGCCAACGGCCGTGGGGCCGCAGATAATGTGAATTTTCGGTTTCAAATTTTCCTACGAAACCATTTTTCAATCTCCCCAAACGGGATTTGCAACAAGGCCGGTCGGCCATGGGGACAGCTATAGGCAAAACGAGTTTGCTCCATCTCCGCCAACAACGCCTCGATCTCGAGCGGGGTCAAACGATCCCCCGCCCGCACCTGGGCGTGACAGGCCATGCGTTCCAGGATTTCATGCACGCGCTCTTCGATCGGCGTCAATTTTTCAAAGGCCTGGATCTCCTGAATCAGATCCTGAATCAGCGCCACGCACGAGGCGTCTGACAACAGCACCGGGACGGTCCGCAAGATAAAGGTATGCCCGCCAAAAAATTCCACCTCGAGACCGAATTGCTCCAGGTCGGGGAGGTATTTTTTTAAAATCTCCGCGTCGGATGGGGTTAGGTCAAAATTTTCCGGGATGAGTAATCTTTGGCGTGCAATCCCTTCCGCCTCGAATTGGCGTTTTAGTTTTTCAAAACCGATCCGCTCATGGGCGGCGTGTTGATCGATCAGGATGAGCTTGTCGTCGTTTTCGCAGACCAGATAGGTCTGGTGGACCTGGCCGATCACGCGAATAGAACTGGTAAAAGATTTAAACGATTCCTGGTATTCCGTAGGGGCGTATGGCCATACGCCCCCACCCGATAGGTCACTGTAGGGGCGACCCGGTGGGTCGCCCAGAACTTCGGCATCACCCGAAGGGCGACCCACCGGGTCGCCCCTACCCACAACGGTATTCTGCAGGGGCGCAGCAAGCGGCGCCCCTACATGCGCCCTTTCTTGCAAAATGCCGCGAATCGTCTCCCTCACCAACTCATGCACCCCCTGCGATTGCGCAAACCTCACCTCATTTTTGGTCGGGTGCACATTCACATCCACAAAATCAGGGGGAACCTGCAGATAGAGCACCACCCAAGGGTAGCGCCCCTTCATCAACAAATTTTCGTAGGCCGCAATCACCGCGTGTTGGAGCAAACGGTCACGCACGGCGCGGCCATTCACAAAAAGATACAGGCTGCGACTAGTACCGCTCGTAATATCATGACGGGAGCACACACCAAACAACTCCAAGCCGCCCCGCCCTCCCTGGAAGGAAATCATCGCCCCCGCCAAATCAACGCCGAGCAGATCCCTGACTCGTTCCGTGATATTCGCGCGCGGCGGTGAAAAAAGTTCCCGTTTTCCTTGATGCGTTAGCGTGAAACCAATCTGAGGATAGGCCAGCGCAATCGTCTCGACCCAGTGAGAGATGTGCGAAAACTCCGTCTCCCGCCCCTTCATGAATTTCAGCCGCGCCGGGGTGTTGAAAAAGAGATTGCGGACCGAAATCCGTGTCCCAACGGGAAGGGCCGAAGGGCCTTGTTTGACGATCTTGCCCCCTTCGATCTCGATACGGATACCCTCCGATATTCCGGTAGGGGCAGGATATATCCTGCCCCTACTTTCCAGGGTTAGCCACGAAACCGCCGCAATCGACGGCAACGCCTCGCCACGAAACCCGAGGGTGCAGATCCGAAACAGGTCTTCGTCGGTGGGAAGTTTGCTGGTCGCATGACGCTCTAGGGCCAACCGCGCCCCCTCCGGGCTCATCCCACAACCATCATCCACCACGCAAATCCCTTGACGCCCCCCGTCCTCGATCTCGATCTGGATCTCTCGCGCGCCGGCATCAATGGCATTCTCCACCAATTCCTTCACCACCGAGGCCGGGCGTTCAATCACCTCCCCCGCCGCGATCTTGCAGATCAGGTCTTCGGGGAGCTTTCGAATCATTGGGGTAGAATCAGACATCGCTTGTCAAGAAACCTACTTTAGACAATAATGCAATGGCAATCGATTATTACCAATATGAAGAGCCTGCGCATTGCCATTTTATCTCATGACCCTTGGATTGATCTGCTAGGCAAGGCCCTTGCCGATTTAAAACACGAGGTCCATCATGTTGAGATTAACACCTATCACAAACCTCAAGACGCACGAGACAAAATATTGGGTCTCAAACCGGATTTCACTTTAGGTCGAAACTATTACGATTTTATTTCGTTTCACAACAACTGGAGCGACGAAGCCGGGATAGAGTTTAAAAACCTTTTGGAAGCAAGTCAGATACCTCATGCCAGTTGGTATTTGGATAGTCCCGCAGCGTCCGGAAATTTATTCCTCAGAAAAAAATGGCTGAGTGGTTATCAACCCAATGGTACCTGCTTTTTTGTCACAGATAGACAGGACATGTCTTTTTTCCACAAACTAAGTTTACCCACCGCCCATTTGCCCATGGCGGCCGAAAGGGACTTAATCTCCCGCCAGATGAATCAAGATAAGCTCACCCACTATCAAACGGATCTGGCATTCGTTGGCACTCCCCCTCCCGCGAGCGGCCATGCGGCCATTTCTTTTCAAAGTGCTCAAGCGGTGGCAGCCTATTATGCTAATTTGGACGGACAAAAACTGTTTGAGGTCATGGTGGCCATGAAAAATTCAGGTTATGATGTCCCGCCCACTCAACCACAGATTCTGGAAAAAATAGGCTCCGCCTTTTTCAATTTTTATACCACATTCCATATAGCGCCTGTCGAGTACCACCGGGAACGCGCTCGATTGGAAAAGAACATTCATCAACTCACCGGCATTGCCAAACTTCCCATCGCCATCGATTATCGTTACTCTTATTATCAACTGATAACAAGCCTATGGCATTTCAAGAAGAAGGGCATTCGGGTGTACGGTGGGCCTGATTGGTCAATATGGTTGGGAAATTATCAAAGTCACTACCCCAGACTGCCATTTGACACAGAACTCCCGGAGTTTCTCAGGGCCGCAAAAATTTTGTTTTGTTTAACCAAATGGCAATATTACGGGGCCGTGCATGACCGACCCCTGATGACTTTAGTATGCGGCGGCTTCCCACTGACGGATCATCGTGAAGAAATTGACGACTCCTTTCGTCCTGGAGAGATTGTCACCTACCACTCCATCGAGGAAGCCGATCAATTGGTCGACTACTACCTGACCCACGAATCGGAGAGACGCGAGGTCATTCAAAAAGGCCAAGCCAGGGTATTGGCCAACCATACCTACCACCATCGCGCCCTCGACCTTGTGCGCAAAATGTCCGATCACTTTTCTCTCTAAAACGAATCCTGATACGAATCCTGATACGGCCTTGCGAAACCACCTCCTTTCGATTAAGCTGTTGCCAATGGATTACCACCACCTGACCGAATTCTTTGAATCCCTCTACCAAAGGATCAAAACTTTCGGCCAAAGCCTCCTGACCGCCCTCGTCAATTATATCCGGAGCAAGACACGCGACCTTCCGAGCCATATCCCGGCAGGTAAAGGGGAGACCCTCCATTCCCTGTGGGCCAACACCCGTTTTCAGGAGTTTATCACGGCCTACGCCCGCGAGACCGGTTTTGCCGTGGCCCAGGTGGAAGAGAATGCCCGTCGCTACTTTGATGAGATTGCGGCCGACATGAACTACCTGGCCTTTCCCTTTTGGGACTTCCTCATCACCTGGGCCTTGAATACCATCTATGAAGGCATCGTGGTCGATACCGAGGCCCTGGACCGGCTCCAACCGCTGTTTGGCAAGAAGCCTATCGTGTTTGTCCCCAACCATCGCAGCCACATGGATTACATGCTGCTCTCGTATGTGACCTATTATCATCGCATCCCGATGCCGCATATCGTGGGGGGGCTCAACCTCTCGTTTTGGCCCTTCGGCCCGTTTGCCCGCAAATCCGGATGCTTTTTTATTCGACGTTCTTTTGAGGGGAATAAACTCTACGCCGCCTGCATTCGATTTTACATCCAAGAACATTTGCGCCGCAATAACCCGATGGAATTCTTCATCGAAGGCACGCGAACCCGCACCGGCAAGCTCCTGCCCCCGCGCATGGGCATCCTCTCTTCGATTGTCGATGCTTTTTATCAAGGGGTTTCGGAAGATGTCTTGTTTGTCCCCACCTCTTTTACTTATGAATCGGTCCTGGAAGAAAAAACCTACCTGGCGGAGCAATCGGGATCGGTCAAAAAAGAAGAATCGATCTGGGATATTTTACGGATCAGCAAATACCTCAAGAAACGCCAGGGCAAGGTGTACATCCGGTTTGGCGAACCCCTGTCCTTACAGGATTGCCTGAAAGGCACCAAGGCCGAGGAAAAGCGCGTGAAGGTGGAAGAGCTCGCCCATCAGCTCACTTACGGGATCAACAAATCCTCCTTGGTGACGCCCATTTCCTTGACCTCCATGGCCCTGCTAAGTCACCCGCGCAAGATGATCTCGCGTCAGGAACTCTCATTGAAGGTGCAGACTTACTTGGACTATCTCCGCTTCAAAGAGTGCCCCCTCTCCGAACCCTTGAAAAAATTCGAGGTCTCCGCCTTCCATGAATCGTTGCGCCAATTCAAGACCCAGGGATTTTTGGAAGAATACGAAGACGAAGGCGAGATTTTATATCATATCTTGGAACCCAAGCGGGGACAACTGGACTATTATAAAAACATCTCGATCCACTTCTTTGTCTCCTTGGCGGTGCTCTGTCGTATTTGTAATTCGATTCCCACCGACGTCATCCCCCGTCATCAACTGGCGGAAGATTATCGCTTCCTGCAACAATTGTTTTGTTATGAATTCACCTTCAGCACACGCCAATCGCTGCCGGAACATTTGGAAAAGCTGCTCAACTATTTGCAACAAAAACAGGCGATCCAAGTCTCGGATACCGAGGTAAAAATCTTGCGCTCCGGACCACTCAAGACCTTCGCCAGCCTGTTGCAAAATTTCTTCGAGAGTTATTGGTTAGTCTGGCGCACCCTACCGCTGTTGGGAAACAGTCGCTGGGAACAACGTGAATTGCTCAAATACCTCACCCACAAAGGCGAAATCCTGCTGCTCCGCGAGGAGATCAAACTGCCCGAGGCCAATTTCAAGTTCAACCTGCAAAACGCCCTCCAGTCTTACCTGAGCCTGGGATTTCTCAAGGTCGACACGGAGGGCTGGGATAAAAAGCGCAAGACCTACTACGAGCTAATTTCCCCGGATAATAAGAGCGACGAGACCGTGCAACGCATCGAACGCCTCTTGGCGGCGCGGATGGTTAAATCTCCCCCGACCCCGTTGTTTTCCACCACTGCTATCGGTTAAAAATCGAATACGACCATAGGTGACCATATATATTCACAGGTTTTTCACAACTGTGGATAAGTAGTCAAAATTACTGCCTAAAAATAAGGCATGCGACCACAACTTATTAATTTTATTAAATCTTCCTAAAATATCACCCCAGTAATTCACAGAATTATCCACAGTTTCTGTGGACAAAGTGGATATGTGGGGGCGACCCGGTGGGTCGCCCAGGACCTCGGCATCATCCGAAGGGGGCGTCCCACCGGGACGCCCCTACATGCAAATGATGAAAAAAATCAGATTGACCCCAGACAACCACTGGTATTTAAGTACATCCCACATTTAATGAAGGAGACAACATGAACGGTTCATACATCATTGATACAGTGCGCACCCCGCGGGCCAAGCGAAAAGGCAGCCTGAGTTGGACCCATCCCGTGGACCTCGCGGCCTTTCCACTGCAAGCCATTGTGCAACGGAACAAGATTGATCCTAAATTAGTCGACGACGTCATCTTTGGCTGTGTCAGCCAACGCGAGGAACAAGACAACATCATTACCCGTCAGGCGGTGTTGGCGGCCGGGTTTCCGATTGAAGTCCCGGGGGTGAGCCTGAATCGCTTCTGCGGATCTGCACTCACCGCCGTCAATATGGCCGCTCATGCCATCATGGCGGGGGCGCAAGACCTGGTCATTGCCGGGGGCACCGAACACATGACCCGGGTCCCCATGTCGATCGAATTCAAGATCGCGGGCTCGGCCCTCTACGATCGTTATCCTAATATGGTCTCCCAAGGGGTCTCCGCAGAGATGATCGCGGAAAAGTATGATTTCACCCGTCGGCAACTCGACGAATTTTCCGCCGAGAGCCAACGCCGTGCCGGGATCTCCTGGGCGGAAGGCCGCTTCGATCGCAGCATCCTGCCCATCCAAGTCAAAGGCGAGAATGGCCAACCCTTCCTCTTTGCCCGAGACGAACATATGCGCCCTTCCACCACGGCAGAATCCCTCGCAACCTTAAAGCCTCCCTTTAAGGAAAATGGGGTCATTCATGCGGGTAATTCTTCCGGAATTGTCGACGGATCGGCCGCCGTGCTGCTGGCCTCCAAGGACGCCTGCAAAAAGCATAACTTAAAACCCCGGGCCCGGATTATTGCGACGGCTATCGTGGGGAGTGATCCGATCATCATGTTGTTGGGCGTCATCCCGGTCACCCGCAAGGTCCTGCAAAAGGCCGATCTCCACCTGAAAGACATCGACCTCTACGAAGTCAACGAGGCCTTCGCCCCGGTCCCGATGGCCTGGCTCCGGGAATTTAAAGACGAAGGCGCCACCTGGGACAAACTCAACGTCAACGGCGGCGCCATCGCCTTGGGTCACCCCCTCGGGGCCACCGGGGCCATTTTGCTCGGCACCGTCCTCGACGAGCTGGAACGCCGCGACAAGAAGCGCGCCTTGATCACGCTCTGCATCGGATTGGGGATGGCGGTGGCGACGATCATTGAGCGGGTGTGAGCGAAGAAACTCCCGGTGAATTATCTTGACTAAATATTATTATAATATTATTATAATATAAAAATAACATGAAAACATTATCAATCACCATCGAAGAACCCTTGCTAAGAGAGTTGGATCGAGGCATCAAAGCCATGTCGCTCAAGGGTCGTTCTGAGGCGATCCGACAGGCCATTCGAGACTGGCTGAAACATCAAAAAGAGCGGAAAGAAATCCAACGAGAAATCGATGGTTATCGGAAATACCCGGTGACACAGGATGAGTTTGGCCCCTTGCTCGCGGCGCAGGAGTTTCCTCCGTGAACCGCGGTGAAATCTGGACCTTTGAATTTAAGCATCCGGATAAGACTCGGCCGGTGCTCATTCTCACCCGTCAGGAGATCATCCCCTACCTGGACACCGTCACCGTAGTACCGATCACCCGCACCATTCGCAGTGTTCCGAGTGAGGTTTTGGTGGGGATCGATGAAGGTCTCAAAGAAACTTCCGCCATCAACCTCCATCACTTGGTAACCATCTCAAAATCAAATTTGCACCGTTTTCTTGGATCGATTTCCCCAAACAAGATGAATCATGTGCTCGCTGCCATGCTTTTTGCGTTGGGGTTTGAGTAACCATTGAGCGGGCATATGTTCCATTGACATTGATACACATTTTGCTACGATAATGTGTATGAGATTACACCGAACCAACATTGAGATAGATCCCGCCAAGGTCATCAAAGCCAAGCAAATTACGGGACTTAAAACAACCAAAGAAGTCGTCGATTTCGCCCTGGGACGCCTATCAGCCTCCTCCGAGGCCCTCTCCTCGCTCTTCTCTTTGGCCGGGAAGGTCCGGTTTAGCAGGGGATACTCCTACAAACGGTATCGTTAGCCATGATTTTAGTCGACAGTTGCGTCTGGATTGACCTGCTTAAAGGCAACCGCACCGCCGCCGTACGCCGCTTAGAACAAATCCGAAACCATTGGACATCGGAAATATGCATCAACTCCATCATCTACTTCGAAGTCTTGCGCGGTGTTTTTGACGACTTACAGAGAAAAAAGATCCAGCAGGACCTTGAAAAACTGGAGCGAAGGGAATTTCTGCATGCCGGATTTGATAAACTCATTTACCTGTTACATGCCGCGCGCCGTAAGGGCATTCAATTGGTAAAATTGGGCGATTGGTTGATCATTAAAACGGCGTTGGATCATAATTTATCCCTGCTCACCTCGGACCATGATTTTACGCGGCTCCGCCAGATGGTGCCGATTCGACTGGAACCGGTTTAATCCAAAGAAATTTCTCCTGAATAAATCTTCGAGCTAACCCCCTCCGGGTCGCAAACCATCAAGGCCCCATCGTCAGCGATCCCTTGGGCCATGACGGAAACAGGCTTTTGCGTTGCTTGACTCCCCACCAGCAGGGAGAGCTTCTTTCCTTTTAGAAAATCGCGCCGCCGATACTCGCCCAGCAAGGAGTCCCATGCGGGGCCAGAGGTTTGCTGCCAGTGATGCAGCGTCTCATCCATCATGCGCAAGAGTTCCGCCAACACCTGGGAGCTATCCCAATCGCGACCCGTCAAGATCTTCAGGGACGTCGCCTTGTGACGCAATTCCGGCGGGAATTCTTCGGTGTTGAGGTTGATGCCGATCCCAATGATCGAATAATCCCCCTCCGTTTCAATCAGAATCCCGCTTAATTTACGTCCTTGAACGTAGAGATCGTTGGGCCATTTTAGCTCCACCTGGACGGAAAGATTTTGTTTCGTGCAGAGAGATTCTATCGTCCTGGCCAGGATGATTCCCACCACCAAGGGCAGGGGCTGGGTACCCGGGCACGGATAACGATGGGTTGGAATGGCGATGGAACAGAGCAGCCCCGCTTTTGGCGGGGAGATCCAGGTCCGGCCAGTCAAACGTCCGCGACCGGCCGTCTGAGCATCGGCAACAACCACTAGCCCGTCCCGGGCACGCTGGGAATTTTCTTGGATTAATTTCTTTACAAGAGAATTGGTAGAATCGACTGTCTCAACATGAAGGATCTCAGAGTTTCCTAACAACGGTCACCTCGCCACTGGCAAATCTGCGTAAATCACCATCGTCTGTCTGAAGCACCAGAAGCCCCTCCCCTGTCATGTCCCTCACCACCCCTTGGACGATATCATCCCCATGCGTCACTTGGACACGAGTATCCCGCAGGTAAAAACGACTCCTCACTCCCTGCAAGACATCCATCCAATCGCCCTGCTCCAGCTGTGCCAAAACCTCTGCAATTTTTGGGAATAATTTTTTCAAAATCTCCTCATGCGGCCAACTGGTCCTTGTCGTCATCCGTAACGAAACGGCCGTATCAGCGAGCTCTCCCTCAAAACGCTCGGCATTGGTGTTAAGTCCCAGACCCAAGACAACCCTCCCGTCGCCAACCGTTTCCACGAGGAGGCCCGCCAGTTTCTTTCCCTTCAGGTAAACGTCGTTGGGCCACTTGATTTGGGCAACATCCGATCCCAACTCGTCAACCACATTGGCCACGGCCAAGGCCGCCGCAAAGCCAAGCTTGTAGTGCTGGTCAGCGGGCAAAGTAGTTGGGAGGTCGAGGGAGAGGCAGAGCACTTGTCCCGCGCTGGAAAACCAAGATTTTCCCGGACGCCCGCGCCCCTTCGTTTGGGTCTCGGCGACCACGACACTGCCAGGGTTCCAACCCTGCTTGGCAAGCGCCTGCGCCACATCCATTGTCGTCTCTACGGAGCTATAGGAAAGTACCGTTCTGTCGCCTATCATTTTCACACGCAAATCTTGACCTAAGGTGGCGGCAAATTGCTGCTGATCATCTGTTAAGCTTGATGCTCCAGACTCCACTCGTAAATCGACAGCAGGAGAGCCTGTCGCTCTTATCGCAGGTACCGGCGCTGCCGTTAATGCCGTGCCTTGTTCTAATGGGTCAACAAATCGATGGAGATGTCGTCCTAAGTGGGAGGCACCCAAGGCACCCTCCAACAACGCAAGTCCCCCAGAAATAGTTGCCCCACGGACCGCCGCCACGATTTGACGGGCACACTCTAACTCAGCAGTGAGCTCCGCGCGATACGCCTCGCGTCCCGAACGAAGTTCTTCGATGATCCAAGGGCGCAGCCCCTTGGCAGGAACAATGACCTCGACGGAACCAACATCCCGTGCCCGTTCTACGGTGTGAAATCCGTCATATTTGTTGCGTAATTTTCGCTCTACCTCGGCCCGAACCCTTTTTTCAATCTCCACCCGCTCTTCTTCACTACGAGCCGCACTCAATTCCATTCTTACCGTAGCATCTTCCCTCAAGAGACGACTCACCTCTTTTTTGACCTCGCCCTTAAAGACCACCTTGACCGCAATGGCCCCCCCAATCACGGAGGCGAAGGCGCCCTCCACGGCCGCCACAGTCATGCGGTGATTGAGCACACGGGAGAAGACAACATAGGCGCCGCCATGATAGCGAGTCACCACCACAAAGACGAGCTTCCCTTGGAATGTCCGCACCGCCTCTTCAATCGCCGTGCCCCATTCGAGCTGGCATTTGGCCAGAGACTCCGGACTTCCATCAAAACCGGAGAGGTTGGCCAGGATGACAAGATCCATGTTGCCGCTGGCTGCATTGATCGCCCGCGCCATCTTCTTTGAACCTTCGGGAAAGAGCGTCGATCCGGACCACTGCGCAGGATATCCCGGGGGGATCTCGCCTTCCCTCGGCATCGGACGGGCCTCAACACCGATCAGCATACTGGGTATGCCACCGATCCTGGTCTCGTGCACCTTGACCAAATCCGAACCGTCTCGACTCCACGAAGACCAACGCTCAAAAACCGGCCCATCCTGATCATGCACCGCGCTCATCAGGGCCTCGACCGGGTAGGCGGTCTTTCGATCCTTGTCTGCAAAGACATCGGCCAAGGTTAACGGACTCTTATCCGGCTTCTCCCCATAGACAAAGGCCGTAATGTCACGATCCTTCGGGTCACCACTCTGCCGGATCGAGGCCAAGACCTCGCCGCTAGGCCGTGCCAACAAATCATGACGCCTCCAAAGCAACTCTGTCGCCTCGACAATCGAACCAACCAAAAACTGCGTCTCGCCATTGGGACCGGTAATCCGCTCCGCGCCGGCTAGTCCGACATTGTCTTCAGCAGGAACGGAACCCGAAATCTTTTGGGCCTCATTGCCCGTCAGGGCCGTAAAAGAATCCGGGGTGGAGATCAAGACCCCTCCGCTGTCCAACATCATCGTCGCATTGGCCATCCAGTAGGACTGCGCCCCGATATTGGTCTTTTGGGCGATCACATTGATCCGTCCCCCGCGCCGGACAAACTCGCCGATACGCCGCATCACCCGGGCCGTCCAATCAAGGTTCTCCGTCCCCTTCGTCATGGAGATACCGGCCCCGCTGGAGGTGGTCAACCAATCGACCTCCAGACCTTGGCGCTCCGCATAATTGATCGCCGCCATGATGCGGGCACACTCCGGTCCCTCCAGAGGACAAAGCCCGATGGAGGGATCATTGATAATCTGCATCACCTCAATCCCCTCGGGGTGATTTTTAGTGGGACGCCTGAGCAGACCGAACACCACCTTGGCACTGTTTTGCCCCGCGGGACGATCCACTCTCTGATCAAGTTCATACTGGATGTTGTCACGCCCCAACCCATCCACCACCACCTTTTCATGGGAAATATCAAACTCCTGGAAGGTTGCCTCGCCGTATGGACCGGCCGCCACCAGCATGTCCCGATACTCGTAAGGATCAAGGTAACCCGAACGATGATTCCGGAGCACGCGTCGTTGATGAGCGGTCATGGGGGTGATATAGCCACTTGGTGGCGGGGCGGGTTCAATTACTTCTAACTGCACCTGACCCGAATCCCCCACACGCCGCGCACGAATCACAACATCTCGATAAGGTTGATCCTCCGACGGACGCCACCGATGCAACCGAATGGAGGTCTCACCAATCGCCCGCCCTCGTATCCGTGGATAGAGCCGATTCACCGCCCCCTGGAGGTCCTGCACCGACGCGGTCATCTCGGGCCTAATGATAAGGTTGATCCGATGGGAAGCCGCCCCTTTGGCCCGCTCATCATTTTGCAAGGCATCGTAAATCGCGTGGATGGCCTGCCCCATGGCCACATCAATCTCGGAAAAAAAGAGATTACCTTGACTATCCCTTGCCGGTGACGAGAGATGAGGCACTACGGAATAGGCAAAGAGGCGTCGATCAGGGTCCTTCTTCTTGCCGTCACCAGGCTTACCTGGATCATCCCCCTTTTCAGTGGCGATAAAGAGGTGATTCCAGGCCCACGCGGTATCAATCTTCGCAACGTCCCAATGTCTCGCCAGCCGCCAAAGCTCAATCTCTTCCGCTCGATAGGGATGGAGAAAACGACGGAGCGGATCCTCGACAAAACGAGACGGTGTCTCGTTGGAACGTTCAAAAATGAGGTAGGCCACCTCTTCCCCGCCGCTGACTCCCATCACGGCGAAGATGATTCTCTTGATCGAGAGCGAAGGAGACACATACCCAATCACATCAGGCAACGCTGCAATCAACCCAGCCAGATTGTTCGGTTCAGATTTATCAAATGACCCATCTAAGGCAGGGAGGGCCACCTCCAAGGTACAATCCATGATTGGTTCGGCAGAATCCGAAGCCGTCCTGCCCCTGGTCTGGGTCAGTCCTTCCAGGTGGTTCAATCCCCTCCTGACAAGATTGGTAATGTCCTTACCGGATAAGGGCTGTGCGCCACCAATGATTCGCACCGTACCTCGCAATACCTTGGATTTCCCGTCACGAAATCGACCCACCGATACTGGACCCTGGACATCTGACACTAACTTGTGGTCAACGATTTGATGACGTCGTCTTGGATGCGGACTCCCATAAAAACGCACCAAGAGGGCCGACGCGGCAAGCTCTGCACGCGGTTGATCAGCCCCGCCAAAGTGGGTAAGGAGCGGATTGGCCGTTACGGCCGGCAGGGCGGCAATGCTTCGAATGGCTTCGCGCCTTGACTCCGATCCCTCGGGTTCGGACAAGGCCTGCGTGATCAAATCATCCACCCGCCTGTTTGCCTCCGCTCGGTTATTGCGACTAATCTTGCCTTGCTGGAGGGTAAATAGCACGCCTTGAGCGGCATGAATCACGGGATAGACCTCTCGATCCGGAAGTTCATACCTCTCGAGGACACTCATGAGTCTCCCATTTAAGGTCCCCTCACGCTTCTTTCCCACCTCGGCCAACCAATCAAGAAACTTAATAATCAACCGCTGTCTTAAATCGCGTTCCTCCCTCGCAATGACAATACGGAGTAAGGCCCGATCCAAGGCCACCGACGATTGCAGGCTGGTCACCCCATAATGCCGCAAGGCCCGTAGCAACAGCTCTTCAAACTCCTTCGAGGGGGACTGGCGTGTCTTGAGGAATTGATCCAATAGGTCGGCCACCGATTTTTCCCTGAGCGAGGGACGCAATCCCTTCTGAAAAAGCAGCTCCACATCAATGAAAGATTCCAAGAGCGAAGCAGCCGTCTCACTAAACTGATCCCCGGAAAGCCCCTCTCCCATGGAAAATACTTGGAGCATCCTGTCCAAAAAGGGACTTAATTCTCCCACCGTCACACCCAGCTGGTTAACCATCTGGGTAAAGAGACCCAGGGAATCAAAACCCAACAGGGCCTGTTCCAGGAGCTGGATTCCATCCGAATAATGTTGTTGGCAAGAAGGCGCGATGGCATGCAACGCGGCTTGCACCACCCTTTGATCAACTTCCCTTCGAATCCTCGTCAGGTCAAAGAAGATCCCTTGATGGCGCGGTCGAAAGACTAATGCAGGTGCCTCAGGCGGCTTCTTCTCCCCCAGATCGGTGTTAATGCGAACCAGGAGCTTGCCCTTCTCGACCGCATCCCCTTCCCGGATAAAAATTTCCTCCACCTCACCGGCGACCTCGGCCTTCAACGGCGTTTCGCCCTTCATCTGTTCAAAAAGAACAATGTCATCTCCGACCGCCACTTTTTGCCCCAGTTTCACCAGGATCTTGGGGATGGAACCATTGGATGGAGACTTGATGGCACCGACCGGGGGCCGTTTGACGGCAATGGCCACGCCCTCTTCCAGGGTGAGGCCGAAGGTCCCCTCCTGCTCAGAGCCAATCACCTTCAGCGGTCTTCCATCCACCACCATGCGGTACTCGCTCCGGCCCCGCTCTTCCACCTGAACCTCGAAGTCCCGTCCTCCAACAGACACAACATAATTACCGAGCCGAACCTGTCTCACCGACAAGGAATATTCACGTTCGTAGAGCGAGAGGAGAAAATTATTTTCCGGGCGGGGCGGGAGGGATGGCAGAAGCCCTTTCTTCAAATCACCCAGGACGGCGGCCTGATAACTCTCCGCCTCTCCCCGATACGCCAACACCGCCGCAATCATCAAGCCCTCTAGATTGTAGGGTTTGACTTCCCAGGCCTTGCGCTTTCTCATATAGGCTGGAAACCACTGAGTCGAAATGCCTCCTTGCACAAAATCAGGATGGGCCACAACCTCACCGGCCAAACCAACGCTCGTGGCGACCCCATCGACGTCAAAGTCCCCGATCGCCCCCCGTGTTCGGGCAATCGACTCGGAACGAGTCCTCCCCCAGGCAATCAATTTTGCCCCCATGGGATCAAAGTCTGAACCAATCTCGTCCCCCTCGCGTACTCCTGAATCAAAACGAATCCCCGGTCCGGTGGGAGGACGAAAAACGTGGAGGCGACCTGCGGTAGGGGCAAAATCCTTATCAGGATCCTCAAAATTGACGCGCACCTCGATGGCATGTCCGTGAACCGCCGGCGTTTCCAGAAAGGAGAGAGGATGACCTTCCGCAACGCAAATCATCTCTTGGACGAGGTCCGTACCCGTCACCACCTCGGTCACGGTGTGCTCCACTTGAAGACGGGCATTGAGTTCCATGGGCTGAAACTCGCCATCCTTGAAGAGCCCTTCCACGGTTCCCACCCCGACGTAACCCGCCTCCCGCACAATCTTTTCCGCCAAACGGTACATCTTCTTTAACTGTCTTTCGCTAATCCCCGGAGGTGGGGCTTCTTCAACCAATTTCTGATTGTTGCGCTGCACGGAACAATCTCTCGCCCCCACGGCCACCACATGGCCGTATTGATCGGCAATCATTTGGATCTCGATGTGACGCGCCCCGAGTACCGCCCGCTCCACAAACAGGGTGGCATCTCCAAAGGCCCGTCCGGCCTCGCGCTGCGCAACTGGAAATTTTTCCACAACTTCCGCATCGTTGTTGACAAACTTAATACCGCGCCCACCGCCGCCGGCCGTCGCCTTGATCACACAAGGATACCCCAACCGGGCGCAAACCGCCTGGGCCTCTTCCACTGTGGCCACGGCCCCGCCGCTCCAAGTGCGATTCTCCGGATCAGCCAATCGCTTGAAACCAATCTTGTCTCCGACGGCCCGCATCGCCTCTTGACTCGGACCAATAAAAGTTTTGCCAAGGTCAGTCACCCCCGCCGAGAGTTCTTCTTTTTCCGACATAAATCCCCAACCCGGCCACACGGAATCAGCATCTGTCTCTTTTATCACTTGAAGAATGAGCTCGAGGTCGAGGTACGGGATCAACCGCTTCATTTTCGGTTTAAGCTCTTTGGTTTCCTTATCCTCCACCATGACCGGATTTCCATCGTCATCGAGGACGGGAACTAATTTTTGCCGTTTCGGCGGAATCGGGATGGCGATATCGGCTTCCTTGACCCATGGGGCATTTTTATCTTGCTCCAGATACATGACCACGACCTCGACCTTTTCGCCGCGCTCGGCACCCAGGGTACGAGCCGCCGTAATGAGCCTCATGACCGGTTCGCCCCGGTTGGGAACAAAAATACGACGGATGGGCTTGACGCGAAAACCTTGACCTCGATCCAAACCCGCCAAGTTTTTGAGGAGTTTGCTCGCATCGGCTCGCGAGCAAGGATTACCGTCGACGAAATCGTTGAGTTGCTGCCACAGCATCTGATCGGCCCTATGACTAAACGAAAGGCCTTCAGACCACTGACGCAATGGTTCCCGCAAGGTCCCAAGCGTCTTCCCTGCTTGAATCCCCTGAAGGCCAATCGTGTTGGCCAGTGTTACCATCTGCGCAGTAATAGTGAATGAGGCCATAAAAAATTTATGTGATCACTTTCGACCAATGCGATAAAAAAGTTGCGGAGTTTTTAAATATTTTTTTTAATAAAGAAACTTTTCTCTCATTCCAACTAATGACAATTAAATTAAACTTGTCATTAATATAAAAAGTGCTATAGTAAACAATACTTTATGAATAAAAAATTAATGGTTAGTGCCCTAAAGTTATTGGACCAGCGCATCCCGTCTGCCATCCGGGTGATTATTGGAGGCGGGGCGGCGATGGCTTATGCCTATGATATTCCCATCGCCACCGAGGATATCGATGCCGTTCCTGACCGCTCTACCGTCGAACTCGCAACCTTTCACAAAGAGGTCGCCGCGGTCGGCCTTGAGCTTGGCATTGCGGCCAATTGGTTGAATGACCACTTCTCCCCGTTTCTCTTTGTCCTACCTCGAGACTATGGCGATCGCCTGGTGGCCATCTATCAAGGTAAACATCTCGATGTCCGAGCCCTGGGCAAAGAAGAATTGGTCTTAATGAAATGCTTCGCCGGACGCGAGAAGGACATTCCCCATATTCGTACCCTGTTGCGCACATCGCCCAGTCTCAAGGTGATCGACAAGCGTCTGCAAGAATTACTCGAGAAAAAAATTCCCGGGGCGCAAAAGGCCGCCGACCTTTTTGACGACCTCTGCGGTGAATTGGGGTTGTCCGCATGAGACACCAACTGCCTCTCAGCGATGCCCATGCGGCGCGCCTCTACGAAGAATTGTCCCAGCGCGGGGCCTTCTGCCGCGGGGAAAAATCCCCCTGGCCTTATCCACCCATGACGGAGGAAGAGCTCTACACCCTAGCCCTGCTGCAATCCCGGCATGATCCCCGTCTTCTGGCCATCTTGGTCGATCTTTTTACACGTCGCTTAATTGCGCTAGAACCTATCTCGTTCAAGCACTCCCTGCAGGATGCAGAGGCACTCCCGATCGCCGCCGTCCTGGGCACCTTCGTCATCGGGATGGATGCCCCGGAAGAAAATCAGGATCTGTTTCGCTACCTGCAGGCATCGACCCGACCCGTACCCACTCAGCTTTTTTACCAACAGCTCTATCCCCTAGGGAGTCATAAATTGGAGGAGGTCCTGCAACATCCACTGTGGCCTTTCAAAAAATGGGGTTTCTTGGCGGGCGATCCGCCGTTGCTCAAGGAAAGGGTAAACACCAGACGTCTCCATCTCTATGATCAAACCAGCCGACTCGCCCTGTTGCGGGAACTGGCAAGCACCGAAAAAAGATTCCGGCTGCGCGACTACCTAACATGCGTCCACAATGCCATCAGTCGCCAACAAGGATTGCAGGATTTGTCTTTACTGAAGGGTCTTGAAAAAAAAGGAAAAGGACGCGGGGCTTACTATGTCAGTCGTTCTCTTCGCGGATCAAAAGTAGCAAGCGAAAGGTCAAGGCAAAAAGCATACTCCCAATCAGGAAGATCCCGCGTTGTTGCGGCGCCAAAAAGTCGGCCCCTAGGAGGGTCATCAGGGTGATGACAATGACTCCAATCCCCCCTCCAGCGGCAATCGTTAAAAAGAGTTCCTTCATCATAAAAATCCCTCCCCCTAAGCCCTACCTTAGAAGTATCGACCCATCGGCAGAAAGGTTGCTTCGTAAACACCAGTTTTTTGAGATGAAGACGGAGTACCAAAAAAGACAAATAATTACATATAGTTAAATAAAAAATTGGCACTAAAGTCATGATTGATAGAGAGCGAGCATTAACCGGATCGGACTTGCTCCGGCCGGTTAAGCGGAGCGAACGATGAGTCAGGGACTACCAGATGGGGGGTTCGGGGGGAGAGTGGTATCTCCCCCTGAATTAAATGACAGCGATAAGCTGGGATGTGATCGGATTGTGGTAGACGGCCCCGGGGTGGATGAGGCGGCGGGCTTGGTGGGTGAGTTGTTTGGCCCCCTGGTAACCGGCCCGGATGATGGCCACTCGGGTGGGGGCGGGGTGATATTTGGTACTCTCTTTTTGGTTCTTGGGGTCCAGGAAGAACTGGATCAGGGCCTCGGGGTTGTTATTCATGCGATACAGCATCTTACCGGCATAACCATCGGCCGCGGCCTCCTCCTCCTTCCGGAGGGTGAAGATCTCTTCCCAGGTCAACTGGTCAGGGTCCATCCCATGGGGGAACTCGGACACCAGATGCCCCCATTCGTGGGCCAAGATCCCAGCCAGAAGATCTTCCTTAGTATGATTTTCGGCCAAAAACTCGACCCCGACAAAGACCAGGTCCTCCCCTTGGGTCTCCTCCGACGCAGAGAGGGCACTGGCCACCGTCCCCTTGGCCGGGACAAAGCGTCCTTTTTTACCGGACAACAAAACCAATTTGCGCCGAATCCTCCCCAAAACACCCTGTTGTGAGAACAACGCCTGAAGAAAGGGGCTATTGGAGATATCCACCAACTTAGGGATAGGCTCCCCAAAGCTCTTCCGAAACACCTCGGTCGGCGAGCCCCCCGCCCCAGCGCCAACCTTAGGGGCCAGGCGGTTGGAAGGCCCCGCCATCGAGAGTTGAATTTTGTCGATACCCATAAAGTTCCCTTACCTTTATTAGTTATCGGCAATCAATGGGTTTTAGTTGCTTGTTTCTCAATGACCAGAGTTCTCAATGCCCAGCTCCTGGCCGAGGGGTTGGCGGACCCGGTCTAAACTATTTTTTTCTAATTCAGCAACTCGTCCCTGGGTACCTGCCGAAGACCCAAGCGACTTTATGCTCCAGTTGACTGAAGACGAAAAGACCGAGGTGGTCGCGAATTGCGACCACCTTACCCGTCTCAAGTTTTCTCCGAACTTGCCCTATGCCTTTACCGAGCATGGAACGGTGATGCTGGCCAGCGTTCTCAATAGCCCTGTCGCGGTCCAGGCTAGTGTCCAGGTGGTGCGCGCCTTTATCCGCATCCGGGAAATTTTGGCAAGCCACAGGGATTTGGCGAGAAAACTTCAGGAATTAGAAAAGAAGTACGATGCCAATTTTAAGAATGTCTTCGACGTCATTCGGAAACTAATGACCCCACCACCACCGCCATCCAAAAAACGTATCGGATTCTCACCAGCCGAAAGGTAATCGATTTCACTCCAAGTGTACCACCCCCTCCGAGAGCTCAAATATCACCTCGGCATTGTCCCATTGAAACCACTTCGACGAAGGACTCTTTTTGCCAAGCAAAGAGGACTGTCTTTAAGAAAAGCAAGAAACGATAGCCCATTACCCAGCAGTCTATCCCGTCCCTGATTTCTTTGATGCGTGCCTCACCCCGAGAAGAGGAGTTATTTTTTTGAAGCAACAAAAACCTCTCCCGACCGAAAAGCTATCATGGCAAGCATACCAATTACCTGGCTTGATCAACCCATCGTCCACACGACTCGTCACGGATGGGAGGTCGTTGCCGCACAACCATGGACGGCATCCAGCATCCCTCTCGCACGCAAGGGGGAAGAAGTGTTGGGGTTAAACCGCTCAGAGCCCCTCATCTGGGGAAACGGCATTCGTTCCCATCAAAGCTCATCCAGGGAGACCTTGGAGAGACTCGGGTTCGGTTCTGCGGCACACTTTCGCAGTCTTCGCTTGGGGCATCGCCCGATTGGCTATCTTTTTTATGGTCAGCGTGAAAACAATTTTGGCTTGCCCTTCATCGGCATTTTGGGAGGCCCTGGACAACGTCAGGGATTAGGCACAGCTGCTCTGATGGCCTTGATCCATGGGGTTCATCAGGCCGGTGGCATTTTCGAGATTCTTGAGATTATCAATCCCTGGGCCTTTCAATCCATGTTGACGGCGGAGGGATTTGGGGATGCCGAAGTTCATCTGGTGCGTAACGAATTGTTGATTGATGATCACACACGCGCCCGGGGGATGGCTGCCTATCCAAGAAAGCAGGTTGCTTTGCGCGATTTTGAAGTTGAGGAGGCCACTATTCCTCCAAGGTTAAGGCACATGCTGACCGAAATGCCGACTCAAACCCACGCTTGGTGGATGGACCGAATTGTGGTGAAAGAAAAGTTACCGGTATCGGTTCCTCTTGCCAGTCAGGGGTCTGGAACGGTCAGCACCGGTGAGCGCGGCGTCCTTTACCACAGAATCGATCAGCTTGGGGAGGCTGGCAGAATACCACAAGGCCTTGAAGATTCCGCCTTGGGTGCCTTCGTTGATTTTCTTGCGGCAAAATTAAGCGTGTTCGGTCCCAGTGAACGCATGCATTTTGTTGATCAGCTTGATCGTAATATTCAAGCCTTCTGGAGAGAATTTCAAGGAGCATCTCATCCGGCCCCCTGAAAAAGATCGGCTCGAACTTCCAGCTGGCGGGCAAAAAATGGATAGTACCGCGTGGTTTACCTTGTGCCGAAGGGCTCAAGGTTGCCCACTTGCCTACCATTTCCCCTGGCGCCTCCTCGCGGAGACCGCCCCAGGGGCCAAAATGTGGAGACGACCGGGATCGAACCGGTGACCTCTTGCATGCCATGCAAGCGCTCTCCCAGCTGAGCTACGTCCCCGAAAATTTGCGCAGCGAATTTTCTCTACCGCAAATGAGGAGAATAAGGAGGCGGATAAAAACAGAGTTGCCGACCCTTTGTCAAGGACACATTAGGCTGTAGGGGCGATCCTTGTGATCGCCCTGGATTGAAACAGGCGCACCCCAACCATCAGCAGGAACGGCGCCCCCGCCAAAAAGAACAGCGGCACCGAGGCGCTCGATCCTTCCGGAGAAATCAAGCTACAGCCCCCACCTCCAGCGGTTTCAATGACGGCGTCTTGAATATCGGTATTTGGCGTATTGTCCGAGGTTGGCGTTTGATCCGGATTAGCCGGAGTCTCCGCATCGGCTCCTGACGTTGGAGGAGGTGCGCCCGTTGAACCTGAACTCGCCGGACAAGCATCCCCTACCTTGTCGCCATTGCTATCCGTCTGCTCGGGATTGGCCACGGTCGGGCAATTATCTACACTATCCACCGCCCCATCTTCATCCGTATCGGTGTTAGCGGACACGTCAACGGGATGTGATGCTTTTTTAACACACTGATTATTGACCACCTCTTCATCGGTCCCGCAGGTAATACAGAGATCGCCTGAGACAATCTGATTGGCAGTACATACCGCCACGTTGGGGACATCGGTAACACATTGGCCGGATTCCACATGTTGGCCGACAGCGCAGGTCGTCGTCTGACAGGTATCCCCTACCCCATTACCATCGGCATCAACCACAATTCCCTTGCAGTCACCATGGACACATTGATCATTGGACGAGCAAAGATCACCATCATCACAACTCATCCCTTCATTGGCAGGGACTGCTACCTTAGCGCCCTCTTGACAAACCCATTGTTGACAGGCGGAGGGTGGTGCTTCTTGGTCATAAGTGATGGGTGCATTGAGACATGCGCCGGTAGCAACATTACAAGTGTCGGTCGTGCAAGCATTGTTATCGCTACAATCGGAGTCCTTGGCACAACAATTAGCGATGGCCTCGTGTTGACAACCCCCTGGACCGCAGGAATCCGCGGTACAGGCATTGCCGTCGTCACAGGCAACATCATCATTGGCAGGCACGGCCGTCTTGTTCCCATCCTGACAGACCCACTGTTGACAGAGCGACGGTGGCACATCGACGTAGGTGACCGTCACATTGGAACACTGGCCGCTGCCCGCATCACAACTATCTGTGGTGCAGAGGTTATTGTCGTTACAATCCGCGTTTTGCTGGCAACAATTTGGTATGGCTGTATGTTGACACCCACCATTGGGGTCGCATGAATCCGTAGTGCAAACATTGCCGTCGTCACAACTGAGCGCAACATTCCCCAAACATTGGCCGCCGGAACACTTATCGGCCATGCTACAGGCATTACCATCGTCACAGGCGCCCCCCTCATTGGCGGGTACCGCCGTCTTGTTCCCATCCTGACAAACCCACTGTTGACAGAGCGACGGTGGCGCATCGACATAGGTGATCGTCACATTGGAACACTTGCCGCTGCCCGCATCGCAACTATCCGTGGTGCAGAAGTTATTGTCGTTACAATCCGCGTTTTGCTGGCAACAATTCGGAATGGCCAGATGCTGGCACCCACCCTTAGGATCACAAGAGTCGGTGGTGCAGGCATTGCCGTCATCACAAGAAAGCGCCGGGCCCGACACACATTTTCCTGACTGGCAAAACTCCATTCCATTGCACGCATCCGCATCATTGCAGGACGTATTGTCTCCCCAGAGTGGATGAATCTCCTTACCCCCATCACACACATCCTCAGTGCAAGAGTTGCCATCGTCGGCAATCTTAGTCAAATCCGGTTGTACCTTGGCGTTGCAACTCACCGACTTTTTATCGGGATTACATTGGTAAAAGCCACTACCCGCACACGCCCCATCACCGTTCGTACAAGGGTCATTGGGTTGGTGGGCCAAAACTCCACACCCCCCGCAAGAGTTCCCCTGTCCAATATCTTCAGGGCAAGCATCACAATCATCACCCATCTTATCGCCATCAGAATCCTTTTGATCCGCATTAGCCACAGCCGGACAGTTATCAGCCGTATCCGCCACCCCGTCCTTGTCTTGATCCGCAACACATTGGTCTCCTACCTTGACCTGACCATCGGAACATAGGGGACCTATCGCCTTACAAACCCCATCTTTTAATTCTTGTTCGTTTTCTTGGGCATCATTAGGGCAAGGAGTTTTATCGCATACATCACCATCTCCATCATTGTCGTGATCGGCTTGATCTGGGTTTTTATCATTCGGGCAATTATCCTTAGGTTTGCCCGCCAGGCTAATATTCAAGACGCCATCTCCATCGGGATCTAGTGCCTTAATCACATTGACCACAACATCCCAGTTGAAAAGTATCGGCGTAAAAAACACAAAAGACGGTTCGGGATAAGCCACGGCTGTACTATAACCAGAGCTGTTTTTAGACTCATCCTGAGCCGTAAAGGTGAAAAAGGTATCTTTGTGATCTACCGAGTTTTTCCCAGTCACCTGTTTGATTGTCTCGTCCGAAATGTCTTCTGATCCCTGACCGGCTTTCATTTGAATGGTCTTGAGAAAAAACCGACCCTGGGTCGGCTTCCCTTCAGCCAAATCATTTGAAGTGGCCAGATATACCTCCACTGATTTGATTGGGGGACCGTATTTTTTTTCAGGTTCCGTCGCTCCAGGATCCTTCACTCCAGGTTTAGCCTTGGCGACAACATGAACCACCCCTGTCTGGGTCGTTGTTAATTCCACCTGAGGCGGTTGCATCATGATGTTGGCGTACTGCACCAAGACAATCCCCGCCCCCCCTTTTCCACCTTTGTTGTCATGGACAACCGTCTGGGAGATTAAATCCTGCTCCGCATTAGGCTCCAACGAAATCCCCACTCCCTGATTAAATGCTACCTCTGACTGGGTGATGCTATTCTGTTTGGATAGGATCAAGATCCCTTTCCCCTGGTTCAGGAGACTAGCAACCCCTTTTAAAAGGTTTCCATCGCTAGAGACAGAGATACCGTTTCCTTGATTCAAATAAGACTGGGTACCGTTCAACTGAACCCATTTGGCGGCAACACAAATACCATCGCTGGGGAAACTATGAACAATCAGACTACCCTTGATCACCGTACTATTCGAAGTCGCGTCAGCCAAAAAAGTCTGCGGATCTATGTCGTTCGGTTGATAACTAATATCAGTCCCGATCATCAGACCGCACTTGCCCGATGGAAAACTGTCAGCAGGCTTTAGGAACACCGAGTAACCAGATGGCACCTCCACGATCAGTTGTTCATTTTTATAAACGGTCAAACCTGGGAGAAAATCTTTTAATTCAATAGCACCAGGTTGCCCATCATCGGTAGGCTTGAAAATAATACGACGGATCTTCCCCCCCTGAGGTGTCGCACCATCCTCACAGAAGGATGCAAATGGCTTGGCCCAGGAGGGAACCTCCGCCGTTCCAGAGTCAATCACTCCGGCATTGCTGACAATACTGATCAGGTCACGAAAGGTATAATGCTTCTGGGAAGAGTTCGGTGAATGTTCCGGATGGTCCTCATAATCGGTTACATAACAAGGATCGGCCCAGACACTCCCCGCGCTGGCGGTCAACAAAAAGAACATAACAAATGCTACCAACTGATTGTTTTTCATGGTTGCTTATCCCCATTCTGCATTAACAATATTCCCTCATACCTACTTATCGGCAAATCGATTAAAAGGTTGCTAGCAACTTATTCCTTAGTGGAACCGATAATATGCCAAATGACGGGCGTACCCTTATGAGCGGAATCACCTTCTTAACGAACAACCTGGAGTGCGGCCAGGAACAGATTACGTCTGACGGAAAAATTTCCGTGCAATGCGACGATGACCGGATGACCTTTGAGCTTCGTCCAGGGGACACATCCATGGATATCCTCCATCATGGTACCGGCATGGACCAAAATGGACTCCGGCTGCCCACCCCGGATGCCTCCGGAAATATTTACTTGGTCGATGACCACGACACGGTGCGGCCCGCCAACCCAATGGAGATCCAAAGGTATTTGAATAAAATTCATTCCGGGACCTCAAATACGCAAGCTGGGCCAGAGTTCTCGATGGGGGGCGGTTACACCTTCCAGGGTGGAAAAGCTCAGTCCATTATAGTTGCCAAAGGGCCTGAAATCTATGTCACCCCCTCTGTATCGCAACCAACCAGTTCAACGGCTAAAAAAGATTGTTCCAAAACAAAAGATATGAGGGAGTTGAAGCGTTGTCTCAACTCCCCCGCTACCGCGCCTGCCTCTCCATCCTCACCAACGGAACCTTCTGCGCCATCTATTCCGACCGTTCCCGAGGCATCGGACAGCTTTACCCCAGCCTCATCGCACAACCGCCATGCCGTAACCTTGGATGCCACCATGATGTGGAGTACCGGTGTCACACGCCATGGTCTTAGGGTCTCCCCCTTTTGGGTCCCACCGCAGGAAGGGTATCATTCGGGGGGAGTGACCGTCGGTTACCAGGGGGAATGGACCACACAAGACCGCAGCACCGGGATCGGATGGAATACCGGAGTTGGGATTCGCGGCACCAATCTGGGAGACGACGCGCCACGCACCGATGTCGATGTCACCTTGGGGGCTGGCAACATCCGTTACCGTCCGATCGATTCCTTAGACTTGGAGCTCGACCCCTTTGATTTTGCCGTCAACCTCCCCACCAATGGGGACGGTGCATCCTTACTCTGGAATCCCCGGTTTGTGGCCCGCTACGTCTTCGGGGGAGGCACTGAGTCCTCGAGCGCGGAACATCTCCGGCTCCATCGGGAAGAGGCGGTTGAAAACTTAAAGACCAGGTCCGATGTCCTGATCCGAAACTTCGAAGAAAAAATAGCGCAGATCCACACGGAGCTGGAAAAACCAAGTCCCGGGCCGATCGATTCCTTAAAACAGCAGGCGGAAGTCATCGTCCAACAACTGAAAATAAACGACCGGGCCCTGCATGGGCTCTATGCCCTGTTAGGGGAAAGTCCCGACTACCCATGGAAGCTGAGTGATTTTGACAAAGCGCTGAAAGAGATCGCGCCCGATACTGCCGCGCAGGCCCGGACCGCGTACCATTCCCTGGAAGCCTCCCTGCAAGAACTTTGTCATCTCTTACAAGAACCCTTCGATGAAAAAATAGTCGATTCGATCAGTGAAATGGAGAGCAAGATCCAAGATCCGAATGCCTTGAAAGGAACCGGAAAAACTCTCCGGGATG
This sequence comes from Deltaproteobacteria bacterium, assembly GCA_023265625.1. Lineage (GTDB taxonomy): Bacteria > UBA10199 > UBA10199 > JACPAL01 > JAHFST01 > JAHFST01. Next base: position 3,729 of record JAHFST010000018.1, on the reverse strand, counting down.
TCCTTGAGTTAGTGAAGCAGGCCATTAGAACATGTGAATCCATTGAGAAACTAAGCGGCAATGATGCAACCACTTCAGAGGCCCTCGCCCTGGCAAAACAAGTGAAAGATCCTTTGGTTGGGCTGCAGGTCATTCTCGAGACAAAATTGCAAGGTCCTGCGCCCAAACCTCAAATAGGTTCAGAAGAGATCATTCAACGCCACCTGCCGGACCCCAGCAAGGTCAGCGCCAACTCTCATCAGGTGATCGTCGCACTAAAGTTTGACCGAGGCATCGCAAGCGATCCCAAAAAAATCAAGGAACAACTGAAGCCAATCTTGGAATCACTCCAAGAAAAAGAGTTGAAGGACAACCTCCTGGGCATCGTGGTGATCACCAATCCCCAAGCGGCCAATAAACTCTCACCGGCTTTCTCGGACACGGGCGTTCCCTTCTCCATAAAGGTTCCTGCCGATTTTTCGTTAACCAAAGAAAGCACCGTCGTCGGTGAACCTGATATCGATTTCGTCTATGTGCATTTCATCATGAAGGATGTGGCTCCTGCCTTTAAGGATGTCACAAACAGTGCAACAACCAATCATCTTTTGGAACAAACCCAAAAATTGCATGAGCAGTGGTTTCCTCAACAACCGCACCAACTTGACGGGATCGAAATCAATCCTCAGACACCCGGGGCTAATGATCCCGCGTTGCAGAAACAGATCAGTGATGCAACCGCCTTAGCGACAGAGATCGAAACCTACTTAAATGCCCGTCTGAGTATAGCGGGCCTCACCTTACCAAACGCAGGAGGTGACCTGGATATTCCAACAATCAGCACCGCCTTGTTAAAGCTGAGTGAGCAAGATTTCATCAATTATGCCCACCAATTGGATGGGATACAGTCCAGGGCCAGCCAAACTTTAGCGCAACTAAGAACGCTCGATAATCCCTCTATTCCAACATTACATGCGCAGGTCCAACGGGGTGAATATGCCGGTCGCCAAATAAGCCTGCTCAGCCAAGGATTCAGAGCAGCCCAAGAGACACGAGAGAGAATCGCCAATGAAAGAGCCGCCCAAGAGGCAGCGCAACAGGCCCAACAAGCCGCACGCGAGGCCGAAGCTGCCGTGGCACTTCGAGGTCAAGTGAACGCCCATATCGCTACCTTGGCAAAATTGCAAACCCGCCTCAAAGAAGAGTTGGCGGGAAGCTTAGGCATTTTTGCCGATATCCTTAATAGTATCCCTGATGACGGTGTCTTCAGAATTTTTAATGGCAGCTTCGAACAAGCCATCGAATCGATTCACAAAGTGACCGATCCACAGAAATTATCCTCAATAACAACTCGTTTGGAAAAAATCAGAGAGGAGATAGGAACCTCAATGGCCCCTATCCAAGAATTCGTGAGAGCATCTCATCTCCCCCAGGGAAGTAAAGAGTACTTAGAATTAAATGGGGCTTTGGAAACAATTAAGAAGGGCCCTCTTGACCAGGTCAATCAGTTATTAAACATTATTAGGTCTAACATTGATCGTCCGGTAAATCCCTAACGCCAAAAAAAATACCTCCCCTACGCAACTTTTTTCTCATGCCGTCGAAGACAAGGGTGTAAGAATGATGCATTGGGTCAATCTAAACTCTTACAGAAGGAGTTGACGATGTCTGATGAATTTAAGACTCGCGCAGGTATAGATGTTGTCAACCTGGCCTCAGTGCCAGTGGATACCTGTTCTGAAGATCCTACCGCAGTAGCTATTCCAGCAGGACAAGATTCCCAGCAGATCATTGATAGTATTTACCGGGATCACTACAAACATCCGAATGCCCCTGTTACCAAGGCACAAGTTAATGATCAAACCGGTGAAATTATCCTGATTCGTGAACTCCCTGATCGTCCCGAATATGCCAATGAAGATGTGTTTATCATGAAGGGGAATGCCTCACGCCAGTATCTTAAAATGGACGGGGGTTGGTTCCCTACTCTGACCAAGAATGAGGTTGTTGCCTTGCGTCGGGAGCAATTAGCCAAGCTGCTGCAAAGAGAGGCGGCACGACATTCAACTTCGAACATCACCTGGTCGAGGTTAACCTTCTGTGAAGAGGGGATGAGTCACGAAGCCTGTTGGGAAATGGCGGGAAACAAGCCTTGGGCAGATGATTTTAATGAGGATGATTTACCTCATTGGGCACAGATATTTTATAAAATCGGAGGTGCTCCCTTTAGTGTCATAGGGTGCAATAGCACGGTGCAACTTCCGGATTGGTACCTCTACCCGGATGCTCAGGATGGTATAGGGGCAGATGGAGAAATATCTCCCCAATATGAATCGAATCCTTGCAATGACGGTAGTCCATGGATCAAATGCCAAGAATACAAAGAATCTAGAGGTATCCCTCCTAACTTCAGGGCCGGCCAACTGGTAACTGTCGGTTGTACTGATTCACAGTATCAATCAATCCAGAAAGCAATCGATGCTGCCCCTGATTCGGCTGTCATTGAAATTTGCGATGGGACTTATAATGAATGCCTGGATATTAAAGGCAAGTCACTGATCTTGAAGTCACAGAACAGTACTCCTAAGACTACTACCATTGTATGTGACAAATATGATGATCCTATAAAAGGTGTATTCACATCCTCAGAAAACAAAAATCTAATGATTAGCAGTATGACAATAAATGGACATGAAGGGGGAATACTGATCGAAAATGATGAACATACCACTGGGAAAACAGATGTCATCGTTGATCATTGTATCATCTTGAACGATTTTGGATTAGGTGCCAACATTAGAATGGACGTTGGAGGAGGACAGGCTAATTTAACCATTAGAGATACTACTATCACAGCTAAAGACGAGGCAATTGCTTTAGGAAACAATCCCGCAGTATCATTCCATAATAATACTGGCAACAATAATGACAATACCGTTACCTTAGAAAACCTATCTCTTAATCCTCACGTCGGATATATTGAGATTCATCATGCCGCAAACGCTATCTTGAGTGCGGTTAGCGTAATTGGCGCTTCTTCTCCGGGTATCATAGTTGGAAATGTTACACAGGTCTCCATGACTGATATCAATGTTAAAGAGAATGAGGGTGCAGGAATCTGGATCTATAATAAAGATAGTGGTTCTGCTATCTTAAATCGTGTAACGGCTTTCAACAATGGGCTGGGTACTTTTTCGTCAGGGGGGGGACTTATGATCGACCATGGAGACATTTCACTCATTGACAGTACTATAACCAACAATAAGGGCGATATTAATACTGGTGGCCTGTTATTCGACTTTCATAGTACCGCAGTTTTTCATTCCATTAATTCCAATTGGGGTATCGGGAATCAGAGCAACACACCCCATGACATCGGGTTTTCCGATTTTCCTAAAATCTACGACTTTGGCAACAACGCCACTTTTGATTGTGACGGCAGCACGGGTATTTGCAAATAGGAAGCAACTTCTTTTGCAGACTGACGATAGCGAGTTTGTTCGGGGGATGGAAACGTGAGGTTAAAACTGTGGGTGACACGGATTGTCCTAAGGCCAGTGGTAATGATAGCCCTGCCTTATTCTGCTCAAGGTTAAATGAGTCAGAAGATCAAAAACACCTCACCCTCCTGGTCCCTGAAGAAAATAACACATCTCCGATTCCGAGTTTCCTGGATCCCGATAGTAAATTTCACCTTCTTTATGGAGCAACCACCTCCGTGGGTATCGATATATTTAAGCCTACGGATATCCA
>JAHFST010000031.1 GCA_023265625.1 Deltaproteobacteria bacterium | reverse complement strand
TATTACCGGCGCGTGAGTTCAGCTTTTATGGTACAGGCAAATCAAGTGCCAACAGAGGTCAAACAATTAAAAATAGTTCCTGCTCCTTTAAGAATCCTCCCCCACTAAATTAACGCACTCTAACAGTTTGAGAACGCGAGAAGACATGATCAACCGGGCTCGGGCGGCAGCGAAATCGTAGCCGGCGCGGCAAGATCCGACGGCACTTCCCCGGGAAAAACCACCCGATACAAATTCTATAAAAATAAACATCAATAATAAAAATTACTTGTAATATTACTATTAAAATAGTAAAAATACATAAATGTACGTAACTAGATGTAATAATAAAGAAATTTTAAAGTCACTCGACTCACCGTACGTCACCGCCCTATTGGGGCCGAGGCGTGTTGGGAAGACCACGCTGGTCCAGCAATTGGCCTTGGAACCAGGGCCATTTGCCCAACCCCAAAAAAAATGGGTCTTCCTCAACATGGACGCCCGGGCGGAGCGGCTGCGGGTGGAGGCCGATCAGTTGGACGCCCTCATTGAGGAACGCGCCCGGCAAAAAATCGGCGCCTCACCGCTCTGGATCGTCATCGACGAGGCCCAAAAGTGCCCGGCCCTGTTTGAACAGATCAAACTCCTCTACGACCGCTACAAGGATCAATCGCTGCTGAAATTTATCCTGACCGGTTCCGGTTTCCTGACCCTGCATCAGCTCTCAGCGGAAACCTTGGCCGGGCGGATTGAATTACATCAACTTCGCGAATTTACGCTACGCGAGACGACCGCCTTAAAAACGGGGTCCGCTGTCCCGCATAAAATTCAAATTTTTGATCACCTGATCGATCCCTCTGGATTATCCTCATTGAAAAACTCGATCGAGGCACTGGCCCCTTTTCGTGAGGAACTGCAAAGATCCTTGCGCGAGCTCCTGGTCTGGGGAGGGTTGCCGGAAGTGCTCTCGTTCGATGCCGAACAGGAAGCAGAAAAAAAGATCTCTTACCTTGCCAACTACCTGCAAACTTATTTGGAAAAAGATGTACGAGACATCGGGACGGTTGCCGATCTGCCGCTCTATCAAAAGATGATGGAGATTGTCGCGCAACAAACCGGATCGGTGCGCGAAGACAAACGGATTGTCGATGCCCTCGGGTGCTCCCGCGATACCCTGAAAAAATACCGCGGTTTTCTGGAGGCCACTTTGGTTTACCGGGAACTCTACCCCTACATCGGGAGCCCCCTCAAGCGCTTGGTCAAATCACCAAAAGGCTTTTTGACCAACAACGGATTGATCAGTTATCTGACCGGCATCTATGACTTGGCCTTACTGGAAAAGTCCGCATTGATCGGTCACCGCTTTGAAAATTGGGCCCTGCGGGAATTTCAAACCTGGCTGGACCGCGATCCCAGGAGGAGCGAGCTATTCTTTTGGCGCACCTCCGGTCAGGTCGAGGTCGATTTGGTCATAGAAAAAAACCCACACGTCCTCCCCTGCGAGGTCACGTACGGCTCACGGGTCGATCCCAAAAAAGTCAAACACCTCAAACAATTTCTCCAGCAAGAACCGCGCGCCCATTGCGGCATCTACCTCTATCAAGGTGAATTTTCCTACGATCCGGATGCTAGGATTATTTTCTTACCTGCGTGGACGTTGGGTTAGGATTTTACGGTATCGCCCGGACGGTCTCAAGCAAGCGGGGAATCTCGGAAACGGCATAGAGGGGAATCGAGAGGATTTGATCGTGATAAGAGAGCGGTTGTCCCGACAGACGCAGGCCAAGGGAAGCATGATATTCTTTCATAAAAAGATGCAAACTCCGCAAGGTTCCTGTCTTGCCTGATTTGACCTCAATCGGAATGATCTTTCCCCGGTCGGTCACAACATAATCCACCTCAGCCTGACTGTTTTTGCTATCCCGTGCCCAGAAAAAAAGCTGCCGGTCTTCGTAGGGATTAAGCGAAACTAGCAGCTCTTGCCCCACAAATTGTTCTGCCAGGGCACCCCGGTTGATGGCTAAAAAATCATCCGCGGTAACGATTTCAGCATCTAAGCCGCAACCCCGTTGCATCAAACCCACATCCAAAAACAAAATCTTGAATTTCTTGTCATTGATATGAAACGGTAACCCATGGCCGGAAACCGCGGGAACACGGTAAAGGACACCGGCTCGTTCCAGCAGGGCCAGGGCCTCCTTGAGATCTCGGGATTGGCAATCCGGATCCACATGAGAGTATTTATACCTCTGCCCCACCATGCGGGGAGCGGAGGCAAAAACCGTTTCTAGGTAAAATCGCCTGGCCTGGGAGCTGTATTTCCCAAAATCATCCCGATACGTTTGCAGCAGCAGGGTTTGCTGATTCTGATAATTTCTGGAAGTGGGATCTTGGAGATATTGGTTCACCACCGCCGGCATGCCTCCCGTAATCAAATAGTCTTTCAGGATCTTGCAGAGTTTCTGATGAACAGGTTCAGATGGTTTTTCTTCCAGGGATATTTCTTCCAGGTATTTTTTTAAGGGAAGTTCCCCCAGGGCCAATAGAAATTCCTGAAAAGAGAGTGGTTGCAAGTAAAGATATTGAATCCTCCCCACAGGCACGCGCAACTCCTTGTCCGATAGACAAAAATCAAGCAGGGATCCGGCACCAATCACATGGAGATCGGGCCTCTTTTCATAAAAATAACGCAACGCCATCAGGGCCCGAGGACAGGTCTGAATCTCATCAAAAAAGAGTAGTGTTTCCCCGGTGATCCTCACGGGACTGAGCAGACTCAATTGTTTCAAGATTTGATCAGGTTCGAGGGTCTCGAATACCTTTTTGAATTCGGGGTTCAATTCAAAATTGATTTCCAGCAGGTTAGGAAAATTTTGCTTGGCAAACTCACGCACCAAATAGGTCTTGCCAGTTTGGCGGGCCCCCCGAAGCAACAGGGGCATACGCCCTGGAGCCGACCTCCACTCAAGTAGCTTATTTTCCAATGCTCTTTTCATACTTTTTTGATTAAAATACTAGGCTATTATATTCAATTTTAGACTAAAATCAAGTAACTACTTAGGTACCCCCTGGAGGGACCGAGGACTGTTTGAGCGCACCATTAAAAATCGCCGTTTTGCGCAGGGAAGATTGGATGGTATTTTTATAGCATCGCCCGGACGGTGCGGGCCAGGCCCCCGAGGGAGCTGAAGGTGTCATCCACCGCGGAGGCCTCGTAGCCGCAGTGTACCATGCAATCGGCACACTTCTCATTTCGGCCGGTGCCGTATTTATCCCACTCGGTGGTATCCATCAATTCTTGGAAGGAATTGGCATAGCCCTCGCCCAACAAATAACAGGGCTTCTGCCAGCCAAAGACGTTGTAAGTGGGATTGCCCCAGGGGGTGCATTGGTAGTCAATCTTGCCTTGCAGGAATTCCAGAAAAAGCGGGGACTGGTTAAAACGCCAGCCCTGCTTTTTCCAATCATGCAACATCTTGCCAAAAAGTTCATAGGCCCGTTGCCGTTTCAAGAAATGCTCCTGGTCCGGGGCCTTCTCGTAGCTGTAACCGGGGGAGATCATCATCCCCTCCACTCCCAATTTCATCGCCTCATCAAAGAAAGCGCGCGCCCGGTCCGGATCAATCGTGCTGAAAAAAGTGGAGTTGGTGGTCACCCGATGCCCGTCCTTCAAAGCCTCGCGGATCGCCTCGACGGCCACATCATAAATCCCCTCACGACAGACGGCATGATCATGCTCTTCTTTTAGTCCGTCCAGATGCACACTAAAAGTGAGGTATTTGCTTGGGGCGAAAAGCGGCAGCTTGCGCTTGAGCATGATGGCATTGGTGCAGAGGTAGACATATTTTTTACGCGCAATCAGCCCCTGCACGATCTCCTCAATCTCCGGATGGATCAGCGGCTCTCCCCCGGGAATACTCACGATCGGGGCCCCGCATTCATCCACCGCCCGAAAACATTGTTCGGGCGAAAGACGCTTGTTCAAGGTTTCCTCCGGAAACTGGATCTTGCCGCAACCGGCACACTCAAGATTGCAGCGAAACAGCGGCTCCAACATCAACACCAAGGGATAGCGCTTTCGCCTCTTGAACTTCTGCGCAAGGACATAACTGGCCACCGTGGCCATCTGTGAAATTGGGACTGACATGAACTCATCCCTCTAAGGGAATCGGGGAGGGTTTGTCAATGTTGCAGAAAAGGGGTTGGAAAAGGGAAGATGGGGGGTATATAGCTTATCGATGGTTAATTTTGTTGAAGATCTTCCCACCCTCTGGAAAGTGGTCACCCGACTGGAACAGGCCGCCATTCCCTACATGCTGACCGGTTCGCTGGCGCTCAATTTTTACGGCCATATCCGGGCGACCAATGACATGGATATCGTCATTCAAGTCACCCCGTCGGATGCCGTGCGCATCTATCAATTGTTTGCCAAGGATTTTTATATCATCCAAGAAACGGTTCAAGAGGCCATCGCGCGCGGCGGGATGTTCAATGTCATCGACAACGAGACCATTTTCAAGGTTGATTTCATCATGGCGCGACAGGACCCCTTTTCCCGGCGGCAATTCGAGAGGCGGCGACGCATCCAGGTTGGAGAACAAACAGTCCCTGTGATCGCCCCGGAGGATTTGATCTTGGCCAAACTCGAATGGTCTCGGGAGAGCCGCTCCGAAATGCAGGAAGAGGACATTCGGAATATCCTGCGGGTCAGCGGTGGTGAATTTGATAAAAATTATTTGGAGACAGCCGCCAGGGAGATCGGGATGTCGGCCCGATTGCAGCAAATTTATGAAACGATCTGACACCACCATCGAGATGCAACAAGAATACGACCGCCGCTGGCGCGCGCTTTCTCCGGAGGAACGGTTCACAAAAGGACTCGCCTTGATCCACGCAAGTCGTCAGATGCTGATCGCGGGGATCCGGGCCCAACGGCCTGAGCTTACTGGGGAAGAATTGAAACGGGTCCTGTTGGAAACTTTGTACTTGGGAAAGATCTCATAATTCAATGGGGTGGATGTGTACCCGGTACGGGCCTTCTTGGTACAGGCCTTCAGGCCTTCTCAGACAAGCTCGGCACGGGCCAGTTCGGCGAGACCCACTTCACCTTGGGTCTCTGCCACTAATGCCAATTCTTTCAGTACCCTGTTCCGTTCCAATTGATGATCGGCCAGCCCCCACAATTCTGTCTGTTCCAGTAGTGTCGCTATGGAAAGACCAGAGAAGCCTGGTTCGGATTGGCAGCAGTCAAAATAAACCGAGAGGTACCCACAAAGGGTGGCTGCCTCGACATATTTCCGTTCCTGCTTGAGTTGAGCCGCAACATTCCAGACAAAATCGGCCAAAGATGCAAATCCGGCCTCTTGAAAAAAAATTTGGGCCTTAGAAAAATAACTGCGAGCCTCCGTTGCCAGATTGCGAACGAACTGCATATCCTCCAAGCCAGACTTGACCCTCAGAGCATATTTCACATAAGCCAACCCGACGCGTAACGGTTCAGAACCAGACTGCCAATGCCTGGCGGCAGAAAGATGATTTTCCTCTAACTCCAAGATTTCCCCCTGCAGATACCAAGCCTGCCTTGCCTTTGATGCGGCCTCGGGATCCTGATTCCCCAAAATGATCCAGGCGATGGAGACCAATACTGCCTTATTGTACGCCTGCTTGTAGATCGGGTAGGCCTCCTCTGTTGAGCTAATCCTTTGACCCTTCTGCACCAGCCGATAGGCCTCTGCCAAAAGTTTTCCAGGGATCTCAGCGACATCGATCACCTCGCCCCCCTGCAATCGTGCCCGTAACCTCGTAAAAAAAGCCGCATTCCTACTGAGACATTGATCCCTCAAGATTAAAATTATTAAATCCAGTGCCTTCAGCGGATCGTAGGACTGGAGGAAGCAATTCCTAACCAAGAGCCAGGCCCGCTCAAATTTTGCCCGATCAAGCTCTGCAGTCACTGTGCGAATTAGCTGTGGAAGGTCAAGTGACTCCAGGATTCGCTTATTGGCAACATCTCCTCGATTATTCCAAATCTGCAAAAATGTCCCATCAGTGTCATCTAGATCTAGTAGGCCGGAGGTTGCTGATGCGGCCCTAGCAAATTGCGAAGCAAAGTAAGCGGCTGAAGGATCTAGCCGGTGAACAACAGCTAGTCGAGTTACATCAACCATAGGGGCGGGTGTCTCGTGGATTTCCCCCCATTCCGGAACCGCCGCATGGAGCACGGATAAGAAACGCGACTTCATATAGTCGAGGGCGCTGATCATTGGGGAGGTATCGACCTACTCCAGGAAAAGTTGCGCCTTGGAGCATGTTTTCTCTGTTTTTTGACTTTGACATAAAACAAGGAAGTAATGCATCCTTACCTCATGCTCGCCAAAAAATCGAGTCCATGGGACTCAAGGAACAGGACATCCAAGATGCCATCCGTTGGTCGCGCACATCAGGAGTTTCCAGATTAGAAAAGGATTTATGAAAACCTACCGCGAAGAACTTTGGATGGAAGTGAAGACCCGTCGGGCGTTTGTGAATATTACCCGGCAGATAGAAGCCGCCTTGAAAAAAAGCGGCATCCAAGAGGGGCTCTGTCTGGTGAACGCGATGCACATCAGCGCCAGTGTCTTTATCAATGATGACGAATCAGGCCTGCATCACGACTTCGAGGTCTTTCTCGAAAAACTCGTGCCGCACGAACCAATCCGTCAGTACCGCCACAACGATACCGGCGAGGACAACGCCGACGCCCACATCAAGCGGCAAATTTTTGGACGGGAGGTGGTGGTGGCCATCACGCAAGGCCAGCTCGACTTCGGGCCTTGGGAACAGATCTTCTACGGCGAGTTCGACGGCCGGCGGCGCAAACGGGTGTTGGTGAAAATTATTGGGGAATAAAAAATGGAGTCGCAAACTCCAAAAATCTATGCAGAATGGAATTATCGACTCCAAAATACAAAATCTTGAACTATTTTTCCCCCAATCAGATGTTCCTGGATGATCCGCTCCAGCACCTCCGGGGTGCAAGAGTGGTACCAGACCCCCTCGGGGTAGACGACGGCGATCGGGCCCTGCTGGCAGACGTTGAGACAATTGGCCTTGGTTCGATAGATTCCACCCTGGCCCACCAGATTTAATTCCTTGAGGCGTCGCTTGAGATAGTCCCAGGAGGTGAGCCCCGCTTCTTTGTCGCAACACTTCGGCTTGGTCTGGTCGGCGCATAAAAAGATGTGGCGCCGAATTTTATCCAAGCCTAGATTTTTGGCCACTTGTCCAATGTCTTCTGTCATTTCACCTTCCCCGGCATCGCGCGCACATACGAGACCGCCAGCAAATAATGAAAGACATACTCGCTGTAGGTCCTCACGGGGGCCAACAAAATCCCCAAACCGAAGACCCCGAATAACAGGGTGGTCATTTTGAGAAAAATCAAAAAGATCGAGATCAGAAAAATTTTCAAGAAGGCCTCAAGGTCGATCTTAAACCCCAACCAAACCAACTTGGGGAGCTCCAACGCCCCCCACACACTACCAATGGTCACGGCATGTAAAACCGCCAAGGGCAGGGCTGACGCGACGACCAGGCCGTAGAGCAACAAGACCAGGGCCGGCCAGGTCACCCCTTCGCCGCGAAAGATGGCAAACCCGATGATCCCAAAACCAACCAAGACGGGGATAAAATAAAGGATCAGCAAAAAACTGGCGCCCACCGCCCGGAGCGTCCGGGCAAACCATTCTTGATGGCTCAGGTCAGCGGTTTCATTGCGCTCAATCGTAATCACACTGACCGCGGCCGTGGCCAAGGGGGTGAGGAGGAAGGTGCCAAGCCCCGGGATCAGGTCCAACAGGGTCATCACCCAGAAACGGGTCTGGTTGTCGGGGGTGGCGAAGGGATAGCGAAGAGAAGCCCGGATGGAAAGTTTCATATCTCCCTTGTAGATAATCGATGGGCGGTTTGCTACAAGAATTCCATGCCAGAACTCCCGGAAGTCGAGACCCTGCGCCGCAGCCTCAGCCCCGTTTGCCAAAAAACGATCAGCAAAATCAGCTTTTCAAAACTGGCGCCCATTGAGACCACCACTCCTGCCGCCATCATTCGGGTATTGACGGGGGCAACGATTACCCAACTCGACCGTTGGGGGAAGTATCTCTTGATCCGTACGGATCGGCAAAATGCTTTGGTGGTGCACCTTGGGATGACAGGGCAATTGAGATTGGTTAAATCCCCCCATCCCCCCTTTTTCAAAGGGGGGAAAAAAGAAATTCCTCACATCCATATGGAGATAATTTTCCAAGATGGAGATCTGTTGCGATATCGCGACACCCGCCGGTTTGGCACTATTTCTCTGGCCCAAACGGAGGATGGCCTTGACAATCGGTTCCTGCAGCGGCTTGGTCCCGATTGTCTGAAGCCTGATTTAAATGTCAAAGAATACATTGAGCGTTGTCGTCGTCACCCCGGCCTCGACCTGAAGGCTGTCACCCTCAACCAAGGGATTGCCGCGGGGCTCGGGAATATCTACGCCTGCGAGGCGCTCTACCGGGCCCAGCTGAGCCCCAAACGCCGGGTGCAACGCCTCAAAGATGCGGAACTCGCCCGGCTGTTTGTCGCCATGAGGGAAACGCTGCAGTTGGGGATCCAACATGGCGGCACGACGCTCCGCGACTATTTGGATGGCCTGGGCAACCGCGGCAAGATGAAAGATTTTTTACTGGTCTACGACCGCGAAGGCCTGCCCACGCTCGATGGGCGTGGGTTGGTCCGACGCATCACGCAGGGCAACCGGTCGACTTGGTATTGTCCGGATGTCCAGAAGTAAACAATGTCGCATCATCAACCATGGGCCAGTTTTTCCGCCAGGATCATTTTAATCAGTGATTGGTAGGGAACATCACGCTTGGTCGCCATCATTTTGAGTTTGTTCAACATATCGCGCGGAATGCGGATGGAGATCAACTTCACCGGCTGTTCCACCGAAGGATCAAATTCCAGTTCAATGCGATTGGCTCGCGAATAATCAACGTAATCCGTCGAATCGTGGGTCTGCCAAAACTCATGCTCTTCGGCCTCATTCCTAAACTTCGGCAACATTTTAAGTTTGGGTTTCTTTTTCATAAACCTTTCGCTCCTTTCGGCTCATCGGCCTCGCGCTAACGACACGAATTTTTCTCTGCCGCACGGTAAAAGCCACAAACAAAAGTCTCTTGCCCTGTGTCCTTCCCAAGGCCGTGTAACGATCTTCCCCCTCAGAGTGCCGTGGGTCCTTGGCAACAACCAAGGGATGATTGAAAAAAATCTCCTCACATTCCATGCTGGTAACACCATACTTTTCCTCATTTTTATCCCGGTTTCCCGCATCCCAATCGAATCCTTTGAGGCCCTGGAGCATCAAAATATGTATATATCAGATAGATACAAAAAACAACGAGAAAATTTGCTGAATAAAATCGCAACCTTTTCCCCAACCATCCGAGAAACGGTCATGTCCGCCGAGTGCGTTAATTTAGTGGGGGAGGATTCTTAAAGGAGCAGGAACTATTTTTAATTGTTTGACCTCTGTTGGCACTTGATTTGCCTGTACCATAAAAGCTGAACTCACGCGCCGGTA
>JAHFST010000030.1 GCA_023265625.1 Deltaproteobacteria bacterium | reverse complement strand
GGTTCAGACCCGGTTTAAGAGTTCCTGCCCCTTCTTTATCAAATCTTCCGAATTTCTTCCCTCAACAACTTACTGAAATTACTCGGTTATTTTTCACCCCCAGAAAATGAACGCACATAAATGTAAAAAAATCCGAAACTTTTTTATTGGGCCGCCGATAACACCCCAGTAGGGATAGAAAATCGAAACAAATAGAGGATTATGGGAGATCGATCTAGCGGGACGGGGTCAGCGCGAAGCGAGAAAGATCCCATTAAGGAGATTTAGATGACTACCAGTAATTTAGCAAACAAAGTTGTTGGTGCCGTGAATAATTTTTATGAAAGGTTTGTTGTATTAGCGGGGGCGGTGATTACGGCTGGATATGTACCTCCTCTGCCGATCTCAGATCAGGCTGCGGATAGCGGTGCGCATTCAAGGGGGAGCTCTTTTGACAGGGGTGGTGTCGCTTTGCATCGGTATCGAGTGGTCATTTCAGGAGGTAATGGAAAATTATTCTATGGTTATAGTGTTAGCGGGGAAAATGAGTCTCAATTGAAATGTCAGGGCTATGATCATATCCTTCCCGTAAGGGATTCAGAGGGGAAAAGAGGCCAGCTTTATGTTCATCGTAGTACATGGCAAGAACTTCAACCTTTCGGGGGGCGAGTTTTGAGGAATATTTAATCTATAAGGAGATGGGTCTCCTACTCCCATCCTCAGTCCGGCTTGCCAAAATGGCCACATTACACAAACGCCTGATCATCAAAAAATTGGGTCGGGTCGGTTCCCCGGAGAGACGGGGTTTAAGAAAGATAAGTAATTTCATATATTTAATTAACTCCGTCTTTAAAAGCAAATAAGTACCAAAAAGGCCGAAACTTTTTTATTGAGCCGCCGATAACACCCCAGTAGGAGTAGCACATCAAAACAAATAGGGGGGATTATGGGAGATGGACCTAGTAGGACAGAATCATTAACGCCAAAGGATCATCATACCGGTTCCGGTTTTTTTGGTGAGTTTAGTTTAAAAATCGATTCGACTTTGAGCCGAGTAGAAGATCCCGATTTGGCTCCCCAGTATGTGCCCGCAATAGAAGTAGATCCCGATTTGGCTGCCTTGTACGAGCCCGCCAAAAATTTCTCAGGTAAAGACTGTATTCGTATTGGGGAGTACTTGAGAATTTGCTCTATGCCCGTTGTTCAGGGAGTATGGTTTACGCTGTCGGTTGTTTCGAAGGATCATCAACAACCCCTTCCTAACCCACTTGCTTTAAAGGAAATCTCGAGAGCCTATGGGCCCGATGGCTATGGTCCACGTCAGGGGGCAAAAGATCGTTCCCCATCGTTTTGGCCGAGTTTTGCCGGATTTGTGGCACAATGGACCGCATCCAGCTTCTTGGCAAACCCGGGAAAAATGACCGATACGGAGCGTAACAACTATGGGGATTTTGCGGCTGCGGCTGGAATAGCGGTAATGGAGATGACGAGCCTGTTGGTCGATTATCCGGAGGGGCAAAGGGAGCAGGCTTTTAGAGACATGCTTGGCATCGTGCCAGAGACCTCTGGCGAAGTGTGTCGGGCCGCGGCTAGCGAGAATCCGGTGGCCATGTGCGTCCCTCGTGTGGAGCAATGTCTTATTTCCGGTCAATAATCGGATAAGAACTTCTATAAATTTTATTGCCATTTTATAGCTAAATCTATAACATTGACCTTATGGCCAAGGTCATGATTTCCATCCCAGACGATTTGCTTAAGGATATCGATGCACAAGCGGAGTCGGAGCACCGGAAGCGGAGCGAATTCTTCAAGGAATTGGCGCTGCGCTATTTAAATGACCACCGTGCAAGGCTCGGTCTGGCTGATGATGACCAGGTTTGGCAGCGGCTCTCGACCGAATCATTTTTCTCCGGATATCCTGAACAGGACAGCATTTATGACTCTTTATGAGTTGGGTGATCTGGTCCTGTTGAACACTTATCCCTATCCGGATGCTTCTGGGGGCAAGAAGAGACCCGCAGTGGTCCTGGCGGACACAGGGGATGACGATATTCTCGTGGCTCGGGTCACCAGCGAGGTGCCGCGTAATTCCTATGACGTGCCTCTCAAGCGTTGGAAGGATCATGGCCTCTTGCTCCCTTCCTGTGCACGCGTTGCCAAAATGGCCACGTTGCACAAACGGCTGATTGTCAGAAAATTGGGTCGGGTCGGTTCCCCGGAGAGACGCGGATTGAGACTGGCCCTGAAACGGCTGTTTATTTTTTAAGGCTCAACTATGGCCCGCCAAAACATCCCCCCCTTTCCCAAAATTTTTGAAGTGGGCCACCATGCCATCAGCAACCTGTTTGACGGCGAGGTGGAGGTCACCGAGAAGATCGATGGCTCCCAGTTCTCTTTTGGAGTGACGAGTGAGGGGCAGTTGGTGATGCGTTCCAAGGGGAAGGAGTTGTTTTTCGAGGACCCGGAAAAACTCTTTCAGGAGGCGATTGATTGGGTGGCCCAAAACCGGGACAAGATCTTGGCCACCCTGAAACCCGGCTCATTTGTCTATGGGGAATATCTGCGGGTCCCGAAGCACAACGTCTTGAGCTACAGCCGTGTCCCCAAAAATCATCTCATTGTCTTTGGGGTGCGCGAGCAGATGAATCTAATTTCTGATTTTGCGCGCGTCACGCAGGTGGCGGCCTCGTTGGATTTGGAGACCGTGCCGCTCTTGGGTCAGAAAACGATTGGTTCGTTTGAGGAGTTTAAGGAGTATCTCACCCGTGAGAGTGTCTTGGGTGGCACGATCCTGGAGGGGATCGTGGTGAAGAATTACCGCCAATATTGCACCCTCTCGGATTTTAATTGGATCTCCATGGGCAAGTTTGTCCGTGAGGAATTCAAGGAGACCCACGCCGAGCAGTGGGGAGAGATCAGTGGCCAGAATTGGTTCGATAAATTGAAGGAAACCCTCCGCACCGAGGCACGCTGGCAGAAGGCGATGCAGCATTTGCGGGAGAAGGGGGAGCTGACCGAATCGGTGCAGGACATCGGCCGGCTCATGGTGGAGATTGAGAAAGATTTTACGGAAGAAGAAAAGGAGCGCCTCAAGGAGATTTTTTGGAAACACCAGTCCCCGGAGATCCTCCGCCACATCAAACGGGGCTTTCCGGAGTGGTACAAGGAGTGGCTCGCCAAGCGCGGCTTTGAGGGAAAATAAGGTCGCTATCTTCCTTTTCTTTTTCTCATCACCAAGCGGAGGGCGGAGGGGATTGTTTCTCGAAGCAATGTGGGTACTGTCAAATCTAGCCGCTGCATTTGGCCCGTGAGATAGGCGAGATTTAAGGGGTGTTTTGCCAAAAAGATCGATTGAAGGTCGTCCAGGTCGCTAAACCGGGATGAATCATTTTTTAATGCGAACAACTTGGCGAGGATTAGGTCCTCAACCGTCAAAGAGGGGACCTTGCCGAACCCGAAATCGATGCTGTTCTGTTCGGCGCGCGCCAAGGCGCTCTCACACCAAGGCATTCCAGGCAAGATAAAGTCGAGCCCAATGGCGTCTCCTTGCCTGCCGGCCACCATCCAGACGGGGGTGTTTCTTCTCTTGATCGCGAAGAGAGGCCCTCCTTCCAGTTCGGCCTTCCGGATCAGATGGGGGTGGAGGCCGAACGAACGGATGACTTGGGCCGCCTTTTGTTCAGAGCCCCCTTCCGCCAGGAGGAGAAAATCGAGATCCTTGGTCAGACGTTCCTCCCTGCGGTACAGGGAGGCCACCAACCCGCCGGCCAGCGCAAACCGTGCCTTGTCCTTTGTTAAAACGCGTACGACTTCGGCAAAGAATTGTTTCAAATCCAAGAACGCACCTCACCGATGAAACGCTGTGCCGCGGAGGAGAAGTCAAGCATGCCTTGCGCCTTTTGATGGTAGCGCGCAGATAAAAAGGCGGTCTGGTTTTTCATCTCCAAATCAAAGAAAGAGGCCAAGAATGGATAGTACAAATTATCTTTGTCGAGTGAGAACAATCGGTATTTTCCCTGCCGCTTTTTCGTCACTATTTTTTCCTCAACTAATTGTTGGAGGGCTCGCTGGACGGAATAAAGGTTTGTGCCGGCAAGCAAGGCGACATGTCTCAGCGGCAAGGGGGTTGACTGATAGTACAGTGCCCTGAGTACGGCTATTTTGGCCTTAGAGGCGAAGAGGGTGGTGATGTCAAACATGATAAATTGTACAAATATTTGTACAAAAAATCAAGATAAAAACAGGAGGGCTTTATTTGCAACTCCTCCGTTGACAGCAGCCACACCCCTTGATACCCCTAACCACCACATTACGGAGGGAACCATGTCTTATCAAAATATTTTGTTACAGATTCAAGATGCCATCGCCACGGTGACGATCAATCGGGAAAAGGCGATGAACGCCTTGAACCCCGATGTGTTGCGTGAAATTAAAGATGTGTTTACCAACCTCACCGGCAATCAAGAAATCCGTGCGGTGATCGTGACGGGGGCGGGGGAGAAGGCCTTTGTGGCGGGGGCGGATATTGCGGCGATGAGTCAGATGACCCCGCAGGATGCCCAGGAGTTTGGAAAATTGGGGCATGCGGCGATGGATGCGGTGGACCAGTGCGCCAAACCGGTGATTGCGGCGGTGAACGGTTTTTGTCTGGGAGGCGGACTCGAATTGGCGCTGGCTTGCGATTTTATCTATGCCTCCGAGAAGGCGAAGTTGGGCCTCCCCGAGGTGAATTTGGGGTTGTTTCCGGGATGGGGTGGGACACAACGCCTGGCACGGCTGATCGGTAAGGGGCGTGCCAAGGAGATGATTTTTTCGGCGCGTATTTTGGGGGTGCAGGAAGCCTATGAGTTTGGGATTGTGAACAAGGTCTGCAAGCCCGAAGAACTCTTGAGTAGCGTGCGGGCGGTGGCGGCGGAGATTGGTAAAAAGGGGCCGGTGGCGGTGGCCTTGGCCAAGCGGGTGATTCATGAGGGGAGCGATCTGTCGTTGCTGCAAGGGTTGGTCAAGGAGCGCGAGAGTTTTCCGAAATGTTTTGAGACAGAAGATCTGAAAGAAGGCCTGGCGGCATTTTTGGAAAAACGGCCGGCTCAATTTAAAGGAAAATAGGATAACACCCCCAACCCCCTCTTACTCTAAGAGGGGGAAAACACACATCCTTATCTTTCCCCCCTCTTAAGGTAAGAGGGGGGCTGGGGGGGTGTTATGAAGGAGACGTATGGATTTCAATTTATCCGAAGAACAAAAAATGATCCAACAAATGGCGCGCGACTTCGCCCAGAAGGAATTGGCGCCTGTGGCCGCCGAATTGGACGCCAAATCGGAATTTCCCTCGCGCCATCTGAAGAAAATGGCCGAGTTGGGGTTGATGGGGATGATGGTGCCGCAGGAATGGGGTGGTTCCGGACTCGATACCGTCAGCTACGTCCTGGCCTTGGAGGAGATCGCAGCGGCCTGCGCCTCGACGGCCGTGACCATGTCGGTCAACAACTCCCTCTACTGCGGCCCCCTGGTGCGGTTTGGCACCGAGGCCCAGAAGAAAAAATATGTGACGCCATTTGCCGCCGGTGAAAAGTTGGGGGCCTATGCCTTGTCGGAACCGGGCACCGGTTCCGATGCCGCCAATCAGAAGACCACGGCGCGCAAGGTGGGTGACAAGTACGTGCTCAATGGCCGGAAAAATTTCATCACGAACGGTCCCCATGCGGATGCGATGGTGCTCTATGCGATGACCGATAAGGATAAGCGGCATAAGGGCATTTCTTGTTTTATTGTGGAAAAAGACTTTCCGGGATATTCCGTGGGCAAGATTGAAAAGAAATTAGGGATTTGTGCCTCCAGTACCTCAGAGATTGTTTTGGAAAATTGCGAGGTGCCCGCGGCCAACCTCATGGGACAAGAAGGGGAGGGTTTTAGCATCGCCATGAATACCCTGGATTCCGGTCGGATTGGCATTGGTACCCAGGCGCTAGGCATTGCCCGTGTCGCTTTTGAGGCAGCCCGTAAATATGCCACCGAACGCGAGGCCTTTGGTCAGGCCATTGCCAATTTTCAGGCGATCCAACATTTTCTGGCCGATATGGCGACGGACATCGATGCGTCCCGGTTGCTCGTTTGGCGGGCGGCCTGGATGAAGGATCAAGGGAGCAATTTTTCCAAACAGGCGGCGATGGCTAAACTTTTTTCTTCCGAGACAGCCAATTGGGTGACCGATAAGGCCGTGCAGATCTTTGGGGGGTATGGTTATATGAAGGATTATCCTGTGGAGCGGTATTTCAGGGATGCGAAGATTACGGAGATTTACGAGGGGACTAGCGAGATTCAGCGGTTGGTGATTGCCAGGAATGTACTAAAAGAGATCGGATAACACCCCCCGACCCCCTCTTATTCTAAGAGGGGGAGACCACAGCATCCTTCCCCCCTCTTAAGGTAAGAGGGGGGTTGGGGGGTGTTATGAATTATGGCCAAACAATTTACCACACTGTCCTCCCACCCCATCGAGGAATTGTATATACCAGAATCTATTTCTGGCTTCGACGAGTCTCGCGACCTCGGCCAGCCCGGCGAATTTCCTTTTACGCGTGGCATCTATCCCAACATGTATCGTGGCAAGCTTTGGACCATGCGCCAGTTTGCGGGATTTGGGACGGCAGAAGACACCAACGAGAGGTTTCATTATCTCCTCTCTCAAGGACAGACCGGCCTTTCGACGGCCTTTCATTTTCCCACACTGATGGGGATCGATTCGGAAGACCCGAGGGCGCGCGGTGAGGTTGGGGTTTGCGGGGTGGCGATCGACACCCTGCGCGATATGGAACGGCTCTTTCAGGGGATTCCGCTTGATCAAGTGACCACTTCCATGACCATCAACAGCCCGGCCGCAATTATTTTTGCGATGTATCTGGAGGTCGCCGAACGTCAGGGCGCGAGTCTCAAGAAAATTGGCGGGACGATTCAAAACGACGTCTTGAAGGAATTCATTGCGCAAAAGACTTGGATTTATCCCTTGGAACCGCAATTGCGATTGTGCCTCGACACCATGGAGTATGCCTTTACGGAAGTCCCCAAGTGGCATCCCGTCTCGATCAGCGGGTATCATATCCGGGAGGCGGGTTCGACGGCGATCCAGGAGTTGGCCTTCACCCTGCGCGACGGGTTGGAGTATGTCGAGTTGTTGCAGAAGCGGGGTTTGCAGGTCGATGACTTCGTGCCAAAACTCTCCTTCTTTTTCAACGCCCACAACGATTTCTTCGAGGAACTGGCAAAATACCGCGCGGCCCGGCGGCTCTGGGCCCGGATGATGAAGGAAAAGTTTGGGGCCACCAAGCCGGAGGCGATGCGGATGAAGTTTCACACCCAGACCGCGGGTTGCAGCCTGACCGCCCAGCAACCGATGAATAATGTGGTGCGCACCACGGTTCAGGCCTTGTCCGCGGTGTTGGGGGGGACGCAATCGTTGCATACGAATTCCTTGGATGAAACGTTGGCGTTGCCCACGGAAGAGTCGGTCAGGATTGCGCTTCGAACCCAGCAAATTATCGCGCATGAATCGGGTGTGGCCAATATGATTGACGCCTTCGGGGGTTCTTATTTTGTGGAGAAGTTGACGAATGAGCTGGAGCAGGGGGCGCTCGATTATTTTAAGAAGATTGACGAGATGGGGGGGATGACCCGGGCGGTGGATCGGGGTTATCCGCAACGGGAAATTATCGAGGCGGCGTATCGGTTTCAACAGCAGGTGGAGCAGAAGGAAAAGATCATTGTGGGGATGAATGATTTTACGGTGCAAAATGAGAAGCAGCCGGAGTTGTTAAAAATTGGCGCGGAAGTGGAACGGCGCCAGGTTGAGAGTACCCGCCAGGTGAAGGCCGGTCGTAATCAGGCGGCCGTGGAGGCGGCGTTGCGGGATCTGAAGCGCTCGGCGACCCAGCCGGAAAATATGATGCCGGTGATTCGGAATGCGGTGCGAGAGTATGCGACGCTTGGAGAGATGGTGAATACGTTGAAGGAAGTGTGGGGAGTGTATAAAGACCCTGGTTATTATTGATTTTTGTAGGGGCTTGATTCATCAAGCCCTTTGTGGGATTAACAGCGGGCGCCATAAATGGCGCCCCTACAAATTATGGAACGTAAATTACGAATTCTAGTCGCAAAGCCAGGCTTAGACGGTCACGACCGCGGGGCCAAGGTGATCGCTCGCGCGTTGCGTGACGCCGGTTTTGAGGTGATCTACACCGGTTTGCATCAGACCCCGGAGATGATTGTCAGCGCGGCCCTGCAGGAGGATGTCGATCTGGTTTCTTTGTCAGTCCTCTCGGGGGCGCACAACTATCTCTTTCCGGAAGTGATTCGTTTGCTCAAGGAAAAGGGGTTGGGGGATGTCCCGGTGGTGGGAGGGGGGATCATTCCGGACGAAGATATGCCCGAGTTGAAAAAGGCGGGGGTCCAGGCGATCTTCACACCCGGTACCGAGACCAAAGACGTCATCAGTTGGATCCATGAGAATGTGAAGCCGAGAAAGCTTTGAAACAATTTTTAGCCTTACTTTTTTTGGTGGCCTATACCACGACGACCAGTCTCGCGTATGCCGGCGAAAAGAATATTAGTTCCGATGTTTCTCCCCCTGAAAAGGTTGAAAAAACCTGTGCGGCTGATTTTCCGCGGCATCTGGGGCATGATCTCAAAGAGACCTTTTGGAATCGTTGGCATCTATTGACGATTGGACTTGGAATCGGCGCGTTGGCGGGTTTGCACGAGGCGGATCCGAGTGTGCAACGCTCCTTTCAACCGGGACGGCCGCTCGGAAAAAAATTCGATGATGTCATGAAATGGGGGGCGAACCCCTTTGTATTGGCTGGCGGGTCTTTGGTGAGCCTGGCCATCACGGAATTGTTGATGGATGCCCCAAAAGCGGCGCGTACCTCCGGGGCCATCTTTGAGGCGTTGATGTTGACGGAGTCGATAACCTTTGCGCTGCAATTGGCCACCCACCGTGGGCGCCCGGATGGTTCCAATAATAAGTCGTTTCCTTCCGGACATACCTCCGGGGCCTTCGCGATTGCGGCGGTCACCGAGGGACTTTATGGGCCGTGGTTTGGTGTGCCGGCCTTCGCCTTGGCAGGCCTCGTGGGGGCGAGCCGGATCGATTCCAACAAGCATGTCTTGACTGATGTGGTCGCAGGGGCGCTCCTTGGCACTTTGGTTGGATTAGGGACGGCGCAATTTCACAAACAGGAATATCCTAAATATTTCTTAGCGCCAACCTTTGGCGATCGCACTGCGGGTTTGTCGTTGGTTCATTCTTTTTAATAAGGTTCAGACTTACCAAATTGACTGAATGTCTTCCCACTGTTGATTTGGAATCGATCGATTTGCGAAACAGCTCCCAGACTTATATTTTTTGATTTTTATAGGCAACTTTTCCGGTAAGTGAGTCGAAACGGATTTGAAAGGCAAGATTGTCATATGTTAACTTTACCGTCAGCCGCGATTGTCGCAAAATTACAAGGTTTGTATCAAGACTTGAGAGGACCTGGTAACCTAAATTCCGCACCTAAATAAGCAAAAAAAGCCCTCACCCCCGCATCAGCTCTCGCTTTTGCGGGGGTTCTGTTTTAAAAATTCTTTCACCCTAATGAACGATTTTTCAAACAGAAA
>JAHFST010000017.1 GCA_023265625.1 Deltaproteobacteria bacterium | reverse complement strand
TATTACCGGCGCGTGAGTTCAGCTTTTATGGTACAGGCAAATCAAGTGCCAACAGAGGTCAAACAATTAAAAATAGTTCCTGCTCCTTTAAGAATCCTCCCCCACTAAATTAACGCACTCAATGGAAAAGGTTGCGGAATATTTTCGATTGGGGAAAGAATTATCCAAGCGTGGGACGACTGGAGAGCCGGGTTGAGATATCACGATAAATCGTGGACCTCGGCCCAACGGCGATAATCTCCAAAACCGTGTCCGCCGGTCGGTAAATAATCCTAAATTTCCCGACTCGCAGGCTCCATAAGCCGCTCAATTCCGCGATGAGGAACTCAGATGGGTCGAAAACCGGATAGAATAGTCGAAAAAAGATACTCTCGGAATCTTTCACCGTTCTTGTAAATGGATTCCGCCTCTTTTTGCGACAAGTTGCGTTCGCCATATTCAGCGGTGGTCTTCTCGCCTATCATCTGTCCAAAACGACGGCACGCCCTCTTAAAATTCTCATCGGAGATGTGAAGATCATGAAAGTATTGAACCGCTTCATCATGAGAAGTACCAGAATACCGAGACCCGCCATGGGCAATACAGGCCGCATCGGCCAAGGAGATACAGGAATGAATGGCATTGACGGCACAGGCGTCAAAATGCCCGTGCTCATGGGCCTCCAGCGCGTAACGCCAAAGTTCGGAGGATCTTTTAACGTAGCTCTGGACCTGGGTATGTCCTCCTTTGGATGTCCTGTATTTGCGAGTCATGGCCTAATCTCCGTGCCCTGCAAGATGTTCACATAGAGTGCTTTTTTCGGGTTTTTTGCAAGGATGGAGTCCTTGACAAACAAGGGATTCAAACTTTTGCCAAATTTGTCCAGGCAAGATTCCTGGAGTCGCTCCAAGTCGCCTTGGAAGCGGGCATCGGGTCCCACCAAGGAGTCTGGATAGACAACACAGAGATCAATATCGCTGGATGAGGTGTCAGTCCCCTCAATGGTGGAACCAAACAGGATCAATCGATATCCCTTTGGAATTCTCAATTGCGATAAGATCATCTCCTTCAAAAAATTCAGCGGTGGCGTGAGGGCATTTAGCCCTTCAAGAATCGGTTTTAGCGTTGCGTACAGATAGGAGCGGTCATCAAGGGTCCAGTAAGAGGAAGTACCCACCCGATGAGCCTTGATCAATCGTGTCTTGCCAAGGGATTTTAGGGACCTGTGCAGCGTCGTCAAGGGAATGTCCAACAAGCGCGACATCTGGTTCTCAGACATCGGCTTGGGCTGTCGCATCAGTAGCTGACAGATTCTCAGCTGGACCCAACTGGCCAGACATTCCCTAATGATGTCCATGTGAAAGGTCATAGTCAATCATTCCATATCTGGAATGATTATTCCATATCTGGAATGATTGTCAACGCAGAAAATTATAAAGCAATCGAAACCGGGCTCTTGCCTTCCGGGTGGTTTTTCATGAGGTAATTGATGTCGAGGATAAATTCCTCGCGGCTCATTCCCGCCATGTCGCGCTTTTGGGTGTCCATCCGGATAGCATCGCAGGGGCAGGCCTCGACGCACAGGCCGCAGAAGACACAGCGCAATAAATTGATGGTGTAGACGCTCGGGTATTTTTCCACGTCGGGATTGGGATTTTCGGCGGCGATAATTTCGATGCATTCAGCGGGACAGGCGGTCGCGCAGAGCATGCAGGCGGTGCAGCGGATGGTGTCATCGGGACGCAGCATCAGTCGGTGCTCGCCCCGGTAATCCTCCGGAATGGGTTTGGTCTGTTCCGGATACTCATAGGTCGGCATTTTTTCGAGACGCAACAGGTGTTTGAGCAAATGACTGATCGTGGTGGAGAGGCCCCGAATGATCTCCGGCAAGTAACTCTGCTCCCAAAAAGTCCGAGGGCGCCGTTCCATCACCTTCACTTGAATGGGCATGACCCCAGAAAACCACACCCAAGACGTCAAGTCAACATGCGGTCGTAAAATACCGCTTGGAAAATCAAAACCTTCCATGATACTCTTCGTCCTTATGCCGATGAAAAATAAACTCTCCGATATTCTCAATAAAAATAAAATCCAGACCATGCGGGTGCATATTCCAGTTTTAGTGACGCCTGAGTCGTCGATTAAGGACGTCATCGCCAAACTGCAACAGGCTAAACAAGGTTGCGCCGTGGTCCACAACCAGGAAAAAATCGCCGGTATTTTTACGGAGCGGGATCTGCTCACCCGAGTGTTGGGTCCAGGGCTGCCTTTATCGACGGCGGTCGGCCAAGTGATGACGGGGGAACCAACCTGTCTCAGGATGGATGATCTCGTAGCCACGGCCATTGGGCTGATGAGTTCCAAGGGGTTTCGACATATTCCATTGGTGAATGAACAGGGACGGATCCAGGGGGTCCTCTCGGTCCGGGGTGTCTTGGATTATCTGGCGGAACATTTTCCTTATCAAATCTACAATCTTCCACCTGACCCGCACAAAGTTAACGATTTTCGGGAAGGGGCCTAGTCTAGGAGAAACGCATGGCGGAGAATCCAGTTTTACCCGTTTATAAGGAGATCGAAGAACAATCCGAGGCCACCATTCGTTTTTGCGGTGACTCCGGCGATGGGATGCAGCTCACAGGGAGTCAGTTTACCCAGACGACGGCTATCTTTGGTAATGATTTAGCCACGCTCCCGGACTATCCCGCTGAGATTCGGGCCCCTGCCGGCAGTTTGGCCGGGGTTTCCGGTTATCAGGTACATTTTTCTTCCCATGATATTCGCACCCCGGGGGATGCCCCGGATGTGTTGGTGGCCATGAACCCCGCGGCCCTCAAGACCAACCTGGGAGATTTGAAGGAAGGCGGCATCTTGATCGTCAATTCCGATGCCTTCACCGCAAACAATCTCAAAAAGGCCGGTTATGCCACTAATCCCCTCGAGGAGGGTGGCATGGCCAAATACCGCCTGCATGCCTTCCCCATCACGACCTTAAACACCAAGGCGTTGGAAGGTTCGCCCCTCACTAAAAAAGACGTAGAGCGTTGCAAGAATTTTTTTGCGTTGGGCCTGATGCTCTGGATGTACGGTCGACCGATGGATGTGAGCCTGGAATGGATCAATAAAAAATTTGGCGCCAAACCGGATCTGGCCGAGGCCAACAAGATGGCCCTCCGGGGGGGATACAACTTCGGAGAAACCACGGATCTCGTCAAAAAGCATTACTATATCGCCAAGGCCAAACTCCCCGCCGGGATTTATCGCAACGTGACGGGCAACGAGGCCACCGCATTTGGTTTCATCGCCGCTGCCCAATTGGCCGACAAGGAATTGGTTTATGCGAGCTACCCCATCACCCCAGCCTCCGACGTGTTGCATGAGCTCTCGCGGCATCGTCACCTCAACGTCAAGACCTGTCAGGCTGAGGATGAGATTGCCGCCGCCGGGATGGCGCTCGGTGCTGCCTTCACGGGGGCCGTCGGTCTCACGGGTACGAGCGGTCCAGGTTTAGCCCTCAAGAGCGAGACCGTCAGCCTGGCCATCATGATGGAGTTGCCACTGGTGATCATCAACGTACAACGCGGTGGACCCTCCACCGGACTCCCAACCAAGACCGAGCAATCAGACCTACTCCAGGCCATGTATGGCCGACACGGTGAAAGTCCTTTGGCGGTAATTGCACCGGCCACTCCTGGAGATTGTTTTTCAATGGCGATTGAGGCGGTGCGTATCGCCATCCAGTATATGACGCCCGTCATCTTTCTTTCCGATGGTTATTTGGGCAATAGCTCGGAGCCCTGGAAGGTCCCGGATTTTGATAAAATTCCTAAAATTCATGTGGAACATTACAAAGACGCCGCGTCGTTCCTACCCTTCCTGCGCGATCCCAAGACCTTGTCACGTCCTTGGGCCATCCCGGGGACTCCCGGACTGGAACATCGGCTGGGCGGTATTGAAAAACAGGAGAATACCGGTAACGTCAACTACGAACCCTTGAATCACGAAAAAATGGTTTTGGTGCGTCAGGCCAAGATTGACGGGATCGCCCAAAGCATCCCCCTCCTGGAAGTGTTTGGGAAAGAGGCAGGCGATATCTTGGTCATTGGTTGGGGGGGCACCTACGGGGCCATCACTTCGGCAGTCGAAATGCTGCAAAAACGTGGGATCGCCATTTCATGTATCCACTTGCGCTACCTCAACCCCTTTCCCAGTAACCTGAAAAAGATTTTGGATAATTTTGACACCCACATCGTCGCTGAGCTTAATTTAGGCCAGCTCGCCTCGATCTTACGGGGTCGATTCGGCGTTGACATCCAGTCCATCACCAAGGTGCAGGGCAAGCCCTTTAAAACGGATGAATTGATTGAAGGGATATTTAAAATAGCTCGTTCCAGAGGAGAACCCAAATGGCAGGAGAACTCGCTAGCATCCCCGCATTAACCCGGAAAGATTTTGTCTCAAACCAGGACGTCCGTTGGTGTCCCGGTTGCGGCGATTATGCTATCCTGGCTCAGATCCAGAAAGTCCTCCCCGAGTTGGGCATCCCGCGGGAAAAATTTGTGTTTGTCTCCGGGATCGGTTGTTCCAGTCGTCTACCCTATTATGTCAATACCTACGGCTTGCACACCATCCATGGCCGCGCCCCAGCGATCGCCACGGGCGTCAAGGTGGCCAACCCCGACTTGGCCGTTTGGGTCATCACCGGAGACGGTGACGCCCTGTCAATTGGTGGCAACCATTTGATTCATGCCCTCCGCCGTAACGTGGATCTCAAGATCCTGTTGTTCAACAATCGTATCTACGGTCTCACCAAGGGGCAATATTCCCCCACCTCTGAGATTGGGAAAAAGACCAAATCAACGCCTCATGGTTCCATCGACTATCCGATGCACCCCATCTCGATTGCCTTGGGGGCCGAGGCCACGTTTACCGCGCGTACCATCGATTCCGATACCGGGCACTTGGGTAAGATATTGACCGAGGCCGCGCACCACAAGGGGAGCACCTTCGTCGAGATTTACCAAAATTGCGTCATCTTTAACGACAACGCCTTTCAAGAGGTGACGGATCGGGACACGCGCGCCGACAACACCATTACGTTGGAGCATGGCCGCCCGTTGATCTTCGGCAAGGACCGCAACAAGGGGATTCGACTCAAGGGGATGACACCCGAGGTCGTGACCTTGGGCGAAAACGGCGTCACCGAGCAAGATCTCATAGTCCATGACGAAACCTTGGCTGATTCCACCTATGCCTTTCTTTTGAGCCGCTTTGAACCACCCCATTTCCCCGTCCCACTGGGGGTGTTTCGCTCGATTCAACGCCCGACCTATGAAGATATGCTCACAGCACAAATCAAAAAAGCCAAAGAGAAGAAGTCGTCAGAGTTAAAAAATCTCCTCTATGGTTCGGAAACTTGGACGGTTGCGGAGTAGTAGTTATACTTCCTCTCCCTTTGGGGAGAGGATTGAGGTGAGGGGGAGCTATGAAGTGTCCAAGCTGCGGTTACCAAAACATTCAGGGTGAAGACAACTGTGATAGCTGTCAGGCCGACCTAACTTCTTGTGACGGGGTCACTCCAAAGTCAAAGGTGGAGCGGGTCTTGATGGAAGATCATTTGTCCAATCTGAAGCCCAAACAGGCAATTTGTGTCAACGAGAATGCAACCGTCTTGCAAGCCATTCAAAAAATGAACGAAATTCGGGCGGGGTCTGTGTGTGTTGAAAATGACGCTCATGAGATGAGTGGTATTCTGACGGAACGAGACATCCTGATGCGCGTAATGGGAAAATATGCTGATTTGACAAAGGTCTCGGTGAAAGAAGTGATGACCGCCGATCCCGAATGTCTGGAGGAAGAAGACACACTGGCCTACGCCCTTCATCAGATGTCGGTCAAACGATATCGGCATATCCCAGTCCTCCGCGCCGACCAGGCGCCCGGCATCATCACCGCGCGGGATGTGTTGCAATATTTGGCAAAATTGTTTCCGTAGGGGCGAATCTTGTATTCGCCCCAACCCCGGTCATCCCGATGAGGGCGATCACAAGGATCGCCCCTACACGCCTTGCTATCCCCACACAAATAATTTATAACCTCCCAACGTGAGGTTAACCCCATTAAATAAAGGCGATTTGATCCGTGTGGCCGCTCCGGCGGGACCCTTTCGACCGGGGCCGTTTCGCAAGGGGGTTCGACAATTACAACAGCAGGGTTTCAAGATAAAATTTCGACCCGACATCTTTGCCACCCAAACTCTGGGCGATCACAAGGATCGCCCCTACTTGGCCGGGTCGGACCGGCGGCGGCTCACGGAACTCACCGAGGCCTTGCAAGACAAAACGGCGAAGGCCTTACTGTTCGCCCGTGGGGGCTACGGCACACAGCGTTTATTGCCCACCTTAAATGGGCACCGCATCAGCCCCAAGGTTGTCGTCGGTCTGAGTGATCTCACGGTTTTACTCAATTATCTTTGGCAACAACACTCCCTGCCCAGCCTCTACGGTCCGCTGGTGGCCCCCCATCTGGGCAACCCAATCAACAGCAAGCGGCTGGCACGGGCCCTCACCGAGCCGGATTATTTTCAGCGCCAAAAATTAACCGCCCGGGAAATCCTGGGCTGTAGGGGCGTATTGCCATACGCCCCCACCCG
Organism: Deltaproteobacteria bacterium; assembly: GCA_023265625.1. GTDB lineage: Bacteria > UBA10199 > UBA10199 > JACPAL01 > JAHFST01 > JAHFST01. The sequence goes on along the minus strand of JAHFST010000017.1, from coordinate 34,685 downwards.
CGGCATCCTGGTGGGGGGGTGTCTGTCCCTCATCATCTCCACCCTAGGAACCCCTTTTGAGTGCGACACAGTCCACAAGATTCTCTTTCTCGAGGACACCCAGGAAGAGCCTTATGCGGTGGATCGGATGTTGACTCAACTCAAACAGGCCGGAAAATTAAAGCAGGTTCGGGGGATCGTCTTGGGGACGTTTCTCCTCAAAAACAAACTGTTTCCAGCCAAGATTAAAAATGTGGTGCAAGAGTGTCTCAAGGATTTTCCGGGACCGGTTTTATGGGGAGTCCGTTTTGGACATTGCCCCGATCCCCTCATCGTCCCCATCGGGCTACCCGCCAGGATTGAAGGACATCAACTCATTATCGAAAAGGGGATTTTTTCATGACCAACCGCATCGCAGAGACCTTTGCCCAAGCCTTGGAAGAGAAGGCCTTCCCAGCCGCCGCTGTGTTGGTCGCCTCACAGGGAGAGGTGTTGTACCGTAATTTTTTCGGCCCGGTGGCCGAGCAAACACTGTTCGATATCGCCTCCCTCACCAAACCGATTGTTCCCACGACCCTGCTCTTGCTAGCCAAACAAGAGGGCATCGTAAATCTCGACACCCACCTGATCGATTTCTTGCCTGAGATTGAAGAAGACAAATACAAGATCTCGCTGCGTCATTTGCTCAAACACACCTCGGGACTTCCCGCCTGGCGCCCCTTCTTTCAAGACATTGAGAAAGACCAACCGGAGTTGGTGGGCAAGCGGGAGAGCCGTTCGCTCTACCTGCAAAAAATTTCTCGCGAGACCTTGGAACTCCCCATCGCTTATCAAAAAATATACAGCGACTTAGGCTTCATTTTGTTGGGCATTCTGCTCGAGGACTTTTTTCACAAGCCGCTCGACCAACTCCTGCAGGAAAAAATCACCGGGCCGCTGGAAATGTCCCAAACGGGTTACCAGACCAGCCCTCCCACCGATCCCACTCGATTTGCCCCCACGGAATTTTCCTCTTGGAGAAAGCGATTGCTCCAGGGTGAGGTGCATGATGATAACGCCTACACCTTGGGTGGGGTTGCCGGTCACGCCGGGCTTTTTTCCACCGTCGATGATATCCACCGCTTTTGCCGGGAAATTGTCTTTGGGTATCAGGGCAAGAGCACCCTCTTTACGCAAGAACCCCTGTTGGAATTTATCGGCCCCCGCGTCCGATTCAAACTGGGTTGGGACACGCCCGCCTTCCAAAACTCCCAGGCGGGACAATATTTTACCAAAAATGGCATCGGGCATTTGGGTTATTCGGGCTGTTCCTTCTGGATCAACCCGGAGGATCAGTACTGGATCATCCTACTCACCAACCGAGTCCACCCCTCCGCCGAAAACGAACTCATCAAGACCTGGCGGCCGAAGTTGTATGACGTGCTTTATGAAGAAATCATTCGGAGGTAGGGGTTCAAAATTTTGAACCCCTACATAAAAACCGTGACTACAAAAACGAAAAAAACAGCCTACCTCATCGCCATCGGCGGCACTGGGATGGGTTCGTTGGCGGGGCTGCTAAAGGAGCAAGGTTTTACCGTCACCGGTTCCGACCTCGAGGTCTATCCCCCAATGAGCGATCAGTTGGCGGCCTTGGGGATTGAGGTTAAGAAGGGGTGGAACGCGGCCAATATCGACAACCCTGACCTGGTGATCATTGGCAACGCCGTCTCACGCGACAATCCGGAGGTGCTGGAGGTGATGCGCCGCGGCCTGCCCTATCGGTCTTTGCCCCAGGCCTTGGGGGAGATATTAGTGGAACGTTACCCGATCGTCATTGCTGGCACCCATGGCAAGACCACCACATGCAGCATTGCCGCGTGGATTTTGGAACGGACCGGGCAGTCACCGGGTTTTTTTATTGGCGGGGTGCTGAAAAATTTTGGGCGGTCCTATCAACTTGGCTCAGGGGATTACTTTGTCATCGAAGGGGATGAATACGACTCGGCCTACTTCGATAAGGGCCCAAAATTTCTCCACTACCGGCCAAAAATCTTGATCCTAAATCCCGTGGAATTTGACCATGCCGATATTTACCGGGACCTGGCCCACGTGCTATCGGCCTTTGAAAAATTATTGACCTTGCTCCCCAAGGACGGATTGCTGGTGGCCAATTGGGATTCGGAAAATGTGCGCCAATTGTGTCGCCAACCTCCGTGTCGCTTGATCCGGGTGGGGTTTCATCCGGAGGCCGATCTGCAACCCACTCAGGTGGATCTCAAACGAGGGGTTTCTTTTGATCTCCTGATGCGCGGGAAAAATCTGGGAAGGGTGACCTCTCCCATGATGGGGCGACACAATACACAAAATCTCTGTAACGTCATTGCCGTGCTACTCGATTTGGGCATCCCACTCGCGGAGATCAACAAGTCCCTCGCGGAGTTTCAAGGGATCAAAAGACGCCAAGAGATCCTCTTGGAGGCAGGGGATCGCATCCTGATCGAAGATTTTGCGCATCATCCCACCGCCATCCGTGAAACCCTCTCAGCGGTGCGGGCCGCTTATCCGGAAGGGCGGCTCTGGGCGCTGTTTGAGCCGCGCTCCAACACCACGCGGCGCAATTTTTTTCAGGAGGAACTGGCCCGGGCCTTTGACCTGGCCGACGAAGTCCTGCTCGCCCCGGTCTTCCGCCCCGATAAAATCCCCACCGAAGAAAGGCTGGATCCCACTAAATTAGTGACTGATTTAGTCGCCAAGGGGAAAAGCGCCCGGATCGGAACCTCCATCGATGATATGGTCCATATCGTCGCTCAGGAGTCGCGGGGCAAAGATGTCATTTGTCTGATGTCCAACGGCAGCTTTGGCGGGATCTATCCTAAGATGGTGAGTGCCCTACAACCCAATCCATGAATCGGGGACAAAAAAATTTAGCGATCGGCTTAGTCTTACTGGCACTCTTCTCCTTCGGGGCCGCGGCCCTGGTCCATGCTGATTTTTTTCAGCAACATCTCATCCATTTTGCCAGTTGGGTCACCGGTTGGGAATTGCATATTGAAAAATCAAAAATCTCCATCCTGCGCGGCCGGATGGATTTGGAAAAAATCACTGTTCAAAAACCTAATCAATTTCAACTCCAAGCCGACCATTTTGATTTTTCCTTCAGTCCCCTGTCGTTGATCCGAGGGAAATTAATCACCCGAGCCACGCTGACCCATCCGCAAATTGTGATCCTCAGTCTCCCCGAAAAAAAAACCAACGAACCGTTACCCCTGCATGCCCTGTGGGAAAAATATGAGCGTACCCTCTGGCTGCAAGGGATGATCTTGGATCCGCTCGAGGTCGATGGTTTGTCAGTAACCCTCCCCAATGGCCAGGAATGGCAATTGGAAAAATTGAACCTAAAGATCGCCTCCAGTTTACTCAAGGAGATTGCCTGTGATCTCGACCTGCAAGGATTGGTGCGAGGGGATCAGCCCAGCCTGGATCGATTACAGATCTCCGTCAACCTCGCGAAACATGGCCTGCAACTGAAGGAATTGACATTGCAAGCCCCCAAGGTAGGACTCTCCATCACCGGTGATTGGAAGGGAGACCTGGAAACGGGTTCCATCGATTTATCCGGAGACGTCACCGTCCCTCACCAACTGCTCGCCCCCATCCAATGGCAACTGGCCGCCAAGGTCGCCAATCATCGTGCCACGATCAAGACCTTAAAGGGGAGTCTAGGGGAGGCCACCTTGGAGGGTAGCGGTTTTTTTGACCTGTCCACCTACGCTTATTCCATCCCGTTTCAGGTGAATAAATTGGAACTCGATGCGCTGTTTGGCCGCATGAAAAATCTCCTATTGGGCCCCTCCAAGGGAACGGCCAAGGTGCAGGCAAAGGCCGAGGGACGCCTGCCCGAACTAGTCGCCCATGCCAATGCGGAGATCATCGACCTGCACCATAAAATTCTCGCCACCCCTCGGGCCGCCGGCACACTCGACCTCAACTGGCCCGTGTTAAAATACGACGCCGATTTTTTTCATAGCACCGGCAAGACCGGCACCTCCCGCGGGGCCATTGCATTCCGACGCATCCTCGGTAAGGAAACATTACAGGCCCTGCCTCAGAATATTGATGTCAGTTTTGACAAGACCCCGCTGGCCGAACTCCTGCCCACCTCCAAGGTCACCGGGACCCTGCAAGGCGGCCTCAAACTCATGGGGGTGCTCACCTCGCTGAAAGGCAGCGGCCTCTTCACCGTCGAGCAAGGCAGTTTTCATAAAATCCCCATCACGCACCTGCAAACCCAGGTCGATATTGCCCCAGGGGGTCAGGTCACCTGCTCCAAGAGTATCCTCGAGATCGGCGATGAGGATCCCCTCTCCTTGCCGGGGACCCTGCATATGGAAGGGCGGGATGGGAACATTCCTTTCTCCGGCGAACTCTCGCCACAACTCTCCATCCGCGGCACTTACCTCAGTACGACCGAGACGTTGAAGATCGAGCAGGGCCAGATCCGCAATGGCCCCACTCAGTTGCTCCTGCAAGGGACTTTTTCCCCGGGGGAACATATGCAGCTACATAGCAGTGGTTCCCTCGATTTTTCCCTGCTGGGTCTCGTCAAAAAATATTTTCGGGAGGGATCCGGCGTGGCCAAGATGGATTTGCAAATTTCCGGAACCGCCGATGATCCGTCGCTGCAAGGTTCCCTGCATCTCTCCAACAATGCGCTCTCCTTCCGAGGCTTCGCCGAGTCCTTCTCCAATCTGGTGGGAAGTCTAACCTTTCAAGGTAAACAGATCGCCATGGATGTGAAGGGAAACGTCGAGGATGGATCCTTTCGTCTGAATGGAACAACAACGTTGCGATCTTGGCATCCCGAGACGGTCGATCTTCATCTCCTGGGCAATAACTTAAGTCTCTCCCAAGCCGGAAAATATCACATGGATTTTGACACTAAACTCGATTTGAAAGGCAAACTCCCCTCCCCCCTGCTCTCCGGTAATATTGATATTACCAATGGTCGCTATTTTAAAAAGTTTGAGGTGCGTAATTTTGTAATTCAACCGGTGGAGGAGGATGCCAAGCAAACCTTGTGGGACGCGGCCGGGGGCACTCAGCTGAATCTGGTGGTCCGGAGTCCCGGGGAGTTGGAGATCAAAAACAATATCGCCACCATCATCCTGCAAACCGACTTGAAGGTTTTGGGGACAATCAAGAGCCCCAAAATTGCCGGCTCCGTCAACCTGGTCGAGGGAACCTTTCACTACTTGTCCAACGACTTCACCCTCACCGAGGGGCGTGTTGAGTTCCGTGATCCTGGCAAGATTGACCCTTACGTCAACTTTGCCGCCGAGCAGAGCATCCCCAAAAATGTGCCCGTTCCCACTCACACCATTCGGGTGGAGGTAACCGGCAAGCTCTCCAACCTGCGCGTCTCTTATTCGAGCAATCCCCCCGAATCCAAGGAAGACATCATCTCGCTGATCGCCTATGGGCTGACACGGCAACAACTCAAGGACAGCGGGCGTTCGCGGCAGAGCATCACCGCCAATATTGTGGCCAGCGAGGTGGCCGACATCTTGGAGAAACCGCTGACTAAGGCCACTAGGCTCGACATCTTCCGCCTTGAGGGCTCTTCCCAACCTGAACAAACCCGTCTCGCCCTGTCTCAGTTAGCCCTGGGCAAGAGCCTGACGGATCGATGGAGTGTCGAATTCAAAACCGACCTCTCCCCCGAATCCGCGGAGCAGACGGTTCAAACCAACTATTATCTGACCGATAATGTCCTGCTAAAAGGGGCACGCACCCGGACCACGTCCACCCAAAAATATCATTTTAGCCTTTCTTTGCGGTTCTACCTCAATTAAAACCAGCGCTATCTATGCTGTTACGAATTGGTCTCATTTTATTCCTCTGTTGGACAAATCCTCTATTGGCCGCCGGTCCAGAGACCATCTCGCACATCACCTTTGAGGGAAAACTCACGATCCCCGAAACGGAATTGCGGGCCGTCCTGGGGCTCAAAGAAGGCAAGCCCGCCAACGCTACGCAGGTCGAACAATCCGTCACGAATCTAAAAAAATGGGGTCGACTCTCCCAGGTCGCGCTGAAACAGGAACGAGGCCGTGATGGCCTGCATCTCACCTATGTCTTGGAAGAAGGCCTGCCCATTGGAGATATTAAAATTTCTGGCAACTATCCCCTACTCTCCTCGCGCGTCCGCCGTAACATTGTGCTGCGTTCCGGTGAGCTCTACGATGCGGCCGAGGCGGCGGCCCAAACCCACAAGGTTGAGCAACTCTACACGCGACGGGGTTATCCCGATGCCCAGGTCAAACTCACCACCGTGATCCAAAAAAAACGGAGCGGGAATGTCGTCCAATTAACTTTTCACATTCACAAGGGTCCGGCCTTGCAAATTGCCAAGGTCGAGGTCACGGGCAATGACGTCTTGCCCAGCGGGTACTTCACCTCCCAGATCAATCCATGGCTCTTTTACCAGCCCTCCCGGGTACGCAACAGCCTGAAAAAAATCGAGCGCGGGTATCAAAGGCGCGGGTATCTCGGGGCACACGTCAGTCTGCAAGAGGTCTCCCGAGATACCGACAACCGCATCACCCTCAAACTCGCGGTGAAGGAAGGCGACCATGTCGACGTGGTATGGGTTGGTAACCAACGGGTCTCGGCGCGTACCTTCCGCAAGATTATCCCCCTCTACACGGAGGGCGGGTATGGCAACTTTGAAATGGAGGCGAGTCAGGATGAAATACAGCGTTACTATCTCTTGCACGGCTATCAACAGGCCCATGTCGAGGCAGCCAAGCAGGTCATGGGTCCCGGTCATGTCAAGATCACCTTCACCATCAATGAAGGCCCGCAAACCAAGGTCAAAAAAATCACCATCGCCGGAAATAAGCTCAGCAATCGTGTCTTAAAAAAAGAATTGGCCACACAAGAGGAGGCCGTATTCCGCAAGGCCCCTTATCGGCCCGAACTGTTGGCTCGTGATGTGCAAGACTTTCCCGACATCTACCGACGCCACGGTTATTGGCAATCCACTTCCGACGGAGTTTCCGTCGATTTCAGCCCGCTCCGCGATCATGCCACGGTTCACTTTAAAGTCACCGAAGGGCCGCAAACACGGGTCAGTAAAGTTGAGTTAAGCGGAAATAGTGTGTTCCCCAACCTGAAGCGCAAGCTCAAGATGACCGAGGGTGCCGCGTGGCACGACGCCGGTTTGGCAATCGATAAAGACATCTTGGTTAACTACTATGCGGATCACGGTTATCCTTATGCCGTCGTCACCCATGAGATTAGCGAGACCGATCACCAGGTGTCACTGACGTACCACATCAACGAAGGTGCCTTGGTCACGGTCGGCGAGATCCTGATCGTGGGTAATCAACGAACCGCGGCCCAGGCGATTCGCAAGGCCATCCAACTCAAACCCGGAGCCCCGTTTAGTTATAAAAAAATGCGCGACAGCGAGACCCTGTTACGCCGCCTCGGGGCCTTTCGTTCGATCAATCTCGAGACCATCGGTCTCACCGAACAGGTCACGACGGTCCCCATCTTGGTCAAACTGGAAGAGAACAAGGCCATCGTCACTGATCTGGAAGTGAGCTTTGATACCGATGACAAGTTTACCGGGATCTTGACCCTGCAACATCTTAATCTCTTCGGGATCGCCAAACGGGCCAATCTCAAATTAACCATCGGACAGGATATCAGGCGCGGTGAGATCAATATTGTAAATCCCTACCTGTTGGGAACACCATGGCAAGGGATCTTGAGCCATTTTTACCAAGAGTTGGATCGCCCCGGCTTTGCCACCCGTGAAATCGGCGGGTCCATTAGTTTCCTGCGTGATTTTTCCAGCCGCTTAACGTTGCTGACCAAATATCAAATCGATCGCACCTTTTTTATCAACGTCACCGACCCAACCGATGAGCAGGACCACACCACCTCCAAGAGCAGCGCCTCACTGAGCTACGATCGCCGTAATTCCTATTCCGATCCCACCAATGGTTTCCTGATGGTGGGAGGGGTCGACTTTGCCAACAAGATCAGCGCCATCAGCCATAATTTTATCCAGCCCAAGGGACAGTTTGTTTACTACTATTCCCTGGGGCGTTTCACCCTGCTCAACTTTGTCCGCGGGGAAGGGATCCAGATCTTTGGCTCCGGGGACTTGCTCCGCGACGAACGACTCTTCTTGGGGGGAGATTATACGGTCCGTGGTTTTGACGAAGACCATGTCGGCGCCATCGATGCCGCCACCAACCGTCCCATCGGGGGACAGGTATTGTTTAGTCACACCGCCGAGCTAGAGGCCCGACTCGTCAAGGGAGTAAAAATAGCCGCCTTCGTCGACTCCGGCAGCCTGACCAATCGCATCCAAGATATTGGGCTAGATTCCTTTCGACACGCTGCAGGCGTTGGGCTCCGCTACATCACCCCGGTGGGACCGCTCCGGTTGGATTATGGGATTAAGCTGGATCGGCGTCCTGGGGAGTCGTTTGGGAGGTTGCATTTTGCGTTTGGGTATTTGTTTTAATGTGTAATCAATTTGTTCTGTAGGGGTTCAAAATTTTGAACCCCTACATCAATGAACCGGTCTCAGTTCCATCTGCCGTCGACAATGACGAATGTAGGCGATCTCAATCGAATCATCTTGCCCCTCAGCGCTTTTTAGAAATCTTACGGGACGATACACGACGCTCTCTCTTTTTTAAAAGATCTTCCAAGGAAATTGATTGGCCCGCCTCCGACTCTCTTTTGGCCCTCGCCAGTCTGGTCTGCCAATCCGGATAACTCATCTCATCCAAGGTATGCATCATCCCTTCGTATTGTTCATAATTGACCACCAGCACCGCCGCACGGCCCCGCTGGGTGATAATCACCGGGTTGCCCGTCTTCTTGACCCCTTCGACAATCTCCTTGGTCTTGGACTGCAGATCGCTGATCGGAACGATTTTTTCCATGGTTTTGACCTCGGGTTAGAACTGGGTTTAGACCTATGTTTGGAATGGTATCTAAACCTAGGGTGTTTGTCAAAATCTTTAAGATCCAGGCTATCCCCTCTCCTTACAAAGGAGAGGGTTAGGGAGAGGTCCCGCGGCGAGTGACCTCCCCCTGCCCCCTCCTTTGTAAGGAGGGGGAAATAAAAAACCCCCGGGGGAGGGCCCCCGGGGGTTTTGAAAAAATCGTAGGGGCGTATTGCACACGCCCTTACCCATTAGAAGCTGTAAGCGAAGGTTCCACCTAAGCCGAAGCCCATGCCGGAGGCAACGCCACCGGTTGAGGACGGGGCCAGGTCCAGACGACCTTCGAGGCCGAACCGCGCCCCTTCAGTGATCTGATAACCAGTCGCCAAGGTGATCTCATGATTCTGACCGGCATAGGTCAGGCCTGGAACACCACGGTTCTCGTTGGTACCGGTGACGGTCGGAGTTCCAACCTGGCCGGTATCGAGATCCCACAGATAGCTGTAACGGAGTGTGCCATCCCAAACATCGGAGAAGGCATACGTGCCTTGCAGGTCACCGCCGAAGAACTGGGCGTTACCTGGCGCGGCATTATCGTCCTGACGATAGGTCCCTTCCACACCAACATTGAACGCCTCAGTGGCGGCCACGCTGGCAGAAAGATCACCCAAGAAAGACCAACCCGCCTTCGTGGCACGTTCTGGCCCACCGGCTGCGGAGAACTTCACCCAGCTCTTGTTTCCTTCATCACCCCAGGCATAGCTGAGGTTGGAACCCAAGGAGGGCATCCCGGAGGTCGCACCCACGGCACGATCACCCAGGTCATTGACGATAAACGCTTCCCAACGGACGCGATCATTGAAATCATAGCCTAACCGAGTTCCGGTCAGGTTATGCGGCAACAGATCCCGATGGATCATGTTGTGCGAGATGGTCTTCATCTCGTTGCGATCAATCGGGTCTAACCCAATCCCCGAGTTGAAACGCCCCACCAACAACTCAATCCCGTTACCGGCTGGGATATTGGCTGTGGTGTAGGCCTGTTCGACCAACACGTCACCCGAACCACCCAAAGCGCCGCCCTTACCAGGACCAGCGGGGGTGAAATCGAGGTCCGCACGGATGCGGATGTTCTCGCCAAAGCTCTTGGCAAGGTCCAACTCCACCTGGTCAATGAAAAAACCAAAGGTGGTAATCCCATTGGCGGCGGCAGTAACACCACCCCCACCCATGGCGGCCAAACCATCCCCTAACAAACCGGCTGTTGCCGGGTTCTGACGTGCCCCATTACGGGCGTGCTGCCAACCGGTGACGGTCGTGACGTTTCCGGAAATCTCGAGCTCACTACCTGATTCAGCTCGAAGATCGGATACGACGAAGCTCGCCAACGCGATGGCTACTGCTAGTACGAGTAGCTTCTTCATACATCTCTCCTTTCATACTTGAGAAGGCCCCACCTTGGTTCCCTCCCACGTATAAATATTGTTAAAAGTTACGCCTGTCCCCGGGTGAACCGCAAAAAAGATGAGAAGACAGATCAACCAGCCCTCTGGCTACCACCTTCTTATGTATCTTTAGTTTGCAATCCCCCCAAGGGATTAAAGCCTAGTGTTAGAAACCTTTCCCAAGTAGCTGAATTCTTGATGTTTGTCAAATTAATTTCCCATTCGCTCCAGCATGGGTTAGTGCTTGAAACGAAAATGTTCACCGTAGAATGGAAAATTGACATTGAGAGAAAGAAGCTAGTTGATTATCTGATTTCTCTTACCCACCCAGTGGGTCGATCCAAAGCCAAGTTTTTTCGTGCTATCGGGTTTAATGAGGATTCCGTGGACCTTCTGCAAAGCTGCCTAGAAGCTATGGCCCGATCCGAGGAGACGATTGAACGGATTGACACCCCTTATGGGGCAAAACATGTGATTGAGGGTGTGCTTGACACACCAAGTGGCAAGCAGGTTATAATAAGAACTATCTGGATGGAGTCCCAAAATAAGGTTTTGAGGTTCATAACGGCTTATCCAGTAAGGGAGAGGCAATAACCATGAAAGAATTAGATACCGTCGTGTTAACTCACGATATCGAGAAGCATGGCCTTAAAGAGGGTGATGTGGGTGCCATCGTTCATGTGCACGGTGAAGAAGCCTTTGAGGTGGAGTTTGTAACGGCTCAGGGGGAAACGGTTGCGGTGCTAACCTTGTCTGAGGCCGATATCAGGCTCATCGAAGGAAGAAAAATCCTTCACGTGCGTGATATGGGCGAAACATCGGTTCATATCTGAATCATTTCCGCGTTCCACCCTTCCGTCCGTCATTGACAGTGTCTCCATATCGCAGTATTTTGCCACCTTCATGCCAGCCAAGATCCTGATTGTTGACGACGACCCCACCATTCATAAGTTGATCACCCGCATGCTCACCCCCGACCTTTATGAAGTAAAGAGTGTCTATGATGCGAGCAGTGCCTTGGAGGCCATCCGTGAGAGCCGGCCTGACCTGGTCATCCTTGACCTAATGATGCCCCACATCTCCGGTATCGAGGTCTGCCAGCAAATTAAGATGAACCCGGAGACGAAGGACATCATGGTGCTCATCCTATCCGCCAAGGATGGTCAGGATGATCGGATCAAGGGGCTCGAAATTGGGGCCGATGACTATATTGCCAAACCGTTTCATATTAATTCGTTGGTGCGGAAGATTGAATATACTTTGTCCAAAAAACTGTAGGGGCAGACCCATGTGTCTGCCCCAATCGCGGCCACCGGGATGAGGGCGCACACATGGGTGCGCCCCTACCGCACCTCCACCACCATCTCAATCTCCACCGCCGCCCCCAAGGGCAGTTCCACCACCCCCACCGCCACCCGGGTATGCCGGCCTCGGTCGCCGAAGATCTCCACTAACAAGTCACTGGCCCCATCCATCACCTTGGCCTGATCGTAGAATCCCGGGTAGCTATTGATGAAACCGCCCACCCGCACGATCTGCTTGATCCGATCCAGTTGCCCCAACTCCTGCTGCAACACCGCCAAGGCGTTGATCACACAGGCCCGGGCCGCCCGGCGCGCCGTCTCGAGATTGACGTCCTTGCCCACCCGCCCGCGAAACGCGACCTTGCCCTCCACCTTGGGGAGTTGACCGGAGATAAAGACCAGATTCCCCGTCTTGACCGCCGGAAGATAATTGCCCACGGGCTGAACCTCGGGGAGGGTGATTTGGAGTTCTGTTAAACGATCTGATATTTTCAAATTGCGCCCCTACAATTCATCTAACCCAAAACAATGTTTGACCGCAACCGTTTTGCTTGACGACCGGAAATCACTAAGCTAGTGCTCGACCCTCCAGATTATGAAAATCACCCTGATCGATTCCCCACTGGGAAAAATCCGCACCGACCTACTGGCCATCGCCCTCTACGGAGACCAGTTCTCACCACTGGGAACCTTTATCGACCGCATGCTCGACGGCTGGCTCAGCAAACTGATCAAACAACAGCAATTTAAAGGCAAGGTGGGAGACGTGAAGCTCCTCCCCACTTTGGGAAAATTCTCCTTTGCCAATCTGCTCATCGTCGGGATGGGTGAGGCAAAGTCCTGCACCCTCGAATCATTTCGCAAGGGGGCCGCAGCGGCCATCAAGACCGCGGAAAAAATTCGTGCCGAAAAATTAACCTTGGAATTTCATCTCCCTGCCGGTGGCACCTTGGATCCACTACAGGCCGCTCAGTCGGCGTCCGAGGGACTCTGGCTCGGGAGCTATCGTTTCGACCGTTATAAAAAATCGGATAAGCCAAAAGTCGCTCAGGTCGATTTTTTAATCGCGGGCAAAGAAAAGAACCCGGCGATCCGTCAAGGGATCCACCGCGGCACCATTTTGGCGGATGCCACGTGTTGGGCGCGAGACATGATCAACACCCCCGCCTGCGACATGACACCCAAGCGCATGGCCGAAGAGGCCAAAAAATTGCGCGGCCTGCCGGGGATTAAACTCAAAATTTTAGAAAAATCGGAGCTTGCCCGGTTGGGGATGCGGTCGTTTTTGGCGGTCTCGCAGGGGAGTGATCAACCTCCCTGCCTGATCCACCTCCACTACCGTCCCACGGGCAAGATCAAGCGCCGGGTCGCGATTGTGGGTAAAGGGGTCACGTTTGATAGTGGTGGTCTTTCACTCAAGACACCCTCCACCTACATGGAGACCATGAAGGATGACATGAGTGGCGGGGCCGCCGTGCTAGGCATTTGCAAGGCCCTCGCCGCCCTGAAGCTCCCGGTGGAGGTCCACGGCATTGTCGCCGCCACGGAAAATATGCCCTCGGGTAGTGCCGACAAACCGGGCGATGTGGTCCGGGCCATGATGGGCAAGACGATTGAGATCCTGAACACCGATGCCGAGGGACGTCTCACCCTGGCCGATGCCCTGCCCTACGCCATTCGGCAAAAACCCGACCTCGTGATTGACATGGCCACCTTGACCGGTGCCTGTGTGGTGGCGCTCGGAGAATTGTGCGCCGGGATCATGGGGAACGATCAGGGTCTGATTGATAATCTCATTGCCGCCGGCAAGGTCGCCGGGGAGAGGATTTGGCAACTTCCCTTGATTGAGGAGTACAAGGAAGACATCAAGAGCACGATCGCCGATGTCAAAAACACCGGGGGCCGCTATGCCGGGACCATCACGGCCGGTTTGTTCCTACAGGAATTTGTCGAACCCACGATCCCCTGGGCCCATGTGGACATCGCCGGACCCGCCTGGTCTGAGAAGGATACCGCGTACACGCCCCGCGGCGGAGCGGGTTTTATGGTTCGAACCATCATTCGTTTCCTTGAGCAGTCCTAGCTTGTTTTTTTCGCTGTCCCCCGGGCTATCCTCCGCCCGCTCTCGCTTGTGTGCGTACGGCTGTATCCAATTCACAACCATCAATCACTTCCACCCGTTCTTTACAAAAAAACGCTTTGACACGCCGCGGCTGAGTCGCCGACCTGTTTTTTCCATGCAAGCAAGGCCAGATGGGCCCTACCGGCCGTTAATGCATCGAGTCATTCCCCCGGTTCCTTGACACCACTACAGGTTGTGCTTTATAAGTCTTCCTGTACAATATGCTGTGTATAACTCAGGTGATAACCTGTGGATAAAAAGGGGATAAACTATGAAATCGGCAACAAAAACGAAGCAAACCGCAGAACGTGGGACCGATGCTGGGCGTAAACTAGTCATAGCCAAGTCCAAAGAGACCACCCTTCCCGGGCTCCGTTTTGAGCGTCACTTCACGCGCCCCTCCATCCAGCCCTTTGATGAAATCGAGTGGGTCAAGCGTAGTGTAGCCATTAAAGAACCCGACGGCCGGGTGGTGTTTGCCAGCGACGATGTCGAGGTGCCAGCCTCCTGGTCGCAGCTCGCCACCGATATTGTGGTCCATAAATATTTCCGCAAGCGGGGCGTGCCCTTGGAGAAGGACCCCTCGGGCCGTGAGACCTCCGTGCGCCAGGTGATTTACCGCGTGGCCCATTCGTTTCGCACGGCTGGGGAACAAATGGGTTATTTCGCCACCCCGGAAGACGCCACCATCTTTGAAGAAGAACTGACCTACCTCTTGGTTCATCAAAAAGGCGCCTTCAACTCACCGGTGTGGTTCAACTGCGGCCTGTTTCCCGAATATGGCATCGAAGGCAGCGGGGGTAATTGGTATTGGGACGACGCGGGTCGCGAGATCCGGGAGGCCACTAACGCCTACGCCCATCCGCAATGCTCCGCCTGTTTCATCCAAGAGGTCAATGATGACCTGATGAGCATTTTTGATCTGGCCAAGAATGAGGCGCGGCTCTTCAAGTATGGGTCGGGCACGGGGACCAATTTTTCGAAAATTAGGGGTCGCCAGGAAAAACTATCTGGCGGAGGCACTTCTTCGGGACTGATGAGTTTTCTCGAAGTGCTGGACAAAGGGGCTGGGGCGACAAAATCGGGAGGGACCACCCGGCGGGCGGCGAAGATGGTTTGCCTCGACATCGACCATCCAGAGATCGTTGATTTCATCAACTGGAAGGCGAAGGAAGAGCGCAAGGCCGGTATTCTGATCGCCGCCGGGTTCCCCGCCGATTTTAACGGCGAGGCCTATCACACCGTCTCGGGACAAAACTCCAACAACTCGGTCCGCGTCTCCGATGACTTCATGAACGCCTATCTCCGGGATGACTCCTGGAGCACCACGTTCCGCACCACGGGTGAGGTCAGCGAGACCTTCAAGGCCCGCGAACTGATGAACCAAATCGCCCAGGCCGCTTGGAGTTGCGCCGATCCCGGGTTGCAGTTTGACACCACGATCAACGACTGGCACACCTCGGCCGGCACGGACCGGATCAATGCCTCCAACCCGTGCTCCGAATACATGTTCCTCGACAACACGGCCTGCAACCTCGCCTCGCTCAACCTGATGAAATTTTCCGATCAAGAGGGCCGGTTCCAGACCGATGACTTCCGCCGCGCCGTCCGCATCTTCATCACGGCCCAGGAGATCGCGGTGGATCTGGCCTCCTACCCCACCAAGACCATCGCGCAAAACAGCCATGATTATCGCCCGTTGGGTCTAGGCTATGCCAACTTAGGCACCTTGCTCATGACCAATGGGATCCCCTACGACAGCCCCAAGGCCTTGGCCATCTCGGCCGCGATCACCTCGATCATGACTGGACACGCCTACTTGGTCTCCAGCGAGATCGCGCAAAACAAAGGCCCATTCCCCGGATATGAGAAAAACCGTACCTCAATGTTACAGGTGATGGGCAAACATCGCGATGCCTCCTACAAGATCGACGCCCGTCATTGTCCCTCGGATCTGCTCCGAGCCGCCCAGGAAGATTGGGATCAGGCCGTGAGTGCTGGCGAACAATTTGGCTACCGCAACGCCCAGTCCACCGTCTTGGCCCCCACCGGGACCATCGGGCTCTTGATGGACTGCGACACCACCGGGGTCGAACCCGAGTTCTCGTTGGTGAAGTGGAAAAAATTGGCCGGGGGCGGTCATTTCAAGATCGTCAATCAGTCGATCGAACGGGCCCTGCAACACTTGGGGTATGCGGCGGGCGATATTCAAAAAATTCAGCAACACATCCTCGACCAAGGCACCATTGAAGGCTCCCCCTTCGTCAAAGAAGAACACCTGGCCGTGTTTGATTGCGCCAATCCCTGCGGCGATGGGGTCCGCTACATCGACCCGATGGGACACATCCGCATGATGGCCGCGGTCCAGCCCTTTATCTCCGGGGCCATCTCCAAGACGGTCAATATGCCCAATCACACCACGGTGGACGATATTGAGAAGGTCTATGTGGATGCCTGGAAGCTGGGCCTGAAGGCCATTGCCTTGTATCGGGATGGTTCCAAATTCTCCCAACCGCTCAACGTCGGGAATAACGAAAAAGAGGGGAACAAGACCGTGACCATCGCCCCGGACCAGCTGCGCGGGGAACGCAACATGCTCCCCTCCAAGCGCCACGGCTTCACCCTCGAGACCTCGGTGGGGGGACACAAGATCTTCCTGCGCACCGGCGAATATCAAGACGGTTCCTTGGGTGAGATCTTTATCGACATGTACAAAGAGGGCGCCGCCTACCGCAGTATCCTCAACTGCCTGGCCATCGCCGTCTCGATCGGCCTGCAATATGGGGTGCCGCTGGAGAAGTTCGTCAACTCCTTCACCTTCACCCGCTTCGAACCGCAGGGGATCACGGATCATCCGAATATCAAGATCTGTACCTCGATCCTCGACTACATCTTCCGTATCCTCGGCATGGAATATTTGGGGCGTACCGATTTCGTACATCTCAAGCCGGAGAGCATGGAGGCCCTCGACAAACAAGAAAAGATTGTTGGGCAGGAACCCAAATCGCTCGGGGCCGCCACCGCCGCCGTCAAACGCGCCAAGGCCGCTCCCGAGTCCGCCTCCGATCTCTCCGCCCACCTGGCCGAAATGATGGGCGATGCCCCGATCTGTGACCAATGCGGACATGTGACGGTGCGAAATGGGGCGTGTTATAAGTGTATCAACTGCGGAAATTCGATGGGGTGTAGTTAAGGTTTCTGTAGGGGCGGCCCACCGTGGCCGCCCCTCCATCTTTACTTTACAGGATCGACTGATAGATTGTTTTTCTTGGTCCCACTGCCACAACCTGGACTTCAAGGACGTTTCGACGAATAGCGTAGACAATGCGCCAAGTATCCACTCGATAGGAAAAAAATCCTGCCAGCTCTTCCACTAATGGTTTCCCCTTAAAAGGATTGTCAGCCAATTCATCGAGAGCTGAGCGGATACGTTTTTTCAACAAAGGATGAAGAACGGCTATCTGTTTTTCAACCGTTGGGGGCACAACCACCCGGTAGGCCATGATCAATTCCAGTCAATTTTTTGATAGGATTTTCCCTTGCCACCACAACGAAAATATCTCCGACTCTGGCGGATCATTTTCATCAATTTTTTGTCACGCTTGATATCCAAAGTCTCGATGAGATTCTCCCATTCCTCAAATCCCATGAGCACAGCGGCCGGTTTACCCCCTGCCGTAATGACATACTCTGCCCCCCCATGCTGGACCTTACGAACTGCCTTGAGGACAGTGCTACGAAACTCGGTCACAGGCACAACCTTTGACATGATAGGTAACCCTCCCAGAACCAAATCTAACAGAAGCATACCTTGTTCACAAGAAAACAAAAATCTTCGAGAGTTAAAATGCGAAGGATTGTAGGGGCGGCCCACCATGGCCGCCCTGACCTTTTTATGACAGGCCCATCTTTTGGCGCCAGGCCTTATCCAAGCCATCCAACTGATTGGCTCCTACTAGGACAAAACTGCTCCCGCCGGTAGGGCGGCTGTTGACGAGTGATTCGCCCTGTACGGCGGACTTTTTGTTGGCGGTATCTTTCCGAGCAACGAACTCTGGGGACTCTGATTCCCGCGGAGCCTGCCCGCTCACTATATTTTTAATCGAAGATATAATGCCCATAGCGTCTCCCCAGTATTGAGATTATCGACGGACCCCCACCCCAGAGTTGCGTCAAAAATAAATATATTGTAATCATACCGCCAAGCGGCCACTCTGTAAAGAAAAGCCTTTATTATTAGGTGTTTTCATTAACGCTATGCGACAAAAAAAACTCCAACATGGCCTCTTTGTCACCTTTGAGGGGGGTGAGGGCTCGGGAAAAAGCACCCAAATTTATCGCCTGGCTCAGTATTTGGAAGAAAAAGGGGGAAAAGTCGTCGTCACCCGTGAACCCGGGGGCACCCCCTTGGCGGAGCGGATTCGCCAAACCCTGCTGGACCAAAAAAACAAGATCTCGACCCAGCAAGAGATACTCCTTTATGAGCTGGCCCGGCGCGACCATGTCATGGAGCTGATCCGCCCAGCCCTCCGGCAGGGCAAGATCGTTTTGTGTGATCGGTTTATCGACGCCACCTTGGCCTATCAAGGCTACGGGCGCGGCCTCTCCTTAAAACTTTTGGAGACGTGCAACCAGGTCGCCACCGGGGGGCTGATGCCGGATCTCACCCTACTCTTTGACCTACCGGTGTCCGTCGGTCTGGCCCGGTCCAAAAATCGGCTCAAGGTGCAAAAGAGCTCAGAGGGACGTTTCGAGGCCCTCCCGCTCGCCTTTCATCATCAGGTACGGAGCGGTTACTTGACACTGGCCGCCAAAGATCGGAAAAGAATAGTCGTCATTGACGCCTCTGGGACCAAAAACAATGTCTTTAAACGAATCCAAAAATCCTGGGAACAGTTCAGCCGTCGGCGCCCTGCTTGATCGGGTACTCGAATCCGGTCGCCTCCCTCCGGCCTATCTGTTTGCCGGACCCCAGGGGGCTGGGAAACAGGCCACGGCCCTGGCGTTCAGCCAGCGCTTATTGAAAACCACCAAACCAAATCCGCCTGACTTGATCTGGATCGCCCCGGAAAAAAACACCCTCAAGATCGAACAGATTCGCGACCTCTCCCACCGGGTCTTGTTTCGTCCGCTGGAAGGGGATCGCATGGTCTGCGTCATCGCCGAGGCGGAAAAAATGACGGCCAACGGGGCCAATGCCCTATTGAAAATTTTGGAGGAACCCCCACCCTATTTGCTGTTTATCTTACTCAGCAGCGCGCCGGACCTGCTCCTCCCCACCATCCGTTCGCGCTGTCAAAAAATCCTGTTCGCCCCACCCACCCTCGTGTGGCAACTGACGGAAGATCACCAGGAGGCCTTCGAGCGTTGGCAAAATGAATTGTTACCGGCCCTGTTGAGCCCCACCCCGTTTGCAGCACTGTCCAAACAAGCCGAGGTCTGGGCCGGTGAGGCGCCCCTGCTGCCGACCTTGATGCAGTGGTTGCGCGCCTGGTGGCATGACTTGGCGGCATATCAGTCAACTGGGTCGGAGCAAGGGTTGTTGCTGCGTCACGAGCTGGAACGAATCCGGTCCGTAGCTCCCAACCGTTCACCGGACCGAGTCTTTTCTGATTTTGCGTTGATCGACGAAACGGAACGGGCCTTAGAGGCGAATGTGCAAAAAACGCTGGCCCTGGAACGGCTCTTTATGGGATTAGCTGGGTAACAACCATGTCCAAATTCTACATCACCACCGCCATCGACTACGTCAACAGCATCCCCCACATCGGGACGGCCTATGAAAAGATCGGGGCGGATGCCCTGGCCCGGTTTATGCGCATGGACGGGCATGAGGTTCATTTTCAGATGGGGAATGACGAGCATAGTGTCAATGTCCAAAAGGCGGCGATCCAGCAAGGTCTCTCCCCCAAGGCCTATTGCGACCAGATGCGGGAAAAGTTTTTGGCGATCTGGCAGCAAATGGGGATCTCCTGTGACGATTTCATCCAGACCTCGGAGCCGCGTCACCACCAAGGGGTCACCAAGCTCTTTCAGGTGATTTACGACAAGGGTGATATTTATCAGGCCCCGTATGAAGGCTGGTACTGCGAGTCCTGCGAGGCCTTTTTTACCGAGAAGGACCTAGTCGATGGGGTCTGTCCCAATCACAAGAGCAAGCCGAAGTGGCTCAAGGAAGACAACTATTTTTTCAAACTCTCCGCCTATCAACAAAAATTGCTCAACCACTACCAACAACATCCGGAGTTCATCCTCCCGGAGATCCGGCGCAACGAAGTGGTGCGACTCGTGGAGAGCGGTCTGCAGGACATCAGCGTCTCCCGTTCCTCGTTTGACTGGGGGATCCCGCTCCCGATTGATAAGAAACATGTGGTGTATGTGTGGTTTGATGCGTTGGTTAATTATTTGTCGGCGATTGGTTACGGGGATGACGTAGGGGCGAATCTTGTATTCGCCCCGGGGCGATCACAAGGATCGCCCCTACAGAAATGGTGGCCCGCCGACATGCATATCATCGGTAAGGACATTACCCGGTTTCACTGCGTGATCTGGCCCGCCATGTTGATGAGTGCGGGGTTGCCGTTGCCTAAGACGGTATTTGGGCATGGGTTTGTTTTTCTTAAAGGCGAGAAGATGAGCAAGTCGCTCGGCAACATCGTCACCCCGCTCGATGTTATCCCGCAATATGGGGCGGACGCCCTGCGCTACTACCTGCTCCGCGAGTCCAGCTTTGGTTCGGATGGGGATTTTACCTGGGATAATTTTATTAAACGGTACAACAGCGATTTGGCGAATGATTTGGGGAATGTGTTGAATCGGACGTTGGGGATGGTGAATAAATATTTGGGGGGGACGTTGGACGTAGGGGCGGCCCTGCGTGGCCGCCCGGGCAGCCTGGGCAGCCACATAGGGCTGCCCCTACAGGACCGGGAAACGGAATTGAAAGGCCTCGTGGAATCCACGCTGGACCGGGTGCGCGTGGCGTTGGATCCGGTCCAATCCGGCGACATTAATTTTCATGCGGCCTTGGCGGAGATTTGGAAGGTCATTGCCGCGACGGACAAATACATCGACAGCTCGGCCCCTTGGAAACTTTTCAAAGAGGGGAATCGGGCGGCGATTGAGGCGGTGCTCTACCATGCGGCGGACACGATCCGAAACATCGCCCTGTTGGTGCGCCCCTTCTTGCCAACCACCTCTGAGCGGATTTGGCAGCAGCTTGATTTGGAAAATAAATTACCCATCGCGGCACAGACGTTTAAAAATATTGCCTGGGGGGAGACACCGGCGCCATTGATCGTGAAGATCGGGGAGCCGATGTTTCCTAGGATTGAGACGGAGGGCGTGATGAATCACGCCCCTACAAAAAAAGGAAATCAAATGGAAACGACTGAATTGATCGACATCGGCGACTTCGCCAAAGTCCAACTCCGTGTGGCGGAGGTCGTGGCGGCGGAAAAAGTGGAGGGGGCCGATAAATTGCTCAAATTGCAGGTGGCCATTGGCGAGGAACGACGCCAAATCGTAGCGGGGATTGCGCAACACTACACGCCGGAACAGATCGTCGGCAAGAGCATCATCATCGTCGCCAACCTCAAGCCCGCCAAGATCCGCGGCGTGGAATCCAATGGCATGCTCCTGGCCGCTAGCCATGAAACCGGCCTCTCCATCGTCACCCTGGACCGGCCGCTGGCCTCTGGGGCGCGAGTGAAGTAGCAGAATGAAACCGACATTTTTTTAATGTTTGGTTCTTGGCAGACGTGTCAGGCGAATTTGATGTTCTTCGATGACGGCAAAATGATCCTCCCATTCGATTTGACCGTCTAAGGCGGCAACCGCAACCCGGGCGACATAATCGGGAGAAGACATAGAAATACGAAATAAGATAATCCCACTGGATGCCGGAAGGCCGAAGCGAAAGGCAAGTTCGCCAAAATCTTTGTCAAAGGTAACCAAAATGCGTTTTTCTCTTTGAGCAAGTTCCAGGATGTCACGATCCGCACTGCCAGGGGCTTCGGTTCGAACCCAAAAAACATCATGGCCACGCTCCCGGAGCGCCGAAACCGCCACTTCGGGAAAATTCTCATTGGCAAGAAGGCGCATAGGGTCAAACGTTCAGGAGAAAAACTTTTTCAGCTTTGAGAGTATCTCGAGCATAACTTAGGCAAGCTTGAATACCTTCCTGCGTCAAACCAGGATAATTTTTCAGAATTTGCTCTTCCGACCAGCCCTGGGCCAACAGATCGATAATCAATTCAACCGCCAGCCGGGTTCCCTTAACAACCGGTTTTCCCACCAGGATCTTTGGATCGGCAACAATATGTCCCTGCCATTCGCTCATTCAAACCATCCTACGCTAACAAACCTCGATTTTCCACAATAAAATCGACCTCACAACTTTGGCAGGAGGCTGAGCGGGCCTCTCAACAAGGTATTCAAGTGGATATTCGACGTTATGCCGTAGCTTGAGTGAGTAATCCCAATCGTTACCTAATCAACTGCAATAACCGGATCGAACTGAATTGTTGAGATCACATCAATGCCAAAACGATCATCCACACGAAATAGAGAGGTCCCTCTTTTTTGATAGACTGTCCCTTCACAACCCCGCCACGCACGAAACGAAAGCCCTCCAATAAGGATAAAACCACCTTCCTCCACGGATTGGCCTAAATTCCGAAGCGATAACTGGAGCTGTTTTTTTGAAAATCGCCCCGCTGTTAATACATTCAATAAAAGCAATACATGGGCCTTGTGACCACCCGTGGCCCGCACC
Organism: Deltaproteobacteria bacterium; assembly: GCA_023265625.1. Classification (GTDB taxonomy): domain Bacteria; phylum UBA10199; class UBA10199; order JACPAL01; family JAHFST01; genus JAHFST01. The sequence goes on along the minus strand of JAHFST010000017.1, from coordinate 12,105 downwards.
AGTGAATTAGTATCGAACAAATCAGCCTCTGCAGAAAAAATATTGTTTGGATACCGAAGCAATCCATCTGCTAAGCGATCATCAATAAGCGGGATGGTGCAAGAATGGTCCACCCCATTATCGCATTGACCATCGCTTTCTTTGCCGGAGAAAACTTGATTTCCTCTCCTTGTCAAAAGTAACTGTCCATTACTTCCCCGAATGGTGCTCAAATCTCCACTGGTTCGGTAGGTCAAGTCACGCATCAGATTTGATGAAACCACCGTAGTATCGGACCAACGTTCCTCTCCGAGCAATTCAAGGAACCTGACTGTAGAAGATCCTTCTCCATCACCAACCAAGTGAATAATCGGATGCACCTCTCCAAGTTCAAGCGCAGGTAACAAACGGTGCAAGACTAACTTAAAAAACTGATCATTACGCAATTCGGTGGAGTAAACGGGAATAGGCGTTCCCCAAACTGCAGCCGCCGCATCATGCAATCCTTGATAGGCCAATTCAAAAAATTGGGCGGTAAAAAACCCACTTCTGAACCCCCTCATAAAAGAAAAACATTCCGTTTCACTGAAAGTATGGAAAGCCGGCAAAAGAAACAGTCTTACAAAACATTGCTCCAAAAAGGACTTATCAAGGTTGTCCCGAAAAAAAACACGGGAGAAGAAAATTTTAACAACCTCATCAAAAAGCCGCTGTCCTTTCGTTAATTCTATCAATGAGGCTACCGCAGTCTTCATATTGTTAAACAATAACTCACGATAAGAGTCCGCAACACTCAGCACATCTTCTTTGTAAGGAATAGAGCGTCTTGCCATCAAATCGGCGGCTTGTTTTGCAATATCTGGAAAAACACCAACCGGATCAGAACCTCTAAACCAAGCCTGCGCCACTCGGTCGCGCAAGACCCCAGGATTCAGATCGTCGAGAATAGTCGATGAAGGTCCTCCCGAGTCGCCAATAGCAGGCGATGGTTCCCGTAAAAACCATCGAGCCTTCGCCCTTCTGGCTGCAGGATGCATGGCATCATGACGCACATCTTCAGCATAACTTGGATCAAAGCGAGGCGCCTCACCTACAAATAGCAGGTGCTGACCATAAAGCGATGAAGGATCTGCCTCCCAAGACGCAACCGCGTCTCCTAATTGCCCCATAAAAATGCGGTAAGCGAGGCGATCCAACGCGCTGCCACCCACAGGGGGAGTTGCGGCAAGCAACAGAAGGGTGGTATCTTCCAGAGGAACGATGACATTGCTTCTGGGTTCTGAGGAAGGTTCTTGAGAGGCAGCAGTCACTGTGGGTGTTGAGAGCGACCGTTCAAACCACTTGGGTTTAGGCACCAAGAAAAGCTGAGGTCCCGGCTGTTCTCTTTCTGGCTGCAACATGTTAAAGGCCGCCTTCCAATCTTGCTCCGTCACTGGGCCGTCGCCATCCGCTGACAAATAAGAATCCATCAAAGAGGGAGGGGCAACCGCTTCCACGTGAACCTGTGGAGGCGGCACTAACTGAAGAAAATTGCTTCTGACCGTGATCATATTTTTTAACCCCAATTAACAGCTCATTCTATGATAGTTATCGGCTCGCGCAAGAAAAAGTTGCGCTTTTATCCCTCTTCAAAATTACACGGCCGCCTCCCCACCCGCTCCTCCGCACAGCTGTAGCAATGCAACGGCCCATAATCGAGGGTAGCGGCATCGTACCAGGCTTGGTCCATGATTTTTCCGGAGAGGATATGTCCGGCAAACGGTCCCCGACCCCGGATCACCAAGGCATGAAAGGCACCCAGGAAGGCATACGAATCATCCTGTTCCCGCACGGCATGGAAGCGCCAGCCACCGGGGAAACGATGTTGCATGTAGTGGCCAGCAGCCAGGAAGATCGCCTGTTTTTTGAAGGGAGAAAACGAGCGATTTTCAACCAAGTGACCCCGTATGGTCTTGACGCAGGAAGGGCTCTCTTCAATGGCCAACAGCATCCCCTCGACCATCATTCCATAATTTTGATGCGCCTCGGCCGCTCGAAGATCACCAATGGAGGGATAAACCTGCCCCATGGAAAAATCGACCACGCCCGCCACCGTCTCCTCAAAATGGCGCGCCGAACGGGAATAGTGGACCGGATGCCAGTGCCAAAAATCTCGTTGCAAGGTATCAAATTTTGCAAAATGATCGCGACGGTAACACACCAGATAGGGAAATGAAAAAGGGTCGATGTCCTGAGTCAGACCAAATGGAACCATTAAATCGGCTGCCTCGTAGGCATAGACGCCTCCACTCTCCGGATGCTCCCGCTCCCCGGCTAGCAATGCCCCAAGCCGGTTGGCGGGAAGCCCACGAAACAGAAATCGATCGACGGGGCATTCGTTCGACTCAAGAAAACCAAGGAAGGCCTTTTTTCTGGCTTGCGGGGTGGCATCGAGCATTCCGAGCGGCAGGGACCCTTGCGGCAAGGCCGTAAAATTCCATATTGCCTTTTGCGCAAGCGCTACGATGGAGGCTGGGAGAGTTCCCTCATGAATCAAGACATCTTGCCGTTCTCCCGCAGTTCCCTCGAGGACGTGAGTCAAATATTTCTGTGCCTCAGAAACAACCCGCAAGGCCCTGATTCCGGTAATGACCTGGACAGGATCACCCGAGAGTAATGGAGGTGCCAGATTGGAAAATTCGGATGACTCCAACAAAATCTGTCCCATCGCCCGCCCCGCCGGCAACCAGCCGTTGGAGGGATTAGCGCCGTAATGCTCAAAGGCACTTAGCCAACTCTTCACGCGATATAAAGCTTCCAATGACATGAATAAATTATCGGCTAACTGGTATAAAAGTTGTGGGAAATACGCTGAAGCAATTGTTCACTAGCAGGATGACTGGGATGAACGCTAAGAGCCGCACCCACAGCATGGTGGTCGGAGAGGCCAAAGGATCCTTGAGGATCACGAAATTCATCCACCAAAACTCGGCTCTTCAAGACCTCCACCCCCTTCGAGGCCAGGATCAAATCGAGCCGCATTGGCGGTTCCGCCACCCTACCCCCGGCAAAGGCCTCTGCCATGGGATGGGTCGGGTCATAGGTGAATCCCGGGTGTTGCGCCGCATGGGGATAAACCGCGCGATAAGAATCGATCATGCCAACATGGGCAAACATGCGATCATATTCCGCACTGGGCCCCATCACAATGTTATTGGCCCCGGTGACCAAGACCGAATCCGCATGGACATTCATATCCCCCATCACGACAACCGGGGTCACTTCAGAGATCGCCTCACTCACTTGCAAGATCTGACGCGCCTGCGCCACGCGCGCCTCGACGGCGGCCGGCGACGTCCCTTCCTGCAGGTGTGTCACCATCACGGTCACAAACGATTCGGGACTCAACTGGAGGATGGCCCCGAGCACTCCCTTAAAGGCAAACCGCTCATAGTCCGCCACCTTGGGATGTTTGAGAAAAAATCGGGCGATCATGGGATAGCGGCTAAAGAGCATCAGCCCGGAACCCCAGGGCACGGGGTGCCCTGCTAATTGATGCAACACCCAAGCGATGGTGTTTTCACCCACCAGATTTTTCAGACGTTTCATGAGTCCTACGGTCCGGCCTTCTTCTTGGTAGCGGGTTTGCCCGATCGCCTTCACAATGTCGGCGGCACGATGATCCACCAAAGAGGCCAACCGGGGACGCGCGCGCCGCAGGTGAGCCACTAAATCGCCAATCCCTCCGGCGGAGGGCCCCGTGTGTTGCGAGGGGTAAACGTCAAGGAGCCCGCAACCCAGACGCCGGGCCTGTGCCTTGTCCCATACCTCGCACAACCCGAAGACATCCGGCAAACAATGCCGCATCTTCAACTCAATCTGATCCGCGCGTTCGTCGTCGCAAAAATGCAGACCGGTTTCTTGACCGTCGAATTTGCCCGTGCTGCCAAACAGGTGGGTATTGTAGAAACCAACACTTAAAGTGGTCGGTTGACGACCTGCTAACCCGCTGAGTGCGATGGACATGGCGAACCTCCTTGGTTAAAGGACTTCACCCCCAATAAAATCCCGCAACTCACTTCTCTATTATCGTCTCCCCGTGAAAAAAGTTGTTAACGCAGTGCGGCTGATTATTTTTTAAATTATCATAAAAGAAACTTCGTGAGAAGACAATGCGTCGACGCGGTGTGGCAAAAAACTTCACACACAACTATTTCCCACATAAAACGATACTCTTGCAACTGAGGGACATATGGCTTGGAAGGTTGGCACGGCGGGAGACAACAATTTGGGCATGACGGCCTGGGGGCATAATAATGTCCCGGCGGCCCAACCTGCCTCTTCCGCCTGGCGATCGCTGGTTGATTTTTTCTCCTTTTCCAAACCCACCACCCCGGTCGACCGGCGTCTGGTCCTGCAAGTGATTGGCGGGACCGGGATGGCCTGCACCGCGGGCGTGGCGCTTTGGGATACGATCCTGCCCAAATCGATCGCCACACTGAACGCACCCACCTATCAGGCGGCCGACGAAACACGCCAAGTCTTGGCCGCCTTGCAAAATCCTTTCGACCGCGCCTTGGGGGAAACCCGCCAATTCCAGGCCTTGCACCGCCAGTTGTTCGTCAGGAGGGTCGAGGTCGCATGGACCGTGATGGTGGATGAAGAGTACCAAGATTGCGAACCCAATCCCAGCCCGCGACAGATTTGCGACAAAGATACCAAGGGAAACAGTGTCAACTGCCATGATGACCCGGGCGACACGGAACGCTGCACAACCAAGACCCGGAGGGTACCGAAACGACACTCCGATTCCGAAACCTTGGTCATCGATCAAGATATCGCCTGGCTCTCGCTCGACTATCAGGAGGGGCGCGAGGAACGGTACGAAGAGGTGCTGGGACAAATCAAACCGTTGGAACAAGACGGATTGATGAAGATCGAAGGGGCAGTTGCAGGGCTGGAGCTGGCGCAACTCAGCGATGCGGAATTTGCCGAACATTTCGGCGTTCATTTTGATGAAAGCCAGGTCAGCCTGGGATGGCAGACCGCCGTGGCCCTGACATTGGGACTCCCGCTGACCGCCGCCCTGATTCGTTACGACGCCATCCTAGATTATTTCGAGGGACCCAGGGACTCCCCCAATTGGGATAGCCGCTCACGGCGAGCCACCCCGCAACCAACCCGGAGCGACGGCGAAGAAGTGGAAAATACGCGACGCGCCTTTTTCCAATGTGTCGCCGGGGCTGTAGCGGCGGCCCTAACCGTCAAAAATCGGGAGGACTACCGGCTGCGTTCCAAGGAAATCTGCGGCGACGGGGTACACAAAATGCGGGAGTTGATCGAGCATGGCAACACTTGGTCGGCGGAGCATTTTTTCACCCATTTTTTCAAAACCTCGCCTCAAGACCTCATCGGAGAATTGCGCGATCACAGAAAACGACTCCGTCAAGTGACGGTCGACCAGGTCTCCACCTCGATTCGCCACGGGTTAAAACGTCTGGACGATGCGGAAAACTCCCTGCCAGAATTTGGCGCCTACAGCATCGAAACCCTCCGCAAGGATGATTCGTTTGACCCGGTCGCGATCGGCCACTACGTCGCCGCCGCCCAGCGGATGGCCGATGTCTTGGATGAGCAGGTCCGTCACCTGGAAGAACTCTTTGCCCACGGTATTCCGGAGACGCTCGTCCCGGCGATGAAGGCCTGTTACCTAACCCAAGAGGTGCGTCAGATCGTCAACTCCCAAGAAAACAAACACCTCTGGGGACTCACCAAGGACCTGGGGAGCACCTTTGGGGCCATGCTGGGAATCTTGTTCCTCTCCGAAGTTCCGGGGCCCCACCACCGCGCCCTCTATGGTCTGGTTCAGGGGGTTTGCGACTGGATGGAAAGCCGGATGCTCAACGCCAGCGAACGGATCCGGCGCATGCGCCAGGCCTATCCTGAGGCACAACTGCGACCCATTTATCAATCGACGGAGTTACGCCATGATATCCAAGAACATATCCGCCTGCTCACTCAATCGGCCGATGACATGGTGGCGGCGGGGATTGTCAACGATCCCGATTTGGTCTTTTTGAATGGATTCAATGAGGAGCAACATCAGGCCTTTCGCGATCAGGTGAAAAATTTGAAAATTGACGATGTGATCAGGCTCTACATCGACAAGGCTCTGGTTTATTTCAGCCGCAAACAAATGGGGGCCGCCGGGATGCTGGAATCCATTTCATCGCGCCGCCGCACCTTCGACTCGGAGACCCGACCGTCCCCCGAGGCCCTCCAACAAAAGGTCCTGGAGCTGGCCCAGAACGCCGAGGCGGGTTTTATCTTCGACCTGATCGAGGGGGAGTTGGTCAACGACAACCACGATGACGAAAACTGGATGACGGCAGAACCAAGCGAGCTACCCCGTTACATCAATTATTGGGCCGACCGCATCGCCGGCTGGTTCACCTCCACCCAGGCGATGAATGCCGATCTGGGCATCCTTCCCGAGGCCTGGGCAACCCCAGACTCGGACCGCCCCGATTTTCGGGTGACCCGGGAGGATGTCCTCCAGGCCTTCCGGCAGGAGATCATGGACGACCTGAAAGAAGTTGGGCAGCGGGAGGCGTTAAAAAAGGAAATTCACAAAACCTTGAACCGCCGGACCCGCTGGGACCAGGGGCGCGGCGAGCGGGAGGTTACTGACGAAGAGGTCGTGCAACGAGTCCTGCTCCGAGAAATCCAAGCGGCGATTGAGGGTCACGGCGAATGGGATCTCTTGGTCCGCCATCTGCCAAAACTGCAGCAGGCCCTGCAACAAGCCGCCCGCAACACCACTATGTGACAATGATAGCGGTCATGAATCATCACCAAGGCAGCAGCACCCAATTCATGATGGGGACCAAGCGGGATAGAGGGAAAATTCACCGATGCGACTGTCATGACCAGACTATCGTTTGATGGTGGAAAAGGTTGCCTGAAAAAAAATAGCACCGATTTCATCCATCCGCCGATAAAGGGTAATGGCTTCATTATCTCCAATTCCATCCGGTCGCTTGGTCACCCTCCCTCCTTGGGATCCCAAAAACGGCACCTACATCGAAACCGGCACGAACGACCCGAGTCGATTCTTTGCCCAGCCAGGAGCCAGCGTCCATGACATGCTCAGTTTTCAGCTGGCAGGCCCTCCATGGATGCCGGATTTTTCCAGAGGATTGGCCCGCTTCGTGGAGGCATCCAACGAGCATCTATTGTTTGGACGACCGCTATCTTGCATGGCGATCCAAATGTCCATGTTGGGCTACCTACAAAATCGGCGAAAGGGAGAAACAAATCATTTTCTGTCCTTTGCCATCAAGGTCGCCTTGGATGACTGCGCCACTCAACTCTCAGGGGCAACGCTGCAACAATTGGCCAGACATTTCCCCGATGTGAATTTTTCACTCCCGGAGGCCCTAAAACAAAAACAGATCGAAGACATCGTCGAACAACAACCTCCTTCAAATGGACGCCGCACCACCATGGTCATCGCCGTGGGGAGAGACAAATGCCTGCTTGATCTCGCGTTGAACCGTGGCGATCGGGTGATCGCCGTGGAACCGGACAGGGACGCTTGCGCTTCCATTCGGGCTCACTATGGTGCGTCATTATCTGACGGTCAATTGATTCTCGAACAAACTTCGGCGGTAGACGAACCTTTCCTGCAGAGGTACTGCGGTGACATTGATTTGCTTTACAGTATCTATTCAAATTCCAATGTCGACCTCTTTACCGCCTTCAATGTCCTGCGGCCAGGGGCGTTATTTGTGTATGTCAATGGCGGGGACGGCACACACTTTCAAAAAATTGAAACAACCCGTTTTCTCAATCACAATCCCGAAGATGAATTCGCAATTCTGTTGGCGCGAAAAAACGCGCGGCCCCCGTATCGCACCCCTTGGAGCTCCGTAAATACCCGCAATAACGCCGTCCTGGTCTTTCAAAGAAACCCCCATTCCACCCAGGCTGGCCGCGTCCTGCGCCTACCGGACGCCGAGGAGTCAAAGATCATCCACCGAACCGGAATAGGTTTGGCACCCGCCCGAATCTCCAAAAGTTACCGCGAAGTGATATTAGTTTAGCCAATCAACAACGATCAATTTTCAAATAATTAAACCTTCCCGTGTTCTCTCTCCGTTGACTCTAACAAGGAGGACCTATGAAAAAACCATTACACTGGATAGGTGGGGCCATACTACTGGCGGGCATCGGGGTTTCAAACCTTGCGGGGGCTGAGCCAACAGCCCTGGGAGGAGGACAACCTGGGCCGCGCCAAATACCGTTTGAGGAGATGGATCAGAACAAAGACGGGAAGGTCACGTTGGAAGAACATCGCCAATTTCATGAAGAGAAAAGCAGGCGGTGGTTCCAGGATATGGATCAAAACCAGGACGGGGCCGTCACAAAAGAAGAGATCCAGTCCGCCCAGGGGCGACATCGCCCGCCAAAGTTTGAGGATCTTGATGCCAACAAGGACGGACAGATCAGCCAGCAAGAGTTCGAGGCGGGGCGGGTAAAACAACCCACAGCTGATGAGAAAAAAATCTAGTCCAACCTCCCCTCCAACGCACCCATCCAGGAGGCAATGACATTTCTTTGTCGAAAAGTAGAAGAGGTGGCGAACCCCAATGGAAGTTTGGGGACGTTGTTGACTAGATCAACTTACGTAAGTTTCCTCTTTTCCGAATGAAGCCGTTAGGGGATCATGATGAATAATAAGTTTATTCAGTCAACAACGTCCCCTACTTTCTAAAAAAAGCTATTTTTTTAATCCTAGCAACTCAAGCTAAGCACATCGCCGAAGACACCTATAGGGGACGTTGTTGACCAGCTAAATTTATAAACTTATTTTTCAGAAATATTTTTGAAAGGAATCACAATGCCGCGACAAGCCAGGTTGGATACACCAGGGACTCTTCATCATGTCATTGTTCGAGGTATAGAAAAACGAAAGATTTTTGAAGATGACCATGATCGGAATGAGTTTGTCTCTCGTATGGCAAACCTTGCTCGAGAAGGGAAAACGGCCCTCTATGCTTGGGCCCTCATGCCTAACCATGTTCACATCCTATTGAGAAGTGGGGTTCAGGGGCTTTCAAAGTACATGCGACGATTACTGACCGGTTATGCTATCACTTACAATCACCGCCATCAGAGACATGGCCACCTATTTCAGAATCGCTATAAATCAATCCTTTGTGAAGAAGATGCCTATTTTATGGAACTGGTTCGGTATATCCATTTGAATCCCATCAGGGCCCACTTGGTGGAAAATCTCACCTCTTTGTCAAATTATCCATGGTGTGGCCATGGTGTTTTGATGGGTCAATTCGAAAATAAGTGGCAAGAACAAGATTATGTTCTGTCGTGGTTCGGCAAAAAGGAAGCTGTCGCGAGAAAGGCCTATTACAAATACGTTGAGGAAGCGATTTTCCAAGGAAGGCGCCCGGAATTGGTAGGAGGTGGATTGATTCGATCGCAAGGTGGATGGTCGGAAGTCCTCTCCATGAGAAGAAGGAAACAAACTGAGGCATTCGATGAACGGATCTTAGGAAGTGGTGTATTCGTGGAGCAAATCATACAGGAGGCAGACAAAAAATTTACTAGGATGATTCAAGCGAGGCAAAAAAGTAAAGAGTCATCGAGACATATTCAGATGTCTTGCGAAAAAGCAGGGATCTCGATGATTGAATTGCAGGCTGGTAGTCGTCGTGTATGTATTTCGTCGGTCAGGTCTCGTTTGGCAGTTGAAATGGTACAGGAATATGGACTTTCTCTTGCCGAGACTGCTCGACAACTTGGCATTTCAACGACTGGGATCGCAAAACTTTTAATGAGGAAGAATTAGTAAGTTTGTCTAGTCAACAACGTCCCCTATTTTCCTGCATGAAATGAATTTTATATGGAATTTTCTCAAAATTGGTTCTAACGTCATTACATACGGGCCACCAGAATATGAAAACAAAAAGAGAGATCATTCTGTTACTCATTTCACTCCTTGTTTTATTCGCTCTCTATCTTGGTGTCCGTTATCTCTACTATGGCTCTCTCACAAGAAACTGTATTTATACGGAAAATAGCATCCCCGTCCCCGAACAACTTGCCAAAGGTGAAATAGTGGTCGCGAAAGATGCCTATCTAGCGGTGGGCTACGACAGGGAATATGTCTGTCTCAAAAATTTTGGAAGCATTGATCGAATGATCGTTGGATCTCATGCAATGAATAATCAATCGGCGGGAAGACAGTATTTTACCGACAAAGGGTTGACGGTGGAATCGCTTAAAACAAGCACCTCATTTCGCATCACTAACGTTGTTGCGGTAACCAAGCACGGCTTCACAACGATTGATTCCGGCCCAGGTCCAATATATTTTCTCATCTTAAAGGATAAAAATAATACATTGTATCGGCTCGCAACTTACTCGCTCGGCCTTAACAACAAAGATCTATTCCTTTCTTTTGTAGATTCTTCTCAGCCAGTCAACTCTTCCTCTACAAAATTTTTAAGTGGAGACAGTTTTGACACCACATGGGACCACGAAGGGGAAAATTCTCTCACTTACACAGGAAAATTAACCAACTTACCTTGAAAGAAGTTTGCCACAAGGCTTGGCGTCGAGACACATAGGATACTCTCCAACGGCATGTCACGCTTCCACTATCGAATCACACGGTTCGTCTGGTCAGTCGTCCCAGTACTGATATGGCAGCTCGACATGTGGAACTTGACGTGGAGCATCTCCCGACAAAACGCTCCGTCGCTCTTGATATCAACGAGGATGGGACCATCCCTTTTGTCACATTTAGCATGTTTTTGTTCCTCGACGGTTCCATGGACCCGTTGGTGTCAAAGGCCTTGGGGCGCGATATCTCCCTTCTTGCAATCGGCACACAGATCGCCGCTCGGTTGGGATTTAATGAGGTAAGCACCGAAGGTTCCTTTATCCATAGCCTTGGTGAGAGAACAAATGAGGCCGGTCATAGCCTCGGTATCGCCGTGGAATTTCCTGAATTTTCGTCTGATAAAAGAGGCTTGAAGGTTACCCTATCCGGCAGCCAAAGGAGCGCACGTGAGAGCGACACTCCCTACACCCCCCAGCTTGCACTCCGCGGCCCCGAAATCGCCTTCTGGGATGGCATCGGAGAGCTGGCGGCACTCCGGGAACAATACGTGCGTACGGTTGCACGATTGGTATTTCCTTAGCTAAAGAATCCATTCGAATTAGTTTTTAATACCGTCAGGAAGCCCACCAACGGTATTTTCCTTGACATATACATCGCTTAAAATATGATGATGTATACTACCGAGTTAAGCTATGAACCGAACACAGATCTATTTGGAGCCCGACCAACAAAAAAGGCTGCGCAGTATCGCGGCGGAACATGCCACCACTATTTCCCAATTGATCCGCGAGGCCATTGACGAGCTGATAGGTCGACACCAAAAACCAAAGGCCGATCCTTTAGATGGGATCATCTCCCTTTATTCTGATTCGGACGACCGTGAAGGTTCGACCCGGCATGACGACATCTACGACCTATGAAGCCGGTGTTTATCGACACGGCAGCCTTTATCGCCCTGGCCAACGCGGCCGATCAATACCACCAAGAGGCCGTTGCCTGTCTGGCAACGTTGCGCGCCACTCGCGCGCCACTCGTGACGACAAATTTTATTCTTGATGAAGTTTACACCCGCCTTCAGAGACGCGGCGGCTTGAAGATAGCCATCACCTTCGGAGAAAAAATTCAGGCCAGTCGTCAGATACGTATCCACACCGTGGAAAAATCCTTGGAAAAGCTGGCTTGGGAAATTTTCAGGCACGATACGGGCCATGCATTTTCCTACACCGACTGCACCTCGTTCGCCTTCATGCGTCGGCGTAAGATCTGCAAGTCCTTCACTTTTGACCGTGACTTCGTCAATTTCGGCTGGACCGTGGTGCCGGGGAAAGTCTGGAACTGACAAGACCAAGTTCATCTAGTCAACAACGTCCCCTATTTCCCCATATTTTATACCCTCAAAAAAAATCAAAAAAATAAGCAACTTCCCCAGTGGTCCTGCCGAGTTAGGCCTACTTAAACCAAGGGGGACATATGGCAGGTACAAACGGAGTTTCTGTGCT
>JAHFST010000016.1 GCA_023265625.1 Deltaproteobacteria bacterium | reverse complement strand
GGTTCAGACCCGGTTTAAGAGTTCCTGCCCCTTCTTTATCAAATCTTCCGAATTTCTTCCCTCAACAACTTACTGAAATTACTCGGTTATTTTTCACCCCCAGAAAATGAACGCACATAAACTGTTACGGCCCAGCAACTTTATTGTTCGGTTGCCGATAATGATATTCGGGAGGAACATTCATGAATACCATTTCGATCGGGCGGTTTTTAGAAGCCAATCTTGCTCTTTTTGCCATGCTGCCTGGCACAGCTTCCTCTCAGGCATGGGGAAATGCGCTACAGCTATGGAGTGGAATTGGAATCAGTAATAACTATAAGTTGCTCATTGCATCGAGTGATCTTGCTGCACTGCAATCGGCGGCAGACAAGATGGGAGAGATAGTACCCACAAGGTTTCGACATCGGAGGCCGGTAACGGAGCCGAGTTCTTTGGTAGCCGATTTAACCGTTCTCCTGGAGGTTTCTCCTCATCCTGATAAACAAGCGGCCATCCAAAGCTTGGCCTCATGGCAGACCTTTCCCCAGGCTCCCAGAGCTGGCGATGGCGTCGCGGCTTGTGGCACAAGCGGCGCAGGTCTGTTTCAGGATTTATTCAGCGATCCGCTGGTACGTGTTGTCACTTGTTATGTTGATCTCCTACGATCTCACTTGGGAAATGTCTTCGCTGATTACCTTTACAATTTTATCATCCCTATCTACCCTCCCGAGGATCATGCTTCCATGAGGACATTACTCTCATTTGAAGCCCTTGGAAAACCTGTCACTGCGGGAGATCCTGTAGAACGGGGCCACGATGTAGGGCGGAGCCACGATAGGGATAGTCTTAATGGGCGAACTCCAACGGAGGAGGATCAAAAAAAACTAAGAGCAAGCAATATTCCTCCCATTGTTTACAAGCGGGATAAGGGGGGGCGGGTCACGCACATGTCGATCGAGAGCTTGACAGAGGCTCAAGTTGAGGTACTTGCAACCTATGCGCGATCTGTTTGCGGCATTCCTTTTCCAGATTTTTTGAGTCATCTCGTAAAACCCGGAGCAACCATTTTTCTCGCATTAGCCAGGCCTGCCACGAACGTCATGGAACGCATATTGCTCCACCAAGCCTTCGGTATTTTAGAAACAATTATGAATTCTTCGCTTTTTGATCCAACCTCACCATCTTGAACAAGCGTCTTTCGCCCGAACAATGTTTTCGGGCGGTGGATGAATGCGGGGCCCCGATCGTGAGTATTCCCGGGGGAGAGCCGCTGATCCATCCGGAGATTGAGGCGATGAAATTGGGAGTGGAGGGGATGATGATCTCCCCCAAGGATCTTTGCAGTTCCTCACGATCAGGTGATCAAAAATTTTAATTTTATGCGGGACAGCGGACCCCGCTTTTAAGGCGGTCTTCTCGCGTTCTCAAACTGTTACGGCCAGCCTTCACCTTCGACCAGCATTTTGCATAGGCCGGATTCCAACGATGGGCCTGACTTTTCAGACTAGCCTAGCGTCCGGGCCGGCAGGGAAATCATCTTTAAATCGGCGACTGGGACACGATCTACGCAATTGACGTGCCAGCCCGCCTCGTGAGAAGATGAGGGCGTGTTTAGGCGAAAAAAGTTCCCGCTCTTGTCCCTTGTCCTCTTTGGGCTGGTTTTTGTGCCCCCGTCTCAGCTTTTTTCCGCAGCGGTTACTTCCGTCCAGTCCGGAGACTGGAATAATCCTGCGACGTGGGGTGGGACTGGCGCCGATGCCATCCCCAAGTCGAGTGATGATGTCACCTTGTCCACCGGTCATGTGGTGATCTTGTCGACCGGGGGGCTGGCCAATTTTGGAACCCTGGCCATCAACGGCAAACTGCTGTTGAAGGGCAATCTAGGTTCCCTGGGTGGGGGAGAGGTCACGATTGAAAACGGCGGTATTTTGGAACAGGCCAATACCGTGCAGCAGGATCTGTCGGCAGGTTCCGTGGGACTCCTGACAATCAAGAACGGCGGGATTCTGACCCACGCCGGCAACACCGACGATTCAGCCACCGGTGGGTGGGTAGAAAATGCCAAGGTTAATTTCAAGGTCAAAGCCGCCAACATTGAGGCCGGTGGCCAGATCAATGCGGATGGCAAGGGGTTCAAGGGATCAACCAATGGTTGTGTGGCTGGCAAGGGGCCTGGTGGTGGCGCCGGAGAATTTTGTAAGGTCGGTGGTGGGGGTGGTGCTCATGCGGGTAGTGGGGGTAATGGCAAGAATGGAATTGGAGGTCTGGGGGGGCAGGATCTGGTCCTCACCCCAACCCGGGTTGGTTCCGGCGGGGGTACGAGCGGTTTTAATAACTTTGGTGCCGACGGGGGAGATGGTGGCGGTGGTGTGTTGCTCGAGGTCACGGGAGACCTGAGCCTGAACGGTACCATCTCCGTGAACGGTATGCCGGGAAAAAACTCCGTAGCGCAACCGGGGCTGGACGATCCGGACTACTCGGGTGGGGGCGGCTCTGCCGGTACTATCTTCCTCAAGCTAAATGGTGGCACCCTGGGCGGGACCGGCTCCGGAAAACTCCTCGCGGACGGTGGCAACGGTGGTTCCAAGGCCGGTTCCGGCGGTGGCGGCGGCGGGGGTTACATTGTCATCAAAGGCTATGCGGGCGATCCAAACCTGGAGGGTCATGCCTACGGGGGGAGCCGCGGGACGGCGGCGGCAAGAAATGGAGGGGCCGGCATCATTGTCATTGCCCCCAGCGTCGGAGGGGTCACCCTGCTGGTGGACAACGGCGACGGGACCCTCGGCAGGACCCACGATTTTGCCAAGACCCCGCTGAACAGCGCGGAAGGGACGTTGGATTTTGGTGACATACAACTTACCGGTGGTGCCCACCTGGTGATCCCTGCCGGCGAGACATTGACCCTCAACAACAGATTCTTTCAAACCCCCTTTTCTTCATCGGAATCGACCGGGAAGCTGCGGGTGGAGGGGAATTTCCGGGTCGAATCACCCTTCACCCTCGGCAAAAATTTGGCCTTGTCCATCTTGTCTGATGCGACCCTTAAGACCCCCGGAGGTGCGGACATCGACCTGACGCTCGATGAATTGGGGACGGGGGAGACCTCCGGTACCCTCGAGTTGATTGACTTTAAAAGTGGCGACTCTCCTTTGACCCTCGCCGCCATTACGATCAAGGGGCTCGCCACGCATGCGGCCAACGGGGCATCGAACTCGGTCACCAGCAAATTCAAACTCCAGGTTAAGGGAGATTTCACCCTCACCACCACAGGACGTATCGATGTGACGGACAAGGGCTATCCCGGGGGGGCCGTGGGCGCCCAGGGCCGAGGCCCCACCCCCGGTAAAAGCGGTGCCAATGGTGCCGGCGGGGGAGGCAAGGGGGGCGAGGGCGGGGATGGAAAAAAATCGAACGGTGACGCTCAAGGTTCGGGAGGGGGCATTGATTCCGATCCGAAGGCGGCCCCCGTGGACCACGGCTCGGGCGGCGGGGCCTCCATCGAAAGTGGATCCGTGGGAGGGATCGGGGGCGGCAGCGTTGAGTTGATTTTGGTTGGCAGCACCGGCAAGGCGCTCTTTGACGGACCGATCAAGGCCAATGGTGGGACCGGTCTCTTGGGTGGCGGCGGCGGGGCCGGGGGAGCCGTATCGATTGACTCGGGACAGCGAACCCTCACCGGGACGGGGCAGATCCAGGCCAATGGGGGGAACGGGAGCCAAAGCACGGGGGGCCACGGAGGTGGCGGTGGCGGGGGACGAGTCGCCGTAACCAATTTTGCAGGGAGCCTCCCCGGCATCGTCTTAAAGGTGGACGGGGGGAGCGGCAGCGGAGGGATCGGGGAGGATGGCGGGGTCGGGACCAAGGTCCCGGGTGACGGCGTCACCGGCGTGACCCTGGTCGAATCGGATGCCTCTACGAAGGTTACCGAGGGGGGGACCACCGACAGCTTTACCTTGGCGCTCAAGAGCAAGCCGACGGCCGTGGTTACGATTGATCTTCAAGTGGACGCCCAGCTGAGTCTTGATAAACCATCGGTCGCCTTTGCCCCGGATGCCTCCAACCCGGAGATTCCCCAATGGGATGCTGCCCAGACCGTTGTGGTCACCGCCGTCGATGACAGCACCACGGAAGGGAATCACAACGGCCAGATTGCCTTTTCCACCTCGAGCTCCGACACGAACTACAATCAATTGACACTGGATGCCCTGACGGTCGCCGTCACGGACAACGACCTGCCGGGGCTGAAGATTGTGGAGACGGACACTATCACCCAGGTGACTGAGGGGGGGGACGGCGATGAATTGAAGGCCTCCCTGCTCACCCAGCCTGCCGCTGCCGTGACCGTCACCCTGGCGGATGCTGGCGGTCAGGTGAATGTCGACCCGGTCGAACTGGTCTTTGACGCGCAGAATTGGAATACCCCAAAAACGGTGGTGGTGACCGCGGTCAATGACCCGAACCAGGAAGGGGAGCATAACGCCCAGCTTTCCATCGGGAGTGCGAGCGATGATGCCAGCTATCAGGGACTGAGCCAGGCGGTGACGGTCAAGATCCTCGACAACGACTCGGCGGGGGTGACCATCACCCAATCGGAGGGGGCCACGGACCTGACCGAGGGGGGGGGCACCGATTCCATCAACCTCGTGCTCAACACCCAGCCGTCGGATACCGTCACGGTTACGGTCACTACGGACGACCAGGTGCATGTCGTCCCGGAATCACTTGAGTTTACGATCGACAACTGGAACACACCCCAAGCGGTCACCCTCACCGCCACTGACGATACCAAGTACGAAGGCGCCACACCCCACCAGGGGGTGGTCAGTTTTACGGCGGCCAGCAATGACAGCAACTACCAGGGGGTTGCCATTAACGGCGTCACCGCTGAGATTACCGATAACGATGTTCAGCCCAAGGTGGTACTCGGTCTGGATCCGACCTCGATCTCGGAACACGGGGGCGTCACCGTCGTGACCGCGACCCTGTCCCACCTGACGATCGAAGTAGTGACTGTGGCCCTCGATCTGGCGGATGGAGCGACCGTGGTCCCGGAGGATTTTGCGGTCTCGGACACGACGATCACGATCCCCGCCGGGCAGCCCTCCGGGAGTGTCACCGTGACGGGGCAGGATGACAGTGTCCATGAGGGGAACGAGCTGGCCGTGATCGTGATCAAGACGGTTACCAATGGGACGGAGGATGGGGAGCAGTCCCAGACCCTGGTGGTGGTGGATGACGACTGCGCGGCGGCGGCCTGCAGCGACAGCAACGCCTGCACCGATGACAGTTGCGATGCCGACAACAAGTGTGCCCATGCGGACAACACGAACCCTTGCGACGACGGCAGCGCCTGCACCACCGGCGATGTTTGTGGCGCCGGTGTCTGTGGCGGGACGGCCAAGGATTGCAGCAATTCAGAGGATGTCTGCCAGGAGGGCTTCTGCAACGCGGCTACGGGGAATTGTGAGATCAAACCCAAGGCCAACGGGGTCCCCTGCGATGACGGTGATCTTTGTACCGACAACGACGCCTGCACCGGAGGCGCCTGTGGCGGGGGCTCCAAGGATTGTTCCGGGGCGGCGAATGCGTGCAACGACGGGGTCTGCAACCCCGGCACCGGCGCCTGTGAGGCCGAGGCCAAGTCCGACGGCACGGGATGTGACGACAGCGATGCCTGTACCGCGCAGGATGCCTGTGTCGCCGGTGTCTGCGGCGGCGGGGCAACGTTGGGGTGCAGCGATCTGAACCCCTGTACGGCGGATGGCTGTGATTCAGGGACCGGTTGCACCCATGCCGCCGAAGCGAACGGCACCCTCTGTAGCGACGGGGACTTTTGCACGACCGATGAGAGTTGCACGGAGGGGGTGTGCGGGGGTGGTGTTGCGACCGATGTGAGTGATGGCGTGGATTGCACGGTGGACGGCTGTGACGAGGCGGGCGATCAGGCGACCCATACCCCGAACAACGGGGTCTGCAGCGACGGGACCTTTTGCAATGGCAGTGAGGTCTGTGATGAGGTTCAGGGGTGCCAGGCGGGTCCTGACCTGGTCACAGACGACGGGATCGGGTGCACCGCCGATGCCTGCGATGAGGCGGGCGACCAGGTGACCCACACCCCGAACGATGCGATCTGCGGGGACGGGAACGATTGCACGACCGACAGTTGCAGTACGGCCGCCGGCTGCGAGAGCAGTCCGGTGGCGGATGGAACTTCTTGCTCGGACGGTAGTGCCTGTACGCAAACCGACAGCTGTCAATCGGGAAGCTGCGCCGGGGACAATCCGGTGGTTTGTATCGCTTCGGACCAGTGTCATGAGGCGGGGTCCTGTAACCCCGCCACGGGACAGTGTTCCAACCCGGCCAAGTCCAATGGTGCGTCCTGCGATGATGGTAACGCCTGCACCGAGAATGACCAATGCGGCTCCGGCGCCTGTAGTGGGAGCGCCAAGAATTGTGATGACGGCAATCAATGCACCGCCGACAGCTGCGCCGTTGACGGACAATGCGCCCATGCCCCGATCACCCCGGGCGGCCTGGATGACGGCGACCCCTGCACGGTGGATAGTTGCGATCCCGCGACCGGTTTGGCGGTGCATCAGTCGGGCAACGATGGTGCCTCCTGCAACGACAGCAATGCCTGTACCCAGACGGATAGCTGTCAATCGGGCTCCTGCGTTGGTTCCAACCCGGTGGTCTGCACCGCCTCGGATGCCTGTCATGAGGTCGGGGTTTGCCAGGCGAATGGCAGTTGTTCCAACCCGGTCAAATCATGTGACGACAATGATCTTTGTACGACAGACAGTTGCGATGCGGTCCAGGGGTGCCAACACACCCCGGTGTCGGTGGATGACGACAACGACTGCACAGCGGACACCTGCGTTGCGGGCGCACCGGTGAACACCCCGCTTGCTGTGCCTACTGAGGACCCTGGCACCTGTAAAAAATGGGTCTGTCAGCCGCAGGGGGGCTGGGTCCAGGAAGAGGTGGTGGGTTGTGTGGACAAGTGTCTCGGGGTGACCTGTACCGCGTTTGATCAGTGCCACGAAGCGGGGACCTGTGACCAAGCTACGGGGGCCTGCTCCAATCCGGCCAAGGCGGATGGGTCTCTTTGTAACGACGGCAATGTCTGTACTGAGGGGGATCGGTGCGCTGCGGGCTCCTGTCAAGGGGCGACTCCCAAGGTTTGTGACGACGAACAGTTCTGTAATGGGACCGAGTCCTGCGATGCGGTCCAGGGTTGCCAGGCGGGGACGTCTCCCACGCTTGAGGATGACAATATCTGTACGAGCGACAGTTGTAACGAAGCGACCAATCAGGTGGACCACACCCCGATCGACTCGGGCGAAGTCAATGCCTGCGGGGGATGCAAGGCCCTGGACCATCCGACTGGGAGTAGTTGCACGATGGGTCAAGGGGTCTGTGTGGGTAGCGGGACTTATGAGTGCGATGGCATCGACGCGGTGACGTGCAACGCGGTCCCGAAGACCGGGGTGCTGGGAGATCTGGATGGCAACCCCTGCACCGATCAGGCCTGTGACGAGGGTCAAGAGACGACCGCCAACAACAGCGCGTCCTGCAACGACGGCAATGCCTGTACGCAGAGCGACAGTTGTCAAGCGGGTAGCTGCGCCGGGACCAATCCGGTGGTTTGCACCGCCTCAGACAGTTGTCACGACGTGGGTCTCTGCGATGCGGCCACGGGGCAATGCTCCAACCCGGCGAAGGCGGACGGGGCCTCGTGTGCGGATGACCTGTTCTGCAACGGTTCGGAGAGTTGCCAGGGGGGAACGTGCGTGGCGGGGATTTCGCCCGAACAGGATCAGATCGGCTGCACCCAGGATACCTGCGACGAGGCCACCGACCAGATTACCCACACCCCGGATCCTACGGTCTGTGGGGACAACAACGCCTGCACGACCGATACCTGCGATCTGACCACCGGCTGTCAGAACCTCCCGGTCTCCACGGACGACGGCAACCTCTGTACCACGGATGCCTGTGACCTTGAGACCGGCGAGGTAACGAATACGCCGGTCGCACCAGAGGATGACAACAACCCCTGCACCTCGGATCTTTGTAATTCCAAAACCGGCTTGACCGCTCATGCCTCGGTGGCCGACCAGACTTCCTGCAGCGACGATCTCTTTTGTAATGGGGCCGAGACCTGCCAGTCCGGGACCTGCGTGACCGGGACGGCACCGGCCTTGGACGACGGGGTCGGATGCACGAATGACAGCTGTGACGAGGGAGCCGACAAGATTGTCCACGCGACCGATGACAGCCAGTGTGATGACAACCTGTTCTGCAACGGTTCGGAGAGTTGTAACGGCACGACCGGTTGCCAGGCGGGTTCTGCCCCGGTCACGGGCGACGGGATTGGGTGCACCGTCGATGCCTGTGACGAGGCCGCCGATCAGGTGACCCATACCCCGAACAACGCGGTCTGCTCGGACGGCAACGCTTGCACGACCGACAGTTGCAGTACGGCCGCCGGTTGCCAGAGCAGCCCGGTGGCGGATGGGTCCTCTTGCTCGGATGACGATGCCTGCACGCAGAGCGACAGTTGTCAATCGGGGAGCTGCACTGGGACCAATCCGGTGTCCTGCACCGCCTCGGACCAGTGTCATGGGGCGGGGGTGTGCGATCCGGCCACCGGACTGTGTTCCGATCCCGCCCTGGCGAATGGAACCGCTTGTAACGACAGCAACGCCTGCACCCAGACGGACAGCTGCCAGTCGGGGAGTTGCGCGGGGGCCAATCCCATCACCTGTACCGCCTCGGATCAATGCCACAACTCCGGGAGTTGCGATCCGGCCACGGGGAGTTGTTCGAACCCGGCCAAGCCGGATGGGACCGGTTGCAGTGACGGCCAAGCCTGTACCGAGGGCGATCAGTGCAGCGGCGGTGCTTGTGTCCCGGGGGCCGACAAGGTCTGTGTCCCTTCCGACGTCTGTCACCTGGCCGGTACCTGCCAGACCGATGGGTCTTGCTCCTCAGAAACCCCCATTCTAGGATGCTGTCTGCAAAATTCCGATTGTGATGATGGCCTTTTCTGCAACGGTTCGGAGTTGTGTCAGCAAAATAAATGTGTCGCTGGTTCTCCCCAGACTTTTAATGACAACAACCCCTGTACTGACGATGCTTGCGATGAACAGACCCAGCAAGGAAAATTTACCAACAACACGGCCTCCTGTGACGATGGGAGCGCCTGCACCGACAATGACAGTTGTTCCGGGGGTGTTTGTTCCGGGACTGCCAAGTCGTGCGACGACGGCAACCCCTGCACGGATGATAGCTGTGACGCCAGTGGAGGATGTCAGCACACCAACAACACGGTCGCCTGTGATGATGACAATGCCTGTACCCAGTCGGACAGCTGCCAGGCCGGCAGCTGTGTCGGGGCCTCTCCCGTGATCTGCAGCGCCTCGGATCAATGCCACGCCGCCGGAACCTGCGACCCGGCCACCGGAACCTGCTCCAATCCCGCCCAGGTGGATGGGACGGGCTGCAATGACAACCAGGCCTGTACCACCGGGGATGTTTGCAATGCAGGTGTTTGCGGTGGAGCGGTGCAGGACTGCTCCGGCCTGGACAACGCCTGCAACTCCGGTGTCTGCAATACGACCTCGGGCCAGTGCGAAAAGCAGCCGGTTGTCAATGGGACCGGGTGCGATGACAGCAACCTTTGCACGGCAAATGACATCTGTACCGACGGCCTTTGCAACGGTGCGTCCAAAGATTGCTCCGGGCAAGACGCCGTGTGCAAGACGGGAACTTGTAATGAGACCACCGGCCTCTGCGAGTCGCAGTCGGTCGCGAACGGGACCGGGTGTGATGATACGGATGCCTGCACGGTGAGCGATGCGTGCCAGGGGGGGCAATGTCAGGGGTCCACAAAGGATACCGATAAGGATGGGACCGGCGACTGCGCGGAGGAGTGTGATGACGACCCGCTCAAGACGTCTCCCGGAGTCTGCGGTTGCGGCACGCCGGAGCAGGATACCGACGGCGACGGGAAAAAAGATTGCCAGGACAATTGTGCCAGTGACCCGGCCAAGGATGCCCCCGGGGTCTGTGGCTGTGGGACGCCGGACGTCGACAGCAACGGCAACGGGGTGATGGACTGTGTGGACAAGTGTCTCGGGGTGATCTGCATCGCCACCGACCAGTGCCACGAGGCGGGGAGCTGTGACACGGCCACGGGCCAGTGCTCCAATCCCGCGAAGACGGATAGTTCATCGTGTACGGACGGCAACGCCTGCACCGTGGGTGATGCCTGTACTGCCGGCCTGTGTACCGCCGGAGCGACCAAAAATTGCAATGACGGCAACGTCTGCACCACCGATTCCTGCAATACCGGGAGCGGGCAATGTCAGAACGACCCGATTGGCCAAGGGATTCTCAACGAGTGCGGTGGTTGCGGGGCGCTCGACCCCAAGCTGGGCGATCCCTGTTCGGCCGGGGAGGGCCTTTGTATCGGGACCGGAACCTATGTCTGTAACGGCACCGAAGCGACCCAGTGCAACGCCCAGCCCAAGTCCGGGGCGGTGGACGACGGAGACGGCAATGTCTGCACCGGTCTCTCCTGTCAGGATGGAAAGCAGGTGGCCCAGGGGCTGGATGGGACCTCCTGCACCGACGCCGATGCCTGCACCCAATCGGATAGCTGCCAGGCCGGGATCTGTGTCGGGGCCTCCCCCGTCACCTGCAGCGCCTCGGATCAATGCCACAACGCCGGGAGCTGTGACCCGGCCACGGGCCAGTGCTCCAATCCCGTCAAGGCGGACGCCTCTGCCTGTGACGACGGCAGCGTCTGTACCACGACCGATGCCTGTGCCGCGGGTCAGTGCGTCGGCAGCGTGGCCTTGAACGTTGACGACGGCAACGCCTGCACCGATGATTCTTGTGATGCGAAAACAGGGGCCGTCCACACCAACAACACCGCCTCTTGCAACGACGGCAGCGCCTGCACCACCGGGGACAGTTGTGCCAACGGGATCTGCGGCGGGAGCCAGGTCAGTTGCAGTGACACCCTGTTCTGTAACGGTGTGGAGGGCTGTGACGCTGCCACCGGATGCCAACCGGGATCATCGCCGGTTTTGGATGACAAAGTGGCCTGCACCACCGACAGTTGTGACGAGGTGGCCGACCAGGTGGTTCATACCCCCGTTTCGAGTTCGTGTGACGACGGGAAATTCTGCAACGGTGCAGAGCTGTGCCACGCGACGCTTGGTTGCCAGTCAGGAACCACGCTGGTCTTGGACGACGGGATCGGGTGCACCGCCGACGCCTGCGACGAGGCGGGCGACCAGGTGACCCACACCCCGGACCATGCGGTTTGTGACGACAACAACGTGTGCACGACCGATACCTGCAGCGCCACCGGCGGTTGTGGGCATACCCCCCTGGCCGATGGGACCAAGATTTCGGACGACGGTAATGCCTGCACCCAAAATATCTGTCAGGGGGGGCAACCCTACCCCAAGGTATCGGATGGGACGAGCTGCGACGACGGGGCCTTTTGTACGATCGGGGAAATCTGTACGAATGGTACCTGTGGAAGTGGCAACCCGAAGGACGTCGATGACGGAGTCACCTGCACCAAAGATGCCTGCGATGAAGCGGCTGATAAAATCACTCACACCACAGATGACGGTGCCTGCGACGATGCGGCTTTTTGCAACGGGGCGGAGAGCTGTGATGCGAAGAAGGGTTGTCAGGCGGGTCTTGCCCCAGCGACGGGCGACGGGGTGGCCTGCACCACCGATCTGTGTGACGAGGCGGGCGACCGGGTGACGCACACCCCCGTCCATCAGGGTTGTGATGACGGGAAATTTTGCAACGGCTCGGAGATCTGCCATGCGACACTCGGTTGCCAGGCGGGGAGCGCCCCGGCCTTGGACGACGGGGTGGGGTGTACCGCCGATTCCTGTGACGAGCAGAACGACCGGGTTGTCCATACGGCGGACAGCGCCCCATGCGATGATGGCCTGTTTTGCAACGGGGTCGAAAGCTGCAACGGTTCGACCGGTTGCCAGGCGGGGGCGGCGCCGGCCCTGGATGACAAGCAGGCCTGCACCACCGATACCTGCAATGAGAGTTCCGACACCGTGGTGCACACACCAAATGATGCCGCTTGTGATGACAACAACACCTGTACCACCGATACCTGCGGTGCCGGTGGTTGTGAGCACTCCGCCGTGGCGGACGGGACTTCCTGCGCCGACACCAATCCATGCAACGGGGTCGAGGCCTGTCAGTCCGGACAGTGCGCCGCCGGGACCCCGGGGGACTGTGACGACGGCAACACCGCCAGCGGGGACGGTTGTTCCGCCGCTTGCGCCGTGGAGACAGGCTTCACCTGCACCGCCAACACCGGCACGGCCACCAGCGTTTGCCAGTCGATCAGCGAACTGCCACCCGTCGATCCGGGCCAGCCGGTCGAAACCGCGGTAGAAAAAACGGCCGCCCCGGAGGAGAGCAAATCATCCGGGTGCAGCCTGATTCGGTAAGTACCATTTTTATCAACCTCATCTCTGGTAAAAAACTCTTTCCTTCTCTGTCCTGAGGCAGTATTCTGTCTTTTCCCTTTATGCCAATTATTGAAACAACCCCGGAGCAACTCACCAAGATTTATCAAAAAATGGAGCAGAACCTGCAAGTGGTGCGCGAGCGCTTGAAGCGTCCGCTCACCTTGGCGGAGAAGATTGTCTTTGGCCACTTAGACGACCCAAAGGGTCAGGAGTTGGCGGCGGGAAAGGCTTATCTGCAACTGCGGCCCGACCGGGTGGCGATGCAGGATGCCACGGCCCAGATGGCGATCTTGCAATTTATGCAAGCGGGACTCAAGGAAGTGGCTGTTCCTTCCACGGTGCACTGCGACCACCTGATTCAGGCCCATGTAGGTGCGGAACGCGACACCAAGACGGCCTTGGATACCAATCGCGAGGTCTATGATTTTCTGAAAAGTGCCAGCGCAAAATACGGTCTGGGATTTTGGAAGCCGGGGGCGGGGATTATTCACCAGGTGGTCTTGGAACACTATGCCTTCCCGGGTGGGTTGATGATCGGGACCGATTCTCATACTCCCAATGCCGGCGGACTCGGGATGTGCGCCGTTGGGGTTGGCGGGGCTGATGCGGTCGACGTGATGGCCGGGATGCCGTGGGAGGTCTTGCAGCCCAAGGTGATCGGCGTGAAACTGACCGGTGAGATGACGGGTTGGACGGCGCCGAAAGATATTATCCTCTACGTCTGCGGGGTGTTGACGGTGAAGGGCGGCACCAATTGTATCGTGGAATATTTTGGCCCGGGTGCCGACACCATCAGTTGTACCGGCAAGGCCACGATTGCCAACATGGGGGCGGAGCTAGGCGCGACCTGCTCGGTGTTTCCCTACGATCAGAAGATGGAAACCTATCTGAAGGCCACCAAACGGGGGGCCTCGGCGGATGTCTCAAATCGATATCGCAGTATGCTGCGCTCAGATCCCGAGGTGGAGGCCAACCCGGAAAAATATTTTGATCGCATCATTGAACTCGATCTTTCTACCTTGGAACCTTATGTTGTTGGACCGCATACCCCAGACTTGGCCCGGCCGGTCTCGCAATTGGCCAAAGAGGCCAAGGAAAAGGGGTACCCGGAAAAAGTTTCTGTGGCCCTGATTGGCAGTTGCACCAATTCCTCCTACGAAGATATCTGCCGGGCCGCCGATGTGGCCCAACAGGCCGTGGATCAGGGGATCAAATCCGTGGCGAGCTTGATGGTGAGTCCGGGCAGTGATCAGATTTATGAGACCATCAAGCGGGACGGGCAGATGGCCACGTTGGAGGGGATTGGGGCGCAAGTCTTGGCGAATGCCTGTGGGCCCTGCATTGGGCAATGGAAGCGTGATGACATCAAGAAGGGCGAGAAGGACGTTATCATCACCTCGTTCAACCGGAATTTTCCCGGCCGGAACGATTCCAATCCGGAGACCTTGGCGTTTATCGCCAGTCCGGAGGTCGTCGTGGCCTACGGTCTGGCCGGCACCTTGGCCTTCAATCCGCTCACCGACTGGCTTCGGTTGCCGGAAGGCAACAAATGGAAGTTAGAGGCCCCGAAAAAGGCCCCCGAACTGCCGGCCAACGGTTTTGCCGAGGCGATGGATGGTTTTATCCCCCCGGAGAAAAATTCCGACCAAGTGGTGGTCAATGTAAAACCGGACAGTGATCGTTTACAGATCCTCCAACCCTTTGTGCCCTTGCCGGAAAAAGATTATCAACGCATGCCGTTGCTCCTCAAGACCAAGGGCAAGACCACGACCGATCACATCTCGCCGGCCGGTCCCTGGCTCAAGTATAGAGGGCATTTGGACAAGATCAGCGACAATATGTTTACGGGGGCGATTAATGGATTTGATGGAGGCCGTGGTACGACGATCAACCAGATGACCGGCGAGAAAAATCAACCCGTCCCGGCGGTGGCCCGAAAGTATCTGGCCCAAGGGAAGCACTGGGTGGTGGTGGGCGATGAAAACTACGGCGAGGGCAGCAGCCGCGAGCACGCCGCGATGTCCCCGCGTTTCTTAGGTGCTGCCGCCATCATCGCGCGCAGTTTTGCGAGAATTCACGAGACCAATTTGAAAAAGCAGGGGATTCTCCCGCTCACTTTTAAGGACTCAAAAGAATATGAAAAAGTCCAGGAGACCGATCAGGTCACCCTGGAGGGTCTTGGAGATCTCGCTCCACAGAGGCCGGTGATGGCTATCTTCCACCATGCCGACAAGAGCGAGGATCGTATCTCCCTCAATCACACCTTGAACGCCGATCAAATCAAGTGGTTCCGCGCAGGTTCTGCCTTGAATGTCCTCAAGACCAACGCCGGGTGATGGTAGGGGTTCAAAATTTTGAACCCCTACGGACGCCCGCAAAATTGTCTACTATATTATACATGGGAAAGAAAACAACGCCACAAACTCCCAAGCTGGCCTCTCTCCTGAGGACCCTGGGTGACAACATTCGCCTTGCCCGGCTGCGTCGTCACCTCTCGACGATCATGTTGGCAGAGCGGGCTGGCATGACTCGGATGACCCTGCGGGCTATTGAACAAGGCGCTCCTACCGTTAGCCTCGGCGCCTATGCGAATGTGCTGTTTAGCCTTGGACTGGAGGGGGATCTGTCACGGATTGCCAAAGACGATGAATTGGGTCGAAAACTTCAGGATGCCGCATTGATGAAATCATGGGGAGCATAAAAAACGGTCCCATATAGATATCAACCTTAGTCCTTATATTTGACCGCAGCATCCTAACCAAATTTCAAAAGACGATAACTCCCAAGATTTGCTACTGGCCCTTGAAGTTGCCGAATACTTTCGCCTCAAAAAATTGGCAGCCGATAAAATTATTTCCGAGATAAAGGCAGCGGTGCTTCAGTGGAAAAAGCTAGCGGGAAAATTATTTCCCGCAAAAGAGATTGTAAGAATGAGGCACGCGTTTCGAGTTGTCGAATAATCCGCAACTTGCTTGAAAAGGGGACGATGAGCTGCAACAAGGAGGTAGTATGGGGGGCATTTCCGTCAATCCTTTTGGGGTGGCTAATATCTTCAGCCGGTTCCTGGCCGGGTTGGAGTCCGAGACGATCCATCTTGCGGCCGGGGTGGCGTCGGAGCCGGAGCCTATCCCATTTTCACACGCGGCAACCCACAGCCACCACCCCTGGCCCGATGTGACCCGGGATGCCGTGTTGCAGGCTTGGGATGACGCCGCTATGAGGCTGGATCTCAAGTGGGGCCATATTTTTGGGAAGGTGATTCCCGAGGCGCAAGGCCATATTGCGAGGCATCTCGAACTGGACCATCCGGAGCGGGTGGTTTTCAGCCCGAACACCCACGAAATGGTCGTGCGGCTTTTTTCCTGTTTTTTCCGGAAAATAGGGGTGGGTGATCCGATACGGATTTTGACGACCGATTCCGAGTATCACAGTGCCATGTGGCAGTTCAGCCGTTGGAGCGAACTCCCCTATGTGGAAGTGGTGCGCGTCCCGGTCGAACCGTTTGACACCTTTGAAGCGCGCTTCAAGGCGGAGGCGGGCCACTGCCGGTGGGATATGGTCTACCTGAGCCAGGTCTTCTTCAACTGCGGCTTCCTGATTTCCGACCTCAAGGGACTGGTCGATGCGTTTGACGACCCCTCCACGATGGTCGTGATCGACGGCTACCATGGCTTCATGGCCAAACCAACCTCCCTCAAGAGCATCCAGGACCGCGTCTTTTACCTGGCCGGCGGGTACAAGTATGCGATGGCCGGGGAGGGGGCGTGCTTCCTGTACGCCCCGACCCATTGCCCTTGGGACCCCTTCGATGTGGGCTGGTTCGGATTGTTCCAATGTTTGCAATCGGGCCTTCCCTTCGGCCAGCCGATGAATTTGGGTGACTCGGCCAATAAATTTTGGGGGGCCACGTTCGATCCCACGGGGCTCTACCGCTTCAACGCGGTCATGAGGCTCCTGGAGGAAAAGGGAATGACCGTCGCCCGGATGGATGAGTACGTCCGGGAGTTACAGGAGTATTTTCTGGGACAATTGGCGAGGGACCCGATCTCATGGCTGACCGACTTGATTACGCCGCGGGACCTCTCGCGGGCCGGTCACTTCCTGACATACCGCCTGGATGATGCACCCGAGAAGGAAGCCGCGCTGCTTCGGCAAAAAGTCATGGTGGACAGCCGATCCCATGCCATGCGATTCGGGTTCGGGATTTACCAAGACCAGGCGATGATCGACCTGGTGCTGGAACGGGCCCGGCGGATTCCAGTCTGATTTCTTCCAAAAATGATGGACAATTGACCCTAATAATTAACAGTTTAATATGCTATTTGGTTTGATATATAGATGCTTTTGTGGTATCTTTGGCCCTGTTTATGAAGAGAATAAGTGATACCCCTCTCATGGCTTGGAAAAAGTCAAAGGATCGCAAGGTCCTATTGGTTCGTGGGGCAAGGCAGGTGGGCAAGACTTTTTCGGTGCGTCATTTGGGAAGGCAGTTTGAACATTTTCTTGAGGTTAATTTTGAAGAACACAAAGACATTCACGTTTTTTTTAGAAACTCGCTTGACCCGGCAAAGATCCTGGAAAAACTGGCGGCCTACTTTTCTGTTCCCGTAACAGAGGGCGGGACGCTCGTTTTTTTTGATGAGATTCAGGCGTGCCCCGAGGCGCTGGCGTCGCTCAGGTTTTTCTACGAGAAAAAGCCACGATTGCACGTTGTGGCGGCCGGTTCGTTGTTAGAATTCGCGTTGGCGCAGATTCCGTCACATGGCGTGGGACGCATCACCTCGCTGTTTATGTATCCCCTGTCCTTTGATGAGTTTCTGTCAAGCCTTGGCGAGGATCGCCTCCTGGGGCTTGTTCAGCACGCCGGGATTGGCCGCCCGCTTGACACGGTTTTTCACGATCGTCTCGTGGATCACTTTAAGACGTTTCAACTCATCGGGGGATTTCCGGAGGTTGTCGCGCACTACGTCCAGCATAAAGACCTTCACGCCTGTTTTAAAATCCTGGACGACCTGATCACAACGTTTATTGACGACTTTGCAAAATACCAAACCCGGTTATCCGTGGAAAGACTCACGGAGGTTTTTCGCGCCATGGTGTTTCAGTGCGGGCGCAAGTTTAAGTATTCCAACATCCCATCCCAAGCCTCCCATGCGGCGCTGAAGCAGGCGTTGTTTTTGTTGGAACGGGCGGGGCTAGCCACCCGTGTGTGTCACACGTCTGCACAGGGCTTGCCGCTGGGAGCTCAGATCGATGAATCCAAGTTTAAGGTGTTGCCTCTGGATACGGGTCTGATGCAAAGATTGTTGGGACTGGATGTCCCCTCGTACCTCACGGCCGGTGATTTTGATTTAATCAACAAGGGGGGATTGGCCGAGGTCTTTGCAGGTCTTGAATTGATCAAATATCAACCATCCCATATGCACCCCTCGCTTTATTACTGGCAACGCGAACAGAAAGGCAGCACGGCGGAAGTTGACTACGTGATCCAAAAGGCAAACCAGGTTTTTCCCGTTGAAGTGAAGGCGGGCACAAGAGGCCAAATGCAAAGCCTGCATGTCTTTTTGACAGAAAAAAAGCTTCGTCAAGGAGTCAGAATTTCGTTGGAAAATTTTTGTACCTACGACAACATCACGGTTATCCCTCTTTATGCCGTGAGCCATGTTACCCAGTAGGGGCTCAAAATTTTGAGCCCCTACAATCCCCCAGAATTAACCAGGGCTCCGAATGTCTTGAAGAGTGGTGGATAGAGTGGTAAACTTCCCCGATGCGCTTTCCGTTGCTGGGTTCTTCGTTTAAGCTTTTTCTCAAAATTTTAGGGATCATCGCCGCGGTGGAAGTTGCGGTGATGTTTCTTTTGCCCGTATTGTTTCCCGACATCAACTATCTCGCCCAGTCCGTCCTGGATGCCTTGCTCTTGGCCTTGATCAGCGCCCCGTTTCTGTGGCGGGCGGTGGTGCTTCCTCTCAAGCAGATGGCGTTGGAGGAAAAAATTCGGGTCGCCCATGTCATTGAGAATGTCATTGATGGGATTGTGGCCTTTGATGACCAAGGAACTATCGATTCCGTCAACCCGGCGGCGGAGCGGATTTTTGGCTACCATTCTTGGGAGGTGGTCGGCAAAAATCTCTCTTGCCTGATCCCGTTGCCGTACTTGGAAGAGAACGACAGCCAGGTGGCTCATTTTTTGCTCGGCAAGGATAAGAAGGTGATCGGGATTGAACGAGAAGTGACCGGCAAACGCAAAGATGGCACCACCTTTGCCGTGGAACTGACAGTCAGCGAGGGAAAATCATCCAATCGGCGCCTTTTGACCGGAATCATCCGCGACATCACCGACCGGAAAAAATTGGAACAGATGAAAGACGAGTTTATCAGCACCGTCTCGCACGAACTGCGGACCCCGCTGAGCACCATCAAGGCCTCGGTCGCCAATTTGAGGGACGGGATCATGGGGGCGCTGAGCGACAAACAGGGCCACGCACTCGAAGTCACCAGCCGCAATATCGACCGGCTCGCCCGCATCATTACCGATATCCTCGATCTGTCTCGCTTGGAGTCGGGCAAGGCGGTGATTAATTGTCGTCAGGTCGATGCGGAACAATTGATTGATGATCTGATGCAGAATTTTCAAAATTTGTTTCAGCAGAAGGGGCTGATTCTGCGGCGAGATGTGGCGCAGGGGTTGCCGCCCTTGTATGGGGACAGTGACATGGTTTTCCAGGTCTTGAGCAACCTATTGAACAACGCAATCCGCTTTGCCCGGCAGGAGGTGGTGGTGAAGGCGGTGGGTTTGGGAAATCAAGGCTCTGATTTGCAGATCAGTATTATTGATGACGGCCCCGGGATCCCTCCCCAAAAGATGGGCCTGCTCTTCAATAAATTTGTCCAATTGCAGCGCCCGACCGGAGCCGGGGGGTACAAGGGGACTGGGCTTGGGTTGGCCATCTGCAAAGAAATTATGAATCGGCATGGGGGCAAGATCTGGGCGGAGAGTAAGTTACAGCGCGGTTCAGAGTTTCACGTCATGCTGCCCTCCCAGCAGCCATCGGTGGGGTTATAATATTTTTCTTCTGTAGTATTTTAAGTCGTGTTAGGGGCTGAGCTTCAGAACTTACTTAAGGAACGTGCATGGCCAAGAGAATTTTGATTATTGAAGATGAAGAAGATATTGTCGAGATGACTCGCATGCGTTTGGAGTCGTGCGGTTTTCAAGTGGAGGCCGCCTTGGCTGGAAATCTGGGCCTCGAGAAGGCGATCACTTTTAAGCCGGATCTGATCCTGTTGGATATTATTATGCCGGACATCGATGGTTGGGAGGTTTGTCGCCGTTTGCGCGCGCATCCCGCCACCAAAGAGACACCTGTGATCATCCTGACGGCCGCCCAATCGACCCAATTGGAAAAAAATGTCAAGGAAGTGGGGGCCAATCAGGTGGTTCTGAAGCCTTTTAATGACGCCGATCTAATTGATATTATTAAGAAATTTTTCTAATCAAACATTTTTCTTTATTGTCACATAAATGACACGATCCTCATGTTAAGCGGATAGTCTATGAAGGTACTTATCATAGAGGACGATCGTGATATCGCCGAACTGGTGGATTATAACCTGCGCCAGGAGCGGCTTGTCTGCGAAGGGAGTAGCAGCGGGGCCGATGGCTTGGCCAAGGCCCGTCGCTTGATCCCCGATTTAATCATCCTCGACCTGATGCTCCCGGACATGGGCGGCCTCGAGGTGTGCAAGGCCTTGAAGAACGACGACCGAACGAGCGCCATTCCCGTCATGATCTTGACGGCCAAGGGTGAGGAGATGGATCGGGTGGTCGGTTTTGAAGTGGGTGCCGATGATTATTTGACAAAACCATTTAGTCCGCGTGAGTTGGTTTTGCGGGTCAAGGCGATCTTGCGCCGCGTCAAGGATCGTGACTGGCAGCATAGTAAGTTGCACACATTTGGCAAACTTCAGATGGATCCCGCTAAATTCCAGGTGAAGGTCGGTAAAAACGAGATTCGTTTGACCGCCATTGAATTTAAGTTGTTGCAATATCTTTTAGGTAGCCGGGGTCGGGTGGCCACGCGTGATTTGTTGCTCGACCAAGTCTGGGGCTATGATGCCGCCCTCACGACGAGAACGGTGGATACCCACATCAAGCGGTTACGGGAGAAGCTGGGTGAGGTGGGTGATTATATTGAAACGATTCGCGGCATTGGCTATCGCTTCAAGGAAAAACCGGATTAAACCATCCCCAAAAAGTCATGCAATCCAAAATTCTCTGGAAGTTGTTTGGTTGTTTTGTAGCGGTGATTACCGCCAGCCTCTTGATTCTTTACTTTTACCTGGCTCCGACGCTTAGTCGGTTTCTCCATAATTACATTGAAGAAACATTGACTGAAAAAGCCTATCTCATTCGAGATAGGCTCGATGCCCTTCCTGCGGAAGATTGGAACCAAGACGACCTGGATAATTTGGCGGATCGCTTGGCCGGTGAAACGAAGGCTCGTGTGACCATAGTAGATCAAACAGGTAGGGTGCTGGGTGATTCAGATTTGTCTGGGGCGGTGTTGTCGTCGGTCGAAAATCATTTGCAGCGCCCCGAGATTCAGCAGGCGCTGGCTGAAGATCATGGCGTGAGCAGCCGCTACTCCACCACGGTGGGACATAACATGATGTATGTTGCGGTGAAGCTGAAACGCGGTTTTACCCGGGTGGCCTTGCCGCTCACCGTGATTGATCACACTGTTTTTGAAGTAAAACGAGCCATTCTTTTTTCGGCGTTGATCGCTTTGCTGCTGGCGAGCGTGGTTGGTTTTTTTCTCTCACGCACCTTGGCGGCCCCGCTCAATGAGTTGTCCCAGGTGGCCACGCAAATTGCCGAGGGAGATTTTTCTCGGCGTTTGATTCCTTCCAGCCAAGACGAATTGGGCCTGTTGACCGAGGCGGTGAACCGCATGGCGCGCAGTCTCAAAAAACAGTTTGGCCAACTGGCCGGGGAAAAGCAGCAATTAATGACGATCTTGGAAGGCATGGTGGAGGGGGTGTTGGTGACGAATGCGCGCGGCGAGATCGTGTTGCTGAACCCCGCGTTAAAAACGATGCTCTCGTTGGAAGGTGAATGTATCGGCAAAACCCTGTTGGAGTGTTTGCGCAATAAGGATTTGCACGAATCCATTGATCGTGTGTTGGAGGTGGGTCAGGTGGATGAACAGGAGATTACGATCCCTTTGGCCAACGGGGAACGTTCCCTCATTGTGCATAGCGCGCCGCTGACGATCCGGGGAGACAAACGGGGCTGCGTATCGGTTTGCAATGATGTGACCCGGATCCGGCAATTGGAGGATGTGCGTCGCGAGTTTGTGGCCAATGTCTCTCATGAGCTCAAGACCCCGTTGACCAATATTTTGGGCTATGCCGAGACCCTACGACATGGGGTTGACGAAGAGGCGACGGCGCGTCGTTTTATTGAAAAGATTGAAAACAACGCCACGCAATTGAAAAATCTTGTGGAAGATATTTTGGAGCTGTCTGCGATTGAATCAGGACGGATTGAGTTGCATCTCGCATCAGTATCCCTCATGGGATTGATCGAAGACCTGCAAGGGGATTTTGCAGAGGCATGCAAAGTCAAAAAAATAGTTTTTAGTGCAAAAGTGCCAGAATCATTTTTTGTGCAAGCGGACCGGGTTGCCTTGAAACAGATTTTAGGAAACTTGATTGATAATGCCATCAAGTACACAGCGGAAGGCGGGAGTGTTACGGTCGGGTCAGGCGGACCAGGGAACAAAATCAGTGTGGTGGATACCGGCATGGGGATTGCCCCGACCGATCTCGAGCATATTTTTGAGAGATTCTATCGGGTCGATAAGGCCCGCTCCCGGCAAGCGGGAGGAACCGGGTTGGGATTAGCCATTGTCAAACACCTCGTCCAGGCTCATGGTGGGGAGGTTGGGGTCACGAGTCAACCGGGAAGAGGTTCGGAATTTTTCTTCACCATTCCCCGAAAGGCATAATTTATGAAAACACTCGCTTTGATTGCCCACGATGGAAAAAAAGCCGAGATGGTGGCCTTTGTGAAGGACAATTTGGAATTGATGAAAAAATTTAAGTTGGTGGCCACGGGTACCACCGGAAAATATGTCGAACAAGCCGGGCTTGAAGTAACACGGATGGAGAGCGGCCCGCAGGGGGGGGATGCCCAGATTGCCGCGATGATCGTCAATGGTCAGATCGATGGCGTGATCTTTCTCCGCGATCCGCTCGGGCTGCATCCCCATGAACCCGATATCTTTATGTTGCTCCGCATCGCCGATGTTCACAACATCCCGCTAGCGACCAATTTTGCCTCGGCCAAGATTTTGATTCAGGGGTTATCAGCGACTTAACAAAGGTCATCCTTCGCGTACCCCTTTTTTTCGTTGTTTTGTCCGGGATTCCGGTACCTGGGAAAAGAGATTTTTAATCACAAATGTTGCGGCTTGGTAGACGTCGTATTCTTTTTGGTCCACTATGAGCGATGTCATGTCATTTTGGAAACGGGAGTCCTGTAATTTGTCCTGTAGGTTGTCTTGCAAGAGATCCCGATAGATCGGCTTGGCAAGTTGTTTCATGTATTTTAGGAACATCGAGACTACTTTGTTCCAATCCGGATTTAACTCTCGACCCTTCCATAGATCAAACAGGTCTCTCCCCTTGCGTCGTTGATAAAGCGCCCTGAGCTTGGTGGCTAGGAGTTCTTCCAAAGAGAAAGTGACTACTTCACACCTTCCTGAGTACCACGAAGACTCCATGCGGAGGGGTTTTTGTTGGTGGCCGTCAAGCATGAAATGTTCTCTGGTATTAATTTCAACCTTGATCCTTCGCCTTCCCCCGCCAATTTCTGGTTGAAAAGAGTAGTTGATACGATAACTGTGTTCTCTTGCCTCCCATTTTCCTTTTACTTCAAAGAAAGGATCCAAAATCTTTCGCAGGCTGGCAATTGTTTTCCCTGCCGGTTCTGCATTAATTTGCACAAAATCAAGATCTTCACTATAGCGGACAGGCCTTGACCAAAATAGTTTATTCAGACAGGTCCCTCCGCGGAAGGCTAATTTTTTGGAAAGAAATGAATCAGAGTAGATCGCACACAGCATTCTTGTAAGGATTAAATCCTGTTCCACATCATCATCGTCGGGCCAAGGGGCATAAATACGCCAATCATAAATGAATTGTGCCGGGATCATTCTTCAAACTCCAGGGGGACATTTTCAATAATCTTCCAGTCTTGATGAATATGACCTTTACGTTTTTCCTTGGCATAGAGAGGAATCGGCAATCTCATTTGATTGCGGATCCACTGTTTGAGCGGGGCGTAGAGCTTTTTAGGAGCCCGGTAAGCTTCCATCATGTAGCCCAGCCTTTGTATCGAAGATAATGTGTCATAGTTTTTACAGCAGACGAGGAGAGATTTTTCCTGCATGGATGTGATGAGGTCACGCACGACAAGGCAAACATTGTTGAAACCGCCAGAACGAGTTTCATAGGTGATCACGTCCAAAGCAGTGAGTTCCGGTGTTGAGATCTGATGGTATCCAAAGGGGGTCTTTGCCGAAAGAACACCCACTTTGGGGAAGTTTTTTTTTAAGTAAAATTCCATCTTCAATTTTTTGAGACGTTTTAAAAAATGTCTCTGGGCCGTGATGACTTGAAGAATTTGTGGCTTGTGATGAGCGGCCCCCCAATGGTTGGCAGCGCTTAAGAGACCAACATAATAGCCGGTGCCTAGGTATCTCATGAGAGAATCTAACACCCGCAACGGTTGCAAACCGTGAGTTTGCTCGGTGGGTTGTAGAATGGCATAAAGGCCATTAGTGAGGGTGACGATCAGGCCATTTTGCCGCAGTCGATTTATCATAGCCATGACGGCAGGACGTGACCCTTTCAATAAACATTGGGCATCTGCGACTGTAAAAATCGACCGTCCTGTTCTTTGCAGCTCACGGAGAAGATAAAATCCATTATTTTTCATGTGTCGTTAAATACTATAATAGTATTTTTTGACACATGTCAACGTTAGTTTCTGTGGGCCATGATGAGATGATTCTGATCCAAATAAGGCCCGTCACCAAGATGTCACAAAGAGGTCATGAAGACGTCATGACCTCAGAAGATGAATGCGCCCATCAAACAAGTTTATAAAATTAACCCGATAGGAGGAAACATGAAGTCAAACAAGAAGATGATAGCAGCCGTAGTGCTGGCGACCCTCTCGATCCTGGGCAGTCAGGTGGTCCGGGCGGAGGATGCGGATGCGCCGAAGGTGTATTACAAGGATGGGTTACATATTGATGCGGCGGACGGGAATAACAGTCTCCTCCTCAATGGTCGGTTCCAAGGACGTTATACGTACACGAGTTTAGAGAAGGCCTCGAATACCAATACCTTTGCCGTACAACGGGGCGAGATTCGTCTCGAGGGAAATGTTTACAAGAAGCAATTTAAATATGCGTTTGAAATGGGTTTTGCAACCCGTGCGGCGGCGACCACGGCCACGGTTTGCACGAACGCCGCTTGCACCACCACGGCGGCTGCGGTGACAACGCCAAGTACCACGGGTTTGCCGCTGTTAAATGATTATTATTTGGATTGGGTCCCCACGGATGCGATTGGGGTCAAGGTGGGGCAATTTAAGGTTCCTTACCTTTATACCGAGTTGGTTTCCGCAATGAAACAGGAGTACCCGGATCGCAGCTTGATTAACGACAACTTGACCTTTGGTCGGGACATTGGGGCCAATGTTCATGGAAGTCTCTTGAACTATCACCTCAATTACAATGCCTTCGTCATGAACGGCGACGGGCAAAATGTGCTCAATGCGGGCCAAAGGGCCCTGTTGATCGGGACCAGGATCGAAGTCCCGATTTTTGGGGCTTATAAATATGCTGAATCGGATGTGGATTACACCGAGGAGCCAAGCCTGGGAGTGGGCTTGGGTTATGTTTTCAACAAACGTAACTCGGCTTTTGAGGCCTCATCGATTGCCGCCAAGACTAATGCCAGTCATGGTACCCTAGATGTTGTCTATCGATCCCATGGACTTTACCTGCAAGGGGCCGGGATGGTCAGTCGGACCCATCAGAAGTCACCTTCGATTACCAATTGGGGTTATTCGGCTCAGGCGGGATATTTTATCCTGCCCAAGCGATTTGAAGTCACGGCACGTGCCGGTGGTTTGATCCTGAACAAGGCCTTGGTGAACCAATACGAATACGGCGCGGGTTTGGGTTACTATTTCAACAAGCACAACCTGAAGTTGCAAATGGATTACGCCTTGCTGCAAAATGTCCGAGGGCTGAATCTGAATGACCATCGGGTGAGAACCCAGGTAACGGTGGTATTCTAATTGTTGCCAATTTGTCACACAAACGTCACATGGATGTGTTGAGTCAAACAAACTTGAGGAGAACGCAATGAAGGAATTTAAAAATATAAAAAAAATCATGGCCCTAGTGGCCCTGGTTATTGCCTTGCCGCTCATGGCCTTGGCGGGCGATGCCTTGTTGATCAACGGGGCCGGGGCGACCTTTCCGTACCCGCTTTATTCAAAGTGGTTCTTTGATTATCAAAAGAGTCATCCGGACTTGAAGTTTAACTACCAGTCGATTGGCAGTGGTGGTGGCATCAAGCAGATCGCCGCCAAGACCGTTGACTTTGGCGCCTCGGACGCCCCGATGTCGGATTTTGAAGAGACCTCCCTCAGCCAACCGATCCTGCACATCCCAACCGTCTTGGGGGCCGTGGTCCTGGCCTACAATCAGCCGGCGGCTGGTGCGGGATTGAAGTTGAGCGGAGCGGTCATCGCGGATATTTTCTTGGAACATATCACCAAGTGGAACGATCCCCGTATTGTGGCGTTGAATCCTGACAAGACCTTGCCCGATCAGCCGATCGTGGTGGCGCACCGCTCCGATGGGAGTGGAACTTCTTATGTTTTCACCGATTACCTCTCAAAGGTCAGTCGGGAGTGGAAGGCCAAGATCGGTACAGGCAAATCGGTGAGTTGGCCGACCGGTTTGGGTGGTAAGGGGAATGAAGGGGTGACCGGGGTCATTCAACAGACGCCTGGGGCTTTGGGTTTTATCGAGCTGGGGTACGCCCTGCAAAACAAGATCTCCTTTGCGAGCGTGCAGAATAAGTCAGGCAATTTTATTACCCCTTCCATCGATTCGACCTCGGCGGCTGCGGATGGGGTAAAGATTCCGGTTGATTATCGAGTGTCTCTGACGGATGCGGCGGGGCAGAATGCCTATCCGATCAGTTCTTTGACCTACCTGTTGGTCTATAAAAAGCAGCAGGATGCGGCGAAAGGGAAGGCCTTGGTCAATTTTATTAAGTGGGCCTTGCATGAGGGGCAAAAAACAGCTCCTAGCTTGTATTATGCCCCACTCCCTCAGTCGTTGGTGGATCGGTTAGACAAGACTGTTGAGCAGATTCAAACACCTTAACTGAGGCATGATCATGTCCGCTAACACCGATCGCACCTTCGAGAGAATTTCCCTCGTCTGTGCGATCGGTGTTGTGGCGGTCGTTTTTTTGATTGGATCGGTCCTGCTGTGGGAATCGTCCCCAGTTTTTCAAAAGCTGGGTTGGAGGTTACTGACCAACAGTCAGTGGGATCCGGTTGGCGAGGAGTTTGGTTTAGTTCCGTTTATTTACGGGACCCTCGTTTCAGCCTTGTTGGCCCTTTTATTTGCGATCCCTTTCAGTCTTGGCATTGCCATCTTTTTGACCGAATTATCGCCGGATTGGTTACGGGGGCCGACGGCTTTTTTAATTGAACTATTGGCGGCCATCCCTTCCGTCATCTACGGGTTGTGGGGGATATTTTATCTGGCGCCTTGGTTGCGACAATCTGTGGAGCCGCTCCTGATACAGCTTAACCTACCGCTATTTCGCGGTCCAGCCTATGGGATTGGGATGTTGGCCGCCGGGATTATTTTGGCCATCATGATCATCCCTATCATCGCCTCGATTGCCCGGGATGTCTTTCAAGCCGTTCCCATGCATCAGCGAGAAGCGGCT
This sequence comes from Deltaproteobacteria bacterium, assembly GCA_023265625.1. Lineage (GTDB taxonomy): Bacteria > UBA10199 > UBA10199 > JACPAL01 > JAHFST01 > JAHFST01. Next base: position 13,844 of record JAHFST010000016.1, on the reverse strand, counting down.
TTAGCCCTTGGAGCGACGCGTTGGGAGGTGACACGCCTGGCGGTCTTGAAATATAGCGAGTCGGGTATTTTGGGGGCGATCTTTCTCGGGTTGGGCCGGGCCCTGGGCGAGACCATGGCGGTCACGATGGTGATTGGCAATCGCCCGGAGATTAGCCTGTCGTTGTTGGCCCCGTCCCACACGATGGCCTCGGTGTTGGCCAATGAATTTGCCGAGGCCTCCGGGGCCCTCCATTTATCGGCGCTAGCGGCGATTGGCATCAGTCTGTTTGTCATTACCTTTTTGACCAATGCGGCGGCTCGGTTTCTCGTGTGGAAGGTCAGTGGTGTGGCGGTGGCTGGGAGGCGCGAATGACTAATTATGGGTCACGCCGTTTCGTAAATATCTTCATGTTTTGTGCCAGCTTGCTCTCAGTGGTGGTGGTTTTGGTCCCGCTTTTTTTGGTGCTTTTTTTCATCGTGTCAAAAGGGGCGAGTTCGTTGAATTGGAGTTTTTTTACGGAGTTACCCCGGCCGGTTGGAGAACCAGGGGGCGGGATGGGGAATGGCATTGTGGGGACCCTCAGCTTGATAGGGTTGGCATGCTTGATCGGGGTACCTTTGGGTATTTTTGGCGGCATCTATCTCTCGGAATTTGGCAAGGGACGTTTTGCCTTGGTGGTTCGCTTTGCCACGGATATTTTGAATGGGACACCTTCGATTGTCATTGGGATTTTTGCCTACACCCTGGTGGTGCTGCCCATGGGACATTTTTCCGCCTTGGCCGGTGGCGTGGCCCTGGGTGTCTTGATGATTCCAACGGTGATCCGGACCACGGAAGAGATGATGAAGCTTGTCCCCAATGCGTTACGCGAGGGGGCCTTGGCCCTGGGCGTGTCTTATTCCCAGACCTTGATCCATGTCATCCTCAAGACGGCTCGGGCGGGGATTGTCACCGGGATTTTATTAGCGGTGGCGCGCATTGCCGGTGAAACGGCGCCGTTGTTGTTCACGGCCTTAGGCAATCAATTTTGGAGCACCAGTTTGCGGGAACCGATTGCGGCCCTGCCCTTGCAAATTTTTACGTATGCGATCAGCCCTTTTGAGGAATGGCAAAAACAGGCCTGGGCAGGGGCCTTGGTCCTGATTGGAATTGTCCTGTTGTTGAACATCGGGTGCCGGTTCGCAATCAATAATCGTAACATGAAGAGACGTTAACCATGGCAGAAGACAAAATTAAAGTGGCGGACTTGAATGCCTGGTTTGGCTCCCACCAGGTGTTGAAGGATATTGGTTTTTCCATGTCGGAAAAGACGGTGACGGCCATCATTGGCCCATCCGGTTGTGGCAAGTCGACCCTGATCCGTTGTTTCAATCGGATGCATGAGACCGTGCCCCAGGCGCGTGTCTCGGGCCAGATTCAATTAAGCGGTAAGGACATCTTCCGGGAGGACCCGGTGCGTTTGCGCCAACGGGTGGGCATGATCTTTCAAAAACCAAATCCCTTTCCGACCATGTCTATTTTTGACAATGTGGTGGCTGGTTTGCGCCTAAATGGAGTGAAAGATAAATCTCGGTTGGAGGCAGTGGCCCGCCAATGTTTGATCAAGGCCGCACTCTGGGATGAAGTAAAAGATAAATTGAAAGACTCAGGCACCAGTTTGTCAGGGGGACAGCAGCAAAGGCTCTGTATTGCGCGGGCCTTGGCGGTCAGTCCCGAGGTGTTATTGATGGACGAGCCCTGCTCGGCCTTGGACCCCATCTCCACGGCCCGGATTGAGGAGTTGATTCACGAGTTACGTCCCAATTATACGATCGTGATCGTGACCCACAACATGCAGCAGGCGGCACGGGTCTCTGATTTTACCAGTTTTCTTTACATGGGCGAACTGATCGAGCACGGGGAGACGAAGCAACTTTTTACCAATCCAAGGGAGAAACGCACCGAGGATTACATAACGGGGAGGTTTGGCTGATGCAAGGACACACCGATACGCATTTTGAGGAAGAATTACGGGATTTGAAGGCCGAGATCCTGAAGATGGGGGCCATCGTTGAAGAGATGATTGCCAGGTCCACGCAAGCCTTGGTAGCGAGAGACTCTCACATGGCGGAAGAGGTGATGAGTCAGGATCCCGAAGTGAATCAATTGGAAATGGGGATTGATGAACGCTGTTTGCAGCTCTTGGCCCTACGGCAACCGGCGGCCTCGGACCTGAGATTTATCATTTTGGGTCTCAAGATCAGCAAGGATTTGGAACGGATGGGGGATTTGTCGGTTGATATCTGCCAACAAGTGACCCAATTGAATCTGGAACCTCAATTGAAACCCTATCAAGACCTGCCCCGATTGGCGGCGACGGCCCAAAGGATGGTCAAGCAGGCCCTCGATTCCTTTGTGAAACGGGATGCCGAACTGGCCAACCAGGTGTGTGAGATGGATGATGAGGCGGATGACCTGAAGGACCAGATCTTTCAGGATGTGGTGACGATAATGCAAAAGGAGACGGAGGCGGCCGCTCGAGGGGTTCGCTTGATCCTAGTGGCGCGCCACCTCGAACGGATTGCCGATCACGCCACCAATATCGCCGAAGAGGTCATCTTCATGGTGAATGGCAAAGATATCCGCCACGGTGGGGCCAAACTGCGGCACTGACATTTTCCAGGTTGACGCGGTCCGGTCGATTCACTATACCCACCCGGCATGGGATTTTTTCCAAAACCTACCGAGTTTTTTGACCTTTTCGAGAAAGCGGCGAACAACATCTTGCATGGGGCGAGGTTGTTGGATGATTTTGTCTCCAACCATGTCGATTTAGAGGAAAAACTCAAAAAGCTCGAGGATGTGGAACATGTGGGCGATCAGATCACACATGACACGATCGAACTTTTGAATAAGACCTTTATTACCCCCATCGATCGGGAAGATATTCATTCCCTGGTCAGCGAGATGGATGACATCCTGGATCTTATTTACGGCACGGCCAATCGCATCGTGCTTTACAAGGTCCCTGCGCCCGGTGTGGATATGAAGAAGGTCGTGAAATCCCTGGTGCGGGCGGTGGAAGAGGTGTCGAAGGCGGTGCCACGGCTGCGTAACATGAAAAAGCCGGAGATGATCCTGGCCCAGTGCATTGAAATCAATCGCCTGGAAAATGAGGCGGATGAGGCCCTGCGCATGGCCATCTCGAATCTGTTTGAGCGTGAAACAGACGCCATCAAAGTCATCAAAGAAAAAGAAATTCTCGAGACATTGGAAAGTGCCACGGATCGTTGTGAAGATGTGGCGAATGTCCTTGAAGGGATAGTTCTCAAGAATGCCTGATCCTCATTCTCTTTATCTGGTCGCCTTTGTTGTCCTGGTTGCCCTGGTGTTTGATTTTATCAACGGGTTTCACGATGCGGCCAATTCCGTGGCGACGATTGTCTCGACCCGGGTGCTTTCCCCTCGAGCCGCCGTTGCCTGGGCGGCCTTCTTTAATTTTGCCGCCCTTTTGATCTTCAAGGTTCATGTGGCCACGACGATCGGTAAGGGGATCGTGGACCCGGCCATCATGAATGTGGCCGTTATTTTTTCCGGGCTGATGGGGGCGATCATTTGGGACTTGCTCACTTGGTGGTGGGGCCTGCCCACTTCGAGTTCTCACGCCTTGGTGGGTGGTTTTGTCGGAGCGGCCGTTGCCAAGGCGGGTTTTGGGGCGCTCATTACCAGCGGGTTGATAAAAATTTGCACCTTTATCCTTATTGCCCCTCTACTGGGTTTGTTGTTGGGTTTTATCCTGATGTCACTGATTAATATTATTTTCGTCAATTTTTCACCGTCTCGGGTGGATCAGCATTTTAGACGGTTGCAACTTGTGTCGGCCAGTCTTTACAGTTTGGGGCATGGCGGCAATGATGCGCAAAAGACGATGGGGATCATCGCCATCCTGTTGTTTTCGACGGGGCATTTGGGCACCAAGTTTTATGTCCCAGTGTGGGTCATCATCTCTTGTCATCTCGCCATTGCGCTTGGCACTATGTTTGGTGGTTGGCGGATTGTGAAAACGATGGGAATGAAGATCACCAAGTTACAGCCGGTCGGCGGTTTTGCGGCCGAGACCTCTGCGGCGATCACGCTTTTTCTTGCCACCTTTGGCGGTATCCCGGTGAGCACCACGCACACGATTACCGGGGCGATTATGGGGGTTGGGACGACCCGCCGACTCTCGGCGGTGCGTTGGGGGATTGTGAACTCGATCCTCTTGGCCTGGATCTTGACCATCCCCGCCTCGGCCCTGGTGGCAGCGCTGTTTTATTACATGACACGAGTTTTTGGGTGAAAGCCGTTATCCTGTGCGCAGGGTTGGGGAGTCGTTTGGGTGGGTTGACATCGGATTGCCCCAAGACACTGCTGCCGATCGGTTCCTCGACCATCTTGGATCGAATGATATCTTCCCTCATGGAGCATCGTATTACCTCGATCGTATTTGTGACGGGGCACCTGGCCCCACGCATCAAACAGCATGTTCAGGAACGGCATCCTGATTTGGCGGCGCAGTTTGTCCTGAATGAACAATTTGCCACCACCAACACAGGGTATTCCTTGATGTTGGCGCAACGGGCCATCGACGGAGACGATTTTATCAAACTCGATGGCGATGTTGTTTTTGAGCCGGAGATCTTGACACGGCTGTTGCAGACCCATGGGAATGGCATTGTGGTCGACCGTTCGGTCGCCCTGGGTGATGAGGAAGTCAAAGTGACGTTGGGTTCGGAAGGACGGATACAAAAGATTGGTAAGGATGTCCCCGTTGCCTCGGCCGCGGGTGAGTCGATCGGGATCGAAAAAATTACCAGTGACCTGGTGAAACCGCTCTTTACCGCGTTGGAACAATTATTTTTAAAAGAGAAGCGTATGAACGAATATTATGAACGCGCCTATGATCGTTTGATTGCCGACGGGGTTTTGTTCCAGGCGGTGGATATCGCCGGCTTGAGATGGAACGAGATCGATGATAAGATCGACTTAGATCGTGCCAGAGAGCTTTTTGCCTAGCTAAAAATATGAAAGATTTTTTTAATATCAAGGTTCGTGGCCTGCTTTTTACCTTGGGTGTCTTGGCCATCATTGAGACCTTACGGTACTTTTCTATTTGGGTGCCTAAGGCCGTGGTGTTGCTGACGATCGTCGTGGTTTATGCCGCCTTCACAGGTGGGCTTTGGATGGGGATTAGCAGTGCGCTGATCGTGATTGTCTACATGGCCTTTTCCCTCTCTTTGCCCGGGTTGCCCTTTCACTATGGGAGTGATGCAACCCTGGAACTCGTGGTTGTGGCGGTAGGAATGACGGCGGTGACGACTGTGGTCATCCTGTTGAAACAGCGTGCCGATGCGGCCACGGTGGATCTCCGGGAGAGCGAAGAGCGGTACCGGCATTTGGTCATCAACAGTCGCGACATGATCGCCCTGCATCAGGTGGATGGCGGGTATGAGTATGTCAGCCCGACGGCACAATCCTTGATCGGGCATTCCAGCGATGATTTGCTGGGGAAATCATTTTATGAGTTTATCCACCCGGATGATCGTGACTTGGTGAAAAACAAGACGGAAGAGGCCATCCTCAAACATAAAACGCCCATTGTCTTGGATTATCGGTTCCGATGCAAAGATAACAGTTATCTCTGGCTGGAGACGGTGGTGCAGCCGATTTTGGATGCGCAGAAGAAGGTGAGACGGTTTCAGACCTCGTCCCGCGACATCAGCGAACGGAAGCGTGCGGAGCAAATGAAGGACGAATTTATCAGTACGGTCTCCCATGAATTACGCACGCCCCTGACCATCATCAAAGGGGCCATCTCCAACCTGAAAGACGGCGTGGTGGGGCCCATGAATGATAAGCAGACGCGCGTGGTGGAGATTAGCGGCCGCAATGTGGACCGCTTGGCCAGGATTATCAACGATCTGCTGGATCTTTCGCGCCTCGAGTCGGGTAAATCGTTTCTTAATCGGCGGCGTATCGAAATTGACCATTTGATCAAAGAAACGCTGCAAAATTTTCAATGGGCGGCGAAGGAAAAAAATATCGATCTGAGCAGCGCGGTGGAACCAAAACTCCCCACGTTTTATGCGGATCCGGACATGATTGTTCAGGTCTTAACCAATCTCTTGAACAATGCCTTACGTTTTACCCGCACCTGGGTAAAGGTGCAGGCCAAACTGGTGAATGGTTCCGTCCAGGTGAGTGTCACGGATGATGGCACCGGCATTGCTCCGGAAGACATGTATTTGCTGTTTAATAAATTTCAACAAATCCATCGCCCTTCGGGTGGGGCCGGTTATAAAGGAACTGGTTTGGGGCTCGCGATCAGCAAGGAAATCATTGATAAACACCAGGGCCGGATCTGGGCGGAGAGTGTGGTGGGTAAGGGCGCGACGTTTTATTTCAGCCTGCCGGTGGATTTGCGGGGCTCCTCGCGGTAGAGACCTCCCCTAACCCCTCCTTTGTAAGGAGGGGAATGACTCCTCCCCTTACAAAGGGGAGGCTGGGTGGGGTCATTTTGGCGACAACATCGTCTTCGGATCCAACAACTGATTAATCTGTTCATCCGGCAACACCTTGTCTTGCTTGAGCAACTCCCGAATGGTCTTCCCCTCGTGATAGGCCTTCTTGGCCAATGCGGCGGCCTTGTCATAACCAATTACTGGATTGAGATTGGTGATCAAGGCGAGACTTTTCTCCAGCAACTCGGCACAACGAGCCTCATTAGCGACGATCCCCTTCAAACATTTCTCCGCCAACATGATGGAGCCCGTGGTGAGGATGTCAATCGACTCAAATAAATTTCCCGTGATGAGCGGCATCATGACATTGAGCTCAAAATTGCCATGTTGGGCCCCCAGGGTGATGGTCAAGTCATTGCCAATCACCTGACAGGCGAGCTGCATGACCGATTCCGGCACGACGGGATTGATCTTGCCGGGCATGATGGAGGAGCCCGGTTGCAATTCCGGCAGATGAATCTCATGGATGCCGCACATCGGTCCGCTCGAAAGCCAGCGCAGGTCGTTGGCGATCTTGAGGAGGGATACGGCCAAGGTCTTGAGGGCCCCGCTGGCAAAGACGGTCGCGTCTTTGGCGGCCTGCGCCTCAAAATGATTTTCGGCCTCATGAAAGGTCAGGCCGGTTTTTTCCGATAAATATTGGCAGACCATCCCAGGGAACTTGGGATGGGTGCTGATCCCGGTGCCGACCGCGGTGCCGCCAATGGCCAGCTCTTGGACCCCTTCCAGGCAGTGACGGATCCGTCGAATCCCGTGCCGAATCTGCGAGGCATAGCCCGCGAATTCCTGTCCCAAGGTGACGGGGGTGGCGTCTTGCAGATGGGTCCGGCCGATTTTGATAATTTTTTCAAATTCCTTGGCCTTGGTTTCGAGCACTTGGCGTAATTTTTCCAGGGCGGGTAGCAACCCCTGAGTTATCGCCAGGGCCGCCCCCACATGGATGGCGGTAGGGATCACGTCATTGGAGGATTGCCCCATATTGACGTGGTCATTGGGGTGGACCGGCTTCTTGCTCCCCAGCTCCCCCCCCAGTTTTTGAATGGCCAAATTGGCAATGACCTCATTGGCATTCATGTTGGTCGAGGTCCCGGAGCCGGTCTGATAAATATCGAGGATAAAGTGCTGGTCGTATTTGCCGTCAGAAACCTCCAAGGACTTTTCCATGATGGCATCCGCCACTTTTCGGTCCAACTTGCCCAGCTCGCCGTTACTCTTGGCCGCGGCCCACTTGATCAAGGCCAGGGCGCGGATAAAGGCACGGTTGAATTTTCGATTCGAGACCTGAAAATTTTCCACGGCCCGCTGGGTGGACGCGCCATAAAGATAATCGGATGGAATCTCGACGGGACCCATTGAATCGGTTTCGGTGCGTGTTGGCATAATTTTCTCCTTGGTAGGGGCGTGATTTCAGCCGAAGGACTGATCCGCCTCTGGCGGATATCACGCCCCTACACGGGACACCCTGTTAGATCAAAAATTAATGATAATCAATCGTCTTCACGACAAATTCATTCGAGGTAATTTTATCCGGCATTTCTGGAAAAAATTTGTCACAGAGCTCTAGTTCGACCTGTAATCTCTTGCCTTCGGGAAGGCCCTCGGGCAGGGGCCATTTGAGATTTTTGATATGCGGGCGGTCGGGGAGGATTTGGCAGTGGCCACTTGCCCTCACCCCTGACTCCTCTCCCGAGAGGGGAGAGGGGAGTCCGAGTGGTACAATTTTTAATACCGGTTTGATGCCGATCGGATAATCAGTGATCCGGCTCAGATCGAGGATGACGGTCTCGCCCGGGCGGTAGATATCTTGATCGGTGCGCACCATGATCATTTTATTGTGGGAGGAGATGTCGGTCTCCACCTTGGTGGAGGTCTCATCCCAAAAACGCACCGGGCCGGTGTCTACGTGGATCCCCTTGCCATGATAGAAACCGGCCCCGCAGCAATTTAAGTCTCGGATGTAATGCCACAAGGTCTCGCCGGAGACCCCCGCCATGTCGATATCGGCCGCCATCCCTTCGATGTGCAGGCTGGTCCGCGCCGCGAGTTTGCCTTTTTTACGCAGATTTTCGTTGTAGGTGGGGCTACGGTAGCCCGAAACGATTTGGATGGTAGGGGCAGACCCATGTGTCTGCCCGGGCGAACACATGGGTTCGCCCCTACAAGATTGTGTGAAATGGTCTTGGAGATAATCCAGCAGAGAGACCAAACGCAGGGCGATGCCTTCCGTTGATCCCGCCGAGACCCCAAAGAGGCGGTTGATTTCCTTTACCCCGGTGGCGGCATAGTTGCCGTCGGGTTGACGGTAGCGAATCGTGGCCTGTTGCCCCGTTTTTTTATTGACGAGGGTGAGTTGACCATCCCCTTCCAAAAAAAAGCGACCAGGAGACATCTTCGAATCGGCGGTTACCGGGCCGGCAACCAAAAGAACAACAAAAAATAGAAAACTCTTCATGGCTCCCCAGACAATCACGACAAGGGATTCCGAAGCAACCTTTTTACAGTCTTGTCGATATCAACGGACATGGGCGACGAACCACAATACGATGCCGCTGCATACCGCTCTTTAGCCGAGTATCAGGCGGCGACGCCGGGGCTCAAGGAGACCGTTCTTGAGATCTTCGATCGTGCCGCCGCGGAAGACGGTGATCCGCGGCTGAGTGCCGACGAGTCCTACCAGGCCTATCAGGGATTGGTCTCCTGTGAGGGTGGTCTTATGCGTCTCTACCGGACCGAGTGTGTCGGGGGTGTTCTGACAAAGCGGACCCGGGAACAGGCGGCCTCTGGCCGGGACGGAATCGTTCCATGGGCACGTCATTTGCGGCTTCTGGGCCATCAGAAATTTGCCGATTGGTTATGGGGGCAGACCAGCGATAGCTCTCTCCTGCAGAGCATCCTTTTTTCAGATCCTGATTGCCGCACGCAGCTTCGTAGCCTCGCGACGTTGGTTGAAGATAATGGCTTATTACTGGATGGCTCTTTTGCCAGCTCGATCGCTTCTTTGGAGGAGGTGTTTTTACAGTATCGGGAGATGGCGATGCGAACCGGTTGGACCACTGAGATGACGGACGAGGGGGAGGCTTCGCCGCATCGGTATTTCTTCGATCGGTTGTTGCTGAAGGGCATGTTGAAGGCGACGATTGATGAGGTTGAGTACCAACTCAAGTACCAGGATGTTTTGGGGGGAGACACGGTCACCATGGGACAACTCATGCCGGCCTTGGAGAGTGGCAACGAGGCTGCGATGACGCGGGCGCTTGCTTTTTTAGATGAGAGGCGGATACGACCCGAGGCCTTGTTTCAGTGTGTCCATGAGGCGACCAGCGCAGAGCTGATCGTCGTCGCGCTTCGACTTTTAGTCCGATTTCAAGATCAAAGAGTGGATGACTTTTTGATCGATCAAATAATCCATGGCAGTTTCAACTTATCGGAAATTCTGCTTCGGGTCGTTCCCTATTCCAGCAACCGGGAGGTCCTTATGGCCCGGGCGACCGCGATGAGTGAGAGTTCCGATCGTTATGAGAGTTCCGTTGGGAGGCGACTTTTGGGATACTTCCGTTCGATTCCGCTCGAAACACTCACAGATGCCGCTGCCTTTGAGCGGGGCCGGACACGAACCCTGGATGGAATCTATAAACAGATGAGGGTCGGGGTCCACACGACTGTTTTTTTCCGTTTTCCCCTCCAGTTACGACGGATCAAGGATGAGCTCAAGGCACTGGTGAGATACGATCAAGGTCAGGACATGATTAAGGTGGTTTTGGTCGGGGCCTCCTACGGGCCGGAGGCGTACAGTCTTGTGATGATCATCGATAGTGATTATCAAAAAGATCCAAATTCTTGGGGCGGCCATGATCCCTTTGAAAAGATCGAGATCGTTGCGACCGATATCAGCGAAGCGGCCTTGGATTACTCCCGTCGCGGACGTTTTGTGGCCCATCCCAGCCTCTTTCTGACTGACTTTACCGGGTTGGAGGGATTCGCAAAGGAGTTGGGGGTTGATGTCATGAGATATTTTGAGAGGGAGGGTGAAGCAGGTAGGGTCTACCGTGTGAAACCCGAATGGTCCGAAAAGATTCAGACGGCGTATCTCGATATCCTGGATACTGCGCCCTTTATCGCCGAACACGGGCGGGCCGAGGTCGTGGTCTACAACATGGTTGATGGCCACATTGAGGGGGAAGAGAGGCGTGTGCAAGCGGCCGGGAATGTTGCTGACTTGGCAACCTATCTGGTGACGGCCGTCCCCCGATTGGAAGAGGCACCTGAAACTTTTGGCACGATTCTGAATCCTGATAGGGTGTTCTTCCCGGCCTATTTCTATACAGTCCCTTATCCGGCCCCAGATCCCCTGTAGGGGCGTATTGCAATACGCCCCCACATGCCATAAACAGGCAGCACTGATGACAAACGCTAAGAAAATCCCCCGAGTAACGACTGAAACCCTCGAGAAGATCTTATTGATCCTCAAGCAAGAAATAAAACAATGGCGGGTCCCGGCCGTCGGGCAACTTGTGGACGAGGGTTTATCGTATGATCAGCCCAAAAGGATCCCGTATGGACCGGAGCGGGCCTATCAGGTCTTGATCTCGACGATTTTATCGCTTCGCACCAAGGATGCCGTGACCGAACCGGCCTCGCTGCGCCTCCTCAAGGAGGCCCCGACCCCGGAGCGGATGTTATTGTTGACGGTCAGTCAGATCGAAAAACTGATCTACCCGGTGGGTTTTTACAAGACCAAGGCCAAGAATTTAATCAAGGTCTGTGAGTTGTTGCTGAGTCAATTTAACCGTGAAGTACCTCGGACGATGGAGGCGTTGTTGAGCCTCCCCGGGGTCGGGCGTAAAACCGCCAACCTGGTCTTGACCATAGGCTACGATCTAGCCGGCATCTGTGTGGATACCCACGTGCATCGGATTTGCAATATTTGGGGGTATGTCAACACCAAGTCCCCAGACGATACCGAATTTGCGCTGCGCAAAAAACTTCCCCCGGCGGAATGGAAGATTTTTAACGATATCCTGGTCACCTTTGGGCAAAATCTCTGCGTGCCGGTGTCGCCTTGGTGTTCGCGGTGTCAGATTGTTTTGTCTTGTCCCAGGATTGGAGTGACTAGGTCCCGGTAGCCTGAAGAGCACCTTGGTGTTGCACCAAGGTGGTCAGTTCTTCAATGCCTGTCGAGGCCCATATACAGGCGCGCCCCCGACCCCAATTTTTGGCTTGAATGAGGGCGGCATCGGCCCTCTCAAAGGCCTCGGTGATCAGTTTCTGGACATCATCCTCCCCTGGTTCGACTTCGGCAAAGCCGATGGAACCACTGAGGTCAACACGGATACCTCCCGAAGTTCGCAAATCGAGTTCGGTGAGCCTGCGGTAAAAACGCTCGGCAAATAATTTGGCGCCGATATGATTGCCGTGATGGAGAAGGCCAAAAAATTCATCACCACCAAAACGGCCTGCCACGTCGGAATCACGGATCACTTCGCGAAAGACCGCTCCCATGGCAGCGATGACCACATCACCAAAGGCATGGCCGTACATGTCATTGATCGATTTAAAACGGTCTGCATCGGCGATCCAAATGATATGAGGTCTTTCGGCGTTTCGATAGATGGGAATTCCGACCGGGTTCGGCCTGGACAATTGGTAACGCATTTCACGCCGTACTTCGTCTTTTGCCAAGAGACCAGTCAGGGTGTCGATGCGTGCCTTGCGCTCAAAGTGACGGGCGGCCTTAATGGCTTTGTCCAAATGCGCAGCGAAGACAGACAACGTCCCCTCCAGAGGAAAAGATTGCAAAGAGCCCAGAAAGGCCTCGGCATGGTAGAGATCTTGTTGATGACATCCATCGAGATCCAGATGAGGTTCAACCATAGCACCGGTGGTCAGCCCGATTTCTGGCATGGGTATGGGTCTCATGTGGATGGGCTCCACTGTATCAATTGTTGTTTCCAAAAAGTGTCCCACCTCGGCTACGAAGATCTTGGCAAGGGTTTGTTGGGTTCGTGGTGAATGCTGTTGGGTGATGAGGAGAAGACGATCGTTGAGGAAACGGAGGCGCTGTTGCACGGTGCCCAGCAATTCGCTCTCAGTTCCTTCCCGGAGGGCGGTTGTGGCCGCCTGAATTGGAGCCAGGGCGGTGTTCATGGCGGCATCCGTTCCCTTGATCATCCCGCGCAAACAGTTGCTGAACGCTTGCAGGGTGTCGGCACTAGGCTGCGCGCAAGCTTGTTGTGAGCTCAAGAGGACTTGTTTCACCGCTTCGGGCAAGCCAAGTCCTGGCTTCAACTGGGGAAGATTGACATAAAGTTGGACGATGCCGTTTGTCATTTGATGTTTCTACCCTTGTTATCGGTTCCTTGACAAAAAAGGTGCTTAATTTTTTTAAATGGGGATATTTCACTCACCCCAGAATCTACCCCCTTGACAACCCCACACGGTAAACTAGATTGCCGCGCATGCCCCTGTACGAATACGTTTGTCAAAAATGCGGTAAAAACCACGAAGCGATCCAGAAAATATCCGAGCCCCCGCTCAAGAAATGCCCGCATTGCGGGGGGAAATTGCTCAAGGAGCTTTCGGCCACGGCCTTTCAGTTGAAGGGGGGAGGGTGGTACAAGGATGGGTATGCCTCCACCGCGCCGGCAAAACCTAGTGGCACGACCACAGAAACTAAGTCTTCGGAGGGGTCTACTAAGACCGAGACCAAGACCGCCGCTCCCGCCGCCAAGAAGGATTAAAAATTGACAAGACTTCCTTGGTTCATTAATATTCCTCAACCCTTTAAACTTTCCTAGGAGGAAACGAACATGCCATACGTGATCAATCAAGAATGTTGGGGAGAGCAGTACGCTGACTGTGTCGATGTGTGTCCCGTCAATTGCATTTATCCCGGCAAGCATAAAGATCAAGTCTTCATGGTGATCGATCCTGACATCTGTATCGATTGCGGGGCCTGTCTCCCCGAATGTCCGGTGGACGCGATTGTGGCGTCTGTCGATGAGGCCCCGGAATGGGCCAAGATCAATGCGGAGCTGTCCCCGGTGTGGAAGAACAACCCGGCGGTGACCCCGCGCTCCGCGCAAGAGGCCCCGCGCAAGACGCATCCCAATCCCGGTGTAAAACCGTAACTTTTGTCAGACGTTCCAAAACGCATCTATTATTTTTCCTTCGATCGCGAAGGGCATCTTTGGCATCGTGGGGACGAGCAGGAAGACCCACAGGTGTTGGCGACGTTTCTTCGCGAGCTCGAACCATTGCCTGAGCCGGATCGGGAGTATCGTTGGCGGGTGCGTTGCATGGGGGAGGAGTGTCGGGTGGCGGCGG
>JAHFST010000003.1:37477-233242 GCA_023265625.1 Deltaproteobacteria bacterium | reverse complement strand
ATTACCGGCGCGTGAGTTCAGCTTTTATGGTACAGGCAAATCAAGTGCCAACAGAGGTCAAACAATTAAAAATAGTTCCTGCTCCTTTAAGAATCCTCCCCCACTAAATTAACGCACTCATTCTATAATATCGGCCAACTGCCTCCGCGCCGTCTCCCAGACATCGGGGTCGTTGGACCAGCTGATATCAGCGCGAACCCAGGTAGGATCTGTCGGATCCGTGACCCCGTATTCCCAAAGCGCCTTGGGGACGGTCTGATCGATGATTTGCTGGGTGGCCACGGGATCAATCGCATAGGCCAGGGCCAGATAATCAACGTCTTCGACCCCCCGACGCCAGTATTTGAGCCGCAGGCTCGCGATCGGTCCTTTGATCCCATAGGAATCGGCGGTGTTCTTGCGATCCGTCCCGGGATAGAAGAGGACCCCGTCGCCGTTGCTGTAGTTGTAACCGGTTTCTCCCAGGAGCGAATCTGGAGTGGCATTGACATAACCGAAGGTACGCGCCTTGTGGAACAAATCCGTCACGCCATTCCCGGATTGAAAGTCATCATAATAGGTCGACTCCCAATAGTACCAACGATCCACACCCTTCTTATACTGGCCCCAAGCCAATTCACGCAGGGCCACGCCATCATCCTCGGTCATGAAGGAACCTGAGGCGGGTCTCCCACCGTTGTAAAAGTAAACCCGTTTGTTAGGATCCGCTTCGTATTGGTCGGCGGCCGTCTGCCAAACCGATCTGTCGCCCACATACATCCCCGATGTGGGGATATCGAGACTCGGCATATTGGCCTTGGCGTCAATGATCCGGTTGGTCGCCATCGACATGACGTTCTTACCCGGACCTGGGTTTTCATTGATCCATCGAGCCCATTGCTCGGTTTGAGCATAGTTGGAACTCTCATCAATCAGATAGAGAAAATATTCGGCACCAGGGACATTGGCCGCAAACCAATTGGCCCAACCGTTCGTATGCTGCCACATGCCCGATTCTCCCTGACTCTGCCATCCCCAAGATCCGTAGGTGCCAATCGAGTAAATATTGTTACCCGTATTGGTACCCGGCCCCTCGTACCCATTGTTAGCCGTAAACAGGCTGCCATTGAGTCGTGGCAACCATTCGGGATGCGGCTGGTCCGCGGTCCAGACGTCGTTGTCCAAATCGGCGTCGATCAGTGAAATCTTATGCCGATGGGCCATCATGAAGTGGCGGTTGCGCACCGTATGCATGTCGGCCACCTCTTGTGTCGCATAGGGATAACGGTCACTGAAATAGCGTTCGTTGACATAGGGATAACCAAAGAACAGCATCGTCTTGGCCGTCGGCTCATCCGGGAGGGCAAAGTTCCGAACCGTCAGCTCCACTGGGATAGTCCTGGTGGTCGTACCATTCTCCTTCACCAGTAAATTCCCCGTATACAACCCCGCGGGACTTCCCGTGGGGATATAGATATCGACCCAAACACTCTGATTTTGTGCGGCTGCGACATTGAATGTGGGGGTAAGTTCCAAAGGTACGGCAATGTCGGGGTAATGTTTATTATGGTCGGGCCGATCAGTCCAAGTCCCGGTGCCAATTCCGTACGAATCGTAGGGCCGCCTCAGTTTTTCTGGAATTTGACGCTCATCATCTTTTTGGCAACAAAAAGCGGAGAGACCCTTGATCTCCAAGTAACGAACATAAAAGAGCTCGATCTCACGGCCCACCCAATTGAACAGTGCATCGCCCGAGGCCGCCTTGTAATGAAGCACCGCACCGCTGGGTCCGTCCAGCTCTCCCAAACTGACCGAGACACTGCTAGCAGCGCTCGTCGCCGCTTCTAAAACAAGGTCGAAATTAACCACCTCGTTCTTGGCGCCAAAGATCTTTATCTTGGATCCGTCCCAAGTGGAATTGATCACCGAAGCAGGACTCTGACTGGCACGCAATTCCTCCTGGGCGACCTTATCGCCCCCCTCACCGGCCCAAACCGCCGTCAGCTTGCTGCTTCCCGAACTGCAACTGCCGGTTCCCGCGCAAGCTCCTGCCACACACTGATCTCCCGTGGTACAAGAGTTCCCATCGGAACAACTTGTGCCGTCTGTTTTATTAGGATTGGAACACACCCCAGTCGCCGCAGCGCAGGTACCCGCTGAATGACATTGATCCAGGGCCGAACATACCTTGGGATTACCCCCGGCACAACTCCCGCTCTGACACGTATCCGTTTGGGTGCAGGCATTCCCATCGCTACAAGTAGTCCCGTTGACCTTTGCCTGGGCATTGCAAACAACGGCCTCGGCCCCAGAACACTGATAAGTTCCTGAGCCCTGGCATTGGCCCGAGCCGGCCGTACAGGCCTCATTCGGTTGATGGGCCAGCGTACTACATCCGCCACAGGTGTTGGTTGTCCCCGTCGCCGAAGCTGTGCAAACACCCGCCTGACAATGATCCCCCGTCGTGCAGGCATTCCCATCGGCACACACGGTCCCATCGGTCTTGACAGGATTGGAACAAACGCCAGTACTGGAATTGCAAGTCCCGACATCGTGACATTGATCATAGGCCGTACATACTTTGGCACTCCCTCCGCTACAGGCGCCACTTTGACAGGTATCTACCTGAGTACAAACGTTGCCATCATCACAGATAGTCCCATTAGCCAGAGCAGTATGGATCTCAGCTCCTGCCGTACACAAGTCATTGGTGCAGGCATTTCCATCATCGGCAATCTTAGTGCCATCCGGCTTGGACTGGGCCGTGCAAACCACCGCATCCTGACCGGAACACTGATAAACACCAGTTCCCTGGCATTGCCCGGAACCGGACGTACAGGCCTCATTGGGTTGATGATCGAGACTCCCACACCCTCCGCAAGCGTTCATCTGGCCAGAACCGGTCAGGAGGTGATCCGTCTGTCCCGTCGTGGTATTGCACACATCCGTCGTACAACTGTTGTTATCATCTTGCACGGCTACCGCTGTATAGAGGGTCTTACCGGTGGCAGGATTGCAGGCATCAACCGTACAGGCATTGTTATCACTCTTAGGGACAATGGGGGTATGCACCACCACACCAAGACTGCAAGTATCCCTGGTACAGTAATTATTATCGGAAACCTTAACTCCCTTGCAAAAATACCACCAGAAATTCAAGGCGGCGGGGGCGTCCTCTGAGACATTACTGTCTGCAACATTATCTTGGCTGCCATTGTCTGGAGCGACATCCACCACATCAGGGGTCGTCGTCTCACCCGTAGCCTCCCCACAAGCGGTCTGAACCAGCGGCAACAGCGCTAAGACTGTCGACAACCACAGATACTTTAATGATGTTAAACGCATGGTATCACCTCATGATTGAAAAGCCGTTGACAAATAGACCGCACAGCCACCTTATCGCTACCAGCCAGGCTTAAGTTGCGTACTATTTACGACCTATCAGAATGATACAGTATGTGAAGGAACTAAAAACCCGAACGAGAACCGCTCAGCGAAACGGAATTTGACTCTACGCCGATCCTTATTTCTGTCAACATTTTTTGATAATAAAAAATGGTACTTATTAATACTTTAAATTTTTCTATATACTTAGGTGATATTTTTTTAAAGTTGCTTTTTCCACATGAGTCGACTAGTGGTGAAATTTCATGGCGGAACCCTGCAAAAAAATCCTCTCCAACGGCCTCACCGTTCTCTTGCAAGAAAATCACGCCTCACCGGTCGTCTCGTTCCATCTTTGGGCTAAAATCGGAAGTGCTCAAGAAACCAAGGAGTTGGCGGGAATTTGCCACTTAATTGAACACATGATTTTTAAGGGAACCGGGAAGCGTCCGGTGGGACAGATCTCCCAAGAGGTGGAGGCGGCCGGGGGTGACATTAACGCCTATACCAGCTTTGATGAGACGGTATTCTACCTCCAGATGCCCAGTCAAAACTATGCCACGGGGCTGGATATCTTGGCCGACTCCGCCCTTGATCCCGCCTTCGACGCCGCAGAACTGGCCCGTGAAAAGGAAGTGGTGGTCGAGGAAATCTCCCGGGCCGAAGATTCCCCCAGTCAAATGTCCAGCGAAGACCTCTTTGCCACGGCCTTTACCACCCATACCTATGGCCGCCCCATTGCCGGTGATCGCAACACGGTCCGGGCCATTTCGCGTGACACCCTGCTGAATTTTTATCGACAATGGTATGTTGGTTCCAATCTGATCTTTATCGGGGTCGGGGATTTTGACATCGAGAAAATTTTCCCCGAGATCGACCGGCTGTTTGCAAAAATCCCAGCCGGAAAACCACCCGTTGTGGTGATCCCGCCGGAACCGCCCCAAGGAAAACCACGGGCCATCACCCGGGGTATGCCGATTGAAGGTTATTATTTTGACCTAGCCCTCCCCGTTCCGGAAGTGACTCACCCCGACGTGCCCATGCTAGACGTGCTCGCACATCTCCTGGGAGGTGGATCCAGTTCACGCTTGGAACAGGCGTTGAAGGAAAAGAAGGGACTCGTCTCCGTCATCGGCTCCTATGCCTATACCCCCAAAGACCCGGGATTATTGGTCGTGAGGGCGGTGCTAAAAAATAACCTGTTGGAAAAAACCGTTAAAGCCGTTTGGGAGGAAGTCGAAAAATTGCAGGACCAGCCCCCGGCCACGGTCGAAGTGGCTCGAGCCAAGAACGCCATCCGCAGTGGCCGCATCTACGAAAAACAGACCGTGGAGGGAATGGCGCGTAAACTTGGTTTTTTTGAAGGCACCACGGGGGGGCTGAGTTTTGAAGAGATTTATTATCAACGCCTGAGTGCGGTCACCGCGGAGGATATCACCCGGATGGCGCAAAAGTACTTTCGGCCAGAGAAACTCACCTTGTCGTTTGTTCATCCGCAGGGGGAAAAACTATCGCCAGAACGAATTGTCGAAATTTTACGAAAACTACCCCCTCAAAAAGCTCTTGGCAAACCGATCAAGGCCAATGAACCAGTCAAATTAATACTCCCCAATGGGATCCGGCTAATCCTACAGGAGAACCGTGCCCTGCCCCTCATCTCAATTCGCAGCGCCTCACTCGGGGGATTAAGAGTCGAAACTCCAGAACAAAACGGCCTAGTTCACCTGACGGCCTTAGTGCAAAACAAAGGGACAAACCATCGCACGGCGCGGGAACTCGCGGAAGAAGTTGAAAATCTGGATGGCCACATGGATAGTTACGCGGGTAAAAACCTGATTGGTCTTACCGGATCCTTTCTCTCCGAACATATCACCGAGGGACTCGACATCTTCTGCGACCTGCTGCGCTTTCCCTCCTTTCCCGAGGAAGAGATCGAAAAAGAAAAACGCCACACCTTTACCGCCATTCGTAATGAACAAGATTCGCTCACCACGGTGGCCATGAAACAATTTTTGCAAAGCCTGTATGGCAAACACCCCTACGGGCGCTCCCTACTGGGGACCATTCCCTCTGTCAAAAAACTGACCCGTAAAGCCATGGTCAACTATTATCATGGCATCGTGCGCCCCGATAATCTGGTCATCACCTTGGTAGGTGACTTTTCGGTCCAGGATATTCGAGAGCGCATGAAAGAAAAGCTGGGTAAATGGCGAGTCCCAGGCCGACTCCGTCTCCCCCTCTTGCGCGCTCCTGTCGCCCCTCAGTCACCAATCACCGTTCACTTGAAAAGAAAGAAATTTCAGGCCCACGTGGTGTTAGGATTTCTAGGAACTACGCTGAAAAACCCGGATCGATTCGCCTTGGATGTCTTGAACGGCATTCTCTCCGGCATGGGCGGGCGGCTCTTCATGGAGCTGCGCGATAAGCAAGGCTTATGCTACACGGTGAGCTCTTCGCATCAAGAAGGGATCGAGCCCGGTTTCTTTATGGTCTACATGGGCATGGACCCGGAAAAGCTCAACACCTCCCTGGAAGGGATCAAACTCGAGCTGACCAAGATCAAGGAACAAATCTCGGATGAAGAGGTCGATCGCGCCAAGCGCTACCTGACGGGGAGCTACCTCCTCGACCTGCAAAAAAACAGCGCTGTGGCCGGCTCTTTGACGCACAGCGGCATCTTTGGACTCCCCCTCGACCTCCAGCATTACCCCCAAACCATAGGCAAAATCACCCGGGAGGACATCCTCCGCGTCGCCAAAAAGTACCTCCGTCTGGATCAAGCCGTCTTGTCTTTGATTCACCCCTAAAATCATTAATAATCCCCTTCTCTTAGGGGGAACAAAGCGGTAAAATAGCGGAGTGAACTGGAAGATCCATATCATCACCTTTGCGGTCTTTCTGCTCGTGATCGGGACAGTCAAACTCGTCTGGGAAAATCCTCATATCGTCCTCTACATCATCCTCAGCGGCATCGGTCTGCTGGCCTATGGGGCCCTCTATATGATTGTGAAGGCAAAGCTCGAGAATAATAAAAAGGGTGACTCGTAGTTATTTTAAGTCGGGCAAATACCCCCGCCAAGGACAGTGCTCACAATCGGGTTTTGGCTTACACCAGTGTTTTCCAACATTGACAATCAGGGCATGAAACTCATTGTAGGTTTGAGTATCGTCCGGCAAATGGCGCATGAAGTGATCCTGAATCTCATGATAATCGGCCTCTTCCGAGATCACTTGATGCCGCGTAAAAATCCGCTTGGTGTAGGTATCCACCACAAAGATAGGCTTTTGGGCGGCATAGAGTAAAATCGAATCAGCGGTCTCCGGACCGATCCCTTTGACAGAGAGCAGTTTCTCCCGCAAGGGTTCCAAACGTTCCGCAAACATCTGCGTCAGATCCCCTTGATAGTTTTCCAATAAAAATTGGAGAAAATTCTTCAGCCGCTTGGTCTTGATATTGAAATAACCGGCAGGACGGATGAGTTGGGCTAACTCCAGATCAGGCAAGGCCCAAAGCCTGTGCGGATCTAACAGCTCATGAGACTTGAGATTGGCAATGGCCTTTTCAACATTGGTCCAATTGGTGTTTTGCGTCAGGATGGCCCCAACACAGATCTCGAAAGGAGTTTCACCCGGCCACCAAGATTGTGGCCCCAATTGCTGCAAGGCGGACTGGAAATATTCCGTCAATGACGTGGTCATTGTGGTGGGGGCGTATGTGGGGCGTATGGCAATACGCCCCTACAGGGCCGCGGTCTCTGCAGCAGGGGACGCCTCCGCCGGGGCCAATTTGGGATAAACCTCTTTGAGATGGTTCGCACAAAGGCCTTTTTTGGTCACCGGCTTGCGACATTCATCCTTGGAACAAGTCTTATAACGCGGATGCGGCAACTCGCCCTGACGCCATCCCCGATAATGCACATTGCAATACCCTTTGGCCCGATAAGGCCGCTTACATCCCGAAACTTTGCAATTCTCTGCCATACAACTCTCCTTTGTGATTAATGCTGAACCCCTTGCTTGTTCAATAACTCTTCCAATTTTTTCCGATCCCGGTCCGAAAGCTTGTCATCCAGAGGCGGCGCGACGGGCCCTACCTGCTGCGGCTCATTGGCCGTTTTTAGGTTTTTCTGCAAGAACAAAGTTGCCTGCTCCTTGCTAAACCGATAAAATGCCTGAACCAAGGGTGACCGGACAAATTCATTGAGCCGATCCTTCACGGGCCGCCCCTGGACATCCATATTGAGAACGAACCACCCAATAACAATCAAAATGCCCAAGGAAATAAGCTTCTTCAGGAGCCAGAACATCCCCCTCCTTTGGGCCAATTCCCCTCCCGTGTCAAGCGGTTTTCCCATGTAAAATAGGTATTTACCATGGACAATTGAAACTAATCAGTCTAGACTGGGGGCCTAATGATTGAGTTAACCTCTGAATTCAATCGTCCACCCCGCATCTTACTCGTTGATGATAACCCGGCAAATATCGAACTGCTAAAATTACAACTGCGCTCCTCTGGCTACGATTTAGAAACGGCCCAAGATGGATTGCAAGCCCTGGATAAAGTTCGTAGTTGGAAGCCTGATCTGGTCCTACTCGATCTCATGATGCCCAAGATGAGCGGATATGAGGTTTGTCAGTTTATGAAATCAGACAGGGAGTTCTGTTTTATCCCGATTATCATCGTTACTGCCTTGCGAGAACTCGATGATAAATTAAAGGCGATTGAATTTGGTGCCGATGATTTTCTGATCAAACCCTTCAATAAACTAGAGCTGGCCACCCGGATCCGTTCCTTGCTCCGGATGAAACTCCTGTATGACGACCTCGATACGAGTGAAAATATCCTCTTCTCGTTGGCGCAAGCAATTGAGACAAAAGATCCTTATACACGCGGCCATTCCGAGCGGGTCGCACGCTATTCCCGTCACATGGCCAAGGCGATTGGGCTGTCAGAAAAAGAACAAAATGCCATCTGGCGTGGTGGCTTGATTCATGACATTGGCAAGATTGGTGTGGATGAGGCCATTCTGCACAAGCAGGGCCCCCTCACCCCGGAGGAAATTGCCCATGTCCGACTCCATCCGCAAAAGGGATATGACATCTGCTGCCCGCTCCGTTCTCTCCAATCATCACTTTGTGTCATCCGAAGTCATCATGAACGTTTTGATGGTGGCGGCCATCCGGATGGCTTAGAGGGTGAAACAATCCCACTCCCCGCCCGGATTGCCTCAATTGTGGATACCTTTGATGCCATGACCACCAATCGCCCCTATCGCAAAGCGATGCATTTTGAGGAGGCCACTAAGATACTCGCCGCCGAAAAAGATTGGGGCCAATGGGACCCCAAACTAGTCACCGAGTTCGTCCAACTAGTCCACGCCGACTTCACCCCCGCTTCTTAAGACGAAGGTTCGGGTCACGAATACCTCCACTTGAAAAAACTGGCAAATATCACTAAAGTCGGTAAAAAAGGGCCAAATGACTCATCGAACCCTCTTTCAGGCCAGTCAAATCGTCTCAACTTTCCCCGCTCGGCTCCCTTCCTATGTCGCGGCACATCTCGGCGATCAGACGTCCCCTTGGTTCCATGAGTCCTGTTGCGTGCCAAACGACCTATTCAGAACGAGGGATCCTCAAGAGAAAGAGGATAGTTTCAAAGATCGAGTTCGACGAACCCGTGAACGCATCCACCAATTCGGCTCAGGACTCTCCGAATCCGATGCTATTGCGATCCAACGGCTCCTAGATCAGGGGGCCTCCGCTAACCAGCTCGGCAGCGCGATATTTTTGCGACAAATTCGCAGCGAGCTGATGGATAAAACCCGGAAGCCTCAGGTTGGTCAGGTTGGTTTCGTCTCCCTGATTGATGAAGATGTACACGATCTTCAAGCAGCAGCCGAAAAGTTACACTGGCAATTGAAATCCGGTGCAATTCCCCTGTTGCTCGAACCTCCCAACCAAGGGAACTATGCCTTAGTGATGGTCGGATCAGAACCGGGCATTGAGACTATGCCCTGCGTGGTGGCCGGAGAATCGGAAAGATCTGGGGAAAAATTTTGTCTTGTCCCAGGGCTCGATCTCCCCCCAACCGCGATGGTTCAATGCGAACATCTCCCCCGGAAGGCGAAAGAAAACCCAACACCCGTCTTGTTGGTACCGGAGCGCTTTGACTCGGTCGACCTCGCGGCAGCGGCGCTCCATGGGTGCAGATTGATCGGTTGTTCGTTACGGCCCATTGTCAACGAGCTCGCCGGTAAGCCACACGGGTTTACATGGCATGATTGGGAACATTGGTCTCTCGCCATGTCCGAGATCGGCCCACTGGCTGAACGGTTGTTCGCGGCGGCCTGGTTCCTGGAACGGGAAAAAACGTATCAAGCCATCGCCTGGCAAAACTGCGAAGAAGCAGAAACGGAGGATGCGGATCGACTCGCTCAAATCGAGCTGCCAATCGAGGACGTATACCATCAGGAATCACTCGATCCCTCCACGGAGGAGTCCCTCTGGGGTTCTATTGACTATGATGGCATCGAGACAGAAGAAGCGCCCCTCATCCGAGGACTGCTCGGCTGCTTGGTACCTCAGGCCCATCGTGAAGAAATCGCCACCTCATCCTCCCTGCGAGGAGTCGCACGGGCGTTCCTGGATGATTTGCATACAGTTAGTGAGGAACTCGATTTACCCGCTGCCTGGCATCCCCACCGGCGCGCCGTACAACAGGGCCTGCGTCAAGCTACAGAACGGTTAAGGGTGGCATGATTTTCTTAAGACGTAAGACGAAGGTTCGATTTTCGGTCGGTACCGTCCGATTTTCGGACGCTTTGCTCCGTCTTAAATTGCTAAACCCTTGATTTCTCGTCTTGTCTATTTTGGCCTGAAATTTGCTTTAGTCTCACTCATGCCTTCACTCCCTCGATCGGCCATTCTTGAAGATGACTCTTGCTTCCACGTCACTTGGCAATGTCACAACCAAGATTGGCTCTTGAAGGAATCCTGGGCTAAACAACTTTATTACAACCTCCTGCTTCACTACAAAGACCGTTATGGTGTTCGAATCTACTCCTACTGCCTAATGGATAATCATCCTCATCTCTCAGGACATCTGAACTCATTACGCGATTTTTCAGATTTTTTTAGAGTGGTCAATGCTCGCTTCGCTAGACTCTACAACAAACATGTCAAAAGGCGGGGTCAGGTCGTCATGGATAGATTCAAATCACCCATGATTCAAACCGATAGGCATTTATTGGAAGTCATGCGTTACATTGACCTCAATCCGAAACGTGCCGGAAAGGTCAAGCACCCCAATCATAACCAATTTTCTTCCTACCGTTACTACGCCTATGGAGAAGCAGACCCTCTCATTACCCCAGCTCCATCTTACTTAGGCTTGGCAACTAACTCAGAACAACGCCAAATGGAATATCGCTACCTTGTTGATCAACTTCTACAAAACGACTGGCATACGAAACAACCTTATTCCTCATCTCCTTTCATCGGGAATCCTGATTGGGTCATCCAGAAAACAAAGATCTTACGAGAGATTCATCAAAAACAGCTTTTCGCCTGGAGACAACGTTACAGAGAAAGGTTCGGAACTTAAGCTAACCGGAGAAAAACAAGAAAACCCATTATAACAAAGAATCCGTGTGCATCATCTCATCCTAATCTAGAATCTACGCTCTTTAACAGCTCCGTTTGCCTCTTTAACAACAAAAAAAACCACAATCGCCAACCATTCGATCATCCCTTAGATATCAAATATAAACCAAAAATGGAAAAATCCGATAAAACTAGTCTATGTCTAGTAGAAACTCCGTCTTTAGGTTCGCTTCTTAAAAAATGGCTCTAGCAAATCGATGGGGATGGGGAAAATAGTGGTGGAACTTTTGTCGCCGGCGATTTCCACCAGGGTTTGCAAATAGCGCATCTGTAGACTCATCGGATGATCCTGCATCTCTTTGGCCGCCTCGACTAGCTTTTGTGCCGCTTGGGCCTCGCCTTCGGCTCGAATCACCTTGGAGCGGCGTTCCCGCTCGGCCTCCGCCTGCTTGGCCATCGCTCGTTGCATCTCCTGCGGCAAATCGATTTGCTTCACTTCAATGTTGGCCACCTTGATCCCCCAAGGCTCCGTCTGATGATCTAAAATTTCTTGGAGTTTATGATTGATCTGTTCCCGCTCCGCCAACAATTGATCCAGCTCCACCTGACCCAGCACACTACGTAATGTGGTCTGAGCCATCTGCGAGGTGGCAAAAAGATAATCCTCCACCGCCACCACCGCCTTGTTGGGGTCAATCACCCGAAAATAGACCACCGCACTGACCTTAAGAGACACATTGTCCCGGGAAATGACATCTTGCGGCGGAACATCAAAAACGATGGTACGAAGCGAGACCCTCACAATACGATCCAAAGGGGCAAAAACCAAAATCACCCCCGGGCCCTTTTCCTTGCTCAAGGTGCGCCCAAGACGAAAAATCACCCCTCGTTCGTACTCCCGCAAAATCTTAATGGAACTCAGCAAATAAAGACCAAACAAGATGATGAGCACGCTCGAAAAAGAAAACATATCGCCCCCTATATTTTTTTAACTTCCAATTTCATCCCCGGTTGCAGGCCACAAACCCGAACGCGATCCCCCACCTGTAACACATCCTCCGTCACCGTATCCCACAACTCACCATGCACCAAAACCTTATTCTCAGCACCCATCTCCCCCACCAAGCCCACCAGTCCTTCCACCCCGAGCAAACTGGGATGATCCTCCGAAGACTGCATTCCTAAAAAAATCAAAAAAATCCCCAGTAAGGCAACCATACCAGCTACGAGGAAGATAAAATATTCCTTGCCGCTCATAAGAGAAAAGTCCTAACACACCCAATATGTCGATGCCAACCCTCCTTTCCTGGCCTGCGCTGTTGTACACATTGATGCATCGTCCTTACATTTTTGTTTTCCTGGGTGCGTTCCTCACTATTGGCATTGTTAATCGCGGCCTTAAAAATACTTTTCTTTTTTTGACCCTGGGGTTCGGCATCGCCTACCTCTCGGAATTCACCTCAATTCGCTGGGCCTTTCCCTATGGGTTGTATCACTATCGTTATGAAAATCTTCCAGGGGAGTTGCTGCTCTGGGGAGTTCCTTTGTGGGATTCGCTGTCCTATTCGTTTTTGGCCTACGCAGCCTATGAATATGGGGGGTGGTTGGCTCCCCCTCACCCCGGCCCTCTCCCCAAAAGGGAGAGGGAGTCCCTTCTCCCCCTTGGGGAGAAGGTTAGGATGAGGGGGAGGATTTTTTTGGCCGCCCTCCTCATGACCGCCCTCGACATCGTCGTTGATCCATTGGCGGTTCGTGGGGACCGATGGTTCTTGGGGGATATCTTTTACTACCCAAACGGTGGGACCTATTTTGGAGTGCCACTCAGCAATTTTACCGGTTGGTTTCTAGTCGCTCTGTCAATCATTGGAGTTTATTCCTGGCTATCGCAACCTACACAGGCACGGCGCCCCGTACCCCTACCGTGGTTGGGCCCGTTATTCTATTGGGGGATTTTAGGGTTTAATTTTATGATCACGGCCTATCTTAAAGAATGGAAACTCCTGGCCTGCGGGTTATCGCTGCATCTCGCAATCCTGGGGGCGATCACAAGGATCGCCCCTACTTTTCGTGGGTTTCCTTGCCGTCAAAACTTAGGACCTTCGGAATGCCTTCCACCATCGTCTCAAGATAAACCGGACGATCCCACAAAGACTGGAGATTCTTCAAGGTCTCCCAGGCCCAATCCATCTTGAGAGTCGCCCCGTCAAAATGATGTTTGAGCAGCATCTCCCCCCGATTGTTGTAATTCCCGTCGACAATTTCAATAATCGGGCTACCACAATTGGTCAGGGACTGTAACAGTTTGGCCTTTACCTTCCGCCAATCACGATCGACAATCTCATAGGTATTGTTGTTGGGGTTGTAGGCATAGGTGAACATCTTCTGCTGGACGCAAAATTCATCGTTGAGAAAGGCATCGAGAAATGTCAGGTCGTTGTAGAGTTTGCGGACTTCAAAAATTTTATCCCGTCCCTGCCCTAGTTTTTTGTCCCAAACTCTCTTCTCCTTGAAGTCTGTACAGTCTTCAAACTCCTTGCCAAACTTACCCTTGTTCCAACGATCTTCAATGTCACGAAACAACTCCATCCCGAGCTTGTAAGGATTGACACGCCCCGGATGCGGCGCCACGGTGCCAGAGTGGTGATCGGCATAATCAATCACCTCGGTATCGTCCAAAATTTTTTGCGTCATCATAGTGGTATGCCAATAAGCGGCCCAACCTTCGTTCATGATCTTCGTTTGCCGCTGCGGGGCAAAATAATAGGCCTCATCGCGGATCATCGTGAGCACATCCCTTTGCCACCGCTCCAAGGGGGCATAGTTGATCAAAAATAATAGCACGTCGCGTTCATGGTGTTCGGGAAATGACTTTTCCTTCTTCTTGGCCTCTTCGATCATCTTTTGTTGCGCCGCCAGAAAATCACTGGGATTGACAAAGGTATCCATGTACTCTTTGCTCTTCATTTTCTTGACAGAAACCTTAGTGTCTTTTTCCTCACCCAACACTTCATCTTCATGAAAGCGTTGTCTCTTGATGGCAGGGCTGTGGTAATCAATGAGGTTCTCCAAAGACAAACACTGATCGATGAATGCCTCAACCTTATCCAACCCATATTCGTCAATATAGCGTTGCACCTTCGAACGATGATTTCCCATCACATCGATCATCTTGCGGTTGGTATGGCTGAAGTAAAAGTTATTCTTAAAAAAATCCGAATGCCCGTACACGTGGGCCATCACCAACTTTTGATCCATCAAGGCGTTGGAATGCAGCAAATACGCGTAGGAAGGATCGTTGTTAATGACCATTTCATAAATCTTCGTCAGGCCGTAGGCGTAGCTCTTGCTGATCTGCTCGTACTCCATCCCAAAACGCCAGTGGGGGTAACGGTTGGGAAATCCTCCGTAAGAGGCCACGACATTCATCTGTTTCCAATCGAGCACCTCGAAGATGACCTCGAAGAAATCGAGCCCGTAGCCAAGCGCAATCTCCCGTATGTGGTTACGCCATTTGATTAATTCAGGTGACAAGGACATCGATTATCTCCCCTTCCCTAAAAAATCCTTGATGGAATCATAGATGGCGTCGCGTGACGCGATCTTGGAAACAACCAACGATTCATGCGTAGCTCCACCCTCGCGATAGAATTTCTCGCTTAAATCACGGAGAAATTGCCCACTGCCATACTCGCTCTCCACCTGGCCGTAACCAAAGAGGTTCACTATGGGCAAAAGCTCATCCTGCAATAGCTTCAGACATTCCTGGGTATCGTTGCCCGACCAATTGTCGCCATCGGAGAAATGAAAGGCATAAATATTCCAATCGGACGGGGGATAATGTTTATGAATGAGGTCTAAACAAAGCTTATAGGCCGAGGAAATGATGGTCCCACCTGACTCGCGGGTCTTGTAAAAAGTATCCCGATCCACCTCGCGCGCCACGGCATCATGCACAATGTAACGGGCCTGCAACCCCTTGTAGTGCGCGCGGATCCAGGTATCAATCCAGAAGGTCTCCATCCTCACAATCTCTTTTTGCTCCGCCCCCATCGATCCGGACACATCCATCATGTAGATGATCACGGCCTCTTGCTCCGGTCGAACCTCCTTGCGAGATACCCGGTAACGCCTATCCTCCCGCATCGGCACAATGCGGGGGTGTTTCGGATCATAACTCCCCGCGATGATCTGGCGCCGGAGCGCCTGACGGTAGGTTCGCTTGAAATGACGCAACGATTCCGGGCCGGACATGCCAATACCCGTATATTTCTCCTTCTCGGAATTAAGATTGGAATCACCCTTGGGTTGGATGCGGGGCAATTCGAGTTCCTCCCCCATGAGTTCCACCAACTCGGCAACCGTCAGCTCGGTCTCTAAGACATGATCCCCTTCTTCATTACCCGCCTGACCGGAACCGTCTCCCTCGATCTCCCCGGCGCCAATCACTGTCCCAGGCTTCCCCTCTCCCTGTCCCACGCCGCCCATCTGACGCGGTCCGTAAACAAAGTGAGGCATGTCAATCTGGGGCAAAGGGATACTGACCAGGTCCTTCCCCTGACGCCCAATCATTTCCCCATGGGTAATAAACTTCCTTAATTCTTTTTTGATTTTTCCACGGATGATCTGTTTAAATCTTGAATGATCGCTGTCAATCTTCACGAACATGTTTTACCTCACGCATGCCCCTTGATATCCCCCCGAGCAAATATACTAGCCACATAGTTCAACACGTCGGTCGCACAGATGTCGCAATATTGGTTGTTCTTGATCAACCGGCTCTTCACAATGTCGATCTTCTCCTGGGTTTGCTTGTCGATCACATTGGTGACGAGGCTGGTCAACTTGATCGAATCTTTCTGGTCCTCAAAGAGCTTGAGCTCCAGGGCCTTGTGCAGACGCTCATTCGTCTTGTAGTTGAAGGTCTTCCCCTCCAAGGACAAGGCGCCGATGTAGTTCATGATCTCGCGCCGAAAATCGTCCTTGCGATTCTCCGGGATATCGATCTTCTCCTCGATCGAACGCATCAAACGTTCATCAGGTTCCTCATACTGCCCGGTATATTTATTTTTGACCTTTTCCTTCTGGGTGTAAGACTTGACGTGATCAATATAGTTACTGCACAAGCGACTGATCGCCTCTTCATCGGCGCAGATCGCCCGCTGCACCTCGTTTTTGACGATATCCTCATACTCATCCTTGACCACGGTCAGAAGTTCGGCAAAACGTTTGCGCTGGTCTTCATTACGAATCAGGGAATGGTGTTTCAAGCCGCTTTCCAATTCATTGATCACGGTGAAGGGATTGACGCAACCCTCCGCACGGTCCAAGACCAACGCATTGGAGATCTTGTCTTGAATGTAGCGCGGCGAAATCCCATCGAGTCCCTCGCGGGTCACCTCTTTGCGCAGTTCCTTCACATTGTCTTCCGTATACCCCGAAAGGGTTTTCCCATCATAGAGTTTGAGTTTCTGCAGAATAGTCAGGTTGGCCTTTTTTGGTTCCTCCAAGCGTGTCAAAATAGCCCACATCGCCGCGATCTCCAAGGTGTGGGGCGCAATGTGTTTGCCGCGAATCCGTTCGGAATTGAAATCCCGCTCGTAGATTTTCTTTTCCTCAGTCAGTTTCGTAATATAAGGCACATCAATCTTGACCGTTCGATCGCGCAGCGCCTCCATATACTCATTGCTCTGCAAACGCCGGTACTCCGCTTCATTGGTGTGGCCGAGAATGACTTCATCAATATCCGTCTGGGCAAATTTCTTGGGCTTGATCCGATGTTCCTGCGACGCCCCCAA
The DNA here is from genome assembly GCA_023265625.1 of Deltaproteobacteria bacterium. Taxonomy (GTDB): domain Bacteria; phylum UBA10199; class UBA10199; order JACPAL01; family JAHFST01; genus JAHFST01. The sequence continues at coordinate 216,482 of JAHFST010000003.1, read as the reverse complement.
CAGATCGTAGAGAAAGGCGACATCCAGCTTGAGAACTTCGATAAATTCAATCAGCCCCCGATTTGCGATATTAAATTCCCCGTCAAAATTAAAGGCCCGCGGATCGGAATCCGAACCATATTCCGCAATCTTCCGATAATTGATATCCCCGGTCAGTTCGGTGGAATCCTGGTTCTTCTCATCCTTCGGCTGAAATGTGCCAATCCCAACACGATCCTGTTCGGAGAGGAGCAGCCGTCGCACCGCCACGTGCTCCAGCACCTTGTTCAAGTCTCCCTGGTAATTCTCCATCAACCGCTTAAAGATAAAGCGACAGGGAGGGCACAGATCGCCGTCCATCTTGATCCGTTTTTCTTCCGGCAACTCCTCATTGATCTTTTGCAAAATTTCATCCCTGATTTTGTGTGGGATAACTCTCAGCGGTTCTTCATGCATCGGACACAAAATCTGCTCACTAGAGCCAAAAATCTCCTGGTTCTCCAACCCGTTCTTTTTCCACCAAAACGTAAACATCATGCCGTCATTGATCCGGGAGTATTGCTCCAAGCCCTTTTTCAAGAGACGTGCAATCGTACTCTTGGCGCTGCCCACCGGACCATGCAGTAACAAGACGCGCTTCTCCGGCCCATAACTCATCGCGGCCGCCTTGAAGATATTGACCATCTTCATCAGGGGAAGATCGAGCCCGAAAATGGCGTCTTTGCCATTCTCCAAGGGATCGCTGAAAAAGTGGTAACGGATTATTTTTTTCTTATATTCGGTATATTCTTCCATACCGTGGGAGATGATCATGTCGTACATGCGCTGGTAAGCGGTACGCGCGATGGAAGGATGTTTTTGCACGAGCTTCAAGTAGTCTTCAAAATTTCCTTCCCAAGTGAGACCTTGGTAGCCTTTTACGTCATGCAGACTCTTGAGAAGCGTCGCTAGATCTTGCTTTTCCATCTGAACCTCCTTAATGAAAAATACTTCATTTCATTTTTTGCGGATTGAAAAATCAAAGATCGAAACAAACTAGAGGGTTACTTGATAACTCAATTATAACAGCATCCGAAAAAGTTGTCTATGCCTGGTACGAGAGAATTATGCCCCGGTATCGCATTGCGTCATGACGCACTCACTGATGTTTTTCCGGATCTGTCCCGTCTTGATCCAGGCTCTGAAGCCGGCTGCGGATGATGCCGCGCAGCAGCCGGTTACGCTCCACCTTGCCAAATAGCTTACGCAAATCATAGTAAAGGCTGGGGTCGCTCAAGAGGGCGCCCACCGTGCCTTCGCCCTTGTTGATCTTCTCCAACATGACGCGCAACTCCTTGGAGGCCAACTTTAGGTCTTCCGCGGTTTGACGCACATTCTTGCCCATCGGCTTTTCGGGAGTTTCGTAGATGATGGAGTGAAGCAAGCCTTGACTCTTATCGATGGCATCAAAAAAATGGCCAATTTTTTTGGCCACCTGATCGACAGAATCCATCATACCAATACCCTTCTCGGCGGCTTCAAAGATGCTGGTACGTTCTTCCGTTGTCAGTTCCGATCCGGCCTGCATAACGGGAAAATCGTTACTCCCCAAACTGACGGCAATCATCTTGTCCCCCAACAATCCCTGGGTACTGATAGAAGCCGTTGAGTCAGAACGAATTCTTTCCTGATAATCCTGCTTGACCTGCAACCGGACCCGAACATGCTTCTCACCGATCTGCGTCGGGAAGCTAATCTGGTCCACCACCCCCACGCGAATCCCCGCCAACTGAACCTGGGCGCCGGGGCGAAGCCCGCTGATGTCCTTGAAGACCGCATAGAGCGGATACTCCCGTTCAAACAGATTCTTCTCATTGCCGAGAAAAAAGATGATCCCCATGGCCAGCAGCATCCCCAAAAAAACAAAGACGCCAACCTTAATTTGCGTACTCTCCTTGGATTCCATGGGTCACTCTCCTATATTGCCTTCGATAAAATCGCGCACCCGCGCATTGCCGGAACGCTTGGCCTCTTCCGGGGTCCCGACAAACTCGATCTTGCGGTCAAACAGCAGCGCCAAACGATCCGCGATAAAAAAAGCGGACTCCATATCATGGGTCACCACAATGGACGTCACATTCAGCTTTTTCTGCAAATCGCGAATCAGTTTGTTGATCCGTCGCGTGTTCGTCGGATCCAAGCCAGTCGTCGGTTCATCATACAATATCACCTCCGGATCCGTCGCAATGGCCCGGGCCAACGCCACCCGCTTTTTCATCCCCCCCGAGAGATCGGCCGGCATCATCTCCTGGATGCCGGGCAAGCCGACCAAGGCAATCTTTTCCGCAACGCGCCGGTCAATCTCGTCTTCCGAAAGATTAAAATGTTCGCGCAACGGATACGCAACATTTTCGCTCACATTCAAAGAGTCGAAGAGCGCCCCCCCTTGAAACAGCATCCCCATCCGACGCCGGAGCAGTCGGGTGTCTTCTTCATCCATCTTCAGTATATCCTTATCCTCAAAGAGGATGGCGCCGCGGTCGGGTAACACCAATTTGAGCAACATTTTCAAAAGAATCGTCTTGCCCGTTCCGCTCCCCCCGATAATGGTGAGCGTTTCCCCTTTGTTCACTTCGAGAGCCAATCCTTCGGTCACCCGTTTGGGGCCAAAGGATTTTGAAATACCCTTGAATTCAATGAAGCTCATAGGATCAAAAAAAGCTTGGTTAAGAAAAAATCCGCCACAAAGATCATCACGGAAGAAAAAACCACGGCATAGGTCGTCGCCTTCCCAACCCCAACCGTGCCGCCTCGGGTCTTGAGGCCCTCATAACAAGCGATCAAGGCGATGAAGAATCCGAAAAAGATCGTTTTTGAAACCCCGCTCAAAAAATCGTTGATGGCCACCGTTTTTTGGATCTGATCGAAATAAAAACGCGGGGTCACCGACGCCTCCATCACGGTGATCAGCATCCCACCGATGATGCCCACCGTATTGCCAATCACCGTCAACAGGGGAGCGGCCAACACCGTCGCCACCAGGCGCGGCAAGACTAACTTTTGAATGGGATTGGCCCCCAAGGCCTCGATGGCCATGACTTGCTCGGTCACCACCATGGACCCCAACTCGGCCGCAATGCCGGAGCCAACCCGCGCCGCCAACATCAAGGAGGTCAAAACAGGTCCCAACTCACGAATGATCGCCAAACCGATGACTTGTCCGATGTACAGCTTCAGGCCAAACCGACCCAACCCGACCGCAAATTGCAGGGCCAACACCATGCCGGTAAAGACCGCGATCAAATTGACCAGGTTCAACGATTTAATCCCGACAAAATGACATTGCTCGATCGTCGCCTGCAGGGGAAACTTCCGGGCAAACAAGGACTTCATCGCCTGACTCGCCAAGACGGCCAACCCGCCAAAATAGGTCAGGAAGCTTAAGAGATTTTCCCCGAATCCGCTGAAAATTCTTTTGTAAGTGGTTTCCATCAGGGGGCCTCAAGACTCTGATAATAATTTTCAAAATCTTTCCGCCCGGCCGCAAAGCTCTTGGGCGGGGCAAAATAGACAAAATCATAGAGACAGAAGTTTTTCTTCATCACCACCACCTGCATCTGCAAGGGGACACCATCCATGCTCCCCGTGCCATCCACTCGCACCGCTTCCCGTCCATCCAACGTAAAATACCTGGCGGGCTTGATCTGGGCATGATCGAGCTTATAGAAGAGATGCTTGGCTAATAACACGACCGGGGTATCCTCAAACTTGGGGCCACAGAGGGCGTCGGTCACGATGGTCCCACCGATACCATCATGGGTGTAAACCATTTCCTTGTATTTCAGTTTTGGACCTTTCCAAGGCTTTGGTGGGGACTGAATGGCAAAAGAGCGGGTCCCGGTATAGGCCCGCCCCATTTCGTAGCGCATGATGCCGCCTCGATAGTCGCGACCAAAACAACCCGATAGGATGATTAAACTGCACACCGCAAGAGAAAGCTTCATGGCTAACATTGAAAATACATGAAATTATTGAAAAAAACAATTATAGAGAATGAAATGACGATTTTCGAGAAATTATCGCAGCTTCGGCAACAGATCCCCCCCCATGTGACCCTCATTGCCGTCACGAAGGGGCAACCGACCACAAGGATAGAAGAAGCCTGGCAGGCAGGTCAGAGGGATTTTGGCGAGAACTACGCCCAGGAATTATTGGAACACGTAGGGGCGGCCCTGTGTGGCCGCCCGGCCCGTGAGGGCACCCAAGCAGAGGGCACCCACGGAGGGGTGCCCCTACAGGAAACAACATGGCATTTCATCGGCCACCTGCAACGCAATAAGGTCAAACAAATCATCGACAAGGTGTCCTTGATTCATTCGGTCGACTCACTGCGCCTTGCCGAAGAAATCAACCACCAAGCCGCCAAACTGGGAAAAATCCAACCCATCCTGATTGAGGTCAATTTGGGAGAGGCCACCAAGAGTGGGATTGCCCTCGCAGCGCTGGATCCACTCATCAGGGCACTATCCCCCCTCACCCACCTGGAGTTAACAGGCCTCATGGGAATGCCGCCCCCAGCCAGCGATCCCGAGGCGGCACGCCCTCACTTTAAGCATCTCCGTGAGATTCGTGATGCAATTAATAATAAGAGGGTGTATAAGCTTCCCCTCACCGAGCTCTCCATGGGGATGACTCACGACTATCAGGTGGCGATTGAGGAGGGATCAACCCTGGTGAGGATCGGTACCGGGATTTTTGGCAATCGTCTTTAACGCAAGGACCTAACAATGATGAAACAGCGCGCTCAAGTATCTATCGGTTTCATAGGTGGCGGTAACATGGCGGGTGCCATCATTGCCGCCATCATCAAGAAAAAAATATTTCCAGCCTCGGCCATTGGCGTGTCCGATCTCGACCGGCGCCGTCTCAGTCAACTCAGGAGGCAATACAAGATCACCCCCTTTCCGGATAACCAACTTCTGACGCGCAAAAGCCCCATCCTGATCCTGGCGGTGAAACCTCAACAGATGAAAGAGGTCATCAAGGGGATCCAAGTCTTGGTCAACCAAAAACAGCTCCTCATCAGTATCGCGGCAGGGCTCGATACCCATTACTTCAAAAAATCGCTGGCGAGTTCCATGCGGCTCATCCGCGCCATGCCCAATGCCCCTGCCCTGATTGGAGAAGGGGCAACAGCCCTGTACGCCAGTCCCCAAACTACCGAGGCCGATAAAGAACTGGCCTTAAAGATTTTTTCCGCAACGGGCAAGGCCTTGTTCGTCCCGGAGGAGGAATGGCTAGACGTCGTCACCGCTATTTCTGGCAGTGGACCGGCCTTCGTTTACAGTTTTCTCGATGCCATGGTGAAGGCAGGGCTCAAGTGGAAATTACCAGAAGAGGTAACCCTCCCCCTCATTGTGCAAACCTTCATTGGTAGCGCCAAGATGGTGGAGAAATTGTCTGAATCGCTCCCCTCTCTGATCGAGCAAGTGGCCTCCAAGGGAGGCACCACCGAGGCGGGCTTGCAAGTCATGGCCGAACGGGGCTTTGCGAACTTGGTCGAAGGCGTCGTCGAGGCAGCCGTCAAGCGGGCCCGGGAATTACGCCGGAGGGGTTGATGCCGATTCTTGGTTATCTTGTACTCACCTTAGCCCGAGTCCTCCAGCTCCTCATCAATCTCTACAGCTTTGTGGTCGCCATCGCGGTCTTGATGAGCTGGATCCAAGCCGATCCCTACAATCCGATCGTCCGCTTGCTCCACCAAGTCACGGAACCGGCCTTCTCCCTCGCCCGACGCTTCATCCCAACCAAATTGTATCGTTTCGGCATCGATTTCGCCCCCATCGTGGTCTTTATCCTCTTGATCGCGGTGGATACGATCGTCGTCAATCTGTTGTTTGATTTTGCGCATTCGTTGCTGCGTTAGGGCGACACAACGGAGGGCAACCACGGAGGGTTGCCCCTACAACACCCCCTTCAATCTCCCAAAAACCATGCCATTATCTTGTTGCTTTGCCGTCATATTTTCGACTAGAATGGTGACTTAAGTCCCTAGAGACTATTGTCACCATTTATGGGCAAAACCATCAACAGGATCTCCGGCCTCGACTCAGGCAAGTATATCGTCGAAGAGGCCAAAGATGAGCAAAGACAGGGAAAACGTGAGGGGAAGTCTTACTCGCCCGATCAGGAGAAGGACCAATTTGATAAAAAAAGCGACGAACCAGCCTGGAAGAAACTCCTCCCGGACTCGAGGCAATCAAGCCGACCCTCCGCGTTTCGCAACAAGGCCGAGGTATCCTGGAATCGCATTGCAGTCCCAGAAACATCACAAAAAAATATGCTCCCCAATAGACTGATGCCTCAATTAGTCGCCCTAGGGATTCTAAACACAAAGGGCAAGGTGAGGGTGCCGGCGGTAATCGCCTATGGGCTGCTCACCCTGTTTATTAGTACAATTAGCATCATTTTACTGAGAATTTTCTTATGGGGATAGAAACCGGCTTGCCCAAACCTTTTGGGCGTTATGTCTTATTGAATAAATTGGCCATCGGTGGCATGGCCGAGATCTACAAGGCCAAGACCTATGGCGTGGACGGGTTTGAGAAACAACTCGCCATCAAAAGAATCCTGACCCACTACTCCGCCGACAAAGAATTCATCAGCATGCTGATTGACGAGGCCAAGCTGACCGTCCTCCTGTCGCACGCCAACATCGTACAAGTCTTTGATCTGGGTAAAGTGGGCGAAGATTACTTCATCTCCATGGAGTATATCAATGGCACCAACTTACGCGAACTCCTCGGCAGACTCCTCGCAACGCAGGGAGAAAAATTCTCGGAAGACACGGCCGTCTATATCATGAGCGAGGTGTGCAAAGGGTTAGACTACGCCCATCGCAAAACAGACAGCGAAGGCAATCCCCTCCACATCGTTCATCGCGATATCAGCCCGCAAAACATCCTGATCTCGTTTGAGGGAGAGGTCAAGATCGTGGATTTTGGGATCGCCAAGGCCGCGATGAATGTCTCCAATACCAGCGCGGGGATTCTGAAGGGCAAGATTTCCTACATGTCCCCGGAACAGGCCCTGGGCCGACCGATCGATCACCGCACCGACATCTTCTCCGCCGGTCTCGTCCTTTACGAGATGCTCACCGGCAAGAAGCTCTTCACCGGCGACACCCAGTTTGAGGTGCTGAATCTGATCCGGACCAAGAGGATTACCGCCGCCCAATTACCCGACTCCATTGCAGCCCCACTCCGGACCATCGTGGCCAAGGCCCTGACCTTCAGCACTAAGGATCGCTATCAAAGCGCCGCTGATTTTCAGCTCGACCTGACCAAATACCTCTATTCATCCTACTTAGACTTTTCACCGCGACAACTCTCCGCCTTGCTGGGCAAACTCTTTGACCCGGAGATTCGCAAAAAAGACCCGCCCTTCAATCTTTCCGAAAAAACCCGATCCGTCTTGATGAAGCAGTCCAAGATGGAAGACATTGTGGTCCATGGACCACCCAGTCGGAGCATCACCAATCTCAACGACACGGGGCCTGAGACATCCGTCTCCGGGCTGTTTGAAGAAACCCAGGAAGAGCGCGTCGTAACCCCTTTCCTATGGCTGGGTGGAGGGTTGCTCATTTTGCTCCTGGGGCTCTTTGCCTTTTACCTGTGGAAGTCACCCAATCGAACGGACAAACCGACACCCGCTCGACCAACCGTCCAACAAGCCCCCGAAGAGGCGGTCGAATACGGCAGTCTCGCCATCATCTCAACCCCTCCAGGGGCCACTATCCTGATTAATGACGTCGATGCCGGCATGGTCACCCCGGCGCGTATCGAAAAATTGGCCCTGGGCGAGGAATATCAAATCCGCATCAAAAAACAGGACTATCAAGATTTCACCACCACCGTGGCCATCACCAATCAAGAGACCATCAATATCCAGGCCAATCTCGTACCTGTGCCCAAGGCGAGCTTGGACATCACCTCGGACCCCTCGGGGGCCTTGATTGTGCTCGATGACCGACCCACCGGGCTGAATACCCCCGCAAAGATTGAGGCCCTGGAATTGGGGAAAAATTATACCGTTAAACTTTATTTAAAAGATTACTATGAATGGTCCCAGCAAGTGACCCCCAATGGTTCGGAGCCGGTCAAGGTGATGGGAAAATTCACGCCGCTGCCTACGGTGGTCGCACCACCTCCCCCACCGCCAACGCCCGTTGCAACTCCATCACCGCCTGAAGTCACTCCACCGGCTGTTGAAGCCCCCGTGGCAGCACCGCCAGCCGTGGAAGTGGTCAAACCAGAGGCGATTCCACCACCGCCACCCGTCACCAAATCTCCTGTGAATAAAAAATCAGAGATCGTCATCAAAGAACCCGCCAAAGAGCCCGCGCCAAAACCAGTGGAGCCAAAGGCCCCAGAAGAAAAACCAGCGCCTCCGCCACAGGAAACGGCCGCCCTGCCCCCCCCAACACCCGCCGCCCCGAAAAAAATCGTCGGCGACCCCTTGGGAGAGGTGAAAATTACCAGCCGTCCGGCTCGGGCCGACATCTCTCTGGATGGCAAATCCTTGGGCATCAAAACGCCCGTCAGTTTGGCCAATATCCCCAGAAATCGAGCCCATCACGTTAAGCTGGAACTGGAAGGCTACAAGACCTGGGAGGGGACCGTAGATTTGAGCGAAGACAAAAATAAGGCATTAAACATTCGATTAGAAAAGGAATAACCATGGAAAAAGACAATTTGGACTTCGACACACAACTCTTGGGAATGGACGACCAAAAAGATGTCGTCTTCCAGCGCAAGTGCCAACTCGTGGTACTGAACGGCCCCAACAAGGGCAAAAAAATCGACCTCTCCAAAGCCAAAGTCGAAATTGGCAAACGCGAAACGAACAACTTGGTGATCGATGACAAAACGGTGTCGCGCAATCATGTCGAAATTGCCCAGACACAAGACAGCTTTGTCCTCAAAGACCTGGACAGCACCAACGGCACCTTCATCAACGACCTCCGCGTCAAGGAGGCCTATCTGTCACCCGGCGATGTCATCCGGGTGGGCAACACCCAGATTGAGTTCATCGCCTTTGATGAAAAGGTGCAGATCGAGCCCTCGCAAAAGCAACAATTTGGGGCCCTCGTCGGCCGTTCCAGAAAGATGCGCCAGATTTTTGGGATCTTAGAGCGCATCTCCCCCACCGAGGCCACCTGCCTGATTGAGGGCGAGACGGGGACCGGCAAGGAATTGGTCGCCCGCGCGGTGCATGAAAATAGTATGCGCAAGAACAAGGCCTTCGTCGTGTTTGATTGCAGCGCGGTGGCGGAAAACCTGATTGAGAGCGAACTCTTCGGCCATGTCAAAGGGGCCTTCACCGGCGCCATCAACACCCGGAGGGGCGCCTTTGAGGAGGCCAATGGCGGCACCATTTTTTTGGACGAAATCGGCGAGCTCTCGCTGGAGCTTCAACCCAAGCTGCTCCGAGCCCTCGAGCAACGCCAAGTCAAAAAGGTGGGAGGAAATGACACCCAATCCGTCGATGTCCGGGTGATCTGCGCCACCAATCGTAATCTCAAGAAGGAGGTCTCCGAAGGGCGTTTTCGCCAAGACCTCTACTATCGCTTGTCGGTCGTCAAGATCCACATCCCGGCCCTCCGCGAACGGCCGGATGACATCCCCTTCTTGGTGGAAAAACTCCTCGCCGCGGGGAAATTCAACCTACTCCCGGACGGCAAACTCAAGGTCATGCGCGTGGAAGATGACGCCCTCAAGATGATGACCCGCTACCAGTGGCCCGGCAATGTCCGCGAACTGGTGAATGTCCTGGAACGCATGGTCCCGGTGGTCGAGGGCAACAGCATCACCGGCCAGCATACCTCGTTTATCTTTCAAGAGATGGAAAATGAGGAAGAGGCCACCGAACGCATGGATGTCGACATGAGCCTCCCCTTCAAGGAGGCCAAACAAAAAATTGTCGAGGTCTTTGAAAAAGACTATTTGGCCACCCTGCTGCGCCGCAATAACTACAACATCTCCAAGACCGCCCGCGCCGCGGGGATTGATCGGAAACATATTCGGAACTTGCTCAAAAAATATGGGATCTTGGATGCGGTGGTGGATGACGAGTGACCGCCCCGGGATTAACACCCCCCAACCCCCTCTTACTCTAAGAGGGGGAGACCATCGTATCCTTCCCCCCTCTTAAGGTAAGAGGGGGGTTGGGGGGTGTTATGAACGCCTCTTGCGTAACTCCAAACTCCTTTTAAGCGCAATCACCAACGACCGGGCCCGATTGGCCCAGAGATTTTTTCCCTGATTATCCAGCAAAATAGCGCTGCGAAAATCCTCCGCGGCCTTGCGAAAATTTTTATGTCTTAGATAGATCTCGCCCCGATTCACATGGGGCGCGATATTTTTGGGATTGAGCCGAATGGCCTTGGTGTACTCGACCACCGCGTCGACAAAACGGTTCAGTTTCTGATAAACCCCGCCCAGCGCCACATGATAGTAGACCACCCGGGAATCGAGCCCCACCAAGGTCTCAAAGATCTCCAGGGACTCTTTAAAGCGTCCGTAACGGTACTTGAGATAGCCGATCTCGGCCAAGCGGCCCAGTTTCTTGCGGGAGACCCCGATCAGGTCTGAGGGGGAGATCTTCTGCGTGGCAAATTTGAGCATCAGCTCGGTGAGGTGGCGCCGGCGTTCCGGATTGGGATCGATAATCTTGCCCCGTTCGGCCTCGGAAAATCGGGTTCTGGTTTCGTCTAAGGGCATTTGATGACTAATCTATCATAGGTTGCTGAGAAAGGTCCAGCTGCTAGGCGCCCGTGAAGACCCGACTGAGACGTACTGAATGTACGTCGCAGGGAGGGGCTGAATGGGCAACGACGCAGATGGGCCTTTATCGGCAACCTATTAACCCACCCGAAGATTTTGGGTGACCGTCTTGCCATACGACTCCTGGCTCCCCATCACTGACTGGGCCAGGTTTTGGTATTGATCCTTCTTTTGCAATAAGGTCTGCATGGCTTGATGGATGGTACTGGAGCTGGCGTAAACTTTTCCCTGATCCGCATTGAATTTGGCAAGTTCGGCATTGCTCATTTTTCCCGACTTCATGGAGAGATCATACTGGGCGGTCAACTTATCGCTGTAACTCAGATTATTTTTCCAGGCCTGCAGCGCCTTGCCCACCTTTTGACTGAAGATGTAGGTCCCCTTGCCAGCCATGGCCAGCATAAATCCCTGCACATCTCCCTTAGCCGCCAGTGCCATCAGCACTTTATGAAACTTCTCTTCATCCTCCGCCTTCTCAAATCTTAGCTCGGTATTCACCATGTCATCCATGATATTGGGAAGGGATACCTCGCCGTTGTCAGTCGGGCTACTGGCAGCAGCCAGTTCCAAATCTTTCTTTAACGCCGGTTTTTCCTGCAAGGTCTGATCGATATAATTGTGAACATCCTTGATAAGCTGGTCAACCTGTTCTGTCCCTTGGGCCTTCATCACCGTATCCATCTGTTCCCCCGCCCAGGCCTGCATGGCCTCCTGCTCCTCGGGGGTCACGTCTTGTAGGGTCGCGGTCTCCGCGCCCGGGCGGGGGTACCCCGCCCCTACAACAGGAACCGAAAAATCCATCCCGGGTTCCGGAATATCCCCGGAGAGCGCCTTGATCTCGGGTTGGTAAACAATCCGGCTGTAGTCGCCAAAGCGATTGGCAAAGAAATTATTGAAGGCATTCGGATCCTTCAGGATGGCCTGTTGGACTTCTTCCGGGACCTTTAATTCATCGAGGGTCTTTTTGGAAATGAGCGGATCGCCCACCAACGGAAGTTTGACATCCGAGGACACATTGGCGCGAAATTGGGTAGAATCTAAGCCCATAATTTATCGACGAATCAATCCAATCTGCCGTTTCAAGATACGGGCCCGATTGATCCACTTGTCTTCGCCCCGTTCTTCCGGATCCAAGTCCATGGCCGCGTCAAAGTCCTTGAGGGCCAGCTCATGGATCCCGGCCTTAAAATAACACTCGCCGCGGTTGGTCAGGGAAACGGTGTCACTCGGATTAGTCATCAGGGCGATCCCATATTCCACAATCGCCTCAGCCAATTTCTCCTGCCGTTGAAACGCCGCCCCCAGCATTTGATGATAATAATAATTTTCCGAATCGATCACCGTCAGGCCGCGGAAGATGCGTTCTGACTTCACATAGCGTCCGAGCTTGAATTCATTGTAGCCCACCTCGGCCATATGGGTCATCTTTTCCGGGGTGAATTTCTCTAAATCTAAGATCTTGAGGTCTTCCTCACTCAACACATTCTTGAGCTCGGACACCTTGCGTTTGGCCTGTTCCAATTGTTTTGCGTCGACCCGACTCATGACATCGCGCAACTGGTCAAAAAGCGGCACCATCGCGGCCTCCGCCGCGGCCGGCACTTCTGGTCCTTTTTCGGATTTTTTTGAAGGCATCTCGTCTCCCATTTCTTGTAAGGGTAACATTTTGAGGCCTTTCTGACAATCAAATCCCCCCTCGCCCCCCTTTTTCAAAGTGGGGAATCGCGCGGTCTCCCCCTTTGAAAAAGGGGGATTAAGGGGGATTTTGTAGGGGCACGGCGTGCCGTGCCCCTACATTCGCCCTAATTAACTTTGGAACCTAGAGAGCTGTCGTTTCTGCTGACCCACAATGTTCAGCCAGCTGTTCGCAACGTTATCAATTTCTTCGTTCATGGTCTGGACATCACGCAATGAATTCACCAGCGCGGTCCGACCCATGCTGTAGGTGCTCATATCGAGGCTCAGTTTTTGCATCGTGGCATTCGCGTTCTTCTCCGTGCCGGTAATTTTACCCATATCCTCGGATACCTTCTGCAATTGTTGATCGTAGACCTGCAGGGCCTTGACCACGTGAGAGGCCACTCCCAGCAGGGTCCGTTTGGATTGTAAGCCCATCACGATCAAGGCATCGCTGATGGCATCCACATTGCCGGATTGAATGGCCAAGAGGATATCTTGGATGAGCTTATCCATTTTAACCTTTTCCTTCTTTTGGTCGCTGATAAAATTATTGCCGCTGGCGATCGACAACAGGGCGCTCCCATCACCCGCGCCACCGGAAGCCGCCTGAACATTCCCACCCGAAGCCGCTGACAGATACTGCGAACCGCCAAAACTCGGTGTCGCACTGGCCGTTGCGGATGTCCCCTGTTGAGGTTCCTCACCTGCGGAGGCCGCCTTGAGCAGGGTCAACACCTCATGCGCGGCCGAGTCACTGCTAGAAGCCGCCTGAAGGGTCGGGGTCGTATCCTTCTCCACCGAATCCTTCAATTCCTTGTAACTCTTCATCCGTAAGATTTGATTCTCGATCTTGTCCAACTTGGTCAAAGACGCCCGGATGGTCGCCACCTTTTCCGAGACCTCCTTGAGCTGGGTCTCGAGCAATTTCTGGACCTTCGCCTCGGGTCGTTGTTCATCTGTGGTCGAGGCACTGGCGGCCGGCAGCATTGACTTGAGCTTGGCCTGGGCCTCTTTGAGACCCTCAAAAACCTGGGTCAGTCCCGCCAACTGCTGCTTGCACTGGGTCTTGATCTCTTGATGCGCCGTCTCGAGATTCTCCGGTGTCACCGTCGTCGCGGGACCGAAGGCCTGCAGCTCCTGGGTCAATTTTTGCACGACCTCCGCATGGGCTGGGAGCACCGCCTCCGGAGTGCTTCCTGCAGTCCGGGTCTCAACCGTGCTACCCGATGTCGCGACTTCGCTAGGTTGAGCCGCCGGGGTCAAGGTCTCCTCAGAACCGAGCGAGGCATGCTCCAGGGAGTTGGTAAACTCCCCGAGCGATGCCGTGAGCTCAGTCTTGGCATGTTCCAGCCCTGCCCGCGTCTCCCCCGAAAACTGATTTTTTTTGACTAATTCTTGCGTGGTCTTTTTCAGATCCGACAAGGTCTTGCTCGCCAACTGCCGAATGTCCTGCTTGGCCTCCCGACCCTCCAGGGAGGCACGCAGGGTCGCCAGGATCTTTTTCTCGGCCTTGGTTTGAGCAGACTGCGTCTGGCCTTTGCCGGACGTTTTGTTAGACTCTTTGCCGGACGCCTTGCCAGACTCCTGGCTATTCCCCTTGCCATCCTGTCTCACTCGGGCCAATAGCAAGGTGGCCTTTTCCAGCCGACTCAACAATTGGGCACGCTTTTCTTTGACAAGTTCGTGGCGCTGATGGGCCTTGCCGGCGCCACGCTTTTGCGCATTCACATCCGCACGCGGTGCACTGTGCGTCTCTGGGGCACGCGGGGCGGGTTCATCCCAGGTGGAGACCTCATGTTTGCGGAGTTCTTTCTCGCTCCGACGGCTCAGGTCTGCCGTGGGCATAAACCCAATCGAGTCACTCCCCGCCGAGGCGTCATTCGTATCCGTCACCACCGGTGCCGTCACAGGAGCCGCTTGCAGGCCCAGCTCCCCGCCCTTCACCGCATTCTTCGTCATTTCGTATCCCCAGAGTTCCATAAATTGTCTCCTTTTACATTTGTTAAACTTAAAACTACGCGTTCCAATGTGACAGACCGCGCAGATGCTGGCCCTTCACGTCATAGTAAGACTTCGCCTGATTCTCGATCTCTTCTTCCATCGTCTTCACGTCCCGGAGATTGTTCACGATCATCTGCCGAGTCATGCTGTACTCGTTCATCTTGTTCTGCATCGTCTGAAATTGGTTCTGGGCATTACCCGCACTCATCCCATCCCCGACGAGCTTTTCCATCTTGGCCACGGTCTCGTCCTGTTGCGTCTGATACGATTTCATCGCCTTCACCATCATGTAGGCCGCCCCGATCAGCGTGATCTTGGCGCGACCGGCCTCGAGATTCAGGATGCTCGAGATCGCATCGACATTCCCGCCCATCAGTGAGTGCAAGAGCTGCTCCAGCATCATCTCCATCTTGCGGGCCTGGGACTTGAGATCGGAGGTCTGACCAAAGGTTTGTAAAAAATTGCCAAAGCCAAGTCCGCCGTCGAATCCAGTGCCACCACCAAAGCCTTGGCCAAAGCCTCCAACACTACTGGCCCCACCCATAAACCCACCGCCCCCAACTCCTCCACCCATCCCATAACCCCCAAAAGGCGTCCCACCGCCTCCCACCATATTGCTCGCCGCCACCGGCCCGGAACCATTGGCACTCGCCGAGCCGTAGGAAAACCCAATCCCACCGGGGCCGAAGTTGAAGCTAAAACCACCCGATGAGGCGGCGCTGACTTCACCTGACTTAGCAGCCTTATTGCTTTTATCCCCCAGGGCATCCAACCCTTGTTTATCACCGGAACTTGATTTGCGGTCAGCAATGCTGGAGAAGAGGGCAGAAACGCTAGGGTCTCTCACAGCGGCAAGGTTTGTTTTGATAGTATCTCTTTGGGCAATAAATGCTTTTGCGGCAGTACTAAAGGCATCCAGTTTGGCAACTTTGGCATCGTATGCCGCATCTGCCTTAGTAGGCTTAGTACCCTTTGCGGTTGTGACCGCAGTATCAACTTCTGCGGCAGTTGCAGTGTCCAAATTTAAAGCTGCAACACCTAGACTGCTAGCATCACTCGTGAGAACTTCCTTGCTCCCTCTAATCTTTTTTTCAACCTCGCCTAGCAAGGCATCAAAACTATCCTTATCGGCATGTTTCAATTTACTGCTATCAACTCCAAGCTCTCGGGCCACACTTTTGAGGGCATCTTCCTTGGTTGTCAGGGCCCTATCATCACCCTTGGAAGCATCACCTTCTTTGCTCGTCTTAAGCTTAGAGGCATCCCATTTGAAATTGTCATCTTCTTTTCCATCTTTCCATTTAACTTCTATTTTACCATCAGTATCATCCATCAATGCCGCCAAAAAATCCTTATTCGCTGCTAAAGCCTGTTGCACTTCTTGTTCGTCAATCTTGTCATTGTCCCCTTTGTTAACTGAGAGATTTTTAATTTCCTTAGTTTGAGTTAGTCCATCTTTCCCCTGATAGGTGACCGCCACATCCACAAACAACCCAAACCCATCCCCCGGCAACCGGGTCCCTCGACCTTCAAATCCCCAGAATTCCATAGTGCCTCCGAATGACATAGTTTTCTCCCTTACAGACCAATTATCGGGGGGGAGGGGGGCGCGAGTTGTCTAATTTTAAGAAATATTTGAGGGGGATGTGTTTTATTAAAAAACTTAATAATTATAAGTAGTTATAATTAAAAATGCCGAACTTAAAGAAGGGGCTAAAAGCAGGCGACCCACCGGGTCGCCCCTACAGGGCACCCATCTGATGGAGGGCCTGGTCATGCTTTTCGACCTTGTCCACCAGACGGTCCAACTTGGTCTCAATGCGATCTAGGCTCCGGCTATGCTCGTCAAGGGTTTTAGTATGTGATTCGAGTACCGTGCTATGTGATGCAAGTATCTTGCTATGCGATTCGAGTATCTTACTATGTGATGCGAGTATCTTGCTATGTCCATGAATTTCCTCAGAATTTGTCTTGATATCGTCAGAATTCATCTTGATCAAGGCTTCAAGCCCTTGGAATCGTCCCTCAAAATCGGTCCGCATCAACTGCATCTCGCCTCTTAACGACTCCTCAGAACCCATGACCTTTTCTATGACCAACTGTATCTGCGACCGCATATCCTCAAGCAAGATCCCATTGTAGTGATCGGCTTCAGCCTGAGTACTGTTCTCGATTTTTTCTTTTTTGTCCATAAAGCCTCCGGAGGATAAACGGAACAGTCGGCCGGGTCAATTTTTTTGTCCCCAGGCGACGTTTTTCCATCCCTTGGACTCATCATCGACCCATGAGGGATGACGAGTTGCTTTCCGGCCAAAAAAAAATGCGTTAGCGCATGGAGTTCATGCCGCCCGTACGGCTGAAAAAGACCAGACAGGGACCGTCATCTTCTTCGTCGGCTTCCGCTGCTGAGAAAGAATCTTATCCATCTTTTGCACAACCTTCGCGCTTAACCATGTTTCGCCGCAGGAGAGACAAACGCGTGCCGGCACATCCTCAAAAACCACAATCTGTTCCCCCCAATGCTGATCATGCCGCACCAATTTCTCTATCAATCTCCCTCCACAACAAGCGCATTTGCAAGATTTTTTGCTCGTCATGTCTTTTCCCTCCTCGTCTTCGGATCCAACCATTTTTCCGGATCTAACCAGTGTGCCGTGATGACATGGACACCATCCCCCAAGGCACAAACCACATACAATGGAAAGCTATTGCTCATTTTACCCAATATCAAACAGGAAGGATAGGGTTTATCGTCTGGATAATTTTCAATAATCTCACCCTCCATAATGACTTGTCCCAGCTCATCCACTGTAATTTGACGCTGCCCCATACGTTTTCGAGCGTGTGCCGATATTTCCCACTGGCCAATTTTCCACTTTTGACGGATTGCTTCGATTTCCATGAGGGGTTAAATTCACAATAGAATCATGCAGGTGTCAATCATTCTGATATTTTAGGAATACCGCGACTGCTCAACCTCGTGCCGGTTCATCTCGGTCACGATGCTGCCCAGGTTGTCGATGTATTGCTCGCCCGAGGCGATGTCGCGTAGATAGTTGGCGACGGTTTCCCTCAGCGACTGGAGGGCCGCCCGGCAACTGCGCAACTCTTCCAATTTGGCATTCTTGGCGTTGTAACCGGCCACATCCTTGTTACCCGGTGTCTGACCTGTGATAGTCTGAGTTTCCTTGCTGATTTTTTCTTCTTCTTTCTGAAGCTGGATATTGATCTGCCCCACCAAGGCCGCCGCCACGTTTTTGGAGAGCGACCCGACAAAGGCCAGCTGGCGAATCAACTGCTTCACCGCATCCGGATTGCCTGCCAGGACCTGCTGAATAAGATTCTCAATCTCCTTGGCGGCCTCGGCGATCTTGCCGCGAAGTTTGGCGAGGAGGGTCTTGAAATCGCTCAGGCCGAAGGTGTTGCCGGCGCCGTCGGCGGTATCTTTGGCGGGATCTGGGAGCACTTCTCCCCAGGCGATGTTTTCTGGCTTCTCGACATCCCCACTATTCCAAACCACGCGCCAATCGGGGTTGTCGGCCGTGCTGGCATGCAACTTATCGAGCTCCACCCCCGCCTCGGTCCCTCGAATGTTTTCTTTGAAAGACTCCAGTTCCGCCTTGCAAGTGATCCCAGCCTTGCCATCCGCTTCCACATATTGCCCCCGATATTCCCAAATGGGAACCGCCTTCCCATCCTTCCCCTTGGTGGGAGGAGTCCCGGACCAAAGGCCGTTGGGAGAAGTGATACCACGCTTGTGCAAGGTGGGATCGATCTTATCGATGAACAACCGTCCCTCGTAAACCTTGCCAATATCGGCGCCTACCTGTGCTGGGGCGTCGTCTTTATCAATTTTTCGGTTGCTGTCGAGATCGACCCGGTGTGGGACTGGAAGGTCATCGGCACCCTTGGCGCCACCGCCCCCTTTGCCGCCAACTTTGGGTAGACTCCTCCCATTATTACTTCTGTCACCTGGAGGAATATTAGTAGCAAACGCCTCATCCACAAAGGTCTCGCGATTTTCAAATCCGTAAAAGTCCATTTTTACTTACCCTCTCATTCGACTGCGGCGCTTGAGGCATCGTTAAATTTAGCCCACCAAGCCTGAAACGGATTGTCAGTATCCGTTTCCTCGTCATTTTGTGTCGCCTTTTTAGGTTGTGCTTTCTTAATCTTTCCATCCCCATCCAGTCCCAAGGCCTCGAACAATAGGCCGCGATCTGCTGCATCCGCTTCAATAATTAATGAATCCTCGTCAATGAGATGCTGTAAAATTTTCCGATGGTTAAGCGCGATTTCATTGCTCGCCATCAAATCTGCGTCCTTTTTATCATCTTTATCAGGTCTAATATCTGTCACAAGAATCTTCCCATCCTTCTTCTCAACGTGAAAATTAAACCCATATTTAGCATCCTGAAATTTAGGATCCTTATATTTCAGACTCACAACCCCTGCACTTGCCTTCATCTTGGCATGAAAATCCACAATGCCAAAAAAGAGCATGACACTCCTGGCCGTCTGGCGGATCTGCTCGGCAGAACCCGTGTATTTGTCGCCATACCACCGTTTGGCCAACCAGCGGATTTCATTGCTGGAAAACTTGGTACGATCCAGATCCCCTCGAACAACCTTCCCCTTACCGGTCGGATCCTTCTGATTCACCATCGGATCGTTCGCATCGGTAATATCCTTGGCCAGGTCGAGCCAGTTGTTGAGCAAGGTTGGGTTGCCGCTCTTATCAGTCCGCTTGGCGGCCTCAAAAAACTTGGTGATCTCCTGCAACTTTTCCGGGGAAATATCCGGCATATCGATGGCACAATCCTTGATCTTCGTAAAACCGGCCACGATCCCTTTGTAATCAAACAGGGTCTCTTGTCCCGACTTGGTCACTTTAATATCTTTATCCATCCCTGCAAACGCCGTATATTTGGGATCTCCAGACAAGACCTGCGCCGCCCCGAACAACTGATCGGTCATTTGATTTAACGTATCATTCGTCGAATCGTAGAAGGCATGGGTCCATGCCTTTTTGGGGGTATCAATTTTCTCACCTAATTTTAGCCCGCTCTTATCCAGGAATCGTTTTGCCGTTCCTGTCACTCCAGCTGCGCTATCTCCTGAACTGAATTTCTCACGAAACTCCTTCAAAGCATTTTTCTGACCTCTATTTTGCCCATTGAACTCAAAATCAGACTGGCCCTTTCTGCCCCCCTGTAAGTAGACAATCGTCTTTTTCCTCATGTCCGGAGGCAACGCATTCACGACATTGTTGTATTCTTCTTGGGACAAATCAGCATTATTGTCGCATTCAATACCTTCAACGGTTAGAAACTTGCCATCTTTCTCTAAACCAAAATGAACCCCTCCTGAAGAATCATTGTTGAGCCTTGCAATGTCGTCTGCTTTGAGACCGATATCTCCCTGAAAAGCTATGGTCACCTTACATTTATCAACACCATCACCCATACACATCTCCTCTTGAGTGGATTATCGTCACGCCCGGGGGGTAGAGTTGCGTGTTCTGGATTTTATTTAAAATCCTGATATTTTCATTAAAACATAATAAAATTATATATTTGACAATTTTAAAGTTAAATTTTAATATTGTCAGATGTATTGGAAAAGAAATCTGTCAGATCCTATCAAAGAGGCCAGCCGGCACTTCCCCGTCCTGTTGGCGACTGGTCCCAGGCAGACTGGTAAGACGGAGTTACTCCGCCACACCTTCCCTCACCACCGCTATGTCACGCTGGATGCCCTGGATGTGCGACAGCGGGCGGAGCGGGATCCGCGTGCTTTTTTTGTCGACTCGGCTCCCGGGTTGCTCATCGACGAAATCCAAGAAGCCCCGGGGCTGCTGCCTTACGTCAAGGAATTCGTCGACCGTAATAAGACCCCCGGCCAGGTCGTGCTCACCGGTTCCCATCAGTTTCATCTGATGCAGGGGGTCACGGAAAGCCTCTCGGGCCGGGTCGCCATCTTTCAGTTGCTCCCCTTCTCTTGGCCGGAAATCGCCCCGCACACACAACCGGATCTCGCCAACCTCTTGTTGCGCGGCATGTACCCACAGCTGCAAACCACGCCCGATTTGAACCTGGATCTCTGGTTTTCCTCCTACATCAACACCTACCTGGAGCGAGACCTCCGCTCGCAAATCGCCATCCGGGATCTGCGCAGCTTTGAGGCCCTCCTGCAGCTGTTGGCGGCCCGTATCGGGCAGGAACTCAACATGCATAAACTGGCCGCAGAAGTGGGGGTAAAATCGCCCACGATCAAGGAGTGGATTTCCGCACTGGAAGCCGCCTTTGTCATTTATCTACTGCCACCCTACTTTCAAAATTTTGGCAAACGGGTCGTCCGCTCGCCCAAGATCTATTTTGTGGACACCGGCCTGGCCTGCCACCTTTTAAAGATCAGATCACCGGAAACCCTCATCTCGGGACCGATGGCCGGACCTCTCTTTGAGAATTTCATCATTCAGGAATTTCGCAAGGCCCACCTCAACCAGGCTCGCCAAGCACCGCTCTACTTTTGGCGATCCCATGACGGCCTGGAAGTGGATCTGCTGGTCGACCAGGGGGAACACCTCCAGGCCATCGAAATCAAACTAACCCATACCGTGACCTTGGACCACGTGCGCAATCTGCTCCGTTTTCAAGACCTTTCCGATAAAAAAGTCACCCTGTTGGCCGTCACTCCGAGTGAACGCCCCGCGTTGTCAGACCCACTGCAACACAAACATTGGACCAAAATTACCGGAGGCTAAGTTGTCCTCTAGTCCAAACGCCGGGATCAAACCTCCAGAGCCCTCGAATAGACCGACCAAGAGTGAGATACCTCATCATTTTCCCAGGACATCAGAAAAGGGATTATGACTCATAGGTCTAATCACTGGTACCTTGACCCCTTCGGGGTGGTTCCCAAGCAGGTATCCTGGCTCCTGCGGCAATTCGGCCGCAGCCGCCTCCCGTGAGCCGCCAAACAGTGACAAGCCCGCCACCATCACGAGTCCGGCAACCTTGGCCATTCCAGGCAATCCACTCGCGACACGAATCGTGGCACCCCCCGCCGCCGCCTGATAAACCTTGTAAGCGGTTGCCATCGTGGCAACGATAATACCCGTCTCGAACAGCGCCTTCGTATCAACATCCGCCGAAGAACCACCAGAATGTTCGGGTAACAATCGACTTGGGTTCGTGATGGGTTTCGGGGCAGGCAGTAGGTGCGGAATGAAAATTGGCTCAGGACTTGGGCCCTTGGGTGGCCCCTCTTTATTGCCGCCACCCTCCCCTCCGCCCCCTCTCCCAGAAGGAGGCAATCGATCCTTAAACCACCACCCCAACAAACCAAAGCCAACCACAGTCAGCAGAGTTCCAGGAAGATCCTCCCAAATTCTCTGCAAAAAATCTTTGACCCCCAAGGCCTCTTGTTCCGCATCTTGGATCGCATCACAGTGACTCCAATCGAAGGGGCAATCGCCGTGAGACCACATAAAACCATCCACCCGCTCCAGCACCTCGCGATTTCTGCCCGGTTGATTGGCCTCAAAACAAACCTTTCCTGCTTGCGCCGCATTGAGACTTAAGAAACAATTTGCAGGTTCCGTCACACCCAAGTAGCGGCAAAGTTCGGCAACCTGATCGGGGTTCCATATCCCCGACAATTCCTTGAACTGCGGGGCCTCACACTGCGCGACGGCATGACCTGAATAATCACCATCCTGCAAAAAACCATCGGTCCCAAGATGCAATGTCCGATAAACACCCGCCTGGATCTCTTGTCCCTTGTTCTGCCCCTTGAGAAACTGGTCCAGGAGTTCCGGTGTCTTGTCTCGCTCCCCAGCCCATACAATGAATTGGGCAAATTGTTCCGGCTTCACTCCCTGAGTTTTCACATAGCTTTGTAAGGCAAGTGAAATGCCTTTCTTCTCCAGAAGCTCGGTGTAATTAGGCCCCTTGGTAAATCCTAGATTCCCAATGATAGATATCGCTGTGTTTCCAATTCCCATCATTCCTCCATCAGAGACCAAATTTTCTGCGCAGTGCGCGTTGTTGCTTGGCCTGCGCGGGCTCCAAGAGGTCATAGCGGACCCCACCGGCCTGGGCCTCGATCTCAATCTTTCGTTCCTTAACCACCTTGTCGACATGGGCCTCGATCATCAAGGTCACCCCATCCCCGCCCTTGAGTTTGAAACTGCCGGGACGGCGCACCAGGATGTTGCTTGGGCCGCTCCAGGAATCATAGGAGCGTTGAAAGAGGGATTGTTTCAGGGATTGTGGCAATTGATCAAACCCTGTCACCCGATCCCTCAGGGCCAACTGGACCGACACCCGAACCGCGTAGTCCTCTTGGCCAGGATTCAAGGCCCCGTCGTGCCGGAGGAGCCCCACGGTGTTGCTAAAACGAGTCTCTTTCTCATCATGGCCCAACCTCGAATAAGTGGGATCACTCTCGGCGATGGCCAAATAGAGGAGAGTGGTGAGGGCGTATTGTTCGGCTTCGGGGTCGACCTTTTCCTCGGCAGTGGCAACCTCAGATAGGTTCGAAGGCGCGGCGGTACCGGTCCTAAGCGGGTCCACACGCCCCTGAACCGGTTGATAAGCCGCATAAAACGCCTGGTTAATACGATCTTGTAAAAATCGGGGATCTCGCTTGGCTTGATCAAGCAGTGCGCGAACTTCGGGGGTTGTTATTTTTTTAGATCGAAAGACGATAAAGTCAACGACTTTTCCTTCATCTACTTGCCCCGAAATTCCGTTTTTTACCAAATAAGCCAGAAAAAAATCCAACATGTTGCCATTGCAGGAGGGAGGCGAACCTTCTTTAGAATCGATACCCAATACGGACAGCGCACGAATGGCGCTATCTGTGAAATTAACCTTCCCCTTTAGGGTTGTAAACCCATCGTCCAACTTCCTCTCAATGCGTGACCTAAGGAAATCATCCAAATCCTCAACCACAGGAGGAATACTTTCAACGATTGAGGTCCTGCGAAAGATATCCGGAAGATGTTGAGTGAAATCCTCCTCATGGGGCCTACTCGTATCGATGATGATAAAAATATTCTTGTAGGCTGGGTTCGAGGTCTCGGGGTCAAGAGGCGTCAAGAGATTCCTGAAAAATTCCAAGGCTTCTTGGTCTATTTCTCCATGGGCATTTTTTTCGAGAAAGGCATCGGCCTCCTCTAGGATGAGAAGGAGTGGTCCGTTTGCCCCCAAATTCAACACTTCCGCCTGAATCGTGGCCTTTCTATCTTTCCACGACCCCGCACCGCCCTTCAAATTCATGGATGACATCGATTTAATCTGTGTATTGGGAGGTAATTTTTTTGCCACCTCAGAATCCAATTCTTTCAATTGGTTGTTCACGATCGCGCAAATGAGCATGTCAATACTGTAGCCTTTGTTAGTTCCTGTCGGGCCAAGCCGGCGTAGCCCCCGTTTGACTCGAAAGACGTCCACCATGTCACGCACATATTTATGCACTGACTCGGGGGCCTTGCACTGCACCCCCTTGAAACCCTGAGCCTTGTCTGTCACCGTTTTCTCCAAGAAAATTTTATTATCAAACGGATTGCTCTTCTTTTCTTTCAACCACATGAAGAGAAACCAAAGACCAGTGCCAATAACCGCTCCTGCCACAGTACTAACCAACATCTTGAACCATCCTGGCCAACCCGTATTTTCATCCATCTGATCGTATTGGAGCTTTGTAGGGCTGATGAAATTTTCAAACCCATTGATGAGCGCCACATCGGCTTGCTCGGATCTGAGCTTCTTCAGAAAGTCCAGGTAGGTCTTGATATTGGTCAAACTCGGCTTCTCGAACTGAAAATCCCTCTTCATCCCCCGATTCGGATCCGGCTCAGTCACGCAAAATAAGCTCGATTGGGAGGGATCGGCAGAACCAACCAGGGCTGAAGCCAGCTTAACAACTTCCCCGGGGCCGAGGCCTTGTGATCCCGCCACTGACTGGTAATTGGAGACGGCCATCTTTCCAGGGTCGGGACAAATCTTGCTCAAGATGGGATGTCGTGCATACACAAACAACCGATTTTCCACATGACAGGTCCCCAATTGGGTCTTGGATTCCGTGGCACCATTGGGATATTTCCGGGTCAGCGTAAACGCATCGGTGGAATAAATCAGGTCCGGCATCTGAGCATGAGTCGGATCCGCCTGTCCAGCCTCCAAGGCCTTGCCAGGTTTCAAGAATTGGACCGCCTGCTCTCCCTGGTTTATCACCACGTGCCGGAGCTTTTCATAACCGGTGTCATCAGCCAAACATGGTTCGTACCCGTCCACATCCAAGGGAGTCCTGGACCCGAATTCTTGATGGTCTAGATTTGGATAAAGAGCCGTTCGACCGCTATTGAGGTAATCGTCATTGTCGCCCATATTCACATTATCGGGCGATGAGCAGGTCAATGTTGCGAGGATTTACAATTTCACAATCTGTCGAATAACGATGCTACCTTCCCCACCACCCTGCGGCGAGGCGTCTCCATCGAGGGAATAATCAATGCGAAATTTATTGTCCACAGTCAGGCTGCGATCCTTCCAGACGTAGCGTTGGGCCGAGTCCAATGCTTCGTGGGCCCGGGCTTTTTTCTCGGCTTGCAGGGGGTTGGAGCCTCCTTGAGACATATAGGCTGCGGAGATGTCGCCAAAAGACGCGCTGGTGGTTCTCGCCATTTTGTATTGGCGCTGCCAATCAAAGGGGAGAGGGAGATCCAGCTCATTCTGAGTCAGTCCCCGAGCGATGTCACGAATCAACGTTGTTTTCTCCGCCTGATCTTCAGGGCTCCAAGGGGTATACAATCGACTATCCCCTTTTAATGGATCCCTCCGCAATTGTCCGAGGGCCTGATCAACCGCGTGACGATCCGCGGGTGCCAGGGCCTCCAATTGAGCATCCGCTGTTTCCGAATGCTGTTCTGCAAAAATGAGGGTACGCTGCATGATATCAAGCATGCGGATGCGAAGGGTCCAAGAGCCCTGTGGGTTTGACGCTGAGGCAATTTTCACCCCAGACTGATAGGCTGGCTTGACCTGTTCCTCTTTGTCGATCAGGGACTGTTGCGCGGGCGTGTAATGATTGAGTGTGCCGTAATAATTAACAAACTTTCCAGTCACATCGTATCCCCCCAAACCAACGCTCACTAATTCCCTCTTGAGTGATTCCTGGGCCTGCCGCTTCCATTCGCTGATCTTGGCCAGGCAATAGGCTCGAAAGTGGGTCGGGTGATAAGGTTCTCCATTGGAATTGAGCAACTCCTTGACCGCCTCCCCGCGCTTTGCCCTAAACCCGGTAAACTCAAGAAGTTCGTAAAGTGCGGCAACACTTTGATGGATCCTTTTATCCGAAGAAAATAGATTCCAAGTTCCACGCCGGACATCCATCATGTCCAGCCTAAATTTTCCTTCATTCGGGACAATTTTTTTCAGCCCGCCATCCTCCAACAATTGAAAGTCAATTTTTCCCGAAGCGAGAAGCTCCGCCATAAACATCTTTTCCAATGACTCGTCCAAGACCTCACCGAGTTGGTCGGTATCCATCACATACCCATCTGCTGTTGATTGGATGACGCGAACGTGACTCTGTTCATCGCTCTCATCGGAATTGCGCTTCATCGTATCCAACCATTTGACCGGGATCAGGAAGGAACCAAAGCCCAACGCCGCGTCTCGATTTTGTTCCACCAGGAGCCAGAGACGTTCGTTAGGATCACCCGGTTCATAAACAGCCAATCCCACATCGAAGGGGATATCAGGGACACCCCCCATGGTGGCAATCCCAAGGGTGCGGCCCGCCAGCTTAAGAAACGGGGCCAGGACACGACTCGATCGTGCCAAAAAAGCGCCCGCAGAACGAATGCCACGCGCTTCGATCGTAATCCCCCCGACAAATGCCGTATTGACTGAAAGATTTGCGGACCCTTCTGCTGAGAAAACCTCTGCTTCGCCATGCATCAAGGAATAGTAGGCAGGAAGATCATTGGCATCGGCCAGGTAACCCCAACCAGCCGGTGTGAAATTGCTTCCCAGATCGGCCGCCGCCTCGAAGCGGGGGGCGTGAACTTTGGGTATTGAACCTAAAGAAAGGGTTGCCGAGAAAGGGGGCGCAGCAAGCGGCGCCCCTACAGGGAATAAATCTTGTGGCACGGGAAAATCAGAGTCATGTTTTGCAACCACCAATTCATCTGCCGTGTACATCACCCGCGCAATTTCCGGGGCCATTACGACCCCGATAGGATAGCCCCCTAAATTCCGAATAACCTGCGCCTCCGGCGGCAACAACGCGGCATCCTGTACGGGCGTATTGCGATACGCCCCTACCGCGCCCGGCAATTGATTTAACAACGGATCAATCCCAAACGGATTATCCTCCACCCGAACCTGCGAGACATAAACCACCGGGACCTGTTTCCCATCGATCAACAAATACTGGGGAGAAAAAACCACCCCGGGGAGATCCTTCACCTTCGCAAACAGGAGTTGGAAATGCTCCGGAAGTGAAGAAAAATAGGACGCAAATGAGTAACTTTTCCCCACCTGAAGTTTTCGGTCATCGGCACGAAACCACGGAAAAAATGGACCTTGTTCCGCCGGGACCCTGGCGATCTTCGTGCGCATGTCCTGCAAAAATGGTTCGGTTAAGGCCTCGGTCTCACCCCAAAGTTTGACGGCGGCAGGCGGGGTTGATGCCACGCGAGGCGGCGGTGGCACCACTTGGTCACCGGTATCAAGCGGCTGAGTCAGGACCGGACCTGAATCAATTCCGGTGAAGCCAAAATCGCCCTCGACCTCACACACGTAAGGCGGTGAGCAGGTACGTGTATTGGATACAACCGTCGTTGGATTAGGATCCCCCATGGACCTATTATCGGTTCCAGGGAGGGGTCCTGTTGCGGCAATTTGAATCTATTTATTTATTAAATAAAAACAGCAGGTTAGCAATAAGGAAAGGGGGCGAATAGCTTAAGAGGCGTCCATGACCTCGTCAACACAAAACAAGTATTCTAATAATGTTTCATTGACACATTATAGCAATTTTGCTATTTTTAATTATGCCTCAAACAGTGAGTATTGTTGAGTGTTTGAAATCAAGTGTTTTAAAAAACTGCTGACTTTGATATGTTATAGCATTGGGTTAGGAGGTATTAAAAATGTTAAACGAAGAACAATTACTAAAAAGAATCACCGCTAATCCGAAAATATTTGGGGGTAAAGCCATTATTCGTGGACGACGTCTTGCGGTGGAGCACATTCTCGGGATGCTCACTGCAGGGGACACCACGGAAACTATTTTGGAAGGCTATCCGTGGTTACAACGCGAGGATATTCAAGCTTGTTTGGCTTATGCCCATAAACTGGTCGAAAATGATTGGATTGAACCTGTACCTGTTGACACTGAGACGTGAAACTTCTTCTGGACACATGTGTTTGGGGCAAGGCTCTTAAAACCTTACAAGATGCCGGTCATGATGTTATCTGGTCCGGAGATTGGACCGAAGATCCGGGAGATGATAGCATTTTAGCATACGCTCAAAAAGAGCAGCGTATTTTGATCACACTTGACAAAGATTACGGTGAGCTTGCAGTGGTTTATGGCCGCCCTCATGCTGGCATTATTCGTCTCGTAAATATTTCTGCCAAACAACAAGCTCCGATGTGTCTTCAAATCCTCGCACTCCACGAAAAACAGCTTGAGAAGGGTGCAATCGTTACAGCGCAGCCAGGGAAACTAAGAGTTCGTTTGCCGCTACGGCTACTTTTTAATGTCTGACAATTTTAAAATTAAATTTTACTTTTGTCAGACATATGGGGAACCAAGGACAAGGAGGGCTAATCATGTCTAAGACAAGCAATGCTCTAGAGATTTTAAAACGAAGAACCAAGCGAAGTCCTGCATTACAGAGGCTCTACGAAGAAGAAAAAGTCAATTATCAGGTGGCCATGCTGATTCGGAAGGTCCGTGAAGATCTTGGTCTCACACAAGGAGAATTGGCCAAACGAATTGGCACAACCCAATCGGTCATCTCCCGGCTTGAGGATGCCGACTATGAGGGACACTCCTTAAGCATCTTACAACGCATCGCCAGCGCCCTGAAGCGCAAGATCGTCATCAAGATGGACCCGATCAAGCATGTGGCTTAGTGTTCTTATTCCCCCAACACATCAGCAAAGGGATTATGACTAGTAGCGCTGGCCGCTGGGACCTTGGCCCCTTCGGGGTGGGAACCGCCTAGATAACCCGGCTCGTTCGGCAACTCGGCCGCAGAGACATCCCGTGGGCCGCCAAACAGCGCTAGGCCGGCCACGATCAGGAGTCCGGCTACCTTGGCTACGCTAGGCAATCTACTTGCAGCACGAGCTTCTAGAGATTCAAGAGCCGCTACTTCTCGTACCCCAACAACCGCCGCAGTCTCTTCCACGCGAGCCCCAACGGCGGCAAGACGCTCCGCGGCACCGGCCGTGCGCACTTCGGTGGCCACAACACGAGCAGCCTGCCCTTCTGTGCGGGCGACAACCGAGGGACGCCCTCTCCAGGAGGCCAACAACGCCGGTCCTTTCCAAAGCGCACCACCAACCAAGGCCACTGCCGGAATCATGAGCCCAAAGACATAAAATGTGCCCGCATGATCCTCCCAAAAACCGTGCGTATGTTCCGCCGCTAAAAAAGTCTTCTTGATGGCGTCACATTCTGCCTTCTCCTCTTTCCCATCTCCCAAAGGACATTTATCATCCAAAGCCTTCAAGGCCGCATCGTTCGTCGCCTTGTCCGCCGTATCCAAACAAATATAGGCATTCCCCGTCGGGTCTCCCGTCTCGTCATCCACCACATAGGTTTTTTTGTGATCAAAACCGCCGTTGTTGGCCGGGTAAAAGGTGTTACCGATGGCCCGGAGTTTGTCGGGAGAAAAGGTATAGCCGTTAACCTTGTTGGAACCTCGTCCGCTGCATTTATCTTTATACAATCCGGTAAAAGGCCCGGTGGTAATGGTTTTTCCGTTTAGACCCAGACCGGAGATAAATTCATCGGCGCCCCCTGGCACCTGTCCCTTTTGAGGAAGATCTGTTTTCTCTTTTGCTCCACGAGCGACTGAAGGAAGAACCGGTGGCGGGCCGGCCAAAACAGAGAGGGCTTGGGCTAATTTAGGATCTGTGGCTACAACTAATTTATCTCCTGGCTCTCCCATAATAATTCCCCCCATTCATTACTTGTTATTTTTTGCAATCAAATGAAAACCGGCACAGCCTCACGTTCTCTCGCCTTTTTCACTTCCTCTTCTTTCCTCAACCGAACCGATTTCTCTTGTTGTGACACACTCTCAGCCACCCGATCGGTCAATCGAACAAGTTCCGTCAAATCAGTCCTAAAGCTGTCGCGACCGCCATGAAATAGCCCACCCACTTCTCTTTGCTGCAGAACCTCCTTAATCATGTCCCGCTGAAGTTCTCCTGGCACTTGCCCCCAACCATCTACACGGGTACTAAAAGCATACACAGCCAATCGAGTCATGGCCTCTACACGGCTCATGTCAGGTTGAGCGGCTCCGGTCGCAGCGAGGTCAGGAGCGGCGGAGACTGCTGGAGGTGAAACGGGCTCAGGAGTGAGTGCAGGGGACTGTGACGTTGATCGGCTCATGATTCCCGCAAAACTAGGATCGCTTTGCGCCCATTGCGACATCGCCTGATTGGCCAACATCCTTACCCAAGGCGTAGAAACAGGATCATCGGCACCTCCCCCTGAAGCAGCTCGGACCGCTTTCAAGTTCTCATGAAGAATTTGTGATAAATGGGTGACCACATCGCTGTAATGGGGATCCTGAAAATCAGGATAGATGGTACGCAAGATAGCACCAATCTGTCTCATCATTCTCCTATCCCTCTCTTGGTCAGCATTTGGTTTCCCGGGTTGGCCGGTGGCGGCGGCTCTGGACGTATCTTTATCCTGCATCCCAGCAATGACTTCATGTCGTGACAAGGCATCATCCATGGCGCGTTTTACATTGATATCGCCCAATGCCCTCTCCACAAAGGCCGTAAAGGCGTTGTTCTGGCCATGCTGATCTTTAAAGGTTGCTTGAATATTAGGGTTGTCCTTCCAAACGGTGTAGAGGGCCGACAAAATCTTTGATCGATCACCTTGGAGCCATTTTTCAAAAGACGGTTCAGTCCCAGAAATGACGCGATCCATCACCACCCTCTCAAATTCAGGGACCTGCACCATATCGAGTCCTTCCGAAAATGCATCCGCCATCATGCGGGTAAACCGATTATCGGAATCCTTCGTAGCAAACCGTCTAACCATATCAGGAGTCAGATGATCCGATCCCTCTTCCAACGCCTCACGCGAAAATTTTTCCAGATCATTTTCAGCCGCACGAGGATTGTAGAGTCCCAGCTTTTGGTAGGAGGCCCGGGCAATCTCCTGGAGGGCTCCCGGACCAAACTGAATCTTTAACTTACGACCAATAACCTTCGCCCGCTTTTCCAAAATGGACATGACCTGCTCCTGGGTCTTGGGCCGCCTGTCAACTCTCTGCCCACGTCCCGTCGGTCCGAAAAAGTCAGGCTGACGTCCTTCCGCATACGCGAACTTTTTGGTAGTCGCCGTCAGGAGCATGCTGAAGGCATTACCACCGGCAGATTTGCTCAAAACCGATTCTAAGAAAGAAATGGGGGCCTTTCTCTGTCCCGGCTCGGGATTTTCCTGAACACCGGCGTCCACCAGGGTGGCCCCATCATCCGCAAAAAGCACCACCCGCCGTCCCTGAGCGGCGCTCTTGTCCATCGCCGTATTCAGGTCGGCCACAAATCTTTCAGGACCTCCGTAAATCCCTTTGGAATAATCGCTTTCCTTGGGTTGCCCATCGATGATGTTTTTGCTGATATTGAAAAAATCCACCTTCTGCAATTCCGGACCTAAATCACCCCGCGCCGCATACAACATGAATTTTAGGCAAAGATAGGTCTTTCCATCCCCTGCGGGGCCGGTCACAAAGGGGCTGGCATTTTTATCGCGCAATAAGGTGTTTTTGATGGCAATAATGTCATCATAATCAACATCCTCTGTCAGGGGATGCCCTGACGGCACAAGATCTTCCACGCTGGCCCATTGGTTATCGAGCGTGGGAATCCCTTTGGGGTATTTCTTCAGAAAAGCTTCAGGATCTTTGAGATACTCTCGGGCCAATTCCGAAAGATTGGCCATAATGGGAGAAAGCCTCCCCGCAAACTCGCCCATCGGGGTACTGGCCACGCCTCGCAAAAATGGGAAAACCATTTTCACTCCCTTGACTAATCCACGCCAAGCTAGTTTGAAGGGACGGTTGAACGCAGAACGAAATCCTGGGACAAAAGTATAGGCCCCAATAAAGGAGGAAACGGCAATACCGCCAATTTGCAACGCCATCATATAACGTTGATCCCTCAATGGCCTTATGTATTCGTCAAGTTGCTCGACGGATTGACAGGTCGCTTGGTCCTCATCCATAAAAAAATAATCCGCTAAGCCCATCACCAATGAAACCGGTCCAAACCACTTGGTGGTATCGGACATCATGAAACATCCTTTCGGAGAAAAATTGCCGTCTGTCTCCATCCAGGAGCGCAATGCCAACGCCGTATCCAGTTCGTTATTACGAAGATAAAGATTGTACTTGAATTTATCTTCCCGAGTACCCCCATCCAACTTCCACAGGGAGGGATTACTAAGGTGTTTCACAATCCTAATCACCTGTTCTGCAGTCAGCCCTTTAATTGCTTGTTTTTGAAACGGGATGGAATCATTGGGGCCCATGACATTGCTAAAGATTTTATGCTTCTCATAAACAAACAACCGATTCCCCACATGGCAGGTCCCCAATGGGGTTTTGGATTCCGTGGCACCGTTGGGGTATTTCTGAGTGAGTATGAATGCATCAGTGGAATAGAGCAGGTCGGACATCTGACCCTTGGTCGGATCAGTCTGCCCATCTTCCAAAACCTTGCCAGGCTCCAAAAATTGCACCGCCTGCTCCCCCGTATTAATCACCACATGACGGAGTTTTTCATAACCGGAATCAAATTTCGTTTGCCCCTTGCCGTCATCATTGACCAGACACTGTTCGTATTCCCCCACATCCAAAGGAGTCTTCGGCCCAAACTCCTGATGATCCAAGTTTGGATAAAGTGTCGTTCGACCGCTATTGAGATAATTGTCACCATCACCCATAAAATTGTCTCTCTAACCGACTCCTAAAAGTATCGGTCTCTTTGATTATCGGTCCGAGCTAGCCCTGCTGTTGCGGACCGGAGAAAAAAACTCTCGAAATCCCTATAAATATTAAATTCTTTATTAATTATAATGACTTATGGATATGGATAAACTGTAGACAAGAGGTGGGATTGTGCTCAAGAGGGCCTGTAGGCTGTCATAAATGCACAAAAGGTGGGCCATGCTCCACAGGCTATAGGAAGAATTCATCGGATCATCCATGCCCTCTGCTGCCATCATGAATTGGATTAATGGGCTGTAGAGAAGCAAGGTCAAATCCCACAGAGGCAGGGGTAAAAACGCCATGGGGCGAAAAAAAGCCAGGAAAGAAACGCCGACCCCTTGGCCATCATAAGTGAGGAAACGTTCGAAACTCGAAGCCAGCACAAGACTATCGCGATCGACAAAAACAGGACGGTCAAAACACTCAGAGATCGCTTTGAAACCAACCCCTACTCCTCCCGGATACGGCACCCCCAACAATCCCCCTGCCCCAAACCCCATGATAGTGGACATAAATTTTCTCCTTATAGTTACCTACAAATAACTTATCGGAAAACCCCTGGGGCAATGTTGTGTTTGAAGACGGAGCAACTTAATGACCTCTCAAAGAAAAAATAGGTCTGAAACACATTGACTAATTACTAATTTCAGTCTAAAATTGGACTTAATAATGTCAAAATAGGTCTAAAAATGGAATCAATACATCGTTTTTTACAAGATCCGAAGATGAGCTTCTTTTTGTTTGGCCCACGGGGGAGTGGCAAATCGACCTGGGTGCGATACCAATTTCCTACGGCCCTCCGCATTGACCTCCTGGATCCTGAGACGGACCGGGTCTACAGCGCCAGACCGGAACGGCTCCGCGAAGCGATATTCGGCCAATCGGAACAAGTCATCCTCATTGACGAAGTTCAGAAGGTCCCAGCACTGCTCGACGTGGTTCATCAACTCATTGAAGAAAAACGGGGGTTGAAATTCATCTTAACCGGGTCGAGCGCACGAAAACTTAAAAAAACGGGGGTCGATCTGTTGGCGGGGCGAGCCCTGTTAAAAACGCTCCACCCCTTCGCCGCCGCTGAGTTAGGCGCCCAATTTCAGCTAACACAAGCTTTACAAACCGGACTACTCCCAATCGTCATGGCCGCCCCCGAACCAGCGGAGGTTTTGAAGAGTTACGTCGCCCTCTACGTGCGTGAAGATGTTCAAATGGAGGGCTTGGTCAGAAACGTGGGAAACTTTTCACGCTTCCTCGAGGCCATCAGTTTTTCACACGGAGAAGTGCTCAATATCAATAACGTCGCCCGGGAATGCGAGGTCGAAAGAAAGGTGGTGACAAATTATATCACCATTTTAGAAGATCTCCTGCTCGCCTTTCGCGTACCGGTGTTTGCGAAGAGGAGTCAGCGTGCCGTGATCTCCCACTCCAAATTTTATCTTTTCGACACCGGTGTCTATCAATCGCTGCGCCCCCATGGCCCCCTCGACCGACCCGGCATGATTGAAGGGGCCGCCCTCGAAGGACTAGTCGCACAACAGTTACGTGCCTGGCTGGCTTATTTTGCGGACGATCATCAACTGTACTTTTGGCGAACTCAAGCCCAAACGGAGGTTGATTTTGTCATCTATGGCAACGATATTTTTTGGGCGATAGAAGTCAAGAGCACCCCGCGCGTCCGTCCGGAGGATCTCAGGGGGCTCACCTCATTTCGACAAGAATACCCGGAATGCCAAGCCATCTTGCTCTACCGAGGACAAGAACGCCTGTTGCAAAAAGAAATCCTCTGTCTCCCGGTCGAGGTATTTCTCCAGCAACTCTGTGGTAGGGTGAAAAAGATTGTGTAATTATTCCACAACCACCGATTCCAGGCGAATTTGATGGAGCAGAGGCGAGACACGATTGTGCATAAAGTCTTTTTTGGAATAGCCCACCACTTCAATACGCGGATCAATGGTATGGGCCTGTTGGGCCAGAAAAAGTCGTTCTTTGAGACGGTCCTTACCTAAGGCGGGAGAGATCACACAGACATCAATATCACTATCCGGTCTGGCCGTGTCTCGGGCTTGAGAACCAAAGAGGATCAGCTTGTA
Organism: Deltaproteobacteria bacterium; assembly: GCA_023265625.1. Taxonomy (GTDB): domain Bacteria; phylum UBA10199; class UBA10199; order JACPAL01; family JAHFST01; genus JAHFST01. Next base: position 181,644 of record JAHFST010000003.1, on the reverse strand, counting down.
AACAGGAACCCCCGCTTTTTGCAAAAGCCCCTTAAATTTTTTCAATTTTTTTAATATTTTTTTATCAGCCATAATCGCACCAGCCCTATTTCTTTCATCATCCGCCTGGTAAATTCTTTGGTGGCCCGCTTGTACAACTCCCTTTTTTCATCCGGATAACGCGCCTCAATATTGAAACTATTGATCTCCTCCAAAAAGACGATCCGCTCTTTGGAGAATTCAAAGGGCAACTTACCCGCCAGATAGGCCAGATTGTGTGTAAACGGGGCGTGGTCTCTCGTCTCTTTCACGATCAAACCCTTGAGCAATTTTTCCAACGAAAGATGCCCCATAAACAGGGCATAGGGATAGCGCTTCGCTCGCAATAGGGATTGAGCGGTTCCCCAATCATAATCAGAACCTTCACGCCAATAAGCCAATAGTTGTTGTAGGTCCTGAACCGTCATGGATCTTCAGCATATCAAATCGTGTCAGGAAGGCAAGAAGCTCGAGGTTTTTCTAGAAAAATTCCGCTCTCATTTCTATCATTTCCACACAAAGCTTGTTGATTTTCTCCATATCCGGTTCCAGCGGAAGCGCAGACTGGATATAAGCTTCTTGAACAAGCATAAACAACCGTTCAGCTTCGGTTTTCACTTGCTCCAACTTCCACTCTCCGCGCTTGATTTCCAAAAGCTGGGGAGCATCTTCTCTTTCCACATGGAGGACCCCTTCCGCGAGAAATTCAACGGCCATCCGGAGGAGCCGGATCAGATGGGCGGCATTCTTAGTGTCATAACCGAACTTTTGCACAAGTCTCTTTCTCTTCTCACCCATGTAACCTTGAAAGGCCATATGCGTCATCCGGTGGAGCTGAGATTGGGCATATCCGGAAAAGCTGTGGTAAACATGCCTCCCAACAAATAAATGTTTGTGATCAATCAGACGACGGCCGATCTCCGTCAATTTGAGGTAGTGATCTGGTTTGAGCCAGAGCATTGACAGGACATTGGGATTCCCTTTCGCCAGGAGTCGGATGAATTTCTTGATCTCATAAACGACGATATCCCATTCCCCCTTCTTGATTTCCTGAGTCCCTCGCGAACCGAACTCTTTGAGTCCAAAATAGTAATCGACGGGCGGGATGCAAACGGCCATGACATCCCTGTCATCAATAGAGTGAGGATCCGTACTGGGAACAAACATCCCATGGGCGATCGATCCGCGGTAGGCAACGAGGATCGACCATGCTCCGAGTCCGGGATTGTCAATCATGATGTCTTTTGGCAGGGTCATAACCAGGAAACTCATCTCAAAATTGTGAGGCCCAAGAATTGATGGTTCTCGTCAAATTCGAATCCCGCAGAGTAACACTCCTCTCAGCGGCGACCGTAATGGGAGACCCTCCTCCGAACAAGCTTGACTTGTAGGCATTATGAACGCTGACCTCTACCATGGCCCCGTGAAAGCTGACAGCATCCTCCAAAACCCGGGACGCGGTTTTTGTCTTGAAGATCTTCTTGGAATTTGACTTCGATCGTTTGCCTATTCTTCTCATAGTGGTAGAATGCAAAAAATTGTGTACTTAATCCACAACCACCGATTCCAGTACAACTCCCTTTTTTCATCCGGATAACGCACCTCAATGGCTCTTGATAGAACAAAATCAAGATTTCCGTGAAAAAATCCTCCTAAAAAAAGAGTCTTTCCCCTATGATGCCGATGGCCTGATGGTATTTTTCATGCGGATCAGCCCTCCTGAAAACTGGAAAAACTATAAACGCCTCTCGGCACAAGCCAAGACCCGCGAAGATCATGAATGGTTTTTTGCAGGACCCTTGCCCCTTGCACCGAAGGTTCCTCACCTTTTCGCTTTGTCACTATCTTCATGGGCATACGGCTAGAATAAGGGCGCTACTGGGAGAAGTCAAACTTTCAAACGAGGCAAAAACTCCCTTTGACAGCCCAAGCCAACGGGCCTATTATTTTTGTAATGTCTGAGCCTACCAAACATGAAAAATTCTTTAAATGGGATGAGGTCGTTCAGTCCCTGATTCTGGATGCCTTTGCTTCTTGTGAGGCCGACATATTTCTCTTTGGTTCACGGGCAAAACATCGGGAGACTAATCGATCCGATTACGACGTCGGTTATGATACCGCCCATCCTCCCTCTCCTTCCAAATTGGCCCAACTACAAGAGGCGCTGGAAGAGTTGCCCATACTCGCCAAAGTTGATCTGGTCGATTTTAGAAAGGTACCCCCGGAGTTCAACGCTCTTGCCCTAAAAAACATAAAAATATGGAAACGGAAAAACAGGAACTCGCTCTTCACCTCCAAACCCTGAATCAGGCCTTACAAACCTTGCAGGAACTGTTTCAGATTCCCTACTCGGTCATTGTGAGGGACGCTGCCATCCAGCGTTTTGAATACACCTTCGAACTAACCTGGAAATTTTTCCGCAAGATCGCCAAGCGAGAAGGGATCGAGGTAACCTCCCCACGTCAAGCCATTCGAACGATCCATGACCTAGGATACGCCACGAACATCGACCTCTGGTTTGAATTTCTCGAGGGGAGAAACCTGACATCACACACCTACAACCAATTCACAGCTGATCAGGTGTTTGACAAGATCAAAGAATTTCCCGCCGAGTTGGTTGATGTCCTGCAAAAGATAGGAAACTCCTAAGCTAGGAAAACACTGCTTGCTCTACTCTACCGGCGCATCCGTCCCAAAATGCGGATTGAACTGGGTATAGAGCTCTTCGATGGGGCGGAGGAATTCGGATCTCTCTTTGCCTTGCAGGCCTTGCTCGTTGGCCTGTTGTTCGGCCTGGGACAGGCCGTAGGCGGCGGCTAGGAACTTGAAGCCGTCGGTGACATGACGTTCACCTTCTAAGTCAATCCAAAAGGTCGCATCCTCCACACAGTCGAGCAAAAACTTCTGCTTCTCCGGGGGAAGAGACTGGAATTGCGGGGAGAGGAGAAAATCGAGTTTGGGATACTTTTGCACCACATCGGCAATATTGTTAATCATGATAACCCCCGGGCTAGATTCTCAATACCCGTCACAATCCCGGCACGATTGGCCTGGAGGGTGGAAAGATCACTGGTCGCCACCTCATTCAACAGGGCGGCCGCACGGGGATTGGCACTTAGCCCAAAGCTGCCCAGACTGCGCCCCAGGATGCCGCCAGCCGATGTCCCGGCAAAAAGATGACCCTTGCCACCAGCCACTCGGGCAAAAGCATCAATCCGCTTTGCCACTTCCTTCTTGGCGGCAACACCCACCCCTTGCGCTGGAACTACCGGTCGACTGCCATTTACTTTGTCTAATGCCATAAAGATCCCTTCCCTATAAATCTAGTATCGGCCCCCGAGGGAACCATTGTTGCTTACAAAATTAAAAATCGTCACTTTTTTCATTTTTTTCTCAACTCGCCCGGGCGTAGTGATTGGCCCCGCGGCTATAACGATTCGAGTTGGCCCTGATTAAATCTAAATAGAGCTCTCTTTTCAGCAACTTACGTTGCACATCCGCACCCAGATCCCGGTAGTGGTTCAGCAAGGTACCTAGGGAACCCGTCACGACTCGGTCATCCGAATCTTCCAGGGCCAGCCCCAAAACCTGCCCGGCAAACCGCTCCTGGACCTTTGGCTCCAAAAAGGACCAGGCCTGGGTCAGGAGCTTCAGGCCCTGTAAAATATTCTCGGTCGAATCACTCGACAACAGAAGGTGCAAGGTTGGCACCAATTCAACATCATTTAACAAGGCCAACATCTCCTCATGACTCTTCCCTTGGCGCTGTCCCATATCCAAGAGCAGGGCCAGGGCCTCGCCTCTCACGGCGACCAGACGTGGATCAGGAGTGCGAACAGAAACGCGCGTGCGGGCCAAGGTCTTCAGGGTCTCGGCATGTTCCATGGCAAATTGTTTCAGATCAGCCTTCTTGGCCAATTCTCGCAACAGGGTAACAAGTAACAAACGAGTTTTAGGATTACGATCGTACAAGGCCTTCAACAACATCGAAATCATCGGCTTGGTTTGCACCGTTGGCAAGGTCAACAATCGGGTCACAAAGTGCGTCATCTGTTGGGCTGAAACCGGTTGCTTGGACGATGAGGACAATTGCATGACAAAACTTCGTATTTCACGGGCAGCTGCCCCGGTGACACCCAGACGGGGTAATGCGGTTAAAAACTCGGCCAGAGGAACTCCGACGCGGCGGACCAAAGAAGTCTCTGCGGCCAATCGAGTGGATGACTGAGTCTTTGATGGAGCCTGAGGAGCCGCTGGGACCAGCGCTGATGTTGACACCACCTGAGCCGGAACAACCGAAGCCTCGTGAAAGAGCGTCAAAGGGGACTCGCTGACTGCCACAAGCGCCGCGGGCTGAGTCTCACTCACCGCCACCTGGGCCACCAACTGGGAAAATTCTTGCACCGATTCTGGGGCCTGCTCAATCAATTGCTGCACCACCTGAAAATGTCCGCCCGGACGCAGGCCGACAAAGCGCGCCAGGACCGTATTCAACTGTTGAAATTCAGCATGGTCCTGACATTGCCCCAATAAGGGCAACACGAGAGACAATTCTCCGGAGGCCGATAAGGCACGCACACTTTGCGCCAACTGGACTAATTCCAACGCCACGGAGAGTGACCCCTCGGAACTCGAGGTCAGGCCCAGCAAGGTCTCCAAGTGGGTGCGCAACACAACCTCAGGGGCCATAATGGGAGACGCAAAAAGCAATTGAGAGGGTTGTTCAACATCCACATTGGCCGCCATTCCCGACAGGAGACTGGCAACAGCGCTAAGTTCTGCATGCTCAGGAGAGACAACCGTATGACCCTGGGAGATATCTGGCGATTCCTGATTCGTATTCGCTGCCGGAGCGGACGCAGCAGATAGGAGAGCCACCGCATGTTCCATCGCAGTTACTGGAGCCGCTTGGGATGTTGTCGGTGATTCATGAGTTGTGGTCACGACTGCAGCATGTTCTGCCGTATGTTCTAAAGCTGAGAAACTTCCGCCTGAAACCAAAAGGGTCAATACCTGCGTCACCAGTTCGCTCACATTCACAACCTGAGTACCGCCCGACAAAACGGGCGAACCTAACAAGCCAGTTAAGTTATTTGTGCCAAGCTGTAATGTTTCACTGATCCCGGGTTGGAGAATTTTAAGTAATGCCGGTCCCAACAATGCCACTTGTTCTGGAGATAATTTTTGTAAGGACTGCCCTGGATTTAATCCGGATTGAAACCCAGGTTTGCCGACTGTCGGAGGCTGTTGTGTAACACCACCACCCACTTTATCGATTCGCACTGGTGGACGAGGAACATCACCAATTCTATTGGTGGCAAACGCCTCCCCTACGAACCGCCCACAATTTTCAAACCCCCAAAATTCCATAGCTCAATTCCTCGTATAGTGAGTATCGGCAATCCCTAGTAATTGTTGCGTATTTTTACAAGATTTTTCAGAGGGTACCGGAGATGTATGAGATAACTATAATTATCTTTTAAAATCAGGTATTTACATATGTACCCGGTACAGAAACACGGCGAAATAGGCTGGAATGACCTGCTACTAATTCGTATCTCGTATGCTGCAGCGGGGTGTCGTTTGATTCGGCATACAGTACCTGTAACGCGGCAAGGCCTGCCAGGGAGGGGGCATCCAATGGTTCGAGGACCAATAATTCGGGCAGATCAGCCTCGCGATAAGGGCCCATATCCTGCCGGCCCAGAACCATGCTGGTCATCTTACTGCCCGTGGCACTTTCTCCACAAAAAATCAGACCGGCGGTCTCGACCAAGGTATCATTCGGTCGAATCCCCTTCTTGGTATGCAGAACCCTCACGAGCATTGATGCCCACGAACTTAGATCATGAATGCCCACCAATCCCCGTAAGTTGATGTAGGCCGCATAGGCCAGTGGAGAGACGGCATAACCCGGTTGCGGTGGGCTACCCAACAATTTGGGTGACCGATCCGCAAGAGGTGTGTCGGTTCGTAGCGGCATTCTGCGCAAGACATGTTCGATAAAGCTGAGCCTATTGGGTTCAATCATCATATCGGCTTCCTTTAAATCTCATCATCGTCAAGCAGCCAGAAAGGTTGCCTATTGCGCAAAAAGACCAGATCCGTCATGGAAGAGACATGGGTCCCAATCTCTGGCTCCACCGTATTCTCAATCCGCTGTTTTTTAAACTGCGCAACGCGCTGCGCATCAGCCGGCACAACTACCGCGAGACACCCAGCAAAAATCTGCCCTCTCTCTCCCCTGCCCAGAAAAAACGGATCACGACACTGCAGGAAAAATACCGGATTGATTTTGCCTCGCGCTTTAACGAGACCAACACCCGGGACAACTACACCCTGCTCGACCTCTTGGATCAATTCAGTGCCCATTGGGTGCCAACACCCAATCAAGTTGTCGTGGATGTGGGGTCAAAGAATTTTGTCTATGCTGAGGTACTGGAGGCCTTCTTACACCCCAAACAATTGACTGGGGTGGAGATTGATGCCTACCAACTATACCAAGATGGCCACACCCGGGCCAGCTATGCACAATTTTATCTCCGTGACCTGCCGCACTTTCGTTATCTGACCGGAGATTATCTCCAACAGAAACTTCCCTGCGATGGCATCACAATGCTCTATCCGTTTGTGACCGCGGAACCGCTGCTCCGCTGGCAATTACCCCTCGCCTGCCTGCAACCGGCCCAACTTTTTGCCCAGGTCTTTGCTAATACGGCTACTGGTGGATGGATGTTGATGACCAATCATTGGTCGGAGGAGTGGGACATCGCTACCCGTGAGGCCAGCGCCGCGGGTTGGAAATTGCAAAAGATGATCCGATACGAACCCGCCCTTGAGCCACAAGAGGAGCCGGCGTGGGTCAGCTTGTGGCGTTCGGTTGCACCCACCGCCGTGCAGCGGGGGTCATGACTGGAGGAGGGCCTGAAAAATAACGATCCAATGCGGCGTAAAGGTTACATCCATGGGAGACTGGGGAATCCATGTTAACAGGTGGGTCCACCACCACACAACACCGGCCAAAACCGGCATTCTCAAGCCTTTGTTGCTGTACAAGAGAGTCATCCACCAAAACTTCAAAGGGGGCTGCGAGAAGCGGTAACTTCGCTTCAAAGAGCAATCCTTCGATTGAACCAAGGTCACCGAGCTTCGATCTAACCCTCTCCATCACTAACTTCATTCTCTTATCCGAATGCATGACCGCGGAACAATCTTCAATGTGCTTCGGGTCGACACGCTGGGGAATCAGGTCTGGAGTAAATACTTGAAACGCCAACTGAAAAGCGGGATATTCTCCAAACACTTCCGCAAAACGGCCACTCCTGCCACCATGATCGGAATAAACAGACAGTAGGCAATGAGTCGCCCAAAGGCCAATAAGCAAGCCCTGAACTCCCGTGTAAGGCTTTGAGATATCTACCAAAGTACGACTCCAATCAAAGGCGATACGGCGTTTCACGACATGCCCATGCACCACCCGGAAATAAGCGGCCTGCTCTATTTTTGATCCCTCACAGCCGAGCCTTCCCAAAAATTCCTGCCCCTGTCGTAATCGATCCTGCCATACCTCAAGATCCTCCCGCGCATGCGGGGAACTCACCAAATCGGCCAGACAGGAGATGGCATTGGGACAAGGTCCCTCCGAATGAGCAAGCCTCGCGCGAATGGAGGTGACATCTATATGGCGCTCGAGAAGCCCCAACCGCGCCCCCACCCAACCCGCAGTTTGCCTCGCAGATAGCTCGCCTAGCAACTCATTCGGGATAGCCAAGGCCAAGGCTACATGACGCATTGCGCTACAGGGAAGACCACTCATGACTCAATGCGTTATCAAAATACCCTTTATGAATCAAGTCTTTATTTTAACCGATACAGCTGCACACCAGAGATAGTGAGCTCTGGGGCGTAGTGTGCCTGCAGAAACTCCCACAGGGGGGGGTATTTTTGGATGGGGTATTTGCCGTAGTAATTGAGGCTGGCGGTGGCGGTATCGACGAACCAGAGGGGGCGGTTTTGTTGCAACTCTTGGAGGAAGCTTTGCCAGCTGCCTGGGCGGATGTAGGGGGTGGTGTCAAAATCAGCCTGCCAGGCCCGGGGCGAACCGGGGACACGGCCGGTCAGGTCATCGGACCAGATCTCGCGTGAGGCGGAAAGTCGGTTGGCAAAAAAGTAGATCGGGGTCGAAAAACCCCAGACGACGATGCGATCACTGGGAACCGAATGCTGCTCGATATACTCCCCAACAGACCGATAGACATCTTCATGCAACATGGGCTCCGTACCGGCATCGAGGTTGGCGTGATTTTGGTAGAACCATTGATAGCTGCGTTGAAAATTTACTCTAGGTAGCAAAAAAAATACCCCCCATAAGATCAACATCAAAAAGTAAGCCGAGTGTAACGGCAGAGGTAATCCCTTCCGGGCCCTGCGGAACTCCTCGCCCCACTGTCTCCATGACCCTCCGGTCGCAGGGCCCCTGCCCCCGCTCCCTCGGGAGAAAATTGATTTACCAATGGCTACGTCGGACAGGTCCTCGGTCCCTCCAGGGATCACCTCTGCCGTTACAGGCGGGGCTTCACTGCGACGCCAAAAATGGGCCGCTGGTGCCCCCGCCAACAAACACAGCGGCGGCAACATCAAGATAAAATAGTGCGGATAAAAACGCGCCCCGGCCAGGACCGCGAGAAAACTTCCGAGCAGCCACAGGAGAATGATCCAGGGCCTGTAGGGGCGGCCCCCCGTGGCCGCCCATTCCGGGCAGGCACGGAAACCGTCAACAATCCCCCGTCCGGCAAACCACCAGAGCCACGAGAAAAATCCCACCGTCAACCCCATCCGTGTGACCAAATTTTTCCAAAAGGAGATGGTCGCCCCGCCCAGGGTGGCGTAGTTCCAGCCGCGCACCAGCGTCTCGGTGTAGAAGGCCGTGAGGGTGCCGTTCCAATGCAACAGGAGCATCGCCCCGCCCGTCGCCAACACGCCGCCCGTGAGGAGCAGGAAAAAACGGCGCGGGGTCATGAGGAGAAATAACACAACGGGGCCCAATAAGATGAGCACCTGATATTTTAACAGCACGGCCACCGCCGCCAAGGCGCCGGCCAAGAGATGACGGAGATCCATCCATTTAGGACGCACCTGCAAGACGAGGCCAAATGCCAACACCAACGGAAGATTCGCGATGATCTCAATATTAGTCGAGATATATTTTGGGATATGGGTGGTGCTGAACAAGACGTAAAACAGGGCTGACCAAAATCCGGCGCGCCCCCCCAAAATCCACCACAACGCCAAGGCCGTGAAGAAAACGATCAAGAGGGTCAACGCATGCACGGCCAACATATTGTTGGCGCCAAACAGGGAAAAAATCGTCCCGAACATCCAATAGATCCCCGGAGGCTGGTGATCCGCGCAATCCAGGTAGAGCTTGCCCCCTTGCCGAATCGTTTCGCCACAGATCGCAAAGATGGACTCATCGATGTCGATGATCGGTGTGTAAAGACTGGGGAGACGCGTCAGGAGACAGATGAGAAACAGCAACAAAATGGGACGCCAATTTTCACGCGCTTGTGGTGGAAACATAGGGAGGGATGTAAAACAAAATAAAAGGGAAGTCACGCCGGTCCTGTAGGGGCGTATTGCAATACGCCCCTACGGCGTTGCGATCAACCGCAAAAGCCGCGTTACATCCGTCACCATCCCCAACGACAATTTTTCCATCTGGGTCACGATCAAACCGATCGAGAGAAACACCACCAAAACCCCCACCACGCCCTTGACCGCAAAGCTCAATTCCCAGACATTCACCGAGGGGGCCGTCTTACTCACGATCCCCAACACCATGTCCGCAATAAAAATGGAGATTAGGACCGGGGCCGCCAATTGCACGGACAGCAGCAAAACCTGACCGGTCAACTGGATAAAAAAGCCCACCATGTCGATCATATCCGTCCGTCCCGCGGGAAAACTGAGCAGCGGCAAATAATCATAGCTATCGATGATGGCCTTCAAAAACATCACATGGCCATCCAGACAAAGAAACACCACCAACCCCAACTGATATTCAAAATTACCAAAGATGGAGGCCTGCTCGCCCAAGGACGGGATCAGCAGACGGGCCTGGGCCGCCCCGCGTTGGTTGTCCACCACGCTCCCCGCCGCCTGAAAGCCGTGAAACACAATGGCGGCGGCCATGCCAATCGTCAAACCGATGCCGGCCTCCTTGAGAAACAGCATAAAAAGAGTGAGCGGCTCACGAGGCAGGGCCGCTTTGTTTTCCGGGGCGAGATAAGGGTATAAAAAAAGCAACAGGGCGAGTATCAGTCCCATCTTGACCTGTGCCGGGACGGGCTTCCCGACTAAAAATGGCATCGTGGCCACCATCAAGACCAGACGGGTCATGATCAAGCCCCCCACCGTCAGGCTGAAGGACCAGTCAATGTTGATGCCAATTGAAGCAAGGGTTTGTTGCATGGTTGTGTGATTATTTCACGTACAACGGAAACGAATCAAACAGCGAGTTGGTAAAATTCACCATCTGAATCATCACCCACGGTCCCAACAGGGCCAAGGTCACGATCACGGCAACAAGTTTTGGTACAAAAGTCAGCGTCTGCTCCTGAACCTGGGTCGTGGCTTGAAATAAACTGACCATCAACCCGACAGTCATCGAGGCCACCACCGGAGGAGCGCTCAGGATCAGCGTTAGGTAGAGGGCCTGTTTGGCGATTGAGACTAAATAGGCTTCCATAAATTTTGATCCCCTGTAGGGGCGTATCGCAATACGCCCCTACAAAATCAGATGTACCCCAATATCAATCCCTTGGCGATCAAATGCCACCCATCCACCAAGACAAACAACAACAATTTAAACGGCAATGAGATCGTGATCGGCGAAATTTGAAACATCCCGAGGGCGAGCAAGATATTGGTCACCACAATATCGATCACGAGAAAGGGCAAAAAGAGAATGAACCCAATCTGAAAGGCCTCCTTGAGTTCCGAAATCACGAAGGCCGGAATCAGGATGGTAAAATCGTTTTCTTGCACCTGCTCCCGGTCTTCCTCATGACGCATCTTCTTCGCCAAATTAAAGAATAGCGCCTTTTCCTTGGCATGGCCGTTTTTTTCCAAAAAGGCCCGGACCGGTTCGCGTGCTTGTTTGGCGGCCTCCAACATCAGATTGACCGTCACCTGAGACAAGACCGGCTGGCTGCTCCCCTGGTTGATCGTCTGGCCGGCCGAGCGATAAATATCCAGGCCCACCGGGATCATGATGTAAATCGTCAAAATCATGGCCAGTCCCGTGATGATGGGGTTAGGCGGAATTTGTTGGGTCCCGATCGCATTGCGCACCATCGCCAACACCACCGCCACCTTCACAAAGGCCGTGGTCATCATGATGATAAAGGGAAGCAACGAGAGTGAGGCCAAGATGAGGAGCAACAACAAGGGACGCGACACCGCCTGTTCCCCCGTCATGCCCGTCAGCCCCGGGACATTGACCGACTGCGCCCATGCGGTGTGGGTCGCTAACAGAAAGCAGGCGATCAACCCATTACGTATTCTCAATTTTTTCCCCTTCTTCCTGGGTCAATTCTGAAATCAAAGAAAGATTTTGATCGGTGGAACCCAAGACAAAATAGCGCCCGACAATCTTCACCAGGTAGAGCCCTTTGCGCGGCTCCAGCATGACGCGCCCGATCACCCCAGCCCAGCCTGTTTTGCTATTCTTGCCCCAACGAGCCTTGGGCAACACATAACGAATCAGCAAGAGCGCCAGCCCCAGGACAACAACCAATCCAATAACCATCCGGATGAACAACCATAAAAAATCCGGTGTCGTCGCTGTCATAAGCAAAGCCCCTTAGATGACCTTCAGGATTCTGACCCCAAGCTTGCCTTCAATTTCCACCAATTCGCCCCGCGCCACGGTACGACTATTCACCGTCAAATCGATAATCTGGTTGGGGGCACAACCCAATTCCATCACCTCGCCTGTTTGCAACGAGGCCAACTGCTGAAGTGTTAACTCCCGACTCCCCAACACAGCCACCACTTGCAAAGGGACATCCGCGGTAAACTCCTCGACCAATTTTTTGGAACGACGTTCCTTTTTAGGCAAGACCGGTTCCGGAGGGACGATTTGATCCACCGCCAAAGGTTCTTCCATGGGCTCCTCTATCGGCTTCGCGGGCATCAAATCGACTTTAGTCGGTTCATCGAAGGCCGTCATGGAATCCAATTCTTCTAAGTAAGGGTCTTTTTCATTCACGGACATAAAGATACCTCAATATGTTTGCCCACCGAAATAATTTTACCTCTCCAGGACTGCTGGCCGCGATCCGCATGTAAGACAAGATTTCCGGACAATTGTTCTTCCTGCAAAAAAGCCTCGGTCTTATCCAGCAGCAGGACATCGCCCTTTGCCAACCCGCGCAATTCTTTTCCCGATAAGGTCGTCCGCCCCACCTCACCCCAAAGCCGCGTCTGCACCCAACCAAAACGTTCCACCCAATCGCCCCCCGCCTCGGGCGACTCCGGGGCCTTCAAGCCGCTAAAAGCCTCAATAAAACCTTTTTGAATAAGGGCCTGGGGCAACAGCAATTTAACATACCCGCGTTTCGGCCCAATCACCACACTCAAAATAAGGGCAACGGCCCGCTCCCCCGGCGTCATGAATTTTTCCCAACCGCGCCAAGTGCGCGCCACCTCTTCCAAACGAAAATGGAGTCGCTTCTCACTCCCCCCCGCCTCGTGCAGTTGGGATAAAATCTTGAGGATTAAATAAGAGAGCACGCCCGATTCGACTTCGGTCAGCGACGCAAAACCTCCGCTTGCCTCCCCCGTCCCTCCGAGCAGGCGATCTACCAAACTGTGGGCCAAATAAAGATCCACCTCCGCAAAAACCTTCTGACTCATCGGCGTCAAGCCAATCAGTAGATAGGCCCCTTCCGCAGCCCCTCCCGCCATCAACTCGCCTATCTCCGTCGTCATGAGTCGATCGAGCTGAATCGCACAGGGCAATCCCACATTCTTCGCAATCATCTGCTCTAAACGGGGCGTAAAGTTCTGGGCGAAACCAATCCGTTGCCACAATGCCCGGAGGGCGCCCAATAACTCGTTTTCGGATCGGGTCACGCGCGGGAGATTTTTAAAAACAAAGGGGATGGGCATTTAGGCATTCATTTTAACACTTAACCCATTGATAGCAATACCTTTTTTGGAAAGAGCCTCGCGAATCTCCCCCGTTTGAGACTGGAAAAACTTTTGGACGTCAACCGACTGGGTAAGAAAGGTCGCCTCAATTTTTCCCTGTATCAGGGTGACTCTCAATTTAAGCCCTTGAAAGACTTTTTCATGTAACGAAATTTCCATCTCCTTCTGTCCATCCACACGGGTCATCAAACGCACATACTGCACAATTTGGTCCATGGCTTGTTTGCTTAGCCCCTTGGGCATCACCTGAAGTTGTTCGTTGGCCAGTTCCATTTTTTTCAACGTCGTCAAAGAAAAAGTGGCAACGGCTTTATCTGCCTTACCTAGCTTCTCCTGACCCGAAACCGCTTTGGACCGAAGCAACCCCGCAAAATTTTTAGGTTGTTCGCGTCCAGACTGGTGTCCCCCTTTGCCAGATCCCTTATCTTGTCCCTGATGACCGCCTTGAGAGAGGGCATGACGGGCCATCACCTTTTTTTCCGCAAGCTTGGCATGAAGCCCGCTGTCGCCATCACGGGAGTTTCGAATATTGCCTTTTTCATCACGCTCCATTTCATGCTCGCGATTTTTTTTGTAACTCTCATCCTTGGTTCCTTCACGATGTTCGTCATGGGAGGTCACTGGCTTTGGAGGGGCATCGGTGCTGCGCGTCTGCTGGCCCCCATCACGCACCTGATCCATGTACCCCTGAAACGATTTCTGAGGTGTGTTTCCCGAAGACACATTGCCCTTGGGCACGTAAACTACCGGTGCGGCCGGACGGTGGATCTCACGAGGTTTTTCTGGAATCTTGTCCGCCATAGCATCATCCGCCCAGGGCGACCCGCCGGGTCACCCCTACATTACATTTGTTTTAACTGAAAAATCACATTCCCCAGTTCATCCATTTCCTTCTCTTCCTGACGCGACAACTCCAGGTCCAATTTTTTGCGCCACAACTCCTTGTGCTTCTCCATGATGCGCAACTCCTTGGCGGCATCAATGTAATCCCGCCGGGACCGCTTGACCTGCACCTCACACTCTTCAATCAACTTTTTTTGCGCCTCGATCTCGGTTTCCTTCTTCTTCTGGTCTTCTTCCAGACGTTGCAAATAATTGCCCCGAATCTGGCTATCCCGCGCCTGCGCGTTCCCCGATAGCATTTTTTCGTGCAACTCGCGTCGCACTTCTTTGCGTCGCGCGATGATCTTCTGCTTCTCTTCCTCCAACTTCTTGAGCTGCTTCTTCTCCCGCTCTAAGCGCGCAATCGCCTTCGCCAACAGGATCTCGGCCCGCTGCCGGGCCCGTTCTTTGATTTGCAGCAGGGGTTGAAGACGATATTTTTGTTTCATTACCCAAAGATACCCTTCAATTGCTCCACCGTATCCTCCAGATCCACCCGGTCATCCACTCCCTGTTTCAAAAAATTATTCACCTCTTCAATCTTCTCAATGGCGTAATCCACCTTGGGATCACTGCCGGATTCATAGGCTCCAATCAAGATCAGATCACGTTCCTTTTCATAAGAGGCGATGACCTCGCGCATCTTTTGCGAGGCCTGAAGGTGCTCCGGTTCCACAATGTTACTCATGACACGGCTGATGCTTTGGGAGACATCAATGGCTGGGTAATGGTCACGGGCCGCCAAATCACGGGAAAGAATGATGTGGCCATCGAGAATCGAACGGGTCTCATCAGCGACCGGCTCATTCATGTCATCGCCCGCCACCAACACGGTATAAAAAGCGGTGATCGATCCCTTGTCAGAATTTCCGGAACGTTCGAGCAGCCGCGGCAAGGTGGAAAAAACCGAGGGCGTATACCCTTGCCGAGCGGGCGGCTCGCCGACCGCCAGGCCTATCTCACGCAAGGCTCGCGCAAAACGCGTGACTGAATCCATCATCAAAAAAACTTTTTGTCCCTGATCCCGAAAATATTCCGCAATGGCGGTCGCCACGTAGGCCGCCTTGGCCCTCACCAGCGAAGGCTGGTCCGAGGTCGCCACCACGATCACAGAACGCTTCAATCCTTCTTCTCCCAAATCTTGTTCCAAAAAATCGCGCACCTCGCGACCGCGCTCCCCAATTAGGCCAATCACGTTGACATCGGAACTCGCGTGACGCGCAATCATGCCCATCAAGGTACTCTTGCCCACACCGGCCGCGGCAAACAAACCGACACGTTGGCCTTCGCCAATCGTCAGGGACGCATCAATGGCCTTGACCCCAATGGAAATGGGACTCAATACCCTTTGGCGTTTCAGGGGATCGGGGGGACTGGCATGAACGGGATAAAAAATGTCAAATGACAAGGGACCGTTGGTGTCGGCATCAAGAGGATCTCCCAATCCATCTAAGATACGCCCTAACAATTGTGGCCCCACACCAACCTTTAAACAATCACCGGTCGGGACCACCTCGCTCCCAGGGGCGATCCCTTCGAGATTGCCAAGCGGCATGAGCAACACTTCGTTATCTTTAAATCCAACAACTTCAGCCTTGATGGGACCATCGCCACCGCCCGTCTCTATCAGGCAAAGCTCGCCCACCTTGACACCGGGAACAACGGCACGCGCCACCAAACCAATCAACTCCGTGACCTTACCCTTGACCTTATGGGTCACCGTCTGGGCGACTGATTTTTGGTATTTCTTCAGATCCAACACGGAGTCCACCTCACACCCCCGATTCTATCTCATCCGGAGGGATTACGCGAGGGCCTTCATCGCATTCGTCCTGCGTCGGCCCTATCGGATGAGCCAGTTCCGGCGACATCGTGGTGGGCAATCTTAGGGCCTTGCGAATCGCACCAATTTGAACTTCTAAACGAGCATCAATCGTCCCCACCTCGGTCTCAATCATACAGCCCCCGGGGATCAGGGTCTCATCCGCTCGCAGGGTCATACCTTGACGTCCTTCCAAAACCTTCAATAATTCTTTTTCTTTTTTCTTTAACACCGCTAAATCCGCCGGGTGCACATGGATGACCACTTTTTGGCCCACGGATTCTTGAATCGACTTTTTCACAATGGAGACAATCGCCCCGCGTTTCAATTCCTTGCCAATCACCTTTTCGGCAATCTCCATCACCATCTGAACCATGTCCCCTTCGCTCTTGGCCAACATCTCTTCTCGGACACCCTCGAGTTCAAAAACTTTTTCGGTCAATTCATCCAGCCCTTCCTGATGGCCTTCCGCAAAACCAAGTTGCCGCTGTTCTTCCCTTTCCTGTTCCGCGCGGGCCAAGGTTTGCTCCGTCTGCTCCTTAATCTTCCGGGCCTCTTCCCTGGCACGGTTGAGGATATCACGGGACTCCAGATGGGCGTCCAAGACCTCGCGCTTGACCAACCCCCCGTGCGCCGTTGCCGAAAATTCCAGTTCGTCGGAACGTCGCGCTCCGGACTCGGTCAAATCCATCCCTTTTAAAATATTATGCGTCATAAATTAGCCCCTATCTCATCCACGGTAAGTTCTTCCTGCTGCCGCCAAAACTTTTGAATACTTCCCTGCTCCGCCAAATCCATCACAGCCTTGAGAACCTGTTGTTGGGCGCGCACCACTTCATCGGGATGAATGACGTTCTCATTCATCATGCGTTTAAAGCGATACCCGTCTTCGGGCTTCATGCGCAGGGGGATGATTTCAAAGGCCTCCCGTTCCGCCGGAGCAATCGCTCGGGCCAAAACGGAACACCCGATTTCATCAAAAAAACGTTCCGTCGGGACGGGGCTCAACGAGAGGGACACCAATTGGGCCTGGGCCTGGGTCCGTTCTTTTGAGCTTACGGCGGACGCATGTTCCAAACGCCACCGAATCTCCTGCACCGTGGTTACCGAAAACCGCGACAGAAAAGTCTTGAGGACTTTAGGGTCAACATCCGAAAAGGCCTTGGCGATTTCCATCAACCCCAACTCGCGATAGAGTGTTCTCAAGTCCGGCCCCTTCATAAGGATCAAATGCTGCAAGCAGAATTCGCCACTCACGCGGATCGGGCCGCTCACCCCCAGCCTGGCTTCTGTCAACGCACGAATCTGGTCACGTAGGGCAGGATCTAGCTCAGCCGTTTGATGAAACGAGACACGATCCGCAGGAGACAGATGATGTGACAAATATTCGTTTTGTTCCTCAGAAAGATAGTTTTTAAGCGCACTTAAAATACGCGGAGCCTGTCCCATTTTTTCCAGAAACCAGCCGGGATGAATCTCCCGAAGCAGGGAAAAATTTTCGAGCCGAACCAGCTGTTGAATACGGGCAATGGCCTGCTCTCGACCTTCCCCCTGCCAGCGTTTTGCCAACAGGGTCACCACATCCCGGTATTCCGGGGTCACATACTCAAAAAGCCGTTTGCGCTTTTCTCCCGCCATCACACAGAGATTCGCCAAAACCTGTTGTTGAATGGTCGCCATGAGTTGTACCCGTCATTTTACCCCTGAAAGTTGGTATTCCAAACAGTTTTATGGGCATTGTTGACCTGCTCAAAGGCCTTGCTGGTCAATTCCATTTCTTGGGCAATTTGGTAAACCCCCGCCTGGAGGGCCAGCAGCTCGGGTGGGGAAAACTTTTTGCCGGAGGTGGCCATCTCGATGATCCCCTCCATCTGCAACTGACCGCGATTCACATTCGTTAAAAACGAGGAAATCTTGGAAGACCCCGTCGGAGACACGCTGCTCGACATTTGATCGGCATTCAAAGCGATATCCCCGGCTGGGATCGCTTGAATGGCGTTCTGTCCTGGTGTCATGCCAAAACTTTCCAACATCGCCTGGCTCGATTGCTGCCCCGTCTGCAATTTTTCATCAAAAATTTTGGCAAATTCGGAAGACTCCCCATTGCTAATCGGTTGGGCCGATGCCGAGGACTCCGCCGTTTTCTGCAAATTTTGGGCAACTACTGAGGCTAATTCCGACATGTTACTCTCCCTCTTCCTCGGTTTCGACTTCTTCCACTTCAGTGCCGCCTTCACTGCGAATCTTGACATTAATTTTCTTGAACAGGACTTCTAGGGCACGGGCATGCAAGCGAGACGTCCAAGATTTGGAAAGACCCAATTCCGCACCGGCTTCTTCGAGGGTCTTATTTTGGAAATAGTACATCTTGACCAATTTACGTTCCTTCTCGTCCAGAGATTCAATGGCCTCTTTCATATGCTGCTTGACCTGCTGAAACTCCGCCGACTGTTCGACATCCTTGTTACTCTTGTCCTCAATCTCCATCGTCCCCTCTTCTGAGGCGTCGAGCGAGATCACATAAATGGAGGCCAAGGAATTGACGGTGTCAAAAACTTCCGTCAACTCATCGCGGGCGGCAACCGCCGTGGCACTGTTCCGCTCCGACATGTATTGCAGGTATTCGTTGGTCGCTTGTTCAAACTTGATCCGGGCATAAAGGGAGCGAGGGATCCAGCCCGTCTTGCGCAGTCCGTCGTAAATGGCCCCCTTGATGCGGTAATAGGCGAAAGTCTTAAAATCAACATTCAGGGACGCATCAAACTTACGGGTGGCTTCTAACAAACCCATTCGGGCGTTACACATAACATCATCAAAATCGACCGCCGAAGAGAGGGTCTTCATCACCCGGCCGGCGATGGAAGAAGCATAGGGCAGATACTGCTCCATCAGGGTGTTACGCTTCTCGATTTCTTTTTGTTCCTTGCGACTGAGCGGAGCCGGCGCCGGTGTCTTGGCAACTTGGCTGGGTGCTTTCTGGTCTTTCTTTTTCTTGGCAAAACCTGGAAGGCCCATGTTTGTCTCCTTAGGTAACGAATAACCGCTTCAGTCCCTTGTTTTGCAGGTCTTATGCCAAATTCTCATGGAAGCACAATACTAAAATATCTTTATTTTTTAATGAGTTAGATTGACAGAGAAGTGAAGAGACTATCGAACTGGGAACGACATGGGGAAGAGAGTCTCCAATCAGGGGGCTAGCTATTCTCCCGATCTAGCACCAGGTCTGCCAGGGCTGAGAAAACCGCATCGGCCTTGCAACGGGCAACATCAGGACTCCACTCTCTCCCCCCAACTTTTTGACTCGTACCTACTTGGGCAATCATGTCCCCGAGCAGGCGAGCCATGGATGCCCTCGTTGGGTCCTGATTTTTTGGTGCCATACCACTCAATAGCTGATCAGGCCGAGTCGTCCCATCAAAACCCGCTGTATCGTGGATCCCTGCTCCCCTTTGGGGAGAAGGTGAGGATGAGGGGGAGGCAATCTCGCTAGGCTCTTCAGCTCCCCCCACGATGCGCAACCTGGGACTTTTTGGATCAATAGCGCTCATGTCACTTGCCTCCGACCGCTTGGGTCATTTCGTTCATCGAACCCTGCTTTTGGGTCAAAATATTCATCACATCATTGCTGTACATGGCCGGTGCCACCCCGGAGGCCCCTGGCTGCATTCCTGGGAAATAGTAGACCGGATTGGGCACCACGGGATTGGCCGCATTCTGCGCCGCCGCCTTGTTTTGCAAATGGGATCCCAATCCATGCATCCCATACCCCGCCGCCCCCATAATGGCCGCTGGCGGAAAGAAGGGCGTCATCGCAAAGCCAACCGGCCCGGCAATCGCCCCCAAGGCCTTCATAATGCCCCCAAAAAACGACTTCTTCGGAGGCTTCGGCTCGAAAGGATTATAAGTCCTGGCCTCCAGCTTGATGCGATTTGGATCTACCGTCGTGAAATTCATACATTTCCTCGCCCCATAAACCTGTTATCGGCGCCCCACTAGGGCACAGTTGCTACTGACGCAATTTATTCCCCATATTAAAGGTACCAGCCACCCCAGGCTGATCCCCACCACCACCCAACATCTCCTGTCCCTCACCCTCATAGGGAGCCAGGGCGACCGTCTCCCCCTGGAGCTGGGCCTTGACCCGATTGACCCGGACCAGGCTCAGCAACAGCCCGACCGAGACCACGAGGAGGAGTGACAACAGACCCACCATGTACGTCTTAAACTTTTTCACCGAGGCCACGTCCATCTTCATGCCCCCGATCACAATCCAATTGGCCGGCATGACCGCCTGTGACTCCAATAAGGGCATGGGGGCTGCAGCCGCCTGATTCGTTGCCACCGCGGCATTATAAGCGGATGAATTGGGGATGCGAGTGACAATCACCACGACGTCGTTCGGGTCGAGGTTCGGCACCGAGTTGGCAACAAACCGCTGAATTTTTGCCTCGGTCACCGACATGGTCATGTCTTCTTCCCCGCGTGTGCGGATCACTACGGAGGCCGTCGGGCGTTTTTTCACGGGATTAAACTCAGAAAACTCATTTTCCGTCGGGACATTCAGGACCACATCCGCATCCACGACCCCCGGAATTTTTTTGATGGAATTGACAATCTCCCCCTTCAAAGCCAGGAGAAAACGGGCCTGCTGTTCATCCGGGGTCGGGATGAGACCCTTATCCTTGTAAACCCCGGAAAACCCCAACTCCGGAAGACGGGGCAAATGGTGTGACACCAAAAGTTGCCGCGCCGCCTCCAAACTCTTGCCCTCGACTTCAATCTTCCAAACGGTGTCTTGCCCCGAGACCTTCTCAGCCTCCTTGATGGCCTCAATACCGTGCTCATGTAACAACACCAAGACCTCGTCGGCATCGGTTTCTTGCAGGCCATGATGCAGGTCCTTAAATTTACAGGAGGTCAATGACAAACTCACGAGCAGCAAATAAAAAAAATATTTTTTCATAAAATGACTAGGGAGCCGCAGGGGGTACAATGCCCTTTCGCACCGCATCTATTAAGGAACGGGCAAAATCTCCCGATTTACCTTGAGGATCCAACATCGAGGCCTTACCCAATTCGGCCAAGGCCTCTTCACGTTTTCCCTTAAACAGCAGGGACTCCCCTAAGTAGGCCCGCGCAAACGGGCTCTCCGGCTTGAGGGTCAGGGCCTTTTTGTAAAAGGTGACGGCCTGATCGTAACGCTTGCTCGCAAAATGAACACTGCCCACCGCCACCAGGGGGACTTCGCTCTCGGGGGCCAGGACCGCCACCCCTTCAAAGACCTCCCGCGCCTCTTCCAACCGCCCCATCCCCAGGTAGATGTAGCCCCCCTCCATCAGGATGATCAGGTCTTCGCGTTCGAGGGGAACCATACCCTGCCTCCTTTGAGGATTAACCGACTCTCATGTTTCTGACGGCATTGATTTCGGTCTGATGCTTGCTCTGCAACACGTTGGAGAGCACCGTGAACTCCCGGTTCAAATCTTGCACCGACGACTGCAAGGTGAGCATCTTCATATTGGAATCATTCATCGCCTGGAGCAAGGCACTCCCCTCTTGAAAAGACTGACTCGAGGTAGATCCATAATAGGCTCCTCCCTGGCTGCCAGGGATCGGCGTGGTGCCAGGTACTGGTTCAATTGGATAAGAGGCAGGAGATATACCGGCACCACCATAAGGTCCAGAATAACCGTAGGCCTGTGAGGCCCCCGCCACTCCGGTAATCGCCGCATGGGTCACCGCTGCTGATCCGCCCGATTGGGCCGCTATCTCGGCACCCGCTGGGGCAATCGCCATCATGGTCGCGGAGAAATCATCCACCCCGAAACCTTTTTTGGCACTCGCCCCGCTCTGGGCCCTCATCATACTCGAATCTATCGCAACGATCCCCATAAAAATCTCCTTGATTAGCCAGCCATTTCGCCCTAGCCCCCGGACCTCCCGAGGTGCTTTTTATGCCACCAAAGAGATTATCGTGACCTGGGGTGAGTTGAGTTGCGTCCCCACGCATATTTTTTTCCCAGGGGGGTGGAGACCCCACTCCGTCTAGCCTTTTTTGGGCGCCTTTGCCGCCTCCAAGGCCTGATATTTCAGCTTCAACAGCTCGCGCAGCAGGTCCATCACCCGCTCAATGGCCTTCATGCCCTTCTTCGCCTCTTTCGTTTTTTTCAAACCACCACTCTCCCGACTCAACTTCTCGAGGGCCTCATAAGCCTGGGTAAAATTCTGATTCACCAAGGTAAAGTCCTCAGAATCAATGAGTTTTTCGATAGACGGGTAACTCGCGAAGGGACCGGACGGTTGCGCTGCAGATCCTTTTTCTTTGGCCATAAATGGTATAAGTCTCTGAAATTACGTATGAATATTATCGTAGTTTTTGGGGGAAGTCTAGCAGAACCTACTTAGCCTGCGGCAACAACTTGATCAGCACCGGTTGAAACTCGCTCACCCCGAGGTTGAGTTTTTGTTCCACGGTTTGGTAACCGTCTTTTTTCGCCTCGATCCGGTAAGCCCCGAGCGCCAGGTCATGGAGGATGAGCGGGGTCACCTGTTGCACGTCGGTCCCATTCACCAGGACCGTCGCCCCCACGGGGTCACTGGTGACATAAAGCACCGATTTTAGCGGAGAGACCTTTTGAAATAACAGCCCCGCATCCGACCTCACCTTGGGCTCCTGGGCCCCGAGCAATACCTCCACCAACAAACTCAAGGCCCGATTGGTATCGCCTTGTTCTTGGCTCAAGGTCGCCAACCCCAGCTTGCCGGCGTAGAGATAATCCGGGTGCTGTGCCGCCTTCGTGAAATAACTGGTCGCCTCCGGGTATTGTTTTTGTTTCAGGTAGCAAAGTCCGATCAAATAAGAAATTTGCGCGGTCTCATGCGGCGTGGGATTTTTTGAAAACGATTCCACCAAGACCGGGAGGGCCTCGGAATGGCGCTCTTGTTTGATCAGATCCACCGCCTTGTTGATCAACTCTCCCGCCTCAGAGGTCTTGAGCTGCACCTCCGTGCTATAAGGCGTGTTTAGGTTCATCTTCACAATCTGGGAATAATCAAAATAGCCCTCGTGTTTCAGCGTGAGGACATGCTCTCCAACGGGAAAATCTCCCGAGTAAGGCGTCGCACCGACCGGTTGTTCATCAATAAAAACCTTCGCCTCCGAGGGAAGCGAAGTGATCTGAATCGGGAAGCGCGCCAGGTCTTCATCTTTAACCTCAACCGTATAATTCGTCTGGTCTTGATTCACAAAAAATTCCCGGTGATAAACGACCTCATCCAGAAAGGTCTGGGAAGTCCCCAGCTGTCGGCTGCGCCGCAACTCAACAAGGTAACGCCCAAAGGGCAGATAAATGGGTTTGCCAAAAACAATTTCGGAAAACTTGATGGGCCGGGGTTTATAGGGATCTTTTTCAAAATACCCTTCCAGATAGAGCTGGGCGTCGCGCGGCAAACGACTCACCTTAAAGACCCCCATCTTGCCGGCAAAATGAATGGGGATGACATTCGCCCCTTCCGGGAAGACAAACTGGAGCCGCTCTTCAATCGTCTCATTTAATTCCGGCAATTTAAAAAGCGCCTTGGCCTCATAAGTCTTGCCAATCCGCAGATTGGTGTTGCTCCGAAACGGGGTGGTGCCAATCAAACTTTCGCCAAAATACACATCCGCGGGCAGAGGCGTGGCCGAAAAATCGAGGAAGACAGGCTGTTCGCCCGTCGCCGGCAAGTCAGGGACGATCGGGGCCGCAGACGCCGGGGCAGGATTCGTCGGGGCTTCCGTGGGTGGGGCGGGGAGAGTCGGTGTGGTGGCCACCGCGGCAGGAGGTGCCGTCACCGGCAATCCCTCTCCCTCCGCAGTTTCTGGAGGCGGTTCCTCGCCATCTTTGAGATCGGGGGGCAAATCAGGCAGCACCCTTTTGTCATTTTTTTCCAACTTACTCGCAACGAATTTAGGAGCCTTCCCCTTTTTGAACATCTTCAACAACGGACCTCTGCCAAAATAACCCACTGTGCCCAGCACAGTCACGAGCAACACATAGATCAGCCACTTATTGACCTTGGGTTTAGACGCCGCCTCGGGTGCGATCATTTCCTCCATCACATCTCCATCGGAGAGGTGCTCAACCAACGGTTCCTTATTCAGCTTCGTGGCCTCTTTTGCCTGGAGACTCTCCCCATCGCCCTTCATGCGACGGGTGGACAGGGAAGGAACCTCCATCACCGGTGCGGAACGTTCCTCCACCTTCGGCACATCCGCCGAGGAAGTGGGGACCGCCGGCGGGGCATCCGCGGTGAGCAGGCGAAACTCGTAAAGCCCGATGCGAAAACGCCCGTCATGATCCAGGGGAACCGGCTGCGCGATCTTATCCCCATTGACCTTGGTGCCATTGCGACTGCCATTGTCCGTTAAAATAACCGTATGAGGGGTGCGCTCCACCGCGGCGTGATTGCGCGAGACACTGGAGTCTTCCAAAATGATGTCGTTTTCGGCGGAACGTCCCAGCAGGTTTTTCCCCATTTGCAGCGGGAAACGGCTCCCCGCCCTGGGACCAGCGACAATCTCCAAGCAGGGAAATTCAGGAGAGAAGTGGGCTTGGACTTCGGTTCGGTCGTCAAAGGCCATGGATTCCATAACTTACTCGATCTTAACGCCGAAAGGCAAGTGGTGTGTGGATGTTGGCAAACCCGCAAAAGGATGTTATGAATAAGAACGATGCCACGACTCAAATCAGTCTTAATCTTTTGTCTGCTGCTGTTGCCGCGCTTCGCCGGCGCCGAACCTTGCTGGGGGACCATCCTGGCCCGCAACAATCCCGCCCCCGCCAAGGAGGCAACGCTGCTGATCCTGCCCTTCGAAAACACTAAAAATTTTCCCTCGGACCGATGGTTGGCGGCAGGTCTCCCCTTGCTACTACGGGACTACCTGAGCCTTAGCAAAAAAATGTCCGTGATCCCCCCCGCCACCGATTGGTGGGAGGACACTTTCAATTCGGACCAAGGCTTAACCGTGGCCCGACGCTTGGGGGCCACCCACCTCTTGATCGGCCGGGTGTTCCGCCCCAAGGCCCCGGATCCCTTGCAAATAGAAACCATTTTTATCGAGGTGTCTTCCGGCAAGGAACTTAAGCGGATCAATGCCACCATTGAAATCCCCGGCATTCAGCAAATCAATGACCTGCTCACCGGTATCGTGGAGGAAATGTCCAAGGCTGAAAAAAGAGTGGGACTGGATGCCAAAAAAATCCGGCCGTTTCTCAACACCTCCGGCAACATGGCCACGCTCCCCCTCTACATTGCCGGTTCCCTCTTATTGCTCGAGGGGGATCGAAGTTCCACCACCAAGGCTATTGCCAAATTTGAAGAGGCCATTCGACAGGACTACAACTACGTCCCAGGCTACCTGGGTCTGGCGGAGGCCCTGGTGAGCGAGGCCTTGTTCCAAGGAATATCGGGCGCGGGAAATCAGCGCGTTTCCTACTCCCGGGCTAGACAAGAATTGGAAAAGGCACGCACCCTCAACCCCTTTGTCACGCAGCTCAAGGCCCCGCTTATTGAAAAATATTTAGTGGCTTATGTCTTGGAGGAATCATCCAACAGTCTGCTCGCGGCCGGAAAAAACGCCGAAGCCAGCTCAGAGTTACAAAAATTGGTTACGATTTTACCCGGGCATCTCATCGCCCATCGCCATTTGGTCAACTTGCTGCCGCAAGCCGCAAGCACAACAGCTCAAGAAGAGCATGCCATCTCGGAGCTCTCCTCTTGTCATCCATAGGAGCCCTATGCGTATTCGTTTCTGGTTGATGGCTATTGGACTGATTTTTTGTGTGAATGCCGCCCAGGCCAAGGACAAGCATATCCCGCTCGATGTGGCGGTGGCGCACAACAATCAGGGGGTCAAATATCTCACCGCGGAGGATTTGGAAAGGGCCGAGTGGGAATTTAAAACCGCGGTCGAAGTCGACCCCAAATATGCCGACGCCCAAAACAACCTGGGCCTCGTTTACAAGTATCAAGGCCATTACCCCGAGGCCATTGCGGCACTCAGGCGGGCCGTCAAGATTGATTCCAAGTGGGCCTCCCCGTTTAACCATCTTGGGACGGTCTACTTGGCGACAGATGATTATTCCAAGGCCATCGATAATTTTAAAAAGGCCATCGCCCTCGATAAAAATTATCCGGACGCCTACTACAATATGGGAATCACTTACCTCAAAAAGGCCTCGCAAGAAAATGATCCCAAAGAAAACTGGAAGAAGGCGGTCAGCGCGTTGCAAAAGGCAACGGAAATCGACCCTCACCTTTACCATGCCCATACAGACCTAGCCGACACATATCGAAAATTGGGCGAGTGGGAAAAGGCCATTTTGCGCTATCGGGTGGCCATCGAGACCAACCCGTCCGACTTGACCCCATGGAAAGGCTTGGGGGAACTCTACCAAGAGCAAGGCGACGCCGCGAAGGCGGCCGAATGTTTTGCCAAGGCCAGCGCGAAACCGCCGCAAGGCAAGGAAAAGAATCAACTCGCCTTGGGAGAGTCCTTCCTGAATCAAAAGCGTTACGGAGAAGCCCTGGCCTTATTTCAGGATGTGTTAAAAAACGATCCGCAAAACGCCAAGGCCTATTTTGACATCGGGTACACCCAGCTAGGCCAGGGGAACTATGCCGAGGCCGTCAAGGCGTTTCAGCAGGCGGCCAAGATTCAACCGAATTTTGTCGGGGCTTACTACAACTTGGCGGCCGCTTATGCCGCCCTGGATGACTTGAACAACGCCGTCAGCGCGCTCGAACAGGCCCTCTTGGCCGATCCCAATCATTTGAGGAGCCTCTATGATCTCGGTCGGATTTACCAAAAACTCGGGCGCAAGACCGAGGCCGCGGCACGGCTATGCCAATTCAAAAAACTAGTCGGGGATACGATGCCGGAGGAAAAAGCTATTGCGGACAAATTGCTTTCTCAATTAGGTGGGTGTTAATGTAGGGGCGTGATTCATCACGCCCTGGGCGCCATAAATGGCGCCCCTACAGGTCAGGCAAGGAAATACTAATGGATATTAGACCAGTTCTCCAACTGAAGAATAAAAAAACCGGATTAAAAGAGCGCTACCAAATGGACCAGGATTGCATCCAGATTGGGCGCAATCGCTCCAACTTCATTGTCTTGGAAGATCGCACCGTGTCCCGCACGCATGCGGAAATCCTCCATACGGGGGAGCAATTCTTTATCCAAGACCTGGGCAGTAACAACGGCACCCTGCTCAACCAGCACAAGCTTCCCCCCAAAGAGAAGATCCTGTTGCATGCCGGGGATACCCTCCAGATTGACGACTATGAACTGTGTTTTCAACTGCCCTCCTCGGCCAACACCGAGGATCTTTACGAGACAACCGACACCGACATCCTCGAAATCAAGATGGTGAAGAAGTTGCTCAAGGCCATGGATAAGGAACAATCACCTTCACTGGAGGTTATGGAGGGAGAACTGATCGGGACGCGTTTTGTGTTTGAAGGGAAAAACCAAGATGTCCTCATTGGCCGCGATCCCGCCTGCGAATTCGCCCTCGACTCGGATGTCATCTCGCGCAAACATGTTCGATTCATCAAACGCTGGGATGCGGTCAAACTCCTCGACATGGGCAGCAAAAATGGTTGCTACGTCAATCGTGAAAAGGTCAAGGAAGCCCCGCTCAAGGACGGGGACATCATCCACTTGGGCACCCTGGCCCTGATGTTTCGCAATCCCCAAGAGCTATCGTTGGATATTATCGCCCCGATAAAACCCAAACAAGAAACACCGCCGCCCTTGCCCATACCCACCCTGGAATCACGCGCTGTCGGCAAAAAAACCGCCGATGAGGAGCCCCCCGCTCCTATCGAAGAGCCTGCCGAAAGTCTCCCTTCACCCGAACAAGAAACCGTCGAACCTGTGGAAGAAGACGCGGAAGCAAGCGTCACCGCGGTGCAAAAGTTTCAACTCTCCTGGGTAGAGATACTCTTCGGGCTCATTGGCCTGGGTGTGTTTGGGATCTCGATCTGGGGGATTTGGACACTCTTACGATAACTTAAGATTACGGCAACCGCTCATAGTTCAACGTCATCTGCAAACTTCCATCCGTCCCGAAAAGAGTCATGTCGGTTCCACGAATCTTATAAGTCACCTTTTTTAAGGGAATCAGGGAGTTGGGCACATCTGCCGAACCATCCATTTTTAAGCATCGATTGACGGTATAATCCCCCGACAGCTTAAACTGTCCAAGAGACGCACGCGTGGTCTTGACATTTTTATCGGAGCTGTCGAAATTCCAACGGAAGGTGCAGGTATGGCTGAAATCGATCATCAAGAAACTGCTTTGCTCGTCAAAACTCACCCGGGTATTTTTCCCCTCAAAATGGATTTTTTCCCGGGTGTCCACCATCACCGGATAGGTCTTGCCCGTTTCGAGGGTTATTTCAGATTCATCATCGATATTCCTGATATTAATGCGCCGCAGCAGGTAAATACCGCTGACTTTGCGCAACGCATTGCCTGAAAGACTCCGCGTATTGCCGCTCATGTACTCCTGAATATCCTCGTATTTTTCAATCACCCGGTCGCAAGAGGCTAACGATAATAAAAGAAGAACTCCCAAACTCGCTTTTAGAGAAGCCGACACGGCCCAAGGCTTTACCTCACTCCAGAAAAATTGTCCCCATATTTTTTATGCCAAAGCAGTAGCACGATCATCAGCAAGGCGGCGAGGTTGACGCCAAAACTAACCTGACTGGGAGGCAAAAGCGGCGTGTCCACAATGCGAAATTGTATGTTGAGCCCCGCCTCCAGATCCATGGCCATGCCAAATTTATTAAAGTCTCCCCACTGCCAAACCGCATAACAAGGGGCGCCAAACAGGAAGATACAAGAGAACTTAAACGCCCCCCCAGGCAGATTGAAAAAAACACAAGGAAGTTGGAAACAAGCCCACCACAGACTGGGTTGAATAGAACGTCCGACAATCAACCAATAGCCTGCCCAAATTCCCAAACCGATCAAGACCGTAAAAATAGCGAAAAAAATGAGCCGGGTCCAATCAGGGCCGACCACATTCAGGAGTAACAATCCAATGTGAGAACACACCACAACCGCCGCGTAAATACTCCCCACCATCTCAAACCAACCCATGGCCTTGAGCCACCAGGCCACTTTTTTAATGTGTGCGGGCCCGAAACGCTCCGTGAGCCAAGCACCCACAATCACCAACACCCCCATCATCAATAACAGCCAACTCTGCTCTTTCCGTTCCGCTTCATTCGTTACCGCTTTAAATAGGTTTTGATAGAGGTCTTGTATGCCCGATTGACGTCGAAATTTGTCAATGGCCCCGCGCAAGACCATATTTTTGGGGGAAATCTTGCTCACAGGGACACGACTGCTATACTGAAATGGAGTCACAGGGGCGTCGTCCGAGGGCACATCCGGCGCTACGTCTACCGGCGCCACCGCAGCTAACCCCTCACCATTCGCAGGAACCAACGCCGCATCCAGCAAGGTCTCCGCTCCAGGCACAACGGCGGGCCTTGATTCGCTCTTGGCTCCAAGCCTTGATTCAGACTTTGTGTCCGATTTGGCCCCCAATTTTGCGCCCGGCCGGGTTTCTGCAACCACCTTTTTCGATTGAAACAAATTCTTCACCACCGCCCGTAACGCCAAGACCATCTTTTTGGTGTCGGAGAGTTCGACATAATCCCCACCCACCTTTTCGGCAAATTGACGTAACGGGCTCTTCGACTCCTTCTGACCCGCTGGCTTCTCCTTGGTTGGCAATTCGACAACGTGAAATTTGACATTCGGCGCCGTCTTGGCCAATTGCTGGGCCGCTTGATCCAGGTCACCACCGCAACCATCCTTACCGGAACTGATCACCACCACATCCGCGCTCGCATTGGGATTCGGCAAATCCTGGGGCACCTTCAAGAGTGAATTCACCAGGGAACTCGGCCCCTGGGGCTGGGCTTGATGCAAGGCCGTAATGACGGGGGCGATATAATCCGAAGTCATCGGGACCTGCGATTCTTTGGGCTGGCAACTGTCGGCCGCCGGCGCACTCATCCCGGGAATCCCGCCAAACACCCTCATCCCGCAGGACGCCCCCACCGGCATCTCCGGCAGGGCCGACACAATCGACTCCCGCGTCCAATCCCCCAAACTCTTTCCGCCCACTTGGTGGGCCATCGCGGAGGAGGAGTCGACGAGGAATAGGACGTTTTTATTTTCTTGGGCGAAAGCCGCGTGGGTGGAAAACAAGGTCGAGGCGAGGAGGAGGATGTGAAGATAGAATTTCAAGAGGGGGACTATAGCCTACTTTTTAAAAGAAATAAAGCGGGGCGTTACCGTCCTAAGACATCTCTGAGATCCACATCCGAGGCATTGACAATCGTGCGTTCGGTGCGGACGGTTTCGTAGGCGAAATAGGTGAGATACCTTGGATCGACGGGAGAGTCATGGCCGCCGATGAAACGGGTAAAGCCAACACCGTTGCGTTTTCTGCCGATGGCCTTCTGATGAACCGCCTGGCTGCAACGGCCATGGGTCACGACAAAATCGAAGTCAGCGTCCTCAAGCAACTCACGGGTCTTGCGACTGACCAGCTGAATCAGGTCCCTCGGCGCACCGGCTCGGTCCAACTCCCGAGCCACCTGGATACCTATTTTACTGGCGGGAAGCACAATGGCGTTTCCCATGACAATGGCGGCGGCGGCAGCCGTTAGCACATCCGCATAACTCTCCTCCGCCGTTCCTATCAACCCGGCCCCCAAGGCCCAATCATGCACAACCTCGTTTCGCTCTCCCGGGAGACCAATCGTCTCGCGTGGAGTCAGGTATTGAGGCGCTGCTTGTACCATCGGATCAATTCGATCCCGGATGAGATCGACCAATTCCGGCCCTTCACAACCGATACATGCGCTCAACTGGCGCCTTAAGTTCCGCAAAAACTTCAACCGACGCGGCAACGGAGTTCGAGCCCAACTCCGTTGTGCGGCCATGAGATTTTTTGGATGAATCGCTTCTTGGTGACCAGGAAATATCACCTCTCGCGCCGCTTCCAAGGGAAAGATAAAATTCGATTTTGGTCTCCAGGTGGCAATCTTGAGTTTTCCAAACCGCGCCACCACATGCTCCCCACCCGACTTCGGCCCGGTCCCGGAATTTTTACCGCCGCCAAACGGCGTCTCATAGGGACGGGCGCCGACCGGGGCGCGGTTCACATATTTGTTGCCCGCCTCCACTTGTTCAAAAAACATCCGGACATGGCTGGGCATCTGCGAGATCAAGTCGGCCACCAAACCATTGGCACTGTTGTTGGCTAAACGAATCGCTTCGTCAAATTTCTTGTAACGGAACACCGAGAGGATCGGGGCAAAGATCTCCTCCTGAGCCAGACGCGAATCAGGGTGCACATCGGTGTAAATATGCGCCCCAAACCAGTAACCGTCCTCGCCTAAATCGGAGACATCCTTGGCATAGAAGAGGGTCGCCTTGTCGAGCTCTCGTACCTCTTCGTCGTCCGCACCACGCCCCTCACGGGCAATCCGCTCATATCGCTTCGCCTTGGCCAGGGCTGCCGCATCAATCTGAGCGCCGTTCTTCACCAACGGATTCTTTAACGGATTGCCGGACATCATCGACTCTGCAGCCGCCTTGAGGCGTCGCAACAATTCATCGGCCACCGAATCATGCACGATCAGGCGCGCGCCAGCGGAACAACGCTCCCCGTTGAATTCAAAGCCACTCCGGATGATCGCATCAACGGCCACATCGAGGTCGGCCGATTCATCCACAATGATCGGGTTCTTGCCACCGGTCTCCGCCACGACCAGCTTGATCCCGTTGCGGGCCGATGGATGTTGCGCGGCTAGCTCGCGAATGCGATCTGCCGCCGCCTTGGAACCCGTGAAACCAATGAAGTCAACCTTGGGGCTCATCACCAAGGGCTCGCCGACTTCTTTTCCAGGGCCGGGCACTAGCTGGCAGGCCTGTGGAGGAACTCCCGCCGCTCGCAAAATCTCCACCACCAATTGGGCCGCCGCCGGGCATTGGTCGGGGGGCTTGAGGATCATCGCATTGCCCAGGGCGAGACCTTCCACCATCCGGATCATGCTGATCGCGAACGGGAAGTTGAACGGCGTGATGGCCACACCAACCCCCAGAGGATCATGGGTCTCACTGTCGATCTCCGCCCGGAGGGCACAGAGGTTGAGGGTATCAATGGCCTCGTTCACCTCGGCATAGGCCAGCGCCTGGGGCTTGCCCGCCTCCGCCACAATTCGGGCGGCAATCTCGCTCGCCCGCTCCCGCACCAGGTCGGCCGCACGGCGCAGCACGGCGGCGCGTTCCGCGCCCGTTTTTTTAGACCAAATCGCAAAACCGGCCTGGGCCTCATCCAAGGCCCGCTCAACCTCGACAGGCGTGGCATTCTGAACCAGCCCCACCACCTGTTTGGTATTGGCCGGATTGACGGAGGGAACGGCGCGCGCTCGATCCAAAGGAATCAATGTCTCCCCCACTTCCAATGGCAACCCAATGATGGGCCTCACCTCTACGGGAGGGCTTGACTCCAGTTGTTGCAAGGCCCTCTGAAATTCTTCGCGAACCTCCCGTTTGTGAAATTCCGCCTCCGGCTCCAATTTAAATTCGGGCGCGTTCACCACCGTCTCCCGGCCCACGGGGTGATAATCAGCAAAACTTGCTATCCCCTCCACACCACGCATGGCAGAATCAGGCCCCACCTCAACGGTCCGACGCCCATTGTAGGCGGTATCCACCGGTGGCAGGCCAGAAGGGGCATAACCGCGACCCGGATCTTCCGGGCTAGTCAATCCCTCCACCACATCATCTCCGACACCAATTAAAATTTGTTTTTCCCGTCTAGCTGGATTGAGCCCCAACCGCTCGGAGGTCGCCCGCCCATAGGCCTGATCCGCAATATTGTGACTCGCATCCGCCTCCCGCACCTTATCCCAGTTACGATGGAGCAGTCGTTGTCCCAGCCGGTAACTTTCGTTGGTCAGTCGCTGAGACTTTTTCAAATCGGGATGCGTAAAGACCGGGCTCCGCCAACCGTTGCGGGCCGCCAAGATCTGCTCATAGGCGTGATAGGCCCCCTTCACTAAGCGGATCTGGATCCGCTTTCCGGTTCGGGCCGCCATACTGATATTCCACATCAGGCGTTGGAGGCTGTCGGGATAGTACATCTGCACCGCAATGCCCGCATCATCCCATCCTGCCAACGAAGGATCGGCCAGCGCCTTCCAAAAAATTTCATAAGTCAACGGGAGGAGGTGATGTTCTTCCGGGTCAATCTGGATCATGACCGGGCGTCCGGCATCCTTGGCCAATTTCGCCTCCTGAAAGATCTTGACCAACACCGGCACCACGGCCGCGACCACTTGATCATGGCAAAGCGGGTCGAAGTCTTTCTCCATCCCAGTCATCTTGAGCGAGACATGCCGGACCGGGACCCCACCCGGAGTGTAGGGCTCGGCGACATCGCGAGCCGCCGATTTTTGAACCAGATCGATCACCCCCGCCACATAATCCTGTTTCTCGTCGTCGGTGGAAACCCGTTCCTGGATCCGCACCACGGTGGTATTGATATGACGTTCGGCCAATCGATCGGTCTGGGCAATCACCTCCGTCGCATCCCGGCCAAGGATGAACCGCTTGGTCATCATCCGAATCACCTTCTTACTCACCCACCCGCGCACCCAATCCAAACCTATCTTCTGATCCCAATCACCCAAGCCCAGTTTGCCTAAGGTCAACAGGGTCTTCATCCTCCAACTGGCTTTTGTTTTGCTAATCGGAAAATATTCGCGAAAGAGCTTTCCCACCACGCGGTAATCGTTCAAACCCGCGACGGCCCCCATGAATCGGACAAACTGTTTCTTCAACCCCTCATTCTGCAACATCCCCTGAAACAGAAAATCCTGCAGACGCCGTTTGAGCCCCTTGGGTACCTTCTTGACCTTGTCCAAAAATTCCGGGCCCCATTTTTCCTTGGTCCGTTGATCAATGTCTTGATTGGAAACATGACGATCTTCCGAAACTCGTAGCGCAAGAGGAACAATCCCCACCTGATCACTCGAAACAAAATCATCGGGACCCTGTTCATGAAGCAAGGTCGAGGCCACCGCCTCTACGAGATGCAACGCCTCCTCTTGAATGTCCGGGTTCGGATCCTCTTCAATGTCACGAGACCGTTGCCCTGCAATCAATTTGTCCAGGTCACCGACCAGTTCCGGAGCGACCAACGAGTCGGGGGCAACACGCAACTGGGCCAAAACCTCCTGGGCCGCCGGAATAGCGGTTGCGATATCCCCCGACAACCGACTGGCGGTGAGGGCCTCACTTAAAACGATATTGGCGGCGCTGAGCGGCACCAAGTGCGCGGGCATTCCCATAAGTGGGAATTATATCGCACCTGCCGCTTAAATGGTTGCGTGAAAATGAAAAATTGTTCTACATCCCCTGCCCATGCCTCCTTTTTTTACCCCGAACCCCGGTGCCACACCCACCGGCCCCCGCTTGGGCACCCTCCATACCTCTCATGGAGAGATCCAAACCCCCGTGTTTATGCCGGTTGGAACCGCCGCAACCGTCAAGGCGATGACGGTTGATGAAATGGAGGCGCTCGGGGCCGAAATTATTTTGGGGAATACTTATCATCTGATGCTGCGCCCGGGAGAGAAGACCATCCAAAAATTGGGCGGGCTTCACAAATTCATGGCCTGGGAACGGCCCATCTTGACCGATTCCGGCGGTTACCAGGTCTTCAGTCTCGCCCAACGACGCAAGCTCAAGGCAGACGGGGTGGAGTTTCAATCCCACATCGACGGCACCAGTTATTTTCTCACGCCAGAACGAGCGATCGAGATCCAAGAGGCCTTGGGTTCCGATATTATGATGGTGTTGGATGAATGTACACCCTATCCGGTTTCCGAATCGGAGGCGCGCAAATCGATGGAATTGACACTAGATTGGGCGAAGCGGTCGATGACCGCCGTTCTTCGTTCACGTGGTTCGTTCGTCGGGGATCACCCATCTCAGCTTTTTGGAATCATTCAAGGGAGCATTTATCAGAATTTAAGAAAAGAGTGCGTCGAGCGCCTGTTAGATCTTAACGACACGAAGAACGTGAACGAAAAACGAACCACGTCCGCCATCGGCGGATTAGCGATCGGCGGCCTCTCCGTCGGCGAACCGAAAGAAGAACTCTATGCCATGGCGGCCCACACGGCCCCGCTCATCCCGGCGCAATTTCCCCGCTACGCGATGGGGATCGGACTCCCGGAGGATCTCGTGGAGTTAGTGGGTTACGGCATCGACATGTTCGATTGCGTCGTCCCCACCCGCAACGCCCGCAACGGACAGCTTTTCACCACATTTGGCGAAATCCAAATCCGCCACAGCCGCTATGCGGAAGATCCGCGCCCCATTGACGAAAATTGTGCTTGCCCGACTTGTAAAAAATATAGTAGGGCGTACTTGCGTCATTTATATATGGCGAAAGAAATTCTTTCGTCGCGTTTGAATACGATGCACAACTTGTTTTACTACCTCTCCCTGATGTCGCAAATCAGGGAGGCCATTCGAAAGGATCAGTATGAAGAGTTTCGCCGAGATTTTTACCGGAACCGCATTAGCGCAGACGACGCAACCCGCGAGTAGTCCAACCGCACCCGCGGGTGGGATCGCCGGGATGTTCATGCCCATGGTATTGGTGTTTGCCATCTTTTACTTTCTGATGATTCGTCCCCAACAAAAGGAGCGCAAGAAACATCAGACGCTCCTGCAAAACTTAAAAAAGGGCGATAACGTCATCACCACAGCGGGCATTCATGGTCAGGTGGCCAATATCACGGACAACATCCTGTCCCTGGAAATTGCGGATAACATCCGCATTAAGATGGATAAGTCGCAGGTGGCGACGGTCAAAACCGCATGAAATCATCGCGCTCGCGTCTCTACATCACCTTGGCCATCCTAATCGGGTCTTGCTATGTCTTGGTCCCGACCTTTTTTGGCTTTGACGCCCTGTATGAAAAATCCGAGTCCGCCCCCAGCACCCTTCCCTCTTATGTGAATTATTTTCCCAAAAAGGGGATCAACTTGGGATTGGATCTGCGCGGTGGCATTTACCTGGAGATGGAAGTGGTGCAGGATGAGGCCATTAAAAATCGCTCCGACCTCCTGACCAGTGAGATCGAGCGCAACACTCAATCCGAAGGCTTCAAGCCCGTGACCGCGATTCGTGCCGCCAATGCCTCGGAGATCACCTTCACCTTTAAGG
Organism: Deltaproteobacteria bacterium; assembly: GCA_023265625.1. Classification (GTDB taxonomy): domain Bacteria; phylum UBA10199; class UBA10199; order JACPAL01; family JAHFST01; genus JAHFST01. The sequence goes on along the minus strand of JAHFST010000003.1, from coordinate 145,386 downwards.
ACGCCGCCGCGCGGGATGCCTTTGGCAAATATTTAAGCTCTAACTATGGCCAAACCCTGGTGGAACGCCGGGATCGCCGCACCGACACGAGCGTAACGGCCGACCTTAACGATAGCACCAAAAATTACGTCAAGGAGCAGGCGGTCAAGCAGGCCTTGGAAACCGTGCGCAATCGCATTGATCGTTATGGGGTCGCAGAACCAACCATTATCCGGGCCGGGACCAATCGGATTGCCATTGAGTTGCCGGGGGCTAAAGACCCAGAGCGGGCCATTAATCTCATCAAGCGATCCGGAAAATTAGAATTTAAGATGGTCGATGAAAGTGTGCCCACCAATGTGGTGGCGCAAAAAGTCCAAGAGGCCCGTCAAAGCCTTGGCCTGGATGAAAAATTTACCGAAGATCAAGTCACAAAGATTAACGCCGCCCTGGCCGGGAAAATCCCAGAGGGGGATGAGATCTTGTTTGAAGTGCAATACGATCCGGTGACAAAAAAAGTGGTCGGGGGAGTGCCTTACCTGCTCAAGGCTAAGTCTGAGTTGACCGGAGATATGCTTCGGGCCGCCCAGGTTAATATTAGCGACAACGAACCCTATGTGAGTCTCTCGTTCAACAGCCTGGGCACCAAGCTATTTGCCGATTTAACCAAGGCCAATATCGGCAAGCGCCTCGCCATCGTTTTGGATGGCAATGTCAGTAAGGCCCCGGTCATTCAAAGTGAAATTCCTTCCGGAGAAGCCCAGATCACCTTAGGTTTTGGTGATTACCAAAATATCCTCCAAGAAGCGGAGGATCTGTCTTTGGTCCTGCGCGAGGGGGCCCTACCCGCTTCCCTGAAGGAATTGACAAAAAACATTATCGGCCCGACGCTGGGTCAAGACTCGATCAATCGCGGGGTTCGCTCCTCGTTGGCAGCGGCAGTCCTCATTATCATTTTTATGATTGCGTACTATCATCTCTCCGGATTGTTGGCTGATTTCGCATTGGTTGTGAATATTTTGTTGACCCTGGCCGCCTTGGCTATTTTTGGTGCAACGTTAACCCTCCCCGGTATCACCGGAATTGTGCTCACCATTGGGATGGCCGTCGATTCTAATATCCTCATCTTTGAACGAATCCGCGAAGAACTGAGGGCCGGCAAGAGTCCACGCAACGCACTCGATGCCGGTTACTCAAACGCAACTCGTGCTATTATTGACTCCCACGTCACGACCATTCTCTCGGGGATTGTCTTATATCAATTTGGCACTGGTCCGATTCGAGGTTTTGCCGTCACCTTGATTGTTGGGGCTGTAACCAATCTTTTTACCGCAATCTACTTAACCCGCTGGATGCAAGATTATGTCCTCCAAAAGGTGAACCGAGAAAGGATCAGCGTTTAAATGGAACTCAAAGGTTTTCATTTTGATTTTGTGGGAAGAATGAGGGCGTTCGTCATTATCTCCATCCTATTAACGATTGGGAGTCTCGTTATCGTACAGGTGAAGGGACTAAATTATGGTATCGACTTTCATGGTGGCGTCCGATTGCAGTATCGTTTTTCCCATGAGGTCAACGAGGCAGAGGTGCGTAAATCAGTTGACTCACTTGGCCTGAGTGGGTTCTCCGTACAAAAAATTGGCAAACCGGAGGAGTATCGTTTACTCGTCAATATTGGGCAGGATACTAATACCGAGTTCGCTGGGAAAAAGATTACCGAGGCCTTGCAAAAGGATATTGACCCACAAGCCTCGTTAGATCAGGAAATCTCGGTGGGGCCCAAGGCCGGATCAGAATTGCGAAAAAAAGCAATCCTAGCGGTCATTGTCTCCTGGCTACTCATCCTCATTTACATTGGGTTCCGATTTGATTTTTACTTCGCCCCGGGGGCTATCATCGCCCTGATTCATGACGTCTTGATAGCCTTAGGGGCCTTTGCCCTAACAGGTCGCGAGATCAGTTTGACGGTCATCGCCGCATTCCTCACCATCGTCGGCTACTCGATCAACGATACCATTGTGATCTACGATCGCATTCGGGAAAATATCCCGGAAATGACGAAGTTGTCGTTACGTGAACTTATCAACCTCAGCATCAATGAGACATTTTCTCGAACCATCATCACCAGCTTGACCGTCTTTATCGTCGTGGTTATTTTATTCCTCTTCGGTGAGGGGGACATTCAAAACTTTGGTTTTGCCATGATGTTCGGCACCATTTCTGGAGCTTATTCCACCGTCTTTGTCGCCACCCCCTGCTATATTTTTCTCAAGGAATCAAAACTTTTTAATAAGGCCAAGTGAGTTCTGCCACCCCACGCCCTTGGCAACCGCGCGTCTCCACGGAGATGAGTGCCACTGCCGAGGCACAACTCTGTCGTACCCTCCAAATCAGCCCGCTCATGGCCCGACTCCTCATTGGTCGAGGTCTGGCTGATCCGGACCAGGCGCACAGTTTTCTCTCGACCCGTTTGGAGGACATCCCTGATCCCCATTCGTTGGAAGAAATGGATCGAGCGGTAGCTCGAATCCTTCAGGCCATCAAACAACGCGATGATGTCCTAATCTATGGGGATTATGATGTCGATGGGATGACTGGTACGGCGCAGTTGGCCTTGTTTCTCGCCGAGGTCGGCCTGACGCCACGCACTTTTTTGCCACATCGGCTCGAAGATGGCTATGGGCTAAATCCTAAAACCCTTGCCAAGATTTTGGCCCATCCCCCTGATCTCTTGATCACCATCGACAATGGCACCAATGCCGTTGCCGAGATTAGTCGCCTTCGGTCGCAAGGAATTGATGTCATGGTGATTGACCACCATGAGACCCCCAATCAGCGCCCGGACGTCGTGGCCCTACTCAATCCAAAAAGTAGCGGCAGCACTTTCAAGGAAAGAAATATCGCCTCGGCCGGCCTCGTTTTCCTGTTTCTGATTGCGCTGCGGCAAAGCTTACGCCAGAGCGGTGCGGCTCTCATCCCAAACCTGAAACGTTATTTGGATCTGGCCACCCTGGGAACGATTGCCGATGTAGTCCCGCTCGTTGGTTATAATCGTACCCTCGTGACGTTTGGTCTCAAAGAACTCACCGAGACCACCCGTCCCGGACTCATCGCCCTCAAAGAAGTGGCGCAAGTCGTCGGCCCGGTAACACCGACCACCGTGGGATTTCGCCTCGCCCCGCGTTTAAATGCGGCCGGTCGGATGCGGCATGCCTCCCTGGCGCTGCAACTCTTGATGACGGCCGATCACATCGAGGCAAAACAAATCGCCACACAGCTGGAACAGCTCAATCAAGAACGCCAGGCCGTTGAGGAAGAAATGGCACGTGAGGCTTATCAAATGGTGGAATTAGAGGCGTCGGATCGGTGTGGACTGGTCGTCGCCCGTGAGGGGTGGCATCTGGGGGTTGCAGGAATCGTGGCCGCTCGTTTGGTGGATCGCTATCAAAAACCGGCCATCGTCATCGCCTTAGAGAATGGTGTCGGACGGGGTTCGGGGAGAACGGTTCCGGAGATTTCTCTCTATGATGCCCTGACGAATGCCGCATCGGAATTAATCCATTTTGGGGGGCACCATGCCGCCTGTGGTTTGGCGATCGAACCGAGTCGCATCGCCATTTTCGCAAAACTGTTTGATCAAGCCGTCCAGAAACAATCGGGCGGGACGTCCTCCCCTCTTTGGATTGATTCTTTCGTCGAGTTGAGTCACATCGATCTTCCCCTGATTCAGGAAATAGCGCGGCTAGAACCATTTGGAGCCGGCAATCCGGAACCGCTATTTGCCGTTCAAGGGGTCACAATAGTTCAACCCAGAATCGTCGGAACCAATCACCTCAAAGGAATTGTTCAGCAAGGTAACACTCAGTTAGCGGCGATTGGATTTCGTTTCGCCGATCAGCTCACTAATTTATCCTCCGGTAATAAGCACAACATAGCCTTCTCTCCACAAATCAATGAGTGGAAGGGTTCGATATCCGTACAGTTACGCATTCGCTACCTACAAGCCCCAAAATAAAGCCGTTATGTAACTACTTAACATTATTGGTATTATTACTCTTGATAACGCAATGCATAATATGAGCGGTTGACATTCTTAACACACTGCGTTATTTGAGGGACATGTTAGCAAACAGAACAAAAACAGGTCTTAAAAGGAAAGGGGGGAGTTACTTATGGCAACTCCAAAAAAAGGACAGCGCAGCGCAGCAAAGAATGCTCTCAAGTTTGAGGGCCTCACCGATTTATTCGCCAAGCTTGAAGTGGAAGCGGAAAAAGTCGTCCGCCGGGTCATTGAAAGGACTGAAAGATCTTCACGTGATCTTAAAAAAGGGATCGCCGATTTATTGGATCAAGTCCGCAATCAGGGCCTCTACAATCTAGCTAACGAGAAGAAAGACGAGCTCCGTCAGCTCGCTGAGGATGTCATTGCCAAGGTCAAGAAATTGGATCTCAATACCTTGGGAAACATCAATGCCAACCGCGATAAAATTATTCATGAAGCCAAGAAAAATATTGAGGAACTGATTGGTAAGATTTATTCGAGTGAGCTGTTTACCCGTGCCAAAGGGGCAGCCGCCAGCACTCGAGCGCAAGTTTTGTCAATCCTAAGCATCCCAACTCAAACCGAACTGAGTAAACTTTCCAACAAGATTGCCACGTTGGAAGGTCGGGTCAATAAGCTGACCAAAAAAGCAGCTTAAGGGCGCGATAAATCACGCCCCTACCAGGATTGAACTCCCTCGACAAGACCCGCACCTCAACAGGTGCGGGTTTTGTTTTTCAGTGCTTGATCTTTTAAACGGCCCTGCTACCCTTTCCCACCATGGCACCCGCCAAATCAATATTGGTCCTCTCTGGCGGTTTAGACTCAACGGTCTCATCGTGGATCGCCTGTCAGAAAACCACTCCGCTGTTGGCCCTTACCTTTGACTACGGTCAGCGTGCCGCCAAGCAAGAAATTCGTTCTGCCCGCAGCCTTGCGGGAAAATTGGGAGTCGCCCACCGACTCATCTCACTCCCTTGGTTGCAATCACTCACCCACACCGCCTTGGTAGACCGTGCGCAAGACCTCCCCGTTCTCGACCCCACCGACCTGGATAAATTCGACGCCGGTCTCGACTCGGCTCAAAGAGTCTGGGTCCCCAATCGAAACGGTGTTTTCCTAAACGTCGCAGCGAGCTTTGCTGAATCATTGGGAGCCGAATGGATCGTGACCGGTTTTAACGCCGAGGAAGGGGCCACCTTCCCGGATAACAGTGTGGCCTTCGTCCAAGCCGCTGATGCCTTTTTTTCTTACTCCACTTTGACGCATGCCAAAGTAGTGAGTTACACCCTCTCCATGGATAAATTAGCCATTGTCCGCAAGGGACAGAAATTAGGTATCCCATTTGAAGATCTCTGGTTCTGTTATGAGGGTGGCGAACGGAGCTGTGGGCGCTGTGAGTCTTGTCTGCGGGCCCATCGGGCCTTTCAGCAAGCCGGCCTCACTCAGCTCAAGGGACATCTATGAAAATTTTATGGCTCGAAACGGAAATCACTTATGATGGCAATCAACTACGCCCTCATTGGATTTATAAAAATCATGGGCTCCTCGGTGATGCCTGTGTTGCTTTTATTGGTCCTTGCGAACTCCCCATCGAAAAGATGGTCGACTTGGAGGATGTCACGCACCATCGGCCGATTCACAGCCAAAAAATGCTCCACTTCATTGCTGAGTTTTTCCATACCGATTTGGAAAAAACGATTCTGCTGCAACGCAATCTGGTGAGTCTGGCACAACAGGAAATTGTCTTTCGCACCAAAAATTCCCAATTGATCCGCGGCGGCAACGACCTTTACGAAGAAGGAGCAAAGCTCTCCGTCTCGATTGCCACCGCCACACCCATTTCGACACTGATCCACTTTGGCATCAATATCCTCAAAGAAGGCACCCCCGTCCCGACCAAAGGGCTGGCCGACTATCAGATTGAACCCATCACTTTTGCCAAGTCATTGTTAGAAACATTTAAAAATGAAGTGGAAACCTTGGCCATCCATCGCGCCAAGGTCAGGGCCGTACTGACATGAACCAGGATACGACTCAGATTATTGAAATATTTTCATCTTTTCAAGGAGAAGGCCCCCACATGGGGGAACGCCATTTATTCGTTCGCCTGCAAGACTGTGAACTCTCCTGTCGTTTTTGCGATACGCCCCTTTCCTTTGTCGTCAATCGCTTCTGTCGCGTGGAATATCCCCCGTTAAGCAAAAAATACCTTCATCTCAACAACCCTGTTTCGATCAGCGATCTGAACCAAACCATTGCCCGCTTTGATGACCCAGTGATTTCCATTACGGGCGGAGAGCCTTTGCAAAAAACCCCCTTTCTCAAGGCTTGGCTCCAAACTTTGGAGCATAGCCGACGCATCCTGCTCGAAACGGCCGGGGTGCATTTTTCCGAATTTCGCGACATCATCGACTACATCGACATCGTCAGTATGGATTTCAAGCTAAAATCGTCGACGGGCATGCATCCCTGGTGGCAAGAGCACGAACTCTTCTTGAAAGCAGCCCTGGACAAGGGGAAGGAAGTCTATATTAAAGCCGTTATGACCCGGGATACCACCGATGAGGATTTGGAAAAGGGCATCCGCTTACTCATGACGTTGGATCCTAACATCCCGCTCATCCTGCAACCAGCATCGGTCACGCAAAGATTTCAAGCCGCGCCCTCGTTGGAACAAATGTACCGCTGGCATAGCCTCACCCGGGAGCTTTTGCCTCATGTCCGGGTGATTCCGCAAATGCATAAACATATGGGGATTTCCTAATGCTCAATCGAGAAGAATACGAACAGCGTGAACAAACAATTCTCGCTCCCTATGCCATGAAGAGTGCCGACTCCGAGGGACGTGAGTATGAGGAACCGAAACATCCCTTCCGAACCGATTTTCAAAGGGACCGAGACCGTGTCGTACACTCCAACAGTTTTCGACGTTTGGAGTATAAGACCCAGGTCTTTGTTTATCATGAAGGGGATCACTACCGAACTCGGTTGACCCATAGCCTGGAAGGTTCGCAAATTGCCCGAACCGTCGCGCGGGCGCTGCGACTTAACGAAGACCTCTCCGAGGCCATCATCCTGGCCCACGATTTAGGTCACACCCCTTTTGGCCATTCCGGCGAGGAGGCGATGAATCACCTGATGAAGGAACATGGCGGGTTTGAGCACAATCGCCAATCCCTCCGGATTGTCACTGTCTTGGAGGATCGTTATCCGAATTTTCCGGGACTCAACCTCACTTATGAGGTGCGGGAGGGGCTCGCCAAACATCAGACCACCTACGATCAACCGAACGCGCAGGCTTCTATCAAAAAAAAGGGTCATGCCACCTTGGAGGCACAAATCGTCAACCTGGCCGATGAGATTGCCTACTCCAACCACGATCTGGACGACGGCTTGCGATCGGGCCTCATCAATCTCAAGCAATTAGAAGCAGTAGAACTCTGGCAAGAGCACTTCTCCAAAAATGTCAGCGGCCCGGAAAAAATTAGGATACGCCAGACCATTAAGGCGATCATCAATGCCTACGTCAGCGATTTGGTGACTCAGGTGGAAGAAAATGTTCGACTGGCCGGGATTAAAACCTTGACAGACATCCGCGTCTGCAAACAAAAACTCGTCAGCTACAGTTCATCCTTTGAAATGAAGAATCGCCAACTCAAGGGTTTTCTCCGTGAACAGATGTACAAACATTATCATGTGGAGCGGATGGCCGATAAGGCCAAACGTATTTTAGAAGGTTTATATACCACCTACCTCAAAAACCCAAAAATCCTCCCACCCGAGATTCGGGAACAAATGAAGCAGGAGTCTTCCGAACGCGTTATCTGTGACTATATCGCAGGTATGACCGACCGGTTTGCCTTGGAAGAGTTCAAGAAACTTTTTGACCCGGCAGAGCGGGTTTAAAATTTACCCCCCTTATTCTCATTTTGAGAATATTTCATGAAAAATTCTCATTTTGAGCTATTTTTTTCAAGTCACACAAACTAACTACTTAATTTTATTAGTGTTTTTAATTTAACCTTGGCATTCTTCTTGCTTCTTAGGACCCCTTATGGGTCGCCATGAATCGACTGACCCGGGGAAACAACATCGGGATGCCACATCCGAGGGGGTTTCGTCCGTCCCAAGGGAGATGGGTCATCAGCCTGTTGCCCTGAAACAAATCTCGGGCTTTCGAGATAAGGTCACCTATACGTTTCAACAAGATGACGAAGTGGGTTGCATTCATTTTGATGCCATGCGCGATGAGATTTTTTTTAATGGTCACAACGTCAAAAATATCGAGTTGACGGAAAAACACTGGGCACTCTTGGAAGATTTTAGCCGGAAATTAAAGCAAGAGAAAAAACTGCGTTCTGCGCCCTACTCACGAGCCCTGAAACATCTCTACCAGATGCAGGGCAAGCGCCATCCTAACCATCCATTGGACAAGTAGGGCCCCTAAAAAAAACCGTCCCACCGTGTGATTGCGCCGTAACACGACAAACAAAATGAATACTGGCCAGATAGGAAAAAAAACAAACGCGACCTTCCATTGCAGATGGACAACGGCCCAAAGGGCATGCATGAGCCCGCACCCCGGACAGGGGAAACCGAGCATCCACTTGACAGCACACATGGGAGCTAGACTGAACCAACCTTCTTCTCGGCAAAATCCCCAATGTAAGGGATCTTCCAGTGTTCACCTTGGTAAGCCTTGATCAGGGCAATGATCCAGATAATAAAGGCAATCAGACCCGCCAGCGGCACCAACAACCCAACCACCACGCCAATGAAACTCACAATGGCCCCAAGGATCGCCGAAAAAATTTCCAGGGAAATCACTACCGCAATATAGCCCAGCCCAAAGGTGGTCGCTTGCCAGGCATGAAACTGGACCTCTTTGTCTTCCTTTTCGAGGAGGATGAAGATGATCCCAGTGATGGGCGTGCAAATATAGCAAAGCAAGCTCGCAATATTGGGAGCAAGCCCCGTCCCTTTTTGGCTCGATGTCGGTTCCGTCATATACTTCCTCCTAGTAGTTGCCGTTACTCTTGATAAAGCCCTTCGATCACATCCTTATATTTCTGACTGACAAACTTGCGCTTGACCTTCAAGGTCGGGGTCAACTCGCCGCTTTCCTGCGTAAAATCACTTTCCAAAATAGCAAAATGTTTGATGGTTTCATAGGAAGCCATTTTTTTGTTCTTTTCATCAATGGCCTTCTTGATGAAGGCATAAATTTTGGGGTGCTTTACCAGCGATTTAAAATCCTGGTCATTGATTCCCTGCGTCTGAGCATACTTCTGTACCTCCTCGGGATTCAAGGTCACCAAGGCTGAGAGATATTTTTTTCGGTCCCCATAAACCATCACCTGGCTGATCGCCGGGACCGTCTTGATAAAATTTTCAATATTTTGCGGGGCGACATTCTTACCGGCCGCTGTCACAATGATGTCCTTTTTTCGATCCGTAATGCGGAGGAAACCATCGGCATCAAATTCCCCAATGTCTCCCGTCTTAAACCACCCATCCTCACTCAGCACCTCTCGGGTCCCCTCGGGATTTTTATAGTACCCTTGAAAAACTAGCGGCCCCCGCACCAAAATTTCCCCATCATCCGCGATCTTTTCTTCCGTTTCATAAACGGCACGACCAACACTCCCGAACTTAAAATCGGTCGGCGTATTGCAATTAATGGCCGCCGACGTCTCGGTCAGCCCATAACCCTCCAAGACCAAAATGCCCGCCGCATGAAAAAACTCCGCAATCTCCTTGGAGAGTGGGGCCCCACCCGAAACGGCAAATCGAAGCCTTCCCCCAAGCCGATTCTTAAGTTTACGAAATACCAGCAGGGTCGCTATTTCACGCTGCACCGCCAGGATCGCCGAAAGAGGTTCATGGTTTTGAATACGACGACTCACCTCTTTGCCCACCCTAACCGCCCAGGCAAAAATGGCTTTTTTGACGCTCGATCCCGCTTCCGCCTGGGAAAGGACCCTTTCATAAACCTTTTCAAAGATGCGCGGCACACTGACAAAAAAATACGGGCGGATCTCGCCCATATTATCCACCAGTTTCTCAATGCTTTCCGCATAAGATTGGGTATACCCGGCGCGCAATTGGTAAAATTGTAACACTCGAGCCAAAATATGTGCGAGGGGGAGAAAAATAACGCTCGATTCCTGTTCTGTGATCGCAAAGACCCTGGTTAAGGCCTCAATCTGCGCCACAAAATTGCCATGGGTCAAGATCGCCCCTTTGGGATTTCCCGTCGTACCAGAGGTGTAGACATAGGTCGCCACATCTTTGAGGGAAATTTTATCAATGCCACGACGCCAGGCCTCCCGATCCACCGACATGCCATTTTTGCATAATTGTTCAAAGGTCTGAACCTTGGCCTCCCCGGTCAACTTCCCGTCAATCAACACCAGATGACGCACCAAGGGGAGCTCCGCCAGGGAGGAGGCAATCTTTTTGTGATGATCACGCGTCTCCACAATCACGACCTGCGCATCACAATCTTGCACAATAAATTTTGCCTGATCGGCCGTGCTGGATTGATAGATGGGGACCGTCACCGCCCCGAGCGAGAGGATGGCCAGATCAAAGAGGGTCCATTCCACCCGGGTGCCAGAAAAGATCACCACGGCATCGCCCTTCTTGACTCCCAGGAGGGTCAGACCCGCCGACACAACAGCGACCTTCTCCGCCACCTCTTCCCAAGAAATGGACTGCCATGCCCCCTGCTGCTTGTAACGAAAGCAGGACCGCTTTCCCAGCTTTTGAACATTGGATAAAAAAGAGTGCAACAGGGTCTCGGGAGGCATTGCCTAACCTATAGGAATTTTGCGTGAGACTGTCTAGGGAAAATCCGGGGATTTTAATATCCCCAAGAACACATAAATATCCCTTCGAGCAACTCACAGGCAACGTGTTCCCCGCTATAATCCACAATCACCAGTGCGAACTCACAGGCCAAATCCGTGATGCGTTTGCGGGCGATATAGTGCTGGGCCACCTTGGAAATATGAAGTTGTTTCTGCCGCGGAATCAGCTCCAGGGGCGAAACTTTTTGAAAAGAGTGCCGGGTCTTCACCTCCACAAAGAGCAGACGATCCCCCCGGCGCACAATCAGGTCAATCTCGCCCAGCCGGGTGCGATAATTCCGCTCCAGCACCTCAAAATGCAACCCTACCAGGTAGTCCGCCGCCACCCGCTCCCCCTCTTGCCCCAATTCTTTCCCCGTGAAAACCACTGGACACCCCCTTGTTTAGTTGCTACCAACCCCTTTTCGGAGGATCTATGGCCAGGAGTTGTCACTATTGTGAAAAAAAGCGTCTGGTGGGGAATACCGTCAGTCATTCCAACAACAAGACCAAAAAGCGCTCATTCCCCAATCTGCAACGGGTTCACGTCTCGATTAAAGGGACACCCCAGCATGTGTTGGCTTGTACGCGTTGTATCCGCTCGGGCGTTGTGCAGAAGGCGGCTTAGTACTTGAAAGGGTTTTCATCAAAAATGATGGTAGTATTGAGCATCATAATGTCAACAAATACCGTCAATTTATGCTTATATTTCAGTCCCGCACCCGCTCGACCGAGATAACCCCTTTATTTCTCTCACCACTGGTGAGAGTTTTATTCGAACTATTTCTTGTTTTCATGGGACAATAACCCTTTAACTTCCCGATCAAAATCGGATTCAAAACGTCGGTCTTGCTCAACACGAAAACTCCGATACTCCTTTTCAGCCAAGGCAACAGCCACTTCATGGGATATTTTTCCTTTGTCTTGCAGTATGTCCTGTTCATTGAATTTCAAAAAGGCATCCAACTTTATCGTCCAATCCCGCATACGCATCAGGCGGCCCCGGCTCGCCTGTAACTCGGCATAGTCGAGATACATATCCACAATGTGGTTCAGTCTTTTCAATTCCTCAATCTTCAGGTAGTTTTTCGCGACACGAACATCAGAAGGGATAATCTTTCCTTTGGGAGCTTTGCGCCATGTGGTTAGCCCCATATTCGGTTTATTTTTACCAACCCTCTCCACGATAATCTCTGCCGCTGTTTTCCCGGTAATCGCAAAATGGAGCTTGTTTTGCACTGTGGCAAAGAATCTATCCGTCTCCAGGGTATCGGCAGAATAATCCGCCGATGTGGCGTAAATATCGGTAATTTTCTGATAAACCATCCGTTCGCTGGCGCGGATTTCACGAACCTCCTCAAGCAATTCGTCAAAGTAACGCATATCAAATCTGGAACCTTTGATGAACCGATCCTTGTCAATGGCGAAGCCCTTCAAGATGTAGTTTTTAAGCCGTTCTGTGGCCCACATGCGAAATTGGGTGCCCCGGGTGCTATTCACCCGGTAGCCCACGGCAATGATAGCTTCGAGGCTGTGATAAGTCAGTGAACGTTTAACTTGTCTGGCCCCCTCTTTTTGAACTACCGAGAAATCCTCGGTAGTTGCGGCTTCATCGAGTTCCCGTTCGGAATAGATATTTTTAAGATGCAATGAAATATTATCGGGCGAACAATCAAACAATTCAGCCATCAACTTTTGCGTCAACCAGACATCTTCCCCGTTGAACAAAACATCAATACGGACCTTGCCGTCCTCCGTTTCGAAAATTGTCATTTGGTCTGCATTCATAGCAATTGATATTCCCTAATCCCGCACCCGTTCCACTGAAATAACCCCTTTGACCTTCTCAATCGATTTGATGAGGCCATGGAGCTGTTTCAGGTCCTGAATCCCCACTTCGAAGCTATTGAGCGACTTTTCGTCGCCGATACCGCGGCAAGTGGCCTGACTGATATTGACCCCCTGCATCGAGATGGTCTTACTGATATCGGCCAACAAACCGGGCTTATCGACACACACAATCCGGATCTTGGTGGGGATCGGCTCATTGCCCTTCGCGCTCCACTTCACCTCCACCCGCCGGGCCTGATCGGTGGCGAGGATCTTGCCGCAATCCTTCATGTGGACGGTAATGCCGCGCCCTCGGGTGATGAACCCGATAATGGAATCGCCCGGCAAGGGGTTGCAGCATTTCCCCATCGTAATCAGGACATCTTCGTACCCATCGACATTGATCAAGCCCTTGGAGCGTTCAAAGGCCTTTTTGAAGATCCGCTTGATGGCCGATTCCTGACCGGGCTGGAACGGGGAAGGAATGGACAACTTCTCCGGCGGTAACACCGCCGCCACCACCTGCTGAGGGGAGACCCGGCCAAAACCAACCATGGTATAAAGTTGCTCCAGGGTCTTATGCCCCTTTTCCTGGATAAAATGGGTCATCAACTCACCCTTGGCCACCTTGCCCAGGTCCACCCCATACCTTTGAAATTCCTTCACCAAGAGTTCACGACCAAAGGACAAACCCCGCTCGCGCCCTTCCTCCCTGATGAACTGCCTAATCTTGGCCTTGGCACGAGACGTGACGACAAACTTTAGCCAATCCTTCGAGGGTTGATGATTTGGATGGGTTAATACTTCCACCGTGTCACCGCTCTTCAAGAGGTGCCGGAGTGGCACCATCTTGCCATTGATGCGCGCCCCCACGCAGTGGTTACCGACCTCGGTATGAACCGCATAGGCAAAATCAACCGGTGTCGAACCATAAGGAAATTCCCGAATGTCCCCCTTCGGGGTAAAGACATAAATATCCGCGGAGAACAGGTCGAGCTTGACGGTATCGAGGTATTCGGCGGGATCGGAAAGCTCTTTTTGCCATTCCAAAAATTTCCGAATCCAACGGAATTTCAGCTCGTCCTTGGTGTCAATCTCCCCGCCTTCCTTGTATTTCCAATGGGAGGCAATCCCCCACTCCGACGTCTCATGCATCTCCCGGGTCCGAATCTGGAACTCAATCTTGTCCCCCTTGGGACCCGCCACGGTGGTGTGAAGCGACTGATAATTGTTAATCTTCGGCATCCCGATATAATCCTTAAACCGGCCGGGGACCGGCTTCCACAGCGAGTGGATAATACCCAGGGTCTCGTAACACTGCGGGATCGTCTGCACCAAAACTCGCACGGCCAACAAATCATAAATTTGCTCAAATTCAATGTTCTGCTGTTCCATCTTCCGATAGACGCTATAAAGATGCTTGATGCGGCCGCTTAAGTCGGGTTTCAGCCCGGACTCCTCCATCTTGCCACCCAAGTTCTCTGAAACCTCCCGAATCAAGCCCTCGCTTTTCTTTTCCAGATCTTCAACCTTCTTATGCAAGGTCTTCCAGACCTCAGGCTTCAAATAGTAAAGACAAAGATTCTCCAGCTCGGTCCTAATTTCTTGAATCCCCAACCGTCCTGCAATCGGGGCATAAATATCCAAGGTCTCCTGCGCAATGACCATCTGCTTGGACTCAGACATATAACTCAGCGTTCTCATGTTATGGAGGCGATCGGCCAGTTTGACCAAGATCACTCGAATATCCTCCGCCATGGCCATGAACATCTTGCGAAAATTCTCGGCCTGGCGCTGTTCCTTGGACAAAAAGTTGATTTTGGAAAGCTTGGTCACCCCATCCACCAGGCGGGCGATCTTTTCCCCAAAAATCCCCTTGATTTCATCCAGGGTCACCAAGGTGTCTTCCACGGTATCGTGCAGTAACCCCGTGGCAATCGATGGGGCGTCTAAATGCATCTTGGCCAAGATATTGGCGACTTCCAGGGGATGGGTCAGGTAAGGCTCTCCGGAACGACGCTTCTGGCCCTGATGAACTTTGGCGGAAAACACGTAGGCCTTGTTGATCAGATCAACATCCGCCCCAGGATTATAGAGGTGAATTTCGTCAAGAATATCACCCAGCCGAATCATAATTTATTCCCTTATTTTCGGGAGGTAAGAATAATCCCCTTGAGCTCCGCAAAGGCCCGTTCCACATCGTCGTTTACCACATTATAGTCGAATTTGTCCCGGTAAACAATTTGCCTTTGCCCCTCGGCAAAACGACGTTGGACAAGGGCCGGATCATCGGTGTGACGGCGGTTGAGCCGCGCCAACAACGCCTCCAAGGAAGGGGGAAGGATGAAGATCAGTTGGCTATCCGGATAATGTTTACGAATGGAAAATGCCCCGCGCGTGTCCACATCAAACAGGGTATCTATCCCCTGCTGACGATTCTCCAACAACGGCTTGTTGGGAGTCCCATAACGGGCCCCATGAACTTCCTCCCACTCAAAAAATTCACCGCGACTGACCATCTCATCGAATGTTTCAGGGCTGATATAGTGGTAGTCAAACCCCTCCTGTTCCCCGGGTCGTTTACTCCGAGTGGTGTAGGAAACGGAAAGGGACAACCGGGGAATTTCCTGCAAAAGCCGCTTAATCAGGGTGGTTTTCCCAGTCCCAGAGGCGGCCGAGATGACAAAAAATCGGCCGGGATGCTTGCTCGCTTGGCTGTTCGAGGTCATTCAATATTCTGAACTTGTTCGCGGATTTTTTCAAGATCGGACTTAAACTCGACCACTTGGTGCGATAACTTAACGCCCTGAGATTTGGACCCAATGGTGTTAATCTCCCGACCCATCTCCTGACTCAGGAAATCTAATTTTCGACCGATCACCCCGGGGCCCTGAAGGATACGGAGAAACTCCTTGAGATGACTGCGCAACCTGACCAATTCTTCCGTAACATCCAAGCGATCCGACATAATGGCCGTTTCTTGATCAATCCGACCGGACTCCACGGTCCCCAAATGTTTCATCTTGTGACGTAACCGCTTTCGGTACTGCCGAATCGATTCTTTCACTTGTCGCTCAATGGCATCGACCAACCTATTGAGCTTCCTCAGGTGCTGCCCAAACCATTTTTCCAAATGCCCGCCTTCCCGGAGGCGCATTTGCTCCAACTTTTTCAAGGCTTGACCCACCAAGGCGAGAAAAGGCTGGCTCAACTTATCCAGGTCATCACGACCGTAACGCGCTTGGTAGATTTCACGAAAGGCCAACAAATCGGAAATCGTTATCTCCTGCTTGATCTTTAAATCCTTCCTGACCTGTTGCAACATCCGAAAACAATCCCGGGCGATGACCAGCTCTTGTGTGTCACTCTCTTGGACCTGTTCGCGCGCAAAAAGATCAAACTTGCCGCGATCAAAAAAACTTCGAACCTGTTTTGCCACTTCACCTTCCAGAGACGCAAAACGATGCGGCAGACGGCTGTTGATCTCCAGATAGCGATGATTGACGGCACGAACTTCCACACTCAGCTGCGTGGCCCCAACCTTGCCCCGAGCCGACCCGAACCCCGTCATTGATTTCAAGAAAGAACCCCCTCAACCTTAAGTTTACTGGTACCCACCGTGATCACATCCCCCTCTTTCAACAACTTCGATTCAATCTCCGCGCCGTTCACAAAAGTGCCATTCTTACTGACAAGATCGAGGATCCCAATACCCACTTGGTCGTAAAACAAAATGGCATGCAACCGGGAAATGGACTTATCCACTAACACAAAATCGGGCTCGCGCTTAAAACCGGCGAAGCTACCTCCGGCCGACTGCGTGCCTTTTTGTCCAAAGTGCGTCGTGATATAACTAAAAACCAGCTTTTTGGAAAAATCATCGAGGCTGACCATGGAACCGCTATTCAGGAGTTTGGTGCGTTCTTCCTCGTCAATCGACCGCCCTAAGGCCCGACAACTCCCCATCGGCAATTCAAGTCGCTCCCCCTTATTGGCGCCTTCGACAACCAAAAAAACAGCCCGCCCAGAGGGTTTCTGGGGGGCTGGCTCGTCAATATCATCAACCGTGGTAGAAGCGTATTCGTCCATCAGGGGTCCGGGAATTAATCCTAATCCGTCTTAAGCGCCCCAGTGAAACGCTTGTTATAGGTGGAGATAACACGATCCGTAAGATCATCCTGACTCTCCGCATAAAGCACCGCATCCTGAGATCTCTCAACCACCAGGGTATATTTCTCGCTCTTGCCAATCTCTCCCACGATCTGTTTCAAATTTTGGATAATTTGACCCGTCATCTTGGCTTCACGAGCCGCAATGTCCTGCCGGTAAGTCCCAATGTTCTTCTGCAACTCCATATATTTGTCATTAAATTGTTTTTCCTTCTCCCGAGCCGCCTGCTCGGAGAGGGCCAGCTTCTGCTTGTCGAAATCTTCTTTAAGTTTCTTCAATTCTTCCTGCTGCAGGTCGAGTTTCTTCTGCTTCGTATCAAATTCTACCTTAAGAGACTCTTTGGCACGCTTCCCCTGTTCTACCGAATTGATAGACTTCTGAAAATCAACCAACCCAATCTTCAGCCCTTCTGCGGCATGCAACATTGGACTGGCTACCCAAAGCCCAAAGAAACTTAAAACAACGGCCCGATGCAAAACACGACTCATAAATTCCTCCTTAAAATGCCCAAGGTATCTCCATGGGTGGTGGCCATCCTAGTCATCTTAGACTGAAAGACAAGGAGAAAAGTTTAACCGCAATTTTCTAAAAAAACGACCCAATCGTAAAATTGAAAACCGGGGATTCTTCACCGGGTTGCTTATTGAGCGGGAAGCCCCATTCGAAACGGAGGGGGCCGAAGGGGGAATTCCAGCGCAGGCCGAAGCCGTAATCCGTGCGCAATCCCTTGAGGGAATAATTTTGCTCCTCCGAGAAGGCATTGCCGGCATCAAAGAAGCTGACCAGCTTGAACCCGGCCGGGTCATAGAGGGGAAATTCCAATTCTAGGTTGAATTGTAATGTCTTGTTGCCACCAAAGACAAAACGATTGTCACCCCCGGCAGGAACACCTGGAATCTGAACGGCAGGACCAACCGATCGCAGGGTATAACCGCGCAAAGAATTGACGCCTCCCAGAAAAAATCTTTCGAAGAGCGGTACCGGGAGGTCATTGAGCGATTTGATATGGCTGATCGTGCCGTTGAATTTGGTCACCAGCTTGCGCCAGATCGGGTAATAAAAACGGAAATTCTCCGTCAAACGCACATATTTATTATCCCCACCCAGGCCCGCAAATTCCGCCGTCGCACTCTGAAACATCCCTTTGTTAGGGAAGAGCCGATTGTCACGGGTATCACGTTGCAATGACATAGAAGCACTCGAGGTAAGCCCCTTGAGATTGCGGGTGAAAATTTGCGGCACCGTCGTGGAAAAACTACCGACATCCACATCTTCCACCCCATAGGTAAAGCGCATCGTGGAATTATCAAAGATATGATGTCCCAAGGTCATATTGCCGCCAAAGGAACGCCTGGAAAAATCGGTAAATTGAAAGACTTGCCGAAACCCGGAGGCCCCAAGGATCCAATCTGAATCAAGAAAATGCGGGTTTTCAAACGATAGCACAAACAATTGACGCCGTGAAGAAAGCTCCATCGAGAGCTGACCGCTGATGCCGTAACCAAAAAAATTATTCTTCGCCACGGAGGCGGTAAAAATAAAATTTTCCGCCGAAGAGAACCCGGCACCCACGGAGAAGGTCCCCGTCGGTTTCTCTTTAACGGTAATATTCAACACGATGGTGTCATCGCTGGAACCGCGCGGCGTGGCAAAATTGACATCCTCAAAGTACCCCAACTGCATCAAACGCTGCCGCGAGGCCTTCAACTTTGTCTCGCTAAATAAGGAATTCTCCTTCATCAAGAGCTCGCGACGAATGACCTTATCACGCGTCACGGTGTTGCCGATGATTTGAATCTTTTCGATACTGATCTTATTGCCCTTCTGAACCTGGAAGCTCAGCTCGGCGGTATGCTTTTCATCATCGGTCTGAATCTGGGGATTGATATTGGCAAAGGCATACCCTTGATCCCCGTAGAGTTCCGACAAGAGTTGCAGGTCCTCTTCCATTTTTTCACGGGAATACAGCTGACCCGGCTTGGTCTTAAACTTACCCACCAACTCCTGCTGGGTCGTTAAAATGTCACCCTCAATACCCACTGTTTTGAGGGTGTAAGGCTCCCCTTCCGTCACATGGAAGGTAAGATTGATCCATTTGCGATCGCGCGTCAGATAGGACTTAGGGGCCGTTACCTTGACCTTGAGATAACCATGATTCTGATAGTGGTAGACCAAGAAGGCGATATCCCGCTTAATCGCCTCCTCCTGATACTTGCCGCTTTGCGTCAGCCAGGAAAAAAATCCCTGCCCCTTACTCTTGAGCAACTTGCGCAGCTCACTATCGGAAAAGGCCTTGTTGCCAATAAAATTAACCCGCTTTACTTTGATGGGTTCATGTTCATGGATCCTAAAAATAAGCTCTTCTTCATTACTATCCGGAATTTTCTTAAATTCTGAAGCCACCTCCGCCAGCTGGTAGCCCTTTTCTTCGTAATGGGCCTTAATCTTGGCAATCGCGGAAGCAATCCGGTTTTGACTGAAACCGGCCGTCGTTTTGATATCCAGCAATTCCCTCAGCTTTTCCTCTTTAACTTTTTTATTGCCGACAAAACTAATCTTGCCAATTCGTGACTTTTCAACCACCCGGTACGTCAACAGAACCCCGCCGGCAGCAGCCCCCTTATCGACTTGGATATCGCCAAACGTCCCCATCTGATAAAGATTCTTGATGTCCTGCCTGACCCGATCCGCCGAATAGGTCATCCCCACCTTGCTGGAAATGGTCGCCAAGATTGACGACCCCTCAATCTGCTGATTGCCTTCTATCTCAATTTTGGTAATAACGTTGGAGGCCTGCAACCCAGTAGGCAGTAAAAACGTAACCACAAGCAACAGCCCTAAGCCTCTGCAAAACCAATTCGTTTTTCTTGTCAGCTTTATCATGAGTTTTTGTTTAGCACTCCATCCGCCAGTCGAAGACAACGAGGCATCGCCTGTACCAATGCCTCGTTATGGGTCACTATTACCAAAGCGGTCTTGTGTCTAGTCTGCAGATCTAACAAGAGCCGCAAGACTTTTTCACCATTGTCCCGGTCTAAATTGCCGGTCGGCTCATCCGCAAATAAGATCTCGGGCTCGGCAATCATGGCGCGCGCAATGGCAATCCTCTGTTGCTCCCCTCCGGAAAGCTCCGAGGGACGATGCTGGGATCTTTCCGACAAACCGATCTCTTCCAATAAAAATTGCGCCCGCTGCTCCGCCTCGGGGGCCTTGATCCCTCGAATCAAAAGCGGGACCATGACGTTCTCCACAGTGGTTAGCTCGGAGATAAGATGGTGAAACTGAAAAACAAAACCAATCTTCTCATTGCGCAGTTTGGAAATTTTTTTATCCTCATGGGCATAAATTGACTCGCCATGGAATAAAACCTCGCCACTGGTTGGGATCTCGAGCGAGCTGATCACGTGAAGCAGGGTGCTTTTGCCACACCCTGAGGCCCCAACAATGACCATTTTTTCCTGTTCCTGGATGAGCAAATCGATCCCCTGCAAGACCTGAGTCTCGGCCGCGCCTCTCCAGAACGATTTTTTAACCTGACGCACCTCGAGTAATGCCGTCACTAAGCCTCCAAAAGCGAGGGGAGAATTCGGATCTTCGAAATCCCTCTCAACGTTATCTCACAACCCAGCAACACCACGAACATGGCTGATCCAGCCACCCAAAAGAAATTCTGCCACGAGTAGAAAACCGGTACGGTCTTCAAAAAATAGATCTCCGGCGCCAGCGTGATTGGCTGCCAAATCTGTAAGATCAGCAAAATCCCCGAACCCAGGCAAAGACCAAGCC
Source organism: Deltaproteobacteria bacterium (assembly GCA_023265625.1). Lineage (GTDB taxonomy): Bacteria > UBA10199 > UBA10199 > JACPAL01 > JAHFST01 > JAHFST01. The sequence goes on along the minus strand of JAHFST010000003.1, from coordinate 124,725 downwards.
CGACCCCTACAACACCTACCAGCAATCCATCCAGTAGAAAAATACGGCGCAATTTTTTCCAAGGAGTTCCCAAGGCCCGCAGGATCGCAATCTCTTGGCGTTTTTGCAGCAAAAACATCGAGAGCGTCCCCAAAATATTCAGGGCAGCAACCCCGATCAAGATAAACAGCAGGATAAAAAACACGAGTTTTTCCAACTCCAAGGCCTTGAAGAGATTCTCGTTGAGGTCACGCCAGCTAAAAACCGAATAGGGGTAGGAAAAATCTTGCGCCATCGCCTCAACCCAGGCAAAGGCCGCCTCCGGGTTCTGCAACCAGATCTCAATGCCGGAAATCTTGCCCCCCATTTGAAAAAATTGCTGGGCCTCATTCATCGGCAGAAACGCAAAAGACGAGTCATACTCGTAAAGCCCGGATTCAAAGGTGCCAATGACCCTGAATTTTTGAATATTTTTTGTCCCCACCAACTCAGGAGTAATCCCTTTAGGGAACAACAAATTGACCTCGCCGTGCACCCCGCCCAATTCCTCGGCAAGGGTTTTTCCAATAATGAGCGAGGGAAGATGCTGCGAATTGTCCTCGCGACCCTCCTTAAAAAGTTCGATCTTCATTTGAGACAGGTTGGTGTAGTGGTCGAGATCCACGCCCTTCATCACCACCCCATGGACCTGACCATTCGCGATCATCATCCCTTCCCGATAAATAAACGGCGTCCAACCTTTCATCCGCCCCAAAGATTCCAGCTTGGTCAATTTTTCCAAAATGGGTTTGGTGTCGGCAATCTCCTCCGAGCGGATCAAGATGACGTGGGCATTGAAGGCCAGGAGCGCCTTCTTATATTCCCGCTGAAAGCCCGAGATCACCGAAAGGGCCACCAACAGGGCGGCCACGCCAAAGGTCATGCCCACCACCGCGATGCCGGAGGTCGTGGAAATAACCTTCTCCCCTTCCCCCTTCCTAGAAAGCAGAAAGCGGATGGCCAAAAGTTGTTCCAAGCCAAATCGGGTCAACTTCATCGAAACTCCTTATTCATAACGCAGCACCTCGACCGGCAAATACTTGGTCGCTTCGTGGGCCGGGTAGAGGGAAGCCAAGAACGCAATGGCCGGGGCCAGTAAAAAAATGGTAGCCACCTCCAAAAATTCCATTTTGAGGGGCAAATATTCCAAGTAGTAGGAAGGGGGCAGATGGATGGGATATTTTTCCAAAATCAAATTCATCACGAGTCCCAACCCGCCACCCAGAACCATCCCAAGCAGGCCAATAACAACGGCTTGGAGCTGAAAAATCCGCCTCACCCGATCTTGGGAAAGCCCCATGGCGCGAAAAATGGCCATATCACGCACCTTTTCCAGGACGTTGAGTGAAATCAGGCCGAAGATATTGAAACTGGCAATCAACAACAGCACCGACAACAAGACAAACATGCCGATTCTCTCGAGTTTGAGGGCCGCAAACAATTTGGGATTTTGATCGCGCCAACTCTTCAGTTCAATGCCATTGGAGGGAAGCTTTTTGGCCAACAAGCTCTTAACATCTTCCACCGCCGAATCGGGCTTGACCCAGATTTCCACCCCTTTGCGGGCGTGTTCTCCAAATAGCCTTAAGGCTTGAATATACGGGATCAGGACATATTTGCTGTCATATTCATAAAACCCGGCACGATAAACTCCCGAGAGATTAAAGGAACGGATATTGGGGATCATCTCCCCCGTCGGGGAAACACTCCCCAGGGGATAGATCAGGCGAATGGTGTCAAAAAAATCGGGATGAACCTGTAAGGCCGCCGCCAAATCCTCACCTGCCAAAAGGGATGTGTTGGTAAAGGTTTCAGAAAAATAATATTTATTAAACCGCTCCCGTAAAACACGTCCCAACACCCCACGCACCTTGACACCGACGGTCTCTCCCGTCTCCGCCTGGGCCACGGCCTCTCCTTCCACGAACGGCTCAACCCCGGTGATACGCGCATCGCCTACTTGGTGGATCAAGGCCTCTAGGTCCTGGTCGCCCAGGGTCGTCGCCACCAACGGGGCCTTGAAACCCGTCACCTTCTTGTAAAAATCCGCCTCAAAACCATTCATGACCGCCTGGACAAATATCAGGAAAAACACCCCGGTCGTCACCCCCAGCAGGCTGATCAATACCAAAAACGAGATGAAGAAAGGCTTGTGGCGGGTGGACAAGTAGCGTCGGGCCATGAACACTTCAAAATTCATTAGGAGATCTTCTCCGAACGCATCAAGGGGAAGAGAATGACTTCGCGGATCGAGGGCTGATTGGTCAGGAGCATGACGAGACGATCAATCCCAATCCCCTCCCCGGCGGTCGGCGGCATGCCCTGCTCCAAGGCCCGAATGTAATCCTCATCATAAGGCATTGCCTCTTCGTCACCGCGTTTTTTGGCCTCCACCTGCGCCTGAAAGCGCTCGCGCTGATCAATGGGGTCATTCAACTCAGAAAAGGCGTTGGCGACTTCCATCCCGGCAATATACAATTCAAACCGATCCACGATGTCCGGATCTTTCTCATTCTTCCGAGCCAAGGGGGATTCCTTTAAAGGGAAATCCGTCACAAAAGTGGGTTGGATCAGGCTCGCCTCACCCCGTTCCAGCATCTCCGCATGAGTGATGCGCGCAAACGGGCGTTGCAAAGAAATCGTAGCCTCTTGATAGGGGAAGGCCTCTTGGCCATGAATCGCGCGGCAGAGCGCCACCAACAATTCCTCACTCAGGACAATCAGGTCCTCAAAAGTGGCATAGCTCTGATAAAATTCCAACATGGTGAACTCGGGGTTATGCTGTGTGGAGATCCCCTCATTGCGAAAATTGCGGTTGATCTCAAAAACCCTCTCCATACCGCCCACCACCAGGCGTTTCAAATAAAGTTCGGGGGCAATGCGCAAAAATAACTCCATATCCAGCGTGTTGTGGTGGGTCACAAAGGGACGCGCCGCCGCCCCGCCGGCCAAGGGGTGCATCATCGGCGTTTCCACCTCGATAAAATCCCGCTGCACAAAAAAGTCGCGGAGCTGTTGAATGATGCGTGAACGATGGAGAAAGATCTGCCGCACGTCACCATTTGAGGTGAGATCCAGGTAACGCTGCCGATACCGCGTCTCCACGTCTTGCAACCCATGCCATTTTTCCGGCAAAGGCTGGAGCGACTTGGCCGCCAACTTCATCTGATCCACATGCAGGGTCAACTGCCCCGTCTTGGTCCGAAACAAGCGCCCCTGCACCCAAACAAAATCGCCCAAATCAATCCCGCCAAACAGGGCAAAGACCTCCGGATTTTTTTGCTCCACAAAGAGCTGCATCTGCCCCTTGCGATCCTGAATGTGCAGAAAAGCCGCCTTGCCAAAAACACGATTGGACATCACCCGACCCGCCAGGGAAAACTCCTGCGTCAATCCCTCCAACTGTTCCCTCGATTGCGCGTCAAACTGCTCGAGGATCTGCTGCGAGGTATGGGTGACCAACAGATTATTCGGATAAGGGTTAACCCCTGCCTCTCGATAGGCCTTCAGTTTAGCCAGCCGACGTTGATATTCTTCGTTTTCCAAGGGGGGCGTTATGACACTTCAAATTAGGGAAGTCAATCGGGCCAAAGCATTCGGTTTTACTCTTTTCCACGCAACAAATAACTCCTAATAAACCCATCCAATTCCCCATCCAGCACCGCCTCCGTATCCCCGGTCTCGTGGTCGGTGCGATGATCCTTGACCATCCGGTACGGGGCCAGGACGTACGAGCGGATCTGCGAGCCCCAGGTGTTGTCGCTTTTTTCCCCTTCGACCTTGGCGCGCTCGGCCTCCTGTTTTTTCAGTTCAACCTCGTAGAGTTTCGCCTTGAGGAGTTTCATCGCGGTGTCACGGTTGCGGTGTTGCGAGCGTTCGATCTGGCAGGCCACCGCAATCCCGCTGGGGATGTGGGTCAGACGGACGGCGGAATCGGTTTTGTTCACCTTCTGCCCGCCCGCCCCGCTGGAACGGAACGTGTCCATGCGGATGTCCTCCTCCCGGATCTCGATCTCGATGGTATCATCCACCTCCGGCAACACAAAAATGGAGGCGAAGGACGTGTGCCGCCGCTTGTTGGCGTCAAAGGGCGAAATCCGGACCAGGCGATGGACCCCGATCTCGGCCTTGAGGAGGCCATAGGCATAGGGGCCATCCACCGTCACCGTCGCCGAACGAAATCCGGCCTGATCCCCCGCCGTAAAATCAACGACCTCGTTTTTGAAACCGTGATGATCGGCCCAACGACGATACATCCTGAGCAACATCTCCGCCCAATCGCACGACTCGGTCCCGCCTGCTCCGGCGTTAATGTTGAGGATGGCGTTGTTGCGGTCGGTCGGGCCGGAGAGCATTTGATGGAATTCTAGTTCCTTCAGCTGCTGGGTCAGGGACGCAAATTTCCCGCGCAACTCCTGTTCCAGCTCCTGATCGGGGCTTTCTTCCAAGAGCTCCAGGGTAGCCTCGATATCGGTGACCTCGTGCTCCACCGCCTCCCATTCAGAGATACCTTGCTTTAAATTATTGAGCTCACGCGAGACCTGCCCGGCCCGCTGGGGGTTATTCCAAAAATTGGGAGTTTCCGTTTCTTGTTCTAACTCTCGCTGGCAGATTTTTTTTGTAGCCAAGTCAAAGCCGCCTCCGGAGTGGCGCGACCTGGGCTTGCAAGGCAGAAAGTTGTTCTTTCCATTCTTTATTCATATTTTTATCTTTAACAATTTTATTGTGAAGTTACTAACGTTTTTTGAATACTCTCAAAAAACATCCTACCAACCCCAACACACAACCCCACGCCAACCAATCCCCCCACCGTGTGTACACCGAGTTAGGCCCGCCTAAACTCACCTCGCCGGGCAACACCCCTTCGGTGAAGGGGGGAAGCTGGGTAACAACACGACCCACCGGATCGATGATGGCCGTCATGCCGGTATTCGTCGCCCGCACCATTGTGCGGCGATTTTCGATGGCCCGGTAACGCGAATAATCCAGGTGTTGGTAGACCATCGAGGCCCGTTCATACCAGGCATCGTTGGTCAAGTTGACCAAAAAATCGGCCTGTTGCCGGGTAAAATACCGGGCCGGTTCGGGAAAAATATCTTCATAACAAATCATCACCCCCATTTGCATTTTTTCCAGGTTGGGCAAGTCCACACCAATCAGGTTCCACTCCTCCCCCGGGGAAAAACTGCTAATACCGGGAACCAGTTTTTCGATAAAAAATAACACCTTCTGCAACGGAACATATTCCCCGAAAGGAACCAAATGGCGCTTGTGGTAGAAATCGCCGATCGATCCGCCGGGGTTAATGATCATGCTGCTATTGTGCAGTGAGAACTCGGTAAAATCAGGCGGGGGTGGCCAAGATTCGGGTAACATCCCCTCGAAGGTCACCGCCCCGGTGAGCAACGGGATTTTGAGATCATGAATAGGCATGAGCTCGATCCATTCAGGAGGCACCACGGCCGGATAGGCCGCCTCGGGCCAAATCAAGAGATCGGGATGAGATTGTTCCGCCTGGTGACTGTATTTCAGGTAGCGCTCGAGGATTTCATCAGACATGTCCTCCAGCCATTTTTCATCCTGAGGAATATTCCCTTGGATCAGGGCGACGCGCTTCTTCGGCAACTGGGCCATCGCCGCATCCACCTGCCGCATGCGCATCACACCATAGGCCCCATTCAACGCAAATAAACACAGGCTTATGCAAAGCACCCACCTCGCCAGCTTCGAGGCATCGCGACGCAGGCCAAAGGCCAACCCGCCATTGAGCAACAGGATCAACAGCGTGAGGCCGTGAATGCCAAGCAGATCAAGCGACTGCACCAAGGGGAGATACGCCGCCTGGGTGTAGGCCAGATTCGACCAGGGAAAACCTCCAAACGGAAAATAGTTCCGCAATAAATCTTGCGCCACCCAACACAGAGGTAACCCCACCAACAATGGAATACCTTTTGAACGTAACCAAGCGACACCAGCCAAGGTCGCGGCCAGCATCGATGAAAAAATAGCCGCCACCCCCAAAAGCCCGCCAACAGACTGCCAGAGGGCCAGATCTCCATAAACCCGAAGCGCGATCGCCACCCAATAAAACGAGAGCCCATAGAAGGGGATGGCGAACACATAGCCCTGTTTCAGGGCCTGTCTTGGTGAGGCCTCGCGCAAGCCCCAGTAGAGCGGCACGATCGCAATCCAGGCCAACCAACCTAAGTTGGGTAAACGATGCGAAAAGAGCGCCGTGGGAAAGGCAAGCGCGGTCAATATCCCAGCCAGCCCAATCATCATGATCGACCTGCCGGTTGTTTTAACAAGGCATAAGTCTTCCGCCACATGCGCGCGCGTTCCGTTTTCGTCTTGTCTCGATATCCCAACAAATGAAGGGTGCCATGCAGCATCAAAATGGTTAATTCCTTCTCGAAAGAATGCCCCTGTTCGCGGGCCTGTCGGGCCGCGGTATCGCTCGAAATCACGATATCCCCAAAGACCTCCCCCAACCCTTCGAAGGCGATCACATCGGTGACATAGTCATGTTGGAGGTAACGCCGATTATACTGCAGGATGGACCGATCACTGACAATACGAAAATTAACTGCGCCGCGAATCCCCAAGTCGGTGGATATTCGCCCCAGGATCTTTTTTAGTTTCGCGGAGGGAATCTTCCGAGAGCGGTTGAGATTGCGTATATTTATCTTCGCCATTGCCATCCGTATCCATTAGGCCTGTTGAGACGCCCACCCCTTTACCCGGAATGTCCGGATACTCGATCCTGTGATGGTAAACACCAATCAGGATGCGCACAAAGGCATGCGCGATGGTGTGCAAATCTTGCAAGGTGAGTTCGCACTCATCCAATTGGCCGTCAATGAAATTTTTGTTGATCATGTTGCGCACCACTTCTTCCAAGCGCGCCGGCGACCGATCTTTCAGGGCCCGCGTCGCGGCTTCGACGGTATCCGCCAAGAGGATCACGCCGGCCTCTGGGGTCTGGGGCTTCGGCCCGGGATAACGGTACTCATTTTCCTTCACGACATGCACATCCGGGTCTTCCTGCTCCTTCGCCTTGCTATAAAAATAGGAAATCAGTTTCGTCCCCTGATGCTGGGGAATGATGTCGATAATCCTTTCGGGCAGTTTAAACTGTCGGGCCAAATCAACCCCGTCCTTGACATGTGAGGCGATGATCAAGGCGCTCATCGAGGGAGAGAGCTGGCCATGACGATCTTCCCCCGACACCATATTTTCAATGAAGTAGGAGGATTTCTTCATCTTGCCAATATCATGAAAATAGCAGGCGACCCGGGCAAACAAAGAATCCGCGCCAATCCCCTCGCAGGCGGCCTCCGCAAGCGTCCCCACCATGTGGCTGTGATGATAAGTCCCCGGAGCCCGGGTGATCATCTCCCGCAGGATGGGATGATTGAGGCTGCCCAACTCCAACAGTTGCATCTCCGTCACATAATTAAAGGCAAATTCTATGATTGGGGTAAAAATGAGTACCACAACGGCCGTTGCCAATCCCCCTAGGAACGCCCCCATCAAGTGGCTCCCCAACTCGTCATATTGAAACAGGCCAACAATCGAGTTCACATTCATCAGATCGAAGGCCAACATCATGGCCATATTCAGGATACCCACCCCCAAACCCGCCCGCCAAAGCGTGACCCGACTGCGCGCATGCGCCACCAGGTAGGTCCCAAACACCGAGGCCGTGATGTAGTAGAGCGAATAAAGCAGACTTTGTTCCAAGATCAGCCCCGCAAAAATAGAATTGACCAGGGCAAAAAAGAGGGCGGCGGGCAGCGAGAGGACCATGCGCACCATCATGGCCCCCGCGGCGATCGGGATCATCGCGTAAAAAACCTCTTGGGGCACGGAAAACGGCAACAGATCGCGAAACGCCACCGAAAAAAAGATAAACAACCGTTCGATCAACAACATGCCAATGAGCAAGAGCCCCTGAAAGAATAGGTCCCGAGGGACGATACGATATCCCTTCAGGACTTTTTGGCCGGTAAAAAAGAATAGGGTCAGGAAAATAAACGTAAACAGGAGGGTCCCCGTCCCCTTTTCCCAAATATGCCGTTTGGTCTTGGTTTGGCGGATGCCATTGACCACCTTGGTATGCCAGATGCCAAAACGATCTCCGGTCCGAATAATCGACTGACCGCGCTGGATTTTGATGACCGTGTCTTGCAATTCTTCCAGGGCCTGCTGCCGGCGCCGGTTCGTTTCTTCTTCATTGAAAAAGAAATTAACCCGAAGATGCTCAAGCTGGGATTTTTTCTTAAATCGTTGCTGGGCCTCGTCAAGAGTGATCACCTGACGCAAATCCCTAAAGTGAATTGGCTCCTTCTCAAGGGAAACTTTCAAGAGAATGCCCTGCTCGGTCCAATGAGCGAGCGGGGTCTTGTCCTGAATGATCTTCAGGCCTCCTGCATGTTCGCCATCCCAATCATAGACCGGCAAGGTCCCTTTCAACACCTCTTCGCGGGTCTTGGCCGTGGCCTCCTCGTCAACAATTTCATAGTCATCGTCCGCACGAATATCGTGGGTCGCAATCTCACCCTCTTCCACCGAGGAGGGGATGCCCTGCAAAGAAAGGTTGATGACCACCGAGATCGCAATAGAAAATAACAGGAGGTAAACAATCGAGAGATTCTGCTTGTGAGAAAGGGGATTATGGATTTTTTTAAACCAGTTTTGCATAAGCTAAGCTTGCTTGTCCTTCGCTTCTTTGACCTCGGTAAAGAGTTGCACCATAAACTCCCGCCGCCGTCCACTCGTCTCCTCTTCCACGAGATAGATTTCTTGCCAAGGGTCGATTACCAATCGTCCCGCATTAAAGGGCACCACCAAAGTCCCCTGACACCGCAAACCCGGCAATTTGGCCTCCTTCACCGGCCCCAGGGAGAAACCGGCCCCAGGCAACGGACTGAACAAGGTCACCCACCCTTCCTTCGCCGCCGCCTCTTGCACCACCCTCCGAACCTCGTGCCCCACTGAAATGACATCAACACCCTGAGTCGTTGGGACATAAAAACTCTTGAGGAGGATCATAGCAGATAAAAAAGTCTACTTGTTTCAATAGGTTATGTCAAACGGCTTTTACCGGCGCGGACGGACCTACTTTTTCTATTGTGGGATCAATGAGTTACCCTTATAGACAGTCATGGCCTCCGATCAGATAGTCCTCGATCTGGAAACCCAAAAAAGCTTCGATGAAGTCGGCGGACGCAATTTTTCCCAGTTGGGGGTCTCGTTGGTGGGTATTTATTCCTATGCCACCCAAAAATTCGAGGCCTTCCGCGAGACCGAATTGGCCCAACTCGAGACACGCCTCAGCGAGGCCAGCCGGATCATAGGATTCAACACCAATCGTTTCGACTTTCCCGTCTTGCAACCCTACATGAAGTACCTCAACCTCGCCAAACTCCCCAGCCTGGACCTGTTGCAAGAACTCGAAACCATCCTCGGTCACCGCGTCAGCCTCAACAGCGTAGCCCAAGCCACCCTCAATGTCGGCAAAGGCGGCTCCGGTCTCGACGCCATCGCCTACTACCGCTCCGGCGATTTCGCCTCGTTGGAAAAATACTGCCTCCAGGATGTGCGGATCACGCGGGATGTTTATGAGTTTGGCAAATTGAACGGGCAGGTTTTGTATCAATCAAAAGATAAGGTGTATCGTTTGGAGGCCAAGGTGAATTGGCAAGACCCTAAACCACCAGCCAACCTTTCCTTATTTTAATTATTTCCCCTGAAACTCCGGCATCCGCTTCTCCAAAAAGGCGGTGATGCCACTACGAAAATCTTCCGTCTCACTGCTCTTGCAGATCAGCTCCGTCTCCAGATTCAGCTGGGTGTGAAGAGTGTTGCCAAAGGAGGCGTTCACCAATTGCTTCACCTTGGCGTAGGAAGCGGTGGGGCCCATGGCGAGCATTTGGGCCATTTGTCGGCCCTGCTCCAAGACCTCGGCCGCGGGGACGACGCGATTCACCAAACCCAACTCCAACACCTCTTGGGCGGTCATATTTTTTCCGGTCAAAAAGATCTCCAAGGCCTTCTTCATGCCCACATGACGCGGTAAAAAGTAAGAAGAGCTGCCGTCGGGGGAGAGACCGATCCCCACATAGGCCAGGTTAAACTTGGATTCCTCCGAGACAATCGCCAGGTCACAGGCCAAGGCCAGGCTTAAACCGGCCCCGGCACAGGGGCCATGGACCACCGCAATCACCGGTTTGGGCAGGGCCCGGATGCGTTCAATCATCTGGTGCAGCCGGTCCGGCATCTCGTGGGGGACCCCCTGCTTGGTGCCTAACAACTTGGCAAACTCCCGAATATCCCCCCCGGCACAAAAACCCCGTCCCTCCCCGCGTAACAAAACCGCACGAACCTCCGGGTCAAACCCCTTTTCAACCGCCTGATAAAGACCCTCAATCAAATCCATGTTCATGGCATTAAGCCGATCGGCCCGATTCATGATGATTTCCAGGACCGCCCCCACCTTCTCTGTCTTGACCGCTGGTTCCATGTGCCCCCCTAGTTTTGAAAAATACCTCCGTCTTGCTACTCGGTTCCCTGCCCAAATGTCAATAATTACAAGGGATTAGCCATAACCCATTGAAATTCTTTACATTTTGTTATAGATTATTTACAAAAGCTCATGGCAAAGAAGGCCTACAATAGAAAAGACAAATATTACCATAAAGCCAAAGACGAAGGGTTTCGTTCACGAGCCGCCTATAAACTCATCCAAATCAATCAACAGTTCAAATTACTCAAGCCTGGGATCTCGGCAGTCGATTTAGGGTACGCCCCGGGAAGCTGGATGCAGGTCATTTCGCGCGAGATCGGCTCCCTAGGCAAGCTGATAGGGATAGACCTCGAATCCCCCAAATTTACCCCGGAGAAAAATACCGAGATCATTACGGGTGATATCCGGGAGGAGAGGACCAAACAGCTCCTCTTGATGGCCTTGAGCCGCAAGGTCGACTTGATCGTGTCCGATATGGCCCCCCATCTCTCTGGGATCAAGTTTCAAGATCACTACAATTCCTACGAATTGGCCGAACAGGCCTTTAAGATCTGCCGCATTGTGTTGAAGGAAACCGGCAATTTTGTGGTCAAACTTTTTCCAGGAGAAGAATTGGGACAGTTCAAACAAAACCTCAAAGGATCTTTCAAAAAGATCGACACCTACATCCCGGACGCAACGCGCAAGAGTTCCACAGAGGTTTATCTAATCGCCCGTGGTTTTAAACTTCCTCAAAACCAATAAAAAGAGGCCGTTCCCGAAGGAACGGCCTCATGTGGAGAGAGGAGATGGGGGATTAATGGGACGTAAGCAAATCTCCTCTCTCCTACTTACGTCCCAAGCTCATCACAAAGTTTCTAAAATTTGACTTCTGCCTCTATGGTAGTTATCGTCCGCCGCCTGAAAAAGTTGCTTACTCATCTCAAAAAAATTACCCCGTGGGTGGTCGCCTGCATCATCTTTTATTTCTTATTTAAACGCTACCCCATCACACGCCTCCTGGCAGCCACCCATGACTCCAACCTATTGTTTTTAATTAGTTTTTCCGTAACTTATTTTTTCTATATCTGGTGGATGGACTGTTGGAGTCTGGCCCGAATTTTAACCCGTTTTGACATCCCGACAAAGACCCGGGAAGTTTTTCAGGGTCGTGCCACCAGCTACTTGGTGATGTTACTCAACTACGCGGTCGGACAGGGTTCCCTCAGCTACTTTATTAGTCAACGCCAGAAGACCCCTTTTTTGAAGGTCACGAGCACCATTCTGTTTATTTCAGTGATCGATCTTTACTGGGTGATTAGTTTCGCCTTTGTGGGAAGTCTGTTGATACCGCCCGTGGTCTCCGGTATTTCGCTCAGCACCCCCATCCGCACTCTTTGGATCCTGACGACCGCAGGACTGCTGACCGTATCTCTTTTGGCCCATCTCAAGTTAGCCGACCGATTCAGCTGGCTGCAAAACTGGTCCCTCTTCCATGTCTTGCGACATGGCCACGTCCGCCATTATCTCGCCACTCTTTTGGAAAGACTGCCCATGCACATCGCCATCAATACCTGCCTGTTTTTTGTCGCCTGGGGTTTTCACAGCATCATTCCCTTGGGTAGGATTCTCTCCGCCGTCCCCGTCGTCATTCTCGCCGGCACAATCCCCATCACCCCCGGAGGACTGGGGACCGTGCAAGTCGCCACCGTCGCCTTGTTGAAAGATGCCATCACGAGTCCCGCCATCACCGCCAAAAAAATCACCGCGGAAGAACTACTCTTCTCCATCAGCCTCTTCTGGCTCTTCGCCAACTACTCCCTCAAGGCCCTATTTGGGTTTTCCTGGTTAGTCTTCCGCAAAGATCCACCCCAATAAATGAATTGGAGACTCGTTGCATTTTTGTTACAATATCCCTTGTAGGCGACTTAATCTATGCCGCACTGCATCGAACATACGAACCTCATGGAGTTCTTCCGTGAACGCGTTCGGGAAGCGATCCGCCATCAGGGAAAGGAAACTCCTGAGGCCGTAGAGTTTTATTTGGTCAACCTCCTGCAGGAATTTTCCAAAAGTGAAAAGATCGCCTCTTCCGGGGAAGCCTTGGCGCTCAAGTTTGCCAAGGCCTTGGAGGTGGGGCCCAACGATCGCATCCCCATCCTGAAACATCTGGGGGATCTTTCCCTCTACATCTCGGGGTTCTTTCCCCACAGTTTTTCCCATAAAATAGTCGATATCGATTATTACGTGCAGATGGGCGAGACCGCTTATGGGGCGCTCTCACAACTCATGGAACGTCGCTCGCATTTCCCCGAAGTCTTTACCCATCTATCCGATCGGTTTGTGGAGGTGATGGATATCTTGGCGGAGGTCAGTGAGCAGGGGGTTGCCAAAAACGATGCCGATCTGCTAAGGCTTTACGAAATGTGGATGAAGACCGGCAGTCAAAGAACATTCAACATTCTCTCCGAAGAGGGTATCATCCCGGTCCGTTTTTCCGCCAAGCTCCAGTGACTTCCCCTCTTGTTAAAATATTCTGTTTGTGTGGCTTCATTTTTTTGAGTGCCCCGCTGTTGGCCGTACAAAAAGGGATCGCCCTGGGTCTCTATTCCAAGGACCCGAGCTATCGTTATACCACCGAACTTTCAGAGATTAAGGCCACAGGGGCGGATCATGTCTCGCTGGTCGTCTCTTGGTACCAAAAAAACGCCCATGCAACGGTCATTCATCCCCAATATTTAACCAAATTCTCCAACCCGGATTTTGATTACACCACCACCCCCAACGCCCAGCTCACGGACGTAATCGATCAGGCCCATCAACTGGGATTAAAAGTTTTTCTATTTCCCATCCTCCGGCTGGAAAGACGGGAAGACAAAGACTGGCGCGGGAGCATTAAACCAAAAGACCCCAAGCTCTGGTGGCAGAGTTACCACAATTTCATTCTTTCCTATGCCCGGCTGTCGGCACGGCACCAAGTGGAGCTCTTGGCGGTTGGCTCCGAATTGTGTTCCATGGAGGTCTACAATGCGGCTTGGCGCCGGCTCATTCAAACTGTGCGTGATCAGTATTCGGGTAAATTGCTCTACTCCGCCAACTGGGATCACTACAAAAAAATTAATTTCTGGCGGGACCTCGACTTTTTAGGCATCAACGGCTATTACAAATTGGCGTCGCATCCCGACCCGACGCTTGCGGAACTCACCAGCCGATGGTATGAAATTCAGAAGGAATTGGGTGATTGGCAAGGTCTGTACAATCGACCTATCATCTTCACCGAAATCGGTTATCCCAGTGTCGAGGGCGGCAGTCAAACGCCCTGGGATTATACGCGTTTTGCCGCGGTCAATCTGAAGGAACAGGCCCTGTGCTACGAGGCCTTCTTCCAAGTCTGGGGCAATGACAGCCGGTTTGGCGGGGTTTACTTTTGGAATTGGTTCGGCAGCGGCGGCCCCGAGGATCCGGGTTATACGCCGCGCAACAAACCGGCAGGAGAGGTGCTTACTCAATGGTTCCAAAAATTATCGCCATCCTCATCACCACCGGTCTTATTCTCTCCTGCAACGCCGAATTAACGGGCCAGCTGATTCCCAGTGGCTCGGAACCCATCCTCATGTCCATCACCCCCGCCACGGCCCGGGCCGGAGATGACGTCACCATCCAGGGAGTCGGATTCTCTTTGGTCGCCGCCGAAAATATTATCCTGATCGATGGCAGCTCTGTTGTGGCCATCTCCTACAATTTAACGGGCGATGACGATAGCCCGGAGTCCATCGTTTTTACCTTACCCGCTTCCCTGCCAGCCGGAGATTTTACCATACAGGTCATGGTGGCAGAAAATGTTAGCAATGAGATCCATATCACATTAAACCCTTAACCTATGGAACCGGCCCTCCTCATTCAGGAAAGATTACAGTTGAAGGAACAACCCCGTTTGCAGAAGTTGCACGGCGATGCCTCCAATCGCGTCTACTACCGGACCAAGATTTCAGATCGTTCGGTCATCGTAATGCAACTCCCGGACGGGGCTAGTTCTATCTCCGAAGAGATCAGCAATCAACCACCACCCACCGAACTCCCCTTTCTGAACATGGCCCGATTCCTCTCCGGGAGGGGATTGCCGGTCCCGCAGGTATTGCACGACTTTCATCCCATCATCCTGCTGGAAGATTTGGGAAACGTCACCTTGGAGCAACAACTCCAGTCCACCCCCACACAGCGACTCTATTGGTATCAACGGGCCATTGATTTATTGACCACCTTTCAGCAGCAAACCCATGACGCCGGTTGTATTGCCTTTCAACGCCGCTTTGATGAAACCCTGCTCGACTGGGAATTTGATCACTTCATCGAATATGGCATCGAGGCCCGGCAAGGGATAAAACTCTCGGCAAAAAATCGCCAGGCCCTGCGACATGAGATGCATGCCATCACACTCGCCCTCACCCAAGGGCCGCAAGTCTTGGTCCATCGTGACTTTCAGAGTCGGAATTTGATGGTTCAGGATGATCAACTTCGGTTGCTTGACTTCCAAGACGCCCTGATGGGCCCGTTGCCATACGACCTCGTCGGCCTGTTGCGTGATTCTTACATCTCTCTCAACAACTCTGAGCTGAATTCCCTGATCGCTTACTACCTGAAGCAAAGTTCATCACCGATGGATCACGCGGCCTTCCAAAAAATATTTGACTGGATGACAGTGCAAAGAAAGCTTAAGGATGCGGGCCGATTTGTTTATATCGACCGGGTCAAGGGAAACCCCAACTTTCTTCCCTACGTCATCCCATCGCTCCTCTATGTCCGCCAAGCGTTGGAACGGCAGCCGGAGTTGAACCCCCTGTTTAAATTGCTAAAAAAATATGCCCCGGAACTCTCATGAAGGCAATCATTCTTGCTGCAGGATTCGGCACGAGGCTCAAACCGTTAACGGATAAAGTTCCCAAACCGCTTCTCCCGGTGAATGGGGTCCCCTTGATTCATTACCCGCTGCAACTCCTGGGAAAGGCGGGCATCACCGAAGTGGTGATCAACCTCCACCACTTGGGAGAACAAATCGAACATTCTTTGGGTGATGGCCAAAAAATGGGGATGAGGATTAGCTATTCTTGGGAGCAAGAAATTTTAGGAACGGGGGGCGGCATTAAAAAATCGGCTTCATTTTTCTCGGGCGATCCCTTTCTGGTCATTAATAGTGACGTCTTAATGGATTTGGATTTGACGCAACTCCTCAGATTTCACAAGAAACACGATGGCATTGCCTCGATGGTGTTAATCCCCCGTCCCCCTCACAGCTGCTTCAGTTGGATTCAGACCAACAAGGAAGGCCGGATCCTTCGGATTGTCACCACAACGGAACCAGAACCTACCGAAACCTTTATTTATGCCGGAGTCCAGATCCTTACGCGACGATTCTTGGACTACCTGCCGCCCGGGCCTTCCTGCATCATCCAGGCAGGCTACCAAGCAGCCCTGAAAACCGGTGAAGGCATCTTCGGGCTGGTTCATCACGGATATTGGAATGACTTAGGCACCCCCGAACGTTTGAAACAGGCGGAGAGGGACCTTAAATTTTTAACCCCCTACGCGTAGTCACGTTGATACTGCAGAGTGAGTATTGTCATTGACTTTGGGAAGTAGTGCGTTGTTGCCAAAATTTTGGGTTTCGCTTTACGTGAAACACGTCGATGACGACAATCGTTTCATTCTCATATATGTAAAACACCCCGTAGGGGAATCGCTTGATGAGCTGTCTGCGAACTTTTTTATAAATGGGTTGATACAGTTCAGGCTGTCGTTGAATAGCGGAGAACCCCGCCTCCAGAGAAAGGATAAATTCTTCTCCAAGCCCCGATCGTCTCTCTTCATACCAACAATAGGCGGTCCTGATGTCAGATTCTGCTTCGGGGAAAACCCGAAAAGGATCGTTCACAATCGCTGCCTGATGCGCACTTTGACCTCCTGCCAAGGCGAACCCTGCTGAGGATTCAAATGATAGGATTCAAGGCGCCTGTCCAATTCTACCTTTTGATCTTCTGTCAGAGAAACGGCATCCGGAACTTCTAACAGGCTATCCCAAATATCCTCAGCTAACTGAATACGTTCTGGAACACTTAGCTCTAGGATCCCTGATGTGGACAAATGTTTCATAAACGCCTCTCCTCTATAAATTCCATTGTAAAGGATTCCGAACTAATTTCAAATACGTTTTTTTGGATAAAAAATTCCCATCGATCACGCTCACCCACCCTAGCCTTGGCGAAGGCGGGTTACGAGTGACCGATGGGGTCCTGCACTCTTCGGTTGACCTATAAAACAGGCCAACCAGGGAAATGGATCTGGACTCCCTCAGGCACGCTCCCAGTCTCCTTGAAGACCGGGATTCTGACCTGAAGCTTTTTGCTCCATATCGGGAGTGCTAGACAGACGCGGCCGCCAAGAACCCGACACGACCACTGTAGAAGCCGGGTTCGACGTCGTAGCGGTCCGAGAAGTTCTCCGCATCATCACGGAAGAAGGAACCGCCACGAACCCCAAACTGGAATCCTTCCGCAGGATTTCTTTTCGTCCATTTGGCAATATTCCCGGTGTAATGGCGAACCCCATAAACACCATCGTCCGGAAAATTAGGATCCTCCACACTGACAGGTCCTGCTCTCCGTTGCCTGATACTACTCACCACATACTCCTCTCCGTTAGGAGCAACGAGCGCCCCATTCGGTGTGGCATGTTTCCGTTTTCCCTGATTTGTAGGGAGTGAAGAGAATGCCTTGATTCATCCCCCACCCTTATCTCCACCAGGACCCCGAACCGCCGTCCCTCGTGATGCAACCGGAGGGCATTGGATTGCCAATCAATCTGCGTGAAGGGACCACGGCTGGCCCAGATCCCAAGATCAGGGATCTTGACCATCTGATGACCGGAAAAACTCCTCGTTTCAATCCCTGGCATAATAATTCCTCCTGTTAAAGTCCACACCACTCGCCCCCAGCAACACTACTATTATCGGTACCTAGGGGAATTAGTTGTGTGCGGACGCAAAAAAAATTGGGCTCATGCCCAACCATATTCACGGGGTTGTTTTCATCATGGATACCCCGGCTTGTAGGGGCGAATCTTGTATTCGCCCCAATCCCTACCATACCGATCAGGGCGATCACAAGGATCGCCCCTACGGCACCCTACCGGGTCAATCGGACGATTGAATATTGTTCCAATTGTGGAACATATGATTCATATTTGGAACAATAAAAACTTCATATGGCTTTCAACAGGCCGTCAGGCGACTGGGCCAGATTGTCAGTGGCAAAACGACTGCCGAATATGGAGGTCGCAGCATGACCGAAAAAGATGCGGAAACGACTTATAAAAATGGGGACCGTTTTCGAGCTTTTGTTTTTGCAGAAATATTGAGAGCATACTCGGATATATAGGATGGTACAATTTTCCCCAATACAACTGCCTGCTTGGCCCCCGTGACCTGAGGCAGGTTGGACGGGATCCCGTGCAGCGTTTGATAGCCCAAAACGGCAAAGCAAACGGCTTCCGCCGCGTCCGCCGAGATACCACGTTCATCGCAGGTCACGATCTTGATGCCCAGCAACTCCTGCGAGATCATCCTCATCAGGGTGCGATTGCGAATCCCCCCTCCGCCAAAGACAATCTCGTCCGGAATGAATTTTGGGAAAACAAATTTGCGATAACTGGCCGCCAATGAGGCCGCCGTCAAGGCCGTGGCCGTGGCCAACATATCCTGCTCACGCAATCGAAAACGTCTCGCTTCATGACGAAACTCGCGCAGGTAAAGATCGCCAAACTGTTCTCGACCGGCGGTCTTGGGAGGTGATTTGCGAAAGAAGGGGTGTTGCAGGAGTCGTGTCAAGAGCGGTAGGCAAATCACCCCACGCGCCGCGATCTGCCCCGCCGGATCAAACAACTTCTGGCCCTTGGTAAAGTGTCGTACCAGGCCGTCAATGATCATATTGCCCGGGCCGGTATCAAATCCATAGACCTCCTGAGGCCTTCTCCCGCGCGGGATCACCGTCATGTTGCTGATCCCGCCCAGATTATGCACGGCGAGATTCAGATGCGTGTCGCGGAACAGCAAATAATTAAAATAGGGTGTCAAAGGGGCCCCTTCCCCACCGACCGCAATATCCTGGGGTCGGAAATCGGCCACGGTCATGATCCCGGTACGGGCTGCGATCACGGCGGGTTCCGCAATCTGCAGGGTCCCCTTGGTACCCAGGTGACAAATCGTCTGGCCGTGAGATCCGATAAAGGCCACCTTCTCAGGCAAGATACGAGCACGCCGACAGAGCTTGAGAACCGCTTCGGCAAACAGCTCACCCAATTCGAAATTAAGGCGACAAATGGCCGCAGCACGGGCCTGGTGAGTAGCCGCAAAAATCCGCTTGCGCATGGCCGGGGAATAGGGAAACGTGGCAAAACTTTTTAACTTAATCTGCAGATCTTCTCGATGGCCTTGAATGGAAACCAACGCGGCATCAATCCCATCGGCCGAGGTGCCCGACATCAAACCTATTCCTAGCATGGAGATGATGTTTACTCGAGAGGCTGCGGAGTAGCTACTTTATTTTTCACAGGCATCGCCGATACCGTTGTCATCCGAATCCTTTTGGTCGGGATTGAACACCCCGGGACAATTATCGAGCACCACCCCCTCTTTGTAGGCCACATCGGGGATATTGTCCTGATCGGGATCAATCTCCGGAGGCAACACGGAAAGATCCGCGTCCAAATGCTTGGGGAGAATGGCGGGTATCTTACTCGTCCCCTCGGTCGGTGTGAGCTTACCCTCTTCCTTCATTTTTTCGAGCTCATCGGTATCTTGATTATCCACCTGACCCGAGATGTTTGGATCGGAACCAGGGACCGTGCCACCGGTCGATGTCGTCGTTCCATTGCAACCCAATCCTACCAAGGCGGGGAATAAAAAAATTATCAGAGTGATAATTTTTATCATTTTGAGAACCTCTTTTGTACCCGAACCGGCGCCGGAGTCTGTACCCCAAGGCCACCGAATAAGAATACAATGAAGTAAAACAGCCGTTGCATCAAGGTGTTATTGCAGATCGGTATCACTCTATCCCCCTGGTTAAAGTTAGTCTTAACCAGAGTACTTTGCAAAGAAGATGCCAACGTTATTTGACAATGACGGTTAGGCGAGGGCCTATCCCGATCTCAAAACGGTCATGGGGTTCATGGAGGTCCCCATCAATGGTATAGGGGACTGGTTGGTTCAATTGGACGACCATCTGCGACGCAGCGGCCTCCAATAAATTGGGGCAACCGGAGGGACGGCCGATGAACATCGCCGGGACGTAGGGCAACACATTGCGGGGCGGCAGGGAAAAACCGACCGCATGAAACTTACCGGGGTCGTGGGCATGATAGAAAACCCGGAAACCCAAACCCAGGTATTCCACCGAACCGGTATAAATCGCCGAATAATTCTTGAATGGCCAGGCCTGGCCATTCACCGCGACCTCTCCCTGCATCCGCTCGAACATGCGGCAGGCAAACGGCCCATTCACCAGGGCCGAGCCCATGGCATGACCCAGGGTTAATGCCGCATTCAAGGGCGATCCCTGCCCCAGCTGGTAGTAAGATTCCATATAACGATAAATGACCCCGCAGCCCCAGATGAAACCATAAAAATTGTTGATCTTCGTCATCGTGACCTGGGTCGTTTCAAATTCTTCGTCCTCATGGTATTTGAACAAAAGATTCGACAAATTACTTTCCGGTGTGCCCCGAACCCCGCAAGAGAAGGCCACGGTGTTGAGGGTTCCTCCGCGCAACATGGCGATCTTGGGCAACGGCTTCTGCCCGTAGACCTCGATGAAGGTGGTCAAGGTTCGGTGATTAGTCCCATCCCCTCCACTCAAAGCCAGGATGTCAATGTCCCGATCCCTAAAGCGCTCCGCCACACACCGAATATCGAGCAAATTTTGCGTACTGGCAAAATCACCACGATCCCCCACGATAAAACCCAGGCGCTTCATCTTTTCGGGATTTTCTTTGTACTGCTTGGAGTGGGGATTCACGACAACACCGATGCCGGGCATAGGAAGACAGGTTACAGGGTTTAGGGCGTAGGGTCTAGGGACAAATTTAAAAGGCGCCGGGATTCTACGATGGATGCGGGTTGTCTGCCATATTGGTGAGACAGGGCCACCGCTTTTTTGACCAACTCATGACTCCCTTGGGCCAAGACGCCTTTCCCCAGATAAATATTGTCTTCCAATCCAACACGAACATGGCCTCCCATCTGCAGGGCCAGGGCCGCCATGGGGAACTGATGACGGCCGATGCCCGCCACGGTCCAACTCGCTCCGGTCGGGAGGCGACCAACAAGTAGACGGAGATTTTCCTCCGTCGCGTTCAGTCCCCCTTTGATCCCAAGGACAAACTGCAAATGCCCCGGCGACAACACGAGCCCTTGTTCGATAAGGGACAATGCCACTTCCAAATGAGAAAGATCATAGACCTCGATCTCCGGCTTGATCCCCTTCTTTTGGATCTGCCGGGCCAGTTTTTCAATAAAAGGACGCGGGTTGGCAAAAACCTCCTCCCAAAAATTGACACTTCCGCTATTAAGCGACGCCATCTCGGCACCGGCCGTCAACGGTTTCAAGCGGTCGGTGAAGGAATCATGCACCGATCCGCCGGTCGAAACCTGCAGGATTGCGTTGGTTCGCTTGCGAATCTTGCGAATCACTTCGCGGAAGATCTTTGGATCACAGCTCGGCCTGCCTTTGCGATCACGGACATGGAGATGTAGGACCGCCGCACCCGCCGCCACCGCTCGCTCGCCAGCCTCCGCAATCTCATCGGGTGTTAGGGGAAGATAAGGAGTCTCTTTCCGGGTTAACTCCGCTCCCACCAAGGCTGCGGTGATAATGACGGGGTTTATCATGCTGTTTTTTTGGGCCGTTGTTTGAAGAATGGTCCAAGAGTTACTTTAATCCTATCATCACGGGATCGTTGCATCGCTTTCAAAATTACATTCTTAGGCAAGGGGCTATCGTGTACAACAACGAGCCAACCATCCTTATCAACGATATGATATTTCCTAGGAGATTGTTTTTTTTCAAGATTCATGATGACTCATTTTAAAACTAAAATGACCAAAAACCAATGGGAAAAAACTTAAAAAATCCTGCCATAGGGCCATGACAGAAGATGGAGAGAGCGTAGGGGAATGATGTAACTCTAAAACATCCGCTTCATGAACCGTAGCCGTAAAATCAGGTTTGGACTGCAACTGTCTTAGAATGGCATAAGTTGTTTGCGTCCATCCGGTGCGATGGTCATAGGTCAGATCCAGATGAGCGATCGCGAGGCGATAATTGGACTCCCCTCTAAAATGATCGTGGCTCACCAAATTCAGTAAGGCCGTTCCAATCGCAATCGCATCGCCGGTCACCTGGCCGGAGAGATCCCGGATCAGATCAAACCAGGCAGGGAAATGATTAAACCGGCTGTCCATCGCAAACTTGCAGAGAAGATCAAACCGAGATCGTGCCGATAGAGTTGATCGTCTTGAAACCAAGGTGGATACGAAGTAACGATAATCTTCCTGCACCGAGGACTGGCGGCCAATCCGCTCAGCGCTAAACAGCATCAAATTGACCAAAGCGCATTGATAGGCCTCCTCCAACCTCTGACGAAATTGTTGATAACCCTCCCGTAAAGATTCGTCCTCAGGCACATGACGTCGACACCAATCGAGATATCGCTGCAATAATAAATGGAGCGAGTCTATCTGCCGCCACAATACTTCACGACTCTTCACCGACTCCGCCACGACTTCATAAATATCGGCAAAAAATGGATCTAGGGAAAAAGTAAACTCATGCTCATCCGATCCGCGACCATTCATGTCGGCTAGTGCATCCAAGTGCCGCTGCATCCTTGGATCTTGTACCCATGACTCCGTCTTGACGTTCTCATATAAGAAACTCGCTACCTTCCTCACCTGACTGGAATATTGCGCCATGGAAGCCGCATGAAACCGTTCATGAAGGTCCCAAAAAAGTCGATCAATGCGACACCGCACATCCCCCAAGAGCAGAGAATCCGGCGTAAAATAGTGGGGAGAAAATCCGCACGAACGCAGCATCATCACCTCATCACGATCCAGATCTTCTTCGACGAAGTAGTACCGAACCGCTGAAGCACCATACAAGACCTCGTAAAGGGCCTCTTCAAAACTCAAGGTCATGAGTCGAATCACGATATAGTCACCAAGGGCATCAACGAGAATGACTTTATTTTGGAACCCACGTTGGATCTTGCTCATCACATCCTTCAACTCAGAACGTCCCTTGGGATCAAGAAAGACCGCATCATAGGGAATAAAGATCTCCATAACTTGACCCGAGATTTTGAGACTCAGCCTTTTGGCCCGGATACGTGCCTTAGCCGCTTTGATCAAGGTAATATCAGGCGCTACAACATCTCCAGAAACCATCTCTGCCCAATAGCTTCCCCCTCGCTTCGTCAATGGGGATCGCATCAGATCATCAACAGAGATCAAACGGCAGGCACTCCCTGGAATAAGATCAGCTATTTCAATGAAACGTGCAAAGGCCAAACAATCGGCTTCATGAATGTGAATCGGTTGCGCTGATAAATCCGCCGATGTGGTTGCCCTCTGGATCTGTTTCTTGGCCCCGCGTAACTTACCCATCACCTCTACAAAAAGTGAATTGGATGTTTTGTCTTCCCTCGGCTGCAACCGAAAGGCCCGGTCACTGGCATAATAGGAAAAACGAAAACGATTACGGGGTTCTTCCTTGCGGCCATAAATCTTCCACAAAGCAGCGAGAAAAGTACGACGATAATCACGAGAATCTGGTGTCTCTGCAATCAACTGTCCATAAATTTCAATGGTCCCCAAGAGTCGTTGGAAGGCCTTTTGAACGATATTTTGTTCCCGCCTAGAGAGTTGAGGGTCTTCCAACAAGGCGACATCTTTATGGATGTCCTCTACCATTACACGACGCTGATCAATCGTAGGATCGTAGGGAATGGGCAACGCTACATTGTCCCGCAAAAATCCTGAGAGTTGTTCTTTGAAGTCTCCCCAAGAGCACTTCACTCGCCGCGTCGCGGTATTTAAACGCCACTGCACATAGTCAAAGGTCAAAAAATGATTGGGTGACGCAACGGGAAGATGGCGATTCTCCTCCGCCTTATCTTGTGTTTCATTGGATATTGCGCTGGGTGGCAACCCAAACAGTCCGACAACCCTAGCCTGCAAATCGGGTCGAATCGTCAGATCACGAAGAAACCGCTCCCCTTGTAACAAAGAAATGGGACCACCGGCACCATACGTGCAACAAAGCTCCTGCAAGACGGGCGCGGCACTCTTCAAAAGGTCAGGAGGTAATCCTCGCCACGCCACTAACAAGCTGTCAGAAATCATGCCGAGCTATCGTCGAAAACGATTAAAAGTTGCTATCTACGTCACGCTTCATCTCGACCTAACTCTGGGATCACCACCGTACCCAGGGCCCGACAAACTATCTTTTTTGATTTAAGGGCCACAAACTTCATCCGACGAGAGGTGTGACCCACCTGGATGATGGTAGCGGTGACTCGAAGGGTATCACCCGCATAAACCGGAGCGAGAAAATCAACCGACTCATAGGCCCGAAACAACCCCTCCACCCCAGCCTCGCGGAGACAGAGTTGGGTGGCGGCGTCACCGAACAGCTCAAGAACCTTTGCCCCCGCCACTAAGCCACCCGAATAATGAGAGTCTTTTGGGCGGAGCTTTATGCGGAACGTGCTCTTCCACCCGACCTGAGCTCGTTTCTTTTTTGCCATGACCATGCATCCTCCGGATCAGCTCATGAACAATAAAATTCGCCACCTGCGATGGCAAGGTCCCGGGACCAAAACCGCCGTGAAAACCCACGGACAGGGCCGTGCGATGATCCATGCGCGGGCCGCCGGCGATCAACAACAAGTGCGGCGGCAAACCGTGCGTCTTTTTGAGCAACTGCGTCAACTCGCGAAGATTTTTTAAATGCTGATCCTGTTGGGTCACCACCTGGGAGACAAGCAAGGCATCGGCCTTTAATTCCAAGGCCCGCTCCACCAAACGCTCATTGGAGACCTGCGCCCGGAGATTGATGACCTGAAAACACGGATAATACTCCAACCCCTTGTCGCCCTTGATCCCCTTGATGGACAGGATCGCATCAATCCCGACCGTATGCGCATCCGAACCCGTGGTGCCTCCGATCACGACCAACCTCCGGCCGATCTTTTCCTGGACCCGCTTCAACAACTGATCGTGAGGAATGATCGGAAATTCCGGCTTGGGCACCGAGATCTTGGTAAAATTGAGAGTGGCCTCCGATTGCGCATAGGCCACGAAAAAAGCAAACTCCTCCCCGACCAGCTCCATCGAGACAATTTGCACATGGGTAAATCCCAATTTTTCTAAATAAAGCTTGGCCGCCTCCCTGGCCTCATCGGAAGGCGGGATGGGCAAGGTGAAAGAAAATTGCATGATCCCATCGTCCAGATGGTCGCCATAAGGTCGAATCGCTTTTAAATCCGGTTTTTTCATGACGTCCCTTCAGGACTATCGGGCGTCGGTGGCTTCGCTGGCTCACGTGCTGTAACCTCTTGCCCTGGCCCAGCGACCGCGGGATTACCCTCTCTTCTAAAATTACGCGGACGCCGACTCCGGCGCCGCCGTCTTCTCTCACCTTGGGGCGCTTCGACACGTTCCTGCGAAGGAGACGCATCTCGCTGTGGGCCACGAGGCGCCGACCGATGCTGCGAACGATGGGGGGGATGATGGGGCGCCCGATGCGCGGAACGGTCTCCATGAGTCGGAAGATGAACCTCGAGCGGTCGCTCCAACAACTCTTGCAGAGGGTTCCAATAGCCTTGATCCTTGCGGATCACCCCATCCAAGCCTCGACCTCCCTCAACATCACGGGTCATATTGGCAAAATACCCGAGGCTAATCGCCTTCATCAGACCCACCTGATTAACCTTTTGCAGCAACTTATGCGTGTCTTCGAGCACCGAACGGGCGCGGCGAATCACCTTGCCGTTGGGAGACCAGCTGATCTCGTCGGACAGCGAGCGAGCCGCATGGAAGATATAATTCGCCGACTTCAAACTCATCGCCCGATCCTGCAACAGCGGATTATGAATCGCCTCAGTGGGCATCCCCAACAATTGAATCTCCTGCTGGGTCATTACCCCCACCAAATTAAACAGGCTATCCAACACGTGGCCAAAAAACAGATCCCCGGTCATATGCCGGGTCGGCGGCATGTACTTGAGCGGGGCGTTCGGAAAAATTTCCCGCACCATTTCCGCCTGGGCAATCTCGTAGAGCAGGCTATCTTCAATGGTGGGATCCATCTCAAAGGCGTGCCCCAAGCCCATTTGCTCTTCGCGCACCTGGGCCGCCTTGGCCAACTGTTCGTTGATAAAATGGGAGCCTAAAACCTGGGGAAAGGCACGAAACGACTCCGCGGTCGTGAGGTAATTGTCCTCCCCCGTATTGATGATGATCCCGGCCCGGGCGATGACCAAGCGGGAAAAATATTGGTCGCAAAAGGTCCGCTTCATGTTGATGTCGCGGAATAAAATCCCGTACATACTGTCGTTCAACAGATAATCCAGGCCCTCGATCGCGCCCAAGACGGCAATCTCCGGCATACAGAGCCCGGACGAATAATTGACGAGTCGAATATACCGCCCCACCTTTTTGCTGATGTCATCCAAGGCGTGGCGCATGATCCGAAAATTTTCTTGTGTGGCATAGGTACCGCCAAATCCTTGTGTGGTAGCCCCATGCGGGACGTGATCAATCAAACTTTGGGCGGTGCTCCGTATCACCGCAATGCAATCCGCTCCGCCCAGCACGGCGGCACGCGCCTGCACCACATCGTCGTGGATATTGCCGGTGGCGACGATGACATATTTGAGCGGACGGGCTTGATGAACGCCTTGAATCAACTGTCGTTTCTTCTCCGCAATCTCCTCAAGGCGCCGCACGGCCTGACGGGCTAGGGCGATGATGGGACGACGGCTGGTCTCCATATCCATCTTGGGCAAATCCCAGCTGATCTTACCCTCGGCAATGCGCAGGGCCAGGGCCGTAGGATCACCACGATGTGTCGCCATGGCGCGCCCGAACCAAACAGAGATCCCTTGCGCCAATTTTTCCGGCGGGAGCGATTCCACGAGGTGATTGGCCAGCGGCTTGCCTTTGTAGGAGTCGTTGATGCCCAGGAGACGCAACACCGCCCGCTCCACCGACACCGTGGAGTGGCGCATGACAAACTCTTGAACTTGAGCGGCTATTTTTCCGGCCAGGAACCGGCACTCGTTGACTTGGTCCCGGTCCAGATTCAGTTTTGACACTTAATTAAACCCCTAACCGATGTTTACTTACTCGGTTCAATCCCGACTCGCTTGCTATGCATCAGCAAGTCGGGACCTTCTGAGGGGGGGGCAGGATAGAGCTTATTGATTTCCTCGGTCGTGGAACATTCGCAATCGGTCTCGCGGGGCTGCTCGTAGACTGAAATAAACCCGCGATAATTTCTTACGACCACCTTCTTATCCGACTCGGAAATCAAATACTGTGGCATCACAGGCACCTTGCCACCACCCCCGGGGGCATCGATCACAAACTCCGGCACGGCGAGCCCCGAGGTATGTCCCCTCAAGCTCTCGATAATCTCGATCCCCTTTTGGACCGGCGTGCGAAAATGTTCGATCCCCTCTGATAAATCACACTGATACAAATAATACGGTTTGACCCTATTCTTCAAAAGTTCATGAAACAGGGCCCGCAAAATCACCGGATCGCTATTTACCTTCCGGAGCAGGACCGTCTGATTCATCATCGGGATACCATGGTCCACAAACATCGCACAAGCCTTTTTCGCCTCATCAGTCAGCTCATAGGGATGGTTGAAATGCGTCATCAAATAAAGCGGGGCGTACTTGCGCAACATCGTCACTAATTTCTCATCGACCCGCATCGGACAAACGATGGGGATCCGGGTCGCGATACGAATGATCTCAATATGCGGGATGGACCGAAACCCCTCCAGGCAGGTTTCTAAAAATTTATCCCCGATAAACAGGGCATCGCCACCCGAGATGATGATGTCCCGCACCTCTTTGTGTTCCCGCAGGTAGTTAAAAACATTTTCCAGCTCGCGCTCGGTGCGATGTTCCTTGTTCAGCACAATCCGGCGGCGCGTGCAAAAACGGCAATACATCGCGCAGGAGGTGGTCACCAAAAAAAGCACGCGATCGGGATAGCGATGCACCAAGCCCGGCACCGGCATATGGGAATCCTCACCGAGCGGGTCCTCCATATCCATCGCGGCACGCGAGACCTCTTTAAAATCCGGGATCGTCTGCAGGCGAATCGGGCATTCCGGATTCTTCGCGTCAATCAGGGTCAGGTAATAAGGGGTCGAGGCGAATTTGTAATCCGACATGGTGGACTTCGCCCCTTCGATCGCCTCGGGGGTCATCGGCAAGACTTGCACCAGGTCCTCCATCGTCGAGACAATATGCCGGTACTGCCAGTGCCAGTCATACCACTGCTCCGGCGGCACATCTCTCCAAAGCGGATACCGTTGCCAATACAAATTTTCCATATCTACTTATGATTTTAACAGCTTATCGGGGGAGCGGCAAGCGATGTGAATTCAGATCTGCGTCACGGAACCACGACAAATCCCATCTGCTGAAAATGGCGGTCGAGGGTGAGGACTTCTTGAATCTTCCGGCGACGGCAGACAATGAAACTGGTGGCATCGATAAAATCGAAATCTTTATCACGATATTTTTTATACAGGTTCCAGGCCTCTTCTTGAACAGCCCTATCGATGTCAATGACCTTGAGGATCTGACTGTTACGAATTCTCTCACCCAGTCGGATTCCATGATATTTACCGACCCGCTTGGTAACCAGGGATAGGGTCTCCGCAAATACAAAATCCGTCGTAACAAGAGACGGTTTTGTTTCCGTGATAAGCTTGTTGATGGCCTTGCCTGGAACAGAATCCTCATCCCCCCAGGCAAATAAGGCGCTCGAATCGAAAAACCTTTCCATGGACAAATTTATTCCTTACCCCCGTAGAGGTAGTCATCAAAATGTTCCGCCATATCGGGACGCCCACTGTGAAAAAGCCCGCAGATCTTGAAAAGGGGATCATCCAGATAATTTTTCAAATTACGAGCCTGGCGTTTCTCCTCAATCCAATCGCGGATAATCCGCGCCATGGATTTTTTCTGGATGCGCGTGAGCTCCTTCAGGTATTCGTACTGTGCATCCTCCAAATAAAGCTGGGTCCGATGGGCCATCATTTCTCCTTTTATGCTGTATACAGCATACAGCAAATATTATTTTGATCAAGAGAAAAAAACTGATTTCGGCCGTCTTAGCGCCCCCTCCCCACATGCAATGGGGCGAAATGTTCGAGGCAATACCCATGCTTTTAGGAGATCGTTTGCCTAGATCTCTTACGGGAGAGACCTGTCATGCCTGTTCACCGACGGACCTCCACGGGTTAGTCAAAACCTTTGCCGATACCTTGGGATTGTTAACCACTGTGAAAAAGGACCCCGGGATAGTTCATCCGTTGCTAACCACGCCACTCCCCACCATAGCCCCGCTAGTCAGCACTTATCCCTGCGCGGCCTTTGCCACCGAACTGGTCTTTGCCGCCCCCATGCTTGATGGCGGCACGGCAGGCCTCTTGATCGGGGGACATATCACCCACGGCTCAAAAGAAGCTCCTATACACGGGGAGGTCACGATCATACTGGCCTATCGCAGGACACCTGAAGACAGATTGCGCCGAGAGGGGGATGCTACCATTGATTTTTTTCATGCGCATCGTAAGGTCGAACCCAGTGTTGATTGGATCACACTCATAAAGGGAGAGGTGCGTGTGTCAATGCCGATTGAATCCACGTTCACAAATTCGCCATGGTCCGCAGACACCCTTTCCATGAAAGGGATATCGGCAGGAGAAGTGAAGCGAGTTCTTCAAGCAGCCACTCGATCATCCCCAAGTGAAGACTCGAATGAAGTCTTCCAAACGAACGATATTCCGGACGCTCTGATAGCGAGCTTAGACCAAACCCATCACGACCTCCGGGAAAAATTAAGATCCCGATAAACCCGGAATCTTCCCTATTGAAATATGGAATATGAATATGGGGTCAAGGCTTTACCTTATTCAGGATTATCACAATTCTAATCCAACCTGAATAAGGTAAAGCCTTGACCCCATTATGACATTACCGGGCCAGACGGCTACGGTTGTAAACTCGTCTGTAGTTTCTCAGTCACCCACAGGCGGATTAGCGTCTGGTATCCAATCCCCTTCTGGAGTGAGACCTGTTTTAATTTATCCAACACATAAATGGGGAGTCGAATGCTAATGGGGCGGCTTTTTTGAAAATCTTCATAGAGCTTATTCCAATTGGTCGGTTTCAGATTGGGGAAAGAGGCCCGCTGCAATTTAATCTTTGGGGAAAGTGTCGCCAAATCGACACCCTGCAACCACTGATCGATCTTTTCCTCAGAAAACCCCTTCTTCTTACGACTCATCTTTAAAGTGTTCCTCATAACGCTTCGCCTCCCTCTTCCTCATATAACGGGCCGAAACCACCCGGATCAGTTCCTCTCTAACAGTGAAAACCACAAAAATATACCGATCCTGAATCCGGTTGACCAGAAACCATCTTTTTTCCGAATCGGAATGAATCTCGTCATCACCGACATAGGGCTGTCCCTGAAAGGCAAACTCAACCGCCGCAAGATCCAACCGAGCCTGCACCTTCGAAATATTGCCCACATCCCATTCAAACCCCTTGAAAGTCGAAAAACCCAAGTAGAACCTTTCCAGAATAAGTATATACAAATCACTACATAAGTCAATGCCTTGTTATAGACCAAGTAACAAAAAAATACCCCTGTTTATCCACAACTTTTTCCGCGCCTCACCGATGATGAATGACGATGTGCATCATCTCCCTACCACAGGTCTTAGCCCCAAATACTTGGACTGAGACATTGAACTTACTCGGCGGTTTGATCCGGACCGAGGCGCCGGGGCACTTTTCCCGGGATAACGCCCCATTTCAGTCTCTCTTGAAGGGTCATCGCAACGGCATGCAATCGCAAACCAGCGAAGCCCCTCCTGTTGCGGAGTTTGTCCAACTAGCCCTGGAAGGGAGGATCCATGCCCTGGACTATGTCGATCTCTTTGTCTTGGCCATGGCCATCGACGAAGGCTGGCAGGCACCCGGTGTGGAGACACAAATCATCGGGATCTCGGAGGTCTATCCAGAAGGTCTGGATGAGGAAGAACTCTCCCCTCTGGCACGGCTCGCGATTCGGTTGCAGGGGCCTCTTTGGAGCTTGTTCACTGGGCCCTGGGATGCCGAGCTCTTCGACCTGCCCCAGGTACTCTCGAAGGGGGCCATCCAAACCTGGACTCTGGAGGTAGGGGACATCGTCACGCTTCGGATAACGACCAGATCCGCGTGGCAAAAAATCTTGACGAAAAACCAACAGCGGCTCGGCCTAGGTGAGGCAGATCGTATCACTTTGAAACCAGGTCTCAATTTCCGCAAAAAACAGCTCCAAAGAATGCGACTGCGCGGAGAAAATCCCGCCAGTCTTCTCACCAGGTCCAGACATGAGGCCGATATCAAAAGAAAGGAACGCCCGTTAAAATACTACCTTCATGACATTCATTACCATGGCACCGTCATGTCTTATGTCCGACGGAATCTCTACGATATTTTTTTGCACATCAGTGAAGGATTGCAAGCCTGTCCGTTGCTCAACGATTTTCCCCAATTACAGGGAATCGTAAAAAAGAATATCGCCGATTTCGCGGCCATCAGGTTCATCCAGGACAATCGAGTGTATGAATTTGTCATCCGCGATCTCTCAGACTTGTGCCGGGTGATCGCCCATTATGCCCTCTCTGATTTATACCGGACCGTTGCGGACTGTCACGAAACGGCCAGGGATCAAAAAGCGGATGACATGGCAGAAAAAATTGCCGCGCTCTTCGAATTTTTATACCACCACGTCACAAGTAAGTTGCCGAACGACCCAAGGAGGCAGGGACTCGTGGAAGAGCTCTTGCTGCTCAATACCTATTGGCCATCTTGGGATAATATCAAGCCACTGGTGGCTGAGAAGGGATTTACCGGATTGCTGGTAGAGGATAAAATCTTGCAGGCTTACCGGACACGGTTTCCTACGGCACAGCCATCCGTTTCGTAAACCAACCCAACAACTCCGGGTTGTGGCGCACCAACTGGATCGCCAGATCGGCATGGCCCGGCGTGTAGCCATTGCCCATAATCAACTGGGTCTCATGGCCTACCCCCTCAGCCCCCAACACCACCGCTTGGAACGAGGTGGCCATATTGAAGAAGAGAACTTTTCCAGAACGCTTGGCGGCCAGGATCGAGGCCATCTCGGTCTTGGGGACATTGACGCAGTTGACCACCAGGTCGGCCATCTTGCCTTGGGTCAATTGACTCACCAAATCCATGGTCTCCTTGGGCTGTCGTAGGTCGGCTGGATGGATGGCCGTGACGAAGGGCAGTTGGGCCGCGGCCTGTAAGGCCTGGGGGTTTTGTTCCAAAAGATAAATGGCGCCGCCCTTCCCCACTTTTTTACGCGCCTCGGCGGCCGCTAAGACTCCGGCCTTCCCGGCACCAAAGATCACCACAGTCTCACCCGCGCGCACATGATGGGACAACAAGGCCGGGGCCCCGCACACATCGAAGATCGACAAGGTCACCTGTTCCGGCAGATCACTCGGAAGACGATGGGCAATCCCTGATTCAAACAAAATGGCATGGCCTCGCACCTGGACCTGATCATTCGGCATATCGATCGCCTGGATGGCATCAAGGTGCAACGGAGTGAGCGTCAGGGACACCAGCGTCGCAATCCTCTCTCCTTGCTGAAATCCCCTCCCTAAGGCCTTGTCCCCGATCTCCTTCACCGTCCCGAGCAACATTCCACCCGACTGCGTCACCGGGTTGTGCATCTTCCCCCGATGCGCCACAATCTCCAAGATCTGCCGCTTCACCCCCTCAGAATCGCCATTCACCTTCTCACCCATCTGGTGAAAGCTGGCGGCATCGATGTTTAAGAATTCAACGTCGATCAATATTTCATTATCATAAATAGGAAGATGAGGATTCAACCGCTCCGCGGCTTGGGGAAAATCGCCCGGTCGCGCCACCACACGATGCAGGCCATAATGATCGCCCTGACGTTGCATCCGATCAAGATAACATAATTACACTCTACGAACCAGCTCCGAGATCGACTCAATATGGTAAGTTTGCGGGAACATATCAATCGGCTGCACTTTTTCCAGGCGATAATCGCGGGACAAGACCTTGATGTCGCGGGCCAGTGTGGAGGGGTCGCAGGAGATGTAAATGACCCGCCTGGGCTTGGCGATCAGGATCAAATCCAGGATATCCTTGGCCCCACCCCGGGGGGGATCGATCACCAGATCGTCAATGGAGGTACGACGACGATAGATCTTTTTCAGGCCCCATTCGGCGGTGCCGGGGACACACTCTACGTTGTGCAACTTCTGTTCAAGACAATCCGCCTCGAGTTGCTCAATGGCCGCTTGATTTTCCTCCACCGCCACCACTTGCCCGGCACGCTCCGCTAATGAAAAAGTCAAATTCCCGGAACCGGCATAAAGCTCGACAATATTTTTCTTCCGGGTAAAGACCGCATTCGCCCGGCCAAACACAAAATGCAACAGCTCCTGTTTCATCCGTTCATTCTGGGCGGGATTCACCTGGGAAAAAGTCCGCTCACCGTCCGGCAAATTGAGGTACTCCGTGTGGCCTTGGGCATTGACCCAAAGTTCAAACTTCTCACCCAACTTTTGAGGTTCTTGCTGCAAAGTCTTCAGCTCTTTATTCAAACTGGGATGCGCAATATCACAATGATCAAAAGGGATAATGCGATGATTGCCTGATCCATAGAAACCAATCTGGCGCCCGTTGTTCTTCAATTGAATGCGGTTGCGGTAATTCCAAACGGGCTCACTGGGAATGATGGGCAGTAACTCAAAACCATCGCACTGGGCCAAGCGCTGCAAGGTATCGCGTAAAATCTCTTCTTTCGCGACCAATTGTTTGGCATAGGAGATATGCTGCCACTGGCAACCGCCACACTGGCCAAAGACGGCACAGCGAGGCGTAGTACGGTCTTGCGAGGCCGTTAGAACCTCGATGAGTTCGCCGCGCTCATAGCGCCGATGATCGGAAACAATCCGCACCTTGACCCGGTCACCCGGGACCGTGAGTGGGACAAAGACAACTTTTCCGTCCACACGCCCCACCCCCTCGCCCCCGAAGGCGAGTCTTTCGATAGTCACTATTTTGTCCATGGAATATTCTAACTTAGTTTGGCCTGCATGGCTGCCTGGTAGATCAATTTAATTGGAATTTTTTGGGCCTCCGCCAGCTTGCGGCAGGACTCATATTCCGGGGCCTGATTGATAATTTTTCCGCGCGCATCGCGTCCCACCTTGATCTGCACCGACCCATAGGGAGTCTTGACCTGTAAAACCTCTCGCGCAAGTTCCTGACGCTGCACGGACCAAAATCGCACCCCCAAGGTGGTCGACTCTTCCAAAAGGATCAAACTAAGTTTGGCGCGTTTGCTCGCATCACAGAGGATTTCCACCTTCACCCCCGGACGACCCTTCTTCATGATGGCAGGGATCAGGGCGACATCTCGGGCGCCCGCGGCAAAAAGATTTTCCATCAACGGCTGGTACCACTCGGGGTTCATATCATCAATATTGGCCTCAATTTGTATGATTTTCATAAATTCATGAGGTGGGCGGCTACCGCCGCACCGAAACCATTGTCAATATTCACCACCGTCACCCCAGGAGCACACGAATTGAGCATCGCCAGTAAAGCGGTGATCCCGGCAAAACTGGTCCCGTAACCCACAGAGGTGGGTACGGCCACAATGGGCTTTCCCACTAGCCCAGCCACGACCGATGGCAGGGCCCCCTCCATCCCCGCAATCACCACCAAAACAGTCGCCTCACGGATACGCGGGAGTTCCGCCAACAAGCGGTGCAGACCCGCCACCCCAACATCATAGGCGTGTTCCACTGGGTTGCCCAAAAGCCGTAGCGTCACTAAGGTTTCTTCCGCGACCGGGAGATCCGAGGAACCCGCCGCTAAGACCATGATCTTTCCACGCCCTGGTTTCTCCGGGGTGTGGATTCCTACGGAAAAAATCCGGGCGGTCGCGTGATATTGCCCCTGCGGAAATTCTTTCAATAAGGCCTGCCCCTTGGACTCATCCACTCGGGAGGCCATCACCAACCCGGTTTGTTCCGACATCCGGCGAATAATGGCCGACATTTGTTCCACCGTTTTTTTCTCGCCAAAAATAACTTCGGGCAACCCGGTGCGTAACTGCCGGTGTTGATCAAGACGCGCAAAACCTAAGTCGCTGTAAGGGAGGTCCCGCAAGGATCCTAGGGCCTGTTCGACAGAGAGATGGCCCGAGCTGACATCCTGTAAAATTTTCTTTATCCAATCGGGGTTCATATTTATTTCGTGTACGGGCGTATTGCAATACGCCCCTACCTATCAACCTGCACTAACACCTGATCAATCGTCCGTGCCGTAGCGGCTTCAATGCGAAATGTCAAATTCCCAAAACGGACCTCTTCCCCTTGCCTCGGGAACTTCTTTTGTTGAGCCAATAGAAAACCAGTCAACGTGGTATAACCGTCTTTGGGGAGCCCCCAACGCAGTTTTTCGTTAATTTCATCGATCGATACCCGGCCTTCCAATAAATAATGCTGGGCATCCACTTCAACCCAGCTGATGCGCTTTTCGTCGTATTCATCCTCAATCTCGCCCACAATTTCCTCTAAAATATCCTCTAACGTCACGATACCCACCGCCCCGCCATATTCGTCAATCACCACCGCGAAGTTTTTCTTCTCATCACGAAAAATATAAAAGAGATCCTTCACAACCATCTCACGCGGCACATACAGAGCCGGCTTCATTAAGCTGGCCACCGACAGATTTAAGTCATGACGCCGGATCAGCTCTGTGAGCTTCAACACGCCTGTAATGTTATGCGCGCGCTTTTGAAATACAGGCACCGTCGTGTAGGGTTCCTCCAAACAACCGGCAATCGCTTCACGCAGCGTGGCCTGCTCACGCAGGGAAAACACATCGACAATCGGAGTCATAATTTCCCCAACCTCGAGACGGGAGAAGTTAAGAATGCGCAATAAAGTATTTTTGAGAGGCAACGAAAGGGATTGGGGAACTTCTACTGAATCATGAACTAAAAATTCTAAGAGTTCTGGAGTGATTTTTTCGGCCTGAGCTCCCCCGCCCTTCATTCCGCCTAACAAAAGAAGGGTCAACTTGGACAAGATCCAAATAACAGGATAAAAAACATAGGAAAAAAATACCACCACGGGGGTGGTCCGTGTGACAAGACGGTTGGCCGATTGCTGGCATATGCTTTTTGGCACCGCTTCTCCAAAAATTAAAATGAGTGGGGAGAGAAACAGTGCCAGGAACTCATATTGGGGGCCCAGGTGATCAATGATGAAAAAGGTCACCACAACGGTATTGGCCACGATAAAGAGGTTTTGCCCCAATAGGGTCGTACTAAAAAACCAGTCGGGACGACTGGCCATATTCAGGGCCAGCTTCGCCCCACGATCTCCCTGAGCCGCCAAGTGAGAGAGGCGCAACTTATCGGATGAAACAAGGGCCATCTCAGATCCGGAGAAAAAACCTTCTATCAAGAGACAGCCCAAGGTCCAAAGTCCAAGTCGAATCCATTCGATAGAAATCATCTTTTGGATTCCCCTAAAAATTTGTTCAACAGGTCATCCATCGTAACCAGTCCCACAACCCGCTCCCGTGTTTTCACCAAGGCCATATGAACTTGTTGGGATTGCAGCGTAAAAAAAGCATCATCGAGGGTCTGATCGGCCTGAACAATCGAGAAAGGCACCAGCAAATCCGCCCAATTCACCGGCATTGTCTGCTCCCCGAGCCGATAAGGCAGCAGATTCTTGGCTAAAAAAATACCGACAACGTGATCCAAATCACCCTCATAAACTGGAAAACGGGAAAATACAGTCGCTTCAAACCGGCTAAAAATCTCGTCCATCGGGGTATTTTGCGCGATCGCAATGATCTTTTCCCTCGGCGTCATCACTTGCGCCACACGTATTTGCGAGAAATCAAACGTCCCTCGGATCAAATCCGTCTCCAGCGCCCCCAAGGTTCCTTGCCTGTTGCCCATCTCAAGTAAGGTCTCGATCTCTTCTTCCACAATCAAACGCCGTTGTTTTTGCGCCTCTACCCCGAATAACCCCACAATAAAGTCGGTCAAATGGCCCAGCACAAAACGGAGCGGGGTAATCAGCCAAAAAAAGGCCTGATAAGGTATGATTAAAACCTGCGCTAAAAAGATTGGATTTCTCACCGCAATATTCTTCGGGGTGATCTCACCAAAAACTAACAATAAGAGCGTGGTGCCTCCCACGGAGGCCAGATAAGCACTCCGAGACTCGGCCCCTCCTGAATAGAACAATCCATAAACCATGGAGGCCACCAATACGGAAATCGCCACATTGACCAACTCATTGCCAAATAAAATGGTCGACAACACTTCTCGCGGATGCTCGATAGTCTTGAGTACCAACGTTGAAATCCCACCCGATTGCTTCAGGCGATGTCGATCATACGAACTCAAAGAAAAAAGCGCCGTCTCTAAGCTGGAAAAAAGCGCCGAACAGGCTAATAACAGGAGGATCAAGAGCCAATGCATCATACGATTTACGCCTTAAAATGGTTAAAACCCAAGTAATCTTGAAAGCTTACCTGTGTATCGCACTTTCCTTTAAGTTTCAATCCAAACTGTGGGGGGTGGCAACGCCCGATTCGTGTGATGGGCACACCGGCAATACGAGTGGGCAGCAAACCCGGATGGGTAAAAAGCAGCTCGTAATCTTCCCCCCCTGTGAGTTGGGCCTTGCGCATCACCTCGGGCGAAAAACCGGATCCGCGCAAACGTGGCAAGTTTTCGGGCCAAAGCTCCGCACCCACACGACTCGCTTGCAAGATATGACTTAAATCCGCAAGCAAGCCATCACTCACATCAATCATGGCGTGAACCCGCCGTTTTTTTAGCTGCAGCGCAACGTCCGTTCGGATTGGCGGAAGAAAATGTCTGCGAATGAGCGGATCATTGGTTATTTTTTTTCCACTTTGTAATTTTTTCAAACCAAGGGCGGCAGACCCAAGGGTGCCGGTCACATAGATCCAATCGCCCACACGGGCCCCACTCCGTAACAAGGGATTTCCTGCCACCTCTCCCACAATCGCCACATTAATGATCAGACAAGGGGCCGCATTTGTGTCGCCTCCGACAATCCTTAAACCGGTGCGACGGGCCACCTGATTAAACCCAACGTACAGTTGATCCATCAGACGCACGGGACAATCCGAAAGCCCCAGAGAAATAACCGCATATTTTGGGATACCGCCCATCGCGGAAATATCGGAAATATTGACCAGGAGCGCCTTCTGCCCCAACCAAGAAAAATGCCCCCACTCCTTGCGAAAGTGATGGCGTTCGATGAGCATGTCGGTGGTAAACAGAATTTTTTTGCGGCCCGGGCCTGGCAAGACGGCTGCATCATCGCCAATCCCGACCCCTGACTCCAGAAGAGGGAGCTTGTGCGCCCATCGCCTAATCAGGCCAAATTCGCCTAAATCAGAGAGCGAGCCCTTACTGAATCTCTTTGATGTCGCCATTAGAAACGGTCAGCAAAAAAAGTTTACGGCGGGCATCCCCATCTTTATCAAAGGAAATATCCCCCGTGACACCGGGAAAATCATGCAGTCCCAACAGGGCGTCGTGCAGGCCACTACGCGAGTCAATACGGTGGCGACTCACCATGTTACCAATTAATTTCATCGTATCGTAAGCATAAGCCTCTAGCAGGGTTGGAGCGCCCCCATAGGAGGATTGAATCATTTGAGAAAAATCTCTGGTGCCGTATTGACCTGAACCTTCAAAAAATCCATCCACAAAAACCGCCCCCTCCAACCGCGCCCCTCCGCCCAACAAATCCCTGTGATCCCAGCCGGCACCTCCCAGCAGGACGACATCCGACATATTGGCAAATTCCAACGAAGGGATGATTTCCAGCACGCGACGATACACATCCGGGATAAACAGGGCCTGAAACTTCCCCTGGGCTTGTAACACCTTCAAACCCTCCACATAGTTTTCGGCAGGGCCATGATAAGACTGCTTGGCCACCACCTTGCCACCGCAGGAGTTCACTTCTTGTTCAAACTGCTTTAAAAATTCTTCCCCAGCCGAATTGTCGGGATAAAAGATCCCCATTTTTTTCCACTTTTTCTCCTTGCAGGCATAATGCACCAAGGTCCCCACCTGATCCTGAACCGTGAGAAAGTTACGAAAGGCCATTTCACCGAGACGGGCCACATCCTCGCGCTGCGAGAGGGCCACAATGGGGATTTGCTGGGCCTCGGCCACTGGCACCACATCATCCACTTCCACTTGCGGCAACGGACCAATCACCCCCAAGATGCTTTTATTCTCCGCCAATTCCTTCAGGCGGCGCGCCGCCATTTTAGGATCTCCTTGGGTATCTCGAATCACCAGATTGACCTTAAAATCACTATGGCAGGGCTCAAACATCCCCGCCGCGCATTCAATGCCGTGCAACACCGACTCCCCATAAACCGCATACTTGCCACTCAGGGGCAACAAAACGCCAACGGAGAAAAGATCGCCAGAGGGGGCCGGCTCTGCGGTGGTATCATTGGCCACTGTGATGCCACGCTTTTCCAGCTCGGCGCGGAGATCCCGGGCCTCAGAGATAAATTCACACTTGGGGTATTCCTGGGTCAGCTTGTTCAAATAAAGATAAGCCTTCTTATAATCCCCCTGCGCATTGAAGGTATTTCCCAACTTCCAAAAAACAAAATACCCCACGGGACGTCCCGAAAAGCGCGCTGCGAGAGAGGCCCACTGATTGCCATCCTTGGATTCCACTTTAATCCAATCTCGAATCTCCGATTCAGCCTGGGAAGAACTGACCAGCCAATTGAGCTCAGCCATCGGCGTGGTGGCCGCCCCAAAACGCTGATAGGCATCCAACACCTCCAAATAGCCCTTGATCTCCTCCACTTCCTGTCCCGTCATTTTTTTGGCGGCGGACACACGCAACGAACCGGCCTTCACCGCTAGGGCCTGACTGGCACCCTCTCCTGAGAGATGATCCAGGACCTTGAAAATCTTGTCATACTTGCCCGCCTTGTGGAGGGCCACGGCCTGCTTATACCAAGCATCCATCCCCCACTCGCTCTGGCCACCGCGTTCGGCGGCTTTCCGGTAAAAGCTGATGGCCTCATCCAAATTCCCTTGGGTCAGGCCAATTTCTCCGAGTCGATAATAGGTTTTTCCGGTCAACGCATTTTCGGGATGAGACTTTAAGTAATCCTGATAACCGGTACGGGCGAGGTCATATTTTTTGGCAAAGTAAAGTCGTTCAACGGCATTGAATTCTTTCTGCATCTCCTGGGTCGCCGGGATGACCTGGGCCTTCTTCCCCTTTTCACCTTGAAATGTCGCACAGGAAAATAAAACCGGCAGGAGGATCAGGATCAACAAAGCACGCATGGAGGTCCTTTCTTGAAAATTAAGACTTCGCCTTCGCAACCATCACACGAGAAGGTCGCAACAGGCGGTCATTAAAAAGATAGGCCTTTTGGAATTCCTGCAAAATCATTCCGGTCGGTTCCGGACTCTCGATCTGACCAATGGCCTCATGCCGATTGGGATCAAACATCTCGCCCAACGACTTGATTTCTTTCACGCCGGTTTTTTCCAAGAATTGAATCATCTGGCGCAACGTCAATGTCACACCCTCTTTGAGCCCCTCCACAGAAGTCCCCTGGGTGGCGTGATCGAGGGCTAATTCGAGGTGATCTTTGATCTCTACCACATCACGGAGCAGGCGCTCCTGACTCAGCAGGCGAATCTCTTCACGTTCTTTCATCGCCCTTTTTTTGTAATTTTCAAACTCCGCATAAAGGCGTAAATATTTTGCC
The DNA here is from genome assembly GCA_023265625.1 of Deltaproteobacteria bacterium. Classification (GTDB taxonomy): domain Bacteria; phylum UBA10199; class UBA10199; order JACPAL01; family JAHFST01; genus JAHFST01. The sequence goes on along the minus strand of JAHFST010000003.1, from coordinate 83,939 downwards.
TCGACCTCGGCTAATTTTTGCACCTCGGGTGCTTCTTCCTGGGCCTGGGAAATCGCTTCTTCACCGGTGACCTCTTCCTGGGAAGATTCGTCTTGTGGAATGTCAGTCGTCATAGGAACACTACGCCTTCATGGATTTAATGAGAATACGCGCCACCTCCGGCCGAGAAAACTCCGGCGGGGGCAACTCTCCTTGAGACAGGAGTTCACGCACCTTGGTTCCAGAGAGACTCACTCGATCCGCGGGCTCGTGGGGACAGGTCTTGTTCGAGGCCATTTCGCCACACTTGCGGCAAAAAAAGGTGTGGTCGAAAAAGAGCGGGGTAATCCCAATCTCGTCCGGCTGAAATTCGTCAAAGATAAAATGGGCGTCGAAGGTGCCGTAGTAATTCCCCACCCCGGCATGATCCCGACCGACGATGAAGTGCGTACAACCGTAGTTTTTCCGGATCAGGGCGTGAAACACGGCCTCACGAGGCCCCGCATAACGCATCGCTGCCGGATTAACCGCCAACATCACGCGACTGGATGGGTAGTAGTTTTTCATCAACACCTGATAACACTCCATCCGCACATCGGCAGGGATATCATCCGACTTAGTCTCGCCCACCAGCGGATGAATCAGCAACCCATCACAGATCTCCAAGGCGCTTTTAGTCAAATACTCATGGGCCCGATGGATGGGATTGCGCGTCTGAAAGCCCACCACACGCCGCCATTTTTTCTCCGTAAACAACTGCCGCAATTCGACCGGATCTTTGCGAAACTCCAAAAAATCGGTGTAGGTGACTCGATTAAGCAGATCAATCGGGCCTGCGAGGTAAATCTTCCCCTGATTTTTGATCACCGCCACCCCTGGATGGGCCTCCTCGACGGTCTTGTAGACATGCTGGGCCTCGATCTGCCAATCATAAGTGTACTTCTCTTTGAGATGCAAAATCGCCAAGGGGATTCCAGCGGGATCCGTCAACAACACATCCGAACCAATCCCGTACTGTTTGGCCTCTTCTTCGGTCGCTGAGAGGGTGATCGGGATCGGCCAAACTGTTCCATTGGCCAGACGCATCTTCTTGACCACAGATTCGTAATCGGCTTGCCCCATAAATCCTTCGAGAGGGGACAGGGCACCACAGGCGATCATATCCAGATCGCTCATCTCACGTGAACTCAGGACAATGCGGGCCAGCCCCTGGGCGCTCGCCAAGGCTTGAGCCCGAGCCTTTTCGTCCAAGACGCGATTTACCAGTTTACCGCCATGTGCAGGAATCATTGGGGCTCCTTTGCTAGTCAATATGACCGGGTAAGTCAAATGGGAATTGACATTAGTTCCCGCCGGCGATGGCGGGCACAATCGACAGTTCGTCACCGGCCTTGACCGTCGTACTGTCGCCCTTCAAGAACCGAATATCCTCATTGTTAACATAAAAATTGATGAATCGGCGCAGGGCCCCTTTTTCGTCGTAGAGCCGTTCCTTGATCCCGGGAAATTGTTTCTCCAAGTCGGCCAAGATCGCCTTGACATCACTCCCCTTGGCCTCCACCTCGGGCTTGTTACCGGTCATCTTTTGCAACGGGGTGGGAATTCTCACTTTTACGGACATAGTGCCTCCTTGAAAAGGGCGAACACAAGGTTCGCCCCTACATTTGAATTGATCTCTTTACAAAATCTTGCTGACCCTGATCCCAATAAAATTCATTGATCTCTTTTAACTGCCGATTCCAGACCGAAACCACCAAATAGGACATGCCCGGATAACTGGGCTCCCCCCACGGGGCGGCCACCAATTTATCCTCCTCCGAAAAATACGCATCGTGATCGGTATGGGAATGATAAATGGCCTTCACCTCTTGATGGTTCCGCTCCACCTCGGCAAAGATACCCTGCTGCTCCTGGGCATCGATCAGATATGCGGTACGGGCCGTCCGAGGATAGGTCTCGGGATGACGGGCGTGCATCTCATCGTAGACATTCCGGCAGGGACGAAACTCCACCACCGAATCCTGTCCCTTTTCTCCAATGAGCATCCCGCAAGACTCGTCCGGGTAATGGCTGACGGCGTCTTGAATAATTTTGTCTAATGTTTCTTGGCAAATAATCAGCATCCCGTTCTTCCCTCAGTCCATAAAATACCGACTCCCGTGGTCGGGAAACAAGGCGACAATCACCCCTTCTTTGATCCGCTGCGCCACCTGAAAGGCCGCCACCATCGCCGCGCCGGAGGAATGTCCCACAATCAAACCCTCCTCCTTGGCCAGACGTTCGGACATGTGATAGGCCGGCTCGGTCGGCAGGGATATTTTCTCATCCAATTCCTTCTCATGGTAGATTCCCGGCACAATCGAAGTGGCCATGTGCTTCAGCCCTTCCAGGCCATGCAGTGAATCGTCGGGCTCGACCGCAATCACCTGCACCTGCCGGTTGTAGTCCTTGAGCCGCCGGCCCGTCCCCATGACCGTGCCGCCCGTCCCAATCCCCGCGATAAAATGCGTGACCTGCTGATCCGTATCCCGCCAAATCTCCACCCCTGTGGAATCATAATGAGCCTGGGGGTTCATCGGGTTGTTGTACTGGTCCGGCATAAAATATTTTTCCGGAGACTCCGCCAACAATTTCTTCGCAAGCCGAATCGCCCCATCCGACCCCTCAAAGGCGGACGAGTAGGTAATCTTGGCCCCGCAGACCTCAATCAATTTTTTCCGTTGCAAACTCACATTGGGGGGCATCACCAACTCCGACTGATATCCCAACGCCGCGCCAATCATGGCGTAGGCCACACCGGTGTTGCCCGAGGTGGAATCAAGGATCATCTTGTCCTTGGTTAATTGCCCACTCTTAATCGCCTCTTGAATCATCCGCAACGCGGGCCGGTCCTTCACCGAACCACCTGGGTTCATGAACTCCACTTTACCAAAAATCCGGACACGGCCTGACTTAACTTGGGAAATTTCCTGACCAATCTCGCGAATCTGGACCAACGGGGTATTGCCGATACTCTCAATGATACTTGAGTGTTTCATAGTGAAGATAACACCCCCCAAAAGGAGTTATTCGATGACGTTAATCTCGATCGGCTCGACTTTGAGACCGTTTTTTCGAAAAAAATCAAAGGCCTGTTTCATCTTGTCTTCGGGTCCGGTCAATTCCAGGGCGATCAGCCCCAAATCCTCGGTCACCGAGGCGGCGCGAATATTGAAACGAACTTTATATCGGTCATACATTTCGCAGATCAGCCCCTCTTTGGTTTTTTCCGCGGGGAAAGTCAGATAGATCTTGCGTTTGACCTCTTGTTTTTTTTTCATGGCTCGTTTCCTTTTGTCACTGATGGTTACTTTTTCAACAATGCATCAAATTCAGACACTTTTGCATCAATAAGCTGCGGTTTACCCACATGATGCGCCACGGCCTCCTGGGTCTTGAGACCGTTGCCGGTGATACAGATCACCACGGATTCATCACTCTTGATGCGTCCCTGTTTGATCAACTTCTGCGTCACCCCGAGCGTCACCCCGCCCGCCGTCTCCGCAAAGATGCCTTCCGTCTCCGCCAACAATTTCATGGCATCGACAATTTCTTCATCACTCACATCCTCGCCCCATCCTCCGGTTTCACGCATCACACCCATCGCATAAAAACCATCGGCTGGATTACCGATCGCCAATGACTTGGCAATGGTCTTGGGCCGCACCGGCCTAAAAAGCTCCCACCCTTCTTTCATCGCCGAGGTAATCGGGGAACAACCCGTCGCCTGGGCCCCAAACACCCGGCACTTCTTGGAGGGAATCAAGCCCAGCTGATGGAATTCCTTGATCGACTTCCAGACCTTGGTGATCAGGGACCCGCCAGCCATTGGCACCACCACATTGTCCGGCAGACGCCAACCCAGCTGTTCCATGGTCTCGTAAAAAAGCGTCTTCGAGCCTTCCGCATAGTAGGGACGGATATTGATATTCACAAAGGCCCACTTGTACTTGGCGGCAATCTCGCTACAAAGGCGATTCACTTCATCGTAGGTGCCACGGATCCCAATGAGATTGGTCCCATAAACGAGGGTCCCCAACACTTTTCCCTGCTCGAGATCATGCGGAATAAAGATGTAGCTCTCCATCCCCGCGGCCGCGGCGTTGGCTGAGACTGAATTGGCCAGATTGCCAGTGGAGGCGCAAGCAGCCACCTTGAACCCCAGCTCTAAGGCACGGGTCAACGCTACCGCAACCACCCGATCCTTAAAAGAAAGGGTCGGATAATTGACGGCATCATTCTTAACCCAAACCTCCTTGACCTTCAGCGCCTTGGCCAGATTCTTCGCATGCACCAGCGGGGTCCCACCCACTTGAGCCCCGACGGTTGGCTCTCCCTCAATGGGCATGAGCTCGCGGTAACGCCACATATTTTGGTCGCGACTCTCGATCTTCTTCCGAGTCAGGACCTTTTTGATCGCCGCATAGTTGTAGTCCACCTCGAGCGGGCCAAAACAATACTCGCAGACATGGATGGCCTCTTTGGGAAATGGATGTCCACATTCACGACATTTGAGAGCTTTGATATAACTCATAAAATAAAAAACCCCTTCTTGATGAGTAAGAAGAGGTTTGGTTGGCGCTCTTCTTATCTCTCCCCAAAACATTGGGGTGGGAGTTAGCACCTTTTTCCCTAAAATTTAAGGACAGGTTGCTGTGACGTCATCGGGCCAGATCCCTCGGTCACTCCGGATAAGGAGGTAAGCTCTTAAAAAAATGGGCGGTTTTTGTCAAGGTCGAAGAGTTCTTCATGATGCGGCAAAACGAAAAGTTGACAATATTTTAAAATGACGTACATTATTATTAACGATTAATAATATGTATGATAAATATACTTTATGACGTACACCTCTATTTCCCCCAAGTTCCAAATCGTGATCCCCAAGGAAGTGCGCCGTAAGATGGCGCTGCGGCCCAAGCAGCGGCTGATCGTCATGGAAAAACGGGGGATCATCCACCTCATCCCGGAGGTCCCGCTCGCCAAGATGAAGGGGTTTTTAAAGGGGCTGGATACCGCGGGACTTCGGGATAAAAAAGACCGGCTATGACCTCCCTGATCGACTCCTCGGGTTGGATTGAGTTCTTCGGGGCGGGTCCCAAGGGAGACGCCTTCGCCAAATATCTGCTCGGCGCCGACGAGATCATCGTCCCTACCCTGGTGCTGTTTGAGGTCTATCGAAAGATCAAAAAATTAAAGGGGGAAGAAGAGGCGATCTTCGCCGCCACCCAGATGGGCACACAAACCATGGTCCCCCTGGATGACGAAACCGCCCTCTACGCCGCCGATCTCTCCTTAAAACACGACCTGGCCATGGCCGACTCCATTATCTACGCCACCGCCTTGACCCATCAGGCCAAACTGGTCACGGCCGATAATGATTTTCGGCAACTTCCGGATGTGGTTATTTTGTAAAAATTTTAATAAAACCACTTAGGCAGCATTGGCAATCGACGGTACCGTCACCCGGGCGATGGGTTGGATGCGTAGGTTTTCGGAGAGTTCCTGATAGGAAAGAACGGCCAGTTGTGGAAATTCCAATTCAATGATCTTGCGAAAATACCGCCTCACCTCGGCGATGGTCAGGATCACCGGCGGCTTGGCCCCGGGGGGCAAGGGGTGGCTGGCGATTTCTTTGCCGACCGACTCCACAATATCCTGGGTGATCTCCGGCTCCAGGGCCAGGTAATTGCCTTTATCGGTCTTGCGAATCGCGGCCCGAATCGCCTCCTCAATCTCGGGGTCTAACAAATAGACCGCCAAGGTCCCCATGTGGCCGGCATACTTATGGGTCACATAACGCTTCAGGCCGGCACGCACATGCTCGGTCAGGGCCACCGTCTCCCGCTCCACCTCGCCCCACTGGGCCAGCGTCGCAAAGATGTTTTTCAAATCACGGATGGAGATATCCTCCTGCACCAGCCGCTGAAAGATTTCCGCCAATTGCAAGATATTGATCACCTTGGGAATCAGCTCCTTCACCAAGGCCGGGTGGGTCTTCTCCAGTTCCGTCAACATCGTCTGCACCTCTTGCACCCCCAAAAACTCATGCGAATGTTTGCGCAAGATGTAGGAGAGATGCAGAATCAAATATTCCGGGATATCCCACATCCGAAACCCGGCCTGGACGGCGATCTCCTTGAACTCGGTCGAAATCCACGTCACCACGGAATTATCAATCGGGTGCAAGGTCTCCTTGCCGGTGATGTTGAACAGGGCCAACTGCTCGAGCGACTCCCCCACCAAGATGCAGCCCTTCTCGATCTTGCCGCGCGCCACCGGGATCTCGTTGATGTTGATCACATAACTTTCCTGGTCCATGTCCATCGTCTGGCCACGCACCTGAATCCCGGGAAAATTGACTCCCAGTTCGTAATAAAGGCCGTGCCTCAGGAGCGGAATCAATTCGTTGATAAACCGCCCGCCGTCTTGCGAGTCGTCCACAAACGGGATCAGATCGCTTCCCACCTCCAAAGAAATCGGGGAAGGCATAATGAAGGGTAAGACATCCCCGTGCTTGGCCACCGCCTTCTTGACCACTTCATCCTTCGGGGTATCCATGATTTGTTGAGTCTGTTTGGTCTTCCCCCGCACCAAGAAAAACGCCAGCACCGCAAGGCTAGCGGAGATGACAAAGAAGGGGAGTTTGGGCAACCCGGGGATCAAACCCATGATGAGGAGAAAGACCGCAGACACCACCAGTGCCTTCGGGTAGGCCGTCATCTGGGTGATAATTTCACGTCCGAGATTGGATTCCTTCGATTCCGAGGCCACCCGCGTGACCACCACACCGGCGGAGACCGAAATGATCAGAGCCGGGATCTGCGCCACCAATCCATCCCCGATGGTGAGCAAGGTATAAATCTTGGCCGCATCCCCAATGGTGAGCCCGCGCTGCATGACCCCAATGATCAACCCCCCCACCACGTTGATGATGGTGATGATGATCCCGGCGATCGCGTCCCCTTTGACAAACTTCATCGATCCATCCATCGCCCCGTACAATTGCGACTCGCGCTGCAGGATGGAACGACGCTCCTGGGCCTGCTCCATGTTGATCACCCCGGCACGCAGATCGGCATCAATCGACATCTGCTTGCCGGGCATGGCGTCCAAGGTAAACCGGGCACCGACCTCCGAGACACGCTCCGCGCCTTTGGCGATGACGATAAAATTGATCAAGGTAATGATGGCAAACAAGATGCCACCCACCACATAATTGCCCCCAACCACGAAACTCCCGAAGGCATGGATGACTTCTCCGGCGTCACCCGTGCTCAGGATCAAACGGGTACCGGCAATATTCAGCGCCAATCGGTAGAGGGTGGTAATTAAGAGGATGGTCGGAAAAGAGGCAATCTTGAGGGCATCGGAGATATAAAGGGCCACGAGCAAGATCAAGACCCCCACCGAGATATCGATTGTCAGCAAAATATCCAGGAGCCAAGAAGGCAACGGGACAATGATCGTCCCCAAGACAGAGATCACCAACGCGGCCAAGATCAGGTCGCTGTACTTGCTGATGATAAAATTAATGCCCGTTAGGACTTTAGGTTCTTCCGCCATGAAGCTCCAATTCTAACACAAAAATACCTGTTATTACTAAGGATTATCGGTTGCGAGAGGGGCACGAGTTGCGTGATTCCGTATAAGACGGAGGAACAAAAAAACAAATAATTTCAATTGGTTAATTAACTCCGTCTGCAAAATTCACCAAATGATCTCAAGACCATCCGCATCACGCAGGTTCTTATCCCCCGTGACCAGGGGGGCCTTTTTGATGATTGAAGTGGCGGCAAGGATCCGGTCGGCGGGGTCTTGGTTGATTGCTGGGGGGAGGTTAACCGATGCGTAAGCAATCTCCGCATCGATGCCGACCAGTTGAAACTGGTTGGCCTGGAAGAGCAGATCGACAAATGTCTTGTAATCGGTCCCCGGGTCCAATCGCCCCTTTTTGATCAGCATCGCAATCTCCCAGAGACTGATGTCGCAAAAATAGATGTCGTCCGCCTGGTTGGCCCGCTCGATGGCCTTTTTGGCCGGTTTTGAGAGGCGGTGGGGATCGAGGGCGTTCCAGATGATGACACAGGTGTCCAGCAGGATCATTTCAAGACATCCCAAGGGGCATCAACGGGAGAAACAATGTCGCCAATGCGGCATTTCTTTCGCAGGGCCTGCAAGGCCTTCAGGGCGTTACGCCGCCCCCGGTCGGGAGGCACAAGATGGGCCACCGCCTTTCCCCGGGAGGTCAGGATAATCTCCTCCCCCCGGCGCACCTTCTTGATGAAGGCGGGAAGATGGGCGCGAAGCTCGCTAATGGCTACGGTGGTCATGATATCTCCTGAAATTTAAAGTGTACAATTAATTTGTACATGTTTGGCAGGAACTTGTCAAAGGGAAAGAATAGGGTCAACTCTCGACAAGTGATGGTGCTCAATTATTTTAAAGTTTTTTCTTGAATTTTCATTTTTTTAAAAGTAATCTTACCTTATGTCTGATGCCGTCTTATCAACCCTCATAGATTCCCAGGTCAAAGAAGCCACCACACGGTTTTGCAAGAAACGGGGGCTCAAGCTCCGACATCTAGTTGAACAGGCCCTTGTCGAACAGCTCGAGGATGAGATTGACCTGGAGGCCTATCATCAAAGGCGCCATGAGGAAACCGTCCCGCTGGAACGAATCTTGGCAGGCTCCAAAAAGAAAAAATAGGCATGGCCGCTCCCTACCGCGTTGAACTCACCAAGAGTGCCCAAAAGGAATATGGGTGTCTTCCCGCAGCCGTGCAGAAACGGGTCGTGGAGGCCCTAAAGATTCTCGCCCAGAGTCCTTTTACGGAGCTGCTCAAGATCAAAAAATTAAAGGGAGCGGACTCTCTCTACCGAATCCGGTTCGGCGACTACCGCCTGGTGTATGAGATTCGTCAAAACGTCCTTATCCTCTTGGTCATCAAAATAGGGCACCGCAAGGAAGTTTATCGAAGCTTGTAGAGATTACTCAAGAGGGTGTAAATTATGTCCGGTAGTGAGCATTCAAAGTCACATAGCCGTGGGTCAGGTCGCTGGCCCAGATCCAGTGGGAACCTGTGCCGAGGTGGAAGTCGACAGTAACGGAAAATCGGGGGCGAGCCATCACTTGATGGGCCTTTTTTTCATTGGGGGGGGGCGTGGCCAGACCGTTTCGGGCCACGACCACTGAGTCGAAGGCCACCGACACCTTGTCGGGATCAAAGGCCACCCCGGCACGGGCCGCCGCACCGACAATGCGGCCCCAGTTGGGGTCGGATCCATAGAAGGCCGTCTTGACCAGGGGGGAATTGCCGATGGCGTAGGCGGCCTGGCGCGCTTGGCCATCACTCTTGGCCCCACGCACCTCGATCCGCACCACCTTGGTGGCCCCTTCCCCATCGCGCACCATGTCGCAGGCCAGCTGTTGCATGAGTTTCGTCAGTTCCCGCTCAAACACAACCAACTCCCGGGCATTGACACTCCCATTGCCGGCCTGGCCGTTGGCCAACAGAATGGCCGTATCATTGGTCGACATGTCCCCATCAACGGTGATCCGGTTAAAACTCAATTCGACCGCACGTGCAAAGATGGGCTGCAACACCTTCCGCTCAATCTCCAGATCCGTCAGGAAGTAGGCCAACATCGTGGCATGCAGGCCGGAAACCGTTTTCATGTGAGGCTCAATCATCCCGGCCCCCTTGGCAAAACCAAGTAGGGAATATTTTTTGCCGCGCACCTGGCCAGTGAAAGAACCTATTTTGACAAATTGATCTGTGGTCAGAATCGCCTGAGCCGCCTGCAGAAAATTTTTAGGGGCAAGTCCCTGCACCGCGCGTGGCAGGACCTTGCTCATTTTGTCAATCGGCAACGGCACCCCAATCTTCCCCGTCGAACAAACCGCCACCCGCCGCGCCTCGATCCCCAACAGCCGCGCCGTCTCGCGCTGCATCCGTGCCGCATCCTTCAACCCTCGAGCCCCCGTGCAGGCATTGGCATTGCCACTGTTCACCAGGATGGCCTGACAACTCCCCGTGCGTAAAACGCGACGCGACAACTCCACAGGTGCCGCCGGGGCCAAACTACTCGTAAAAAGCCCCACCGCCACCGCCGGAACCTCGGAGACAATCAACGCCAAATCTTTTTTGCCAGTCTCCTTGATGCCGGCCACAATGCCGGAAAATCGAAACCCTTTGGGATTGTTTATTGACCGTGACATTTCTTATATTTCTTTCCACTCCCACAGGGACAAAAATCATTGCGCCCCACCTTGGCGACCTCCGGGGCCACCGGCTGGGCCGTCGGGCCCAAACGCACCCCGCCACCGGCGCGCGCGTTGACCACCAAGTCTTCCGGTTCCTCTTCCGCCTGGGCGGGCCGCAACCCCGGGACCTCGCCGCGGCCCATCATCATGGGTTGGTGGGAGCGGGACGGCATTGGGATCGACTCGGTCTGGCTCTCCTCCGTGATGCGAATATGAAAGACCTTTTCAATCACGCCATCCCGAAACTCGCGGAGCATGTTTTGAAAAATCGCAAACCCCTCCCGCTTGTACTCCAACAGCGGGTCCTTCTGCCCGTAGCCCCGCAGACCGATCCCTTCGCGCAAATGATCCATCGACAACAAATGATCCTTCCACAAAGCGTCCAAGGTCGAGAGCAGGATGACCTTCTCGGCATGCCGAAACACCTCGGTGGGACATTCCGTCTCCCTCACTTCGTAGAGTTTTTGAATCACTGCAAACAACGCCAGTCCAAAATTCTGCTGGCTCCAGTCCTCGATCTTCAAATCGTTCAGCGACATATTGAGATTGAAGAATTTTAACAGCTTCTCTTCAATCGAGGCGGCTTCCATCTGCTCCCGACTGGCTTTTTCCGGCACCCCATCTTCAATAATCTCCGTCAAGAGCTCATCCGTCAGGTCCAAGACCTTGTCCCGCAAATTATCCCCGGCGAGAAACTCCCGGCGCATCGTGTAGACGGTCTTGCGCTGCTGGTTCATCACATCGTCATAATCGAGCAGGTGTTTCCGGATCTCAAAGTTGTGCCCCTCCACCCGTTTTTGCGCATTGGCAATTGCCTTGCTGATCCAGGGGTGGGTAATGACCTCATTCTCCTCCATCCCCAAACGCTCCATCATGCCCGCAATCCGCTCCGAACCAAAAATCCGCATCAAATCATCTTCCAGGGAGAGAAAAAACAACGAGGCCCCGGGATCTCCCTGACGTCCGGCGCGCCCGCGCAACTGATTATCAATACGCCGCGCCTCATGTCGCTCCGTACCGATGATGTGCAACCCGCCCACCCCCACGACCTTTTGTTTTTCCGCCTCGCATTGGGTCCGAAACTCCGCCAAGACTTGTTGATAACGGTCCGGCTCCTGATCGAGATCCACCTTGTGCCGCGCCATGGTTTCCGGATTGCCGCCCAACAGGATATCGGTGCCGCGACCGGCCATGTTGGTGGCGATCGTCACGGAACCAAACCGGCCCGCCTGCGCGATAATCTCGGCCTCGCGCTCATGATGCTTGGCATTGAGCACGTGATGCGTCACGCCCTGCCGTTTCAAGAGCGCCGATAGTTTTTCCGAATTCTCCACCGAGGTCGTCCCCACCAAGATCGGGGCCCCCAGCTTGTGCAGTTCCTGAATCTTTTCCACCACCATGTGAAACTTTTCCTGAACACTCTTGTAAATCTCATCGGGGCTATCCTGGCGCACCATGGGCAGATTGGGAGGCATGATATTCACCTCCAAATTATAAATTTTGGCAAACTCCGCCGCCTCGGTGTCGGCCGTCCCGGTCATGCCGGCCAATTTTTTATACATCCTGAAATAATTCTGGAAACTGATGGTGGCCAGCGTCTGGTTTTCATTCTCAATCTCCACCTTTTCCTTGGCCTCGACCGCCTGGTGAAGCCCGTCACTCCAACGTCTGCCGGGCATCAGGCGGCCGGTAAACTCATCCACAATGAGGACCTCGCCGTCTTTCACCACATAATCCACATCGAGCCTAAACAGGGTATGCGCCTTCAACCCTTGATTCACGTGGTGGACAATTTCGAGATTTTGCGGGTCGTACAGATTCGGGATCGATAAAAGATTTTCAACCTTGGCCACGCCCTCCTCCGTCAACACCACGGAGCGTGCTTTTTCGTCAATGACGTAGTCGTTGGTGGTGCGTTTCGTCCCGCCTTTTTCTTCAATGATCTGACCCTTCACCAATTTGGGGATGATGGTGTCAATCCGATAGTAGAGATCCGTCGAGTCTTCCGAAGAGCCGGAGATGATCAGCGGGGTGCGGGCCTCGTCGATCAGGATGGAGTCCACCTCATCCACAATGGCGTAATGCAGCTCGCGCTGCACATAGGAATCGAGCGAGTACTTCATGTTGTCACGCAGGTAATCAAAACCGAATTCGTTGTTGGTCCCGTAGGTGACATCGGATTGATAAGAACGCTGCCGCTCGAAATCCTTGAGGCCGTGCACAATGATCCCAGTACTCATCCCGAGAAAATGATAAAGCTTGCCCATCCACTCAGCATCACGACGCGCCAGGTAGTCATTCACCGTCACCAGGTGAACCCCTTTGCCTTCGAGGGCATTGAGATAAACCGGCAGGGTCGCCACCAGCGTCTTGCCCTCACCGGTCTTCATCTCGGCAATCCGCCCTTCGTGCAAGACGGCGCCGCCCAACAACTGCACATCGAAATGGCGCATATTGAGGATACGACGCGAGGCCTCACGCACCACCGCAAAAGCCTCGGGCAACAGCTCATTCAGCACCGCCCCCTGGGAGAGTCGGGTCTTAAATTCAACCGTTTTGTTCTGCAATTGAACGTCCGTTAAGGGGCGTATCCCCGCTTCCAAATCATTAATACGCGCCACCAAGGGCCAAAGGGACTTCAGGGCGCGATCATTGCGGCTGCCGAACAGCTTTTTGGCGAAGTTAAACATGGGGAGGGGTTATAGAGTTTCAAGAAAGGTTTTTCAAGCAGGGATGTTAACGACGATATTTTAAATGTCTGGCGCTGGCGACTAGGGGGGCTTCATTCATCAAGAAACGCATCGGATCCACCGGCACGCCGTCAACATGCACCTCAAAGTGGCAGTGCGGCCCGGTAGAATGTCCCGTGCTTCCCACCAAGGCAATCGGGGTCCCTTTTTTGATGCGCTGCCCTTCATGCACCAAGATACTGGAGTTATGGCCATAAAGAGTATTCACACCAAATCCATGATTGATTATCACAGATTGACCATATCCTCCTTTATAATTAGCCAAGGTCACAACCCCATCGGCGGAGGCCACCACTGGGGTACCGGACTGTGAGGCAATATCCATCCCTTTATGAAATTCATTCGAATACCCAAATGGGGAACGACGATGACCAAAATCGCTGGTCACCCAACCCTTGACCGGCCAGATGGACGGCGTGGAGGCCACGAAACTCACATGATCTTTCTGGACGCGGTAGAGTTCTTGAATCTTGTTTTGGAGACCTTTCGCACGTTCTTGCAAGTCCTCAATCTTAGGCTTCATCCCGTTCAAAGACACCGGAGCTGTATGATCGGGCACTGAAAAGGCCTCATCGGGCAGCGATGGAATCGGACCAATCCCCTTCGCCAAAGACGGGGTCGCCGTGTTGACCAGGGAACTCAACTGCACCGCATATTTTTCGGTCTGGCTGACGGTGTCTTCCAACTGCTGCATCCTCTTGACCAACTCAACCTTCTCACCTTGAAACTCATCAAAGGAGGCCTTTTCCGCCAGCAGAGAGACATTGACACTTCGGTAATACCAAAACCCCACCACATTAAAAACCAGGAAAAGAAACGTGGCCAGGCCCGCCCCCACCATCAAGGCAATGTGCTTTTGCGCAATGTGGACTTTATGAATCCGCCGATGATCTTCGGGGATGAGAAAAAGGCTATAAGAACACCTTCTTTTATGTTTCTTCTCTTTTGCCATGTTGCCCGAGCCCCTAAACCCTAGATGGAGAAATCTATTATTTTCTAAAACGCTTCGTATGCGAATGGTCTTTGAATTTTTTTTTTGAGCTTAGCCTTAAATCAGGCGAGGCCAAGACTTACCAAGCCAGCTTAGGGGGTGTCAAGCTTTTAATTCGGGGGATTGTAGGGGTTCAAAATTTTGAACCCCTACCTAAACACAGGACACAACCACCACCGTGATATTGTCGTCCCCGCCACGGCGATTGGCGAGTTCGATCAACCGTTCACAAACAAATTTGGGATCATTGCGGGCGATCAATCTTAATATATCCTTATCCTCCAACATATTGGTCAAGCCGTCGGAACAAAGCAAAAAAGTATCCCCGGGTTCAATCGACAAGGCCGTCACATCGCATTCCACATCGCTTTGGAACCCGACCGACCGGGTGATGATATTTTTGAGCCGATGATGTTTCACCTCTTGCGGGGTGATAATGCCCGCCTTCAACTGTTCCGTCACCAAGGAGTGATCCGTGGTCAATTGCCGAATGGTATCATCCCTCACCAAATAGGCGCGACTGTCCCCCACATGAGCCAAATGAACTTGCCTGGAGCCATCCGCCTGCTCCTTGTCAAACAGCAGGGCCACGACCGTAGTCCCCATCCCCCGAAGATTGACATCCAGCACCGACTCATCAAAGACGCGTTTGGAGGCCGCCCGAATGGCGTAGCGCAGTTGTTCCCCGGGATGATTGCGATTCACGATCCCCGGCATCAGTAGGGTTGATTCGGGGTCTTCTTGCAGTTGTTTCACGACCTCTTGGATGGTCTCGGTCGCTAAGCGGCTCGCACATTCCCCACCCAGATGCCCACCCATGCCATCAGCCACCAAAAATAGGCCCTGTTCTTCGGCAACAAGGAAGCTGTCCTCGTTGCGTTCCCGCTTCTTCCCAACATCCGAAACTCCGTAGGCATTCACTGGCATGAGTTCCCTATTATAACGAAATTTTATAAAAAAAACAGCCGTTTTGCTAGGTACCGCTGATACCAATAGCAGAAATCAGGAGGGGTGGGGAACCATAATTATTATAAAAACGCAGGCCTTCCCCCACTTGAATGACTCGGTTAAACAACTCGTGGAGATTACCGGAAATGGCCACCCCTCGAACCGCACCCTGTTTCTCCCCCCGTTCCACCCAATAGCCGCTCGCCCCGAGCGAAAAGTCGCCCGTCACGGGATCCGCGGTATGGACCCCGATCACATCGCTGATCAAAAACCCGTCCCCCAACGCCACCATTAATTCGGCCAAGGTCGCCGTGCCAGGTTGCACCAAAAAATTACTCATCCCCACCCGAGGCGGTTCCTTATAGCTGATGCGGATGGCATTGCCAGTCGATCGTTGCTGTACCAAGCCTGCCGTGGGCCCATCATACAAAAATCCCTGTAACACGCCGGCCCGGACCACCTCGGTTCGCTCGGCCAAAGTTCCCTCGGCATCAAATGGAAACGGCTGGTACCCATGCAACACCTGGGGATCATCGATCAGGTGGATTAAGGGGGAATAAATCGTCTCACCCACCCGGTCCGCCAAGGCCGACCGCCCCTTTCTCACCTGATCCCCCAAAAACGAACTGGCCAAGACCCCCAAAAACGAGGAGGCCACCACCGGCCCCAACAACGCCCGGGCCGTTTGGCTCCGCACGGGCCTCCCCCCCAGTAGGGCCAGGGCCTTGTGCGCGGCCCCTTGCCCAACCTTTTCGGGGTTCAGTTGGTTCAAATGGGGGGAAAAATCGCTCTCCCAACTCGATTCTTGCAAACCACCCTCCTCGGCCACGGCCATCAGCGAAAGGGCGCAACGGGAGCTCTGGTAATGTCCGGCAAACCCCCGAGAATTTCTCAAGGTCACCGCCAGGACCTCCTCATCATATTGGGCCCCACGCACGCGGGCAATCCTTCGGTCCGTTTGCGTGGCGACCTGCTCCATCCGGCAGGCCAAGGTAAATTTTTCTTGATGGGAATATTTTCTTAATTGGTCATCAAACGGGGGCGTCCACAAAGGGACACTCGGTTGGGATGGGAGCGGGAAGACCTGTACGGCATCGATGGCGGCCAAATTTTGCAGGGCCAGCTCGATGACCCGATTCACCCCAGCGGCCTGACCTTCATTGCCATGGGCAAAACCAATGCGATCCCCCCGGAACAACCGCACCGCAAAACCGCGCTCATGCGCCTCTTCCAAACTAAAGAGTTTTTCGTGACGACTCTCCGTCTGAAACACCCGACGCTCTTGGAGATAGACCTCGTAATGATCCACCGGGAGGCGACACAGGCGTTTCTCAATTTGATCGATTAATTCCATAAGGGCTTACCCGAAAAAAGTTTTCTATTTTCTAATCCTGTCAAAAAATGGACATGGTGAGCTTGTCGAACCATCACTTTCCTCTTTTTCTAGACAGCCCCTAAGTTACTCGCGTGCGATGCGGATCATCTCTCGGGCATGAGCCCTGGCCTGTTCCGTCACCTGGATACCCGCCAACATCCGGGCAATCTCCTCCTCGCGCTCCCGTGATTCCAATCGTGCCACCAAGGTCTTGGTCCGACCCCGCTCCGTTCTTTTGGAAATGACAAAATGCTGTTCCCCAAAACAAGCCACTTGGGGCAAATGCGTCACACACAAGACCTGCCGTTTCGCCGCCAGCTGCGCCAAACTCTTGCCCACCACCTCCGCAATCCGGCCGCCAATACCGGCATCCACCTCATCAAAGACATAGGTGGTCACCGACCGGGCCTGGCCAATCACCTTCTTAATGGCAAGCAGGATCCGCGACAGCTCCCCGCCGGAGGCCACCTTCGCCAAGGGACGAAATCCCTCCCCGACATTCGGCGCCAAGAGAAACTCCCCGGACATCATCCCACTCTCATTATAAAATTTACCCGCTAACTCGGCTCCCGTATTTAAGGGGGTCCAAGCCACCTCAAACTTTCCCTGGGGGACGCCCAACTGGCGCAATTCTTTTTCCACCGCCTGGGCCAGTTTGATCCCGGCGGCCCGACGTTGCTCATCCAACTGCCGGGCCAGGGTGATCACCGCCTGGGCCTGTTGCTGGCATAATTGTTCACGCTGTGTCAGTTCGCCCGCAAAATCATCCAACAAGAGCAGCGATTGTTCCAACTCCTGCTGACGTTTGAGCACCGCCTCCAGGTCGCCGCCATGCTTCCTCTTCAACTGGGAGAGCAACGCCAATCGATCTTCCACTTCCTGCAAACGCTCCGGGTCGCAGGAAAGCTGGTCTTGATAGCGCCGCAACCCTTGGGCCACTTCTTCCAGATGACACAGGCCTTCCTGAAGTTCCGTAAGCAACGACGCCAAGCTGGCATCCAATTGAGCACCTTCCTCCAAACTCTTTTTTAATAAATTCGCCCGTTCCAAGATCGCCCCTTCGCCGGAATCGAGCAGTTCCTCGCCAGCGGTCACGATTTGCCCGAGCCTGACCCCATTTTTGGAACGGGCCCGTTCTTGAGAGAGGGCCTCTTCCTCACCCGCAGACAGATTGGCCCCTTGAATCTCGCGCAACTGGAAACGCATGAACTCCTCCTGCTGCCGCACCTGGGCCACCTTCAGATGGAGCGTGGCCACTTCTTGCGCCGCGGCTTGATACTGCGCGAAGGCCCCCTGATAATTTTTCAGCACACTCGGGTCGAGGGAAAAATCATCCAACAGTTTCACATGATGCAGGGGTTGCAACAGGCTTTGCTGTTCGTGCTGGCTGGCCAGGTCAATCAGGCGTTGCCCCAACGCCTCGAGGGCCGCCAGTGAGGCCGGTCGGTCGTTGATGTAGGTCTTATGTTTGCCTTGGCGGGTCAAGACACGACGAATCGCCACCTCGTCCTCCTCCCCAATCTCCGTAAACAGGCCCGTCACCTCGGCCTCTTCTTCCCCTTCGCGAATCAGTTCGACCGAGCCGCGTCCGCCAATCAACAACTCCAAGGCCTGAACGATGATCGACTTTCCCGACCCGGTCTCGCCGGAGAGGATATTGAGGCCGGTGCCAAATTCGATGGTGATATTTTCAATCAGGGCAAAATTTCGGATATGCAGGGCTTGGAACATTTAGGAAAACTACTCAATGGTGGAAAAAATGTCCATCAGACATTCAGGCTTGCCACTAGGAAATCAAGATGCACCTGCACCTTGCGCAATTCAGCTTGCAACCGAACCTCGATATCCGTTTGACCCGGCGGCACCTTCGGCAGATGGCGCAACGATTCCACGTCTCTGATAAGATCCATATAACGCCTGGCCTCACGGAGCCCCTGGTCCAAGATTTGTTTCCGATCATACCAAAATTTCATACGGAACGGCACGCACCGCTCGGCACGCGCGAGGTCTGTTTGAAATTTCTCCAGGGCCGCTTCCGCCGTCGTCACTTCGGCAATCGCCCGGGAGCGAACCTGCCGCCATGGGTCTTCAGGCATCCTGATCCAGACGGGGATGTCGCGGCACCAATCTTCCAACCGAGATTTTTCCCGTACGTCGTTGCGCAAGGATCTCACGCGATATAAAAGTTTCCCGTCTAACGACCCACTCACCCAGGGTTCCACGACACGGGCAATGAGTTTTTCCACGCCCAACGCCTCCTGGCACATCGCCAGCTCCCTTTGCAAATGGCCCTGTTCCGCAGCCAAATCTCTCGCCGACTCCGAAGGCGCCGGATAGGAAAGATGGAGGATCTCGGCGGCACGACGACGTAATCCAAAAATGGTCGGGACCCCATTCAGGTCATGCGGTGTGACAAAACCGGCACCCAGTAAATCTTCCAAATGGCTCAAAGAACCCATAAAATTGGCCTTCACCCCCGGGGGCCATGGCAGGCGATCTTCGTAGAACTTGGTACGCCCATTGAAGATGAATTTCATTTCGCCAAGGGTACGCGCCTCTTGGAGTGCCGGGATCAGCCATTTAAAAAAATAATAGGCGGTCTTCATATCCACCTGACCGCCAAACAGCTCCTTGGCCAGGCTGACAAACTCATGATAAACGGTGGGCGGCGGCACGGGAAAGATCCGCGGGTGGGATTGGATCATCGCATAGGGAATTGGGGCGAAGAACTCGGTCTCCAAAAAACTGCTGTAGACCAGGGACAGCTCCCACACCTTGGCCTGGACCACTTCTGGGAGATCCACAAAATCATATTTTCCATTAAAGTAGCCCTGTCCATACTCGGGCAATCCCCGCCGGAACAAGCGCGCATCCAGATCCTCGAGGGTGTCCGCCTGGGCGAATTCCCTGGCCCTCTTGCGGAGAATTTTATGATCGGCCAAATCAAGCTCAGGAGGTTTAGAAAAAGCGCTATGTCGTTGCAAAGCCATACTATTTTGAGTGGCCGCTACAAGCAGATGCGCCTTCTCCTCAAAAGCTCCCACCTTCGCGGCATAGAGGTCGACTCTCCTATCCTCCTGAGGAATCGAGGCATTGATCCAACGCCCGGACACCAGGCGCGCCAGGCGGCCACGCACGAGCAACTCCAGAGCTCGTAGATCCCCGGCATGCCCTTCCGGGACCGCCTCGCGCAACGCCGTCAGATATTTCACCCCCGCCTGCCAGGCCTGATCCGCTTCCCCCGCCTGCGGCAAAAGATAGCCCCCCCTCAAACGAGGCTCATCGTGGTACAAGGCCCGACTCAAGAGGCCTAACACCGGTCCGGCAACATCAATAATGAGTCTGGCGCTCATGACTATCGCTATCGGCACGCTGTTGGAAAAAGTTGTGAAGATTCTTTGGGAATAATTCAACCATGCTATAACCCGACAGAACGACCCAGCGCCGTTTCGATCTCCCCTCGTACAGACGCGGCCTCTTTCCCGCTCACAGCGACAACCTCGTCGATCAAGTGCCGGGCGACGCCTTGCAGGATTTCTTTGACACGCACATCCACGCCTTTTCCCCTCTTCCGCGCTTCTTGATACCAGGCACTCAAGTCACGCACCAGGGCGGCCACTTCCTTAAGATTTCTGGCGGATTGCCAACGCCGCGCCATTCTCGTTTTCCATTCCGCTACTCCCTCTTCAGGCAGGCGCAACTTTGGGACCGGCTGATCCAACTCCCGATACGCACCGGCCACCCCCTCTTCAGATTCCAGGCTGCGGATATTCGGCGAGTTGATTGGGACAAGTTTCGGAGTTCGGGGCACCTTCACCCTCAAAAAAATGCCGGTCCCAGAGGAAGCCGTTATTGTCTCAATGCTCAGAACCGTCCCCACACCGCAACCGGCCACTGCAACCTGCTGTCCATGGACGTAAGTCGTAGATCCTAAAGACGGGGCAGGCGACCCAGGCGGGAGTGGCAACTGCGCTGTTTCATCTCTCTCTTGCGCATCCTCTGCCTGGACCATTTCGGTCCCGGGGCCCTGAATAAAGCGACGTCCCCCTTCCCCCAAGGCATCCGCCGATACCGTAATATCTCCCACCGTAAAGGCCATGGACGGAGCGGTGATCGGCACACCGATCGAATAACCCGTTGCAACCGTTTCCTCAATAGCCATCAGGGGCTCATCCTGCGGGGGAACTTCTCGCTCCAACGGTGACACACGGACTACACCTTTCCTGACCGAGTACCGGTAATCAATCCCCAAATGTAACTTGATCCGGCTCAAGAGCCCCACCAAAGAGTTGCGCGACATCCCCTGTGCCACCAAACGGGCACGGAAAAAGGCGGCAGTGGGGAGAAGAGGATCGGGTTCCTGGAACAACTCCAAGATCGCCGCACAAGCTCCGAGTCGTTTCGATTCGTCCCCTGCTTCCACACTGGGAAGGGACAAGGTCGCCAGGGCACGCGCCAAGGCGACGGGGAGGTTCTCCTGACGAAGCAACTCCGTCTCGCCAAGACCGGAGGCCTCGAATATCACTTTTCGCAACGCGGGGTCGGGAACGATTGTTTGAAATCGATTCCTGTTCTGAACATCCTCAGGTGAATCGGGAGGACGGACCCGCAGACATACCACCCGGTGGGGCCTCACCCCGGCTAATTCCAGGGTGTAATGAGTGGAGCAGGCGACATTGACCACCTGGAGCAACCCGCGCATCGTCACCACACTGCCATACATCCGCAAAGAGGGATCCCTCCTCCAAGCGACCAGAATGCTGTTAAAATAACCTTGGGGCGTCGTCGCCAACCAGTCGAACAACGGACGGAGGATGATTAATGCGGCGCCTCCCTTTTGAAATATCTCCTCCATCACCGTTTTTGCAGCCGCCCTCAGGAGCAGAGGGCTCTTATCCACGTCGGCTTCCCGGAAGGCTCCCGATCGCTCCTTGTTCTTCCCGGCCGCACGCTCCAAATCGTTCTGGAGCGATTCCGGAAAGGAGCGATAAGCCCTTTGAATCTCCGAAGGCTTGGGGCACTCCGCCGGCCATACACCGGCGCCGGACCCCTCTTCCAAGGCTTGGTTCAACGCACGGCACCAGGCGGGGCCCAACCGGCCGGCAAACCTGTCCCGCACCGCCGCGCCCGCCGCCCGCAAATGCGGCAAAGGGATCAAAACGCCCCCTTGAGATTGAGAGCGGGCAAAACGTTGCAACACCTCCACCGCCCCCCTCAGTTCCGGAAAACTTTGCAGGACAACCCCCAACGCCGAAGATAAATCAGCCAAGACCGGCCGATGAGAAGCGACCAGGATATCTTGATCAAACACGCCGATGGCCAGATCTTGACACAAACCATGAGTCGCCCGATAAATCTCGCGCCAGGTCTCTTGCGGGGAAACGAGCAAACGTCCAACACCGGTCGGATCATCCTCAAAAGGGATCAGCCGAAACCCTGTTTCCCTGGTTAGGTTGAATGTTTCCAAAAAATTTGTCAGCGATTCCGGATGCCATTGACCCAACACACAGACGCCAAAATAAAAAAATCCCCGATAAGCCGCAGGCATCACCGCAACCGCCTCCAACAACTCCTGCAACTGGTAGGTCAAAACTTGATACCCCTTGGGTAGAGACGCGCTCAGTTCCGGATCACCCAGCCAACCTCGCAACGAATTGAGATAACTCACGGCCAAACAAACATTCTTTTTCAAGAAATCCGCCGTGGAAGGTTGAACGAAAACCTGCTGACCGACCATCGGTTCACGAAGTTCTGCAGATAGATCCGCCAAAAAAAGGACGCATGACTGCTCCATGACGTTCGATTCGGCGGTCAGGAGGTCCTGGTCGTCCAAAACCTCCCATAACTCGGCAAAAAGGAATGTCAGTCTCTCCGGATCCGGAACGGCCTCTCTCCAACGATCCACGGCCGCACCCCAACGCGGCCGAATCTCCAAAAAACGGGCCACAAACGGTTGCATCCGTTCCCACGGCACCTCGATCGCCGATCCGGAAACCGGATTACAAACACCGGCAAACAGCGCACCAAGGCTTTCCCAGGCCGCCGGATGGGACAAAGTCCCCAAAACACTTCTGTTACTCGTCAATGAACCCATGATCGGTTATTCTCGGCACGCGGAGATAATTGTTGCTTGAATTGATTACAAGAAAAATAGTGCAACAAAATAAGTCAGCCCGTTCAATTAACGGGGGCAATTAAGAGGAAGTGCTAGCAGACTCTTCTTTCTGCAATCGTTCATGAATCCACATCTTCAAGAGCGGCTGTCTGGCGATCCCGATTTTATTCGCAATTTGGTCCACCTTGTCCACGACCGTTGCCGGAAGATCTAGATTGATTTTTTTGAGAATGCCTCTTTTGAGGACCCCTTTACCCCTGAGGAGATCGCCTAAATCGTTATTCTCAAGGTACTCATCCATCTCCTCGGTCGTTTTGAAACGCTTCACTGAAGATTTATTTTTCATTCCATATAAATAATATACTTTTAATATACTTAAATCAATAATTAAAAAAACAATCGACTACCCTCCAGATCGGCCAAGGGGCACGCTCCAGTTGCGTCATCTGAAAAATAATTTTGCGAGGGGTTTAGCTAGTCTTTGCCCAATCCAAGAATCTTCCTGCGTAATATATGCAACGCCGCATGGGTGGTAAAGACCTTGAACCAATGCCGGTCGCGGAAAAATTGAAATTTTCGCTCTTTGACGCCACCCGGATAGGCCAGGGCGATGTGGACGGTGCCAAGCGGCTTGTCGGCGGTGGCGCCGGTCGGGCCGGCAATGCCGGTGATGCCGATGCCATAGTCCGTGCCTGAGACTTTTTGGATCCCCGCCGCCATCGCCAGGGCCACCTCGGCGGAGACCGCCCCATGCTTCGCTATCAACTCTTCCGACACTCCCAACAGTTCTATCTTGGAACGATTACTGTACGTCACAATCCCCCGCTCAAAATATTCTGAGCTCCCCGAGACATCGGTAATCTTATCCGAAACAAAACCCCCGGTGCAGGACTCGGCCAGGGCTAAGGTTTGCTTGCGTTCTCGCAGCAACTGCCCCACCACCTTTTCAATGGGATTGTCGCCCTCGGCGTAGATGTAGGCGCCGATTTGTTCTTGGATGATCTGCGCCGCCTGCACCACCCGCGCCTCCGCCTGTCCCGGCTCATTGGAGGAAATCTTGATGAAGATCTCCGGGAATGAAACCCGATAAGCCAAACGCAGGCCGGGGATTTTTTGCAGGGCCTCCACCTGGCGCAGCTTTTGATCGAACTGTGCCTCCGGCAGGCCGTAACATCGAAAGAACCGATAACAAAACTGACTGGGAGACTGTTTTTGCAGGAACGGAATGACCGTGTTTTGCACCTGCGGCTTCATCTCCTGCGGCACCCCGGGCATAAAGAAGAAATCTGTTTTTTGGAAGTGAAAATGACACCCCGGCGCCGTACCCACATCGTTCTCCATCACCTCCCCTCCCTGGGGGAGGAAGGCCTGGAGCCGATTGTTGGGACTCATCTCGCGCCCGGTCTTTTCAAAGAATCTTTTGACGATGTGGAAGGCCGTCTCACTATGCTCATAAGCCACCCCAAAGGCCTCCGCAGCGGAGCGCAAGGTGATGTCATCGGTCGTCGGCCCCAGCCCCCCGGTCACCAGCACCACTTGCGAACGCTGCGCCGCAAACAACAAGGCCTCGCGGATCCGCTCCGAGTCGTCAGCGACCGTAGTATGCCAAAAAAGATCATACCCGCGCGACCAGAGCTGGTCACCGATCCAGGCGAAGTTGGTGTCGACAATATTACCGGAAAGGATCTCGTCGCCGATGGTGATGACTTCGATTTTGAGCGCCATTACCCAACACTTCCACCATAAAGCCGAAGGTGTCAACCGGGAGAAATAGGCTTTAGGGACGTTGTTGACTGAGTGAACTATCTCTCCACAAATTAAACCGGGGTAGCCCACCAACGAAAGTTGATCCAGTCAACAACGTCCCCTAATTCTCCCCAACTCACCCCCAAAGAAATCTCAGGGCAATCTGCAGGATGATGTTCGCATAGATCCCCGCCATTACGTCGTCCCCCACAATCCCCCATCCCCCCGGGACGCGGTCTTGGATGAGGCGACAGGGGAAGGGTTTCCAAATATCGAAGAGGCGGAACAGTAAAAAAGCGGCGAGGAACCATTGCCAGGTGAGAGGCAAAAAACTCAGCGCGGTCAACATCCCCACCACTTCATCGATCACAATCCATCCGGGATCTTTTTTGTTGCCGGTCAACTCGGCTTCATTCGCAATCCAAGAGGCTAAGATAATCAAGGTGAAAAGGGTCACGAGATAGGGGATCAATTGCAGTCGATACAACCCCAAATACAACGGAATCCCCCACAGACTCCCCCAGGTACCGGAGGCGATGGGCATGTAACCAAAACCAAGGCCTGATGCTAAAACAACATAAATTTTTCGCGTAGTGCCCCCTCGTGGTTGAAGGTTTGGAGTAACAGCATTTCAAATCTATTGCAATCCACTACACAATCCAGTAGCCAAAATTCAACATTGGGAGGGAACCATGCGACTAAAAGATAAAGTGGCGGTAGTCACCGGAGGGGCACAAGGGATTGGCAAGGCCATCACCAAACGATTGCTCGACGAAGGGGCCTCGGTCGCCTTTTTTGATGTGAAGAGTGATGTCGGTGAGGCCACCGCCAGGGAATTGGGCGCGAAGGCGTTGTTTCTCAAGACGGATTGCACCAAAAAATCGGAGGTTGAGACCTCCGTCGCCCAGGCCATTGCAAAATTCGGCAAGATCGACATTTTAGTCAACAACATCGGCTGGGCCCTCCCAACCTTCTTCATTGATGAAGATGAGGCGTATTGGGACCAGGTCTTGGCGGTCAATTCCAAGACCCAGCTGCTCGTCACCTCTGCCGTCTTAAAAGACATGAGTAAAAGAAAAGGTGGCAAGATTGTCAACATCGCCTCGGACGCCGGCCGGGTCGGCCAGATGCAGGGGGTGGTGTATTCACTCTGCAAGGGAGGCGTGATCGGCTTCACCAAGGCCCTGGCCCGCGAGGTCGCGCGTTTTCAGATCAATGTCAATTGTATCTGCCCCGGCCCCACCGACACCCAACTCTATGCCGAGGCCATTACGCCCAAGATCAAAGAGGCCTTCACCCAGATCATCCCGCTCAAGCGCATCGCCCAACCCGAGGAGATCGCCGCCGGGGTCGCCTTCTTCGCTTCGCCAGATGCGGATTATGTCACCGGGCAGGTGTTGTCGGTCTCGGGTGGACTCACCATGGCGGGATAATTGAACTTATTCGTGGTGATATGGTCACCAAACAACAATTTGAAAATCGTTTTCAGGCGTTATTCAACGCCATATCCAAAATGAGGAAGAACCCTCGCTGATGATTGGAGTCTGAACTATCAGGATATAACCTCCAAAAGGATTATTTCGAATCTCTCAGCCATCGCAGTTTCACCCTCGGTCTGTCGTAGTTTTTGCGGGAGAGCCCGACACGCTGTCAGGGCCTTGAAACGTTCTTTTCCGGTCAGAGATGAAATCTCATTCGCCAATCCTCGAAACAAGGTATCCGCCTCAGCACCTAATGCAACCCAATCAATATCCTTAAAACAATCCCAATTCCTTTGTTCAACAACCGCCTTGATCAAAAGTGGAATGACTTGCTGGATCATGCGAGCCCGCCTGGGATCTGAACAACGCTGGGCAATTGTTAAGCAATCCCTGAGAAGGCCCATCCTTTTGGGAAGAATTCTCTCGACCGTCTCAGCCTCCACAGCAGTCAGAAACTCCCCCACCACTTGAGGCAATCCTTTTGGTAAACTCGCCGACACTCCCCGAATCATCTCAGACAGATTCAATAAGATTTCATCGGGTACCAGCGTCTCCAAAGCAGCCCCTTCCGCCACACGAGCTTGAACCATCTCGGCTTCCAAGTGAGCGACGCGCTGCTCCGCCAAAAAAACCGCCGCCGCCCCCAACACCAGGTGGCCCACAAATGCCCTAGCATAACGCTGACGTTCGGCTTCATCGTTCTGTCCTTGAACCCGCTCGTGGGCCATTCGTAACGGATTCGCAGGATCCAACTTATCAATGACGTGACTGACGACCGTCATAAAAAATTGAACCCCGCGCACGGGAAGCCCTTGCATACCACCTGTTACCCGACCTTCAATTGTGCTAGTCGCCCAATTAAAGAGATTGGTGAACAAATCGGCTGTTGAGGCACCACTCTCCAATTTAAAATAAGGCGCCAAAATACTAGTAATTGGATTGCCAACGGTCCGGTATGAATTCACAGGTGTCGTCATAAGATCTCCTGGTATTACCTTCGTGTAGGGTTTGGATAAGTTGCGTGTTTTTGAAAATTTATTGGCGTTACAATTTCAACAAATGCCCCCCTTACTTTAGCGAGGATCCAGCTTCATTGGCCCAAACGAATCGTCTGTCGATGGAAGGATAAACAAATATTGATATCAGGTTATTTTACCGCGTAAAATAACCACATGTTTGCCGAGAGAATCTTACTCAACGCCATTAACCAATCAAGCGCATCACCCAGCCGGAAGAAATCGCCGCCGGGGTCGCCTTCTTCGCTTCGCCAGATGCGGATTATGTAACTGGGCGGGTTCTTTCGGTTTCCGGCGGGTTGACGATGGCGGGTTAACTACGCTCTCGCTTCTAGCTCATGCTGAATCAGTTTGTTGATACTCTCCCCTTCTTGCAGGGCCCTGATCATCAGCGATTTATGCAATTCAGGCGGAATTCTCAGCAAAATCTTTCCGGAGCATTTCTTGTCGACCGTGGCCGCGGGAAGGGGACGCCCGTCTTTCTGCAAGAGTTGGATGGCCTCTTCCACAGCCACACATAGTTGGGCAAACACCTTGGCCTGATTCGCGCCATGAACCCCACCGATGATCAACCCGGGCGAAGTCCCCACATAGCAGCGATCTTCTTCAGACCATTCCACAACTTTCAGGTACCGATCACTGAGCTTTCTTTTCATCCTTCACCTCCTTCAAGGCCTGTCTCACAGCCTTTTCTTGATAACGTTTGGCGTCATCACCCTCTTTCCCAGACAACGTCACAGGCAGGTGACATCTCGGATGGGAAAAATTACGATGACTCCCCTTCCCTCCCCGATTCTGGAAGCCAACCGCCTCCAAATCCCTGATTAAATCCCTCACTTTTCGAGGCATGGATTATGATATCATAATGATATCTTATAGCAAGAATAATCATTGAAAAATAACGAAATCTAAATGTAGATAGGCCCATGAACGAAGCCCTCTCCGTCCCCTGTCCCTATTGCGGCGAATCCTTGGTGATCGAGCCGGAACCCTCCGACGCCCCCATCGAGTATGTGGAAGACTGCCATGTCTGTTGTCGACCGATTGTCTTCACCGTCTCCTACTCCGAAGACGGAAGCGAGGTGGGCGCGCGGCGGGAGGATGAATAACTGAATATTAAAACATAAACCGGCAGGAGGTCACCCGATTATTGCTCAGAGCCATAGAATTCCAAAATCCCCAACGAATCACTTCCCCCTGATCATCCTCGATCCGAATCACCAGTTTTCCCGTAAAACGATGACTGACCCGCGCGATCCAGTCCCCGTCCGGTTCCGTCGCATCAGAGTCCCGTCCAAAAACAAGCCTTTCCCCATACACGAACACTTGGGGCAGATGCTCACCCTCCGGAAAATCGGCCATGCGGGCCCGAAAACTGATTTGATCGTAGCAAAAATCGAGCTCACGCCTGAGTTTCAGTTCTCCCTGCGGCAAATCAACCCGGTCTTCTTCGAAACGGTCGGTCACGGCGAGATAAAGAGGGGTGCGATCCAAGGCGATCACATGCCCCCGGGGGCAGGCTCCTTCCCGAATCTCATCCACCTGGGCCAAGAGGGCGTTGCTCACCGGCCGTGTGCGTACTTGATGGGGATGGGGGCCCTCATAGATCAATTCATGGGGGCTTTTGCCACGTCCTCCCCGGATGAAGAGTTTGGCCCCTCCCAAAAGCATGGCCTTGAACCCTCCCGGATGGGAAAGATCCGGCATCATCCAGAAGGGATGCACCGGATTCGGGCCTGGGGAATCGGCGCTTAAACGGGCCCCGAAGTTCAATTCCAATGCCGGCGCGGTCGAGCGACAAAGGCGCTCCAGATAACGACGAACCCGGTCGGTTTCAAACACGGTCTGGAATTCGTGGCGCATCTCAGGAAGTTTTTCCGGTTCCGCCACTTCCCCTAAAAGCGTCGCAAAATCACCTTGCAGCGATTGTTCCAAAATTTTTTCGGCACCATAGTAAATGGAAACGGCATGCCTCATCCCTTTGCGAGCGGAGTCATCGAGAAAAACGACGGAAACCAATCGGGCGGGGTTAACCCCTAAGGTCTGCAGGTGGGCAAATTGCGCTTTTAAATCCATCGGTCAACCTCCCGTTCCTACTGAAACGAGCCTCTCACGCAACTTCTCCACCTCTTTCACCAACTCGTCCGCGCCCTCATTCCGACCAACACGCACCACGGTGGCCAAAGTCCCGCCGGCGGAACGGAGTTTTCCCGACAGGATGTATTGTTCAGCCCGGGAAACCGCCTGCAGGGCTTGTTTCCTGTTTCTCTCACACTCAAACAGGCGACCCGCTAGGTGTCTCAAGTGAGCACACTGGTCCATGAACCGTTTGCCAGGGACACGCCCATCGGGGAGCTCCTGTAACAGGCGCTCCCAATAACGGTCGTGCGTTCCTTTCTTACGGAGATGTTCCTCGAAGCAACACCAAGCGGCCCTAGCGTGACGACAAATAAACGAAAGGTATTCGGGATCCTCCGGATGGCCGCTCGTATCGCGCGCCATACGCGGCGGGCGGCTTTTGAATTCATTAAATGACGCATAGTTTTTCGACAAGGAAGAATCGCAATCCACCAAACCAAACAAACCGACCCGATTCGCCTCAGGTCGGGAGAAGACTAACCGGGCGGATAGGGTGGCACAATCGCCACCCCAGCCAGTATTATTTATTTGAAAATCGTGAATATCCGTCTCGATGACAAGCATCTCCCAAACCTCGGAACCTTCGGTAACCAAACGATGGCTGAACTGGCATGTGAGCCAATTGGTCTGACACCACATACTGCTGTGGTTGTATGGTTTGAACAAGATCCTTGACTCAAACAACGGCCGATCGGGGTTATCCAGACGGGCTGTCGCAAGTGTGAGGCAATCCCCGTCGACCAATACATCCTCCTCTGCGCACCATCTCGACTCCCCTTGCAAGATCATTCTCCAGTCACGTTCCGGAATCGTTGCCAAAGGGAGACGACATGCTCCAAACCCTTGTGACCCCTCTAACAGTGAGGGTGATAGTTGTACCAGAGACAACAACCGGGTCATCTCCCCTCGAACCACTTCTTGCGGTGTTGATACAATCATTTACACCTCCTTCCGATGTCCCTAATTACTTTAAAAATATATAGTACAAATTATTTAATTGTCCACTTTAAAAAAATATACTAGTTTGTCAGTAAGACGGAGGAACAAAAAAATACAATGATTAAGAGAAGTTATCATCAATACTGCGCCCTGGCTAAGGCCTTGGATGTGGTGGGGGAGCGGTGGACCCTACTGATTTTGCGGGAACTCATCACCGGGCCCAAACGTTACAAGGACCTGGTGGGGGCTCTTCCAGGAATGGGGACAAACCTGTTGGCCACACGGCTCAAGGAGTTGGAAGAGTCCCGACTGCTCGAGCGACGGCCGTTGTCCACTCACGCGGGCGTTTTCGTTTATCAGTTGGCCTACCGCGGAAAAAAATTGGGGCCGGCCTTGCAAGAATTAGCGCGTTGGGGCTTTGCCTTGTTGGGGCAGGCGGAGCATGACGAGACCTTCCGTCCCCACTGGGCCATCTCATTTCTCTACGGCGCCTTCGATGCAAAGGCCGCCGAGGGGTTGAACGAAACCTACCAGTTCATCGTGGGACCGGAGACCATCCAAATTCAGGTCCACGGCAAAAAAATGAACGTCTTGCAAGAGGCGGCCCCGAAACCGGATCTTACCTTCACCCTCGAGGAGCAGACCCTGATCGAGATCATCGGCAGGCAATTGACCTTTAGCGCGGCCTTGGATCGGAAAAAAATCCAGACCATTGGGGATACGCCTGTCTTGCAACACTTTTTTAAAATCTTCGGGACTCGTCCCGGGGAAGAAAAAAACAGCTGGGTCACTCTGGGATAAAATAATTTAAGGCTTTAACAATTCCTCAACCAAAAATTGCGTCTTCGGCGGTATCTGGGATTGAGGGTAGTATTGTTCGATGATCCGATAAACCTGCTCCGGACACGTCAGTTTAAGATATTGGAGCAAAAATTTCACATCGTCGCGATCGGCGCTATCGAAGCGCGCCGAGAGGCACTTCATGGCCAGCATGTAGTCCGCCCGCGGGGCCCACACCCGCAAGTTTGAGAACTGCAACACCTCCTCTTGCGGCGGATCGACGTGAAAATAGCCCTTGGCCGCATCATTCAGCCAATTTTCATCCAGTCCAAACTGCGCGGCGACCCGCTGGCTCGCCTGGTGGATTTCCCGGGTCGGCTGAAAGATGCCGTCAACATCCTTGGTGGCCTGCCGAGCCTGAAAAACCAGACACATCACCGCCCCGCCACAGATGCCGATCTCACCCTTGACCTGCATCTTGCTCAACTCCTCATTGAGAGCTGCAAAGAGTTGTTTGATTTTTGCCACATCCAACAAAGGCTACCTCCGCTCCAAAAAGTTTTCCAAAACAAAGATATTCCGTTTCCGAAAATGAACAGGACTCTCCACCAAGGCCATGGCCTTCAAATTTTCCGTCTCCGAGACAAACCAGGGGGTCGCGAGGGGTGGGATACTCGAACACCAACGCGGTTTAGGCACCGCCTGTTCCTCGCACAAGGTTTCCACGGTGGCCGCCAGCAAGGCCAAGATTTTTTCCGTGGTATGGAGATGAGGCGGCGATTCAACCAAAGCCCGGTCTGGGTGGGCACGAAAATAATCGACAAAGTTAAACAGCCAGAGCTTCCAAGAGTTAATGCCGTCACGCAAGATACGCTCCGAGATCATGATGACCGAATCGGGCGAGGTTTCAAAAAGCGTCTGGATTTTCCCTGCCACGCTATCACGCGGATAACCCATGGCCTGGGCAATACTTTGTAAAGTGGATAACCGCGGATCATGATGTGCGGATTCGATCAATTGAATCGTGCGAAAAGCCACCCGAGCCAGGGCCGCCAATTGCCGCTGAGAAAAGCCATGCCGTTCCCGAATGGATCTCAATTGAATCATAACTAATATTACTATGACATAATATATTATGTCAATTAATTATTAATAATATCAATTAGATAGAATATTTTTACTCCGTCTTATCTTACAATGACGCGTGTTCGGAGTCTGACTAGAAGAGCGCCGCGCTCCTGGCTTGGAGAAGATCACATTGTGCCAGGAGTTTGGCATCATCCTTAGCGCGGAAACGAGCCCGGCGCAGCAACTCATTCGACTCTTTTCGGACATCCTGCTCGGAACGGATATCAAACAAGTCGCCTAAGCGATCCACAGGGCCCTCGCCGACGAAGTCTTCCAGAAGCCGCCAAGGCAACAGTTCAAGCGCCGCCGCAAAAACGCCCATCGAGAGATCCTGCAGGACCACCTCGAGACCGGCAATCACTCCTTCGTGGATCCGATCATGAAACCAAGAGGCCAGACAACTATTTGAGGAGTCACCATGAAGAGGCACGGGCTTGGTGGGTAACAATTCCACGCGTCTACCTTTGCGATAAAAATTAACAACCTCCAGGGGAGTCGACGGTTCCGTGGTGTAAGCCGGTTCCAAGGCACGCACCCCATTGACTTCCCTCCGAAGACGTCGACCGATACCAGGACTCTCCCAACGAAACGCCAGATAAGAAAACTCTTCTTCAGTCAACTTCATTCCCTCTGTGTCCGGCAAAAAATGGTGTTGTAGACCGTAAGATTTACGCCCCTCCGCCAACCATTCCACCAACCAATCTTTTCCATAGGGTTCCAACAAACGGGCTTCGTCAAAAGCGCGGCGCGAACAGTGTACCTCAAAAACACGTCCCTCTTCCACGCCCGGTTCCGCTTCCGAAAAACCTTCGGTGCCAGGTCGTTGCAACGTCAATCGGTCGTTCAAACGCTCCGCACCATAGACCACGACCGATTTGCGTCCCGGGATGCGCTCAAAGGCATGACGAGTGAGGGCATACCAATAACGATCGGCCAACGCATAAGCCGACGCCTCCGGAATCGATGCCATGTTTAACAACTGTTGACTCACATCAAGAAGGGGCTCAGCGGCTGTGGGAGAAATCGGCGCCGTGGGCAAACCTGCATGCAAACTCTCCACAAAGGGCCGCCAGTCATGGGGATAATCGAGATGACGCGGTTGGATCAAAGACATATGGAAGGGTATCGGCATAGACAAGAAAAAGTTGCGAACTCCTCAGGGTGAATTGCCGTTTGCCCGAAACAACCGCCGCCAGCCGGGATAGGAGGGATGTAGGGAGAATGAAGACTCCCAGCCCTGAGGTGCCGTTATCCCGCGCCATAGGAGAAAGTCCCTGCCGAGCCTCACCCCATTCTCATCGGTAAAGTCGGCGAGATCCCAGGCATGTTGGAGGGAGCGGGCCCTATCATCCAAGGTAGTGTTGCGAGCATCGCATACCAGCCAAACACGAAACTCATCAATCAACTCCTGCCTCACCTCTTCATTCCGAAAATCAAATCCCAACGAGGCCCAGGCGTAACTCCCCTTCTCAGTGGCCGTCAGTTGAAAAAGGTCGACACCCTGGGCAGCCAAAAAGGGGAGAAAATGTTGGTGCCAGGATCGGGCTATCCCGTGTTTCATTTTCTTAGTGATCCGCTTGCCATGCTTTTCATGGGAATTAAAACCGTACCCTTCAGATATCCATAATCCGCCCGAGATCGGAGTCGCTGGCAAAGACCGAATAAAATGTCCGCACCATTGACCGTCAGCATCGACAAAATATCCCTCAAACGAAACGGCACCTTCATCCTCTGGCACGAGACATAATTGATCCAAGTAAACTCCAGGGACATCAATCCTGACGGCACCAAGCAGTTGGTCAAGGTCGATGGGACGACCAAAGATTTGCGACAGGGCTTCTGTCGCCGGCCCCCGGTCCCTCTCCTGAAATCTCTTGTTGCCGATGCGCAGATAGTTGGGCCAGGGGACTGGGGACATGGCCTTGACTGGAGGGATGACAAATTCATCGGGTCGATGGTGACGCGCCACCAACCAATGAACCGTATCACTCGAAGAAAGAAGTCGGCCATAACCGGTGACGCCACTCACTTCCGGGGGGAGCATGGCGGATCGTACCAAAAAACCGCCGCGGGTGAGCGCGTGTTCGGCCCACCGCGCCGTGTCCTCCAATTCGGTCAGCAGATGGATTTCGCCTTGTTTGCCCACCACCCCCTGCGCAGCGCTCAAGAAGGCGCCGACGGCGGTGGGATTGGGGTAAAGGATATAGGCAAGATCAAAGGTGCAAGGATCACCGAACTGCGGGTCACGCACGGCACGGACAAAATCATCAAAGTGGGTTTCGCCGCAATCAAGCAGGTTAGACGGAAGGCCCTTTCTCCCCTGCCAACCAAGGATCGGCCCAGAATCCACCCCCCAAACACTGCACCCAGGATAGCGCCGCGCCAAGTCGATGGCAAAGTCTCCATAGCCAGTCCCCAAGTCGGCAATCGGCCCCGCCACCCCCGCCGGAAAAAACCCTCGGGCAAAGGCCTCGCGCGCCAACGGCTCGTTCCCCGCCCGCCAGGCGCAGGCCGCCACCTTGGCCAATTCCAGGGAGACATTTCCTAAGGCAATCCGCATAGCAAGCATCTTCGGCTCTTTTTAGGAAAAGTTGCGGACATAACATGAAAATTTGGAATTGACAGATTCACAACAATAGGTATGATTAAAGTATGCAATCTCATACTATTGATAAGTCCTCTTTTACGCTGCCGGCCGATGAAGTTTTGGTGGTGCGTCGATTGAAGCGGCACCTGCGGCTCAAGTCAAACACCGAGGTTGTCCGGCGGGCCCTGCGGGAATTGGAGGCCAAGATTGATCGGGAAAAACTCCGCGCGCAGTTTCAGGAAGCGTCGCTGCTGGTGAGGAAGGTCAATCGACAAGACATGGCCGATCTCGATCGCACCGTGGGAGACGATCTCGCGTGAAGGTGAAGCGCGGCACCCTCTACCTGGCGAATCTCAATCCGCCGCGGGGGACGGAAGCCGGCAAGCTTCGCCCCGTTGTGGTCATCCAAAGTGATCTACTCAACGAGGCGGGACATCCCTCAACCTGGGTCCTCCCCTGCACCACGCAACTCACCCCCACCAATATCTTGCGGGTGCGCCTGCCTTCAGGGTGCGCGGGCAATCACAAAGAATGCGATGTGATGGTGGATCAGTCGCGCACTATCGACAACCGTCGCCTGGAAAAAACCCTCGGCGCCATCCCCCAACCGCTGTTGGCCGAGGTCGAAGAAAAACTACGGCTGATCGGCAGTCTCTAAACTACACCCATTTGGCGCCTGACAAGACCAGCCCGGTTTGCAGCGGGATGGATCGGCAGACTCAACAATTTCACCCGAGGACTTGTCACAGGCATGTCGTCCGCCTTCCCCTGACTGTTTTGCAACACCTTGACCACAAAACTCATGACATCCGCTTGGTCTTTGGCAGGCACTCCCGTAAAAACAGCGGAGAGCAGGGACCCTTCGATGGGACTGGCGGCCACCAGATCAGCCAACTCGGTCCCGGGGAGATTGCTTATCACCACACCGCCCCAGGCAATCCCCAAGAAGAAGGCCGCCTCTCGACCGGTCCAGGGGGTATGGATCGAACCCAACACCTGGGCATAGTCGGCCGTTTTGGCATAGCTCCCCTGCCAGTCAGACATAGAACCACTCCCCGGCAAAAAGATCACGGCCTCGCCCTTGTCTCCTGCTGGATCTTTGATCCCCACATGAAGGTGTTCCGGATAGACAATAAAAGGAGCCATGTAGATGCCGAGCACCGCCGTCCCCGTAATTTTGTCGCGAAACAACGAAGTCGTATGGGCCACCCCGCGCCATTGGGGGTGGACTTTCCAAGTCAGTTCCCCAGAAAGTGTAATTGAATCAAAACCCAACGATGCCAGCTGCGCATTCAGACTGGCTTCTTCAGAATGTAGCGAGGTGGATACGGGCACTTGCTGCCACTCCCGCGCCGCACGAGCCAAAGGCTCAATGGAGTCACCCGCCCAAGGAGCATTTTTATCGATCCCCGCCCGGGCTATCAAGGCCACCCGATCAACGGGAGTCCCCGTCACTTCATAAAGCCGCACCAGGGCCGCATCACCCACCGCATCCGACCGCTGGGCGAGATGGACCAGGACGAATTCCGCCGCCTGCCTCAATCCCCGATCCCCGACAAACGGCGCCGTGAGACAAGAGGCCGCGCTGCGCAACCCCATCTGACTGACCTCTCCCCCCAAGGCCTCCAACCCCTGACCAACTGGCAAAAAAGACCTGGGCATAGCAGACCCCAACACCCGACCCATGACATCAACAAGTTGCAAAGACATAGTTGCCTCCCCATAAAAGTTGAAATGCGCTTGCCCCATCCTCGTACTCCCTGGAAGAAAGTTGCGTCTAGCAGTAAATTTTTCACAACTTAATCCACCCCCCACCGAAGCTGGATGAAAGGGGCTTCATTTATGGGAGGACCGGATGTCACCGACACATCAGCCATCCCTCCGGAGTTGCGAGGGGTCACTTATGACCTCGCGCGCGGCGAGTGGCATTTGTTCAGCCATTTTCAGGGAGATATTTCTTGTGACACACCCCGCATTGATGACTTTAAAATTTTGGGCATGTCCTTCCCCATCCCCCTCTGGGGGGACATTCATTTCAACAAGGCCTACGGTCTGGCCAAATTTTTTATCCAAGACAACCAGGTGGCAGCCCTCAATCGCGGTCCTCGCCCGGAACCACTCACCCTCGCGGAACTCCATGGAGTCTACGTCGACGGCCCGTTGAACTTTAACGGATCCGATCCCAGTCTTGTCATGTTTCCCGGCTGGGCAAGCCCATTCGATTATCAAAACGGGACGCCCCCCTTGGGAGGCATCGCCACCCTGCTCTTTACCCTGGGGTCTGCACCGAGCGACCGCTATCCCCCGCCCAACCGCAGCCGCGTCTTAAACGAATTTTTCCCCACCACTTGGAAACACCCGGCGATTGACAACGGTCTCCTCCCCAGCGGATTCCCGGTGGCACCGCTGGCGGCCTTCTTTGCCATCCCGTTCGCGGCCAGTGGTCTCGGGGGACACTGCAAGACCACCATCCCGGAGTGTCACCTGGCCGGCAGCCGGCAACTCTTCGATTACTCGCGCGATCTCTTCCGAGATATGGCCATCACCTTCAACATCGACGCCCTCACCAATCTCTCAGTACCTGGTCTCATCCGTTTGGGAGAGGTGGGCGGACAGCCATCGCAAGCACGGCTTCGGATGACGGTCGAAAACGATGTGCGCTACCCGAATTACCATTTGGATAATCTCCAACTCCACTTTCTCCCCCCAACGGGAGTGCCGCAGACCCCCGTTATGATCTCCGGAGGGACGCTCACCTCCGGGATCTCCGGGCTACCGGACAGCCCCACCTATTTGGGGGAATTGGCCTTCGAGCCCGGGATTCATCTCAGTCTGCCGCGCGATCAATCATTCCGCTTGAATGCTAATTTTCAGATCGATTGGGAGCTGCAATGGGCCAGCGGCGCCCGGGGACATCTCCAAGCCCAGGTTCTGCTGGATGGAAACTGGCTGCAACTCAACCCATTAAAATTCGACATTAAACCCAAACTGGGAGACGCTTCACAATTCACCATTAACTCAGGCGTCATCACTGCAACCGGACTTAAAATTGAACCCCTAGGAAACGGACGATATCATCTGACGGGCGAGGCCCAAGTGGACCTCGATACCCATCTACCCACCAACGGAAGTGTCCGCTTGGTCAGCCACCTCGAATGGGATGTCATCCTCAAACGAGGAGCAGTGCAACCATTGGAACTGGCCGGTCCGAGTGTCATTTTTTTCCGCGACCTCAATATTTATCACACGGACTCATGGATCGTAAACGCCGCCGTGGCGACTTTGACGAATGATCCAAAATATCTGCCTATCGGTCAAACACCCTACGAATTTCAACGCGCCGGCTATCACCTCTTTCTCCGAGGCAATCGTTCCCAGGCACAAGATGCGTCATTCACCCTCCAGGCCCTGCTAGGCTCCCACGAGGCGTCAGATGGCATCCCGATTGAATTGCAACTGCAACTGGAACAATTCACCGCCGGCAGTGAAATTATTTTGAACGATCTAGTCCTACGTCTGAGCGCCTTGGCCCACCCCAAGGCCAGTTCCATCCAAATGGAAATTGACGAACTCAGCCTGACCGCCAATCAACCGCGCCCAGCCACCCTAGGCGATGTCACCGGCCCCATCGAACTCTCCTTGGCCAACCCACCCTATGACCCGCTGACCCTCGAATGGTGGCCTGAAGCGGGTCGGGTCGAATTTGCCAAGTTGAACGGCCTCCTCAAAGTTCATGAGATTAAACCCATCTACCTCCCCATGGCGCTAGAGGTGGGGTTGAGCGGGTTTGGTAAAGTTGAGTTTGAAAATTCCCGCTTCGACGGCAACCTCCTGGTGGGAGGCAATCCCGGTGATGCGCTTTACTTGCTGGGTGAGAAGCAACAATATCGATCTCCCCCGCTGGTCTCACAACTTGCCTGGCGGGTACGCCATGTCGACCGACTGGTCCAAGGAAAATACGAACTCCAGGAAGCGGATCTCTGCGATCTGGAGCCAAAACCCAGTTGCTATGATCGCAATGACCCGCGGGTCTCGTGTCAAATCGTCCCCGCAGGGGGAAATGAGAAATGCTATGTCGTACGCGACACCTATTTACCGGGTCTCTTTGAATTTTCCGGCACGGTTGACTTCGCATCCTTGCCAAAAACAGAGAAAAAACTCCTCGCCTTGAGACGCTTTGCAAAAATCCGAGCCTTGGTTGGAAGACATAAATTCAGTTATCACTTTCACCCGGTGTCCCGCGCCGGCATCGAAGAGCTCAGCGATAAATTGATCGGCGACCCCTGGCAAAATTTTAACCCGATTCAGGCCTTTCTTGAACTCTTGCAACCCGGCACGGAACAGGAGTAAGGTCGACCATGCCTTACCAAGACATCCTCTACGCCAGTGCCAATGGCGTCGCCACCATCACCCTGAATCGTCCGGAAAAGTTAAACGCGTTTCGGAGTCAAACCCTGGGAGAACTCACCCAGGCCTTGAATGCCGCCATTAAAGATAAAGCCATCGGGGTGATCGTGATCACCGGGGCCCAAGCGGCCAAACCCAGTTTTTGCGTGGGGGGCGATTTAGCTGAGATGAAAACCCTCACCGCGCAAACCTGTCCCGGCTTTATGCAACGCCTACTCCATCTCGGCCGCACCTTGCTCAACGCACCCAAACCGCTCCTGGCCAAGGTCGATGGCTACTGTCTGGGCGGGGGCAATGAGATCCAATTGTTCTGCGACCTCACCATCGCCAGTGATCGTTCCACCTTCGGACAGGTCGGTCCCAAGGTAGGCAGCATCCCGCTCTGGGGCGGGACGCAAATCCTCCCGCGTCTCGTGGGGATGAAGCGGGCCAAGGAGATGATCTTTCTCTGCCACCCCTACTCGGCCGCCGAAGCCTTGGAGATGGGACTCATTAATCGGGTCGTTCCGACGTCCGATCTGGATACCACCACGCAACGTGTCGCCCAAGAATTGCTCGTGATGAGCCCGCAGGCCCTGCGCCTGGCCCGGCAAGCCTTGCATGAAGGAATCTTGAAGGAACTGGAACGGGATTTAAAGAAACTGCAAAAGATCTACGGCAGCGCCGAACTTCACGAGGGCATGTCCGCGTTTTTGGAAAAACGAACGGCTGATTTTGCGCGTTTTCGGTAATTTCGTCCCAGCCACCACAAAATAATCAGGCCACCCTGTAGGGGCGCCGCTTCAGCCAGAGGCTGATCCGCCTCCGGCGGATGCTGCGCCCCATCCGTCCCTGCCCCCAAAACCAACGAACATCCCCCCGAGGCCCCGGAAGACGCCGCACCGCCACCGGCACTGCCCTCATTGCCCCCAGTCGTCGTGGCCGTCGAGGTATGCAAATTCAAGATAGTCGATGTGGTGTCATCACTGCTGACAATATCGCTGTTGCCATCCCCATCGTAATCCACCAAGGTCAGATCGCCACCCAAGGCTTGACCCGCCATCCCTGCCACTTTTAAGGTATTCGTATCCGTATCCATATCCACCGTGTTGTCCCAATCCGACCGGCCAATGACGACGTCAATCCTTCCGGCCCCACTGCTGCCGGCCTCGGGACTGCCGATGACCACGTCATCTACCCCGTCACCGGTCACATCTTGCACCACCACACTATGCCCAAAACCTCCGCTGTCCTGCCCGGCGACCATCTCAATATCGGCGTCGTCCGTCGTCCGAGTCGCCGGTGGGTTGTCCGAACCGAAATAAACGTAAACTCGGCCCGCCGCCTCGGAACTCGCAATGAGGTCCTGCCGACCATCGCCATTCACATCCCCAAATGTGGTCGCGGTAAAATCCGTGCCGCTTTGGATCACTAAATTGGGTTCGGTCTGATCGAGTTCCACCGTCTCCACCAACGATTCGGCGTCTCGCAACAAAAACAGGGCCCGGCTCGAGGTCGTCGCGGCAAGCTGGGTAGAGGATGTGTCACTCGCCACTTCAGGGCTAAAAAACAGGTCCCGACGCGCATCATTGGCATAATAATTTTGCAAGCGAACCGAGCGAATCCTTCTCTGTTCAGAACCAAACACGATCGAGACCACTTCCTGACTATTATCGTAGACGTAGGCCAGTCCCCGCTCGCGATTGGCGCCCGGGGCGCTGATGACCGTGCGCGTGCTGCCCACGTCGATCGAATTGCCAAACATATCCCCGCTGCTATTGCCTGACACCGTTCTCACATAGCTCCCATCTCGCACGGAGGCCTCATTCAGGTCAAACACCGCAGGGAGATCGGCAATCGCAGTTTGGAAGAAATAGACGCGTCCCCGGCGACTGTCGGCCATGGGGTCCGAGATCACTAAACGGCCGTCGCCATCCACGCGATAACGATACGTGCGATACCCTTCCAAAATAATTTTTTTACCGCGGATCTCCAACGCATTCACGCGCGTCGCACGCGCCAGCTTCAACGTCGCACTATCACTGCCTTCCTCGGTGGTCTCATAGATCAAATCATCGCCAATCTTGCCGATCACCTTCTTGTCCGAGGTCTGGGTGGGGGTATTGCTCTTGTCCAGGGTGGTGACGGGGAGGGTGTCACTCGCAAATTCCCCATATTCATTCGTCACCACCAACTGCACGATGCTCTGCTGGGACTCGCTCACATCGGTCGTCACAAAGGTGGCCTGGGCGGAAGCGCTATTGAGCAGGCTCCCGGGCCCCGAGACAATCGACCACGCATAGGTCAGGACATTCCCGCCATTAGCCACCCCGGTCAGGGTCGTCGAATATCCTTCCAAGATACTTTGATCGAGCCCCGCATCCACCGTGGGAATCAGGCGCGCCACAGTAATGGTAACGATCTCCGAATCATTGCCGTTGCTGCTGTTCCCCTTCCCTTCGGCATTGTCGATCACCATGAAGGTCACCTGATGGGCCCCCAGTTGGCTGGCAATCGGTGTCCAAGTGAACAGGTGGGTGGCGGGATCGAATTTCATCCCGGGCACCAGCGAGTTGGTGAGGTAGGTGAGGGAATCGTCGGTGTCGGCATCGGTGGCCGAGACGGTGAAGCTCAGGGAACCGCCCAGATAGGCCGTTTTCGCACCAATGGCGGTCAGCACCGGGGCCTGATTGTTGTTGGCAATAATCAGGTTAAAGGTCTTGCCGGAGGTGAGCGCCGTATTGTTCGGGTCGGTCGCCGTGCAAGTCACCGGATAGGTCCCATAGGTGGTGTTTCCCAAGCTGGTCAGACTCAAGGTGGCCGTGTTGTTGCCATTATTGGTCAGAGCCCCATTCACCGCAATCCCCTTGGCGGCGAGTGAAGCGGAGGTGCAACTAAAATTGGCAAATTCAGTGTCCGCATCGGTGTTGGTCAGGGTCACCGAGGCATTCCCCCCTTCGGTGGCGGTCACCGTGCTGACATCGGCCAAGACCGGGGGACAATCGGTTTTAAATGAGGTGGACGCTTCGTTGGAAACCGAACCGCTGGTATCAAAAATTTTCATCCGAACGGTGTAATTGGTGCACCAAGACAGATCGGCCGCCGTCTCATTCCCCGCAGCCCCCTCGATTTGATAATCAATATCTTGGGTCCGGGAATTGTTAGACACGTTTGCCAATAAATCACCACTCGGCCCCGCCGCGGTGAAGGAGGTTCCAGTGACACAAGCGGCGTTGTCCGAAACCCAGACTTGCTCATTTTCATCATCGTCATTTTCCACAGTGATGCAGAACTTGCTCCCGGCATTCCCCTCGCCGTCCGTATAGGCGACCGAGAAGACAGGGGTCAGGCTGGTGAGCCCCGTCGGATCGGCGCTGCCGGTCGAGGCATCCGTTTCATCGACATACACACCGGAAATAACCGGGGCGTCGTTGTCCCCGGTGATCGTGAGGGTCATGGAATCGGCACTGGAACTGATGATGCCGTCGTTGACCGTTAGACTATAAGTGCACGTGGTGCTGCTCGCGCCGTTAGTGACGGTCACCGTCGGTTGGCTGGAGGTCGCCCCGCTTAGGCTGCAAACACCCTGGGCATCCGCCGTCTCGCTCCAGGCATAGGTCAGGGTCTGACTGGTGTCGGCATCGGAGGAACCGGTACCGTTCAAGGTCACTGTCCCCACGCTGTCATTGACCGTTTGATCGACTCCGGCATTGGCCACCGGGGTCTGGTTGGAGGCGGTGACATTGATGACCATGTCATCGGTGACGGCGGTCGTCCCGTCCGACACGGAAACCCGCATCGTGCAGGTGAAGGTCGCCGTTTGCGTAATGGCCACACTGGCCAAGCGATCGCTGGTGTCGGCATCGGTCAAGGTGCAGCCGTTACCCGTATCAGCCGTCTCGCTCCAGGTGTAGGTCAAGGTTTGTCCTTCCGGTTCAGTCGCCGCAACCGCCGTCAGTGTCACCGGCCCGGCGTTGGAAATGAGGCTTTGATCGGACCCGGCGCTCACCCCTGTCGGCGCGTCGTTGTCCGCCGCCACCGTCACGGTGATGCTGTCGGTCACCGCCGAGGCGACCACACCATCCGTCACACTGAGCTGCGCCGTGCAGTTATAGTTGGTGGTGTGCTGGCTCGTGTTGATCGTGGCGATCAGTTGGCTGGTATTCGACAAAGTGCACTTTCCCGAGGCGCTGTCAGTGAGGCTCCAAGTATAGGTCAGGGTTTGCGAGTTAACATCCGTGGCCGTCGGAGGGGTCGAGGCCGCACTGAGGACCAGGCTCTCCGTCTCCGTAATCGAGGTGACATGCGCCCCGGCGTCGACCACGGGGGGACTGTTGATCGTCTTGGTCCCGCCGGTGTAGGCGGGGGTGCCGGAATAATTGGGGGTCAGGGTCGAAGTGCTCCCGGTCGCCCCGACATCGGTGTTCGCCGCCAGGGACATGATCAGGGTCTGGGCCGCCGCCCCGTTGCCATTCAAATCGCAGGAGAAGAGTAACACCTTGGCGGAGGAAGCAGCCATGCTGTAACCGCCGGTAATCGTAAATGTCTCAACACCATTGTTCGCCGCAAAGGCCTTCGGGGCGCCAGTGATCGTCAATTCGGTGTCACCGGTGCCATCATCGACCACTCCATCGCTGTCATTGTCGACCCACAGCTCGCATTCAGTCAGGGCGGCGGTAGTTTCATTGATCGTGCCCGACGGGGTGACCGCGATACTGTCGATCCGGATCGCCTCTTCTGCGCTGGTGGTGAGACTGAATTGCAGCAGGGCCAAATTTCCGGCCGTGGGTGCAACCACCGAGGCACTCGGGTTGGCACCACCGATGGCAATGGTCAAGGTCCCCTTGATGATCGTATCGGCCGCCACCGCGCTGTCTTGATCGATCGTGGTGTCGGCGCTGTTAGTCGTGGTAATGGTGTAAGTCCCGGTGCTGCCGGTACTGGTCGGATTGATGACCGTGCCGATCGTACAACTTTCGGAGTCGGCCGTTTGGATGCCGCCGCCGGACCGGGTCAAGGTCACCACCTGTCCTGAGACCGAGGTGGCAAAAGAACCATCCATGGTGGAACAGGTCCCCCCGGTCGCTCCGGAAACGTTAAATCCAGCGCCAAAGGTCACCTTGATTTTTCCATCCACGGGAATCGGATTGACCGTCGTGAAGGTCACGGTCGCAGTTCCGTTCGCCTTCGCCACCAAAGTCGCCGGGGCAACATTGGTCGAGGTCAACACTCCGGGGGTGATGGTGTCGGCAGTCACGGCGGCATCGGTGTCGATGGTCGTGTCGCTCGTGTTGGTCGTGGTGATGGTGTAAGTGCCGGTTGAACCGGTGATCTGGGGATTTCGAATCCCGGCAATTGTGCAACTCTCGGCCGCCGCACTCTGGGAACTCCCTGCCGAACGAGTGATCGTCACGACTTGGCCGGACACTCCGGTCGCAAACGAACCATCCATCGTCGAACAAGTCGCCCCATTTGCCCCACTCACATCATAACCAGAACCAAACGTGATTTTGATCTTGCCATCCGATGTAATGGGATTGGCCGTCGTCAAACTCACCGTCACCGAACCGGTCGTGCCAGCTGCCAAGGAGACTGGTTCCACATTGGTGGCACTGAGCGCCCCGGCCGTGATCGTATCCGCGGTGACCGCCGCATCCGTATCAATCACCGCATCGCTGCTGTTCGTCGTTGAAATAGTATAGGTCCCCGTTGAACCGGATACCGCCGGCGTCTTAACCCCGCCGATGCTGCAGGTCTCCGCCGCCGCGCTCTGGGAACTACCTGCTGAGCGCGTGATCGTCACCACTTGTCCGGAAACCCCGGTCGCAAAAGATCCATCCATCGTCGAACAACTCGCCCCATTCGCCCCGCTCACGTCAAATCCGGTAGGAAAGGTCACCTTGATTTTTCCCGTGATGGGAATCGGATTGGTCGTCGTAAAACTCACCACCGGCGCACCCGTGGAACCGGCCACCAGTATCGGAGGTTCCACATTGGTCGAGGCCAGGGCCGCGGCGGTGATGGTGTCGGCGGTGACCGCCGCGTCCGTATCAATCGTAGAATCAGAGCTATCAGTCGTCGTGATGGT
Organism: Deltaproteobacteria bacterium; assembly: GCA_023265625.1. Classification (GTDB taxonomy): domain Bacteria; phylum UBA10199; class UBA10199; order JACPAL01; family JAHFST01; genus JAHFST01. The sequence goes on along the minus strand of JAHFST010000003.1, from coordinate 39,189 downwards.
GTAAGTCCCGGTGGAGCCGCTCACCGCCGGATTTTTTATTCCCGCCACCGTGCAACTTTCAGTCGCCGCGCTTTGCGAGGTCCCAGCGGAACGGGTGATAGTGACCACTTGGCCAGAAACCGCTGTGGCAAACGAACCATCCATCGTCGAACAAGTCGCACCGTTGGCGCCGGAGACGTCAAAGTCGCTGCCATAAGTGATCTTGATCTTGCCTCCGGTCGGAATCGCATTGACCGTCGTAAAACTAATCGTGTTGGATGGCGTCGCCCCGGCCACGAGTGAGGCGGGCTCCACGTTGGTCGATGTCAAAGTCCCGGTGCTATTTGCTGTATAGGTAACTGTACCAGCTGCTGGGCTACCCGCACCTGAAGAGGCCGCGGCTGTCCGACTGCCGGAATGACTCGATCCATTGTAAAGGATATAAACCAATCCACCACCACCACCACCGCCATTGCGTGTGCCACTACTATTTGAAGCCCCATCCGCCCCATTGGCAGTAATATTTCCACTCCCAGCCAGTGTGACGGTCGTAATCTTGATCCCACCACCAGCACCACCTCCACCCGTAGCACCCCCTGATGACTTACTGGGGGTTTGACCATTGGCATTAATCGTCCCACCAACCGTCAGGGTATCATTCACCACAAGAATAATGAGTCCGCCACCATCACCCCCCATGCCCAACCCTCTACTAACACTGTACCCTGAACCAGCTCCCGAACCGGCATCCGCAGGATTGGAGGAACTGTCATAGGCAGAACCACCTGCTCCACCACTATCCGTTCCAGTGCCGCCAGCACCTCCATGTGCACCTCCTCCACCATCACTGCTGCTATTGCCACTGCTACCAGCCAAACCCTTCCCAGTCCCTGCTCCATCCGCTTGGGCACTCTGTGCTCCCTGATATCCCTTCGAACTCACATCAATAGATCCTCCGCTATTGATATTGAGGGAACCTTGCACAGTCATTTTGACAATGTGGGCTAGAGAACTCGTATTATCCGAATGTGTCAGTAGACCACCATTGCCAACTGTCACCGCCGCTAGAATTAATGCTGTGGAAGAAGTGGTGTAACTATCCTGGGTGAATGTTCCATTGATCGTCAATGAGACACCCGATGAAGATGTCAATGTGCCTGTGCTAACATGAATCAAATTCACCTTCGCCGGAATCGTAAACGTCGCCGGTAACGTCAACGTCCCACTGTTCTTGATCGACGCATCTATCGTCGAACTCCCAAACGTCGCCGCACTCACATTCACCGTATCTCCGGACGGAATCACGTACCTCGTCCCGTTCTTCACCGTGAAGTTCTGTGCACTGTACGACGTGCTTGCCTTCTGTGTCGTCGCCGCCACAATCGGATATATATACTGCTTCACCGTCGTCGTGTCCGCATGCGCCGCCGATACCGTCCCGTACGCGCCTCGCTTGATAATCGACACCGTCCCTAAATGCGTCCCATCTGTCCCTTGATACTCAATCAACTCACTCTCAATCAGAACAACCCCCGCATACGGAAAGCTGCTCGCATCAGCCACCGTAATCTGAGTCGTCGATGTCGCCGTCACCGCTGTCCCGCCATTGATCGTCGTCGACGCCGTCGCCTCGTTATCCGACGTAAAATCACCACGACTATCCGACGCCAACTTCGTGTACACAATCCCGGCTCCGCCCTGCCCGCTATACGTATCATTCACCGCATCCCCGT
>JAHFST010000003.1:0-37467 GCA_023265625.1 Deltaproteobacteria bacterium | reverse complement strand
GTCGTCGACGCCGTCGCCTCGTTATCCGACGTAAAATCACCACGACTATCCGACGCCAACTTCGTGTACACAATCCCGGCTCCGCCCTGCCCGCTATACGTATCATTCACCGCATCCCCGTTAATCCCCCCCAAGCCCCCCTTCACCTGATACGTCCCAGCACTCGTCAACGTCGTGTAACTCACACTGATCGCTCCACCTCCTCCACCACCGCCTTGCTGAGATGTCGCCGTCCCTCCGGCTCCTCCATTCGCCGTGATATTTGCCGTCCCGGGCGCGTTCCCTACTAACGTACCCGCTGTAATACTTATCCCTCCACCGGCTCCACCTCCACCACATGCATTCCCGTTACAGGTACCAACTTGACCATTCGCTCTCACATAACCAGTCCCATTCACCGTCAACGTCCCAACCACATTCAAAATGGCCAAACCGCCACCATCTCCACCTCGCCCCAGTCCGATTGACACCGAATACCCAGAGCCACCCCCAGACCCCACATCCGCGGGACTCGTCGCATCCGCATACGCCGTCCCGCCGGCCCCTCCTGACGTAGCTCCTTTCTGCCCATCCCCAGCAAATGCTCCGCCGCCACCATCACTGCTGCTATCACCGCTACTCCCAGCCAACCCCTTCCCAGTCCCAGCTCCATCTGCTTGGGCACTCTGCGCTCCCTGATAGCCCTTACTGTTCGCATCCACCGTCCCTGTCACCGACATATCGCCACCCACCGACCACTTAAGGGCGTAAGCCAGGGTTGTCGTATTCGCCGTGTGGGTCAAAGTCCCGCCACTGTCGATCGTGAAATTTCCCGTGATGGTTTGTGTGGTGACGTTGTTCTGAGTGAGAGTCCCAGCGTTCTGAATGGTGATCGATCCACCGGTTCCAACATTGCCCGTTAGGGTGACAGTACCCGCAATGGTCAAGGTGCTAAAATCGGCCGTGGTGGCCGTTGGCACCGTAACCGTATGCCCCGAAACAATCGTCACATCATCACTCGAAGTGGGCACCACCCCGCCCACCCAGGTACCGCCGGCATTCCAGTTGCCCGTCGCCGTGGAACTAATCGCCGCGGCCCAGGCCGTCCATGGAACACACAAGAGCATCAACAAGGCCAATCGCCCAATTATTTTGCTGGCTTGGACGCGAAAATAAGGCTGCCCGATCATGCCGGAATTCTACCATTAAACGAGTCTTTTACTCAAAGTTAAACGCAATTAACTATATGAATTTAATTATTATTTTTTATTAATTATATTAAAGTTATCAATTTGATAAATTATTTGATAAATTGGAATGATTTCAGGGGGATGTAGGGGCGCCGCTTGCTGCGCCCTCCGTGATGGTCCGTGGTGGCCCGAAATAGGGCGCGGCAAGCAGCGCCCCTACAGGGCCGATAATTCGGCGAGATCAACTGAAAAAGTTCCAGAACTATTGCTCGTCGAAAAATAAACCCCAACCCGCGCCTCGCCATCCTCATCAGCCCCATTAAAAGAAAGGGTGGTCAGTGTGGTAAAACTATTTCCATCCGTACTATAGGCCAGATCAAAACTGGAAACCTCGCGAGAAATTCTCAGAAACAACGAATTCGTTCCATCACAGCCACCCACAATCGCCTGGGTTTGCAGATCAATGAGCCCATCGGCGGCCCCATCCACCACCTTGCGGGCAAAGCAAGTATGCTTGGAGGTATCATCCGGATCCACGGTCCAGCCAATCGCAATGTGGTTATCCAAAATTGTCTCCAAGGTGCTTTGATTACTCCCCACAAACAGCCAGACGCCATCGATCAGATAAGAATTATTGCTCCCCGAGTCCATCGCCGTCACCCCGCTCACTTCCAGGGTCAGCGCCACTGACGAGGGATTGATCGAGCGCACAAAGGCCGGGGCCGTGTTGCTGCCGGAAGGATTGGGATTATGGGACAAGACACCGGCGGTAAAAGTTAACAGGCCTCCCCCACCAATGCCACCTGTTGGATCAATCGCCCAAAAGCTACTCAAGAAGCGCGTAAAATCATCAGCAAAGGCATTTTCATCTTGGAATGTCTCTGAAAAAGTCTCATCCACCGTACTACTACTGCCGCCAGAACCACCACTCGTTGTTCCAGAACTCCCCGTGCCGGAACTCGCCTGCGTAAAAGTGAAGGTCCGCACAATCTCACTCGCCTGGCTATTGGACGAAAGATCTTGATTCCCAACACCAATCGTCAAGGTACATTCCTGACTCGAGGCTGGTGCGGTCCCGCGGGCCGTCACTTCGTTGTTATCAATGGTATCGGTGGCGGGAAAAGTCCCCCCCAGGCTGAGCGTAATCGCGCTCGCACAAACCAAATTGACATTGCTGGCGTTGATCGTCGTCGGGTCCATGGAATCATCCCACTTGATATCAAAATTCAAAGACGACACAGTGGCCCCATCCGTCAATGACGTATCACCAATCTTGACCGATACCACCCTCGGTTGCGTTTTAAACACCAAGGTATTGGATCCGCCGTTGCTATTATCCGCCGCGGCCAACCAGAACTGGTCGTTCTCCAAAAAGGCATTGCTGGTGGTGAGACTAAACCGTCCGGAGACATCGGTCGTGGTGCGCAACTCTTCCAAATCCACCAGCACCCCGGACGACACGGGACGCTGATGGACCGCAATAACTTCCTGACCGACCACCGGTGCCGCTGTCAGGGTAATGGTCGCCGTACCCGCCAAATTGGCCCGGCCACTTTGTTCTAAGGTTAAATTAACAAATGGCGATCGAGCCGCCCCGCCCGTCACAATCGTGAGCGTGGCTGAAATGGAGACACCGGGATCATCCAGGGCGGGAGGCAAGGCCGTCGGACGAAAGTTGGTGGTATCATCGCCCAAGTCCGCATCATCACCACCCCCGGCCCCAGCCCCGGCACCAATACTCCCATTGCCACCCAACATAATTCCTTGGCAGGCCGAAAAACCGGAGGAAAAACTCAAAATCAACACCAGTCCAATGAGTGAAAAAAAACGAATCATAGTCGATCTTGCATAAGCAGCAATTATTGTGCCACTAAAATGAGATATATCCTATTGATAAATCTGCTTCATCCTCGTCATCAGTGTCGTAAAAGCGTCCGTAGGAGCGGTGGCGGCAAAAGAGAGCGTTCCCAAAAGAGGGACCTTGCTCAAGCCCGCCAGTACGGCTGGATTTGTCTGCTCTGCCAATCCGATAGCTTGAGTGGTTTGATTTAAAATCACCCCCAGGCAGGGGATTTTATTGTGCGCGAGCACTTCAAGGGAGAGCAAGGTGTGATTGATGGTCCCTAACCCAAGACGGGCCACCAACAACACTGGCAGCTGACACTCTTGGATCAAATCAATATTGGTCTTCCCGGGGGCCAGTGGCACCAACAACCCACCGCATCCCTCCACAATCATCATGTCATGTCGTGTTACAAGATCCCGAAATGCGCTCGTAATGCGTTGCCAGTCAATGACCACACCCGCCCGCTCCGCCGCCACCGCGGGGGCCAGGGCCTCGACAAAACGATAGGGGGCAATCAAGTCTTCCGCATCCTCGACCTGGGCCATCATCTTCAAACGAACATGATCGGCATGGCCATCGCCGGTGCCTGATTCAAAGGGCTTGAAGACACCGACGTCGACGCCCTTGGATCGTAACGCCGCGGCTAGACCACCGGCCACATGGGTTTTGCCGACTCCGGTGTCGGTGCCGGTAATGAATAGTCCTTTGATCATAATCGTCCCCTGTAGGGGCAACCCTCCGTGGTTGCCCTCACCCGCCGGGCGGCCACGGAGGGCCGCCCCTACAAAATCCCTACAATGGCCTCATGTGTCACCCGACACAACCAAGCAATCTCATCCAACGTAATCGACAACGGCGGCATCAGCACAATGACGTTCCCCAACGGCCGAATAAACACACCTTGCGCGCGGGCGGCCAGGCAGACCTGGTGTCCCAACCGTTGTTCCTGTAGGGGCAACCCTATGTGGTTGCCCTCACCCGCCGGGCGGCCACATAGGGCCGCCCCTACATTTAATTCGATCCCAATCATCAACCCTTGCTGCCGCACCTCTTTCACCTGCGGCAATTGCGCCAATCCTGCCAATAATTCCTGAAACCGCGCAATTTTTGGCGGCAGTTTTTCCAAAACATGTTCCCGATTAAAGACCTCCAAATTCGCGAGTGCCACCGCACAGCCCAATTGATTTCCGGTGTAGGAATGCCCATGAAAGAAGTGGCGGAATTCGCCATAATCCCCCAAAAAGGCCTGATAAATTTCTGCGGTCGTCAAAGTGGCCGCCAGCGGGAGATAACCGGCCGTAAGCCCCTTGGCAAGACAGAGAAAATCGGGCACAACCTCTTCCTGTTCACACGCAAACAAAGTGCCGGTGCGGCCAAAACCCGTCGCCACCTCGTCCGCAATCAGCAGCACTTGATAACGCGTGCACAGCTCGCGCAACCGCTTGAGAAAACCCTTGGGTTGGACAATCATCCCGCCGGCCGCCTGAACGAGCGGTTCAATAATGCAAGCCGCAATCTCCCCCGCCTGTTTTTGAAAAAGTTGTTCGACCCAATCGAGACAACCGGGATCTGTGGGGATCGGAGCCTGGTGCGTGGCAAAGAGCAAAGGGCGATACACTTCATGAAACAGCTCGATATGCCCCACACTCACCGCCCCCAAGGTATCCCCATGATAGGCCTCGCAAAAAGAAACAAACTTCTTCTTTTTCAATAGGTTCGGCGCGTGCCTGGCACGAAGTTGCCAATATTCGAAGGCGATCTTGAGGGCCACCTCAACCGCGGTCGATCCATTATCGGAATAAAAAACATGTTGTAGGGGCGTATTGCAATACGCCCCTACAGGGGCCACTGACACCAATTTTTCCGCCAAACGAATCGATGGCTCATTGGCAATCCCCAACAACGTAGAGTGCGCAATCTTGTCTATCTGATCCTTGAGGGCCGCATCGATGTGAGGATGCCTGTGTCCATGCAGGTTGACCCACAGGGAGGACACACCATCCAAGTAGCGTCGCCCCTCCTCATCGATCAAATAATTTCCCTCGCCACGCACAATCACTAGGTTTGATTCGGAGGCATATTCCTTCATTTGGGTGAAGGGATGCCAGACGTAGCGCTTGTCTAAATCTTCCAAGGTCATAAATTTTGGCCAATTGCTTTCAACGCCGACACCAATTGCGTCAACTGCCCCAAGGTATGACTCGCCATCAGCGTCAAACGCAGTCGCGACGTGCCGGGAGGGACGGTCGGCGGACGAATCCCCTGCACGTAGATCCCCTGTTTCAACAATTGTTCGCAGGTCAACATCGTCGCTTCTTCGGAACCAATAACAATGGGACAAATGGGCGAAGCCCCCGTGTAACAACCCGCTTGATGTCCCCATTGATCCTTCAAAAAGGCCACATGCCGCCAGAGCTGCTGACGCCGGTTGGGTTCCTCCCGGATGATGGACAAGGCCTCCAACGAGGCCGCAATCACCGGGGGCGGGAGGGCCGTGGAAAAAATAAAACTGCGCGCCTTGTTGATGAAATAATCCCGCATAGTGCGGGAACAGGCCACAAAGGCCCCATAAGAACCGAAGGCCTTCCCCAAGGTCCCCATTTGAATGAGATTGCCGTGACTGCGGACGTCAAATTCCCTGTCAAAAATATGTTCAATCAGCCCGGTCCCATTTCGACCAAAAATCCCGACCGCATGCGCCTCATCCAAATAGATCTGCGCCTCATACTGGGCCGCAAGGGCCAATAGCCCCGTCAAGCGGCAGAGATCCCCCTCCATGCTAAACACCGACTCGCTCACGATCAAAAACCGGCTGTCCGCGGTACGATTCAGCATGCGTCTCTTTAAAATGGTTTCGAGCGCATTCAAATCACTATGGGGAAAGATCACGGTCTTTGCATTGGACAGCCGGCAACCATCGATCAACGAGGCATGGTTTAATTCATCACTAAAGATCAGGTCGCCCTCACCCGCCAGGGCTGGGATGACGCCGATGTTGGCTTGATAGCCAGAATTGAACAACAGGGCCGCTTCCGTCCCCTTAAATTGAGCCAGTTTTTCTTCCAGCTCTTCATGAATGGAGAAATTTCCCGCGATCAGACGCGAGGCCCCAGCCCCGGTTCCGTAAAGCTCCGCGGCTTCAATCGCGGCCACCTTCAAGCGCGGATCGGCGGCCAGCCCCAAATAATCATTCGAACAAAAATTAAGCACCACGCGCCGGTCGAGCGCAATCTCGGGGCCGGTCGCCCCTTCCAAACAACGGAGAAAACGAAACTGCTTTTCTTGCCTCAGTTTTTTGAGTTCTGCTTCAATGGACGCCACTGCGGTCAATCTCCAACCCCATCGCCTCAATCATCTGCACCGTATCATTGGGGGCCGTGCCTAAGGTGGTTAAATAATTGCCGACCATGGTGCCATTGGCGCCGGCCAAAAAGATGGAGGATTGCATGGCCTTTAAATTAACCTCACGCCCGCCCAGGACAAAAATGTTTTGCGCCGGCATCGCCAAGCGAGCCGCCGCGATGATCCGCAGACAATCATAAGGGGATAAATCGTGCACATCCTCCAGCGGAGTCCCGGGTCTGGGGTTGAGAAAATTAATCGGAAAATTATCCACCCCCAACTCCTTCACCTCAAAAATAAATTCCACCCGCTGTTCGATCGTCTCCCCCATGCCGAAGATTCCCCCGGAACAAACGCGCAGCCCGACCTCTTTCGCCGCCTTCACCGCCGCCACTTCTTCGTCATAGCTGTGTGTCTTCACAATACTGGGAAAATGACTGCGGGCCGTTTCCAAATTATGATGATAGTTGGTCAAACCGGCCCCCTTCAAGCGTTGCAAGGTTTCCTTGCTCACCAAACCCAGCGAGGCGCATTTCTCCACCTTGGTGGTCTCACCAATCTCATGGAGCGCCTCCTCGACCATCTGCAGCTCCCGCTCACGCGTCATCCCCCGCCCACTGGTGACGATGGAAAACTCGCGCGACCCATTGTTTTCAGAATCTTGGGCCACAGAAGCGATCTGTTCCGGACTCATCAAGGGATACACCGGACTCTCCGCCCCCTTAAAATCGGAGGACTGGGGGCAAAAACCGCACACCTCCGGGCAGGCCCCCGATTTGGCATTCACGATGGAACAAAGTTTGACCTTGTTGCCAAAGTACCGCTCCCGCAACGCCGTGGTGTAGGGAAAGATCGCCGCCACCTGATCATCGGGCAATTGTAAAATCTTGAGGGCCAGTTCGGGACCAATGCCACTGGGGTCAATTTCGGTAAGGTTGAGATTCATCGTGTGCTCTCCTTTAATTCCTGTGGGGGCATATTGCAATACTTTCGAAACTCATCTTCGGTCAGATGCAGGAAAAGTTGCCTCGATTTGTGGCGTTTTTTGTAGGGGTTCAAAATTTTGAACCCCTACCCACCCCCGCTGGGGCTTCTCCTCCCCAACCGCCTCTTGACGCACCCCACCTCACCTCCAACCAGCCTCCCAACATAAGACGGAGTACCAATAAATTACAATAAAATCAAATAGTTAATTAATTTTCCCTCCCACCAGCTATGGCATAAGGATTGCTTTAGTAAGGGATATGGCGATGACATCCGTGCAGCAATCTCGTGTGGCCGCATCAACCCAACAGGCGAGGACCGCCCCACAAAGGCCTCAGGCCAAAAACCAAGCGGTAGCGGCGGCCCTCAAGGCCCGTCCCGGGTTGATCAAGCGTATGGCCCAGGCGTTGGGCCTATCCACCCCGGAACGACCACAACCCAAGGTCAGTCGTGATCGTTTTCATACCCATGGCACCTACGACCACGTGGCCCGAAGCAATTTAACCACCCTTGCCAAGGGAACCATTATGGCCCAAGCCAAACCGACTGATCCCGATCTTTTGCACTTCCTCAACAACGCCGCCCAAGCCTAAAATTCCTGCTAAATTCCCTCTTGCATTCCATCAAACTGTTGTGTAACAAGCGTCCCTCTCAATAGTGAGCGAGCATACATATGAAAGAAAAGGTTCATCCAACAATTCATACCGTCAAGATTGTCTGTGCCTGTGGCGCGAGCCATGAGACTGTGTCCACCTCACAAAAATTATCCGTTTCCGTTTGTTCCAGTTGCCATCCCTTCTTCACCGGCAAACAAAAAATGCTCGACACCGCCGGCCGAGTCGAGCGCTTCCAAAAACGCTACGCCAAGAAAAATTAGGTTCATTACGTCCCGGGCGCAATAAATTGCGCCCCTACAGGGGAAAATGTTTCATAAACTAGACGAGTTGTTGCGGCGATACCGTGAATTAGAGGACCAACTCGCCAACCCCGCGGTTTCACAAAACGCCTCTCTCTACCAAAAACTCGCTAAAGAACGCGCCCATTTGAGCCAATTGGCGGATACGTATCAAAAATACAAAAGCAATGAGCAGGAAATTGCCGATAATCGACTCCTCTTGGAAGAGAATGACGAAGAGCTGCGCAAAATGGCCAAGGAGGAGATCACCCGGCTCGAGGTCGAACGGGCGCACTTGGAACAATCGCTAAAAGTCCTGATCCTGCCGAAAGATCCCAACGACGAGAAAAATATCCTTTTGGAAATTCGCGCCGGCACCGGTGGGGAAGAGGCCGCCCTGTTTGTCTCCGACCTGTTTCGCATGTACAGTCGCTATGCAGAAAGTCGCCGTTGGCGGGTGGAAATTATGGATACTAACCCAACGGGCATTGGAGGACTCAAAGAAGTTATCACCCTGATTTCTGGGAAAAATGTCTACAGCGACCTGAAATATGAAGGGGGCATTCACCGGGTGCAACGCGTCCCCAAGACAGAGGCCCAGGGTCGGGTGCATACCTCAGCCGTCAGCGTCGCCGTCATCCCGGAGGCAGAGGATATTGATGTGCACGTGAACGAGAGCGATCTCCAGGTGGATGTGTTTCGCGCCTCGGGCCCGGGCGGCCAAGGGGTTAACACCACTGATTCGGCCGTTCGCCTCACCCATAGACCTTCCGGGTTGGTGGTGGTCTGCCGCGATGAACGTTCGCAGATCAAGAACCGGGCGAAGGCATTGAAGATCTTGCGGGCCCGCCTGCAGGAACAAGAGCAAGGGAAACAAGATATGGCCATGCGCGAGACCCGACGATCGATGGTGGGTAGCGGGGATCGTTCCGAAAAAATTCGCACCTATAATTTTCCGCAAAACCGGATGACCGATCATCGGATCGGTTTGACCTTGCACCAACTGGATCAGATCATGGAAGGCAAACTGGAAGAGGTCATCACGTCACTCCGCACCCACTATCAAACCGAGGCGTTGAAACAAACTAATGAATGAGACCTGGACCTCACTCAAGTTAATCCAGTGGACGGCCGATTATTTTGAAAAAATGGGGATACCCAACCCTCGCCTCGATGCCGAATTACTGCTCGCTCACGTGTTGAAGGCCAAAAGAATCGATCTTTATACCCAGTTTGAAAAAACGGTTTTGGAAAAACACCTGGTGCCATTTAAAGAGCTGTTGCAACGCCGCGCCAAACGAGAGCCGTTGCAATATATCCTGGGCGAAACAGAATTTTGGGGATGTAAGATTGAGGTGACCCCGGATGTCTTGATCCCGAGGCCGGAAACGGAATTATTGGTGGAATGGGCGTTGAAAGAAGGGCAGGCACGGGGACCTGCCCCTACAGACCCAAATATTTTAGACATCGGCACCGGTACCGGCTGTATTGCCATCGCATTGGCAACGCACATCCCGACAGCCCGCGTGATCGCGACCGATCACTCCAAACCGGCCTTGGAGGTGGCCCAACGGAATATCGCATCCCATCATTTGGCAGACCGCGTTGCGCTCCTTCCTTCTGACCTCGCCCCTTGGAAGTCTTTCGAGGCCGAGGGGCAAAAATTTGACCTGATCATCTCCAATCCTCCCTACATCCGCACCGATCAATTGGAATTGTTGCAGCCGGAGGTGCGCGATTTTGAGCCGAGGGTCGCCTTGAATGGCGGGAAGGACGGCCTTGATTTTTACCGTAGGATCACCCAAGATGCCCCTCGTTTCCTGAAACCCGACGGAAGATTGCTGTTGGAAATTGGCGAAGACCAAGGCGAGGCGGTCATGTGTCTGATGACACAGGTCGGCTTGGTCGTGGAATGCCGCAAAGATTGGTCGGATCACGATCGGGTTGTGATTGGAAAAAATCGGGCAATGTAGGGGCGCACCCATGTGTGCGCCCTAACCCCGGTGACCATGGCTGGGGCAGACACATGGGTCTGCCCCTACAGGACAAAAATTTATATGCAAAAAATCGTCATCCAGGGAGGCAGGCCCCTCAAAGGTGAGGTAAAGATCAGCGGTGCAAAAAACGCCGCGCTTCCCGCCCTATTTGCCGTCCTCCTGACAGACGGCCCCTGCCGCCTCGAACAAACCCCTGACTTGCGGGACATCGACACCACCTTAAAAATACTCCAACACATGGGGGCCTCCGTCAAAATGCGGCTCACCAAGAGCGCCCCGCTCGTCATTGACTCCAATGGGCTGTCACACCCAGAAACCCCTTATGATTTAGTCAAAACCATGCGCGCCTCGGTGTTGGCGTTGGGCCCGCTGCTCACCAAATATCAACGCGCCCGTATCTCGTTGCCCGGCGGGTGTGCGATTGGCGCCAGACCGATCAATCTCCACCTCAAGGCTTTGGAAAAAATGGGGGCCAAGGTTGAATTGGAAGGGGGTTATGTCAACACCTCGGCCAAGCGACTCCATGGGGAACGGATTTATTTTGATACCGTCACGGTCACCGGGACGGAAAACATCATGATGGCGGCCACCTTGGCCAAGGGTGAAACGGTGTTGGAAAACGCCGCGCGGGAGCCCGAGATCACCGACCTGGCCAACCTCTTGATTAAAATGGGTGCCAAGATTGAGGGCGCGGGGACCGAAACGATTCACATCTCCGGCGTGGATACACTGTCTCCCTTTCATCACACCATCATCCCGGACCGGATCGAGGCCGGCACCTACATGATTGCCGCGGCCATCACCGGAGGGAATATCTTGCTCCGCAATATCAACCTCACCCTGGTCGACGCCCTCGCCGTAAAATTATCCGAGGTGGGGGTTAAGATTCGGGAGGAGAAGGATGGACTGAGGGTGGAAGGACCGAAGCAGATTAAGGCCGTGGATATCACCACCGCCCCCTACCCGGGCTTTGCCACTGATTTTCAGGCGCAGTTTATGGCCCTGATGGCCGTCGCCCATGGGACGAGTGTCGTGGTTGAAACCATTTTTGAGAATCGTTTCATGCACGCCCAAGAGCTGGTGCGTATGGGGGCCGACATCAAAATCGAGGGAAAGAGCGCCGTCGTCAAGGGCGTCAAACAACTCTCCGGCGCCCCCGTCATGGCCTCCGACCTCCGCGCCTCGGCAGCCCTAGTCCTGGCAGGCCTTGCGGCCGATGGTCTGACTGAAATTCACCGTATCTATCATCTGGATCGCGGGTATGAGCATATGGAGAAAAAATTGAAGAAACTTGGAGCCAGGATTAAGCGGGTGAAGGTGAAATATTGAAAACTAAACCCGTACAAAAAGTTGTGGATGAAATTCTGGAATCAGTGCAGCGACGTGGTGATGTCGCCTTGCGCGCCTACACCAAAAAATTTGACGGGCACAGTCCCGTCTCGCTCGAAGTAACGGCGCAGGAATGGCGTCAGGCCCTGCAAAAAGTATCACAACGTGATTGGCAAGTGCTACGCCTGGCGGCCAAGCGCATTGCCAGTTTTCATCAAAGACAAAAAAAAATCGCCGCACCGCGATCTTGGCAATTTAACGACCAAGGGCTCGTGCTGGGACAAAGGGTCACCCCGTTGGATCGGGTCGGCATCTACGTCCCGGGCGGGCGTGCCACCTATCCCTCCACAGTCCTGATGAACGCCCTACCCGCGCGGGTCGCCGGGGTAAGTGAAATCATCATGGTCACCCCGTGTCTTCAGGGCAGGATCGATCCGCATACCTTGGCGGCGGCAAAGATTGCCGGAGTCGATCGTGTCTTCAAAATCGGCGGGGCCCAGGCCGTCGCGGCCCTCGCGTATGGCACCAAGAGCGTACCGCGCGTCGACAAGATCGTGGGTCCCGGAAATATCTTTGTCGCCACCGCAAAAAGCATCGTGGCCGCTCGCGGTTTGGTCGGGATCGACGGCTTCGCCGGTCCCACCGAGGTAGTCATCATTGCCGATGAGACAGCCCGGCCCGATTGGATCGCCGCCGATCTGATCAGCCAGGCTGAGCATGACCCGAATGCCTCCGCTATTTTGCTTAGCCCTGTGGCCCCCCTGATCACTGCGGTCAAAAAAGAACTGGCCCAGCAACTTAAACAATTGGATCGAAAAGAAATCGCCACGGCTGCCCTGCGCAAACAAGGCAAGTTTATCCAAGTCGCCAACCTGCGGGAGGCCTGTGAGCGCAGCAATCAGATCGCACCGGAACACCTCGAACTACTCGTCAATAGGCCCAAATCGCTGCTCCCCTGGATTCGACATGCGGGGGCCATCTTCCTCGGGCATCACAGCCCTGTGGCCCTGGGTGATTATTTGGCCGGCCCCAATCATGTCCTACCTACCGCTGGCACGGCACGCTTTGCCTCTCCGTTGGGAGTCGCGGATTTTCTCAAATTTTCCTCGATCATTGCGGCCACATCCCGCGGCCTAAGCCAACTCGCCGCTCCGATTCAAACCCTGGCCCAGCTTGAGGGGTTGACGGGGCATGGCAAATCTGTAAAGTTGCGTGCTTCATGAGAACCGCTCAATCGAACCGTAAAACCAAAGAGACCTCTATCGCTTTGACACTGGGTCTCGATGGAACCGGAAAATATCAAGTCAAAACCCCCATCCCTTTTTTGAACCACATGTTGGAACTATTCGCCAAGCACGGCTTGTTCGACCTCACGGTCAAGGCCACGGGGGATGTGGATGTGGACGATCATCACCTGGTCGAAGACGTGGGCATCACCTTGGGCGAGACCTTGAAAAAAGCCTTGGGAGACAAGGCGGGGATCCGGCGCTACGGTAGCGCAAGCCTCCCGATGGATGAAACGTTGGCCAATGTCGTGGTCGATTTTTGCGGACGCCCGGCCCTGGTGTATCGTGTCCCGATGAAGAGCGGGCGCATCAAGGATTTTGATGTTGAGTTGGTCGAGCATTTTTTTGAGTCGTTTGTGAATGCGAGCCAGTGCAACTTGCACATCAATGTCCCCTACGGCCGGATCAAGCATCACATCGTGGAAGGAACATTCAAGGCTTTCGCCAAGGCGGTGGATATGGCGACGCAGGTGGATTCACGCATCAAAGGGGTGTTGTCAACAAAAGGGAAATTGTGATCGCCATCATCGATTATGATATGGGCAACCTCCGCAGCGTCCAAAAGGCCTTTGAACGCGTGGGCGCCGAGGCCAAGATCACGCGCGACCCCGAGGTCATTCGGGTGGCCTCCCACGTCGTCCTCCCGGGTGTCGGCGCCTTCGCCAACTGCATGGCCAATTTGAAAAAATATAAATTGATCGATCCCATCAAGGAAACCATCGATCAGAAAAAACCTTTTTTGGGGATTTGTCTGGGACTGCAACTGCTCTTTCAAGAGGGCGAAGAGTTTGGCACCCACGAGGGGCTGGGAATATTCCCGGGCAAGGTGATCCGATTTAAACTCCCCAAAAAACTCAAGGTCCCCCACATGGGATGGAACCGGATTCACAAAAGTAAAAAAGGGACCCTGGTCGAGGAGCTGGAAGACGGGACGTATACCTACTTTGTGCACTCCTACCACGTCGTCCCGGAAGACAACGGCCTGATCGCCACCACCACCCATTATGGCAAGATGTTCGTCTCGTCCATCGCCAAGGGAAATTTGTTTGCCTGCCAGTTTCACCCGGAAAAAAGTCAAACCGCCGGTCTAAAAATCCTCAAGGCGTTCACCATAAAAAATTAAGTTATAGCGCGCGAGTATTGGCTGGAACGGACTTGTTCCGGCCAGACAAACGGAGCAAGCGATGCGATCCATGGCGATTAGATGGGGGTTTCAGGGGGAGAGCGGGATCTCCCCATGAGCTATTACGCCTTAGATAGGGTAATCTGCGACTGGGCCTGATATTTGCCCTTCTTGTCTTTATAGGAAATCTTGCAGGGCTCGTCCGACTGGAAAAACAACACCTGGGCGATGCCCTCACCGGCATAGATCTTGGCCGGAAACCGCGTGGTGTTGGAGATCCCCATGGTCACATAGCCCTCCCACTCCGGCTCAAACGGGGTAATGTTGACCAAAATGCCGCAACGGGCATAGGTGGATTTGCCAAAACAGATCGTCAGCACGTCCCGGGGGATCCGAAAATATTCCAAACTGCGGGCCAATACAAAAGAGTTGGGCGGGATAATGCACACCTCACCTTGATAATCCGTAAAGGATTGGGGCAACATCCCCTTGGGATCGGCGTAGGTTGCCTGCTCGCCGGTAAATATCTTGAATTCATCAAAGAGCCGCATGTCGTAGCCATAGGAAGAGACCCCGTAAGAAATAGCCCCCTGCGGACTCGGCCCCGGATGAAAGGGTTCGATCATTTTTTCTTCTAACGCCATCCGGTTAATCCAACTGTCTGGTTTTAAGCCCATGCGCTTTTCATACCCGCTTTTCTGGACGATGCAACATCTTCCTTGAAAATGCGGGCCTTCTACGATACTTCCAACCCTCTTATGGTGATTGGATTAACAGGCAAGAACGGTTCCGGCAAAGGGGAGGTGGCTAAGTTTCTGGTCTCGTGCGGGCTGGAGGCCTACTCGCTTTCGGATATGATTCGGGCTGAGATTCAACGGCGGGGGCAAAAAATTACCCGCGAACGGTTGATCGAGGTTGGGACGGAGCTGCGCGAGCAGGAGGGATTGGGCGTGTTAGCCGAACGTACCCTGGTCATTTTGGAAACCGATAAAAATTATGTGATTGACTCCATTCGCAATCCGGAAGAGGTCAAGGCCCTGCGCAGGGGCCGCAAAGACTTTCTGCTGCTCAACATTCAAAGCCCGCGTCCGCTGCGTTTTGCACGCGCCCTGGCCCGCAATCGGGAGAGCGAGGCAAAGACCCTCAAGGAATTTATCCGGCTGGAAGACAAGGAACTCAAGAGCAAGAACCCCGCGGCGCAACAACTCCTGGCCACCGAAAAACTGGCGGACGCGATCATCCAAAACAACGGCACCTTGGAACAGCTGCACGCCCAGCTAAAAAAAAAGTTACTCTCCTGGGCTAAGCAACATCCGCGTCCCAGCTGGGATACCTATTTTATAGATATCGCCCGAATGGTCGCCGCGCGTAGTAATTGCATCAAGCGCAAAGTGGCGGCGGTCATCGCCAAGGATCGTCGCATCATTTCCACCGGCTACAACGGCACCCCGCGCGGGGTCAAAAACTGCAACGAAGGCGGCTGCCCGCGCTGCAACAGCTTCGGGGCCTCCGGGAGCAAACTCGATGAGTGTCTCTGCTCCCACGCTGAAGAAAATTCCATCACCCAGTCGGCCTACCACGGCGTCAACATCAAAGACGCCACCCTCTACACGACCTTTTCCCCGTGTTTGATGTGTACCAAGATGATCATTAATTCTGGGATTCGCGAAGTCGTTTATAACGCCCAGTACCCGCTGATGGAGGTAGCGACAAAATTGTTGCGTGAGGCGGGGGTGATCATTAGAAAAATTAAATTGTAAATTTTATGCCCGCAAACGATACACACACCCCAGCCGCCGTCCTCATCCTCTGCTGTCAAGGCACCACCTCCGAAGAAATCATCCTGACCAAACGCACCGACGAGGTCGATCATCACAAGGGCCAAATTTGCCTGCCGGGTGGGGCCTACGATTTGAAAGACAAAAGCCTTTGGGAGACGGCCTTGCGGGAGACTCAAGAGGAGATCGGGGTTGATCCCAGCCAGATCACGTTGGTCCGCGAGCTCACCCCACGCACCACCCCCACCGGTTTTTTGGTCACCCCCTTCGTGGGACGCACCACCCTGCCCCTCTCATGGAACATCAGTAAACAAGAGATCGCGGAACTTTTCACGGTGCCTTTGGATTATCTGAAAGATGCTAAAAATCTCTCTTGGACAAAACGAACTTGGAACAACGTGGAATACCTGGATCCCCTATTTGTCTATCGTCAACATGAAATCTGGGGATTGACCAGCCGTATCCTGTGTGAATTTTTGGGGCATCAGGCGCCGCTGTAGGGGCGGCCCTATGTGGCCGCCCTGGCCATGCCGTGCATGGCCCCCGGCAGTGAGGGCAACCACATAGGGTTGCCCCTACAAAATCAATGTAAACTGGGTAATTCCAAATCGTTGCCCGTTGTGCGGGTCTTGAGGGACGCCACAATCTGCTTCGCCAGCCCAGCAAATCGCTTGGCCTGGGTGGATTGCGGGGCCTTCACGACAATCGGAATGCCTTCATCCCCACCCACCCGGGTCTCTACTTCCAAGGGAAATTCCCCCAAAAAGCTCAGCCCCAGTTTTTGATAGCGGGACTTATCCTCGCCACCGCCAAAGATGTAATATTTCTGGTCCGGGGCCTGAAAATAGCTCATGTTTTCCACAATCCCCAACAGAGGCACCTTGGTCATTTCAAACATCCGAATGGCGCGGATCACATCTACCATCGCCACATCCTGCGGGGTCGTGACAACCACCGCCCCGGAGAGCGGGATCATCTGCGCCAGGGAGATCTGCACATCCCCGGTCCCCGGCGGAAGATCCACGACCAAATAATCTAAATCGCCCCAATCCACCTGTTCCAAAAACTGTTGCAACATCTTCCCCAACATCGGCCCGCGCCAAATCACGGCCTCCCGCTGTTGCAACAGAAACCCCATCGACATCAACGGCATGTCATAGCGCATCAAGGGGGTGATCCGATTTTCCTTCGTAACCGTGGGCTTCTCCCCCTCTTTGATGCCAAACATGATGGGAATCGAGGGACCATAGATATCAGAATCAAGCAACCCGACCTTAAACCCTTCCTGCTTGAGTGCCAAGGCCAGATTGACCGCCACAGTGGACTTGCCGACGCCCCCCTTGCCACTCCCGACAGCGATGACATTTTTGATGTTTTTAGCCATAGGAGCAACGGCTTTTAGGGGAGATCTTAATAATGGTCAAGGGGGATTGTAGGGGCGAATCTTGTATTCGCCCTGGGCGATCACAAGGATCGCCCCTACGCGTAACTAACCGCCACATCCGCCCCGAAATCCATGTTGCGGCGTTTGGCTTCTTGGACCCACTTGGTGTTTTCGGAACAAATGACGCGGTAATTGTCCCGGCCATGTTGCAGGGCGAGCGAGGTGACAAAACTGCGGAGCAACGAGCGCCATCCCATAAAATCCCTGGCGAGGTCCCCAAAGCTCATGACCAAATCACATGATTTTAGTTTCACAATTTTCTTAATTAACAGGGGAAAGATGGAGTCAAATTCTTCGGGTTTTAACTGGGTATTTTTCCCCAAGCCAAAAATAAAAATATGCTTGGCCGACAAACGGCCGTCGGACGGCATCATCAAGGAATCAGCCAATTGGCCATTGATACGATCCTTCAACAAGAGATCGGAGATCTTGCCATTCAAACGCCAATCAATCAGCCCGACCGATCCCTTCAAGGGCCGTTGGTCTTCATAGAAGGGGGCCAAGGCCATGATCGCCGGGGCTTCGTCAATCGGGACTGAGGATAAGACCAATTCGATCATGAGCCTCTCACCTTTTTGGCCATCGCATCCAAGATGCCGTTGATGAACGCGCTGGATTCTTCTGTACCAAATTTTTTGGCAATTTCAATCGCTTCGTTTAACACAACACTGGTGGGGACGTCATTCAGATACATCAATTCATACCCAGATAAGCGTAGAATATTGCGATCCACCACCGCCATTCGATCCAGGCGCCAATGGGCGGAACATTGCCCGATCAGTTGATCGATCTCCTTACGATTGCGATAAGTCCCGTCGACTAACTCGGTGGTAAATTCACGCACCGGCGGCGGGACATCTTCCACACGCCAAAATAGGCTCATCACCTCTTTGGGGGCCTCGGCCTTCATCTCTATTTGGTAGAGAATTTGCAGGGCCAATTCGCGTGATCGACGCCGATTATTCATGACTACTCCCAAAATGTTTCACCAAATGCGCCATTTCAATCGCCACGCGCGCCGCCTCTTCGCCTTTGTGTCCTTCCTTGCCACCCACCCGATCCAGCGCCTCTTTTTTATTATTCACGGTCAATACGCCGAAGGCAATGGGAATCTCCTCCTGCAACGACACTTGCGTGACCCCTTGCGTGACTCCCTGGCACACGTATTCAAAATGCGGCGTGTCCCCGCGAACCACGGCCCCCAAGGCCAGTAAGGCATGGTACTTGCCGGTGCGGGCCATTTTTTTCAGGAGCAGCGGGATCTCAAAGGCCCCTGGCACCCAAAAAATATCCATATTGCCCCCGGCAGCCCCGCGTTTGGAGAGGATCCCCAAGGCCCCTTGTAGCAACAAATCCGTCACATCCGAATTATAACGAGCCACCACAATGCCAAAATTAAACCCTTTGGCGGAAATCTTTTTGAATGTCGGTCGATCTTGCGACATAGTTGATCACACTTTTTTGAGTAAATGACCCATCTTATCTTTTTTGGTCTGGAGGTAACGCAGATTGTTCTCATTGGGTTCCATCTCAATGGCCACACGCTCCACAATCTCCAGGCCATAGCCTTCCAAACCGACAATCTTACGGGGGTTGTTGGTGAGCAGGCGAATCTTGCCAACCCCAAGACTGCTCAAGATCTGGGCGCCAATTCCATAGTCACGCAGATCAGGTTTAAACCCGAGCTTCTCATTGGCCTCGACCGTATCGTAGCCTTCATCTTGCAAGGCATAGGCCTTGATCTTGTTGGGCAACCCAATGCCACGGCCCTCTTGGCGAATATAGAGCATCACCCCTTTGCCCGCAGCACCAATGATACAGAGCGATTGTTGCAATTGCCGACCGCAATCACAGCGTTCGGAACCAAAGGTATCTCCGGTGAGACACTCGGAATGGACGCGCACCAAAATGGGCTCATCCGGGCTAAACTCCCCCTTGACCAGGGCCACATGATTGGCCCGATCCACATCATTCTCAAACACCACCATACGAAACTCGCCACCATACTCAGAGGGAAGCTTGGCCTCAGAAACCACTTTGACCAACCGCTCCTGTCGCAAACGATAACTGATCAAATCGGCAATGCTGACAATGGGGATACCGTGCGTCTGAGAAAAAACTTCCAGATCCGGCAGGCGCGCCATCGTGCCATCCTCATTCATGATCTCACAGATCACCGCCGCAGGTTTGAGTCCAGCCAACCGGCTCAGATCGACCGAACCTTCCGTCTGGCCGCTGCGCACCAAGACCCCGCCTTTCTTGGCGCGGAGCGGAAACACATGACCGGGGCGGGAAAAATCCTCCGGGACGGCTTTATCTTCGATACTTTTGAGAATCGTCAAGGCGCGATCAGAGGCGGAGATCCCAGTGGTTGTCCCCACCTTGGCATCGATTGAAACCGTGAAACCGGTGCCAAAACTGGAGGTGTTGTCCGCCACCATCGGGGTGAGTTTCAGGGCATCACAATGCTCCGGAGGCAGGGCCAAACAGATCAGACCGCGCCCAAATTTGGCCATGAAATTAATCGCCTCAGGGGTCACATGCTCGGCCGCCATCGCGAGATCGCCTTCATTCTCACGATCTTCATCGTCCACCAAGATGATCATCTTTCCCGCACGAATCACCTCCAAGGCCTTTTCCACCCGTTGTTTGGCGCCTTGGATTTCGTGTAACTGAACCGTCACTCTTTTCTTAGTCATAAAAAACCCTTCACGTATTTGCCTATCATATCTGCTTCCAAATTCACAAGGTCTCCCTTGTGGTACTCACCCAAAGTTGTCTGCGCCAAGGTATGCGGGATCACCACCAACGTGAAATCCTTGCGGGTCAAGGCATTGACGGTCATGCTCACCCCATCCACCGCGATCGATCCCTTGGAAATAATCAATGATTTTAAGGCACTGGGAAAGCCAATGCGAATCCGGCTACCTTCTTTTAACGACTCTACCGCCAAGACACGTCCCACCGCATCCACATGTCCCTGCACCAAATGCCCGCCCAATCGGTCTGAGAGCCTCAATGGTCGTTCCAGATTGACCTTCTGTCCCCTCTTGAGTCGCCCTAGGTTAGTGACCCGGAGGGTCTCCAGTGAAAGATCGGCCGTAAAATGGTGGGGACCTTTTTGGGTCATGGTGAGACAACACCCATTCACCGCGATGCTATTCCCCACGCGCTCCGCACGAAGCGCCAGCGGAGTCTTGATCCCCAATACCGCCCGATCCCACCCAACCTTGAGCTCCAAGACCTGGCCGGTGGCCTCAATGATGCCGGTAAACATAGGGGGGAAGCTGTAGCAGACAATTTAACAGGGGGTCAATGGCAACTAATAATGTAACTGAACGTTTGGGATCACCGTATTGGTATCAATGGTAAAGGTATCAGCGGGCTGAATACAGGGTTCGCCATCGTCACAAATATACCCATTCTGGTTGCTATCAACCCCGGCGACAATCTTGTAAGTCCCTAGTGGGATATTGAGAATCTGGAAATAGTAGTCGGAATTAATATCGGTGCAGGCATGGGTCGGGGCTACTTTATCCGTCTTGATGTCAATCAACAAGATACAGAAGGTTCCAATGTTGACGGTATTGGTTCCAGGGGTCTCATGGCTGGCGTCACCACCGTCGCCATCACTTCCGTCTTCCGTTCCGTCGGGGTTACCACCCTCTGTGACAGCTTCACTGTCAGGGACACCATCCCCATTATCGTCTCCCTGGCACACATCACCCACTCCATCCCCATCGGTGTCTTTTTGATCGGTATTTGGAACGACTTTACAATTATCATCGGTGTCACTAATCCCATCCCCCTCCTGATCTGTTTGACAAAGGTCCCCAATCCCATCCCCATCGGTGTCTTTTTGATCAGGATTCGCAACCAGTGGACAAGTATCTTCATCGTTGGATGAACCATCGCCATCTTGGTCGTCATCGCAGACATCCCCAATCGTGTCGTTATCCTGATCACTCTGATTTTTGTTAAAAGCATCGGGGCAGTTATCAACGGGGTCCTTAAAACCATCCCCATCGTAATCCCCCTGACAGACATCCCCCACTCCATCCTGATCGCTATCTTTCTGGTCTGGGTTGATTACCAATGAGCAATTGTCTTCGTCGTTGGACTTACCATCCCCATCGACATCATCATCACAAGCATCACCGATCTTATCTTGATCCTGATCGTTTTGACTCTTGTTCTCAACCGCAGGACAGTTATCAGTCGGGTCATAAACACCATCGCCGTCGGTGTCTTTCTTGGAGGCAAGATATTTTTTCACTTGATCGATCAGGCCATTGACATCGCTTGCACCGGCAGGTTGGCCACCTTGAGCCGCATTGACCGTCATAGCGATCGTAATGGTCTTATCCCCGCCATCCGACTGGATCTTAAGCGTCGCCATATAGGCCCCCGCCTTGAGGCCAGCCCGGTTGACTTTCACCATTAATTGAACCAACTGGGCCTGTGGTATTTGGTAAGCTGGATTCAGGGTCCCCGCTTGCATGGGATTATTCCCTAAAACTAATGAGATCCACTTGGTTTCTAAGGAGGGTTGAAAGCCAGACAATTGTAGGGCCGTGATCGAAAGTGATTGTCCGCCATTATTGCTCAGTGTGATCGGGCTTTGGGTGGCTTGGTCAGCGAGATCCATCGTCGACACGTTAACATTCAGGAGCGGCTGAGGAGGGGGAGTCAAACTGAGACCCTTGATCACCGCCTGATAGGCATTCATTAAACCGTAACCCAGGTATTTGTCTTTCTTAGTAGCCTGGAACGCCGTCCCCTGCAGCACCTTCTTCACGTCTGAGACTGTCAAGGTGGGCTTTTGCGAAAAGAGCAAGGCCGCCACCGCACTGACCTGTGGGGCAGCCTGGGAGGTGCCGGAATATTTATCATAAAAACTGCTCCCACTCGCTTTTTTCCAGGTGGTACTGAGGATTGCTTCCCCCGGGGCCGCGATGTCAACATAGTCACCATAATTAGAACCTTTATTACTGCTGTCAACCCATCTCCCGGTGCCCGCAGGATTAGTCCCGGCCACCGCCAAGGCATTCTCAGAAGCCGCGGGATAAAAACTGCAGGTTGTAGTACTCCCATCAGCATCCTTACAGGAACTCGGGTAGGCGGTGTTGTCATTCCCAGCGGCGGTGACTACTAAAATCCCTTTATCAGTCGCTTTTTTTATCACCTCCACAAGCATTTTAGCCGCAAGGGAATTCTCGGGCATAGCGTGCCCAAGACTCAGGTTAATCACTTTGACATGAGGTTGATCGATCGCATATTTAATCGCATTCACCGTCGCGGTCGTAGTGCCATCACCTTTATAACCCAATACCCTCAGAGGTAGGACCTTGATAGCATCCTGCTGGCTCGTTGCCGCGGTGGCAATCCCAGAAATCCCCGACTTGTTATCCCGAATTGCCGCAATAATCCCCGCCACATGGGTGCCGTGCCAACTGTTGCCATCACTTTCATTGGTTAACTTCCATAGATCCCCCGGATCGGTCGGGTCGTGGTCCGGCCCCGGTTTGTTATCGCCTCCCATGACATCATCAAGGTCCAAATTCGTAACCTCACCGGGGATGGTGTCCTCAACAAAATCATACCCTTGCTGCAACAATATTCTGTCCTTGAGATCTTCGTGATCCGCACGAATACCGGTATCGATCACTGCCACCACAACTGGGGCTCCCGACTTCTTGCCTTGCTGCTCAATAATTTCCCAGGCGGCCGGTACCGAAGTCTTATTCAAATAATCCTGACTCCCAATAAGATCAGAAGTCCCCTGGGCCTTGAGCAAGTAGTTATAACCAACCTGCTCAATCGTAGGATCGGCCTGCAAGATCTTGACCTGTTGCCAAAAGTCCTTCTCTCGTTGTGCCTGTTTTTGTTGCACCTGATCCACCAGGTCACTCACCGACGAGCTCTGCAGGGCCAAGGCTTGAAGAGAGCTTGCGGTCGGTTCGTTATTTTGAATCTTGATTACTCCATATGGACTTGAGGCTTCTCCCCCAACCGTTAAGGCCTGGGTGGAACCTTGTTTGTACTTCACCAACACCTCACTCTTGGAAAACTCCGGGGCCGAGGTAACTTTCACGGTACTATCCACCGTCTGCTGATCAATAATAATCTGCCCTGAGAGACTGGGCGTCAGGATGGATTGGAGACGGGTATATTTCTCGGTGCCTAAGGTCAGGGATTCTGGGTTGGTGGCGAGCTTAAATGTCCCCTGGTAAGTGGCAATCAATAGTTTAAAAATAAGCGTGTCTGAGGAGAGCTCATAAGTCCCGGTGGAAACTGGCTGGGAACTAATCTTGCCCGTGAGCTGGAGTAATTGAACATCCACCTTACGTTCCCCCGTATCATTATGAAAAGCCAAGATGACCCGGTCACCATTTTGCGTGTATTGCTGAGAGATCCAAGTCCCGTTGAGTTGTTTATCGGTGTCGGTAAGATTGACAGCCGTTGATCCGGAGGATGATCCCGAAGCGCCAGGAACACCTCCCACGGTCACTCCACCGGAAGGAAGAAAGGGATTGGAACCACCACTGCTGGAATAAAGCGAATCACCCGTGTTGCTGCAACTCACCAAGCTACCGAAGGACATTGCAACAAATAGAATAAGCAAGAGTCTCTTCATACCCTAGGTAATAAGCAAGAAGGGTGCCAGCCATCCAAGCATAAAATTACGATATATCCATTTGATTTTATTAATCTATTTTTAATGAAAAATGAAGACGGAGGTTCACGACTGAGGTCTTGAGACCTCAGTTTGGTTGACGAAAATACCCTTCAATTAAGAGGTCTGGACCCACCAAACGGGAGGTCAGGGACTGGACCTGCAGCATTTTTTTGACCCCTCCCCGACGCAACCCATTGAAGAGCGGTAACCCCTCCCCCATGATCTTGGGGGCCAAAAAGAGAGATAATTTATCGGCCAATTTTTGCTGCACAAAACAGCTGTGAACTGTTGCACCTCCCTCCACGAGAATGGAGAGGATGCCACGCGCCCCAAGCTTTTTTAACAAATCGGGCAAGTCCACCTGACGCTGTCTATTCGTACGGCACACCAAGACCTCCACCCCAAGACGCTCCAGGGCCGCCTTTTTTTGGGGGGAATATTGGGCGGTCGTGGCCACCAGTGTGGGGGCCTTGGAATGGAGTTTGAAAATTTGTGAAGTCAGCGGGAGCGACAAGGCGCTATCTAAAATAATACGGAGCGGGTCTTGGCCCTTTCCGTTGGGGAGACGCGCTGTCAAACGGGGATTGTCCTGCCTCACAGTACGGCTCCCGACCAAGATAGCGTCAACCTCATCACGCAGGGTGTGAACATACTGTCGCGCCTCTGGCCCCGTAATCCATTTGGAATGTCCTCGGGCATCAGCCAGTTTCCCGTCGAGGGTCGCCGCCGCCTTGAGGATCACGAAAGGGAGACCGGTCTGGCGGTGTTTGAGGTAAGGCTCGTTCAACTGCCGACATTCACGTTCCATGATCCCCACCTCGACCTGCAACCCCGCAGCGCGTAATTTCCGAATCCCATGGCCCGCCACTCGAGAATCTGGATCGCGTATCCCAACCACCACGTGGCGAATGCCTCTTTGGATGATCGCGTCGGTACAGGGCGGGGTGCGGCCGTGGTGACAGCAGGGTTCTAGGTTGACGTATAAGGTGGACTTTAACACCCCCCGACCCCCTCTTACATTAAGAGGGGGAGTGAGGGCCTCAATTTCCGCATGCGGTTTCCCAGGTCCATGATGCCAACCGGTGGCAACAACCTTACCATCCCTGACCAAGACCGCCCCCACCATGGGATTGGGGGAGGTGCGGCCGGTGCCCAAACGGGCGAGGTCGAGACACATGGCCATGTAATCTTTGTGATTCATTTACCGCGGTTCCCGTAACAATCCCTTCAACTCATTCAAAAATTCATTGATGTCTTTAAATTCCCGATACACCGAGGCAAATCGCACATAGGCCACCTGATCCAAGCCATGTAATTCCGTCATCACCCGTTCACCCACAATCTTACTATCAATTTCCTTCTCACCCATCTTACACAATTCCTGTTCAATCCGACTCACCACCCCCTCCATCTGCTCCATGGAAATGGGTCGTTTCTCACAGGCCTTCTGCACCCCACTGAGAATCTTGCGCCGATCCAGCGGTTCACGGCGGCCATCTTTTTTGATGACTAGCGGGAGGGTCTCTTCCACACGCTCGTAGGTGGTAAAACGATTGCTGCAATCCTCGCACTCGCGCCGACGCCGAATGGTGTCGGCCTCTTTGGAAAGGCGAGAATCGATCACATGATTATTCGCGTTTTGGCAAAATGGGCATTTCATGAATACAATGGAAATTTCTGACACAACTCCAGCACATGATTACGAATTTCAGCGCGTTTCGCCGCATTGCTGGGATCCGACAAGACCTCATCGATCCATTCACCGATCGTCTGCATCTCCGCTTCTTTCATCCCGCGGGTCGTCAGCGCCGGCGTCCCAATGCGCACCCCGCTGGTGATCAGCGGGCTCTGATCATCAAACGGAACGCCGTTTTTGTTGGTGGTAATGCCCGCCTCCTCCAACAATTCCTGGGCCTGCTTCCCGGTCACTTGACGAGAACGCAGATCGAGCAACATGAGATGATTATCCGTCCCGCCGGAAACCACGTGATAGCCCTTCCCCAACAAGGTCGCGGCCAACTTCTGGGCATTCTTGATCACCTGCTCGGCATAATCACGAAACGAGGGCTGCAAGGCCTCGCGAAACGCCACCGCCTTGGCGGCAATCACATGCATCAGGGGACCGCCCTGAATCCCGGGGATCACCATCGAATCCAATAATTCCGACATCCTCTTTTTTCGCCCCGACTTCGCGGCCACCTGACCAAACGGATTCTCAAAATCCTGTCCCATCAAGATCAAGCCCCCACGCGGACCGCGCAAGGTTTTATGAGTCGTCGAGGTCACCACATGACAGTGCGGCAAGGGATCATTCAACAATTTTTTGGCGATCAGTCCCGCGGGATGGGCAATGTCGGCAAACAAAAAAGCCCCGACCATATCGGCAATCTCACGAAATTTTTTATAGTCAATATTCCGCGAATACGCCGACGCCCCGACCGTGATCATCTTGGGCCGGTCTTTTTTTGCCAGATCGGCCACCTGATCATAATCAATCCGCCCGGTCTGTCGATCCACCCCATAGGCGGAAAATTGATAGAGCTGACCCGAAAAATTAACCGAGGAACCGTGCGTCAGATGGCCCCCGTGGGAAAGGTTCATCCCCATGACCTTGTCACCCGGCTTGAGGAAGGTAAAATAGACCGCCATGTTGGCCTGCGAACCCGAGTGCGGCTGCACATTGGCGTAAGCCGCCCCAAACAACTCCTTCACCCGGTCCCGCGCCAAATCCTCCGCCTGATCGACAAATTCACAACCCCCGTAGTAGCGTTTACCGGGATAACCCTCGGCATACTTGTTGGTCAAAACCGAACCGGCTGCCTCCAGCACCGAACGGCTGACAAAATTTTCGGAGGCAATCATTTCCAGGGTTTGTTGCTGACGCCCCAACTCGCGGTCCAGGACGGCGGCGATATCGGGGTCCGATTGTTTGAGATTTTTCATAAGTTCCTCATTTGAAATTTTTTCGCTCAATCTGCTGGATTTTTTTGAGTCGACGGGCATGGCGATCGCCGGCGAAGGGGGTGTCGAGCCAGAGGCCTAACGCCTTTTTGGCCAATGCGTCTTTGAGGACCCGGCCTCCCAGACAAATGATGTTGGCGTTGTTATGCTCCTTGGACATCTGGGCCGTAAAAAGGTCGGTCACAAGGGCCGCGCGCACATTTTTGAACTTATTGGCCGCAATGCACATCCCGATCCCCGTACCACAGGCCAACACGCCACCCGCCACCTTCTTACGGGACACGGCCTCCGCCACCTGGGCGGCGAAATCGGGATAATCGACGGAGCGCTCCGCTTCAGGTCCAAAATCAACAACCTGCAGGCCGCGCTGCTGCAAATATCGGATCAACTTTTGCTTCAGGGCAAACCCGCCATGGTCGCTGGCGATGGCCATCTTACAGGGAGATTTTTGAGCGGACATAATCAATGGTATCCTGCACCGTGAGCAATTTTTCGGCATCCTCATCCGGCACTTCCAGATCAAACTCTTCTTCGAGGCTCAAGATCAGTTCCACAATATCCAGCGAATCCGCCCCCAGGTCGTCAATATAGGATTTATCGTTGCTCAGTTCCTTGGGATCAACCCCCAGCTGATCAGAGATGACTTTTTTGATCTTCTTTTCGATATTTTTTTCGATGCTTTTATCAGTAGGGCTCACGTGCTCCCCCACTCATTGCTTGGCCTGTTTGGGTTCCTTCAAAGGAATCACCTCATGGTCACGATAAAAACCGCAGGATCGACAGGCCCGGTGAGACAGACGCGGCTCGCCGCATCGGGGACACTTGTTGAGCTGCTTCACCTCAAGGGCATGATGAGAGCGTCGATTGTCGCGACGACCTCGGGATGTTTTTCTACGTGGAACTGGCATAAGAGAGGGGGGCTGTACTAAATGGAATCCTGCTTGTCAAAGGTTTTTGAGGGCCTGCCAGGGAGAACCTGTCCCGGACGGTTTGCAGCCGCAGGCCCCTTGGTTTAAATTTTTGCCGCATCGGGGGCAAAGTCCCGCGCAATCCTCGCGACACAGACGGCGTAAGGGCATCTCCAAATAGAGGATTTCACGCAACACCTCGACCAAATCAAACTCATCATGCTCATAGGGAAAGAAGCCCTCATCCTCCATTTCATCCGGCTCTTCCTTGGCGTTTCCCCCGGGGATTTTGAGGGCCGGGCTCAAATGTACCCGAATGGGAATGACGCAATCTTGCGTAAACCCCTCCAGACAGCGCGCACAAGCGGGATAAAGGCTGATAGCCAAACGGCCCGACATCAACACGTGGTCATAGGTTTTGAGCAATTGCAGCTCCAAACTCACAGGGTCCCCCGCGCGATAGTCATCGAAAATTTTCACCAGCTCGCCAAACCAAGGGTCGTGTTTGAAGCTGGGATGGTAGGTGACTCCTTCTTCCGGGATGTCGTGGACTTTAATCTTCATACACAATAGCTACTTCACAAGGTCATCAAATGTCAAAACCTTGGCTGATAAATCCTCCTCTTGACTGAAAAACACTCCCGCCCTAGAGTGCCCCCGCTATGTTTCGTACCATGCTCAAATCCAAGATCCACCGTGCCACGGTCACCATGGCGGACCTGCATTATGAGGGGAGTGTCACCATTGACACGGACCTGATGAAGGCCGCCAACCTGATCACCCATGAGCACGTCCACATCTGGGATGTGACCAACGGAAGCCGCTTTGAAACCTATGTAATCCCGGGCGCCAAGGGTTCCGGCGTCATCCAAATCAACGGCGCGGCGGCCCACCTGGCCAAGAAGGGGGACCACGTCATCATCACGAGCTTCTCCCACTTCAATCCGCAGGAAGCCAAAACCCACAAACCTAAAATTGTTTTTGTCGACGAAAAAAACCGCATCAAGAGGACCACGAATAAAAGCGGCCACAGTGGGTGAAAAAACCATTGTCAGGACGCATAAAATAACCTAATCAGGGCGACTTAACGACTAACTAAGGAGTCTCTATGGCAACCGTTTACTATGAAAAAGACGCAGATTTGGGCTTACTGAAGGGGAAGAAGATCGTTATTTTTGGTTATGGTTCCCAAGGACATGCCCACACGCTGAACCTCAAGGACAGCGGACTGGATGTGAGTGTTTGCCTCCGCCCGGAAAGCAAGGCGATCGACCGGGCCAAGGCCGCTGGGGTCAACGTCTTGACGAATCCCGACGAGGCGGCCCGTTCCGCCGATGTGGTGATGATCGTCATCCCCGATGAAGACCAGAAAAAACTCTGGGATGATCACATCGCCCCCAATCTCAAAAAAGGCGCCGCCCTGTTTTTTGCCCATGGGTTCAACATCCATTTCAAACGAGTCGTGCCGCGCCCCGACCTGGACTGCCTGTTGATCGCCCCCAAGGGGCCGGGACACTTGGTCCGATCCCAGTACCAATCCGGAGTGGGTGTCCCCTGCCTGATCGCCGTCGGCCAGGATGCCAGTGGCAAGGCCAAGCAAATTGGGCTCGCCTACGCCCGTGGCATTGGCGGCGCCCGCGCCGGTGTCATTGAAACAACCTTCAAGGAAGAGACTGAGACTGATTTATTTGGTGAACAATCCGTCCTGTGCGGCGGTGTCACGGCCCTGATCCAAGCGGGTTTTGAAACCCTCGTCAAGGCGGGTTATCAACCCGAAGTGGCCTATTTTGAATGCCTCCATGAGGTCAAACTGATTGTCGACCTGATCTACAACGGCGGCATCGCCAACATGCGCTACTCCATCTCCAACACCGCCGAGTACGGCGACTATACCCGCGGGCCGCGCCTGATCAACGAGACCACCAAAAAAGAGATGGCCAAAATCCTCGAAGAGATCCAGTCGGGAAAATTCGCCAAGGAATATATCGAGGAGTGCGAGAGTGGCATGCCCCAACTCAAACAGTTCCGCAAGGAACTCTCCGGCAGCCTGATCGAAAAGGTCGGAGACCAGCTCCGCTCCATGATGCCTTGGTTGGACGGCTCGGTGCAAAAGCGGGAGCAGCACACCGGCGAGGTGATCTCCCCCGCCCTGAAAACAGCTGACCTGGTCAAGAAGTAGCTTGTCAAATTGAAAATTGACAAGATGTACGCTTTTAGGTACATTGAGCTATGGAGACTATCCACGCCACGGCAGCCCGGGCTCATTTTTTTGAATTACTCAAAGCCTCTCTCAAAAAAAACAAACTATTCCGCATCCCTTACAAGGACGGAAACGCTATTCTTATTTCTGAAGAAGAGTATGAATCGCTGCTTGAAACCCTCTACCTCCTTTCCAGTCCCGGATTTCGTAAGGCCTACCAAAAATCAAAACGAGAGATCAAAACGGGGAAGACCATTCCCATGGAAAAAGTCTTTAGTCGATCATGAATCAAGCCTTTGAAGTCCGTTTCACACGGCAAGCGGCCAAAGATTTTGATAAACTCGCCCCTAAACTACGGGCTAAGGTAAAAAAGCTCTGCCACGAGATCTTGCAAAACACCCCATTTGAGGGAAAACATCTGGTGGGTGAATTGCAAGGAAGTTATTCTCTCCGCCTCTCCTATCAAGACCGACTGGTCTATTCTGTCGACTTGTCAAACCGTGTTGTCTACGTGGAACGTTGCCGGACTCATTACGGGGATTAAAAAAATCTAAAAACTAAGCAACCTGCTATCAAATCCGCCGATGCTTATAACATGACTGTTCCGCAAGCTTCTTATCCCGGTGGCCCCATACCTTATCGTGATTTCAATCGCCTGATCCTGACGGCGGGAAGTCCGGCCAACCCCGCAAAAAATAGTGTCCTGCTCCTCCATGGCGGGGGCGACTCTCCCGGAATGAATGCCGCCCTCGAAGGGGCCGTGATCGGTCTGGGAAGGCTCGGTTGGGAACCATGGGCAGTGCTGAACGGGTGGTCTGGACTCACGGATCCCTTGGGGCAATTTGTCCGCGTCACTCAAACCCAACTGAATGGAATTCGCCTGTGGCCCAGTTCGCTCCCTGGCACGGGGGTTCGCCATAAAAGTCCGATCGAAAAAATTGCGGGGGTGGAAAATCCCCTTGAAATCGCCCTGGGACACTTGGCAAAATTTCAGGGACTGATTGTCATGGGAGGCAATGGCAGTGGTTTTGTCTCGGAAACCTTGGTTGCGCAACATTCGGCCAAAATCGTCTTTATCCCTGCCACGGTTGACGGCGACTTTCTTTCCACCAAGACCTTGGGTTTTGACTCCGCCGTGGACGCCGGTAAAAAATCCCTCCAAGCCCTCTCCGCCACCTCCATGAGTTGTGGCAAGGTCATGGTGGTCGAGATCATGGGTGGAGCCAGTGGGGCCTTGGCCTTGGGAGTCGCTGCAGCTGGTGGAGCCGACTATGCCATCGTCCCGGAGGTTCCCATCGATTTGCAACAAGCCCTCTATCCCAGGATCCAGACCGCCCTTGACCTAAACAAAAATTTTGTCATCGTGGTGGGAGAATCGGCCGATTGGACCAATGCTAGCGGGGAACGTTTCTTGGAGCAGGGAAGCAAGGGACTGCGTCCCGTGGCCCGCAAGATTGGCGAGGCCCTGGCCCATACCATCCAACAAGAATGCCGGGTCAGCACACAACACAATGCCCCGCTTCATCAATTACGCGGGGCCGATCCAGTCTCAAGTGATATCCTGGGTGGGATGGTGGCCGGCCTACGAGCGGCACAGCTGGTAAGCGAGTCAAAATACAATGTCATCGTCCCGGTAGATGTTGTCCCAAGCCCCACAATTCCGCTGGTCGGTTTCTTCACGGATGGACAAAGCCTCATTCATCAGCTCTATGTGGGAGGCCTTTGGCAAGCACTTTATGGTTAAACGCTACTCATAGCGAGTGAGTATTGTCTGACCGGATTTATGTTGCCCTTCCCCGTCAAAGACACTAAAAGCACCCCATGTCGCCAACAACCGACCCGAAAAAAACCGCGCCACGATTTCGTTTCGCCCCCTCCCCCACCGGCTACCTCCACATCGGGGGTGCGCGGACGGCCTTGTTCAACTGGCTGCTGGCCCGGCAACTGGGCGGCTCTTTTATCTTGCGCATCGAAGACACGGACCGGGAACGTTCCACCGATGAATCGATTCGTTCCATTTTAGAAGGCATGTCCTGGCTCAAGCTGGACGCCGACGAGGGACCGTTTCGCCAGACGGATCGGATGGAGCTTTACAAATCCCACGTCGACAAACTCATCGCCATCGGCCGCGCCTACAAGTGTTTCTGCACACCCGAGGAACTCGAGGAACGAAAAAAAATATTAACCGCCAAGGGGGAAAAACCCAAGTACGACGGCC
Organism: Deltaproteobacteria bacterium; assembly: GCA_023265625.1. GTDB lineage: Bacteria > UBA10199 > UBA10199 > JACPAL01 > JAHFST01 > JAHFST01. The sequence continues at coordinate 5,308 of JAHFST010000003.1, read as the reverse complement.
GTTGCCGCCAGGCCAACCAGACTCAAGACAAGCCTTACTGTATCCGTTTTCTGAACCGCGACGAAGGGGCCACGGTGGTGCATGACCTCATCAAAGGGGATGTCACGTTTCAAAATAGCGAGTTGGACGACCTGGTGATCGGCCGCAGCGGTCGGGGCCCGACTGGCAGCGGGGTTCCCACGTACAATCTTTGCGTGGTCATCGATGATGCCCTGATGCGCATCAGCCATGTGATTCGCGGCGACGACCACTTAAACAACACCCCGCGGCAGATTCAACTCTACGAGGCCTTGGATTATCCCCTGCCCCAGTTCGCCCATCTCCCGATGATCCTGGGGGCCGACAAGTCACGTCTCTCCAAACGCCACGGGGCCACCTCGGTCTTGGCTTACCGCGATATGGGATTTTTGCCCGATGCGCTGATTAATTTTTTGTCGCGGATCGGGTGGGCCCACGGCGACGAGGAAATTTTCAGTCGGGAAGAATTGATCCAAAAATTTTCCCTGGATCATGTGGGCAAGTCCGGCGGGGTGTTCAATCAGGAGAAGTTGCTGTGGCTCAACAATCACTATTTGAAAAATTACGGCGAAGAAACGCTGGCGACCTTGGTGCGACCCTTCGTGGAAAAATTGGGGCTCGTCCTGCCGGAGGGACCGAAGTTTTTAAAGGCGATCGCCTTGGTCAAGGAGCGGGCCAAGACCTTGGTGGACCTGGCCAATGATTTGAAATTTTTCCTCGTCGATACCGTTGAGATCGATCCCGAAGCCGAGCAAAAGGTTCTCACACCCGAGGCCCTGGACCTACTCCGGGAATTTACGCCACAGTTACAAGCCGCCGAGCCCTTCCATGAAGCCACCTTGAAGGCCCTCGCCGAAGACCTCATCAAGTCCAAGGGTCTCAAAATGGTGAAACTCGCCCAACCACTCCGGGTGGCCCTAACCGGCACGACTGTTTCTCCCGGCATCTTTGAGGTCATGACGATTTTAGGCAAGGAACAGGTGTTAAAACGACTGTCCATCCTCCCGTGATCCCAGCCTCCCGACGAGAATTGATTCGCAAGGGGGTCCACACCGCGGGCCTGCTCTTCATCCCGCTATTGTATTATTCCGAAAAAATAGTCTTGGGGATCATCGGTTTCTTTTTCATCGTCTACCCCATCATCGAGTGGGGCCTTATCAAGGGCTGGCACATCCCCCTCATCTCCGCGTTAACCAAATACTCCAAACGCCCCGACGAACAAAAACTGGGCTTCGCCTGGCCGGCCTATTTTCTGGCCATCGGGGTCATGTTCAGCCTCATCTTTTTTGACCGCCGCATCGCCGCCCTGGCCATCTTCCACGTCTGCCTGGGAGACACCGTGGCGGCGGTCTCGGGCCGCTGTTGGGGCAAGACGCGCCTCTTCTTCAACCGGCGCAAAACCTGGGTGGGATCGTTGGCGTATCTCTTGGTCACTTTTGTCGGCGGGCTGTATTGGCTCCCCCCGGCCCAAGCCCTCCTGCTTGCTACGGTGGGGGCGGCGGTGGAATCGCTGCCGTTTAAAAATCTCGATAATCTACTGATCCCAGTGGTCGTATCGCTCATGGGATCACGATTGTTGTAGGGGCGTCCCGGTGGGACGCCCTCCGGGTCATGTCGAGGTTTCGGGCGACCCACCGGGTCGCCCCTACAGGACCAGTTGTTGTAAATTATGTGCATCAAAAAAAATAAAAAAACTAGCAACTTAAAAAAGTAGTCGGCGATGAGCTTTTATCTCGGTTGTATGGGAGAGTCTAAAACACAAAAATCAGGGGGGATTATATGGGATCTGTCGCACTTTATCATTCGGCTTTCACGCCACCGATCACGCCTTTGGCCCAAGCAGCAACTCAAGGGTTAGCGGCCTTGCAAACTGGCCAGCCACTCACGTCCATCCTGGAAACTATTCGCGCACTCGATCTTACGGACGTCCCGGAATTGGCCGATTGTTTGCAAAAAGATATGTCCACACTGGACGCAATTCGTGAGGGTGGTCATCCTTCCGACACCGGTGCTTTAACAAGGCTTTTTAACCGCATCGAGCTAGTGAGAGATGCGGAAGCGATTCACTGTGAAGGTCAACCTGGAAAACTGGTTAATACCCCGGTTAAACCATTGGAAAATGCCAGGGATCTTTCTCTCCTGTACAGCCCAGGGGTTGCCTTCCCTTGCCATGCGATTGCCAGAGATCTTCGTTTTGCAGAACGCTATACCAACCGCGGAGTCACGGTGTACGTCATTAGTGATGGTAGTGCCGTGTTGGGGATTGGGAACAAAGGGGCTATTGGATCGAAACCGGTCATGGAAGGAAAAGCCGTTCTTTATCATCGATTTGCCAAGCTCAATGCGGTCGACGTCACCATTGCCCAACAAGATCCGGATAAATTTATAGAACGGGTCCAAGATCTGTGGCCCAATTGTCCGTTCATCAATTTGGAAGATATTACGGCCCCTGGTTGTTTTAGAATCGAATCGATACTCACTGGTATCATGAGTCGGACTCCTCTTCCCACCGCCGTCTTTCATGACGATCAACATGGAACAGCAACCATCACCGCAGCCGGCCTGGAAAATGCACTGCGCGTGCAACAAAAGAATCATGAAGCCGCCCGGACCAAGCTGAAGATCGTCTTTGCCGGCGCGGGCGCTTCGGCCATTGCCTGTGCCAATATGATTATGACCTCACTGAATATTGAGCGCAGCCAGATTATCATGTGCGACAGCAAGGGGGTCATTCGGCGGAGCCGCTCAGACTACGAGAGTCTGCATCAAACCAAACAAGCCTTTGCCCAAAACACGGATCTGGCCACCTTGGAACAAGCCCTAAAAGGCGCCGATGTCTTCATAGGACTCTCGGCGGGTAATACCGTTACGGAGGCCATGATCGCCTCGATGGCCGATAAACCGATCGTGTTCGCCTGCGCCAACCCTGATCCGGAAATTTCTTGGGATCTCGCCCATGAGGCAAGAAAGTCAAGGGGCTCAGATCTGGTCATGGCCACAGGACGGTCTGATTACCCAAATCAAGTTAATAATGTCCTTGGCTTTCCAGGAATCGGCCGCGGTTCGATTGATGTTGGGGCGCGCATGGTCACTCCCACGATGAAGAATGCAACCGCCAAGGCCCTGGCCAGACTTGCCCGGCAAGATGTCCCAGCAGCTTTAGCAGCCATGTATGGCGGCCAAGGAAAGGTCTTTGGTCCGCTCTCTCTCATTCCAAAACCATTCGATCCCCGTGTGGTCCCTTGGGTGGCTTCTGGAGTGGCGGATGCCGCCGTCCGTGATGGGGTGAACACTCGGGCATACAACGCTGTCACCTATCGCGACTTCCTCAACGAAGTCTTTGGAGATCACCTGCCGGGTTAGGCAGATTTTTTCAATATCGCCTCACACATCCAAATTATGCATGACCTGCAATAGGTAGTCCGTTTTGCCAGGCGGCGGTTGGATGGTAGACATTACGACGTTCAGTAACTCTTTTCCATCCCTGGGCTTTTCTTTTACCAAAATAGGATACATGCTTCGCATCAACGACGCTTCACGGGCCACACGACGATTATCGGTGACAACATAGACCGGAAGCCCCGGGAGGGCTTGAGCCATGAAGCGAACGCTTTCCCCCCGGTGCGACCACACAACCAGTCCATCAATCAACGGATCATGATCAGCCCCAAGGGTCACGCGCATCAGATCCAGATAGAGTTTGGCCTGCAGCTTCATTTCAAGAGAAATGGTTCGATCCTCCAACATGGCCGCATAATGTCTCTCAGCTTTGTCGAGCAAGGTGACCCGTTGGCTATTACGCACATCCAATTGGCTCAAAACCCCTTCCATATACCGATCCAGCAGGGTATGCAGGGCATAGGCGACAACTTCAGCCGGCCTTTTGCCAGCCGCTGTTTCATTGGACAACATAAAACTATCGCCGCCAAATTCCACAATGCCAAAAAGTCCATCATGCTCCGACCTCGTGGCGCGGGGATTTCCCGCTGTCATGGAGCCTAGGACATCGGTTGCCACTATGGAAAACCTGCCCGCCTCTCTGGCCCTGCGCAGCACCTCTCTCTGAAAGAAGGGTACCCGTTCCAGCCCTACCTGGGCGGCCAGGTCGCCGCGAGCCACCATGACACCTCGTGTCCAGGGATGTGACATCAACGATGATAAAACATCCGGATCGACGGCTTCACCCGTTTCAATTTTAGGAATCAACCCAATATGGTAAGCCGCCACTGATTGTAAGAGGTGTTTAAATCGTTCCAAGTCCTCGAAGGTGCGCACAAACGATGGGGCCACATAATCAAAACCCAGGAGATGAAAAATACCATTTGCCGAGGCGTCCGCCACCATCTGGGCGATCTCAGAATCTGAGTCTTGAAACACACCCCAAGAGGCGGCCACAAAATTAACATCGAATATTTTTTCCAAAATCCAGTGATCCGCCGTCGTCATACCGGGAAGGTGCGGCAGATCAAGACCGGGGAAATTGAGCCCTTTGTTAGGATGCAGCATGGAACCAAATCGAACTGTCCCACAAATCGCGTCAGGATCATCGGCTACAAAAAGTTCCGACCAATGGTGTAGCTCGATACCCACATTGGCATCGTCAATTAAGACAATTGGCCTGGCCGCCTCCATAAATTTCGGTTCATTATGTCTCTTCAGGTCTCTGACCAGTTGGTATCTCTCAGGTCCTTCAATATGGATTGTGACCATAGAACCCGATTTGGAGGATTTTCCCGGCCGCGTCGTGATGCGAACGATATCGCCCACTGCCAACGGAATGGATCCATCGGAGCGAACCCTGAACTCTGCCCCCTTCATGTCCGCAAAAATAGCCACTTCACGTTTTTCCTGTGCCGCTAAGAGACGAATCCTTAATACTGTCTGAAGGGTCTTTTGCAAAGTCGCTTCATCGCACACATGAGACATATTGAAGCGAAACCCGGTCGCACCAGCCTGGATGAGCCGCCGCAAAGTCTCCGCGTCATCACAACTAGGCCCAACGGTTACCACCGCCTTGGTCAAGGGAACTTCTTGGCTGGATAAAGGAGAGCCACATTTGAGGTTAGCCGCTAAGACAAGGGGATGTGGCTCGGATGCCGCTCCCGACTTTATCTGGACAAAGGTGGAAATGCTGCCGACGTTCACAAAGGGTATTCGGAATTTAATGGAAAAATGTGCGTTCATTTTCTGGGGGTGAAAAATAACCGAGTAATTTCAGTAAGTTGTTGAGGGAAGAAATTCGGAAGATTTGATAAAGAAGGGGCAGGAACTCTTAAACCGGGTCTGAACC
>JAHFST010000029.1 GCA_023265625.1 Deltaproteobacteria bacterium | reverse complement strand
AGCAGGAAGACCCACAGGTGTTGGCGACGTTTCTTCGCGAGCTCGAACCATTGCCTGAGCCGGATCGGGAGTATCGTTGGCGGGTGCGTTGCATGGGGGAGGAGTGTCGGGTGGCGGCGGATGATGTTCCCTATGTGGTGCAGCGGATTGAACCGGCGGAAGGTCCCAACCCAAAGCAAGTGACCCTGATTTTTCCGGGGAATTACCGGGAAAAACTCGACCCGAAGACCCTTTTTGTGGGAAAAGAAAATGTGCCTTACTGTCAGGTCCGGAATGGGAAATTTACGGCGCGCTTCAATCGGCAACCTTATCTTGATTTATCCAAATGGGTGGCGTTTGATAAGAAAAAGCGTCAATACTGTTTGGTGCTCGGGAAAAAACAGTATCTCATTCAAGGAGTCTAAATGAACATGCCCAACCGTATGCAGAGCCACTGGTCCGAAGTGGCTCGGTTTGTCAAAATTCAGTGGCCGCGCCTGACCGATGTGGATCTGGAACAAATCAACGGTGAGTACGACCGCCTCGTCAGTAAGATCACCGAACTCTACCGCAGTGGCTCCGAAATCACGCAAGAGGCCCAGATTAAGGGAAAAATCCAAAGGTTTTTAAATAATATTAATTAATATAAAGTATTAATATTATTAATTATTTTATTTTTATAATCATAAAAATATCATACTGATCAAAATAATAAGCAACTTGACCTAGACCCCTGCCGATAATGAGGGTATATAGAGGTTCCTCATGTCAAGTGATCCGCTGCAGGGCGCAGGCGTCTGTGTCGAGAAAAATTATACTGATTACGCGCCCGAGGTTTGTGTTGAGCCTGAGTATTTTACCCCCGTTCCCCCAGTGCAGGTCCCAGTCACGATTATCCCGCCCAAGAAGACGGACCACAAGCACCTGGGGCACAAACCCAAGGTTCAAGTCGTCACCCCTCAAGATCACTATTCGGAAGCGGACCAGATGTGTCTGGTGTCTGTCTCCAAACCGGCGTCCAATCCGTTGTTTGGTGCCTGTGGCACGGAAAACCTGAACCAGAGTTTCATGGCGATCCCGGAAAACTATGACCTCATCTTGTGTCAGCTGGTTTCTAAAGAGGCGGATCCGGAACTGAAGCAGTTGCAGGAGCAGCAAGGAAAATTGGTTTTTGTCTTCTGTGTGGCCAAGAAAAAAGATCCGGAAATGTTACAAAAGGCCTTGGCAAAAGGTCAAAGCAAGCAGGTCCAGCATGCGGCACTCAAGGCCCTGAAAGACGCCAAGGTGGATCTCAAAGATCCTGCTATGGAAGCGGTGGTCGTGGCGTATATCCAAACCACCAACGACCCAGCGACGAAAGATCCTGAAGGTAAAAAGTTAGCCATTGCTGCCTTGTTGCAGGTGGATATTCCGCCTAAGTCTGATGAGGGTAAAGCCGCCGGTGATGTTGCGGTGAGTGAGGGAAACAACAAGACCTTGGAGTCGAATCCTTCGGCGTTGGTTTTAACAGAAGAGTTTCACGGCGAAAGTTTTGGTTATGCCGCCACTAGGACGATGCTCAGCATCACTGCTGCACAAGAGCCAGAAAAAGAAACCTTCTCAAGTGAAGACGCCGGAAAAGTTTCTGAGGCTTCAGGGGTCCCTCAGGGAGTAGCCGTAGTGCCACCTTCACCAGGTATGGCATCACCGATACACAGCGTCACTCCATTGGCAGGGACCAGTCTTTCGGCAACTTCTGGAAGCACAAGGGTTACATCAGGTGAACTGACGCTACCTGTTGCCGTGCCGAATGGTTCTGAAACATCTGTTGCTGTCCCTCAGCCCTCTCAGTCACCCGTGACGTTGGTGCTCTCACCCTCGGATCCTTCTTGTTCGCAGGTCTTGCTCAGATTTATGAGCGGTGCTGGCCCAGTGGGACAGCCTGTGCAGGGTCCTCTGAGTCCGACGGCACACTCGATCCAGACCGTGTTGCAAGGTTTAAGGTCGGATCCAATCCTTCAGGTGAGGTTGGCCCAGGAGATATTCTTTCTCCTCTCGGCGCGGGACATGATGACCCCGGTGTCGGGCCTATCACGCGAGGGAGCCCAGTCTGTGCGTGGCATCAGCTCCGTGTCCTCTTCGTTTGTGGGGCTCGTCGTTCAGTTGTCGTTGGTGGCTGGTACCAGTGGTTCTGATGGTATCAAAGTGACCCTCCAACGTGCGGATCCGATTCTTTCGACTAGGAACGAACCCGTCATCTTGGCGTTGGGTTCAACCAGCAGCTCCGAACAAGGCACGGCCCATTATTTACATGGGTCGGAGAATGCCCCGACGGCCCCTCACCGTCAAGCGCGGATGGGCAGTGCGATGGTTTTTCATGGGGGCCGCAAGACCGAAGAGGATTTTCAGGAAGTGGCCTTTGTTCCCGTCAATCCAGCCTTGTTTTTAAAATTATCGAAGGAATCTGGTTGGGGGACTCTGCAGACGACGGCCCAGACGACGGTTCGTGATCGAGGAGCCTCTGCTGTTTCAGAGCAAGAGCGCAATCTCTCCGATCATCAAGGTGGGCAGGGCGACTCCGCCAGTGACGATAGAGACCAGTCTGGCGGTGGCCAGCAAGGTTCTGATGAACCCGAAGATTTTGATTATGCCTTTGCCGATGAGGAAGAAGAGCTGGACAATGAATCAGCCGCCGTCTAAATTCCCGCCGTGGCCACGGAATCCAAGTTTGATTGCCAATTAAAAATCGGTGCGATGGCCCCCGACTTTGATCTCCCGGGGGTGGATGGCAAGCGTTACAACCTGGGTTGCTTTGCCGACCAAAAGATTTTGATTGTTTTGTTTACCTGCAATCACTGTCCCTACGCCCAAGCCTACGAAGACCGACTGATTCAAATTCAAAAAGATTATGAAAGGCGCGGGGTGCAGTTGGTGGCGATCAACGCCAACGATGAAAAAAATTACCCCGAGGATCGTCTGGACATGATGGTGGTCCGGGCGAAGGAACAAGGCTTCAACTTTCCCTACCTGCGCGACGCCGATCAGTCAGTGGCCCGCGCCTACGACGCCGCTTGCACCCCGGAGGCCTACGCCTTTGACCAGGGCGGGGCGCTCCGCTATCACGGCCGCATCGATGACAACTGGCAAAACCCCAAGCAGGTAAAGTCGCACGACCTGCGCAACGCCCTGGATGACCTGCTAGCTCACCGCCCCGTCCGCGCCCCGCTTACCCACGCGCTTGGGTGTTCGATCAAGTGGGCTTAGTGTGGCAGATGATGGCCAGTGTCTGGGCACCTTGGCTCAGAAGGTAGTTGTTGTAGGAGGGTATCGTTCCGCGAATTTTCTCCCATTCCGACTCATACCATTGGTTACGACAAACGTATAAAGGACATTATGAGCCCGGATAAAATCAGATGCGCCAATGGAAGCCATAACATCTCCTTGGGGCATTCTATCGAGTCATCGCCAGTTTTGTTGCTAGAAAAAAATATGACCAGGTCATGGGCTTCGGTTGGAAGGGCTGTTGCCGCTTGCCCTTTTGAATATCCTCGGCACGAGGGTGAGCGGGTATTTTTGAGTCTTGACATAGGTCATCAATGAGACTATATTAAGGTTATGTTATCATATAACATATCTAAATTAAAGACTTTTTTATCATCGATTATGGAAGAGGTAGTTAATGGGCAAGAAATTTTGGTGACCGACCATAACCGTCCGGTGGCCAAGTTGGTTCCGATTCACCGTGTGGGGCGTCTGCCTCGGGGGGATCTTAAGGCGCTCCTGGCATGGGATCCTCTCCCACTTAAAAAGGGGACCTCGAGTTCTGCAGATCTCATCCGAAAAATACGTGACGAAGAGGTTCATTAGCGGTGGCAATATACTATTGGGATACTTCGGCTCTTTTGACACTGCTTTTTCAGGAAGATCAAACCAACGCCCTGAAAGAAAAACTCTCGAAGCAGGGAGGACTACCGGGGTATACCGCTTTTTTCACCTTTGTGGAGATGGAGTCAGGAATCGCGCGTCGCTTGACCGAAGGATCCATCAAGCCCTCTGCTTTAACCGGGCTTCGTCTTCAGACACAAAGACTCGAGTCGCATCTAGCCCTCATTTGGCCCGATGAGGGTCTTTTAACGCAGAGCCGTCGGCTAGTGATGGAGTTTGGGCTCCGACCGGGAGATGCTTTACAGCTAGCCTCTGCACTCACAGTAGCGCAGGAGAAAGAAGGTTCGGTTGTTTTTGTCTGCCTTGATAAAAAACTCTGCGAAGCAGCCCTGGCCAGCGGGTTGGCGAGCTATTAAAATTGTCAAATGAGATCCACTTCGTGGGCCGGTTGCCGCTGCCGGGAGAATTCTGATACCATAAAAAGCAATTATATTGTTGATAATAGATTTTATAGTGATTACTATTGCTGTATATGGAAATTATTCGGAGGCTCAATTTGGCCGAGCTGCTCCAGAAAAAGTCCTTCTTTTTACTGGGGCCGCGTAGTACCGGAAAATCAACCCTGATCCGTCAGCAGCTGGCCGGCCAGGCGACCCTCATCGATCTTTTGGAGGGAGACCACTATCTCCGCCTTTCCACCCGCCCCCAGGAGTTGGAGTCCTTGGCGCGTTCCGAGCCGCGTCGTTCGATCGTGGTGATCGACGAGATTCAAAAGGTTCCGGAGTTGTTGGATGAGGTGCACCGCCTCATCGAAAGATTTAAAATTCGCTTCCTGCTCACCGGCAGCAGCGCCCGTAAATTAAAAGGGGATCGTGCCAATCTCTTGGCAGGACGGGCCTGGATGGCACACCTCTTTCCCCTTTCCTGGTGTGAGATTAAAAAATTTGATTTGCATCGCTACCTTCGATTTGGAGGACTCCCCCAGGTCTATTTAGGGCAAGACCCAGCGGAAGAACTGCAAGCCTATACCCGAACCTACCTTTACGAGGAAATCAAGGCGGAGGCGGTGGTGCGAAAGATCCCGGCCTTTGCCCGTTTTCTGGAAGGGGCGGCCCTGTCCAACGGACAGTTGCTCAATTTTGCAGACATCTCCAGTGATTGCGCCGTCCCCGCGGCTACGGTGCGAGAGTATTACTCCATCCTGGAAGACACTTTGATGGGCTTTTTACTTCCTCCTTGGACCGCTTCCAAGAAACGGAAGGCCATCCAAACGGCCAAGTTCTATTTTTTCGATGTCGGAGTTTCCCATAGTCTGGCCAAGGTTGATACTCTGGACCGAAATTCCAATCTTTACGGGAATGCCTTCGAACATTTCATCGGGATGGAGTTGCGCGCCTACTTGAGCTACGCGCGCCTCACCGACGCGCTGACCTTTTGGCGATCGGTCAACGATCAGGAGGTCGATTTTGTGATTGGCGATCATACCGCCATTGAGGTGAAGGCGACCCAAAGAGTCTCTCCCAAAGACTTCCGGGGACTCAAGGCCCTGGCGGAGGAGAAACGGTGTAAAAATTTCCTGCTCATCAGTCAAGACCCCCTGGCCACCACACGGGACGGGGTCCGCTGCCTGCCTTGGGCCACTTTTTTGGAGACGCTTTGGGGTGGGGGGCTGTTTTGAGTCAAGCAAAGCCACGCATTTGAATATCCTAAATTGCACCCCATTTTGTATCTTTTTGTTCAATGGGAATATCTGAAATGTCATCCTGAACGAAGTGAAGGATCTCACGGGAACATTGTCGCCGTGAGATCCTTCCGGAATCACCGAAGTGACCGAGCTTGTTTTCCCGGGCGGGATGGTTGAGCACTTAACGCGAGTCAAATAACTTAGGTGGCCAAAAAGTTTGTAGTCTGCCGGTTCACAATCCGATTTTCCACCAACGACCCGGTGAAGGCGCGTTGCGCGAAGAGCTGGCGGGGGTCATTCCAATCAAGCCAGCAGGTAGCAAGGAGCCCAAGTTCCAGCACTGCCTTGGCTTTCCAAGGCGCCTCCGGCAGACTCTCTTTTAGGGAATGGTACAGGGAGGTAAACAATCGACTACCCTTTGCGATTAAAGCCAGGGTCGTTTGCGCTTGCTCTGATTTGGGACAACCCCGCAAGATATCTTGCAGATCCGTGTGGATCTGGGCGGCCAGACAGTGGCAGAGGTCGTAGCAGTTACGAATGGCCAGCCGATAGACGCGATCATCGAAAACGGCCATGACCGAGGCAAAGTCAGCAACACTCTTTTTGACGAATTGTTTGAGTTGTGGGAATTCTTCCAAGAGAGGAGAGCCCTGCAACGTTTGGGCTACATGATCAAATAGGAAACGGTTTTCCCAACTCACGCAGGCCATGACGACGCTGTGAAAGTAAACGTCATGCAGATAGAACCGGAGCGGGCGTTCCTGCCTTCGGATATCTGCCGCGTACTTGGAGCGTGTCACGAGGCTGGCCGGGTGTTCCTTATTTTGGCGCATCTCCCTCACGCGAGCGCCGCGAAAATGAACCCCGGGGTGGAGGGTGACACGGTCCTGTTCCCCCAAGCCAAGGTGTTGTTGGATTTTTTCCAAAATCTTCTGCCAGGCGGTCAGCGCGGTTATGGATAAGGTCGTCCGATCCTGTTCCCCGATCGACCAGGTGCGAACGGCCCCGCCGGAGGCCATCTGCGGCATGTCAAGAACCTCGGCATTCCAAGGGCCCCGCAGCACATGCCCCAACGGTCCAACAAGCTGGATGGCCAGTCGCGCGAGGGGAGACAATTCCGTTTCTCCAAAACCCTCAGGGTAGACCTCATTCACACTGACGAGTTGCACCTCCACCTCCGGCGTCTGCCAGCCGGTGGCGATCGCCATCGTCAAGACGTAAAGGTCCGCATAATCGAGGGCATGGATTTTCCCTAGGAGCGCCTGTTCCGCGAAATCGGATAGGGGGGCTGTCTCGGTGGTCCCTGCTTGCATCTCTCGAAGGTGGCCGTTTAACAGGCCTTTGAAGCGGGCATTGTCCAGGGTAAAATGTCCTGCCGGTTCTGCGCGGATCAACCCGCCAAGGCAGTCCAGCGTTTCACCCCAAGTGTAGGCGGGCAAGAGTTGTGGCAGGTTTGCGACCAGCATCCCCGATTCTCGTCAGGGACAGAAAAAAAGTTGCGCCCACATCTGAACCTAAATTCCGCAGCCCAAAAAGTCTTGACTGTCATCGTGAGCCCGCAGGGCGTGACGATCTCACGACTACACCCGGGAGATTGATTCACTTCGCAAAATAGGGGACGTTGTACACTAAGTAAACTAAATCGATCATTCATGGGGATTGGGATGAAGCGGAATTTGAGCTAGTTAATTTAGTGTACAACGTCCCTATTGCCTACGCTTACTCACGCGATTGGGTGTTCGATCAAGTGGGCTTAAAAAAGTTTGCCCCCGCAAGCAACTTTTCTGGCCGCTGCCGATAACAGACAGACGCCAGAAAGGAATCAAGAGATGACAACCTCGCTCGCCCATCAGCTGCTGCCTCTGTGGGGCAAAGAAAATCCGATACCGGAGCACAGTATCTTGTATATGTACGAGGGCTATGGCGTGCTCAGGGAAGTCGGCACGAAAATCGCCGCGGGAGTCACAACAGATTTTACGGATAGAAAAAGGGCTGCTCTTGGTGACGTTATCACATCTGATTTGAAGAGATTGGCCGACCCGCTTCTCTTGACGAACCAGGAACGCGGGATGTGGCGGCGCATGGCGTCGGAAGGGCTCGCAGCCAATATGATTTTCCCCTACACACAATTAGTTCCGATCATGCGATTATTCAGAAGCATGACTCGAGAGGCGCTTCCTCGGGCCCAAGGAGAGTATCTGGCATCAGTAAGGCACATCGAGGCCAAGAATATGCTTGGCGGGTTCTCTTGTTTTGTGGGGCCGGCCGAGCCGGAGGATGAGGGTTCCCCCGGAATTCTTGCCTTGAGGACGGAGTGGTTTTACCTGTTGCCCGGCAGCGATCGGATGCGCTTGGCGGCTCTGAGGACGCTTGATTTCGACACCGATGGGGTTTGGGGCCTGCAGTGGGTTGTGGAGCAGACCTTGGGGGAAGAGACAAGAACAAGCACGGAGCGGCTCAAGATGACGGCGCGTGTGGTCTATTATCCCAGCTTGGTTGATTCCGGTACCGGGCCACCCGTTTATGTTCCCCCTGCGGTAGATCGTCAGATTGTCTTCATGGAATCAACCCTACTGATGGGGCGCCGCTTATTGGCACATGGAAACGAGCGTCTTACGTTTCTTCGGGCCTCTTCCGAGAACAGCGAGGGGGCTTATGCAACGGCTCAGTACCCATCGAAAGGCGAAAAGGAAGAGGTCTTAAGATACGCGCTGGTCGGTTTGGCCTTTGTGCACGGTGAAATAAGGGGATTGTTGCGGAGGAGGTACGATGACGAGCAAATCCGGTAATATAAGTATGTTGTTGATAATAGATTTTATAGTGATTGCGCCGTCCCCGCGGCTACGGTGCGAGAGTATTACTCCATCCTGGAAGACACCTTGATGTTTGTTCGGAATCTCCCAGTTCCCCAATCTTTGCAGCCCGGCCGCGATGGCCAGAGGGTGTTTCGCGATTTAGCGGCAACCCTTGGTCAGACGGCGGACTCATTTACGGCCGAGAATCGTCCCTATCAGGAATTGTTGGACCATCATCAAGCTGGATTAAAATGGTACAAGAGTGGTCTGGCTTGGAGTGTGCCGATTCAGCCCCATGCCGCGCTGGCTCAGCAGGGGAAAATATCTATTTGGGATTACACCGACCTCTATGTTTTTGCCATGGCGATTCATCTGGGTTGGAGGCTTGAGGACGGTCATGTTGCTTTGGTGGGGGCGGAGGAGGTTTTCCCAAACTTTGAAACGAATCCGCTCGGTCAGGCTGTGGTGCACAGTTTGGGGCAGCGCTCCGTTTCACCCCTTTCCTCACATGCGATTCGTCTCGAATTTCCCCTCAGCGAAGTTTGTTTTGACAAGGCCGCTTGGCAACTTTTTGAATTGCCCCAGTTTTTGCTCGAGGGGAAGGTCCGGCTTTGGGAATTATCTGGCGATCGATTAAGGGTTTGGGTTGTTACCCGGACACTCTGGGAAACGGTCTTGGAGCAGCATCAAAAATTAATCGGGATGCAGGCGGAGGATAAAGTCGTATTGCGGCCGGTTTGGGAGTCCACCGAAGCGGAGTTAGAAGGCATGCGCTTGGATGGGACCCATCCGGGAGCCCTTCCCATCCGCAAAACTTATGTGGCTGACACGCGTAGTAAGGTACACCCCCTCACGAGCTATCTTCACGATGTTTATATTCACGCCACGGCCATGTCCATGATCCCGCGCCGAGAACGACCGTGGCATATCCATTTGGGCCATTACGTCTCTCGGCACCCCGCGATGGAGGTTTTGCCACGTCTTCGTAGATTTGCCAAATATTTGCCTGATTTTGGGCTTCATTTTGACAATGTTGCTGGGGAAAAGATCTGTTTTCACCCGACTACCTTCCCCGATGTGATGGACTGTTTGGCCTTTGCCGCCCGTGATGCATTTTACAATGCTGCCACGATTAACCCATCTGGTACCTACTTGAATGGGTTAAAGTCCGCCATCAGAGCCATTTTTCAAGGGATGGTGCCTTACCTGGAAAAACACTGTTCCGATTTTCCAGAGAGATCGGACCGGTACGAAAAGATTCATTGGTATGCGGAAAATTGGCATACAGTTCAGGATCCAAATGACCTTTTGAAACGTTTGAGCCGTCCAGTCGTGTTGAGCCAGCAGGTTTTGGCGCTCGGTTAAAACCCCTTGCACTCGTCGGTAAAATCGCCGAAAAGAGGCCCCAAAGGAGACCCTACGATGAGTCAACAACCGGTCAGTCAAAATATTCATTGGCATCATGGCAAGCTCACGGCCGAGGCGCGTGAGGATAAATTGAAGCAGAAGGGCGCCGTCATTTGGTTTACGGGGCTTTCGGCCTCTGGTAAATCAACCGTGGCACGCGAGTTGGAATTGGCCCTGGTGGAAAACGGCAAGAACGCCGCCGTACTGGATGGTGACAATATCCGTCACGGGCTCAACAAAAATTTGGGGTTTTCCCCGGAGGATCGCACCGAGAATATCCGGCGCATTGGAGAGGTTGCGAAGCTCTTTTGCGAGACCAACGTGATT
>JAHFST010000028.1 GCA_023265625.1 Deltaproteobacteria bacterium | reverse complement strand
AGCGTCAACATCTTCGAGAAAATGCCCATTCTACAGGCCTTGGCGGGTGATGATTATACAATGTCTGAAGGTGAGTCTACTAACCAACTGAATTTATTCAACTAACGTTGGGACACTAGTGGAATTTTATCTATTCTAAATAGCACAATAAAAATAAGTAACTATATGATATATATTGATAATTATTATTCATTCATCTATTCTAAATGAATGTCAAAGACACCTGTTTTGAATCGCCCACTTATTTTGGAAAAGCTTCTGAAGCATTTGGCACAATCGGGGCCCTTGAAAGCTAAGGATCTGTGTGAATTTCTCGATATGAGTCAACCAACCTTTTCGCGACTGATCGGGAGCGGTCAAAACTCGATCATTCGTATGGGGAGCGGTCGTGAAACTCGTTACGCTTATTCTCGACTGGGTGATTGGGGCAAGCCGGAGATTCCTATTGTGGTCATCGATGAGAAAGGCACGCAAACTCTTGCGGCCACGCTCTATCCTATTTTCCCTCAAGGTTTTTATCTAAAATCACATACGGAAATGTTCTCGAGTCGAATTTATCAAGGACTTCCTTATTTTTTTGAAGACTTGCGGCCTGCAGGGTTTTTAGGAAGGCTTGTTCCCCGGCTTCATCCGGACTTAGGGCTTCCGGAAGATATTTCTAGGTGGACGGACGATCAATGCCTCCTCTATCTGGTGCGCTATGGATGGGACCTGATTGGCAATTTTATTATCGGAGAAAGGTCTAGCGATGTTTATTTGGCAAATCGTCTAAGCCGATTGGATGTCATTGCTGAAGTCGATAGAGAAAAGGCCTATCCGCGGATGGCCGAGCAGGTCTTATCTAAAGGGATACCGGGCTCATCAGCTGCGGGAGAGCAACCCAAATTTCTCTCGATTCGCCGGACAAAAGGGGGATTACTTTCCGTCATGGTGAAATTCTCGCCTCCGGTTGCGGATGCGATCAGCCATCGTGTCTCGGATCTCTTGATTTGCGAACATATGGCTCATGAAGTCTTGATGAAACAGGGACGAACTTCTCTTAAGTCTTGTCTCATCAGGGGTGAAGGCCGGCTTTTTTTGGAGATGGAACGCTTTGACCGAAATATTTCTCACGGCCGTCGTGGTATTATATCGTTGCGAGCCCTTGATTTAGAGTTTGTTGGCCAACTCAAATCTTGGGCGGAGACAGCCGAATCATTATTCCGCCAGAAAAAAATTGATCAAGCGGCCTATCAAGATATTGTTTGGCTCGATGTGTTTGGCAGGTTGATCGGGAATACCGACCGACATCACGGCAACCTCTCTTTTTTCTGCGAGGGGGAAAAAATTATCGGACTAGCTCCAGTGTATGACATGCTTCCCATGATGTATGCCCCTCAGCAAAACCAATTGGTCGTCAGAGACTTTGACCCCGCCCCGCCAAAATTTTTTGAGAGGGATGTATGGAACACCGCCTTGGCCGCGGCGCGCACTTTTTGGTCCCAAGTGCAACAACATGCGCAGATTTCTCGGGATTTTAAGATGTTGGCCGCCGCCAATGAAGCAAAACTATCCTCGTTTCCATCGATACCATAGCACCAAAAAAACCACCCCGCTGAAGAAGACCAGGTTGAGTATCGAAAAGATCCGAAAGGTGAAGTCGACGGAGGCCAGGCCGCTCGGGAGTATCAGGACCATGCAGGTAAAAACTCCCAAGGCCCAGACTAGACTGATGTCGTCTGAGGAACGGCGTTTGATGATTCGTATCATCAGTGGGATATTGAAGAGTGGTAACAAGAGCGAGGCGATGAGGCCCAGTGGGTGAATGAGAGGATGGCTTGGCATGGATCAATCCTCAACATGTTTTATCATGAGAGTAAATGAAATCTACTTACTGGCCATGGTGGTTGGGTTGTAGAGACCTTGCAGTTGGGCCACTAGATTGGCATCCAGGTTGTGGATCACGGAATCCATCCCGAAGTCCGGATTCATGATGTCCCCGGCCGCATGGCTGTGTTCGAATCCTAAAAAGTGGCCGATTTCATGGAGGGCGGTGGTGGTCACGTCATATTTACCGGCGTTACTGGTGCAGTGCGAGGCGCCACTGGGGCACTCGAGGGCGGAGTATTGCTCGGGATTACCAAAGAAGACGATGTCGGCCTCCATCAGGTCATCTTTGCCCAAGGTCATAAAAAAGGTTTCTCCCAAAAAACCCTTGGGGTTGGGATTTTTATCCCAGTAGACGACATTCTGACCGTCGTAGCTGTGTTGCGTGGAATCAGCGCGACCTTGGTAATCAAACATTTTTTTCCCAGCGGCTTGTTCCCAACGGGAGAAGCTATCCAAAATGGGTGCGACCAGGCGGTCCGGGACATTCTTGCTAATAAAAAATGGGACGGGGGTATCTTGCCACGACTTGGCAAGCAGGTTGCTCGTTCCTCCTTCGGCTACGGAGATATTGCTGTTTGGCGATGGGGTGTTGGAGCTGCCACTTTGGGTCTGGCAGGCCGCCAGGCTCAACCCCAGGAAAAGCATCGTCAGACATCGCACCATTTTAGTCGTCATGAACAGCCTCCTGACAATAGATAATGCAAGCAGGGGGCCAGTTTTTTAGGCTTGTAACTATTTAGAATATAATGGTTTATTTGATTTACGGCCCGAGGGCTTCTGAGGGGTCTGGTCCCCAGTCTGGAGAGTTTTCTGGGTTTCTTGCCGCCAGCGACCCGGCGGGAGGTCCCCCATCTGGTAGGGGCCAATGGCCACGCGCTTTAGGCGGAGTACCTTCAGTCCGACCGCTTCGCACATCCGACGAATGATCCGATTGCGCCCCTGGTGGAGGTTGATCTGGATCCATTGGTTGTGGGGATTCTCCTTGAGCAGGGTGATGTGGTCGGGCTGGGCTGGGCCATCTTCTAAGGAGACGCCTTGGCGTAGTTGCTGGACGGCTTCGGCCAAGGTTTTTGCCCCCGCAAATCCCACCTTAACCTCGTACACCTTGGTGACCTCAAAAGAGGGATGGGCGAGCTGGTGGAGGAGTTCGCCATCATTGGTGAGGAGCACTAGTCCCTCCGAGTCAAAATCGAGTCGGCCCACCGGGTTAAAATTATTTGGCAGGTCCTTCAGGTAGTCAAAAATGGTGGGGCGATCCTGCGGGTCGTGTTTGGTGACCAAGACATTGCGCGGCTTGTGAAACAGGATGAGCTGGGGCCGATCTTTTTGCGCCGAGACCGATTTGCCGGAGACAGTGACCCGATCTTTTTGCGGATCGACCTGCGTCCCCTGCTGGCGAATCACCTCGCCGTTGACAGTGACCTGGCCGGTGGCAATCAGTTCCTCCGCCTTGCGGCGGGAGGTGATCCCTTGTTGGGCGAGAAATTTGGCGAGTCGCATCATAACGATCCAGGTTTAGAATTGCACACAATCAAATGCCACATGGCGTTGAATGACGGAAAAATCGCTGTCTTGCGTCAAGAGCGACCCGCCCACTTCCCGCACGGATAGGGCGATTAAAATGTCATTTTGCAACAAGCCAACCTCTTCGCGAGTTTTTTTTCTCCCTTTTAACAATTTCTGACTGACCTCACCGCAGACGGCCCAATGTCGTTCTGTCGGCGTCACGACCTTCCCCACCGATAAGTCGAGCAGCTCGCGGGCGATCTTTTTGGAGGTTTTGTCGTGGGCCCCTCTGGCAAACTCTTGCAGCACCACGGCGCTATAACGAACAATATGGCTTCTGACAATCTCGGAATAATCAGCCAGGAACCGCCCCTCGTTGTAAATCGCGAACAGGAAGTTTGTGTCCGGCACTACGAATCGATTCATGGAGCGGACTCGTAATCCTTAAAGTGACCTTTCCCGGCCCATTTTTGCAGGTGTCTGAGGAGTTTTTCGGTGGTGATCAGCCGCTCCAAGGCCTCGTGGATGATCTCGGTCTTGGTGCGGTCGGCAAAGAGCTTTTTGGCTTCACGGATCAAGGGGGTGGAAAGATTCAAGGTGGTGTGAACGGTTTCCTGTGAAGTATCCATGCTTATAAAATATGATTTTTATAAGCATATGTCAATTGGATTTTTTTCTGAAAATGCGCAACCTTTTTGGTCCTGAAGCGATGGTGAAGGTATCTTAAGGAGGAAGTGATATGACTCAAGCGATTTATCGGTTTATGCCGGTGGGAGAACCACAGCCATTGCGGTGGAGTAATGGACTGGGGACGACCTCGGAATTGGTGAGGCATCCCCAGGATGCCGCTGAGGTTTCGGCCGCCGACCCGACATTTGTCTTTTCGTTTCGCAGCGCCCCGATTTGTGCCCTCCCTGTAGAAGGGGGGCCGCCCAATCGTGAGGTTGATTTTTCGCCGCTACCCGGTATCGATCGCCACCTCCTGGTGGCGCAGTGGGATATCGAGGGGATCCGGCTCGATCATGGCGCGAATGGCAGTCAGGATGTTACGGAGTTGTTTCAAGTGGTTTCTTTCTCAGGCGACTGGGTTACAAAATGCGTCTTGGCAGGGGATAAGGCCCTTGATTTTAACTTGATGGTCCACCGGGAACGTGCCCGAGCAGTCTTTTTAGCCCATCAATTCGGGGCCAAGGATGGTGCAGTTGAACTTCCGCTGGATGCCGACTTTCATGTCTTGCACTTCTTCTCGGGAAACGCCCATGTGGCCTTGGCTGGTGGGGCGGGAATGGTGCATGCTGCCCCGCATCGCACAGGAGAGACCCTCTACTTGATGCGTGATCAGTCGGCCACAGCGCCAGCAAAACTCATCTTCCATCCGTGGGGGGATCCTCTAGTGTTGATTGGGGTGAGTGTTTATTTGAAATGATTAGAGCAAACCCTCGTCCCTCAACATCTCCCGAATCCGCTCGGCGCTTGGGCGGAGGATGGGGAGGACCTTCTCCATCTTGCGAATCTTACCCTCCGGGTCGATGATCACCACCCCGCGACTCACCATGCCAAAGGTGGTCATGCCGAATTGTTTGCAGACTTTTTTCTCCGGGTCGGAGAGCAGGGGGTAAGGGAGGGAGTATTCTTCTTGGAATTTTTTGTGGCTCTCTTCGGAATTGGCGTTGATGCCCAGTACTTGGTATCGCTCCTTTGGGAGCAGGAGCTTATCGCGGTAGTCACAGAGCTGCTTGGTGCAGACCGCCGTAAAATCCCCCGGATAAAAAACTAAGATGACCGTCTTGCCTTGGAATGCACTGAGTGTGATTGGTTTGCCCGTAGCATCCGGTAGGGTAAAATTGACCGCGATCATTCCTTCTTTCATGACAAGCTCCTGACTTGTTTGTGCCCGGGCGATGGTAAAAATAAACAAGCTTGGCAATAACCCGAGCAAAAGATACTTCTTCAACATGGCTGATGCTCTCTTTGAAGTTTTACTGCCGGCGCGCATGGCCCATCCGCTGACCTATGCGATTCCGCCGGAACTCATAGCACAGGCGGTTCCTGGAAAACGAGTGTTAGTTCCACTGGGAAGGCGGAAGTTGATCGGTTGTCTCTATCGTCCCGATCACAATCCACCCCCGAAGGGACTGAAGCCCATTGCAGAAATTATCGATCCGGAACCCTTGCTGACAGCGGCCCAGCTGCAGATGATCACCTTTGCGTCCCACTATTACCTTACGCCCATTGGCGAGGTGTTTCGTCACTTCCTTCCACCCGGATTGCTCAAGAGCCAAACACTGTCGAACCGGCGTCTCAAGAAGGCGCGCGTGCCACTGACCTCGGACTACCAGTTCCCTTGTCTGACGGCACGCCAGGAGGCGGTTTTGGCAGATATTCGGCAGGGGAAAAATAATGTCCTGCTCCATGGCGTGACGGGGAGTGGCAAGACGGAGATTTATTTGCAACTCACGCGCGAGGTGACGGCCCGGGGTGGGAGTGTGTTGATCTTATTGCCGGAGATTGGTTTGACACCCCAGTTGGTGGATCGTTTTACCCGGGCCCTCGCCCAACCGCTGGCCCTGTATCACAGCGGGCTGACGGCGGCGGATCGGGATCGAGAGTGGTTGAAGGTGGCCCGGGGCGAGGTGCAGATTGCGATCGGGACGCGTTCGTCGATCTTTCTCCCCTTTCGCAACTTGCAACTGATCGTGGTGGATGAGGAACATGACACCTCCTTCAAACAAGACGAGCGATTTTGCTACCACGCCCGCGACCTGGCCCTGTGGCGCGGTCAAACCGAACAGGCGTTGGTCGTCCTGGGTTCGGCGACCCCTTCGTTGGAATCTTTACATCGGGCGCGCTTGGGCAAGTTGCAACTCTTGGAGTTACCAGAACGCCCTTCCGGCATCCCGCTCCCCAACATTCAGTTGATCGATCGTCGTAGCAAGGCGAGCGGGCTTTTTTCGGAAGAGTTGTTGGAGATGCTGAGCGAAAATCTGCGTCGCAAGGAACAAAGTCTGGTTTTTTTAAACCGTCGCGGTTATGCCCCGGCACTCTTTTGTCCTCGTTGCGGTTTTAGTCCGCGCTGTCCGGGTTGCGAGATTACCCTGACCTGGCACAAGGGCGTGGGCAAATTGCTGTGTCATTACTGCGATCATTCCCTGCCCTACTCGGTGCGCTGTCCGCAATGCCAAATCCCCAGCCTGATCGCCCAAGGGACCGGGACCGAGCGGGTGGAGGAAGAGCTGAAGAGTTTTTTCCAGACGGCACGGATCGCCCGCCTGGATCGAGATATTACGGCACGCAAGGGGTGGGAGCAGATTTTGGGAAAAATGCGCGCGCGTGAATTGGATATCTTGATTGGGACCCAGATTATCGCCAAGGGGCATGATTATCCCTTCATCACCCTCGTGGGGATTTTGGATGCCGATGTGGCGCTCCACTTGCCTGACTTTCGCGCCTCGGAGCGGGCCTATCAATTGGTCATGCAGGTAGCTGGTCGGGCCGGGCGCAAGGATCGTCCAGGAAAAGTTTTGGTCCAGACCTATTCCCCAGAACATGTCGCTTTGCAGGCAGTGCTCCATGGTGGCAAGGATTTTTTGGAACGAGAACTCCGGCAACGCGAGGCGGCCGGTTACCCGCCCTATCGCCGTTTGATCCAGGTACGATTTTCCGGCCCTCGCCTGCCGGTGATCTCAGCCGCCGAGCGAGCGGCCCAGGTATTTAAAAAAATTGGAGATGGCAAGATATCCTTACAAGTCTTAGGCCCCGCCCCGTGTCCCATGGAAAAGGTGCGCGGCGCCTACCGCTGGCACCTGCTCCTCAAG
Organism: Deltaproteobacteria bacterium; assembly: GCA_023265625.1. Lineage (GTDB taxonomy): Bacteria > UBA10199 > UBA10199 > JACPAL01 > JAHFST01 > JAHFST01. Next base: position 2,926 of record JAHFST010000028.1, on the reverse strand, counting down.
ACCGCCCAATTCTCCCAACTCCACCCCCATTTGACTCGGGCTTTGAGCGAGTTGGAACAAACTCACATTCCTTCCTCCGTGCGGTTGCTGGTGAATGTGGATCCGGTGGATTTGATGTAAGGTGGAATATCAACAACTAAATAGCTGTTTTACTTGCCCAAAACGGCTATTTTGGCCCTGTTTTGTTGTTCTCGAGAGATGACCCGCACAGGGCCGGGGTAGTAAGTTAGTCCCGTTTGAGGATCGGTGGTAGCTGACCGTTGGAGATCGAAAAGCGGTTGGGAGATGTTCCAGTCAAGCACGCCGAAGAAAAAACCGAGTGCGCGCAATTTTCCACCAAAATGCTCTTCCGGATCACTGTTGTGCCGGAAATCCTGCCGTTCATAAACCGCGGTAGCGTTGGAAAAATCAGGGACGTGCAACACATGGAACTCATGCCCTTCCCGAATCCCCCTAATGAGGCCATCATTGGTGGTAAGAATGGACGAATAGACCAGCATGTATCCTTGATGTTGGGCATTGAATTGCCGAAGGTTTTCGATGTCTTGGGGTTTCTCGCAAAAAACGATTCCCTGGCAGATGCGAATACCTGTGCCACGAACCAAGAGGGCTTCCCCGACAATGTCTTGATCCGTCCCCCAATCCAACGCATCGGTGACCGGATCTACATCGGCAATCTGGGTGATCCAGAAGGTTGGCTCCACCACTCGGGGGAATTTTTCCACAACTCTCAGAGTCAGGGCCCACTCAAAATATTGGGGGATGCCCATGGCCGTCTCCAAGGCCTCCAGCGCATCGAATAGAGGGAATAGATTCAGGACATGGAGGTTATCCATCACCGGTTCTCGTTTGTGACAAGCGAACGTTGACAAATAATTCGGCGGTTCTTCGGGATCAAAAACAGCGACACTCCAATGATTGGTTGGTTGTCCACCTGTAACCCGTAGAAGTCCTGAATCCCTGGCCAGTGACCGTCCGCTAACCATTTCATAAGTTGTCTCAAAAATGTATTTGCCAAGATTTCCCTGGAAAGGGGCCAGATCACTTCGGGAGATACGCTCCGCATCCCTTTGACTTACCCCTCCTCCCAATCCCACTCCGACGCGAATATATCCGGGCCCGGAGGCGGTGGAGGTATACCCCATGCCTGAGAGGATCGGTGCGATGGTTCCAGTGTCATCGATGGGTTGGGCAATGAGAGGTTCCAGGATCACACCAAAGGCGCCACTCGCACCGGTCCGCTCGCGGAATAGAACTGCATCGGGGCTGAAGTTACTGGCAACGACCTCGCAGAGGGCTGGAACAACGGCATCGAGACGGTTGGGTGCATACCTGGAGAAAAAAATCCCAGTACCACGGGGGTCACCAGATGCCGAGGATCGAATGGCCAGAGGGCGGTCGCCAAAGAGATGGAGCAGGCTCTCGAGACTCCCCAGTAGGTTCCATGGTAACCACCCGCGAGTGGCCACAAAATTCTGATACCCCTCAGCGGTCACATCGGTGGTCATGGCCGCGGCCTCTCGGATCGTGTGGCCGAATTGCAGCGACTCAAACAGGGGGTCAAAGAAACCCTCGGCAAGGACCAGACGCATCGGAGTATGAAACCCACATCTTCTCAATAAGGCTGTTTTTGCCAGAAACTCTTGGGCCTTATCTCCGATCTCACCCCCCCCGTGGCCCCCTGGATGAAGAGACCAAGCTCAGGATAGGATCGTGATTGGAGGCTCCTCCCAAAGAGAGGGGAGAACAATCGCCCAGTTTGGCCATGATCCGGGGCCAAGACTGGCGCCCAAGCAGCTTTATCTCCCGAGGCCACAGCTTGCTGGAGCAATCGTCCTTCAAGGGCCCAAAGAAATTGGCTGCGTACCGCCGCTAAAGAATTCACAACAAGTCATCGGTGGGTGAGGCGGAAATGTTGCTTGGAACAGAAGATTAATTTTGGTCTCAAGGGTGGGAAGGTTTCACGAAAGAAGCTCATCCATTACTGGTCAGAATTGCACGTGGACCCATTCGGAAAAGATTTTTATCCTTCCTGCTATGGCCCCAGAGATCCTGATACCTAGCCAATTACCTTCAACGACCCGATGCCACCAAAATCCTGATCGAAGGTGACCAAGCGCATCTCCGGGAGTTCTTTCAAAAATGTCAGCAGCAAGGCATCGTGAAAATTAAATCGGGCGCGATGGTGCACCATGAGATCAATGAGTGAGCCGAGCTGTTTTGCCACCAACTCGTAGAGACAAAGGACGGGATAGCCTCGCAAGGCCGTTTGGAACTTTCGCACCAAAGAGGGAAAATCCCGTTCTTTTTTCTTTTGTTCGCAGCGTTTGGCAAAGACACTCAGCACTTCGTTGATCAAGAGATCGCTTACAAAAAACTCGGCGTCTTCAGCGGTGATTTTTTCCAGCAGCCGCGTGGCACGGTTGTGATGGACATCGGCTTCATCGATCAAGGCCACGAGAAAATTGGAGTCTAACAGGTACTGAACCATAAACTACTCCGCTTCCTCTTACAAAATTTTCTTTCGCTCATCATTTAAATCCATCAGCAACTTCTCGATTTCTTTTGGTTCCGGCAATTCGTTGGCCAACGCCTTTGGAAGACGCTTCACGATTTGGTAAGAAGCCACACCGATCGGCTTCTTGCTCTCCCGTAAGGCGTATTCGACGATGGCCCTGTCCTTGGTTCGGCAAAGGATCATACCGATAGAAGGACGTTCATCCTGCATACGTTCTTGATCATCCAGAGCAGCCAAGTAGAACTGCATTTTGCCGACAAACTCGGGCTTAAATTCCCCCACTTTTAATTCTTCTGTGGTGTTCATCGTTATGTGGCCCAGACCTGAATCCTCCTCGAAAACAGTAACCTTTTTTAATTCCTGCGCCACATAATTCTTTCAGTAAAGTCGATCCCCTAACTAAAAAGG
>JAHFST010000027.1 GCA_023265625.1 Deltaproteobacteria bacterium | reverse complement strand
TTTTCTGTTTGAAAAATCGTTCATTAGGGTGAAAGAATTTTTAAAACAGAACCCCCGCAAAAGCGAGAGCTGATGCGGGGGTGAGGGCTTTTTTTGCTTATTTAGGTGCGGAATTTAGGTTTTTTATTTTTTCGGAAAGCGCGCGACGGCGTAGAGAGGGTAGTTAATGATCCCTCCGTCTTGTTTTAGGTTCATCATGGAAGTTCGCGACAGTATTTTTGGATGATAGGTGTCTCCATACACACGCAAGCTCCTAGTCTTATGGCTCATGCCTGCCTTGACCTCCAACGGGAAAATTTCCCCTTCATGCTCCAGGAGAAAATCGACCTCGGCCGTTCCAGGGCTAGTCCAGTGGTAAAGGGCCTGGTCGTGCCTGGCCGTGAGTTCTTGGGCGACGTAGTTTTCCGTGAGGGCCCCTTTGAATTCGGTGAACAGCCGGTCTCCTTGCAGAATAGTTTGCGGGACCAGTTGCGACATGGCGGCCAGTAGACCCACATCGAGTCCATAGAGCTTGAAGGCGCCGGGATCCGCGTAGCTTGCCAGGGGCAGGTTCGGCTTGGAGACGTTCCTCACCTTGAGGGCAAGTCCCGCATTCACCAGCCATTGGATGGCCGTTTCATATTCCCGGGCGCGGGCGCTTTGTTTTAGGGCCGAGAAAATAAATTTTTTGTTCTCTTTGGCCAATTGCGCCGGAATGGATTCCCACACGGCGGCGATTTTCATTACCTCGGAGGGACTGGCATGTTTGGCAAAGTCTAGCAGGTAGGCGTTGAGAATTTCCTTTTGGATGACTCGGACTTCTGGGAGATCCCGGTGGACGGCATAGTGGGCCACCGCCTCCGGCATGCCGCCGATCGCAAAATAAAAACGAAGTTCTTCCGTCAATTCGTCATGGATCGGCCCGTCAAGAGGTTGGAAAGAGTCGAGTCCTGCGATTAAATTTTTCAAATGAGGTTTACCCTGAGCCGCCAAAAATTCTAAAAAATTCAAAGGGTAGAGATGCAAAAAGTTAACCTTCCCGACCGGAAATGACTGTTGATGACCCAGCTGGACCCCAAGCAGGGAGCCCGCCGATACCAGATGATAATCACCCGCCTGTTCGCAAAAATATTTCAAGCTGTTCAAGGCCTGGGAACATTCCTGGATTTCGTCAAAAAAAATCAGCGTCGTTTTCGGCTCGATCTTTTTTCCCCGATGGATCGACAATTTTTGCAGAAGTTTTTCCGGCAGGAGCGATCCTTGAAAATATCCTTTCAAGCCCGGATCTTCTTCAAAGTTGAAATAGGCGAGGTCTGCATATTCGTTTTTGCCGAATTCTTTCAACAAATAGGTCTTTCCGACCTGTCTTGCCCCTTGCAGAATCAATGGTTTTCGCCGGTTTGAGGCCTTCCATTCCTGTAATTTTTGATAAAGATCGCGGTGCATAAGGTCCTTTTACCTCAAATGGACCCCGATTTCAATAGATAAGTTATTAAAACGTGATAATTATCACATAATACTAACTTAAAAATGTAAATACATCTCTTTTTGATAACTAGTCTTCACAATGGCGGCGGGGTCGGTTGGGGCGAGGTGATCAACGGCGGTTTCGCGATGTTGTTGGATGGGAGCGCCGAGGTCGACCGTCGGATTGAAATGATGTTTGAGTGGGATGTCGCCAACGGCCTGGCCCGACGCTCCTGGGCCCGTCATCCGGGGGCAAGAAGTTCCATTGGACGGGCGATGGCCGCCGATGACAGGCTTCAAGTGACCTTGCCCCACCTATCCGATGATGCCCTAGTGACGGAAGCGGTAGTCCGGGCGCGTCGGGAGACAACTTCCAGCTGTTGAGCAACAGTTATTTTATGAGACTCAGATTCCTGCCCAGTATTTTTCGCGAATTACTTTTGTGAGGGCAACCGGTGGCCTCGATCAATTGGCCTGGGACCAGTTTATTGGTGTGAAAACCGCTTTTCTCCAAAAGCTCCTTGGCCGGGAAGAAGAGCAGAATCTCTTCATCGAGGACCCGGATGGCGAGCAAGGTGTGATCCTTCTCAAATTTGACCTGAACTAGTCGTCCGCCCACATGGGTGGAGGCGTCCAGGCGGAAGTGGCTCTCGGGCTCCAGTCGATCGTTGGGGGAACGCTTCACCTTGTCCGGATCACCGGCAAAAATGAGGTTATCAATCTTCCATTGGCCGCCTTCCTTGGTGTAAAAAATCAACATCTCTTGGCGGATTTCCTTGCCTTTCTTTTTTGGTTCCATGGAGTGGAAGGTGCCGGTCAGGTAGAGGGTGGCTTTTTTGTCTGAAATGTCTTGTTGATCGATGGTGTAAGAAATCGGGACCATCGCCTTGGACATCTCCAACAGCTCCTTCCTGTCTTGGGGTGTCTTGAGATACGCCTTGATTTCCGTCTTTGTCTTGGCCGTGCGAAACAACAAGATCCGCTCCATATCCCCCGAGGCCATCGCGGCGTTTTGTTGGTCGTAGATACGCGTCAGTTCGGCCAGTTTGGGTGCAGCGAAGGCGACCGATGATAGGAACAAGACACCAACCCATAGAATTTTTTTCATGACATCCCCTTGGTAATGGCTACGGCCTGTTTGTGATGAATCTGCTGATGGATGGCGGCCAAGGCGATCCACTGGCTGGCCTTTAAGGGGCCGAACCAGGGATGAAGAAATCTTTGTTCGGATTGCCTGTCGCCGATGCCTTGCGTGGTTCGCTTCAGAAAATTTTCCAGAAAATCTTGATATTTGGGAATGATCACGGCGGCGGGCCGGTTTTCAAAGGGTTTCACCGTGGCGGTGTTGGCCTCTTTTTTGGGAACCCGGCCATGGGTCATCTCAATGATCCCATCGGCCATCTGGGTCCCGACAATGATGAGATGCTCCATCACCATGGAGACGGACCAATAGCGCGAACTGTCTTCGATCCCGATGATGGGTTTGACCAACACTTGTTGGGTGAGCGATTCCGGATTCAGGGCCCGTGCGATCCCGAGGATATTGTCGCCTTGCTTCTTAAAAAAGACTTGGGAGGATTCCCAGGTCATCTTTTTTACGTAGCGCGGGAAAAAGAAATACCGGAGGGCGATGAGTTGCCAAAGCGGCAGTCCTGCTCCGGGGGCGGCTAGTTTTGGCGGGGCCGGTTGATTCATAGCAACCTTATGAGATGGCTCTCCAGCTTTGTCAATCGGGGAGAAAAAACTTTCGGGTGTGTTGGTCCCATGTTAGGACCCCCCGCTATGGGTTATCAAACTTACCGCAGCGATCGCGCCCAAGGGCCATTTGATGCCATTGTCATTGGCTCCGGTATCGGTGGGCTTGGGGTGGCAGCCTTGTTGGCGAAGGCTGGGAAGGCGGTGCTGGTTTTGGAGCGGCACTATGTGGCGGGGGGATTTACCCACACGTTTAAGCGGAAGAACTACGAGTGGGATGTTGGGGTGCATTACGTGGGAGAGGTGGAACGTAAGGGGGCCTTTCTGCGGCGGGTCTTTGATGACATCACCGCTGGGGCCTTGCAGTGGAACCCGTTGGGCGAGGTCTATGACCGGGCAATCTTTCCCGATCAAACGTACGAGTTTGTGGTCGGGTTGGAGAATTTGCAGCGGCGTTTGATTGATTATTTTCCCCAAGAACGTGCGGCGATCGAAGGTTATCTGGCCCTAGTGATCCAGGCCACCCGGTCGGCGCGCGGTTTTTTTACGGAACGCGCAATGCCTCCCTGGATGGGACGATTGGCCGCCCCCTTTTTGGGGAGAACCTTTCAAAAATTCTCCGACCAAACGACCTGGGAGGTTCTTGCCAAGCTAACAAAAAATGAAAAATTGATCGGTGTGCTGACCACGCAATATGGGGACTATGGCCTGCCGCCCAAACAATCGAGTTTTGTGATCCACGCCATGGTGGTGAAACATTATTTCGAGGGCGGTTGTTACCCCGTGGGCGGCTCGGCGAGTTTTGTCAACACGATTGCCCCCGTGATCGAGCAGGCCGGTGGGCGTATTTTGGTGCATGCCGAGGTGGAGAAGATTTTGGTCGCAAACGATCAGGCCCTCGGGGTCCGGCTCAAGAATGGTGAGGAACTGCGGGCCCCGCTGGTCATCAGTGATGCCGGGGTGATCAATACCTATGGAAAGTTGCTCGATCCCAAGGTGATCGAACGTCATCGACTCTTGCCCAAGGTCACGCAGGTCCATCCTTCCTCGGCGCATATTTGTCTCTACCTCGGGCTCAAGAAGACGGCGCGTGAGTTGGGCCTGGGCAAGGCGAACTACTGGATCTTCCCCGGCTACGATCATGACGCCAATCTGGTGCGCTACCGCGAGGATCCATCAGGGCCTTTGCCGGTGACCTATCTTTCGTTTCCGTCCGCGAAGGATCCGGATTGGGACAGCCATCATCCGGGCACGGCCACGATGGAGGCGATTGGTTTTGCCCCCTACGGTTGGTTTCAAAAGTGGGCACAATCCCCTTGGCAAAAACGGGGCGGTGACTACGAGGCCTGCAAGGCGAATCTCACCGAACGGCTCTTCGAGCAGATTGACCGCCATCTCCCCCAAATACGCGGGGCCGTGGATCACGCGGAACTCTCGACGCCGCTATCGACCCAACATTTTGCCAACTATGCCCAAGGTGAGATCTACGGCCTCGACCACACGCCGCAGCGTTTTCGCCAGTCCTGGCTCCGTCCCCACACCCCGATCAAAAATCTTTTCCTGACCGGGCAGGATATTGTGACCGATGGAATTGCCGGGGCCCTACTTGCCAGTGTCTTGACGGTGTCTTCGATCTTAAAACGCAATGTGATTCAGGATATTGTCGCAAGGACTTGATACGAGGTGAAATATGCAGACCATTTTTTATGACGGCTCGTGCGGCCTATGTCATCGTTATGTTCGCCTGATTTTATGGCTGGACCGGGAGGCCGGGCGGTTTCGGTTTGCCCCGTTGGGTGGAGACACGTTTCAGGCGGAAATTGCACCGGAACGGCGTCAGGCGTTGCCCGATAGTATTGTGGTCAAGACGGCCCGTGGGGTTTTGTTGTGCCGTTCAGAGGCCGTGCTCTATGTGTTGGAGCAGGTGGGGGGAGGGTGGCGGTGTCTTGGTCGTGCCTTGAGCCTATTGCCTGCTGCGCTGTTGGATAGAGGTTATGATTTTGTGGCGCGGGTGAGGTATCGGTTGTTTGCCCGGCCACAAGAGGTTTGTCCGATGGTTTCTGCGGAATTGCGGAATCGATTTTTGCCTTAATTTTCGTTTTTGTAGGGGCGTCCCGGTGGGTCGCCCCTACAACACCCCCCACAACACGGTTGCCAACATCGGGGAAAATGGTTAAACCCAATCCATGAGGATCATTTTGACCGGTGGCACCGGATTCATCGGGACCCCGTTGCGTCATGAGTTGCTGGCGCAGGGGCATCGGGTGATTTTGTTGACACGTGATCCTGCCCGCCTGTCTCACAAGAGGTCAGACGATCGATTGGAAGTGATCCCATGGGATGGCATGAGTCTTGACCCCCTGGCCCAGCGCATGACCACGGTAGATGCCGTCATTAACCTCGCCGGAGAGCCGATTGCCGCGCAGCGCTGGAGCTCGGCGCAAAAAGAAAAAATTTTGCAGAGTCGCATTCAGGGCACGCAGGCCTTGATCCAAGCCATGGCCCAGGCCAAAAAAAGACCTGCCGTCCTCATCAATGCCTCGGCGGTGGGATTTTATGGGGATGTCCCGGAAGGTGATGTCTTGGAAACACGGGATCAAGGTAGTGGTTTCCTCGCGGACACGTGCCATCGTTGGGAGCAGGAGGCCCATCAGGCGCAAGCCTTGGAGGTTCGGGTAGTGTGTCTGCGCATCGGCATTGTGCTGGGCCCAGAGGGTGGTGCCTTAGGCAAGATGCTCTTACCTTTCAAGATGGGTGTGGGCGGACCGTTGGGGTCTGGCAAGCAATGGTTTCCTTGGATTCATCGTGAGGATGTTTTGGGCATTATTCTTTTTGCCTTACAGCAAACTGGTTTGAGCGGCGCCATCAACGTGGCGGCACCGGACCCGGTGAGGATGGAGGAATTTTGCCGTGTGTTAGGAGAAGTCATGCACCGTCCCGCGTGGGTGACAACCCCGGCCTGGGTTTTGAAACCTCTGCTAGGTGAGATGTCGGAATTGGTGCTCGCCGGCCAGAAGGCGATCCCTCAAAAATTAATCCAGGCCGGTTATCATTTTCGGTATCCGCAATTGATGGGTGCGCTACGGGATATTGTGCGGTGATTGTAAACGACGAATCCGTTCATCCAATGCTGGATGGGTTGCAAATAACCGCAACCAACCAGACGATCGACTCGAGATTTTAAAGATCTGCAGGGCCTTCGGTGCCCGCGGGTCCACCACGTCAAAGGTCCGTTGTAAGGCCTGCAAGGCCCCCACCATTTTTTCACGTCCTGCCAGGCGCGCCCCGCCGGCGTCGGCCCGAAATTCACGATACCGAGAAAATGCGGCGACAACGATGGACCCCAACATCATAAAGACGATTTCTAGGGTAAACTGGACCAAGAAATAACTCCCAAAACCGGATCGACGGTTATCGTCCCGATCCCGGCCCGCCTGCGTGATCGCAAAGGCAATGGCCCGCGCCAAGAAGATGACAAAGGCATTTACCACGCCTTGCAGTAGGGTCATCGTCACCATGTCGCCGTTAGTGATATGGGTGATCTCATGTCCTAAAACACCTTCCAATTCACTGGGATTCATTCGTTGCAGCAAGCCACTGGAAACAGCCACCAACGACCGGGACCTGGAAGGCCCGGTGGCAAAGGCGTTGGGTTCGGGAGATTCATAAATACCTACCTGCGGCAAGGTTGTTAGGCCAGCACTGCGGGCTAGGTGATGTACCATTTGGACAAGGTCCCGCAATTCGGGATCCCGAGTTTCCTGATCAATCACCTTCACCCCCATCAACCACTTGGCCATCTGCCGCGAGAGGGCCAACGAGATAAATGCCCCGCCCATCCCCCAGATCAGGGCAAACAAAGCCAATTGATTGTAATCAATCCCATATCGAGTCAAATAAGGTCTCACCCCAAAGAGGTGGAGTAGGAAGGAAAGGGTGATGATGACCAAAAAATTGACGAGCAAAAACAAAGAAATACGTTTGAACCAGGCCATGAGGGTCTCCTTGGGCTAAACATGGTCATGGAATGGCGGATCGTCAAGGGGTTTTAAAAATGCCAATGGCTAGAGCTATTTTTCATATTGACATTTAATATCATAAATTAGATAATTAGTGTCAATATGAATATTGACACAGAAAGGCTGTCCCTTCTTCAATCATTGACGGCCAAACACCGCGGCGTCTTTTCCACCTACGACCTAGCCAATCTGTTTTTGACGTCGAGCCCCCTCAGTTTTAACCGGAGATTGAAACCGTTTCTCTCTTCAGGGATTTTACGTCGGTTTTGCCGGGGGTTTTATGTGGCCAAAGATTTTGATTTGGAATGGCTTTCGCAACGTCTTGGGCCTCAATCGGCCTTGAGCCTCGGGACCGTTTTGGCGAAACATAGGCTGATCGGCAACATCCCGCAGAAAACCGTTTATGCCGTGAAAATTGGTAAGACCCGTCTCTACGAGTCCTCATTTGGAACCGTGGTTCACCTAGGGTACGCCTCACGGATGGTGGGGCGGAACCTCTGGTTTGGGTATGACGTTTGGGACGGCGCAGTTCGTTTGGCCGATCCGGAGAAGGCTTTTTTGGACACCCTTTATTTTTACCAATTGGGGCATAAATTTTCGTTCAATGTTTATTCCGATATTGCGACGGAAAAATTAAATAAGAAGCAACTCAAGACTTATTTGGGCCGATACCGAAACCCGAAGTTCAAGGCCTTTGTGAAAGGGGTGCTCGATGGACAACGTTCAATCGGATGAAGGGCTGCGTCTTTGGATTATCAACCACCTATCGAAACGATTGGGGGATCATGCCATCAAATTCCCCATCTGCCGACCCTGGCAAAGCGGTTGGAGAAGATAAGTTACGCGAAAAGACTTAAGGGACCCTCGCTCCCACGCCGCATGACTTTGGAGGAATTTCTCACTCATTCGGCAAGAGATGAGGGATTCTTTGGACCTGGCCCAATTAGCAGGTTTAGCCTTAAAAATAAGGGTGGGGATGACTCAAATGATTCAGAAAATTCGTTCAGGGAATAAACCATGATACCTTTTCAACTCATCTCCGACTTTGTCCCCAAAGGGGACCAGCCTGAGGCGATCAAACAGTTGACCGAGGGAGTCCTTAAGGGAGAACGGCATCAAACGTTGCTTGGGGTGACGGGTTCTGGAAAAACCTTCACGATGGCTCACGTCATTCAGAACGTGAACAAACCAACCCTCATCATGGCCCCCAACAAGACCCTGGCCGCCCAGCTTTTTTCGGAGATGAGGGAGATTTTTCCGCACAACGCGGTGGAGTACTTCGTCTCCTACTACGACTACTACCAGCCAGAGGCCTACGTGCCGTCCAAGGATCTTTTTATCGAGAAAGATTCGGCGATCAATGAGGAGATCGACAAACTTCGGCATGCGGCGACCCGGTCGTTGCTCGAACGGAACGACGTCATCATCGTGGCCAGTGTCTCCTGCATCTATGGCCTAGGTTCACCCGAGGCCTATCATGGGTTGCTAGTATTTTTGGAAAAGGGGCGCGAGTACCCGCGGCAGCAGCTCTTGAAGGACCTGATCAAGATTCAGTACGAGCGTAACGACTATGATTTTCACCGCACCACCTTTCGGGTGCGGGGCGATGTGGTGGAGATTTTTCCGGCGCATGAGGATTCCCGGGCGGTGCGGGTGGAGTTTTTCGGCGATGAGATTGACAAGATCAGCGAGATCGATCCCTTGCGGGGGCAGGCGATTCGGGAAATTCCCAAGTTGGCCATTTACCCCGCCAGTCACTACGTGACCCCGAAAGAACAACTGGATCGCGCCCTGGAGTCGATTCGAGCCGAACTCAAAAGCCGGTTGAATGCCTATCACAATCAGGGGAAATTATTGGAGTCGCAGCGCTTGGAGCAGCGGACCAAGTACGATTTGGAGTTGATGGAGGAAATGGGCTTTTGCAAGGGGATTGAGAATTATTCGCGGCACTTGACGGGGAGAAGTGCCGGACAATCTCCACCTACATTGCTCGATTATTTCCCCGAGGATTTTTTGCTGATCGTGGATGAGAGCCATATCACGATCCCGCAGATTGGCGGGATGTACAAGGGCGACTTTGCTCGCAAACAGACTTTGGTGGAGTATGGTTTCCGCTTGCCGTCCGCCATGGACAATCGTCCTCTTAAGTTTGAGGAATTTGAAAAACGGGTTTACCAAACCATTTATACCTCTGCGACCCCGGCGGATTATGAACTGACAAAATCCGCTGGCGTCGTGGTGGAGCAGATCATCCGTCCCACGGGTTTGGTGGATCCTCCGGTGGTGGTACGTCCTGTAGCGGGGCAGGTGCAAGAGTTAGAAAAGGAAATCCGCGAACGGGTCGCCTGTTCCGAGCGTGTTTTGGTGACGACCCTCACCAAAAAAATGGCAGAGGATTTGACCGAGTACTACCGGAGCCGCGGTATTCGGATCAAATACCTGCATTCGGATATTGAAACCCTGGAGCGATTTGAGATCCTACGGGACCTGCGCCTGGGGGCCTTTGATGTCTTGGTGGGGATTAATTTGTTGCGGGAGGGATTGAACCTCCCCGAGGTTTCGCTGGTGGCGATCTTGGATGCGGATAAGGAAGGATTTTTGCGTTCGGCGCGTTCCCTGATCCAGACCTTTGGCCGTGCGGCGCGCAATGTGAATGCCCGGGTCATTCTGTTTGCCGATAAGGAAACCGACTCTATGAAAAAGGCGATGGGAGAGACGGATCGGCGCCGTCAGATTCAACAGGACTACAATCAAAAACATGGGATTACGCCCCAGACAATCAAGAGTCACATCAGCGATGTCCTCCATTCTATCTATGAGCGGGACTACGTAGATCTTCCGGGTGAGGTGGTGATCAACCAAAAGAAAATCACCCCAGAGCAGGCGCCGCAGATGATTGAGAAGCTTAAAAAAGAGATGAAACAGGCGGTTACGCAGCTCGAGTTTGAACGGGCCGCCGAGTTGCGGGATCAAATCAAGCAGCTTCGGGAGGTGGAGTTGAGTTTAGGAGTGAAATGAAGACGGAGTTCTAATCATGAATTGCAGCGATGATTTTATTTGTTGCCGATTTTGAATTGAGAAATGTCTGGATGAGATCAAATAATCTGTTTGCTAGGGATAATTAAGAGCAACGAGATGTACAATCCAATATAGTCAACTAGTCTTTGAAGGCCATCAGATACACCCATTCATTTGTCGTCTGAATTTCCTTAATTTTCAAATGGATATTTAGGGTCCGAAGCGTTCTCTGAATTGTTGTTTCCAGTCGGCGAGTTGTTGTTGATGGAAGAGGCGGAGTATTTTGGTTTTGTGAATGACCCAGTCAGGGTTGCCGATGAAGGGTGAAGAGGAGAAAGGTTGTTTAGTCTTCCAGTCGTTTTGAAGAAGATCTTCAATGAGAGAGCGATATTCGGCTTGTCGTTGTTCTGGGGTGGATGCGAGAGCCAAGTAGGAAGGGGCAGGGGTAATGAGGGGGTCGTGTTGGCCAAAGGCGTAGTAACGGTAGGAGGAGAATTCGTTATGGTTGGGGTGATTAACTTTGCCAGCCCGTTTGGGGTTAAGATCGATGTAGCGCATGACTTCTAGTAGATGTTTATCAGTTTGAATCATAGGAGATTTGAAGCGATCCATGACGACCTGGCCTCGTCTTTTGAC
>JAHFST010000002.1 GCA_023265625.1 Deltaproteobacteria bacterium | reverse complement strand
ATATCAGTCAGAATTACGGAGCTGATTTCAAGTCGATGCCATGCAGATTTTGCGAAAAATGATTTGAATTTAATAACTTATCAACGATTACGCACTCAACGTTGGGACACTAGTGATAAAAACTGAAAACTCCCTATTTTACCCGCCATGGCATTGCCATTTACCGAAGCGACTGAATGGTATGTCGCCAAACGAACCGATGCTAAGCTGGCGCAACAAGAGTTGTGCACCACACGGGATGTTTTTCAAGCGCGCTTGGATACCTTCTATCGTGAAATGATAGCCCTCATCGTTTGGGAAAAACAATGAAACTCTCCATGAAAAAATTTGGTGAATTACTCATCTCGCGTCCAGCGGGCCGGGATTCGTCGCTGGCGGCTTTGGCTTACCTGCTCTCCCCGCCACCACCGCCTGAAGAAACCATTGAACTCGATTTTGAAGGGGTCAAGGTCCTCACCCCCTCCTGGTTGGATGAATTTCTAAACGGTCTGAAAGGGACTTTGGCAAATCCTATTCAAGTACTACCGAGCCTGAATTCGACGGTTAAGGAGTCTTGCAAGGCGATTGAATGAAGTTATAAATTTTTCGCCTGCCGCCCGAACCAAAGCATCTTCACAGCACCCTTGAGCCGATTAATTCCCTTGCCAAACAACATATCCGCCATCGCAATCAAAAGTTGATACCGGGTGCGATCATAGTGAAACCACCACAGGTCCTTCATGCGGGCCACGCGATTGAGGTGGATATGTTTGATCCCGACAAACTCGAGCAGCCCCTCTTTGCCGTGCGTCCGGCCGATGCCGCTCTGCTTGGGGCCGCCCCAGGGGGTTTGTGGGAGGGCAAAGGTGTAGGTGTTTTCATTAATCATCACGGTGCCGGCCTCGATCTGTTCCGCAATCCTTTGGCCGCGCGCCAAGTCTTTGGTCCAGACCGAGGCGGTCAGGGCATATTGGGAATCATTGCAACGTTGAATCGCCTCCGCCTCATCTTTGAAGGTCATGATCGGCAGGACGGGACCAAAACTCTCATCACTAACCACGGACATTTGGTGATTGACCCCAGTCAGGATCGTCGGCGGATAAAAATAGCCCTTGCCGCCCGTGACCCGCTTGCCACCGGTAAGCACCTGGGCCCCTGCCTGGGCGGCTGCCACCACTTGAGCGGCCACCTTGGCCAACTGAGGGGCATTGTTCATCGCCCCTAGATCGACGGGCTCGCTGCCAAGTCCTTGTCGCAGTTGTTGCGTCTTCGCGACACATTTTTGAATAAACGCCTCGGCCACTTGTTCGTGGACATAGAGTCGTTCGACCGAGGCGCAAATTTGCCCCGAATTGGAAAAAGCCCCCCAAACCGCCCCCGCCGCGGCCACCTCGAGATCCGCATCCTCCAACACCACCATCGGGTCCTTCCCGCCCAATTCCAACACCACCGGTGTCAAAGACTTGGCCGCCGCCTCCATAATTTTTTTGCCGGTGGGCACACTCCCGGTAAAGGAAATTTTATCGACCCCCGATTGCACCAGGGCCGCCCCCGTGAGGCCATCGCCCACCACCACCTGTAAGACATCCTTGGGTAATCCCGCCTGGGTGAAGAGCTCGGCAATTTTTAACCCCACCAGCGGGGTAAACTCAGAAGGCTTGAGCACAACCGTATTTCCCGCCATCAAGGCCATGATGACCTGGCCGCAAGGGATCGAAAAAGGAAAGTTCCAAGGCGCAATAATCCCAACCACGCCCAAGGGCTGATAGCGGATCGTGCTGGAACGCCCGAGCCAGTTCCACTTCCCGAGCCAGATCGCCTCCCGTTGCAGGATTTTTTCGGTATTTTTGGCGAAATAAGTCGCCAACTCTAGGACCGGCATGAGATCCGCCGAAATCGCCTCGGTCAGAGGCTTGCCATTTTCCTGGGAAATGAGCGCCGCCAGGGGATCGAGTTGCTGATAGATGAGCTCGCGGGCCTTCAGAATGATGCGAGCGCGGTCGTGATAGGAAAGCGGGCGCCAATCCGCAAAGGCCTGGCGGGCGGCTGTTACCGTTTTCGCGATTTTTTCCGCGTCGGCGCACTCGAACTCCGCGAGGGGCTCTTCCGTCGCGGGGTTGAGGGACGTGATGAAGCGTGCTGGAGCAGCCATGGTGCCTCCTTGAGGGCCTGTTGGGCGACCAAATAGGGGTTGTGATTTCGGTCAAACTGAACGGTCTCGAGCCATTGATGCACTTGCGATTTTATCTCATCACTCAAGATCTCGGCCACTTCGGAACGAAACAGGAGGCCGCGCTTGGCTTGATTCACACCTTGTTTGCGAATGAAGGCGAAATGCGCCGTCAAGGCCTCCCCCAACTCGCGAACCCCGATATTATGAAATGCTTGCGTGGCCAACACCGGCACCGTCCATGCTTGTTCATGAGTCCTGCCAATCTCGAGCATGACGGTCAATTCCGCCTGCATGCGATCCGCTCCGTCGCGATCGGCCTTGTTGACCACAAAGATATCGGCAATCTCCAAAATCCCCGCCTTCATGGTCTGGATGGTATCGCCTGACTCCGGGGTCAAGATCACCAACGTGGTGTCGACCAATTCCATAATATCGAGCTCCGTCTGTCCCACCCCCACCGTCTCGATCAAAATCACCTCAAAACCAAAGGCATCGAACAATTTGGAGACCTCTCGAGTGGCCCGTGACAAACCTCCGTGACTTCCCCGACTCCCCAGGCTGCGAATGAAGACACCCTCATCCGAGGCATGATCCTGCATCCGAATCCGGTCCCCCAACACCGCCCCACCCGTAAAGGGACTGGAGGGATCAATGGCAATGACCCCGACCCGCTTGCCCGCCTGACGAAATTGCGCAATCAGCCGATCAACCAAGGTACTTTTACCCGCCCCGGGAGGGCCGGTAATGCCAATCCGGTGGGCCTGGCCACAGCGTTCCTGGACCTGGGCCATCAGCGCCACGAGGTCTCCAGAGCGGTTTTCGACCATCGAAATGAGCCGGGAGAGGGCCAAACGGTCGCCGGAGAACATTTTTTTGAGAAGAATGTCAGACATGGAGTCTTCTTTGGTAAATGATTTTACGCGGAATCGCAAAGTGATTTTTTGGGGTCTTGAGTCATCAATATCCCCCCGCTACCCCACAGATAAAAATCCATCTATCCCATAACTAGCTGAATCTACTAATATTTATCTGCGGCACAAGAATTGCTTATACAGAGATTGGAGGGTCTCTATGTCTGATATCGATTTAGTTCAAAAATATTTATCCCAAGTCCTGGCTATCGGCGAACAAGACAAGGCGAATGGTAGTGCCAGTCAGGAGAAGATTTTCAATTTAGAAATGGAACATGCCGATAAATTGGAGTTGCGTGGCGAGCTACGCTCCTTGGCCGGTGAAGCCACCCAGGATGCCTTTCAATCGGGGGCTAATTATTTGATGAACTGGAATAAGGTGATGAATAGTCGGGAAGAAGACAAACTCAGGGCTGATCTGCATCTTCCGGAAAAGAAAGATTTTATCGCCGAACAGGCCAAGGCGGACCTCTCGCAGGATCTTTACAGCGGGATGGACTACAAGACGACGGCCGACGAGGCCAAGACCTCCGATGAGGAGGCCGCAAAGAATGACCTGGATCCCAATAGTTATGATCAAGGTAATCAGGATGATTCGTTCGATGGGGATCTTTAAGAGGGAAAAATGCATCTACCGGCTTTTTTAAACAGTTATTTCGAGGGATGGGACCCAGAAGAGGTTCGTCATCTCCTCACCTCCCCCAAGGTGATCAATGTCACCCAGGGCTGCTCGGTGGGGTGTGATTTTTGCGCCATGGCGGCCAGTAAAAGTGTGCGGGTCATGCCCTGGCCGTGGGTGGTAGAGATTGCCAATCGTGTCTGGTCACTGGAGACAGAGGAAACTCATAACATCCCGTGGGTGGGTGGCATCAAGACCATCCAGCAGAAACGCCACACCATCAACAGTCTGTTCTTCGACAGCGACCCTTTGAAAGACTACTACGATGCGGCATTTGATAAAGATTTTTTCGATGTCTACACGCTGTTCAATCCCACGTTTATTTCCACGGCCGGCTTTGAAATGGGGTCCATTGGGGAACGGGCGGCCCAAAAATTACGAAACTATTTTGACGAACGCTGGCCCAGTTTTGATGGTATCCGGGTCTCGTTCTCACTCGAGAGCCGCTGGGCACGCGAATTAGGAGACAAGGCCTACATCAGCCACATGAAAAACGTCTTTCAAGTCCTCCAACCCAATGAAATCACGATCTTAACAACCAATCAAAATCGAGCGGCTACCCTGCAGGCCTTTACCAGGGCCTTTGGTCGGCTGGCGGGGGAAGTCCCAGGGGCCAAGGTGTGTCGCCCCCATTTTGAGGGCTTGGCCAAGGTTAATTTAGACCCCGCCGAGGCCTACTACCAAACAGATGGCTCGGTGTGTTGCATCGATGCTTATGTGCTCAATCCCAATAGGGGTGTGGTGTACGTGGCACGGAACGAGCAAAATGGGCAAATGGATTATCGAAGGGTTAATTTTAATCAAATGATTAAATCAGAGAAGCATAAGGAGTTGTTATGATACCTTTGATTATGGCTGCCATTACACTTCTCACGGAGAATGATAAAAAGACACGCGCTGACGCGGCTGGGAGTGCCGCATCAGCTGGAGATAAGATGGCTAAAGATGCTACATCTAATGCCGGGTTTATCGCCGCGGTGGAGAAGTCCATGGGATACTCCGATTCTCCAGCACCCCAGGCTCAACCAGCACCACCGCCAACTCCTCAACCCGCTAAGGCTGATGATGGAAAAGTACTCGAACTACTCGCTCAATTGGTTAAAGACAAATATGCCAACAAATCTTCCAGTGCCAGCCCAAGTGCTCAGGGAACCCAAGCGGCTCAAGTGGCCCAAGTGACCGAAAGCACTGCAAAGATTCCTCAACTCTTTGACGGTAATGTTGATGCCTCGACCCTTGCTTAAGACTCTCTCCAATCTGGTGTCTAAAGACCCTAATTTCAGTGTTTCAGCCCTCAATGATAGTTCGGCTATAGTATACAAATACTTGATATTATTATATTTTAATCTGGCATACTCCTTGCATTAACTTAGGAGAGAAGGATCGAACCAGGAGGATATTATGGCGAGTTCATCAGTTCTGTTTGGCACGTTTTCGCAAAATAATGACGCTGATATCGCAGCCGATGCGGCACGATTTCAGGCCACCCAACAGACCCAACAGATCAGCATCATGGGCATGAACATGATCTCACAGGCCAATATCAAGTCCCTGGATTTCCAGTTTGGGGTCCAGAGTCAAGAGAGAGTCGCCATGGCCCAGATGCACTACGCCGACCTTTCCGATGCCCGCATGTCTGCCAATGAGCGCCGGGGGATGCGCAATGAGCTTCGGATGGCCATGCTACAATTCAATGCCCAAATCCATCAAGACAACCTGGGTCACGCGGAAAATTTGGCCAAGATAGACTTTGAGGCCAAACAATTAGGCTATCAAGAAAAGCACGACGACAAGGAATTTGCCCTGAAAAGTAAGGAAATCGACCAACAAGGAATGGTTTCCGGTTCCTCCTTTTTCACCTAGTAGGCTTGGCTTGACTTGAAGCCCCTCTCCCCGTACAATAAAATTGTAATAATTTCCAATAGCTACTCGGATATTTATGGATCCAATGCAGCAAATTTGGGACAAGGTGGCCACCGTCGCTGAGGGGGGTGAAAAGCTTGTCGTCTACCAGAATGACTATGACCTGGTCTACCTCTATGCCAACGGGTTTGTGGATGCGGAAAAATTTAGCCTCGAGGCATGGCTGGAGGCCTTTGCCTCCAGCAAGCAGAAAGCAGGGGGGTATAGAGTCACCCATGCTCAATGGATGGAGAAAAAGAAATTCCGCTATGCCGGCTTTGTCGACAAGCCCTTTGACCCGAGTCGTTTAAAAGACGCGGAATATAGCGAGGCCGAGTTTGCCACCCTGCTGGCCGACTACCTGGTTCCATCCACTTGGCTCAAGACATCGTCTATTCCCCAGGTGTTAAAAAATTATCAGTCGGCCGGAAAATTCAAAAATGGAAAATATATCGTCGATCAGGCGGTCAAAAACGATTTTGCAAAAATGCTCCAACGTTTTCCTTCTCCCTTGCGTGTTTTGCAGATTGATGTCCACGGAATGCCAAAGGGAATGAGCCAAGCCAGTGGCTCGACGTCTCACTCGTCCCAATTTACCCAGACCGTTGATGCCGGTGAAAAAGCCTTCAAGAAACTTGAGGCGCTGTTTCAGAGTCCTATCAAACAGAAGGAAAGTGCCGCAAGCAACGCCGCCACCACCACTTTAAAAGATTTGTTGAAGGCAAAACGCCGTCCTCCCACGGGTCGTGTTTAGCAGCTCGCTATTTCTTACACCAGGCCTGTTTCAGCAAACGATAGGTATTTTGGATATGATCCGGCATCTGTTTCACCTCGGCCAACACCGGCAAAAAATTGGTGTCTGCTTCCCAACGAGGGACAACATGCTGATGGAGGTGATCGGCAATCCCTGCCCCCGCCGCCTTGCCCAGGTTCATGCCTAAGTTGAATCCCGCGGGATGGAAGGTCTTGGCGATCACCACAACGGCCTTTTGTGTCAAATCAAACATCTCCCGTTTTTCCGCCGCCGTCATGGAGGCGAGATCCGCCGTATGCCGGTTGGGGATGACCATCAGGTGGCCGTTGTTGTAGGGGAATTTATTCAGGATGACGAAATTATGGCGACCGCGGAACAAGATGAGATCTTCGACATCGCGCTGGCGGCGGACCCGAGTGCAGAAAACGCAGCCTTTTTCTTTTTTGCCTAAAATAAATTCTAGCCGCCAGGGGGCCCAAAGCTGTTTCATAAGTTAGATCTTTAACACTTTTAAAACTTCTTTGAGGGTCGGTCTTACTGTCTGCAATTTGGCGGAAACCTCGATGGCCCGATCCGGATCTTTTAAGCCATGCCCCGTCAAGGTACAGACCACCACATCGCCCTTGGAAAAATAGCCCCGCTCAGCATATTTAATCAACCCGGCCACACCCGCGGCCGACGAAGGCTCACAAAAATAACCCTCTAGGCATGCGATCATTTTATAGGCCTTGAGAATCTCCCGATCCGTCACCTTATCGATCAATCCTTCCGACTCATCCCGCGCCGCCAAGGAGGCCTTCCAGCTGGCGGGATTGCCAATCATGATGGCGGTCGCAATGGTCTTGGGATGCTTGATAATTTTTCCGTCAACAATGGGCGCCGAGCCCGCCGCTTGAAATCCCATCATCCTCGGACGTGAAGTAATTTTCCCCTCACGAAAGTATTCGCAATACCCCTTCCAATAAGCCGTAATATTGCCCGCATTGCCAACGGGTATCATGTGATGAGTTGGGGCACTTCCCAAGACATCGCAGATCTCAAAGGCCGCCGTCTTTTGTCCCTCCAAGCGATCCGGATTGACGGAGTTTACCAAAGTCGCCCCACCCTGAGCTGCAATCTGCAGCACGATCTTCAAGGCATCATCAAAATTACCATTGATGGCGATGACCTTGGCCCCGTGAATCATGGCCTGTGAAAGTTTTCCCAAGGCAATCTTTCCCTTGGGAATCAGCACGTAGGCCTTGATGCCCGCCCGAGCCGCATAGGCCGCCGCCGCCGCCGAGGTGTTGCCGGTGGAGGCGCAGATGATGGCCTTACTCCCCTGCGCCACCGCCTTGGAGACGGCGTAGGTCATGCCGCGATCTTTAAAGGATCCCGTTGGATTCAGTCCCTCGAGCTTAAGATAAAGTTGGGCCAATTTGGGACAGATGGCGTCTCGTAATCGGGGAACGGGCAAGAGGGGCGTGTTTCCCTCGTGGAGGGTGACGATGTGTTGTTCGTCGATCGGGAGATATTGATGATATTTTTGTATAATGCCGCTCATTAATTTTTCCTCAAATGTATTTGTCGTCTCCCCCTCCTTACAAAGGAGGGGGTTGGGGGAGGTCCCAGCGCCGCAACCTCTCCCTAACCCTCTCCTTGGCAAGGAGAGGGAACAGAATCATTCCTCCACCCGAATCAACACCGCATCCTCAACAACCGTCTCCAAATCATTGATCGCCTTGAGGGATTGTTGCACGTCCCGTTCCTTCGCCTGATGGGTCATGACCACAATCGGGACCTTCGCCCCCTCATCGCGGTCATGCTGATAGACCGATGAGATACTGATGGCGTGATTCCCCAAGATGCCCGCAATCTGGGCCATGACCCCTGGCTTGTCCAGGACCGAAAAGCGTAGGTAATAGCGACTCTCAATCTCGTCCATCTTACGATAGGGAATGGACTGCCAGGCCCGATGAATCAGCGGGGCCTTGACTCCAGAACCCGTCAGACGGGCCAGCATCGCCACATCACTGACAATGGAGGAGGCCGTTGGCAAACTCCCCGCCCCTCGACCCAAAAACATCGATTCGCCGATCGCATCCCCTTTTAAATAAATCGCATTAAACACCCCGTCCACTTCGGCCAGCGGATGACTTTCGGGAACCATGGTCGGATGAACCCGAGCCTCAATACTCCCCTGATGGTCCTTGGCGACCGCAAGCAGCTTAATGACATAGCCAAACTTTTTTGCAAACTGGATATCAAGGGGGGTGATGCGCGTAATCCCCTCGGCATAAATCTCGCTCGCATGCGGTTCGGTGCCAAAACAGAGGGAAACCAGGATGGCCAATTTTTGCGCCGCATCGAGTCCCTCAATATCCATCTTGGGATCTTGCTCGGCATAGCCCAACTTCTGAGCCTCCTGTAACACCTCTGGAAATGCCTTCCCCTGTTCCGTCATCTCGGAAAGAATAAAATTGGCCGTGCCATTGATAATGCCGTAAAGTTGCTGAATGCGGTTGCCCACAAAGCTTTCTTCAATCGCCTTGATAATGGGGACACCCCCGGCCACGGCCGCCTCATAACCCACAAACAAACCCCGCTCTGCCGCCAAACGCAATAATTCGGCACCGCGGGTGGCCAACAGCGCCTTGTTGGCCGTCACCACATGCTTGCCACGACGCAGCGCCTCGGCAGGATACGGGTTGTCGGCCCCTCCCATCACCTCCACCACCAAGGTGATCTCGGGATCCTCCCAAATATCCTCCACCCGTTGGGTCAGGACGCCTGGCGGTATTTTTAGCTCCCGCTTTTTTTTCAGGTCCCGTACGGCGATCTTTTTTAGGTTGAGGGTCAAGCCCAGCCGGGATTCAAGCAAGGCTCGATGCTCGGAAAGTATTTTCCAAACGCCACTACCAACAGTTCCAAGACCGATCATGCCGATATGCAAAGTCTTCATAAGTTCATCACCTTCTTGATCCCACGTACCGCCTGCCTAATCCGTTTTTCATTCTCCACCAAGGCAAATCTTACATACCCCTCACCAAAGGGACCAAAACCAATCCCCGGTGAGACGGTGACCAAACCCTTCGTCAACAGCCGTTTGGCAAATTCGAGCGACCCCATGGAGGCAAAATGCTCCGGGATCTTGGCCCAGACAAACATCGTCGCCTTCGGTTTTTCCACCGCCCAACCCAACCCATTGAGCCCATCACACAATACATCCCTCCGGCGGCGATAAATTTCCACAATCTCTTTGACACAAGCCTGAGGACCATCCAGGGCGACGGTCGCGGCAATTTGGATCGGGGCGAACATGCCGTAGTCGAGATAACTCTTGATGCGGGTCAAGGCTGTCACCATTTCCCGGTTTCCCACCACAAACCCGACCCGCCAACCCGGCATACTGTATCCCTTGGAGAGGGAATAAATCTCCACCCCCACGTCCTTGGCCCCCTTGGCCTGCAACAGTGAAGGAGCCTGATAGCCGTCAAAGACGATATCGGCATAAGCCAGGTCATGGACCAACAAGAGCTGGTATTGTTTGGCGAGCGCCACCACCCGTTCAAAAAAAGCCAGCTCCACCGCCAATGTGGTGGGATTGGAGGGAAAGGAAAAAATTAAAATCTTCCCCTTGCCCGTGCGAGCGATCTCCTCCAATTGTTCCAGAAAAATCTCGGGACTATCCGAGCGAATCGGAATCGTCTGTGCCCCGGCAATAATCGCCGCATAGGTATGAATCGGATAGGTGGGGTTTTGCACCAGGACCGTATCTCCCGGCATGGTCAGTGCATAAATCAGGTGCGAGAGCCCTTCCTTGGCCCCCATCGTCGCAATGGCCTCGCTGTCCCAATCGAGCTCCACCCCAAAATTTCTCTGGTACCACTTGCATATGGCCATACGCAGTTTTGGAATGCCACGAGACACGGAATAACGATGATTCTTCGGCTTGTCCGTGGCCTCCTTCATTTTGGCCACAATATGAGGCGGCGTCGGCAGATCTGGATTTCCCATGCCCAGGTTAATGACATCCTCGCCCCGCTTGCGGGCCTCGGTCATCATGGCCACCACAACGCCTAGGGCGTATGGCGGGATTTGTTTGATGCGTTCAAATTCCATCGGTCACCATCTCCCCCGCATGATAGGAACTGCGCACGTAAGGCCCGCACGCCACGTGGTCAAAGCCTAATTCCTTGGCCTCTTGTTCTATCTCTTTAAAAATATCCGGATGGATAAATTCCACCACCGGTAAATTGCGCGACGTGGGTTGTAGATATTGGCCGATCGTAACAATCTGACAACCAACACGTCTCAAATCACGCAGGGCCTGGCCTATCTCCTCCCGAGTTTCTCCCAATCCCAGCATCATCCCCGATTTGGTGGTAATGGAGGCATCGTACTTCTTGATGCGACGCAAAAATTCCAGCGAATTTAGGTAGCTCGCTCGGTGTCTGACACCAGGGCTCAAACGCTCGACCGTCTCCAAATTATGGTTAAAGACATCGGGCCCCGCCTGACACACCTGCTCCATCGCCTCCTGTTGCATCGCAAAATCCGTGGTCAAAACCTCAATTCTGACCTCTGGCCTCTTGCCTCTGACCTCTTGAATGACTTTCACAAACTGCCCCGCCCCCTTGTCGGCCAAGTCATCCCGCGCCACACAAGTAATCACTACATGCTTCAATCCCAAGATCTCAACCATCTCCGCCACATGGGCCGGCTCGGCCGCATCTACTGGTTGAGGTACCCCGGCTTCGATGGAACAAAAACCGCAATGTCGGGTGCAGACATCCCCCAAAATCATCAAGGTCGCCGTCTTTTGCGACCAGCATTCCCCAATATTGGGACAGCGGGCCTCTTCGCAAACCGTGTGCAAGCCCAGTTGGCGCAGATCTTTTTTTACGTCATGTATCGGATCAAATGAGCCAAGCCGCTTCGTGAGCCAGGGGGGAAGACGTTGGCGCGCAGGTTTCTCAGAATAGGCCGGAAGCTCCATAGGAGCGGTTATCATTACAGATTTTAAATTCGGAGGGAAGAAATTTATGAAGGGATGAAGCGGGGATCAAGACCGGAAGTAACCAGTGCCGCATGGTGGCGGCGATAAAGATCGATGAAGCTTGAGCGTATCCGTTTTATCGTCGCTTCTAGAGCCCATTCCGCTGCGCTATAGCCTACGATGGTCTTGTACAAGGCATGCCCGTCCATCAGAAAATCGCGTTGTGTCATTAATACCGAATGACTGTCAAATTGACTGCATTGCATCAGGACGATGAGAGGATGCAGGTCGCGCAATCGGTCCTCCAGTAAGATTTTGAGGGGGCCCTGATACTGAATTTTGGTATCGGGATTGATATTGGCGTCGATGAAAGCCGTCGTAAAAACCGGATCATCCCTCAGGGTGACCATCGTTCCCGTCACATCCTCAAAGGTCACCTCCTCCAGGGCATCAACGGGTATCGTGCGGTTTCTTAAACCAGGCATTCTTGCCACAATGCTCCTAAAATAATACCCCCCTCCACCCGCGGATCCCTTGATGCCAACCGCTAACATCTGCCCCTGAATAGATCGCAGGATCATCTTCGATTGGGGCAGAATAATCCGACTGATCAATCCCTGTTTGACAATACTGATCTCGATATAATTCCCTTGGTTGCGCAGGCACTCGACAACCGTCTTATACTCGAACCTAAAACGATCTATCTCCGCATAGGTCATGGCCTCCAGTTCCGGAAACTGGCTACTCAAGGCAAAACGGGGAGGCATTTGATCCATCTCCGGGAGAAAGGCATCGATCCAGGGGTGCATATCGGGGTGATGTCGCTCCTCCCAGAGACGCCAGAGGAGCTCGGCGCGCCTTCGTTGATAGAAGCCGACCACCGCCTCCGAGAGTTTCTGCGTCCCTTTGGGGACAGCGCTTAACAGTAGTTTGACAAAGGAGCCGACGTACGGGGGCTCTTGGTTCGTAACAAAAGGATCGAAGATACGGACCAAGGCGCGCGCTGCCAACCGGTCGGACTCGGGCCGAAGTAGTCCCAAAATATGCCCAAAGGCCAGGCTCCTCTCCGGATCTATGCCGGGGGTGCGAAAATCCCCTTCCATGGCGGTCGCCAGGGTGCGCCGTTGGGCCCGACTCACGAGGGAGAGCTCGTCTCCTCGACCATAAAAATGTCTTTTCATCTGAGGCCACAGCGACTCCAACTTCTGACGAAAACGAACAAAGCCATCCGCCGCACCTGGCGTAAAACCGCCGATGGCCTCGGCTAAGGGCCCTGACAATTCAGCTGGCAAAATCCCTTGATAGGGCAGATCCAACATGGCTACGGCCATCATGGCAAAACGAGGGTCTGTTCCAGTCACATCGTTCAACTGCTGCGTGAGCTCAGTGGTGATCGGATGAACGCCGATATTTGCAAAATAAAGCCGATTGCGGTCAATTTTTTCCCGATTGTCCCGATAAAAACGGTTGAGTCGCTCCCGCAACGAAACCGGCAGGCCCTCCAGCTCCTCTTCAAGAGTCGGGATGAGATCCGAACCGTAAGCAATCCCTCCTTGCGCCAGGAGGACAGTCAGGAGAAATTGTACATCGACATAGTTGGAATTATCCGGTGTTAGGGACATGGCCCAAGAAGCTATTTTTTTGAGAGCGGCGATCGGGCCCGCTTGACCCGACAGGACCCTAAAATTTTCCAAAACAAGGACATCTCCGTAAACTGTGGTCAGGGTGTGACGGGTATGGTTGAGCACGCCTAAGCTCCCCAGCCCCTGCCAACTCGCCTCCTGTAGAAAGGCCGCACGGTAATTTCCTCCCTCGTCCCGATAAATAATGAGATGGCAATCCATTGACTCATCCGCAACCACTGGGATTTGGGAAAGCATCTCACGCCAAAAAGTGGCATATCCAACCTCGTCCAGGAGATGAAACGGCTCAACGGACCACTCCGCTTTTGGCACAGGGACCGATGATGTTCGTGGTGGAAGCGCCGCTAGCACCCCAGCCACTCGCTGTCGGATCTCCAAAGGGTTCGGTCGACGGGCCAAGATCCCCCGCAATTCGAGGTTTTCTAAGTAGGTCTCCCACCCTCCCCAGGTCGCGGGAAAGTTTTCCACGCCAAGTTCATTTCCCAGCCGCAGTAAAAGTTCCTGCCAACCCTCCCTATCCTTCACCGGTGCTTGAGACCACGCCTCCTCCGTCCAATGCAGCAAGGTATCCATCTGGCCAAAAAGTTCATCCGCCTCGCGCTGTTCTTTTTCCAAACCTTCGTAGACGGCGCGCTGGGCTCGTTTGAAGGCCTCCGATTCCGGTGTAACCCTCCTGATCGTTTTGGCCAATACCGCCAACATTTCAGTGGCAACCTCTCCAATAACATCCGTTTCCAATCGTTTTTGGCGCAAGGCTACCACTACGTTCCGCGAGGTGTCGTCAGGGGCTGATGCGAAAAAACGACGGATCCGTTCTGCCAACGCTGCAACCGTCACGATTTCCCCCCGGGCGGCCGCGTAGGCCACCAAGGCCTGTTGGCATCCCTGGATCGGCGCCAATTCAGGGATATAGACCTCGGGCAACGAAGCCAATGCCTGCTCCATATTTTTTCTCACCAAATTTGGATGCCCGGGATGAAGGAGCTCCATCCTGGTCTCATGACGTCGCAGGACATCCTCCCAGTTTGCTGTCGTTACCCCCAACGCAGGCCATTGAATCGCCCGAGTAAAAAAGAGGGCCCTCCATCCCACCTGATCCCGCGGTTTGGCGTTGGATGTCTCGCGCAAGGCATCCAAGAGTTGCTGTTCTGACCGCAGCACCTGTTCCAATGTCTCGCTGAGCCACACAGACAAGAGCTCCGGGACGTCCGAAATTTCGTCAGCCATCAGGCGACGTTGGATCGTCGTCAAGGCTTCTGACCGTTCAATACCATCTTCATCCACTCGAAAATTATCGGAAGTTACCCGGGAAAGTTCCCGAGCCATGGCCTGTAAAAACGGCAGGCCCAATCCGGGAGTCACCAAAAGTCCCAAGGTCTGGGTCAGCTCCGCCTGAAAATCCCGTTCCCACGCATCCACCTCACTCGCATCTGGCATCTCTCCCGCCAACAGGCCAACCGATCGTTGCGCCAAGGAACGGAGCCAGCAAAGGTTCGCGTCCCCGGTCTGTCCCTGCCGGAGAAGGTAGGCCTCCAACCATCGGGAAAGTTGCCCAGGAACTATCACAGTTGGCGTTTCTCCACTCCCAGGCGCTCCCTCCGCTGATACTATCTCCGAAGCGACCTTGGCCGCCAGTTCGGCATCACCGTTCGGAAATCCCAAGTAAGCCAGGAGATCCAAAAAGACCGGTTTCCAGGAGGTGATCTCTTCTTCTGTAAATAGGGTGGCCAGCATCCCGAGGAGACGCCCGTCAGCGAAATGATCATTCCCCTCCGTATCAAGATAAGTTTGCAGGCCTGTCACCAGCGGCTCCGCATTGGCAGGAGGAACTCCGTAGTTGTCGTAAAAGTATTTGACGATCTGCTGCGTTAGGGACGTCTTTCCCACAGGACGAGTGGTGCGCCGGGGATTCATAGACATCCGATCGAGCACCTGCAGCGCAAATGGATCGAGACAGAGCGGATCAATCCCTTCTCCCTTGGCGGCTTGCGTCCAGGCCTGATGGGATTTTAATAAGGATTCCAGGTCTCGTTTCTTGGACTCGGGAAACAAAAACTTGCAGAGGGCCTCATCAAAAAAATCCCCCGGTTGATCGCGGATTGCCAATCGCACTCGCATCGCCTCCCGCACGACACGATAGTGAAACAACTGCCCTGCCGTCTCGTTTGAGATTCCACCAGAAAGCCACTTCTGTATCAGGGGACCTGGATCCAACGCCACCATATAACCCTGTTCTGTCTGCCAAGCCCGCGCCATAGCCGCCTCGCTGGATCCGACAAACCGGTAATCAATCGCCAGGGGGCCGTGAGTCACATGGCCCAGCACGGCAATCGTTTCCAAAGACCGGTGGAAACGCAGGATACGACGGGTCAATTCGTAGGCATCGGTTTCAGTCCGCGGCGTGATCTGAGAGGGGTCTTTCAGACACTCTGATAGGTTGGTAGTTTCAACATCCGCTTTCTCTGACAAATCATCCAGTGTCGCTTCGAGACCCGCAAAGGTTTGTAGTTTGAGCCCATTGATCGTAATCGGCCAGTCATCCTGCCATCCCAGGACCAACCTCATGAATTTCATACGCTGGCGCAACCAAGCCAAGAACGAGCTCATTCGACCATCCAGGTAGTAGGCGTAAGGGGCCTGATCCGGTTCCAGTTTTGGGCGGACACTCGCCCAATCGACGGCAACCTGGTCGGGCACCAATCGAATCCGATATTGGGAATGACTTGGATCGCCGAACATCCGACGGCTGGGGACCTCCGTCAAGACACCGACGGCACGAAGGTAGGGCTGGATCTCCAAAAAAAAGTTAAACGAATCCCCAAGAAATACGCGAACCGTGTCACGACTCTTTCTGGTACGGGCCCTCGCGCTCACCCTGCCCGCAGCATGATCCTGAAAAGTGTCACCCGTAATGGCCCCACGATGGTAACCCTGCAATAACCAATTAATATCGTCCTGAGCGCTGGGGGCAATGGTCTCCCGAATCCGTCGCAACACGGGACCATAGGAGATCCGGTCGGCGGGAATATCGGCAATCTGGTATGGGATTGGAACCATCACTTGCCTGGGGTCGCCCATGACATGGGAAACAAAGAGGGGATCGCCCCATGAGCCGCAAACCAAACGCAACAGATCCATCGGATCCGGCAACTCTACGGGGTCCACGTGTGTTCCTGCTTGTCGCTCGACCTCCTGTTGTCGCGAGGCTGACTCCACGAGGTAACGGTACAAAGCAACCACATAGCCGATCTTGGCAGGACGATTATCCGAATGGCTCCATCCGATGATGGTACGCGGCGTCACCCCAACCGCCCGCTTGAATGAATCCGCATCCACCTCGCTCAAATCGACCCCAAAGGCAGCACAGTAGTCCACCAGATTGCACCGACTCCAGGCGGGGATGAGGGTAAAATGTTCGGGCCACAAGGGGCGATAAGAGGCAGAAGCCGATATTGATGCCGGCGTTTCATGTGGCGCACCCCCGTTTCCTGGCGGCGGCTCGGCAATTGCTTCGGGAACAGGTGACGCCGCATCACGAAGCAAGGGTCCCAATCGCGCGTGTTCCAAAAATACCGATTCTAACAAGCTCGCATGTAGGTAATGATTGGTGGCCTGATGACTGGCGTCAATCGCATGAGCGTCGTCCAAAGTTTCCACTGACGCTGCCAAACATTTCTGTCGATCCACCGCCTCATCAATTTGTTGCAAAAGGGCACGGTCATGCCTTCCCAGCTGCTCCAGGCCTGCGGCCTGTTCCCGCACCCGTTTCAAACGAACGAGTAAGTCACGGCTGACGGACAGACGTTCACGGATAAACTTTTTGACCACCTGCAATTGCTGGGATGCCCCCGGAACAGACCCGAACAAACCCAATAAGCCGGCGCCGTTTGTCCCTTCCGCTTTTGGCAGCACCAAACGAGCGAGGGCCACCACTTCGGGGATTAAGTCCCGAAGATTGCGCCCCTTGTCCCCGATCCCGGACTGCAATTGGACCAATTGCGCGGCAACCGCTGGCGAAGTCGCAATCGGATCCGCATCGGCCACAAGACCTAATAACGCCGAGGCGCGGGTGCGCATCACCTCAAGACGGGCCGGAGGCAAAGTAGCGAGCAGTCCTCGGTCAACGAGTCCTCCCAGCTCTCCCAAATAGAAGGAAATTCCCTTATGATAGGTTGTTCCTGCAGCAAAATTCATGGCAGGGGGTATCGTCTCTCCTGGGGAAAAGTTGCTAAGTTAAGCTTAGAATTATCGACTCAAAAAGATCAATAATTTCATCAGCATGCCTCTTCTTGATAGTCAGCGGAGGCCCCAACATGACGAGGTCGCCATTGGTCTCATCGGCCTGACCGGTATTGGGCCAAACGATCAGCCCTGCCTCGAAGGCGGCGGCAATAAAATGTTCA
The DNA here is from genome assembly GCA_023265625.1 of Deltaproteobacteria bacterium. Taxonomy (GTDB): domain Bacteria; phylum UBA10199; class UBA10199; order JACPAL01; family JAHFST01; genus JAHFST01. The sequence goes on along the minus strand of JAHFST010000002.1, from coordinate 271,601 downwards.
ACGAATTTTTCCTGACGTGGAAAGGGGGCTTTTGTCTCTTTATTATAAACAAATTCCACACCGGCCATGAGCCCAATGCCCCCGACATGGCCCACATGAGGGAGCGGTGAGAGCCGACGGCGTAGTTCTGACTGAAAATACTGTCCCATCTTATCGGCGTTCTCTATCAAACCGTGCTTCTTCATGTACCTGACAACCGCCAGACCTGCGGCCGCAGCCACAGGGTGCTGCATGTGGGTCTGCGCGTGGGCGTATTTGCTTCTGGGATTGTGTATTTCGTCGGCCAAACTGCCACGAACGAGTACTGCGCTCAAAGGTACGTAGCTCGAGCTGATCCCCTTACCCATGGTGATGATGTCGGGTTTCAGTCCAAAATGTTCACTCGCAAAAAAACGACCGGTGCGCCCAGAACCACACATGACCTCATCGGCGATCATCAAGATGCCGTGACGACGACAGATTTCCTGGACACGAGCAAAATAATCGGGAGGCGGCACACTGGCCCCGGCGGAAGAACCAATGACCGTCTCAAACATAAACGCCATGATGGTTTCTGGGCCCTCGCGCTGGATCGCTTCCTCCAACAGCTTAGCGTAATGGGCCCCGCCCTCTTGTTGATAATCGACGGGAGAACGGTAGGCATAGGGGGCATCAATCATGACGATGTCACTGCTGAGGAGCGGACCGTAGGTTGTCTTGTAATGTGGACGCGCCGAGGCTGAAAGGGCATAAAGCGTGTTGCCATGATATCCGGGTGTCCGGGCGATTATTTTCCGACGCCCCGTTTGACCGCGTTGAAACCAAATCTGCCGCGCAAATTTGATGGCGGCCTCCGTGGCCTCGGAACCGGAGCTCAAAAAGAAGGCCCGCTCGATTCCCTCGGGCGCCAGGTTTATCAATTCAGCCGCTAATTCCTCCACAACCTCTGAAGTAAATTGCGTCCCATTGACATAGGCCACGCGATTCATTTGTGCCGCCACAAACCTGGTAATCTCGCGCTTCCCATGGCCAACGCTACTGGCCAGGGCACCACCCGAGGCGTCGATGTATTGTTTGCCAGACGTATCGTAGAGGTACATCCCTTTGCCGTAAGAGATCGTAGGATAAACTTTGGTGGGATCGCGCAGCAACACTGAACTTCCGGAATAAAGTACCAAACCTGGAATTGCCATGAAAGCCTTCTCGAATAACCCTAAAAAAAGTTGCGTCGCCGACAAAAAAATCCCCCTGGCGGCTTACGCTACCAGGGGGATTGATAATCTCATATGAGATCAGGCAGTGTGCTACTTAAGCCGCCGGAACGACGTCGATCGCATTTTCGCCTTTGGGACCTTGGCCGACATTGAATTCGACCGCTTGTCCTTCAGCCAGGGTACGGAATCCTTCCCCTGAGACCGAGGTGTAATGGACGAATAAGTCCTTTCCACCATCATCCGGTGTAATGAAACCGTAACCCTTGGCGTCATTAAACCACTTTACTGTGCCTCTTTTCTTAGACATGGTTGCTTGCTCCTTTCTGTGATCTTCTTTGATTCGAGTTTGCTGCGACTTGAAGAACTACCAGGAGTTGTAGCTGCCTGCGGCCTTCGTGTGCTGCGTACTGAACCACTTAATCACCAAATTGTTAATAACTATAAGTTAGAGTATCTCCAAAATTAATTCAAGTATTTTTATTGGGGACCCGTAGGGGTTCCGTAGGGGTTCAAAATTTTGAACCCCTACCCTTAAAACTTTTTTTGATCCACCAGTAAGGCCCAACCAAAAGATAAACCGGATTAGAGAAAAAAGCCGGGGGCTTCCCTTCAAAGACATGCCCGACCAACTGAAAAATCCATCCCACGACAAACAAGGCCAATCCCCAACGCCAACTCCAAAAAACGATGCCCAACGAAACCACAATCATGGGGATACCCACCGAGTGGAGGAGACGATTGACGGGATGCTGATGCGTTGTTTGATACGTCTCCAGCCAGCTCATGGTTGACAAGCCCCCCACAATCCCCTGCCCCGTTTTTGCGCTATTTTCTGATCACGGGCAAACTCGGATTTTTTGCGAAACGGAAAATACAGATAAGCCCGCGCATAGCCTTGTTTGATCAGTTGGGCATTCACCAAAATCCCCTGGTAATAAACATACGCCAACTCCCGGCCATATTTATCCTGAGCGTCTGACAGCGGATCGGAAACCAGTTTAACTTTCCTCCCCTTGATCCAATCGGACAAATATTGTTTTGCCTCCGGCCCAAAACATTGCGCCTTCCTCTTGCCGTATTTGGGATGGGCCACCTCGGGGGTATCGATGCCAATCAAACGAACACTGTGATTTTTTATCAAAATGGTATCGCCATCAATCACCGCCTCGACCACCGCTTCCCTTGCCCCAAGGGGCGTGCTCAGAAATAGCAGGGCAACCAACCCATAAAAAATGTTGATCCATCTCACGGTGATGGCAGAATGACAGACTCCTTCCTGGATGCAAGTTGCTTTTTACAATCAAATGCGGCACGATGCACCTAATGAATTGGCTTCGGTCGCTTTGCCTCACCCTATTTTTATTTTCATTGACCACCACACTCCATGCGGAAGAATTATATTCCAGTCTGGGACTCTCCGGCGCCTATGTATTGGGTGGATCCAGCAGTGTGGGCGTGAAGAGCCCCGGAGGATCCCTGGAGGGGTACTATCGTTTTGGACGTTGGTGGGGAGGCGGTGGCGACGTCATCATTCACCGCATCATCAATCGCGATACCTACTGGACCCAAATCCTGGTCGTGGGAGACGTGCATCTGCTGGATACCGATTCCCGTCTGGATCTGGCGGTCGGCGGTGGGTTTGGCGATTCTATCTTGGCCAAAAAACAAGGCATCGGGCTGATATTTCGTGTCACAAGCAACTACTGGATGACGGAGAGATTGGGACTCTCACTCTCGGGTAATTTCATCCATGTGGTCGGTCTTGATGATCCCTCCTCGCATCCCTCCTTCTCGGCCGGGGGTATGAATGCGGGCTTGAAATACCGCTTTTAATTCAGTATCCCATCCACATGCACATGCACCCTTTGGTTAGTTTGCTTGTCACGTCCTTACAACAGTGTCTCTCCAATCCGCCGGTACTTTCTGTCGCCCTAGTGATCCTGGTTATTTACCGGCAACTCAGTCAAAAATCGAAACTCCCCAAAATTCCCGCGGGGTTTCTTATCCTCTATCTGTTGCTCCGACTCCTCTGGATCTTATTTGGCCGTTTTCCCTTCATCGAGGTCTGGGCAAAATGGCCGCTGATCGGCGCGAATATCGCCCTCGCCTGGGGCATACTCAACATCCTCTTCAATTGGGTCGTTAACCAATTCTGGCAACAACCGGGAAAACTCCCGATCCCGCGCATCACCCGAGATTTTATCTTGGCTTTCGGCTACGCCTTCTTGACCCTCATCTTTCTCAGGGTGCAAGGCGACGTCAATCTCACCAGCCTGATCACCACCTCGGCCGTCTTGACGGCGATTGTTGGATTGGCGGCGCAAAGCACCCTCACCAGTTTTTTTGCCGGACTGATCTTGCAGATCGACCGCCCTTTTCAAATCCGTGACTGGATCACCGTCGGCGACTACACGGGAGAGGTGTGTGGCATCAACTGGAAATCCACCCAACTCATCACTCATGAGGAGGAGATGATCTTTATTCCGAATGTGGAGATCATCAAGAGTAACTTTCGCAACTATTCTCGCCCAACACCCAATCACCTTGCCCGATTTAATTTAGGGATCGACTACGACGCACCGCCCAACAAGGTTCGCGAGGTCATTTTACAAGTGTTGCGTGAACATCAAGAAATTTTGCAGACCCCTCCCTCCGAGATCCGGCTCACGGCCTTTGGAGAATTTGCCATCAATTATGAGGTTCGTTTTTGGACCGGTAACTACGGCAATGAACCTCGCTTGAAATCCGAGATCAATAACAAGCTGTGGTATAAGCTGCGACGGTACGGCATCCAGATCCCCCTCCCCACCCGGAATATCCGCCTTAATCACTTGGAAAAAAGCCGCAAGGAACGCCGGGCCGATAGGACTCGTGATCAGATCGCCCGACGTTTGGAGGCCATCCCGCTATTTGCGCCCCTGGCTCCAAATGAGCGGAACCAGCTGGCAGACGAAGTCACACGCCTCGTCTACGGCCACGGAGAACCCATCGTACGCCAGGGGGAGGCCGGCAATTCTCTCTATCTTATCGAACAGGGGCGCTGCGAAATTTTAATCGCTGACGGACCAGAAACACGATGTGTCGGCCATCTCCATGCCGGCGACCTCTTCGGAGAAATGAGCCTACTGACGGGAGAACCGCGTAACGCAACGGTGCGCTCCGTCGGGGACTCCGTCGTATTCTCCCTGTCCAGCGAGGCCTTTCGCACCATTCTCATCGCCAATCCGACCATTTGTCAGGATTTGGCCAACATCCTGGCCCAGCGCCAAGAGGCCCGGTTGGCGGAATCGGGAGAACCAAGACCTGTCTCCAATCCTGCCGGAAGTCTGGTGGATCGAATTAAAGCATTTTTTGGAATTGGTTGATTTATGAATACCCATTCATTAGGTTGGTTGTAGGGGTTCAAAATTTTGAACCCCTACAAAAACCCTATGAAACAACCCAAATACCAAGGCACCCAAGACTACGTCGCCTCCGATGAACTTCAAGAAGTTGTCAACGTGGCCCTGGCCGTTGGCCGCCCCCTATTGCTCAAGGGAGAACCCGGCACCGGAAAAACCCTCTTGGCCGCTTCGATCGCCAACTCGCTAGGTCGTCCCCTGCTTCGTTGGAATATCAAATCAACGACCAAGGCCATGGATGGCCTCTACCTGTACGACACCGTGCAACGCCTCAATGACAGCCGATTTGGCGATGGCGATGTCTCTGACATCAAACGGTATATTAAACTGGGCAAAATGGGCGAGGCCTTCGTTTCTGAAAAACCCGTGGTGTTGTTGATTGATGAAATTGACAAGGCCGACCTGGAATTTCCCAATGATCTGCTCGCGGAAATTGACGAGATGCGTTTTTACATCCCGGAGACCAAGGAAGAGATCCGCGCACTCCAGCGCCCCCTGGTGGTCATCACCTCAAATTCGGAAAAAGAGCTCCCGGACGCTTTTTTACGCCGATGCGTCTTTCATTTCATTGAATTTCCCGATGAACACATGATGGAACGCATTGTGAAGGTGCATTTTCCCGATCTCGAGTCCAAGATGGTCCAAGCCGCCCTCAAGAGATTTTATGTGATCCGCAATAAGTCCAACTTGCGCAAGCCACCTTCCACCTCGGAACTCATCGATTGGCTGCATGCCTTGTTGGCGATGGGGATGAAACCCGCGGATTTGGAGGGCGAGGCGCCCTTGTTGGGATGTCTTTTGAAAAATGAACAGGATTTGGTGGTCCATCTGTAAGGGCGCGGCAAGCAGCGCCCCTACAATACCGAATGTTATTAGCCTTTTTTTACACCCTACGTACCCTCAAGATCCCGGTTGGGACCCAGGAATGGCTCTGCCTGATGGAGACCCTCTCGCAAGATTTGTCCGGTTGTTCGCTGGATCGATTTTACGCGGTGGCTCGTTCCATTCTCGTCAAATCAGAGGCCCTCTACGATGCCTTTGATCAGGCCTTTCTCGCCTGCTTTAAAGGCGTCGCCGGTGACTTTAACATTAAAAAAGAGATCTTTGATTGGTTGAATCGCATGGTTGATCCTAAAAATCGGCCTGAACTCCCGCCAGACGTGGAGAAATTGGATCTCGCTGAATTACAACGCCGGTTTCGGGAACGACTCGAAGAACAACTCGAACAACACCATGGGGGAAATTACTGGATCGGGACCGGTGGCACCTCCCCGTTTGGGCATTCCGGTACTCATCCCTCCGGCATCCGGGTGGGTGGACCAGGTGGCGGGCGTTCCGCCATCAAGGTGGCCGAGGAGCGGCGTTTTCAAAATTATCGTCATGACCGAGTCTTGGATACCCGCCAATTAAAGGTCGCCCTTAAACGCTTGCGGCGCCTGGATCGCATCGGCAATCGATTGGAACTGAATTTGCCCAAGACGATTGATGCGACCTGTCGCAATGCCGGGGATATTGAGATCGTGATGGAACCCATTCACAAAAATCAGTCGGAACTCCTGCTCCTGATGGATGTCGGCGGCAGCATGGATCCCTATGCCTCCATGATGGAGGCCCTGTTCTCGGCCGCCCATGCCTCGACGCATTTCAAGGCCTTTCATTACTACTATTTTCACAACTGCATCTATGACCGGGTTTTTGAAAATATGAACCTGCGCAAGGCCATCCCCACCCAGGAACTGTTTCGCAAATATCGTAACTCACACTATGTGGTGTTTGTCGGAGATGCCTGCATGGCGCCTTATGAACTTTTTTCCAAGGGTGGGATTATTGATTATGGAGAATACAACCAGACTTCGGGAATCGATCGGCTCAAACGACTGCTACATCACTTTCCACAATCCGTCTGGCTCAACCCTGAACCAGAGCGGAGCTGGCATTACCATCCCACCATCCGAGCGGTTGCCTCGCTCATCAAGATGTATCCCTTGAGCATTCGAGGCCTAACGGATGCCATTAACGATCTGAGACGGGGCCCCTCTGCCCTCAAGGTCTCATCAAGCCAACAGGTCGATGCGACGTTCTGACCCCCTGGCTGGCTGCACCGCCTGCTGAGCATTGCTCTCAGAGCCCTTGGATGAATCGGATGAATGACCCACCTCTTCCGTCTCAAAGGCATGCCCGCCTGCCAGGGCTTTCTTGAGTGAATTCAGCTCTCTAGACGTCTTGACATCCTCCGTATGAACCTTGGATAATGATTCTACCGACATATCCCCCCCTTTATGACCCCCCCGGGCCATATGTGTGCTTCATACGTAAGAACGGATGATTTTGGGGAAACTTTAGCTTTTTTGTTATTTTCTGTATGTCGCCGACAGGGTATTTTTGCGCAGGCGAACGCTCTTCGGGGTGACCTCGACCTGCTCATCATCACGAATTAGTTCAATGGCCCGTTCCAGGGTCATGGGCATAATGGGGGTCAAGGTGATGGCCTCATCCTTGCCGGAGGCCCGCATATTGGAAAGCTTCTTTTCTTTGCAGACATTCACATTCAGATCCTGCTCGCGATTATGTTCTCCAACGATCATGCCCTCATAGACCGAGACCCCTGCCTCGACAAAGAGGACGCCGCGCGGCTCCAAATGGAACAACCCATAGGCCACTGTATCTCCCATACGATCGGCGATCAGTGAACCGGTGAGACGGCTCTTCATGTCCCCACGGTACGGCTCATAGCCCTGCACGTAAGAGTTCATCAAACCCGTGCCTTTTGTGTCCGTCAGAAACTCATTGCGGTAACCAATCAGCCCGCGCGACGGAATGGAAAATTCCAACCGCACCCGCCCGGTCCCGTGGTTGACCATATTAATCATCCGACCTAGGCGGCGCGAGAGTTTTTCCGTCACAATGCCCGTAAAATCATCTTGGATATCAATGAAGAGATGCTCGATCGGCTCGGTCTGGACCCCATTCAACTCCTTCATAATGACATGGGGGCGTCCCACGCTGAGCTCAAAATCTTCCCGGCGCATCGTCTCAATCAAGATGGCCATCTGAAATTCGCCACGACCTTTCACCAAAAAACTGTCGGGCGTCTCCCCTTCCTCCACACGCAAGGCCACATTGTGGAGGGTTTCCTTCTTGAGCCGCTCAAAAATTTTCCGCGATTGGACGTTCTTGCCTTCCCGTCCGGCAAAGGGCGAGGTGTTGATCATGAACTTCATCGATACCGTGGGTTCATCCACCGTAATGCGTTTCAGCGCCTTGGGAAAATCACCCGTACAAATCGTGTCGCCAATTTCCACATTCTCAATACCGGAGAGGATGACAATCTCCCCCGCTTCGACGATATCCACTTCTTGAACTTTAATTCCCTGATACACCTGTAAGCTGGAGATCTTGAGCGGCCTGGGAACCCCGTCTTTCGGGATGCAAACCAGGGCGTCATTTTTCCGGGCCGATCCATTGAAGGTTCGACCAATGGCCAACCGACCCATGTAGTCCGAGTAAGAAAGATTGGTCACCAGCATCTGAAAGGGTTCGGCCGGGTCAAAGTGCGGCGGCGGCACCTCACTCACAATCGCATCCAATAAAGGAGCTAGGGTGGTACCCTTTTCCTCTAAAGTTTTTTGCGCAATCCCGTCACGGCCAATCGCATACAGCACCGGAAACTCAATCTGGTTATCATCGGCGTCCAGGTCGATAAACAGGCTGTAGACCTCATCCAAGACCTCCTGGGGCCGGGCGTCTTTCCGGTCAATCTTATTCACCACCACAATGATCTTCAAATGGGCCTCAAGGGCCTTTTTCAGCACAAACCGCGTCTGCGGCAGCGGCCCTTCCGAGGCATCGACCAACAAAATAGCCCCATCCACCATCTTGAGCCCCCGCTCCACCTCGCCCCCAAAATCGGCATGGCCCGGCGTATCAATGATATTAATCTTGGTCTGCTTCCAAAAAACCGAACAATTCTTGGAGGCAATGGTGATCCCGCGCTCGCGTTCCAGGTCCATGCTATCCATCACCCGCTCATCCACCGCCTGGTTATCCCGAAAGGTGCCGCTATGCCGGAGCATAAAGTCCACCAAGGTCGTCTTGCCATGATCAACGTGCGCGATGATGGCGATGTTACGGATCTTGTCGTTTTGAGCGGTAGGTTTCATAAGGCGCGGGACTATGCCTGAATGGTTTTAGTTTTGACAAGGGAAAACAAATCCCATAAAGTAAGTAGGTACTTACTTAGGAATCTACTCATGGCTCGAATCAGCGCTCAAGAACGAAGAGATAAAATCATCCAAACGGCCTGCGCCATGTTTTCGGAGCGTGGGTTTCGCGGGACGAAGACCAAGGACTTGGCCAAGCAGGCCAAGATCAGTGAGGCCCTCCTGTTTCGACACTTTCCGGATAAGAAAATGCTCTATGAGGCCATGCTCGCGTATAAGATGGAGGAGCAATTCCCTCCCCTGCTCGAAGGATTGTCTGTTGATGATAGGCCTGAACGCGTATTGCCCCTCTTGGCTCTCAGGATCACCCAGCAAAATCTCGCGGATCCGAGCCTGATGCGATTGCTGCTCTTCTCCGCCCTGGAGGGGCACGAGTTGTCGGATCTTTTTTTCCAGCGGAAGACCTTGCCCATTTTGGCATTCCTGAAAGATTTTTTTAAAAGAGGGATCGACACCCAGGCGGTAAAATCGGGGGATCCAGAACTGATGGCTCGGGCTTTTTTGGCCCTGATTTTTGGGTATTTGCAGACACGTGTTCTCTTTCGCGTGCCAGCCCTGTTAAAGCGCTCTCTCCAAAAGACCCTCCAAACTTACGTAGAAATTTATTTAACAGGAATATTACCATGAAACGAACCGTCATCCTCTTGGCCACGCTGGCGAGTACGCAACTTGGGGCGGAATCTCCCAAAACCTTCAGTTTGAGTACCGCCTTTCAAGAGAGTGTCAAACAGAGTGAGTCCCTCGCCAGTCAGGAACAAACCATACGTATTGCCGAGGCCCACTACCTTCAGGCCTTAGGCACGGTACTGCCTCATCTGAATGCCAAGGCCTCGGAGGTAATTCAGGATACAACAACGACAACGTCTGGGAGCGGTAACTCGGTGAATACCACCCTGACACGCCGCAGCCGTCCTGAAGTCGCCATCAATCTCCAGCAGCCGCTCTTTCAAGGATTTCGCGAATTTCGTTCTCTCGGCATTTCCACCGCCGAGCGGGAAAAAAATCGTTTGAATGTGGCCCGCGTCAAACAACTCCTGTTTGCCGACGTAGCCCGCGCCTACTACACCGTTTTGGAAGTCGAACAAGAATTGAAGATTCAGCAATCCATCCGGGGAACCTTGCAACAAAGAATCCTCGATCTCAAAAATCGGATGAATTTGGGAAAGTCCCGAGAGAGTGAGCTCTTGGCCACCCAATCACAACTCGCCACCCTCCAGGCCAAAATTGAAGCCACGCAAGGTTTGGTGTCAACAGCCCGCGATCTCTTGGCCTTCTTGGTGGGACACCCGGTTCAACAACCACTCGAGGATGCCTTTAAAGTCCCCAATACCCTACCCTCCCTGGACAATTGGTTGGCGAAGCTCGAACAGCGTCCCGATCGGGGCTCTACCCATGAGGCCGTTCGACTTGCCAAGGGGAAATTAGGTTATGAAAAGGGGGATCGATACCCAACCGTAGACCTTAATGCCAATTACTATCCCTATCGGGTGGGCTTTCAAAATGACATCCACTGGGACATGACTTTTAGCCTGAACCTACCCCTATTTTCCGGAGGGGCGATGCGTGGACGCATTCGTGAGGCGGCCGCCCAGCTCAAACAAACCGAGCTGGCTGAGCAAGAAACGCGTCGCCGATCGGAACTCGAATTGACCCAGGCCTACCACAAACTCGCGGCGGCACGCTCCCAGGAAACCGCCTTGCAAAGGGCCGAAACCAGTGCCAAGGCCGGTTACCAAGCGGAACTGGCTGACTACCAACTGGGGTTGATCAACAATCTGAATCTCTTACAATCCTTGCGCGACCTCCAAGAAAACCGCTTGGCAAACAACCAAGCCCATTATCAAACAAAATTGGAATACCTGCAGCTCCTCCTGGCTGCCGGAGATCTTCCTCCAAAAGAATTATCACTGGAGGTAACCCCATGACCTTGTCCGATTTTTCCATCAAACGACCCGTATTTGCCTGGATGCTCATGACCGGCTTGATCGTCTTTGGCTGGATTGGCTTTAACCGCATGGGGATCAGCCAACTCCCGGATGTCGATTTTCCCGTCGTGACCGTTTCGGTTTCGCTCGAAGGGGCGGCCCCCGAAGTGATGGAAACCGAGGTGACCGACATCATCGAGGATGCGGTCATGAGCATCCAAGGAATTAAGGAAGTCTCCTCCTCCTCACGCCAGGGCAATGCCAGCATCTCGATTGAATTTGAACTCAACCGCGATATCGATATCGCCTTGCAGGAGGTTCAAACCAAGATTGCCCAAGCCCAAAAAAATCTTCCCCGTGAAATTGATCCCCCGATTGTCACCAAAAGCAACCCGGAAGATCAACCCATCCTATGGGCGGCCTTGTCCGGCGATCGTCCCCTCCCAGAGATGATGGCCTACACGCATGATTACCTGAAAAACCAGTTTACGACCGTCCCAGGCGTGGGAGATGTCAACCTGGGAGGCTACATCGATCCCAACCTCCGGGTCTGGATGGATGCCGCTCAGATGGAAAAAAATGAGATCACCGCCTCCGACATCAGCCAGGCGATTGCCAGCGAACATCAGGAGGCCCCGGCGGGTTACATTGACACCGGAAAAAGGGAACTCAATGTCCGTGTCATGGGCGAGGCCGGTTCGGTGGAAGAATTTGAGAATATCATCATCCCACAACGCAATGGCGCCCCCATCTGGAAAAATTTCAAAATCGGCGAGGTGGCTCAAATCGAGGATTCGCTGGCCGACATCCGCAGGATTTCCCGACACATGGGCAAACCCGCCATCGGCTTGGGGATTAAAAAACAACGGGGTTCCAACGCCGTAGAAGTCGCCCAGGCCGTCAAGGCGAAACTGCAAGAGGTGCAAAAAAATCTCCCCGCGGGGATGAAACTCAATGTCGTTTTTGACAGCACCAAATACATCGAGGAATCAACCCATGAATTAAACTTCATGCTTATTTTATCCGCCCTGCTGACGGCCTTCGTGTGCTGGATTTTCCTGGGCTCCTGGAGCTCGACCTTTAACGTGCTGCTGGCCATCCCCACTTCGATTATCGGCTCGTTCATCATCCTTTATTTCTTGGGTTTTACGCTCAACACCTTCACCCTCCTGGGACTCTCGCTCGCCATCGGCATTGTGGTGGATGACGCCATCATGGTGTTGGAAAATATCGTCCGGTACCGGGAACATGGTTTTTCCCGCATCAAGGCCGCGATCGTGGGCGCGCGCGAGATCACTTTTGCGGCCTTAGCGGCCTCCATCGCCATTTTGGCCATCTTCATCCCCGTCATCTTCATGAAGGGGATCATGGGAAAATTCTTCTACCAATTTGGCGTCACCATGTCGGTCGCCGTCATGCTCTCGCTCTTGGAGGCGTTGACACTCGCACCCATGCGCTGCTCCCAATACCTGCAAGCCGGCCACTCCTCCATCTTTGCGCAACGCATTGATCGGATTTTAGAGAAAATAACCCAGTTTTATCGGCGTGGCCTCGTATGGTCCTTGCATCACCGTTGGAAAGTCATCTTTGTTTCCATCTTGATTTTCATGACATCGCTGCTGCTCGCCAGGATCATCAAAAAAGAATTCGTCCCTTCCCAGGATCAATCAAGATTCATGGTGCGCCTCCAGACACCCATCGGCTCCTCGATTGGGCACACCGACGAAATCGTGAAACAAGCCGAAACCTTTTTGATGAGCCAACCCGGTGTGGAATATTATTATGCGGCCATTGGAGGTTTTGGGGGAAGCGAAGTCAATTCGGCCATGATGTTTGTCACCCTCAAGGCCCCCAAAAAGAGGCCCGTCATTCCTCCAGCCCACCATCATCAGACCCAACAAGAGATGATGAACTTGGCCCGCCAAGAATTAAACAAAATCCCCGGGATCACCCGAGCGGTGGTGCAGGATTTATCCCTCTCCGGGTTTAGCGCGCAACGCGGCTTTCCGGTGGAATTTACCGTCCGTGGCACTGACTGGGATCAGCTAGCTAGTGTGAGTCAGACGATGATGGAGAAGATGAAAAGCTCCGGCTTCATGACCGATGTGGACACCGATTATCAATTGGGCATGCCGGAGGTCCGTGTGGTTCCGGATCGGGAGAAGGCCGCCGCCCGTGGCGTCAGCATCACCTCCATCGGTGACACCATCAATGCCATGATTGGCGGGGTGCGGGTGGGCAAGTACACCCGAGGCGGCAAACGTTATGATATCCGACTCCGCCTGGTGGATCAGGATCGTAAACAACCCGAAGATATCACCAAGATCTTGGTGCGTAATAATCGGGGCGAGGTGGTGCGACTCTCCGATGTGATCACGATCAGCGAAAAACCCACCCTACTGAGTATCTCGCGGCGCAACCGAGAGCGGGCCATCAGCGTGTTTGCCAATGTCGCCGCCGGTAAATCTCAGGGAGAGGCCTTGACGATGGTCCAGAAGATAGCCAAAGAGGCCTTGCCGGATGGTTATCGTGTTGTCCTCTCCGGGAGTGCGCAGAGCTTTCAAGAGTCCTTCCAGAGCCTACTTTTTGCCCTCGTCTTGGGGATTTTTGTGGCCTACATGGTCCTGGCCTCGCAGTTCAATAGTTTCATCCATCCCGTCATCGTCCTCTTAGCCCTCCCCTTCAGTATCACCGGGGCCTTCATCGCCTTGGCGCTGGGCCGGGAATCGCTCAATATCTACAGTATGATCGGGATCATCCTGCTGATGGGCATTGTGAAGAAAAATTCCATCCTGTTGGTTGATTTTACCAACCAGCGGAGAAAACAGGGACTCGGGCTGACCGAGGCCCTCTTAGAGGCGTGTCCGATCCGGCTTCGCCCCATCCTGATGACCTCTTTTGCCACCATTGCCGCCGCCATCCCCCCGGCCTTAGGCATTGGTCCGGGCGCCGAGACCCGCATCCCCATGGCCCTCGTGGTCATCGGCGGGGTCTTTCTCTCCACCTTCCTCACGCTGTTCGTCGTCCCCTGCGCCTACAGCCTCTTGGCCCGACTGGAGAGTCATCGTCATGACCGCGATCTCCAAGAGGCGTTGACGGAGTTGGGGGAAATTAGTGAGACGTCCTCTCGAACTCCCAAAACTTCCTGACAACGCCCAAAACGCTCAGTTCGATTCTACGCAACTAATTCCGCAAAACGCCGACAACAGTCACAGCCATGCTAAGAACCATTATCATCCAGTCCGCTCTGGTCTTGACTTTACTGGCAGGATCAACGGGAGTGGCCAATACGCCGGTGGCCGAAACCTTGGGGAAAATCGCAACCATAGAGGCACTAATTAGGTCTGAAATACGGCATTCCAGCACCCTGCCCACCTGGCAGATGGCCCGGCAGATCGTGGGACTGAGCCGGCAATATCGGCTTGATCCGCTGCTGGTTTTGGCCATCATTAAGGTGGAAAGCCAATTTAATCCCCGAGCCATCTCTTCAGTGGGGGCTATTGGACTCATGCAGGTCATGCCTATTGTGGTGAGGGAAGTGAAGGGTCAAATCAATTTATCGGGACGCCCCGACCTCTATGATCCTGCCAAGAATGTGCATATCGGGATGCATTATTTCAAATATCTCGTGGAACGATTCGGGGACATCAAAAAAGCACTGATTGCCTACAACCTAGGCCCAACCGCACTGGATAAACGATTATCCGGCAATGGCTTCATTCCGCAGGGCTACTATCAAAAAGTCATGAAATTTTATCGAGGGTTTAAAGATCAGTACAAGACTAACATCTCGTTAGTTTAGTAAGGATGCCATACGCTGATACCAATCCGCCACGGGCTTTTGTTCCGCAATAAAGTCCCAAACCTTCATTTCATGGACGGCTGTTAGGGTACCGGCGCAAACGAGATCAGAGATATCAGGTCTATCTCCCCCCATAAATTTTTTTCCAGCCATCCCCTGACTCCACTTTTGCAAGGTATCGCTCAGCGCCTTGCGTGGATCCGTGATGCCGCGCTTCTTCATCCCCTTCTTGGCCACAATCGTCATGGCCACCGCACCGCCCAACGCCAAATAATAGCGCTTCCAGCGGGGGAATTTGCCAACCTTGGTGATGTACTTGAATGAATCAAGCGATTCCGTCAGGGAGCGATAAATATTACCGGGGAGAATCTGCACCAATTCATCATCGACAAATTGGATCCATTTATCCTGAACCAAACGACCCTTAGCATCCAAAGCCACAATGGGATTTTTTGAATATTTCTGATCGAGGTAACGAATGATGTCGTTGGACTCAAACACCACCTTTTCTCCATCCACCAAGACTGGAACTTTGTCATATTCAATCGCTCCAGGGACGCTCGCCAACTCCTCGTGCGTCATGGGGTTCACTTCGATCTTCTCGTAGGCGATTTTTTTATAGTCCAAAACGGCCTTAACTTTACAACAATAGGGACAGACCTCGTATTGATATAATTTTATCATTTTTATCCTTTCCGTAGATGTGCACTGTGATCTATGCAGTGTGAGGATGCCCCTTGTCAAACAAGATCGGAGTTGCTAGGAGAAGCGTTCCTATGATGCAACCACAACAGATCATCCAAATTGTCGAAAAAGCCCTTCCTGGGTCTCAGGTCAGCGTCAAAGATTTGACCGGGACCTTGGATCATTTCCGAGTCACCATCATTGCCCCACAATTTGCAGAAAAAACTATGATAGATCAGCATCGCATGCTCTACGCCATCATGCACGATTCCATGGAGGCCCAAGGCGGCGGCATTCACGCGCTTTCCCTAAGCACCTATACCCCTGAAGAATGGTCGAAAAAGAACCCCTAAGAAAGGATAACTTATGAGC
The DNA here is from genome assembly GCA_023265625.1 of Deltaproteobacteria bacterium. Taxonomy (GTDB): domain Bacteria; phylum UBA10199; class UBA10199; order JACPAL01; family JAHFST01; genus JAHFST01. The sequence continues at coordinate 256,004 of JAHFST010000002.1, read as the reverse complement.
GAGTCACTTCACGAACAGATTGATACGCAGGTCAAAAACAACAAGGTTGTTATTTTTATGAAGGGCGAAAAAACAGCTCCCATGTGTGGATTCTCAGCCCGCGCCGTGGAGGTCATCAAGACCCTCAATGTCCCCTTTGAAACAGTCAATGTCTTGGCGGATGAAGCCATGTGGGATGAATTGGAAAAGTATAGCAACTGGCCAACAGTGCCCCAGATCTTTATCAACGGCAAGTTTGTTGGGGGCTGTGATATTGTCACCGAACTGCACGAACGCGGCGAGCTTAAAAAGCTTCTTGGTTAAGCGCCCGGGCCCGTTTGGCCCAAGTACGTCCAATCAACGCTATCGCGAATAAAACCCCGGAAATAAACCCGATGAGTGCCATGGCGCCGAACTTGGCCCCTTTGCTCAATGGAGAAGCAGGATCACCGTAGCATACGGAACAAGCAAGCGATGGCTGCTGATAGGCGATTAGTATCATTAAAGAGCCCCATAAAAGTGCGAGGTTACTGATGCGGGACATTTTTCGATTAAACCAAAAAAGATATCCCAGCAACCCTAACGCGCTGGTTCCTCCAAAAATTCCTATGGCAAGATTGGTCGCATTTTGCGTCGCTCGAAAATCATAAATGCCCCACCCCCCCAAGACAAGCGAGAGCGCCAGTGATGCAACGATAAAAACAACATGAAAATAACGCAACGACATAATGATTAACTAGAATTGACTACGGGAAGACCCCATTGTTGTCAAAACTGGGAGCAAGAAAAGTCCAATAGAACAAACAACCGTGACCCACAGCACCGTCCAAATCAATTTTTTTTCAGTGATCAGGTGCATAAAATACAGCGCAACCAAAGTCGCTTTGATCGAGGCGATGAACAACGCCAAAATAATCGCGGGGACAACAGGAAGATGTAAATAGCTGACACCCACCGTGACTACGGTTAAAAAGGCCAAGGTGACAAACACACCGATATAAACCCTAACATGCTTATTAATTTCTTCGATGCTGTGAGACATAGCACAAGCCTCCTATAAGAGATAAAGGACCGGAAAAAGAAAGATCCAAACCAAATCCACAAAATGCCAATAAAGCCCGGCACACTCCACACGACCGGCAAACTGTTTAGGATTCGTTTTCCAAAGCTTGGTCCCCGGAAATAAAAAGTAACTATTGACCACCACACCACCCAAAATATGGATCCCATGAAGCCCGGTCAGGGTGAAATACAGGGCATAAAAGACGCTCGTAGAAGGATAATGCTCATGCTCAAACTTGGCATGATATTCAAATCCCTTCACCACCAAGAAAACCAGGGCCAATAAAATGGTCATCGCCATAAAAAAACGATACTTATTAAATTGATTCTTCATCAGCGAGGCCCAGGCCATGACCATGGTGACACTCGACGTGATAAGCACAATGGTATTGAACGTTGCTAAAGGGACATTAAGCACGGAGGCGCCACGCGGCCATTCGGCGCTGCCAACTCGCAGTAAGATATAGCTGGAGAAAAGCCCGCCAAAGAGCATGATCTCAGAGGCTATGAAAAGCCAAATGCCAAGCTTAGAGTTTGTTAAACCTGATACTGGATGCGGCTCATCAATATATTTAATTTCTGCAGACATAAGCTCCTTTCAGCACTAGGCCACAAATTGTGGCGAAAAATCCTGCTTCTCTCCTGGAACACTGTACTCATAAGGCCCACGATATACATGGGGCTCCTTGGAAAAATTTCCGTGCGGCGGTGGCGTTGGAGCTAACCACTCTAGGGTGGTTGCATCCCAAGGATTATCCGAAGTGACCTTCTCACCGGTCTTTAAACTCATGAAAAAGTTATAAATGAAAATAAATTGCGCAATACCAAGCAGCCATGCGGAGCAGGACATAAAAACATTAGTTCCCTGAACAGCCTGCGCATGCTCATAAATGTTCGGAATCGCCAAGCGACGGGAGACTCCGGCAATTCCCTGAATAAACATTGGCATAAATATGCCGTTGATGGCGATAAACGAAATCCAAAAGTGAATCTTGCCTAATGCCCGGTTCATCATGCGACCCGTAACCTTGGGGTACCAGTGATAAATGCCCCCAAATAGCGCAAAAAGGGTCCCAGGAGCCACAACGTAGTGAAAATGCCCAATGACATAATAGGTGTCATGAAGGTGAATATCCGACGCCGTCAATCCCAGCGGCAGGCCGGTCAAGCCACCAATCGCAAACATCGGTAAAAAAGCGAGCGCAAAATACATGGGCACCGTGTAGCGAATGGATCCTCCCCATAACGTCAATAACAGGACCGTCAACAGAATGACCGATGGAATGGAGATAATCATCGTTGTCGTCTGAAAAAAATTACTGATCGTTGTGCCCATGCCTGTCATAAACATATGGTGGGCCCAGACTATGAATGAGGTGAAACCAAGAAAAATGACGGAGTAAATCATGGTGCGATAGCTGTAAAGTGGGCGGCGCACATTCGTCACAATAATTTCGGTCACTAAACCAAAAGCCGGTAGGATCAACACGTAGACCTCCGGATGCGCCAGGAACCAAAAGAGATGCTGCCAAAGAATCGGGCTCCCCCCCCCACTCACGGCCATGGGCGTTCCGCTGATCGCAAGCCCTGTGGGAAGGAAAAAGCTTGTCCCAGCCAAACGATCCATGAGTTGCATCACGCCAGCCGCCTCCAACGGAGGAAAGGCCAACAGGAGCAGAAAGGAGGTGACAAATTGTGCCCAGACAAAGAAAGGCATCCTGAAAAAAGAAAGCCCCTTGGCGCGTAATTGTACCACGGTCACAATAAAATTAACCGAACCTAGCAAAGAAGACGTAATCAAAGCCACCATACCAAAGAGCCAGATGGTTTGGCCCGTCGTCGCAATATCAGCCAGCGGCGGATAAGAGGTCCAACCAGAATTGGCAGCGCCACCCGGAACAAAAAAACTCGATAGCATAGTGACGCCACCAATAAAGTAGCTCCAGTAACTAGCGGCATTAAGCTTGGGAAAGGCCATATCTGGCGCGCCTATTTGTAGCGGTACCAGGTAGTTGCCGAAACCACCCACGGATAGCGGGACAACACCGAGAAAAACCATGATAGTGCCATGCATGGCCCCGAGTGAATTATAAAAATCGGGGAGCATCACACCTCCGGGCATGGTGCTATCACTAAACAAGTTTCCAATCACTGGCAGAGGCTCCCCCGGGAAGGCCAACTGCCAACGCATCATCATCATCAGACAAAAACCAAAAAATAAGAAAATCAACGCCGTGATGGTGTATTGAATCCCGATGACCTTATGGTCGACTGAAAAAACATACTTTTGGATCCAACTTAACTCATGGGCTGCTTCATGGTGGTCATGATGACTCATCGAATTATCCCTCACTTCCTGGTGTAACCGGGGCCGGTGCAGCGGGCGCAGGGGCTATTGGTGGTGGTTGTAATTGTTGCTCCTGATCGGCGACCCAAGCATTAAAGGCCTCTGGCGTATCAACGGTTAAGTAGCCTCTCATCATAGAATGACCATTGCCGCATAACTGCGCACAGGCAATGTCAAACTGACCCGTCTGAGTGGCCTCAAACCAGACGGGAATACTCATACCCGGAATCGCATCCTGCTTCACACGCATCACCGGAATATTAAAACCATGGATCACATCACTGGAGCTAATATGAACAATCACCGGCTTATGCACCGGGACATGGAGTTGATTGATTGTGACAATATCATCCCGAGCCGCCGGATCATTTAAATCAAGCCCCAGTGGATTGCCGCCACTGATCATCTTCGGGTCACTCTTGCCAAACTTGCCATCCTGCCCCGGGTAATGAATATTCCAGGCAAACTGCTGCGCCACGACCCGCACGGACACCGCCTGATCTTCTGCCGGCGGTTGATTTTTATATTTTGACCAAATGGGATAGGAGAGCCCCACCAAGAGGAACACCTCAAATAAGGCCACACCCACTTCCAATAATTTTGGCAATTTACTGTGCGTCGACTCATAAACAGCCGAATGTCCCGGTCGCTTACGAAAGCGGATCAAGCAGTAGATAAAAAAAGCCCCCCACCCGACAAACAGTGCGGCCATAAACCAGTGAATCACTATGATCAAATGATCAATTGCTGGCCCATGAACCGAAAGATTAGGCGGAAGACCCCATCCATATGTGATTGGTTCCATAGTTATCATCCCACTCTGTAGTTACATTCTTACAAAAGTAAAAAAAGAAAGGCTCTGCTAACATATCGATTTTATTCAGTCAAGAAAAAGCCTGCGGTTTGTTGACAATCTTTAGTCCGACCGCTAAGTCTCATGGATGCCCAAGAAGCACCTATTGAGCGATCCCTATCAACCCGGCGACGAAAATAAGTTGCATTGGTTTGACGCGCGTCTTGCCCGCATCCTCTTTGGAATATTGGCTTATGCCGAAAAATATTTCCGTTACGAAGTGGTGGGGATAGAAAATATTCCAAAAAAAGGCGGCGTTATCTTGGCCATGAATCATGGTTTTTTCTTTATCGACCTGGCTTTTTTTGCGCGCCATCTCCTCCTCGACCGCGGCCGTCATGCCCGGGGAGTCGCCGAACACTTGTCTTGGAAACTGCCCTTCGTCCGGGAAATCATGCTGAATTTAGGCATCGTGGATGGCTCGCCAAAAAACGCTCTGCGAATTTTACGCGGGAGTCATGCCATGATTGTCTGTCCCGGGGGCGCCCAGGAGGCCGTCAAATCCTCCTTCCACAAATACGAACTCCTCTGGAATGATCATTATGGTTTTGTAAAAGTAGCGATTGCCGCCGGTGTCCCGATCATCCCATGCATCTCCATCGGCATTGATGACGCTTATGTCATGCTGGTCAATGGCTACCATCGATGGCGAAACATCTTTGTGCCCCTCCCCCTCTTTTTCGGTCTCGGACTGCTTCCATTCCCGGTCAAATTGACTCATTACATCGGCAAGCCCATCACCCACCGCTACAAACCGCATCAACACAAAGATAAGCATTGTGTCGTAGAACTTCATCAACGCGTTTTAGCCGAGGCCGAACGCATCAAAACTATCGGCCTCTCACGACGCCATTTTTTCGGCCTACTCGGATGAACATCGATCATCTCATTATTGGCGGCGGACTCGCTGGGACCACAATCGCGGTGCACCTCCATCAAAGGGGTCTACCCTTTGTCTTGATCGAGGCCACCACGCGGCTCGGCGGTAAGATAGAAACAAAATGGACACAAGAAGGTTGTTTCGAATTTGGGCCCAATTCCTTCACCAATAAATCCAATGACATTTTTGAACTTTTGCGTCTGCTGCAACTAGAGGAAGATTTGATAGTCCCCGACCCGCGGGCCCAACATCGTTACATCCTCAAGGGTGGCAAAATTCTCGCCTTGCCGCAAAAACCTCAAGATCTCTTCACAAGCCCGGTATTGAGCCTGACTGGTCAACTCCGGTTCCTCCGAGAGATTGCCTATGTTCCGGATAAGCCGCCAGAAGAGGAATCGGTTTGGGATTTTTTTGCCAGACACTTTGGGCCTGAAGTGGCCAATTATTTTGCAGACCCTTTTGTCTCAGGCATCTATGCCGGTGACGTGCATCGCCTCTCACTATCCGCCGCCTTTCCAACCATGTCCCAAGCGGAAATAGATTCCGGCTCGTTGCTGCGCTACCTGATCGGCCGGAAAAAACTTCACAAGACCTCTCCACAAATTTATCAACTCAAGCAGGGCCTGGAATCCATCTTTATCCGTGCGAGGGAACAATTGCCCGCTCATGCATTGCACTTTTCGGAACTGCCGTTGGAAATCATCCCCGATTCGTCCGGGGTCAAGGTGGTCACGGACCGTAGAACCTATCATGCCCAACAGCTTTATCTCACCGTCCCGGCTTATATTGCAGCTCAATTGCTCAAAAAATCCATTCCTGAATTATCCGTCTTGGAGCAAATACACTACGCCCCCGTCATCACGGCGCATCTTCGGGTCACTCGCAGTGAGTCTTATCCCTTCGCCGGCTTTGGGATGCTCATCCCCTCCTTGGAAAATCGCGCCATTTTGGGGGTCTTATGGAACTCGAGTAGTTTTCCGGAATTATTTCGCAATCAAAGATATCACTACCTCACCGTCTACGCCGGGGGAATGCATCACCCCGATCAAGTGGATCTTTCTGCGGAACAATTGCGTTCCCTCATTCATCAGGAAGTTCGCCGCCTGTTTCATTTAAAGGAATCACCCGAAATTTTACATATGCGCCGTCATCCGCAAGCCATCCCGCAATATGAGCTGGGGTACGGCAAGATCATTGAAAAGACCGAAAGGGCCCTAGCACCCTACCCGGCTATTCGCTTGGCCGGCAATTACTTGGGGGGTATCAGCATGCCCGATACCGTGGCGCATGCCGCCGCATTGGTGATTTAAAATGTGTAAAATGAGCAGCAACTTTCAAATTATTTGGACGATAACTCAATCATGACGGCCCACTATCCAAGCGCTCTATTCGGGTCTCCTGGGGCAAGGCTCCTTTGTGTGAGGCATTTTCTCGATGTCGCTCCTAGGGCCATTGAAACCCTCTCACATGGAGACGATATCGTTTTACCTTGTGTCGCCACGTTGGGTGAAAGCTTGGATAGGGTAATCAGGTGGGCGTCCCATCCTGGAGTCGTGACAATGTTGTTCCGAGACCCGGAGAGTCGTATGGAGGGGCTGAGAGATCTCAAAAGGTCTATTGACGGGGGTGATTACGCGCTCGCACTCCATCTGGCCCGAGTATTAACGAGGCCTCAAGCCTTTCAATTCGATACGATGACTTGGTACCTGCAAAAAGCCCTAAGCACCAGGGCGCGAGTCACTCCTGGTGCAAGCCAGATCGCCCAAGTGGCCTCGCTCGTACAAGATGGATTGATGCCGACCAACGTGATCCGTGAACTCATGCTCTCCAGATTTCATATCTTGAGTGATGAAATGTTGGCAACCATAGAAGCCGGACTGGGCGCGCAATGGGCCGGTGTGAAACTTTTTTCCGGAGAGTCCGTGACAGTTGATGAATACGGCAGGCCTGGAGTCGTTCCCATTGCGGAACTGGGGCTGTTTGTACACGCTTTCTCGCAAATCATCCCCTCCATTGCCGGTTGGAGATTTATGAAGGCCAATGATGCCCCGGCCGAGATCTTGGACAAAATGCGGGCAAAACACGCATCCTTCTTTGATTATCTCGAGAGCCATCCGCTCAACCAGTTGGCCTTCGCCATTTACTACGGAATCGACCGGTTCCGGGAGGTATTTGATAAAATGTTCGACGCAAGTTCTCCCTTGGCCCCGCGCCGCGCGAGATGGGAATGGATCTTTACTTCGCCGGTTTTTGTCTTTGCCGAGGAAGCCCCCATGGCCTCCACCTAATGAGATAGGGCCTTCACCATCAGCTCGCTCACCTTTTTGGTAAAGTGCAAGGCGTCGGGCAGCGCGCCGCCTTCGGAGAGGATGGCTTGATCATAGAGGAGCCTGGCGTAGTCCGTTAAGATGGCTGATTCCTTGTCCTTGGCATGAATCTTTTGCAATGCCTCTAACAACGGATGTTTGGGATTGAGTTCCAAAATCTTCTTCTGTTTGGGAACGGCCTGGCCCATCGCCTGAAACATCCGCTCCATCTGCGGCGTCATCCCCCCCGTTTCACTGGTGAGACAACAAGCGCTATCCGTCAAACGAGTCGAGAGCCTCACTTCTTTAATGTTTTCATCCAAAGGCGTTTGCAAACTCTTCAACAGGGCCCCATACGTCTTGTTCCATTGCTTGAGATTTCCCTCGTCTCCCTTCACATCGCTGTCATCAAGGGCCCCCTGATTCACCGGCTTCAGCGGTTTTTTATCATACTCACCCAGGGCTGGAATGACCCATTCATCCACAGCGTCGGTCAGCAACAACACCTCAATATCCTGGCTCCGAAAAATCTCCAAATGGGGCGAAGCCAACGCCTTGGAACGATTTTCGGCGATCAAATAGTAGATGTTTTTTTGGGCCAGTCGCATGTCTCGAACATAATCCTTGAGGGTGCGCAAGGCCCCGGCTTCCGACTTAGTCGATTCAAACAACATCAGGTCTGAAATCTGCTCCTTGTGCCCGTGGTCATAGTGCAGCCCTTCTTTTAAGACGGGGCCAAACTCCCGATAAAATTTCAGGTAATTCTCCGGCTCATGTTCCTTCATATCTTTCAAGACACCGAGCACCTTGCCAGTCAGATTTTTTTGGATCTGGGTCAAGCGCGGATCATCTTGCAGGATCTCGCGGGAGACGTTGAGGGGAAGATCGCTGCAGTCCACCACGCCGTGGAGGAAGCGAAGATATTCCGGCAACAGTTTCTTGCATTCTTCCATAATGAAAACGCGCTTAATGTAGAGTTGCAGGCCTTTAAAGGACTCCTTGCGAAACAAATCGTAAGGGGCCTTGCTCGGGATGTAGAGCAGGACCTTAAATTCCAAGGTCCCCTCGGCGCCATAATGAATCGTCTTCAACGGTTCATTAAAATCGTGGGAAAGGTGTTTGTAGAATTCTTGATACTCTTCCGGTTTCACTTCCGACTTGGAACGAAGCCACAGGGCCTGACGCGAATTCAGGACCTCATCCTTTTTCTCGATTTCCATGGAGATCGGATGTTCGACAAAGTCGGAATATTTTTGCACGAGGCTGCGTAACGCATGTGTTTCCAGATATTCTTCCGCCTCTTTTTTGAGATGAAGCACCACATCCGTACCGCGCCCCGGATGCTCACAAGAGGTCAACTCAAAGCTCCCCTGCCCCTCTGAGACCCATTGCCATCCGGTGCTACCATGGGCCCGGGTCCGAACCGTCACGAGATCGGCCACCATAAAGGATGAGTAAAATCCCACCCCAAATTGGCCAATGAGTTCCGGTTGATCTTTTCCCCCCGCTTTTTTGAGTTGTTCGAGAAAGGCCTTCGTCCCAGACCGGGCAATGGTACCAATGTGCTCAATGAGCTCTTCCCGAGTCATCCCGCAGCCATTATCGGAGATCGTGAGGGTGAGATTGGCCTTATCGACACTCAGTTTAATCCCCCAATCCGCATTTCCTTCCAACAATGCCGGATCGGTCAAGGCGGCAAACCGGGCCTTATCGATGGCATCGGAGGCATTGGAGATCAGTTCCCGGAGAAAGATCTCCCGATGGGAGTAAAGCGAGTGCGTGACCAAATCGAGCAGTTGTTTGACATCGGTTTTAAACTCAATCCGTTCCTGAGATTCTTCCGCCATAATGCCTCCGTAGAGTTTTTAAGGTTAGGCCACCGTTTAGAGTGACGTAGATAAGCCCGTTTCCACCAAAATCAAGCCATTTTTTTTGTAAGACGGAGTAACTATTTTTGTAAATAATTTCAATGTTTTACAAAACCTCCGTCTTCAAGGTTCACTCTAGAATCTAGCAACTTACTGCGTCATAAACACTTGATATTCTTATAGATCTTAACATTGATTTAGCGTAAACTAATCAAAGTGAGTAAAAAATCGCCTAGAAAGCTTGGCATGGTGCTCTCCGGAGGTGGGGCTCGGGGGGCGTATGAGGCAGGGATCATTCATTATATCCGGACGATGATCCCGGGGGCTGAGGGGGGACTTCGGCCCTTTGAGATCCAATGCGGCTCCAGTGTCGGGGCGATTAACACCAGCTTTATGGTGGCAACGGCCCACGATTCCATGCTCCAAGGGAAGGATATCTGGCGCTTGTGGCAGGACGTGAAGGCCGATTCCGTCTACCGGCGCGATCAGACCGCCTTGGTGCAATTTTTGGTAAAAAGCGGCAAAGGCATTGTGAGGAATATTTTTCGGCGGGATCTGTGGACTCAGGGTCTCGCCCACTTTCCCGGTTTTCTCGACACCACACCATTTCAGGGGTTTCTCGAAAAAGTCATCCCCTGGCCGGCCATTGCCAAAAATATTCGCGCCGGGATCTGCCAAGCCATCTCCATCACCGCTACCAATGTGTTTACCGGGAGACTCGAGCTCTTCATCGATAAACATCCCAGCGTTGAATATACGGGAGAATACATTCATCACTTTAGCCGGATTCGAGCCATTCATGCCAAGGCCTCCGGGGCCATCCCGATGATTTTTCCGACCGTTCCAATCCAGGGCGTCTACTATACCGATGGGAGCCTCCGGCTCAACACGCCGATGTCCCCCGCCATCCAGCTGGGGGCCGACGGGGTCTTTGTGGTCAGCCTCCATCATCGCGCCAAGACGGATGAAACGATTCCGAGTCACGGCAAACGCGGAGAACCTCCCTCCATGGGCCAGGTCTTGGGACGCGTCATGAATGCCGTCTTTCTGGATCGATTGCAATATGACCTCGAACAATTGGAACGGATCAATAAGATCGTCGATTGGACCGAAGAACTATACGGTAAAAACTACCTCCATGACCTGAATGAAATGCTGCATAAAAAAAATATCCGCGGCGACATCGCCAATCGGGGCCTCAAGCGTTTGCAAGTCTTGCGAATTCGTCCCAGTCAAGATATCGCGGAATTGTTCAGTCATATTTTTCAACGGCATCGTTCGGCTGATTTAAGTGGATTTGAACGTTTTCTGGTGCGTTTTTTGGATGTCGACCCAACCGCGGGAGTCGACTTGCTTTCTTACATTGCCTTTATCCCCGACTACATCAAGGCCTTGTTGGAATTGGGCTTTGAAGATGCGCGGAGCATGCGCGATGAAATCAAAGACTTTCTCCAACTGTGATTCCACTTGAGTTTATCGCCCATTTCTATTAGCCCTCGGTAACTATGAAACTTAAAGACCGTCTTTTTATTACCGTGATCCTGTTCATATCGCTGCAATGGGCCTACTTCCGATTCACCGGGACCCATTTGGCCCCTCCTTGGAATGCTATTTCGCCGGGAATAGCCATTTTTGGAGCCGCCTTCTTGCTTTCTTGGGGGGCAGAATTGGCTCAATTTGAAATCCCGCAAGCCCTGGCCATCGCCTTTTTGGCCTTGGTGGCCGTTCTTCCGGAATATGCCGTGGATATGTATTTTGCTTGGGAAGCCGGAAAAGATCCTCAATACATCCATTATGCCACCGCCAATATGACCGGTGCCAACCGCCTCTTGATCGGTCTGGGTTGGGCCGCCGTTGTTTTGACCAGTTGGTTCAAGACGGGCTCCAAGCAGGTCAAACTAGGGTCCGAAAATCGGCTCGAAATTTCCGCTTTGTTGGTCGCTACTCTCTACTCCTTTATCATCCCCATCAAGGGCAGTCTCAGTTGGTTTGACACGATAATCTTGCTGTCCATTTTTGCTGTCTACATTTATCAGACCACCCAATCCCATCATGAGGAACCGAATATTGAAGGCCCGATTGAGTCCATCGCCCACTGGAAGCGCGGTCCTCGAGTGATGGCCACCTTGGTGTTTTTTTTCATCTCCGGATTCATCATTTTTATTGCGGCGGAACCCTTTGCAGAGGGATTGCTGGAAACAGGACGCCATCTGGGTGTGGAAGAATTCCTACTGGTACAGTGGTTGGCACCGTTGGCCTCCGAATCCCCGGAATTTATTGTGGCAATTCTCTTTGCCCTCAGGGCGCAGGCCAAATCGAGCTTGTCAACCCTGGTGTCGTCCAAGGTCAACCAGTGGACTTTACTGGTAGGCATGTTGCCGCTCATCTATAATATTTCCGCGGGGCACTTTCATCCGATGGTATTGGACAGCCGTCAAAGTGAAGAGCTACTTTTGACATCCGCCCAATCACTCTTTGCCCTGGTGATCATCGCTAATTTGAGTTTTTCGGTGCTCGAGGCCACCATCCTAATGGCCTTATTTGTCACCCAACTTTTTTTTACTACCACCGAAGCCCGCACCCTCTACGCCTATGTCTACCTACTCTTCTCCCTGCTTTGGTTGATTGCCAGCCCTTCTAGTCGGCACGGGCTGATGATTTCGTTGCAAAGATCGTGGCGGAAGGTCCCGGAGTAAGGCACGCTTGTCATCCTGAGCCGTAGGCGAAGGATCTCACGGAGGCAGCGGGAAAAGTTATTGCCCTAAATAGGCTTTTTTAACCTGCGGATTACTCAACAACTCCGCACTTTTTCCAGACAGCTTAATTTCACCGGTTTCCATCACATACCCGCGTTGTGAGGTCTCCAGCGCCAAATAGGCATCCTGTTCCACGAGTAACAAAGTGGTACCTTGCCGATTGATCTCCACCAAGGCCTTGAAAATTTGTTGCACCAAGGCGGGTGCCAAACCCAGTGAGGGTTCATCCAAAAGCAGTAAACGCGGCTTGGCCATCAAGGCACGTCCGATAGCCAACATCTGCTGTTCACCGCCGGATAACGTTCCTGCTTGTTGTGAAAGCCGTTCCTGAAGCCTGGGAAAGAGATGAAAAATCCATTCTTGCTCAACCTTCAGTCCATGGCGATCGCGGCGCGAATAAGCGCCGAGCTCTAAATTTTCCAAAACGGTCAAATTTTGAAAGATGAGCCGGCCCTCGGGGACCTGCGCGATCCCTTGAGCCACAATCCGATGAGGCGGCATCATCTCCATGGGAAATCCATCATAGAGAATCTGTCCCGAAGAACCCCGCAACACCCCGGATATCGTCCGGAGGAGCGTGGTCTTACCCGCCCCATTGGGACCGATCAGGGTCACTATCTCCCCCGCGGCCACCTCCAAGGAAATTCCCTTGAGGGCATGAATAGCACCGTAGTGAACCGAAAGATTTTCAATTTGAAGTAACATAATTTACAGGAGCCGTGCCGAGATAGGCCTCGATCACTTTGGGATTGTTACGAATCTCTTGGGGAGTCCCCTCAGCGATAATTTCACCATAATCCAAAACGATAATACGCGGACAGAGACTCATCACCACGCTCATGTCATGCTCGATGAGCAGGATCGCAAGTTGAAATTTCTGATGCACCATGCGAATCAACCCGATTAATTGGTTCTTCTCCGTCGGATTCATCCCCGCCGCTGGCTCGTCCAAAAGAAGCAGCTTGGGACGCGTCGCCAAGGCCCGGACAATCTCGAGCCGACGTTGATCCCCGTAGGGAAGATTCTTAGCAAGCTCATGTCGGCGCTCCCACAAGCCAAAAAACTGCAGCAACTCCCTGGCCGTGTCATGCCAGGAGATTTCTTCCGCGCGCCACTTCTCCCCCCGAACCACGGAGGCCCCCAAGGAACTTTTCATTTGATAATGAAAGGCCACCAAGACATTGTCGACTACCGTCAAATCGGCGAACAGGCGAATATTTTGAAAGGTGCGCGCCATCCCCAAATGACTGATTTGAAAAGTCTTGAGTTTTTCCAACCCATGTTCGTCGAAAAAAATGACTCCCGAAGTGGCGCGATAGACCCCCGTGAGGAGATTGAAAAAAGTCGTCTTCCCCGCACCATTGGGCCCGATCATCCCCAAAAGTTCCCCGGCGGCGATGCGAATGGAAATATCGTGAAGCGCTCGGAGCCCTCCAAACTGAATGCCACAGTGTTCGCTCCGTAACAATTCAGCCATTTTTGCCCTTTGGATGTTTGGGTAACAACCATTTGAATTCGCGTTTTCCCAACAATCCTTGGGGACGCAAGATCATAAAAACAATGAGAAGTAATGCGTAGATAATCATGCGCCATTCACTGGCAACCCGCAAAACCTCAGGCAGTAAGGTCAACAACGACGCGGCCAGGATCGACCCGGTCACCGAACCCATTCCGCCCAATACCACCATCCCGATAAATTCGATCGATTTGAGAAAAGAAAAAGAATTGGTGTGCAAGTAGGTATTGAGATGGGCGAACAATCCCCCGCCAATTCCCGCCCAGAAGGCCCCCACGACAAACGCGATGATCTTATACTGAAAGGCGTCAATGCCGATCGAACTGGCGGCGATCTCATCCTCACGAATCGCCAAAAATGCCTTGCCCTTGGCGCTGTGCACCAAACGGGTCATCATCACCACCACGATTGTTAAAATAAGATAGATCCAAAAAAAATTGGTGTATTCCGGAATGTCGGTGAAACCGCGCGCGCCACCGACAAAGTCCAGGTTCAACACCAGCACGCGAATAATTTCGCCTAATCCCAATGTGGCAATCGCCAGATAATCACCGCGCAAACGCAGGGTCGGGATCCCAACCAACAAGCCACCTAGCGAAGCCAGTGTTCCCCCAAAAATCAGGGCCACTAAAAACAACAAGGACTCGGCCAACGAAGGAGGCAAACCTGAAAAGAGTTTGAGAAAAAAGGCCTTTTGATAAACGGTGAAGGCCGCAGAACCATACGCCCCAATGGCCATAAAACCCGCGTGTCCCAAGGAGAATTGGCCGGTATGTCCAATGATCAGGTTTAAACTAACGGCCATGATCGCATTGATGCCAATCATATTAATGATCTGTAGGTAATAAAGGTTCATACTTTCTCTGCCGTCGATCGACCAAAGAGTCCGCTCGGGCGCACCAACAGGATCACAATGAGCAGCAAAAAAGCCAGGGCGTCGCGGTACGTCGATGAGATGTAACCCACCACAAAAGTTTCCGACAAGCCCATCAAGAGCCCGCCCACCAAGGCCCCTGGAATACTCCCGATGCCTCCCAACACGGCCGCCACAAACGCCTTGAGCCCCGGCATAATCCCCATCATCGGTTCAATCTTGGGATTGGAAAGACTGACCAAGATCCCCGCCGCTCCTGCCAGGGAAGACCCGAGCACAAAAGTAAACGTGATGACGGCATTCAAATTAATCCCCACCAGTTGACTGGCCGTATGGGAAAACGAGACTGCCCTCATGGCTTTTCCCAAACGCGTTTTTTGCACGATCGTATGGATCAGCACCATCAAAACGATAGTGACCGAAAAAATCAAAACCTGAATTTGGTTGATCACAATGCCATGCCATTGGAGAAAAACCTTGTCCGCGATCAGGTTCGGAAAAAATTTGGGGTCGGCGCCAAAAAGCAACTGGCCTGCATATTCCAGGAATAAAGAAACGCCAATGGCCGTAATGAGCGCATTGATACGCGGGGCATGCCGCAACGGCTTATAGGCCAGCCGCTCAATCAAGGCCCCTAGCAAACCGCAGACAATCATGGCGGCCAATAAGGAACTCAGAAAGGAGGCGAGACCGGTTCCTTGCGGGATCCAGCGTGCCACGTAATAACCGACCATGGCCCCCACCATATAAATATCACCATGCGCAAAGTTGATCAGGCGGAGTACGCCATAAACCATGGTGTAACCCAACGCTATCAAACCATAAATCGCCCCCCAAGCCAGGCCGTTGATGATTTGCTGTAGGAATTCGGTCACGATTTTAGGGTTTCACTGCATCGTAGAAATGGACATTGCCATTATCGATCTTGAGGATGACCAGGCGCTTGCGGGCATTGCGACTGGGATCCATGGAAATGGCCCCGGAAACCCCGGAAAAATTCTGCGTGGCCGCGAGGGCGTCGCGTATTTTTCCAGGATCCGTCGTGCCGGCACGCGTGATCGCATCAAACAAAAGAGCCGCGGCATCATAGCCCAATACCGCCATGGCATCCGGCACCGATCCATGTTTTTTCCGGTACTTGTCCACGAAATCCTTCACCTTGGGATCCGGATCATCCGCGGCATAATGGGTGCTAAAGTAGGATTCATTGACGCTCACCCCGCCGATTTCCAAGGTCTTGGGCGAGTCCCAGCCATCGCCCCCCATCAGTGGCACGTTCAGTCCCAACTCACGGGCTTGCCGGGCAATCAATCCCACCTCCGTATAATAACCGGGAATAAAAATAGCCTCGGGGTTTTTGCCTTTCAGGGCCGTCAATTGGGCGCGAAACTCGATATCCCCTTCCGAGTAAGATTGGATATCGGTGATCTCGCCACCCAGCGCACGAAAGGTGCGTTCAAAATAATCCGCCAAACCAACTGAATAATCATTTTTAATATCCTTGAGAATGGCCACCCGATTCAGATGCAGGGATTTGGCAAAATGAGCCATCGCCTCACCCTGAAAAGAATCAATGAAGCAGGAGCGAAAGATATAGTCCCCGACTTCCGTCACCTTGGGATTGGTGGAGGCGGGACTCAACATCGGGATCTTCGCCTTTTGCGCCTCCGGAGCAGCCGCCAGGCTGCGAGAAGACGCCACCTCTCCCAGCAACGCAATCACTCGATCCTGCTTGAGCAATTTCAAAACCACCGTCTTGGCCTCTTCCGGCTTGCTTTGGTCATCCTCCGTAATAATCTTAATCTTCTTTCCCAACAATCCACCGCGTTCATTCTGCTCTTCCGTGGCCATCGTCACACCCCGATGCGTACTTTGGCCAAAGGTCGCCGTCCCCCCCGTCAAAGAACCGTACTCTCCGATGAGAATATCTGAGCTGTTCCTAGAACAGGAGGGTGACAACGCAACGCACACCCAAAAAAACGTTTCGATTATTTTTTTTAGCATCGGTTCCCCTTTACGGATGATCCGGATATTCTTTTCTATAAATCTCAATTAAGGTCAAGAACAGAGCGAGAATGACGGGGCCTAGAAAAACCCCGATAAAACCGTAGAACACCAAACCACCCAGGATGGCCAAAAATAGAAACAAGGTGGGCAGCTTGGTTTTTTCCCCGATCAAAAGAGGCTTTAAAAAATTATCGACCGTGCTGATGACCAGGGCGCCCCAGAGAAATAACGCCAAGGCCTTGCCCCAAGAGCCCGCCATAAAAAGATAAACGGCGGAAGGCAACCAGACAAACACCGCCCCCCCAATTGGAACCAGGGCCATAAAGGCGATCAAAAACGAAAGAAAAACCGGAAAAGGCACCCCTAACAAGGCGAAGGCCAATCCCGAGAGAGCCCCTTGCACCCCGCCTGTCACCACGAGGCCGCGCACCACCGCAGAGATGGTGGTGGAAAGGCGGGAAAAAACCACCTCCTTATTTTCTCGCGTCATCGGAAACAAATCCTTCAATCCGCGCCCCATCGCCTCGCCATCTCGGAGGAAAAAAAATAGAATGATGATCGTGACGAAGTAATTGACGACAAAAAACAGAAAATTGGTGGCCCCCGCCTGAATCTTTCCGACAATCTGATCGGAGAGATTTTGCATCGCCTTGCCAATCAACGGGACAATTTGGATGTCTAGGGAGGCGGTTTTCTCGATAATCTTATCCCAGATCACACGTAGCGGAGAGTTGAGCAACGCATTCCAAGCAACCTCGTACCGACGTTGGTCAATCCAGCCGGAAACATCGTGATAAAAACTCAAGGTCTCACGAACCAGGGTCCCGGTAAAAAAAATCATCGGCGCCGAGGTCATGACCATGACAATCAGAACGGAGATTAAGGCGGCCATATTTTTCCGCCCTTTTACCCCGCGCAGGATGCGAATGTAGAGAGGATAGAATACAATGGAGAGAATGACCGCCCAACCAAGCGGCAATAAAAATAAACGGAAGACCCCCGCCAATTGGAGGGCAATCAAAAAAAATAGTCCAAAAAAAGAGAGGACAAAGATCTGGCGCTGCGTCACGGTGTTCCTCTCCTATCAGATTTAGCCATGGATGAGAAGCGGCAAAAACATTAGGGATGAACAGGAGCCGTAGGCATCGATTCCGGAACAGCCACAGGGACCGGCGCCGTTTCCGGAGCGGCTGGGACCGCGACGGGGGCCGCTACCGCAGGGGCCGCCTCATGACTCGTACTTTCCGGCAAATTCTTTTTAAAACTACACGCGGCGAATGATCCCAAGGCAACCACCACAGCCATAGATAACGAAATTTTCTTCATATGTGAATTCCCCCTGCATTAAAAAAATAGCAATGTCGCCCGCTTGTCAAGAAATAGTTCCTGCAGCTTGCAAAGTCACGATCGTTTTGCTAGGGACTCTCCCCATGCCTACTGTGTTGGAAGGGGTTGGACGTCTCGTAAAAATTATTTTTGGTTTGGTTGGGTCGGTGGTGCTTGTTTGCATTGTGGGGGCGGCATCACTCTACTATTATTATACCCGAGACCTACCGCACCTTTCCAAGCTTGCCGATTATCACCCGGATGTCGTCAGCCAAGTCTTTGATGATCATGAGACAAAGATTGGCGAATTTTGGCAGGAGTCCCGCTACTATCTCCCCTACAAGACCATTCCGCCTCTCGCCATCAAGGCCTTTGTCGCCAGCGAGGATTCCCGTTTTTGGGAACACGAGGGTGTCGATTTTTTAGGAATCTTGCGTGCCACGTTTGAAAACTTGCGTGCCGGACGGGTGGTGCAAGGAGGTTCCACCATCACGCAACAAATCACTCGCTCTATCTTGCTCTCTCCCACTCGGACCTTCGACCGCAAGATTAAAGAGGCCATTCTTGCAACGCAGATTGAGCAAAATTTATCCAAGGAACAGATCCTAGAACTTTATCTCAACCAGATTTACTTGGGGAACCGATCCTATGGCATTGAGTCGGCTGCGCGTAATTACTTTCACAAGGGCATCAAAGATTTAAATCTGTCGGAGATGGCCATGATTGCCGGTCTCCCTTCCGCCCCTAACAGCTTCTCTCCGCTCGCCAATGTGCAAGCCGCCAAAAAAAGGCAGGAAATCGTGCTGAGCCGAATGCTGGATAATGGGTATATTGGTAAAAAGGATGCCGTGCAGGCCTTCAAAGAACCCTTGAAGGTCTATCGCGCCGGCATTGATAAAGATTTTAACAACCTCTACGCCCCCTATTTTGTGGAATATATCCGCAAATATATCGAAGAAAAATACGGGGATTATGTCCTCTATCATGAAGGGTTGAAGATTTACACCACGGCCAATCTGGAGGCCAATCGGGCGGCGGATCGGGCCGTGAAGCGCGGCCTCCATGAACTGGACCGGCGCAAGGGTTTTCGGGGTCCCTTGGTGACCGTCAGGGAGGATGAGATCAACAAATTTGCCGAAATGGTGCACCAGGAAGTTATTCAGGCAAGTTTACAAGATTCTGTCAACATTCCCCAGCTAGAAGGTCGTGAAACAACCCCGTTGGAACTGGGACAGCCCTACAAGGGAATTGTACTCAACCTTCTTCCAAAGGGAGATGCAGAAATCCTAGTGGGCCGTGTTCATGGCACGATCAGTAATGCCGAAAAGGCCTGGACCGGACACCCCTTACAACGCGGGGAAGTCTACTGGGTGACCAAGAAGGATGAGACCTATTTTAATCTGGTCCAAGAACCCAAGTTGGAGAGCGCCCTCTTCTCTTACAACCCGCTCACCGGCGCCGTAAAGGCCATGATCGGTGGTTATAGCTTTAAGAAGAGCGAATTCAACCGCGCCACGCAAGCCCTGCGGCAACCAGGATCGGCCTTCAAGCCCATCGTTTATTCCGCGGCCTTGGATAAGGGCTACAGCCCCAAGACCATCATCGTCGACGGGCCGGTTTCTTTCACGGTGGGACGCGAGATCTGGAGCCCCAAAAATTACGGCAATAAGTTCAGCGGGCCCATGAGTCTTCGTTCGGCCATCACCAATTCGGTCAATGTCGTGGCCGTTAAGATCTTTCATGACATTGGGATCGACTACGCCGTGGCCTTCGCCCGCAAGCTGGGCTTGACCACTCCGGTGCAAAAATATCTCTCTTCGGCGTTGGGCGCCTCCGATGTCATCTTGCAGGACCTGGCCCGCGCCTATGGAACCTTTCCCAATGGCGGCAAACGTCCGAAATTCATCTACATCAGCAAGATCGTGGATCAGAACGGCCGCGTCTTGGAAGAACATCCCATTCCCGAGGAACCGGAGAACCCCTTTGCGAGTGAGCCCAGTGCCAGCAAAGGCGAGTACAACGAACACCTCATGAAGCAGGGAGATGAGGAGACCAAGAAGGATCGCCTCAAGTTGACTCATGATGATCTCAAGGTTCTTTATGGTTCAGCTATCCCAGAAGATCATGTCATTACCCCTAAGACGGCGTATTTGATGGTCAGTTTGATGAAGAGCGTGGTGGATCACGGCACGGGCTTCAAGGCCAAGGAGCTGGGTCGCCCCGCCGCGGGCAAGACGGGCACCACCAATGATGAATCGGATGCCTGGTTCGTTGGTTACGTCCCCAATATGGTGACGGGTGTTTGGTTAGGCTATGACAGCCGCAAACCCATTGGCCCAAAGATGACCGGTGGCGTTGTCTCCGCCCCCATTTGGCTCTACTACATGCAGGAAGTCATGAAAGACCAACCCATCCGCGATTTCGCCGTCCCTCCCGATCTCAAAGTCGCCGACCTCGACTCCATGACCGGCGGCTCCGCCCCCGGCCCCCGCGAGCCCCCGAAAGGTGAAGGCGCCGGCTACGGCACCGCCTCCTCCAGCCGAGGGGTGGATTTTCTCTACGAAGATTTTTAAGGGCCGTTATTCAAAAAACGCCGCGGGAGAAACTCCAAATCGTTTGGAGAGCGCATGGATTTGCTGATTGTTCAGTTTTCGTTTATGGGAAAGAATTTCAGAAACGATCGACTGGCTACCCAACTCACTGACAAGATCACCCTGCTTTAGAGCATGCTCTTCCATGAGGAATTGCAAAATTTCCGAGCCCGAGATGCCAGCAAAATTCGCAGCAAAGGCCTTTTTTTCATAGGCTTCGACTAGCAGGCCCAAGGCATCCATATAGCTAAGAACCTGTCTTTTCTCTTGCGATGAAATCCTCGAGGTATTTTGTAAAAACTCAGGGAGCTTAGTGAGAATACTTAATGCCAATGCATGATGTTTCTTGTTCATAATCCTCCTAAGAGGAAAGACGGAACACATGGCTAAATAAACCCGGCCAGGTTTTTCAAAAGGCGAGTCCCCGATCGTTTCTTGCAAAAATGAATGGAGTTCCGATGTATTCATAATTGATTAATCCTTCCATTTGTCCAGGTCGTATTCCTCATGAGTCAACACATGCGTAATAATCACTTGCCCAATGCCATACTCAATCACGGTTATCGTTCGAACTTTATTACCCCCCACGTTAAACACAGTCTTTCCACCGACGTAATCAGCATGTGGAAATGTCCTTCTAAGCTCGCTGATATTTTTATAGTCCGTCGTTTCGATCAACTTTTGCCATCGCCTTAAAGACCCCTCGGAGTTTCGATGCTTCTTGATGAATCCCTCAATGCAATTCCTGCCCAGCAGTCTCATCCCAAATGATATAGCAAAATGAGATATTTTGGCAAGAGAATTATCTCAAAATGAGATATAAATTGAGTTCATAGATTTATCAGAAGAATTCAATATTTTCTGAAATCAAGCAACTTATCCATGCTAGAGCCGAGACCAAGGTCATTACAGGAGGTCATCCATGTCATGCGGCAATCCGGCTTTGATTTTAGGAAATAACCCTGCCACCGCGGCCCATCTCTCGGTCTACTCACTCCCCGGCCGGCCTACGCAATTTCGGGCAGGTCACATGCGAAATGATCCCACTTTAGTGGGTGATGCAGCGAAGCAACCAGTCACAGTGGCCGCCAACTGCCTCCTAGTCAAGAACGCTGGTCCCAACCAAAATTTAACAATCCTCTGTGATGCCGGTTCTGGGCTTCATTTACCGGCTGCCACGCGGAGCAAATTGGGTATCCCCGACCGGGACCTGCTGGTCGAAAATTTAGCGATGCTAGGGGTCTCACTCGCCGACATCGACATCTTTATCAGCTCTCACCCCCACTGGGACCACATCGGTGGCATCCTGGACGAGACGGGGAACCTGCGCCTCCCAAAAGCGCACATCCTCTTAAGCCGGGGGGCCTATCAGCAGAACATGGAAAACCCCGCGATCGAGGGACAACCTTCTTCCTTCATCCCCGGGATGCCGGAAAAATTGCAGGCCCTGAAACAGGCGGGGCGCTTGACACTCCTGAGCGGCGACCCGTCCGGATTGGGCGGGGAAGGCATCACCTGCAACTTGCTCGGTGACGCTGTCCGCTTCTACTTTAGCGGTGGCCATTCCGAATGTCAGATGCATGCGGTCTTTCTCACCGACGCGGGCGGGGTCGTCTTTGGCGGCGATTTCTTCCCGACCGCCTGGCATGTCGCGCCAGAACGCTATATGCCTCAATTTGATCGAGACCCAAAACAGCTGGCCAATGAGAAAGAGTTGTTCCTACAACGCGTGCGCACTGGACACTGGCACATTTCATTCTACCATGACCCACAAGTGGCCGCCGCTCGGGTGTTGGTGGGCGGACCGGAACGCTATTCATCCCTGATAATGGGTGAGGAAGTGAGGGTGTAATCATATGACGGGCACAACAATTAACATCGTCATTGCCGGTCCCGGGGCCGTTGGGCAGGTCTGCGGCGGGAAACTCTCCCTTGCCGGGAATGAGGTAACCTTTCTGGCCCGGCCCGGGAGCGATCGGATCGACCAGATCAACCGTGACGGTGTACGTGTGCAAAACTTGCGGGACCTCGGTCAAAGCTTTGTCGCCCAGGCCAGTGCGGTCGCCAGTCTCGAAGGGGCCAGGGCAGCCGATCTGGTTCTTCTGACCACCAAGACCTACAGCAATGCGGAAGTCCTGCCCGGGTTAGATCCGGTCGTCACCGATCGCACCATCCTCCTCTCCCTGCAAAATGGGGTCGAGAGCGCGGGGCAAATACGCGAATTTTTTAGAAGGGGTTGCGTCCTCGGGGCCTTTTGCTTCATGGGGGCGGCGGTCCTGCCCAGCGGCGAGGTGGCCCTCAATTCGCCGGAACGGGTGGTGATCGGCGATCTGGATGGTCGGAGTGCCAACAACGTCGATCTGGTCTTACAGGCCTTCCAAAAAGCGCGCATCGTCACCGATCGATCCGAAGACATCCAACGGGCCCTGTGGATCAAGCTGTTATGGAACGTGGGAATCTTTCAATGGTGCGCCATTGAGGATAAGACGATCGGCGCACTACTTTCTAACTCGGACGGTATCCGCAAAGTGAGTGAGGCCATGGCCGAAACGGTGCGGGTCGCCCAAGCCAACGGCATTAACCTGACCGAGGCCGATATCGAGCCGCAAATCGCCACGGCCCTGGAGAGATACAGCCCGGTCACCCCTTCCCTGTTGCAAGACCTGCGGGCCGGCCGGCCTTTGGAGCATCACTCTTTCGCCGGTTTTGTGGCGCGAGAGGGAAAGAGATTGGGGATCCCAACCCCGATCAACGACCAATTGCTGGCAGCTTTGGATAAGCTAACATCCAAGAAATAACTTC
The DNA here is from genome assembly GCA_023265625.1 of Deltaproteobacteria bacterium. GTDB lineage: Bacteria > UBA10199 > UBA10199 > JACPAL01 > JAHFST01 > JAHFST01. The sequence continues at coordinate 232,837 of JAHFST010000002.1, read as the reverse complement.
CTAGGGTTGGAAAACATAAAAACTAAAGGTTTTTGCCATAGCCCAGCCATTTGGGGAGATTTTTCTCACACCAGCGACGATAATCCTTCATGGTTTTAAATGAGCGGTAGGGCGCATCATCCAGAACCGGTTTGTAGGTGTGAATGAAGGCATTTTTAAAACGAAGCGCCAAGGGTCGCCGCTGGGCCGCTTCAAATTCGTCGATCCATTCTTTTGGCATTTTTCGTGGTTGAGAACGCTTTTTCACAAACACCACCCTAACACACGATCTTAATGACTTCAATCGCGGTTTACTCACTGGGGCAGATTTAAGAGTGTAAATCCATTGACAGACCATTGTCCCTTATTTATCATATAAAAATATTAATTTATTACAAAAAAATGAGGTAAAAATATGGCTCTATCCTACGAAGACTCCATTCTGCCCATGTCGGAATTGAGGATGAACCTGCAAAAGATCAAAAACCAGCTCAAAAAAACCCCGGTCATCATCACCAACAAAGGGAAGCCCGACTTCGGGGTGTGCGACCTGGAGACGTTGGAGATCGCCGTCCAGATCAGAGACCTGCGCAACCTTCTGAAAGACCGGCTGCGCCGCCACAAACAATCGAGACCGGCCGAGGCGGTGTTTAAGGAACTGGACGACAAATACCGTGGCTAAAAAATACTCCGTCCGGATCCAAGCGGATGCCATCGACGAGCTGGACCATATTTACCAGTATATTTTCAAGGAATCGCCCCGTGCCGCGAAAAAGATCCTGGACGGTCTCCGAAAAAGGGTCTTGAGCCTCGCCCTGTTTCCCCAACGCGGGTCCCGGGCCCAATTGATGGAGTCCAGGGGTCATAGAAACCAGGTCCGATTCGTTCCCTATCTCGACTATCTCATCTTTTACACCATCCGGGGCCATGAAATTCTGGTTCTGCACATCACCGGACCGGGGCATGACTCCCTTTATGAGGCTGCCGGTCTCTTAAAAGGGAAGGTGAAGGGGCCGGTCGATGTCACCGATCTGGACAAATCGATCTATCGAAACCTGAGCGAGTGGACTTCCCCGGAAGATGAGGTGGCCTACCATGACCTTTGATACCTTTGACGTGGTCGCCGTCCCCTTCCGTGATCCGGATGAAACTGTCAATATCGTGGCTTCTTCCTTGATTAAAACTAACAGTATGCCCTTAATGCCATTTTAGATGTGGGCTTGGGCCTCGATGAGTTTCTGAAGCTGATTCTTTGGGATCAGCGTCATATCGTCCGGGACGATCGCCAAATGGGCCCCCAATTTTTTGGCGGCCTTTTTGTAAAGGCTCAAGAGGTGGTCTGAATCGATTTTTTCCAATCTTGAAATGTGAGTCTGTTTCATATTAAGAGTCTTGGCAAGCTCTTCCTGTGTCATTCCGAGGAACTTTCGCAAAAGCAACAATTGGACCGGCAGGGGACGTTTGATCAATTCGGCAAAGTATTCGGCTGCATACTCAGGATCGGAATTGATGGCATCCCTGACATCCCGGTCAAATTCAATGCCTTTTTTTCTTTTCATCATTCTCCTCCTCCATAATTTTTTTCATCCGCTTGTAGGCCTTCTCTAACTCATTTCTAGGCGTCTCTTGAGACTCTTTCTCAAATGCCGAGAGAAGCCATAATTCATCCCATTTCACGCAAAAGAAGATCCGATAAGCAATCCCATCATACTCCCTTTTCAGCTCCCTCAGAGGTTCCCAACCTCGCAAAGTCTTGACGACCACATTCAAAGTCCTTGGCCAAAACTCTTCCAAAGTCTGGATATCGATGTCGAGCCGAACCGCCGCTTTCTTGCGCTGGCCATCCTGACGAAGCGCGTTCAAATAATCGCGTACCTCCCCTGAATCTCCATGAGGAAAATATCTTTTACGAAGCATGGATTAAGCCAAGCAAAAACATATTAATACCTAAAGAAGTATATACATTATTCGGTATATTGTCTATCAATTAAATTGGCTTCATCATCGCAGTGAGGGATCCTCGCACCCCTTCTGCCAAGCCTTGCAGGTCATAGCCGCCTTCCAAGACAAATACCGCACGTCCCTGACAACAGGCATCGGCCACCTGCATGAGTTGTTCCGACATCATCTGGTAGCCCGTACCAGTCAGGTTCATGCCGCCGAGCGGGTCCCGGCGATGGGCGTCGTAGCCGGCGGAGACTAACAGGAGGTCCGGCTTGTAATCACTCAGGATTGGGATGATTTCTTGAGAAAATACTTTAAAGTATTCTTCGTCGCCCTCCCCCCCTGAAAATGGGAGGTTGAGGGTATAGCCCTTGCCGAGTCCAGCCCCCTCTTCGCGCCGGGCCCCGGTCCCGGGGTAGAAGGGATAGCGATGGGTGGAGACATAGAAGACGTCGCTGCGATCATAAAAAGAGTGCTGGGTTCCATTGCCGTGATGGACGTCAAAATCGACGATCGCCACCTTCTTAATCCCTGGCTTGCGCAGGGCATACTCCGCCGCGATGGCGACATTATTGAAGAGGCAAAATCCCATGGCCTGTTCCGACTCGGCGTGATGGCCGGGTGGACGGACGAAGGCGAAGGCGTTGCGATACGGGATTTGCATCACCCAATCCACACACTGCAACATCCCCCCCACCGCCAAACAGGCCACCTCCCAAGAGCGCGGCGATGTCACCACATCTGCATCCAACTGAACCTCATGGCCAGCCGTCTTCTCCACTAATTTTACATAATCAAATTTATGAATGAGCCCCAACTCCTCCGGAGTGGCTGGCCTGGGTTTGAGAAATTGTAATTGTGATTTTACGGATGGATCCTGCAGGACTTTTTGAATGGCTCGCAAACGTTCCGGAGATTCCGGATGATACAAGCCCATTTCATGCTGCAAATAGCGCTCATCCCAAACAACCGCTGTGACACGAGATTGGGAAATGATCTGACTCATGATGGAATTTTAAAATTTATAACTTTAGCTTGGAGGTCTTATCCTCAATCGTGACCGGGTATTTCCCCGTAAAACAGGCATCGCAAAACCACTCTCCCGGATCTTTTTGAAACCAGTAGAGTCCCTTCCACGAGAGGTAGGAGAGACTGTCGGCCCCTAGGTAGCGACAAGTTTCTTCACTCGAGTGACTGGAGGCGATCAGTTCCTCGCGGGAGGGCATGTCAATGCCGTAGAAGCAGGGCCACGCCGTCGGGGGTGACGAAATCCTCATGTGCACCTCTTTGGCCCCGGCATTGCGCAGCATCGTCACAATCTTCTGCGAGGTCGTGCCGCGCACGATCGAGTCGTCCACCACCACCACCCTCTTGCCCTGGAGTACCTGACGAATTGGATTCAACTTCACCTTCACCCCAAAGTGGCGGATCGACTGCTCCGGCTCAATGAAGGTACGACCCACGTAATGATTACGAATCAAGCCCATTTGAAATGGGATGCCCGATTCCTCCGCATAACCAATCGCCGCAGGGAGGCCGGAATCCGGGATCGGGATCACCACATCGGCTTCTACCGCCCCTTCCCGCGCCAATTGCTTGCCAAATCCTTTCCGCATTTCGTAGACATCACGCCCAAAGATATTACTGTCAGGCCTGGAAAAATAAATGTATTCAAAGATGCATTGTGCCTTCTTTTGCACCGCGGGAATCAGTTTGTAGGATTGTAAGCCTTTGCCATCCATAATGACAATCTCACCCGGCTCGACCTCGCGCACATAGGTGGCCCCAATCAAATCAAGGGCCGTCGTCTCGCTCGCCACCACGTAAGTTTCCTGCATCTTACCAATCACCAATGGACGCCACCCGTAGGGATCACGCACCGCGACCAAACGCGACTCGGTCAGGAACACCAGGGAGTAAGCCCCCTTGAGCTGTTTCAAGGCATCGGCAATCCGCTCCACGAGGGCATTTTTACGCGAACCCGCAATCAAATGAATGATGACCTCGGTGTCCATCGTGGACTGAAAGATCGCCCCATGGGCCTCGAGTTCCGCCCGTAACTTTTGCACATTCACCAAATTGCCGTTATGAGCCACCGACAACCAGCCGCGCGAATAGTTGATCACCAAGGGTTGGCAGTTCTCGATCGTACTTTCGCCCGTCGTCGAATAACGCACATGCCCGATCGCCGCCTTGCCCGGAAGTTTATGGATCTGGTCTTCGGTAAAAATATCCGCCACCAAGCCCATCGCCCGATGGGTATGGAGCTGCTGCCCATCCGAGCTCACAATCCCCGCCGCCTCCTGGCCCCGATGCTGCAAGGCGTAGAGACCTAGATAGGCTAAATTGGAAGCTTCTTTATGGTTATAAACCCCGACAATGCCGCACATTAAACCCCCAAACTGGTCTCAAAACCACGCGCCCAAACCTGCTTTAAATTCTGAGTCGTTGTCTGAATTAACTGATTGATGACAAAATTTTTCCGCGTCACCTTGCCGATCACTACCGCCGGACATCGGACCTCGCGTGCCATCTCGAGAAAGGCCGGCAAATCACGTTCCTTCACACTGACCACGACACGTCCCGCTGTTTCCGCAAACAACAGTGCATCGGGTCGGAGCGGAAATCCAATTTGCACCTCCACCCCCAATTCCCTGGGAAAACAAGACTCGGCCAAGGCCACCGCCAAGCCCCCCTCTGAGCAATCATGGGCCGATCCAATCAAATGCGCATGAATTCCGGCCAGGCAAAGCTGCTGAACGCGTTTTTCCAGATCAAGCGAGACCCGAGGTGGCAACCCGCGGGTCAGTCCATGAATCACTTTGAGATACTCGCTCCCACCCAATTCTTCACTCAGTTCTCCCAGCAAGACCACCAAATCCCCCTCTTGCTGGAAACCAAGCTGGCAATGATCCTCCACATTCTCCAACAATCCGACCATGCCAATCGTCGGGGTCGGATAGATCGCCTCTCCCTTGGTTTCATTATAAAGACTCACATTGCCGGAAACGATGGGGGTCCCTAGGACCCGACAGGCCTCCGCAATGCCCAAGACCGCCTGTTCAAACTGCCACATGATTTCAGGTTTTTCCGGATTGCCAAAATTGAGACAATCCGTCGCCGCCAGCGGCTTGGCCCCGACACACACCAAATTCCGGGCCGCCTCTGCCACCGCCATCTTGCCCCCTTCAAAGGGATCGAGATAACAGTAACGACTGTTGCAATCGGTGGTCATCGCAATGCCCTTGTGCGTCCCCTTGAGCCGCAACACTGCGGCATCCCCACCCGGGATCATGACCGTATCGATGCCCACCATATGATCAAACTGCCGATAGACCCATTGTTTACTGGCAAGGCTGGGGCTGGCCAACAACTTCAGCAGGGGTTCCTGCCAATCCTTCAACAACGGGATCGTGGCCAGATCAAGTTCTTGTATCTTCTCCTGCCAGGCTGGTTTTTTAATCGGTCGCTTATAGAGCGGGGCCTTTTCGGTCAGCGGTATGGTGGGAAGATCCGCGACCAACTCGTCCCCCACCTTCAGGCTCAGCTGCCCCCCCTTCACCACCGTGCCAATCACCTCGGAATCCAAATCCCATTTCTCAAAGAAGGCCTTAATGCGTTTCTCACTCCCCTTCTTGGCCACGAGCAGCATGCGTTCTTGAGACTCCGACAACATGATCTCATAAGGCGTCATCCCAGTTTCCCGTAACGGCACTTTTGCCAAATCCATCTCAAATCCCACCCCGCCCCGCCCCGCCATCTCCACCGAGGACGACGTCAACCCAGCCGCCCCCATGTCCTGAATCCCCACCACATCCTTGCGCCCTTGCGCCGATTGCATCAGCTCCAAACAGGCTTCCAACAAAAGTTTTTCGGTAAAGGGATCGCCCACCTGAACCGTCGGTCGTTTTTCTTCGGAGCCCTCGTCAAAAACATCACTCGCCATCGTGGCCCCGTGAATCCCATCGCGCCCCGTCTTCGACCCCACATAAATGACCGGGTTACCAACCCCGCTGGCCTTGGCGCGGAAGATCTGATGTTTTTTCACGAGGCCGACGCACATCACATTCACCAAGATGTTGCCGTTGTACGATTCATCAAAATAGACCTCTCCCCCCACGGTCGGGATGCCCATGCAATTGCCATAACCGGCAATCCCCGCCACCACGCCATTCACCAATTGGGGCGTCTTGGCATGATTCGCGGCGCCAAATCGCAGGGAATCCAGCAAGGCAATCGGCCGCGCCCCCATGGTGAAGACATCGCGCAAAATCCCGCCCACACCGGTCGCTGCGCCTTGATAAGGTTCGATAAACGAGGGATGATTGTGGCTCTCCATCTTAAAGACAATCGCCTGCCCGTCGCCGATGTCCACAATCCCGGCATTTTCCCCTGGGCCGCAAATCACTTGGGGCCCCGTCGTGGGGAATTTTTTCAGGTGCACCCGCGAGCTCTTGTAGGAACAATGCTCGCTCCACATCACGGAAAAAATACCCAGCTCAACGAGGTTGGGCTCACGACCCAAATATTTCAGGATGGCCTTGTATTCTTCGTCCGAGAGGCCATGTTGTTTAATAATATTTTTATCCATAAATTTATTGTAGGGGCGCCATTCATGGCGCCCGGGCGTGATAAATCACGCCCCTACCCAATCAATGATTCAAACAATTTCCTACCATCCTGATTTCCCAACACATCCTCCGCACACCGCTCCGGATGCGGCATCATCCCCAAGATGTTGCCCTTCTTGCTGCAGATCCCGGCAATGTTACGGGCCGAGCCGTTGGGATTATTCAGGTAGCGAAACACCACCTGCCCCTCCCCTTCCAAGCGCCGCAAGGTCTCATCATCCGCAAAATAATTACCATCCATGTGCGCGATCGGGATCTGGACCGACGACCTCGCCCCATAGGCGGTGGTGAAAGGTGTTTGATAATTGACCACCTCGAGGGGAACCGATTCACAAATAAACTTGAGCCCTTCATTGCGCATCAAGACCCCGGGCAACAATCCGGTCTCGGTCAAGACCTGAAACCCATTGCAGATCCCCAGGACCTTGCCCCCACCCTTGGCAAATCGTACCACCTCTTTCATGATCGGAGAAAAACGCGCGATGGCCCCGGTACGCAGGTAATCCCCATAAGAAAAACCACCGGGCAGGACAAGCGCATCCATCTTGGGAAAGGTGGCGTTCTTGTGCCAGAGGTAACGCACATCCTGCTTCAATGTCTTCAAGACATGGAAGCAGTCGCGATCACAGTTGGAGCCCGGGAAAACAACGATTCCGATTTTCATGTCATTCAATCTCGAATTGGTAAGACTCAATCACCGTGTTGGCGAGTAATTTTTCGCACATCTCCTTCACTTCTTCCTTGGCCTGCGTCTTGTTCTTGGCCGCAATCTCCAGCTCGATCAATTTACCGATGCGGACATTGGCCACATTCTTGAAACCCAAGGTGTCCAAGGCATGACCCACCGCCTTGCCCTGGGGATCCAGCACACCCTGCTTTAACGTAACGTAAACATTTACCTTCATCAGTCTCTCCTTCATCTTCTCCCCCTCTTAATGTAAGAGGGGGTAGGGGGTGTTATCCCAAAACCCTTTCAAAAATTGTCTCCACATGCCGCAAGACATGTTCGAGACAAAACAGCTCGGTTAACTCCTTGGCCTTGATCCGCTGACCAATCTTCGGATCCTTCTTGACCAATTCCTCAAAATCTTCGTTCCCTTGCCAGGCCTTCATGGCGTTATCTTGCACCAATTTATAGGCCTCCTCGCGTGTCAGCCCAGATGAAATCAGCTTTAACAAAACCCCTTCTGAGTAGACCAACTTGCCAAATTTGCCGAGATTCGACGCCATGTTTTTGGGATAGACAATCAGCTTCTCCAACAACCCCGTCAAACGACTCAACATGAAATCCGTCAAGATCGCCGCATCGGGTCCCATCATGCGTTCGGCGGAGGAGTGGCTGATGTCGCGTTCATGCCAGAGCGGGACATTCTCCAAGGCGACATTGGCGTATGAACGCACCAGGCGGGCCAGGCCGCAAAGATTTTCGGAGAGAATCGGATTCCTTTTGTGGGGCATCGCGGACGAGCCTTTTTGTCCGGGGGAAAAAAATTCTTCCGCCTCCAACACCTCCGTGCGCTGCAGATGCCGGATCTCCGTCGCGATCTTTTCGATCGAGGCGGCCAACAACGCCAGACCCAGAAAAAACGGGGCATAACGATCGCGTGACACAATCTGAGTTGCCACAAGATCAGGCGTCAACCCCAGCTTCTCACACACATAACGCTCCACCTCCGGCTCCCCATGGGCATAATTCCCCACCGCCCCCGAGACCTTGCCAATCGAGACTTCTTTTCTGACGTCTTCAATTCTTTGCCTCTGACGTCTGATTTCTTCATACCACCCGAGCAACTTGAGCCCAAAGGTCGTCGGCTCCGCATGAATCCCATGACTCCGACCAATCACCGGCGTCAGCTTAAATTCCTCCGCGCGGCGCTTCAGGACCACCAAAAGTTTATCCAGGTCTTGGAGTATTAAATCGCTGCTCTGTCTCAATTGCAGGGAAAAACAGGTATCCAGGACATCCGATGAAGTCAGACCATAATGGAGCCAGCGCCCCGCCGGGCCGACATTCTCCGCGACGTTGGTCACAAAGGCAATCACGTCATGCTTGGTCTGCTGCTCAATGGCCTCAATCCGATCAATCTGAAAGGCCGCCTTGCCCTTAATCGTGGCTAAATCCGCCGCCGGCACCCGCCCCAATTTGGAACAGGCCTCAACAGCTAACATCTCGATTTCTAACCAGATTTTGAACCTATTTTCCGGTTCCCAGACCCGGGCCATCTCAGGCCGGGAGTAGCGTGGAATCATGGTGAGGGCTTCTTACGATGGGAGGTATTTTTTCTCAAGAGAATTGAGAGCTTGGCCTAATAATCCGAGTAACGTCCGAACAACCGGTAGGAGGGACCCGTGATATCAAACCGCCAAAAGAGTTGCCAAATCTGATCGACCGGTGCCTGCTCGCCTCGAAGCTTGAAGTACGCCCCCACTCCCAGGCTCCCCAACGGCAGCCAGGAAAGATTTTTTATCTCGGCACTGAGGCCAAAGAATTCCCGAAAATTGGTGTCAAAATAGGCCCGATACCCGCTCCACCCTAGCCCCAAGTGGGCCGACCACCCATCTTTTTCACTGACCCGGGCCCCCACATGCAGCTCTCCCGGCTCACCGGGCCTGGGATCGCGAATCAAGGGGAACTGGACCTCAAAAACCCCGCTGACGACCCCCTCGACGGCGATCATTCCATCACGATACACCACTGCGCCCCCGAAGTGCCCCCCCACGCGCGGGCAGATGAAGTTTGACGGACAACTGATCAGTCGAAACGGATCAAAACGAGCCTGCTGGTCCACCCCGTTCACCCCTTCAAACTCTTTTTTTATTTTAGCCTGAAGGATTTCCGGCCGCACTAAGTTGGCCTGGCGCAGATCCTCCTCCCGCTTGGGGTCTACCGGTTTGAGGCCGATCGATTGCAACCAGAGGTCCTGATGGGCCCCCCGCACCCTGTCCAGACTCAAGGCGTCTTCGGAATCGAGGACCTTGCCGGTGGGCAACTGAACGATGTAATGAGGAAGAATGGAGAAACGTCCCTCGGGAGATGCGGACACCTTGAGGAGCCCCGCCGTAGGATGTCCCGCCGACGGCCCGTTGACCACAAAAAATCCGTGATCCGCGCTCTCCTTTTGATTGTCCGCATTGAACTCCTGCATCAGGTGATAGGCCTCCTCCGCGCTCTCCCCGGCCTTGACCTTGAATTTTCCGCTCATGGTGTGCTTTTCCCAGATGCGTTCGCAGGCCTCATAGACATCCATGCTGCGCCCCGCATAACTGATATGGTAGGGATCCTTGATCGCCTGATCCGCCACATCCATCACCTCTCGAAACACCTGTTCCTGCTCTTCGTTCCCCAGTTCAAACTTCACAAAGAAGGCCTCCGTGCTATGAACATGGAAGCAGGTGGTCAAGGGTGCTACGGGCCCACTCCTGCCATGGTCGGTTTTGAGGCGTCCATAGGCCTTCATCAGGTCGTAGTTATGCGCCCAGAGCATCAGGACTTCCGATTTCTTCACCGGACCGCGAAGCGTGTCCTCATTCTTGGGGGTCCCATCGGGACCTTCCTCCCCATGGACCAGGGCCGCATGCTGGCTCACATTGAGATAAACCCCTTCCTGCGCCGCTTGCCGCAACAGGGCCACGAACTTACCGAACACCTTGGGCTTCGGTCCGTTCAGATTGGCGGCAAATCCAACCAAATAACTCTGAATCCCCTTCCAAAGCGAGGGGAGGAGTGGCACCTTGGCCCTGTGTTCCACATGGTCTTCGAACATGAAGTCTTCCACACCGGTGTCCATGGAGAGGTAGGCGGCTGCCTTATTCAAGCGGGTCATCGATAGGTCAACCGTGTTGATGTTCCGATAATAGGGGCCAAGCCCGTCATACTTTTGGTCGTAACGCTTCTCCTCCGGGGCCTTGAGCATCCGCATCGCATAGAGCAGGGAGTTGCCTGCGTATTCGTTTTCCAGACACTCCGCCGCAACCCAGGCGAGGGCCGCCTTTTCCAATTTGCCGAATTGTTCCCAATCCAGGTAGGGGGCCCACTCCTTGATCTCCATGTCGTAAGCAAAATTTCCCCACCGGAAGGTATGGGAAGGTCCGCTCCGATGGGGCAAGTGATTGCCGGGACCTATCTGTGTCGCCCGATCCGAAGTGGAGCTCAAGACATGCAGGCCGCGCGGAAAATTAGTCTGCCGAAAGTCTTGCGGCCTGCGCTCCTTCGGGTCGGCATTGACAAAATCATTCCAATCCCCCTCGATAAAATCACGCATGGCCGGCGCCCCATCGGGAAAGAGGGCTGCGGCCCCCGGCTGGTACTGATCTTCCTTTAGCAAACTCCACAAGTCGGTGGCATGCTCATTTGTGGAATAGGCCGCAAAGCGGATCCGGTCTGCCATCCGTTTGACTGGATCCACAAAAGGGGCCACCGTTGCCATATATTCCATCCTGAGATCGGGGTCTTCCGAGCCCTTGAGGGCCTGCCTCCAATAGGGAGGAGTGGCCCCCCCCTCCACAAAACGCCTGATCTTTTGGTAGGCCTCCAAAAAGTACGGGAGCACCCAATAGCCGCGCTCATCGTGATGCTGGTCCGCCGAGACGGTGTAATTGACCGCCTGATCCCACTTATCCTGGATCAGGACCGCCCCCTTGATCTCGCGGGCCGTCCGGCCATCCGGGTTGGTTACCTGCAGGTCCCAAAGGCGCCAACCCTGGTCCGGACTCAACAAAGAGGGGGAGACATCAGCCGGCAGCTCAAAGGCCACCAACTTGTCGATATGGCCACCCTCATTGAAAAGAACGCCCGAGACGAGGGAATCATCGTAATAGGTTTCGTTCAGGCCACCGCGCCGCGCCACCGTGCCATGGGGCACCAGGGCAACACTCCGCGCCGCATCGACACCGGAACGTAACGCCACCGGATGCTCCCTAAAGTAGGTGAGGAGATCACCGTGATACTTCGCGGGCAATGAGACCCTCAGGACGATCCGGGGATTGTCCTTCAAGAACCGCCGCTCATAGCTCAAGACCCCCTCGCGCAACACATAGGGGTGCTCTTTCTGGGATGAAAAATCGGCCCCGTCCAACCGGTCCAGCGCCTGTCCGATTCGCGTCTTGACCAGACGGATGGCACGGTACCACGGCAAACGAATCGGCTTCTGCCCAGACCGCTCCACCGTCACCCCCCCCAGCCGACCATCCTCCTGAAATCCGGCGAAGCGGGTGGCCTCCATCAAAAAATGATGGGCCAATTCGAGAATGGTCCGATCCGACGTTTCCTCATACATTTTTTCCAGAACCAGCGCCCCCTGGTGGAGATGGCGAAAATCGGCCATCAGTGCAAAACAGGCCTCGGCCTGGATCCACGCTCCCAGATTTTTCTCACCGGCCGACGGCATGACCTTGGAGGCCACCTGATCTCTCAAGTTGTTCATGAATTGAGTGCGTATCTTCTGGGTGGCCAGGTTTTGCCGACCATCGACGTAGGGGTTATCCCCCCCCAGGCCTTGAAACAGACGAAGCAGCCGCCACTGGTTGGTACTGCCAATTTCAATTTTCCTACCACCAACCTCCTGGCCCATGGAATGTTTTGCAGAGACCACGAGAGTGCCATTATGATCGGCGTCCACCTGCGCAAAAAAATCCCGAAATGTGGAGGGGAGCTTCTCCCAGGAACCAAGTCCGGACTTTCGACACTCCTCGTCCAGATCCAGTGTCACCCAGGCATCCGCAGGTCCCGCCAGGACAATTCGATGTACCTCATCAGCCATGTCCTTGATTCGTCGCAATGAACAAAAAGTTGCTTATCTTCTCCCCTTTTTATGAGACTATTATGCCCTATGGAGGTCTTTGTAGCCCAAGACAGACTCAGTGCGTCATTGCATCTGGAGGCACGGCCTATTGATAACCCTCCCACAGAGCCTGTCCCAGTCCCGGAATCCACTGAGAATACTGAGACTATTCCTGCAATGGATGGCCTTGAGACCACAAAATCTGATGTCCGACGGCTCCTAGTTGAACAAGGGGTCATTTTTGGGATTGATGACGCATCGCTTCACCAGGCCCTCGCCGCTTGGCTCGAATCAGGCCAAGAAAAGACGACCGTCATTGCCCAGGGGATCAAAGAGCGAAACGGTCAGAATGCTACTATCCAGTTGTTATTTGTGCCGCCGCCAAAATTAGTCGTTAATGCGGAGAAACAAGTCAACCATCGCAATCATAACTTTGTCGTCAATGTCTTGACCGGCACGCCACTGGCCCAAATGAAACACGCCACACCGGGCACTCCCGGGATGGATGTCTTGGGCCAGGAGATTCCGCCGGTGGCCGGCGTCCCTCTCACCGTTGAAATCACGCCACTCGTCAAAGAAGACGTCCATGAAGAGCTCGGGATCACTCGCTATGAAGCAGCCCAAGACGGCATGTTGCAGGAATTTTCTCCCAGTAAAATTTTGCTCACCGATCATTTGGAGATTCGCCAAAATATTGATCAAACCACCGGTAACATTGAGGCCTGGGGATCTTTAACCATCACTGGGAATATTACTCCTGATTGGATTGTGCGGGCTCGGGGTGATATCCAAGTGACCGGAGGGGTAGAAAGTTCTTATCTGGAGGTGGGAGGGAATTTAATGGTTCAGGGCGGGTTCTTTGGGCGGGCCGAGGCCACCGAGGCCAAGGTTGGGAAAAAATTTGAGAGTTTGTTTGTCCAAAATGCCAAGTTAGTGGTGCAGGGCGATACGACCATTCATGATTCCGTCGTGAACAGTCACTTGTACGTCGATGGCAACCTCTCAGTGACCGAGCGACATGGATCTGTGTTGACCAGCCGTCTGGTTGCCAGCGGGGATGTCAATGTGCGCACCCTTGGGTCTCCCAACGAGCAGGCTGTTGAAGTTGTTGCCGGCAGTGATCCTAAGATCTGGCAACAAATTATCCGGCTCAAACGGGAACAACTGCAATACCGTTCGCTATTTCTGCGCGGTTTTCTCAAACAACCCAAGCGACCACGCCCCTTTCCCAAAACAATGCACATCTTGCGGGTTCGTAAGATCAAATCCCAACGAACCGCCGCGATAATGGAACGCGTGTTGCTACGACGCCAACAGGCCGTCATCAATGCGCTTAAGAAGAGTTCTCAGTTGCCTTGCGTCCGCGTCGCGCAAAAAACCTATCGCAATACGCGCATCACCATTGGACTCTACACATTGAAGGTCACCGAAGAATTATCCGGTGGGACCTTTCGACCCGATTTGGAGCAACGTAAGATTATTTGGTCAACCCAATAGGAGATTTTATGAAGGCACTGCAAGATCATACCGTAGCCGAGCTGATGCAACGAGGCGTGCAAACCGTCAAGGAGACTGCCTCCTTGGCAGAGGCCATCAGATTGATGGGAGAAAAAAAGCTCTCATCCCTGATCGTGGAAAAGGAACATGAACATGATGCCTATGGCATTTTGACACGCAAGGATATCATCACTGAATTGAGTGAAAATTGGGACGGAATGGCCTCGCTCAATGTAGCTGATCTGGCCACCAAACCGGTGATCACGATTCAAGCCAATACGGGTGTCAAACACGCGGTGAGGTTGATGCGGGTCGCTGGAGTCAGACGCCTGGCAGTTCTAGAGGGCAATGAATTGGCTGGGATTATTAGTAACTCCGATGTCTTTCGGTTTATTATTGAATGGGAATCGGTAAAAAAATAACACGCTGTCCCTTTATTTTTGGACAACTCTTATCGGATAGCTCACCTCAGCCGGCCTCACATAGCGAGGCAAAATCAGGGAATCTGGCGCTACCCCTTTTTTATGCTGCTCCCAAGCCAGATGCGCCACATACGCGGCGCGTGGCGATTGAAACGGCGCCGGCGCAAAGAAACCTCGTCCTTTTAACGCCTGATTGATCTGATCGCGATACACCTGACTCCCCTCCCCCAACACAAGAACCTTCGCCCCCGCAAGTCCAGGATCCGAAAGACGTTGCAGCAAGGCCTCGGGGGGCAAGACCAACTCCTCACCAAAAATCTGCGGCACCTTGCCGCCTTGATTGCGATAGATGCCGGCATAGACCTCGCCGCGTCGCGCATCGAGCATCGGGACCACCAAGCCTGGAAAAAAAAGACCATGACACGCCAAGGCCTGCAGTGTGGAAATACCCATCGCGGGCTTATCCAAGGCCGCACACAGGCCTTGCACCGTCGCAATGGCAATCCGCAGCCCGGTAAACGATCCGGGGCCCACCGCCACCGCAAACAGGTCAATGGATTCCGGAGGCGTCGCCGCATCTGTCAGCAAACGTTCCACAGCCGGCAATAAACGCTCGGAATGAACCACCGAAACCGACAGGGTCATCTCCCCGCGGATCACCCCGTCTTCCAGCAAGGCCACACTGCCCGTGAGCGTTGAGGTTTCTAAGGCGAGAATTTTCATCAAAAAATATGTTTAATTTTTTCGAACAGGGAATGAAAGCCCCACACGCTGTCCACGTCGTTCACCGTGATGAGCAGCATCAAGCCCAGGAGTAGAAAAAATCCAACCTGTTCCATGATTCCGCGTGCCTTCATCGAAAGGGGGCGACCTTGGATTGCCTCAATCGTGTAAAAAAACAGATGCCCCCCATCCAACACCGGCAAAGGCAAGAGATTCAACAAGCCCAGCTGGATACTTAAGAACGCCATGAAATAAAGAAAATGGGAAAATCCCGCCGCCGCGGCCATGCCCGAGGCCTGGGCAATACGGATCGGACCTCCCAAGGTTTTATACGACAGCTTTCCAGTCACGAGACGCCCCAGGACCTCCAAGGTCATCTTGGCCAGTTTAAGATTTTCCTTGCTGCCTTCGATGATGGCCTGGCCAAACGGATATTTTCGTTCCACCATCAGGGCGCCTTTTTTATCATAGTCTTTTTTGATGCCTAACAGCCAACGTCCGGAGGTGGCATCCTTGCGCGGTGTCACCTGGATATGCAGCGGGGCCTTGGCTCGTTCCAGTACCAGGTCCAGAATCTTGCCTTCGGAGTGGTTGACCATTTCCGTCATTTCCATCCAACCGGAAACTTTTTGACCGTTGATCTCCACGATACGATCACCCACCTGAAACCCGGCCGCAGCAGCCGGGCTATCCGGCATCACACCATCCACCTCGGCCTCATTCCCCACAAAAAAATTCGGCTCGATCCCCAGGGTCCCCGGGGCTGATCCACTCGCGGCCGGGATAGTCATCTCCCGCTCCAGATCTACCCCATCACGCTGTAACTGCAGATGAATCGTCTCTCCCCCGTGCAACAGAAGGAAATCCAACAGGGGCTTCCAAGTCGTATAGGCAACTTGATTGATCGCCACGAGCTTATCCCCGCGTTGCAACCCAGCCGTTTCCGCCACCGACTTAACCGTCACTCCGAGCACCACGGGGGGTTGTTGAAAATAGGCCGGTTCCATCCGACCAATCATAAAAACGACCGGGAGTAACACGAGGGCCAGCAAGAGATTCATGCAAGGACCGGCCACCACCACTTTTATCCGGTGCCAAATGGGTCGTGCCGAAAAAGAGGCCGGATCATTGTGATCCGCCTCATCCGGGTCTTCCCCGCGCAACTTCACATAGCCGCCCAAGGGAAGCGCCGAAAGCATATATTCGGTCTCACCTCTCTTAAAGCCAAAAATTTTCGGACCAAATCCCAGGGAAAATTTTTCCACGCCGATCTTTTGTTTTTTAGCCACGATGAAATGGCCGAACTCATGGATAAAAACCAACACCCCCAACGCGATAATAAAATAGAGAATGGTCATAGCTTGATATACTCCCGAGCCCAGCGATCCGCCGCCGTCACATCTTCCAGACAGTTCAGCGGAGTGGGTTGGTGTCCTTTCATGACGTGTTCGATTTGTTTAGGAATATCCGTGAATTTAATTTGTTTTTTCAAAAAGCGATCGACGACCACCTCATTGGCGGCATTTAACACCGCCGGCATGGATTTCCCAATCCGGATGGCCTCAAAAGCTAATCCAAGACAGGGAAACTTTTCCCGATTGGGTTGATAAAAATTGAGCGGACCGGCCGCCACCAGATCCAAACTCTTGACGCCCGAATCAACCCGTTCCGGATACGCCAACGCGTAAGAAATGGCACAGCGCATATCCGGAACCCCCAACTGGGCCATGACCGATCCGTCAATATACTCGACCAAAGAATGTACGATACTCTGGGGATGAACCACCACGTCGATCTGTTCCGGCGGCAGGCCGAAGAGCCAAGAGGCCTCGATCACCTCCAGGCCTTTGTTCATCAGGGTCGCACTATCAATGGTGATCTTCGCACCCATGTCCCAATTCGGATGTTTCAGGGCCTGTTCCACGGTGATCGTCTCAAACGATTCCTCTCTCCTAAAAAACGGCCCCCCGGAGGCCGTCAGGATAATTTTACGCACGTCCTGCGGGCGGTTTCCCGCCAAGGCCTGGAAGATGGCGCTATGCTCACTGTCAACGGGCAACAATTTGGCCCCCGTGGCCCGGGCCTGGCGTGTCATCACCTCTCCCGCGATCACCAAGCTCTCTTTATTGGCGAGGGCCACCGAGATACCATTTTTTAGGGCCTGGTAAGTTGGCAAAAGACCGGCGGCCCCGACAATCGCCGATAGGACAAGATCGGGCTGAGACTCATTCACCACCGTACAAGCGCCGCTCTCGCCATGAAAACATCGGATACCGGTAAATTTTTGCGCCAGCAACGCCGCATCCTCAGCGCGATTGACGGACACCCAGGTTGGGGAAAATTGCGCAATCTGCTTTGAAGCAAGATCGATATTACTTCCCGCCACCAGCCCCACCAATTGAAAACGATCCGGATGCCGGGCGATAATATCCAATGCCTGGGTTCCAATCGAGCCGGTGCTGCCTAAAATGGTGATCTTCCGTATCATCGAAACACCCAATATTTTAAAACCGCATAAAAAACCGGTGCCGTAAACAACAAGGCGTCCACACGGTCCAGGATACCACCATGTCCCGGTATCATTGTCCCAGAGTCTTTCACACCAAAATTTCGTTTCAACAACGACTCGGAGAGATCCCCCATGGGCCCCACAATACCAATGGCGACAATGAGTGGAATCCCCTGTCCGATAGAAATAGGATTCTTAAACAGCGCCCCAAATAGGAAAAAACCCAGGGCCGTTCCCAAAAATCCCCCCAGAAAACCTTCCACCGTCTTGCCTGGAGATATATGGGAGGCCAGCCGTCGTTTGCCCCAATAATGTCCGAAAAAATAGGCCGCGGTATCATTCAGCCAGGTCATTCCCAGCAGCAGCAAGATCAAATAATCTCCCTGGGGAAAATCGCGCAACAACCCCACGAAGGCGGTCAAGGAGCCCGCATAAAAAATCCCAAAAAAGGAAAACCCTAATTGCGAAAAACTTCCTTCAAAATGTTTCTGGGCCAAAAAGACAAAGAGAATCGCAAGCGCCATCAGGATAAAACTATGCTCCAGTAAAAGTAGCTCGCCCGTCCAAGGAAAAAACAGGATAAAGGCCGCATGCAATCCGCCTAAGCCAATGCCAAATATCATCTGGCGCTTTGAATACGAGGTGATACGAAAAAATTCCCACAAACACAGGAAGACACACCCTAAAATAAAAAGTTTGAAAACCGCCGGGGGGGCAACGAACAGGAGCGCTAAGACAATTGGTGCGAGCGCTAATACAACCACGACTCTTTTAAACAACATGGAGCTGTTCCGAGGTCATGCCAAAACGCCGTTCCCGCCCTTGGAATTCGCGAATGGCTTGTAACAAGTGGTTGCGGGAAAAATCGGGCCACAGGGTCTCGGTGAAATAATATTCCGTATAGGCCGACTGCCAGAGCAGGAAATTACTGACACGCCGTTCCCCGCTGGTGCGGATCAACAGGTCGGGATCCGGCATCCCCGACGTATCGAGATATTTGGAAAATTCCTTGATGGATATGAAATTATCCTTCAAAAGTCCATTGCCCTTTTCCTTGAGAACCGCGTTGATCGCCCGCACAATTTCGTCGCGACCTCCGTACGAAAGCGCCAAATTTAGCACCATCTTGTCTTGCGACTCCGTCATCTGCTCGGTATCGCGCAGCGTTTGCAACACATCCTTGGGCAACCGTTCCACGTCGCCAATCGAGACCAGCCTAATCTGGTTCTTGATCATCTTCTCCCGCTTGAAGATCAAAAATTCCTTCAACAAGGCCATCAAGGCCGCCACTTCGTCCTTGGGTCGGTTCCAATTTTCCAGGGAAAACGCATAGAGGGTCAAGAAACCGACCCCGAGGTCACGACAGGCCATCACAATCTCATCGACCGTCTCACTCCCGCGCCGGTGCCCCTCAATCCGAGGCAAATTCCGCTCCCGCGCCCAGCGTCCATTCCCATCCATGATAACGGCAATGTGACGCGGCAACGTCATGAAACCTCCATGATTTCTTTCTCTTTGTGGGCCAACACCTTGTCAATTTCAGCAATGTAATGATCGGTGGTTTTTTGAATCTCCACTTCAGAACGACGCAGGTCATCCTCCGTCGCCTTTCCGTCCTTCTGCAATTTCTTGGCCCCTTCATTCGCCTCACGACGCACATTGCGGATGGACACGCGCGATTCTTCGGCATGCTTCTTCGCCACCTTCACCAAATCTTTCCGCCGCTCCTCCGTCAAGGCGGGGAGATTGATCCGAACCAGTTTTCCATCATTGATGGGTTGCAAACCCAAATCTGATTTTTGAATCGCCTTTTCGATGGCGGGAATCAACGCCTTGTCCCAGGGAGAAATGGTGATGGTGCGGCTCTCCGGCACCGAGAGCGTCCCCACTTGATTGATCGGCATGGGATTGCCGTACGCCTCCACTCGAATCCCCTCTAACAAACTGATCGAGGCCCGCCCGGTCCTGAGTTTGGCGAACTCCTTGCGAAGATTGTCGATGACCTTCTCCATCTTGGATTTGGTATCTTCCATTGAATCCTCCGAAAATTTATCGAACTAATGTCCCAATCTTTTCGCCACACACCACTTTTTTCAGATTGCCGGTCTTGAAGAGATCAAACACCACAATGGGCATATCGTGTTCCATACAGAGCGAAATGGACGTGGAGTCCATCACCTTGAGTTTTTTCTTCAACACATCGATGTAACTGAGTTTGGCAAATTTCTTGGCCTCGGGGTGTTTGTTGGGATCCTTGTCATAAACACCGTCCACTTTTGTTCCCTTCAGAATGATCTCCGCCTGCACCTCCATGGCGCGCAGGGCCGCGGCGGTATCGGTCGAAAAATAGGGATTGCCGGTGCCGGCCCCAAAGATGACAATCCTGCCCTTCTCCATATGACGAATCGCGCGTCTCCGAATGTAAGGCTCGGCCACCTGCTGCATCGCAATGGCCGACAACACCCGCGTATAGACCCCCGCCTGCTCCAAACACCCTTGCACGGCCAGGCTATTAATCAGGGTGGCCAACATCCCGCTGTAATCCGCGGTCGTTCGATCCAGCCATTGCACCTGAGTGCCACGGAAGATGTTGCCACCTCCCATCACGATGGCCACCTCCACCCCCAGATCTCGCACGGATTTAATTTCTTGAACCAACAATTGGACAAAATGCGGATCAATTCCATAGCCGCCCTTCCCGGCCAACGATTCTCCGGAAAGCTTGAGCAAAACACGTTTGTACTTTGCCTTGCCCATGTTACCCATGCATCTCACCACCCACTTGAAAGCGGATCATCTGGGTCGCCTTGGCTTGCGGATCCTGCTCCTGCAAAAACGCGCCGACCGTCTTCTTACCGGTCGCATCCTTAATAAAGGGCTGATCCACCAAACACACCTCGCTGAAAAATCGGTTTATTTTCCCTTCCAAGATTTTTTCCAACAAGTGGGCCGGTTTGCTACTCATTTCCGGCTGTGCCTTGAGGATTTCCTTCTCCTTCTCAATCACGTCGGCCGGAACTTGCGAGCGATCCAGATAACGCGGCGACAGGGCCGCAATGTGCATGGCCACTTCCCGCAAGACCGCCACACTCACCTTACCTTGAACACGAATCACCGCACCAATCTTCGCCCCCATGTGCAGGTAACTCGCCACCTGCTCGCCAGCACCCGCCTGGCTTAAGGCAAAACGACGGATCTCCATATTTTCACCAAGCTTGGCAATCAAACGAACCAAACCTTCCTTGACCGAAATACCACCTTCCCAAGGTTGTTCGAGCAACTGCGCCAAGTCTTGTGGACGTTGCTTTAAAATGTGTTGGGAAATATCCGTCACCCATTTTTGAAACTCATCGGTGCGCGCCACAAAGTCCGTCTCACAACTCATTTCGATGATAGCCGCACTCTGGTGATCCGAGTCATGCGCCTCCGCCACCAAACCTTCCAAGGTGGCCCGCCCCGCCTTTTTGGCCGCCTTGACCACCCCGGATTTGCGCAACACATCATGCGCCTTGTCCAGATCGCCACCGGCATCCTGCAAGGCGCGCTTACAATCCATCAAACCCGCCCCGGAACGTTCCCGAAGCTCCCTCACCTGTTCCGCACTGATATCCATTATTTCGTACCTCCCACATCCGCACTAAAACCACCCTCCGTCTTCTCTTCAAAGTTCTCCGGCTGTGAGACAAAGGCATTGCCACGGCCCCCAACGACTCGTTCTTTGGGCAAGTTTTTTCCTGCCGCATCTTCACGGTCCATCTTGGCACGCTGCACCTCTTGCCGCGTGGACAGCCCTTCCACGCAGGCCTCGGCGATCTTTGAAGCAAAGAGCCGGATCGACTTGATGGCATCGTCATTCCCTGGGATCAAATAATCAATCCCTTCCGGATTGCAGTTGGTATCCGCCACTGCCACGACCGGAATGCCCAAACGACTGGCCTCTTTTTTGGCAATGTGTTCCTTCCCCGGATCCATGATAAAAATGGCCGAAGGCAAGCGGTTCATATCCTTGATGCCGCCCAAGGTCTTGGTCAGTTTGCCAATCTCCTTATCGATTCCCAATTTTTCCTTCTTGGTCAACCCTTCGCCGCCATTCTTTTGTTTTTCCTCTAGGCCGCGCAACCGGTCGATCGCCGTCTTGATCGTCTTAAAATTGGTCAAGGTCCCACCCAACCAACGATGGGTCACAAAATACATCTGAGCCTTGCGCGCCTCGTCTTCCACAATGGCCTGGGCCTGACGCTTGGTCCCGACAAACAGGATATCGCCGCCTTCACTGACCAGCTTGAGCACAAAGTCACAGGCCTTTTGGCAGAGCGGGAGCGTTTTTTGCAGATCGATGATGTAGATCCCATTGCGCGCCCCATAAATATAGGGCTTCATGCGGGGATCCCAACGGTGGGTCTGGTGGCCAAAGTGAACCCCGGCCTCCAGCATTTCACGAACAGAAACTTCAACAGCCATATAACCTCCGGGTTATGTCCTCATTCACACTCAGGGGGGAGATCCCGCTCTCCCCCTGAAACCCTCATCTAGAGGGCGTGGTTGAGATCGTTCGCTCCGTCTTGCCGGCCGGAGCAAGTCCGTTCCGGCAAATACTCACTCACTAGAAATACTGTGAGTCACCGAGAGTGTTGCGAGAACCCTCCACCTCCCATTACCACCCAGCCACCACGGCCAGGCACCCTTTAGAAACTTCGGGAAGTGTGTGAATTTAAAAACTAAAGTGGCGGGCTAGCTACCATAGGTTTTGCAGGTAAGGCAAGGAAAATCAATGTCACTCACTATCTGTATCAGCAGCCTGGAGCGCCTGACTCCATTGGGATTGTGATCCTGCGATGGCCATGCAAAGAGCCTCCCTGGATGGCCATTCGGGATGTTGCCGACGAAGTTCCTTAAATGTGGTTTTGGTCAATCCTTCGTCTCCTAATTCCTGTCTCGCCTGCCGCAAGATCGCAATCGCCTTTTCCCGGGTGGTTCCTAGAATTTTTGGCTGGTTCAAACGAAATCCCGCGCTCTGCAAGACCTCGTTCCACTTTCCTGGTAATCCGGTAATCGCTATGGAAAGGGTACCGCTAACCGGCCAGTCGGGATGCCGTTCTTGCAGTTGATCGTATTTTCTCAACGTCAAGGATTGGTCTCCCAATTCTTTTTTGGCTTCTTGCAAAATAGCAATTGCCTGCTCTTTCGTGGTGCCCGTCACTACCGAGACGGATAATCCGGCAACCTTCAAAACGGCCAGCCAATTTCCTTTCGGCCCGAGAATCGCAGCACAAAGACCAGCACTTGATGGCCAATCAGGATGCTGCCGCCGCAAATCCTGATAGAGTGTTATCGACAAATCCTGTCCATTAGACTCTTGCTGCGCCTGTTTTAGAATGGCAAGGGCCTGCTCTTTACTGGTTCCTCTGACCAAGGACAAGGACAACCCCGCCGCACGCAACGCATCATTCCACTTATGAGGTAAGCCCGTTATGGCCGTAGCCAGGGTTGTCGATATCGGCCAATCCGAATGCTGGTGGCACAACTTGTCGTAACTCCTACTCGTCAACACTTTTGCTCCCGATTCCTGTTGTGCCTGTTTCAGGATTTCAATGGCCCTATCCTTGCTAGTGCCACTCACCAAGGCCCCAGACAACCCAATGGCCCTCAGGGCATCAACCCACTTAGTGCGAGACCCCACAATGGCCGCAGAAATGGTGGAAGCGGACGGCCAATCGGAATGTTGACGACAAATTATCGTATATTTTTCGCTACTCAAAGTCTCAGTTCCCGCTTCTTGCAAAGCCAACTTGATGATCTCGACGGCTCGCTCTTTCGTGGTACCACTCACGAATGATTGATTGAGAACTAATCCCGCAACTTTCAAGGCATCGTTCCAACCTCCTAAATATTTTTCATAGGCATAGCCGGAGGGATA
Source organism: Deltaproteobacteria bacterium (assembly GCA_023265625.1). Lineage (GTDB taxonomy): Bacteria > UBA10199 > UBA10199 > JACPAL01 > JAHFST01 > JAHFST01. The sequence goes on along the minus strand of JAHFST010000002.1, from coordinate 209,435 downwards.
ATCACCTCCCATCTCGGTGGCAACGGGAGTCCTGCCCAATTCCCTGGCCCGTTCTTGCAACCGCCGAATCAAAAAGGCCTTGATCGCCGCCCCGACACTTTCCTGATAGGCTAGCGCCAAACTCTGATTCTCGTCTTGCAGCGCTACGGCCAACCGGGCCACCATTCTTTCACTCACGGGCATCACTCGACCGTAATACCACGCCAAAACCTCGTCGGAGGCCAACCCCGCCAGGTAGGCCGCTCGAATCGCCCCCTCTTCATCCATCACCATTTGCCCCAACACCTCAAAGAAGCGCCGATTTTCGATGACCAAATCGCCATACTCCCCAAAATTCCAACCGCATCGGACAAGTGTTTGCGCCTCCCTCTCCTGCCGAACTTTTCGTTCAGCCGCATCCAAACGCTTGAGGCCGGTACCTCCCCAAGTATAGGCCTCTTCAGCGGCAACCTGAATACGATGCTTCCGCAACACCCCCATCAGGTCATACAGGTAGGCATGCCGATGTTCGGGGCGTTTTGGATCCACGCGCATCACACGCCCCACATATTGCACCACCCTGCCCCGGCTCTCGTTATCCTGGCAAAGAATGGCCACATCCAACCCCGGATCATCAAAACCCTCCCCGGCAATGCCAATGTTGAGCATGACCTGTTTCTTACCCTGGCGCAGGGCCTCGATCTTATCCTGCCGATCCTTGGTATCTTCCAGGATGGCCACGGCCTCCACGCCGTAATCACGATTCAATATTTTCTCCAAACCCAGCACCTCATCCCGATTGTTTAAGAAGACGACTGTCTTGAGAATCTGTGAACCTTCCTGCGAGGTAGAGGTCAGGATATCGGCCAACACCGCCCCTTTTTCCTCCAGACTCATCCGGGACCAGACTTCCTTAGGACTCAGTGTCTTGCCTTGCGCATCCAATCCTTCCAGGAGCACATCCACCCCGTAGGGCTCCAAAAGCCAGTGATGATCGATAAAATAGTTGATGTCGCGGGCATACCAAAGATTGGCTCCATAGACCGTCACCAGCGGTTCCCCATCGTATCGATCCGGCGTGGCGGTGAGACCCAGCAACCACTTCTTCCCCGACTGGGAGACGGGCCGATTGTCCTGATCAAAAAATCCCATCCGACGCACCACCTCAAACCACTGGTTGCTGGGAACATAATGATGGGCCTCGTCCAACACGAGAATATCAAAATCATCCCAAGGAAATTCATCCGCATGCAGGCAGAGGGTCTGAGGGCTCGCAACCACCACCGGGAAGCCCGTCTCTTTTATCTCCCCTTGATAGATCCCCACGGAAAAGCGCTCACTCAGCTCTTTTCTGTTTTGTGAGTTAATCTGCTCCTGCTGGGCCACCACCAAAGTCTTCTTGCCGCTCAACAAGGCCCTTTGCCGAATCTCCCACAGGGCCTCCGTCAATCCGAAAGTTTTTCCGGTCCCGGTCGGTAACACCACGAGGCCGCGGTCATCACCGGCCTCCACCCGATCCGCGCATACCTCAACCAACTCCTGCTGGTAGGGCCGTCTCTTCTGAATTCTAAGATCGATGTCGTCACTGGCATAAAACCCCGAACGACCCGAGGCCATCCGTAATTGCTCTACCGGCAACAACTCCAAGGCCTCGTACCCTGCGGCGGCGGACTTGAGACAAATCGTAACACCATGCCGATCCGCCAACGCCACCAAGCCTTGCAACACCACCCCTTCCGGCACCAAGGCCTCCGTCCAATGCTGCGTCTCCAAGACCAACCGGCCCTGCTCAGGTTCCGGATAGACATTCAGGGCCACCCTGGCGGCATGTAGCGGTGAAGAGCCTTGGGGCAGGACCACGCAGAGTCCTGATAGGCCATGTTTGATTTGGAGATCGGTGGCACTCTCCCCCAAGACAGGAAGAAAATGGATTTGAAAATTGACACCCCCACCGGACCTGTCTGGTACAACATCCTCCCCTTCCAACGACAAAGGCCGCACTGAATCCGAGCGGGCACATCCGATATGATTCAAATCAAACGGTGAAAATGGGACACAGACATCAAGAAGTTTATGGATCACAAACAGATTATCGATACATAAGAGAAAAGGTTTCGGATAAAATGTTCATCGAGAAATTATCACTCTTTGACACAAAAAATATCGCACCGTAAAAATAAGAAGCCCCTGTACCGTATGGTACAGGGGCTTCAATTTAATCCCGGCAACGACCTACTCTCCCTACGCAACGTGGCGCTAGTACCATCGGCCCTGAGGAGCTTAACTTCCGAGTTCGGAATGGGATCGGGTGTGACCTCCTCGGTATGGTCACCGGAAACTTGTCCTGCTATTTTTTGTAAAGTAGGGGCGCCCTGCTACGCGCCCTCGCACAAATCACTGAATCAACGTTCAAAAGAACGTTCAAAATAAGAGCCGGAGGAGGCCCTCGGGCCACTAGGGCCCGAGGGACCTCACGGCAATTTTAGGTCAAGCCGCTCGACCGATTAGTACAGCTCGGCTGAATCCCTTACGGGACTTACACCTGCTGCCTATCAACGTCGTAGTCTACGACGGGTCTTAGTCCTTGCGGACGGGAGATCCTATCTAGAGGTTAGTTTCCCACTTAGATGCTTTCAGCGGTTATCTAATCCGAACATAGCTACCCAGCTTGTACCCCTGACGGGATAACTGGTACACCAGAGGTTCGTCCATCCCGGTCCTCTCGTACTAGGGACAGATCCTCGCAAATCTCCTGCGCCCATGGAAGATAGGGACCGAACTGTCTCACGACGTTCTGAACCCAGCTCGCGTACCGCTTTAATTGGCGAACAGCCAAACCCTTGGGACCTACTTCAGCCCCAGGATGCGATGAGCCGACATCGAGGTGCCAAACGAAGCCGTCGATATGAACTCTCGGGCCTCATCAGCCTGTTATCCCCGGCGTACCTTTTATCCGTTGAGCGATGGCCCTTCCATCCAGAACCACCGGATCACTAAGACCTGGTTTCCCACCTGCTCGACGTGTTAGTCTCGCAGTTAAGCTCTCTTATGCCTTTGCACTCGTCGGTTGGTTTCCAATCAACCTGAGAGAACCTTCGTGCGCCTCCGTTACGCTTTAGGAGGCGACCGCCCCAGTCAAACTACCCGCCAGACAGTGTCCCGTAGCCCGCTTCAGGGCATTACGGTTAGAATTCCAGAACAATCAGGGTGGTATTTCAAGGTTGACTCCACCGAGCCTAGCGGCCCGGTTTCAAAGTCTCCCACCTATCCTACACAGACCGCACCGAAATTCACTGCCAAGGTGTAGTAAAGGTGCACAGGGTCTTTCCGTCTTTCCACGGGTAGACCGCATCAGCACGGCCATTACTATTTCGCTGAGTTGCTAGCTGAGACAGCGGGGCACTCGTTACGCCATTCGTGCAGGTCGGAACTTACCCGACAAGGAATTTCGCTACCTTAGGACCGTTATAGTTACGGCCGCCGTTTACCGGGGCTTCGGATCGAGGCTTCTCTTGCGATGACCTCTCACCTTAACCTTCCGGCACCGGGCAGGCGTCAGACCCTATACGTCGTCTTAACGACTTTGCAGAGTCCTGTGTTTTTGTTAAACAGTCGGTACCCCCGTTTCACTGCGACCACATCACCCTTCGGATGTACTCCTACAAGCGATGTGGCACACCTTCTTCCGAAGTTACGGTGTTAATTTGCAGAGTTCCTTAGCCAGCATTCTCTCACGCGCCTTGGGATATTCTCCCCACCTATGTGTGTCCATTTGAGGTACGGTCACTCTGAGGATCACGACGAAGATTTTCTCGAGAGCATGGAACCAATCACTTCTCCTTCCGCCTAAGGCGGAGGATCGTCATCACCTCTCAGGGTTAATGCCCTACCGGATTTGCCTGGCAGAGCCCCCTACGGGCTTAAACCCACATGTTCAGCAGTGGGCTGATCTATCCTTCTCCACTCCTCCGTCGCATAACATCCTCAAGGTGGTACTGGAATATTAACCAGTTCTCCTTCATCTACGCCTTTCGGCCTCGACTTAGGACCGACTAACCCTGGGCGGACGAACCTTCCCCAGGAAACCTTAGGTTTACGGCGAATCGAATTCTCATCGATTTTATCGCTACTTAAGTCAGCAGGATCTCTTCTTGGGCCTCCAGTCGTCCTTGCGATCGACCTTCACAGGCAAAAAGAATGCTCCCCTACCACTCACTCATTTGCATTCAAAAATGAATGAATCCGCGTCTTCGGTAAGATACTTGAGCCCCGTTACATTTTCGGCGCAGAAACGCTCGACCAGTGAGCTGTTACGCTTTCTTTAAAGGATGGCTGCTTCTAAGCCAACCTCCTGGCTGTTTATGCATCTCCACAACCTTTACCACTTAGTATCTATTTTGGGACCTTAGACGGCGGTCTGGGCTATTTCCCTCTCGACCACGGACCTTATCACCCGTAGTCTGCCTCCCGTGATACCACAACCGGCATTCGGAGTTTGATAGGATTTGGTAGGAATTTCTTCCCCCTAGTCCTTTCAGTGCTCTACCTCCGGTTGTTACCTCACGAGGCTATACCTCAATATATTTCGGGGAGAACCAGCTATCTCCAGCTTTGATTAGCCTTTCACTCCTACCCACAGCTCATCCGAGCCTGTTTCACGAGGCACCGGTTCGGACCTCCAATCGCATTTCTGCGACCTTCATCCTGGCCAAGGGTAGATCAACTGGTTTCGGGTCTGCTGCTACGAACTCAAGTCGCCCTTTTAAGACTCGCTTTCGCTACGGCTCCTCCGCAGAACGGATTAACCTTGCTCGTAACAGCAACTCACTGACTCATTATGCAAAAGGCACGCAGTTAGGCATTGCTACCTTGCGGCAGCCATAGCCCTTCCACTGATTGTAGGCGTACAGTTTCAGGTTCTATTTCACTCCCCATCAGGGGTTCTTTTCGCCTTTCCCTCACGGTACTAGTTCACTATCGGTCGGAAGCGTGTATTTAGCCTTGGGAGATGGTCCTCCCGGATTCCCACAAGATTTCACGTGTCCCGTGGTACTTGGGATACCGCTAGACCTTCCTTGGATTTTACTTACAGGGCTATCACCTTCTTTGGCTGGCTTTTCCACGCCATTCAATTATCCTTGGAAGTATCACATTACGGTCCCGCAACCCCGCCATTATTGCTAACAACGGTTTAGGCTGATCCGATTTCGCTCGCCACTACTTTCGGAATCACTGTTTTGTTTTCTTTTCCTCCAGGTACTTAGATGTTTCAGTTCCCTGGGTTCGCTTTCCTGCCCTATGTATTCAGACAGGAATTTCTGCTCTTTCGAGTAGAACGGTTTCCCGATTCGGAGACCCCCGGATCAAAGCCTGTTTAGCAGCTCCCCGAGGATTATCGTAGCTAACAACGTCCTTCGTCGCCATCTTCCGCCTAGGCATCCACATATACGCCCTTCGTAGCTTGACCAAACTTGTTGCGCACTAATTTTCATTTCATGCGCAAAAATCTGTATTACGCGTTCTCTTGAACGCTGATGCCGTGCTTTGTGCTGATATCTACTTTACTTTGGCTATTTAATTATCAAAGAACTCAACTTAAAATTTTAACAGCTAGCGGCGCTTAGTCATTTGTCAGCTGTGGAGCCAGTCGGGATCGAACCGACGACCTCCTGCTTGCAAAGCAGGCGCTCTCCCAGCTGAGCTATGGCCCCGCTTGACGTAGTGTGGGCCTGAATGGATTTGAACCATTGACCCCACGCTTATCAAGCGTGTGCTCTAACCAACTGAGCTACAGGCCCGAAAAAATCTCTTTCAAAGAGCACATTCGCTCTCTAAAAACTAAACAGTAGCGACTAGTTAGAGCCTATCGTCTTTCCGAAGAAAAACAATAATGACCTTCTGATGTCTTTTGGACACCTTAGAAAGGAGGTGATCCAGCCACAGGTTCCCCTACGGCTACCTTGTTACGACTTCACCCCAATCATGGATCATACCTTGGACGGCTGCCTCCTTGCGGTTAGCGCACCGGCTTCTGGTATAATTCACTTTCGTGGTGTGACGGGCGGTGTGTACAAGGCCCGGGAACGTATTCACCGCGGCGTTCTGATCCGCGATTACTAGCGATTCCAGCTTCATGTAGTCGAGTTGCAGACTACAATCCGAACTTGGGGTACTTTTTTGGGATTAGCTCCCCCTCGCGGGTTGGCAACCCTTTGTAGTACCCATTGTAGCACGTGTGTAGCCCTAGGCATAAAGGCCATGAGGACTTGACGTCGTCCCCACCTTCCTCCGGTTTAACACCGGCAGTCCCTTTAGAGTGCCCAACTGAATGATGGCAACTAAAGGCAGGGGTTGCGCTCGTTGCGGGACTTAACCCAACATCTCACGACACGAGCTGACGACAGCCATGCAGCACCTGTGTTACGGCTCCCTTGCGGGCACCCCTCCCTTTCAGGAGGGTTCCGTACATGTCAAGCCTAGGTAAGGTTCTTCGCGTTGCGTCGAATTGAACCACATGCTCCACCGCTTGTGCGGGCCCCCGTCAATTCCTTTGAGTTTTAGTCTTGCGACCGTACTCCCCAGGCGGGATGCTTAATGCGTTAGCGTCGGCACTGCGGGGGTCAACTCCCGCAACACCTAGCATCCATCGTTTACAGCGTGGACTACCAGGGTATCTAATCCTGTTTGCTACCCACGCTCTCGCGTATGAGCGTCAATATCGGTCTAGAGAGCCGCTTTCGCCGCTGGTGTTCCTCCCAATATCTACGAATTTCACCTCTACACTGGGAATTCCGCCCTCTTCTCCCGTATTCAAGTTTTCCAGTATCCTGCGCAGTTCCTCAGTTAAGCCGAGGGATTTCACACAGGACTTAAAAAACCACCTGCACGCGCTTTACGCCCAGTAATTCCGAACAACGCTTGCACCCTCCGTTTTACCGCGGCTGCTGGCACGGAGTTAGCCGGTGCTTCCTCCGAGGGTACCGTCAATTGGAGACCCTATTTGAATCCCCAGGTTTCTTCCCCTCTGACAGAGCTTTACGACCCGAAAGCCTTCATCACTCACGCGGCGTTGCTGGATCAGGCTTGCGCCCATTGTCCAATATTCCCCACTGCTGCCTCCCGTAGGAGTCTGGACCGTGTCTCAGTTCCAGTGTGGCTGATCGTCCTCTCAGACCAGCTACCCGTCATAGCCTTGGTGGGCCTTTACCCCGCCAACTAGCTGATGGGCCGCGGGCCAATCCTCAAGTGATAGCTTATAAATAGAGGCCATCTTTTACCTCAGGAACCGAAGTTCCCGTGGTCTTATCCGGTATTAGCCCGCCTTTCGGCAGGTTGTCCCGATCTCGAGGGTATGTTACCCACGTGTTACTCACCCGTGCGCCACTTTACACAGCGTATTGCTACGCCTATCTCGTGCGACTTGCATGTGTTAGGCACGCCGCCAGCGTTCGTTCTGAGCCAGAATCAAACTCTCCAGTTAAATTTTAAAACTGGTCCCGCAGCCAATCTCCCCCCGCAACGCGTTCCTTTTTTGCCCTCTTGCGAGGACAGAAGTTCGCATTAAGGTTCGACTGACTGAAGAATTGTTACTTTTGTATTATTAATGTGAGCCCTAACTAGCGCTAGCTATTTAGTTTTCAAAGAGCGACTAGGACGAATACAAGGGGGCGACTTCTACAGAAGTGGAATATAATTGTCAACTTTATTTGTAGTTTTTTTTAGGAAAATACTTAAGTTATTTCAATAGGTTAAGCGGATAGCTCAGGTTCTATCCATTAACCTTTAACGATAATCCACTCGAACAAACTGCCTTTTGCCAATCTGGAGAGTATATTGACCCGGAATGGCCAGGACGTGGTTGGGATCCGTGACTTTTTGGTCATTTACCTTGACGGCCCCCTCGATTACCTTGCGCTTCCCCTCGGCGTTGCTGGGGGCCAGACCGGCCTCTTTGAGCACTTCCACAAGCCTGGTGGGGTGCTGAGCGGACCAAGAGAGGGTCTCTATCTGTTCTGGCCTGCCCTTGTGGGCAAAGACGTGATCAAACTCTTCTGCCGCATGGGCCCCAGCCCCTGCCCCATGAAAACGATCCACCAGCTCCGCGGCCAACCCAGCCTTCGCCGCGCGGGGATGGACCTGGCCGTCACCCACCTGTTTTTTAAGGACCGCAATATCGGCCAGCGAGTGTCCACTCAGCAATTCATAATAGCCCCACATCAACTCATCCGAGATCGACATCACCTTGCCAAACATATCCGAAGGGGCATCGGTCACACCGATATAATTCCCGTAGGACTTGCTCATCTTTTGGATGCCGTCGGTTCCCAGTAACAAGGGCATCGTCATCACCACCTGCGGTTCCTGGCCAAAAACTTTTTGCAAGGTCCGTCCCATCAGAAGATTGAATTTTTGATCATTGCCTCCCAACTCAATATCCGCTTTGAGTTCCACCGAATCGTATCCTTGGATCAAGGGATATAAAAACTCATGGATGGCAATCGGATTGCCGGCTTGATGACGTTTCTCAAAATCGTTTCGTTCCAACATTCGCGCCATCGTGTAGTGCGACGCCAATCGGATCAGATCCGTCGCGCTTTTCTGCTTCATCCAAGTTGAGTTGTAAGCCACTTCGGTTTTTCCCCGGTCCAAAATTTTGAAGACTTGCTCTTGATAAGTCTGCACATTTTTTTTGATTTCCTCTTCCGAGAGGGCCGGGCGCGTCTCATTGCGTCCCGAGGGGTCCCCGATCGTTGCGGTATAATCACCGATCAGGAATATGACTTGATGACCAAGATCTTGAAACTGTCGCAGCTTCTGCAACAACACAGTATGACCCAAATGAAGATCCGGTGCCGTAGGATCAAAGCCAGCCTTGACTCTAAGCGACTTACCCGTCGCGAGCTTCTTGACCAGTTCCGCCTCGCTGATGAGTTCTACGACGCCCCGCTTGATTTGATTTAAGGCCGATTCGTTTTCCTTCATATCGTTATCCAACCTTCTCCTGAATCCTCACGATACTTTTCGCCTTCCCGGTGCTCTCCTCAACATCAAGAAGCGCCCCGCACAGCCTGACATCACCTGTTGCCGGTTTAAGATGCTCATGTATCTGGGTCACAAACTTGCGCACCGCCATTTCCCGGTTCATGCCGATGACCGAATCATAGGGACCGGTCATGCCCAAATCACTAATAAAGGCGGTGCCACCTGGCAAGACTTCTTCATCGGCCGTCTGCACATGCGTGTGCGTTCCCACCACCGCGGCCACCCGGCCATCGAGGTGCCATCCCATCGCGCGTTTTTCACTCGTGGCCTCGGCATGCATATCAACCAAAATAATTTCGGCGCGCCCTTGCCAACGTGCCAATTCACGATCCACCGCCACAAAGGGGGAATCCACCGATTGTCCCATCATGAGTTGTCCCTGCAGACTGATCACCAGCACGCGAATCCCGGAATAGACGTCAAACACCTGCGAGCCGGATCCGGGGGCCGTGGCAAGATAATTGGCGGGACGGATCAGGCATTTTGAATTTTTAATGTAGGGGATAATCTCCTTGGCATCCCAGAGGTGGTTACCCGCCGTGAAGGCGTGTACACCGGCCTCCCGCAGCTCATCGATAATCTTGGGAGTCAGGCCCTTGCCATTGGCCACATTTTCCGCATTGGCCACGACAAAATCAATCCCCATACGCGCCCGCAACTCGGGCAATTTCTTTTTAATCGCGAGACGACCGGCATCACCAAAAACATCTCCGATAAACAGAATCTTCATTTTGCAAATTCCACGGCGCGGGTTTCCCGAATCACGGTAATCTTAATTTGTCCCGGATAGCTCAACTCGCTCTCGATCCGCTTCACAATGTCCTTGCAAAGCAAGGTCGATTCCGCATCCGAGATCTTACCCGGCTCCACCATCACACGCAGCTCGCGTCCGGCTTGGATCGCAAAGGCCTTCTCCACCTGCTGAAACGAGGTCGCAATATTTTCCAGGTCTTCCAAACGTTTCACATAGGAAGCGGCCGATTCCATCCGCGCCCCCGGCCTGGCCCCGGACAAGGCATCCGCCGCCTCGACTAAATTGTCCAAGACAGACTCTTGCGGGATATCTTCGTGATGGGCCCAGATACCATGAACCACCGGCGCCACCTCGCCATACTTTTTGGCGATCTCGCCGCCAATGATGGCGTGAGATCCCTCGACTTCGTGGGAGACCGCCTTGCCGATGTCATGCAGCAAACCGGCCCGCTTGGCCAGCTTCTGATCCAGGCCCAATTCGGCGGCCATGATCCCGCAAATAATCCCGACCTCCATGGAATGCCGCAAGACATTTTGGGCGTAACTATAACGAAACTTGAGCCCCCCCAAGAGCCTCAACAATTCTGGATGGACCCCGTGGATGTCCATGTCAAACAAGGCCTGCTGTCCCGCATCTCGAATGGTTTTATCAATCTCCTTCGTGACCTTATCCATGACCTCTTCAATCCGAGCTGGATGGATCCGTCCGTCTTGCAAGAGACGCTCCAGGGTCATCCGGGCAATTTCACGACGGATGGGATTATGCGAAGAAAGCACAATCGCTCCTGGAGTGTCATCAATGATCAGATCCACACCCGTCAAATTCTCAAGGGTCTTGATATTGCGGCCTTCCCGGCCGATAATCCTGCCCTTCATATCTTCCTGAGGGAGCTTGACCATCGAGATGGAAGTTTCTTGAATCCACTCCCCCGCCATCCGTTCGACAGCGGTACTGATGATCTTTTTGGCCTTGCGATCAGACCCTTCTTTGACCTCATCCTCAATCAACTTGGCCTTTTTTGCGGCCTCATGACGCACCTCGGAGACCAACTGTTCTAGCAAAATCTTCTTGGCCTCTTCCGAGGTCGTATTCGCCAACTTCTCGAGGGTCTGACGTGCCTCAGTGATGAGGCCGCCATACTTGGTCTCCAGGTCTTCAATGCCCTTCTTACGGCCCAGCAATTCCTGCTCAAAACGTTTCACTTCCGACTCTTTCTTTTCGGCGAGATCAAACTTGCGATCCAGCGTCTCCTCCCGGCTTTGCAGGCGACGCTCCAGCACTTGAGCCTCCTGCTTTTTCTGTTTGCTCTCTTCCTCGACCTCAATCTTGGCCTTGTAGAGATAATCCTTCGCCGATAACTCGGCCTCTTTTTGTAAACCCTTCGCCTTAGACTCCGCCTCACTCAGGAGGATTTTGGCACGGCTCTCCGCCTCTGCTTCGGCTTGCTTCGACGATCGCCGCTTCACCACAAAACCAATCCCTAAACCCACCGCAAAAACAGCCACGCTCATGACCCACATCATCTGCATTTCCATAAATCCTCCGCTACACCAGTTGTCGTAACTCCGTTAAAATAACATCACACGCCACATCATGCGAATTCACAGGGATCGCCGCCACCACCTGGAGGTCATAGGCCAACCCCACCTTGGTACCCTTATAATGAGACAAGGCCCTGTCGTAGTACCCCTTACCAAGCCCAATTCGGTGCCCCAACTCATCAAAAACCACCCCCGGCACGACCACCAAATCAATCTCATCCATGGGGACCTCGATGGCCGCATCCGATACGAGGATAAAACTCATCCCCCCTCCCGCCTTGATCTCAGGATAGACGATTCGTTTTTTTTCAGAAACGCCCACCTGAGCCACACGGCCCGTTTCCACTTCGTTCCAAAACGGCCGATACAGCGCAATCGTTCGGGCCCGGACAAACTCCGGCAACAACACGAGCCGCTCCTGAATGCGCAGACTCATCGCCTCCACCTGATCACGACGAAGCGATCGGCGTTTGGCCAAAATAGCCTGGCGAAGAGTGACTTGCGTCTCCATGAGTCCAACCAGCACGCCTTACAGGTGTGCCATTATTTAGTTGTAGGGAAAGGATAGAACTCTAGCGCATTGGGAAATAACAACAAAAAAGTATAATAGTTACAACGTCTTATACTGTTATTGTTCATGTAAATCATCCCTGAATAAATTTCCCATTTTTTCAATCAACATTAAATACCGAGATGTTATGCGCTATCGGTTCGCCCTACTCCCCACGGATTGACTGCTACCACTCTGACTACTTTCGGAGGCACCGCCTCCGACTATCTGTCGCCTCGGATTTAACACAACCGCTCATCCGAGGCGACAGATAATTCCCCTACTTTGCCGTGTAGGCCCATAGCTCTCGAACCCAATGAGCTAAGGGGGCGCTCTATTACCGTTTTAGGCTTCCCATTTGAAACGTACGGGCTTGCACACCACAGTAAGGTTAAGCTCCCATATTTTTTTTATAGGTTCAAAATATATGTACCCATCACGGGCAACACAGGGGAATATTTTACAATTTCAAAGAACCATTCAAGCCGACTGGCGGCTGGTATCAATCTGATGATCAATAATCGTAATCAATTCACGGATCTTGTTGCGGGCCACGCCTTCTCCCACTTCACGCTGCCGAAACAACTCCTCGGCGATATTTAAACACGCCAAGAGGGCAACATGCAACAACGACGAACCTTTTGTGTGTTCCTGAATGGACTCCAACTTACCTTCCACATGGTCCACCACTTGACGAATGTGAGCTTCATCGCGATCCGTCTTGACGTGAAGCTTCTGGCCCAACAACAAAATGTCAACCGGCTGTTCCACAGGAAAATAGTAGACCTCACCCCTTTATCTGTCAAGAAGTTCGCATCAAAAAATGCAGATTAGGGCTATACTTGCAAGGAAGGGACCAGACGGGAACCGCGAAAAAAAGAATGTAGCGAGGACCACCCCATATAAAGAAAAGCTACTTGAAAAAGGAGCACATAAGGGAGCGCAAAATACAGCCGATGGAGTAACACATAATAGAGCCCTCCAGTCAGGTGGGCCGCCAGGGCCAGCTCGACGAGGTTTAGCCAATTCCAATGGACACGGTATTTCTTGTCCACCCAAGAATCCCCTTTTTTGTGAACGGCATATTTTGGGGTTCTGGTAAAATCGCCCCCCTCATGAAGCAGGGCGTCAATCACGGCCCATGAATTGTTCACGCACAAACCGATCCCTAACGCAAAATTCAAGGGAATAAACTTAAGACGGGTCAGCCAGCCCTTCCCCTCCGCCTCTTTTTGCGAATAAAGATAGAAGGTCACAATGGAAAAAGTCGCCCCTAAAAAGAGCGGGATATCCAGCACGAGCAAGGTATCCCACCCCAACTGATGACGCGCATAGATGGTAAAGGGCATCAGGACAGAGATAATAAACATGAGCAAATAAGCAAAATTGGAGCATAGGTGAAAAAAAGCCTCGACCTTGATCCGCAGAGGAAATGGACGGCGCATGATCTCTGGCAACAACTTCAGGGCCGTTTGAATCGAGCCCTTCGCCCAACGATGCTGTTGGGAACGAAAAGCATTGATCTCGACCGGCAACTCCGCCGGGACCACCACATCATTGAGAAAACGAAACTGCCAACCCTTCATCTGGGCGCGATAAGATAGATGCAGATCCTCGGTCACCGTCTCGGCCGACCAACCCCCGGTATCCTCGATACACGCACGGCGCCAAACCCCTGCCGTCCCATTGAAATTAAAAAATAACCCGGAGCGATTGCGCGCCGCATGCTCGATCACAAAATGACCATCCAAAAAGATGGCCTGGGTTTGGGTGAGCATGGAGAAGTCCCTATTTAAATGCCCCCAACGCGCCTGAACCATGCCAAGCTTTTGGTCCGAGGCAAATTGTGGAACCACCTTCTTAAGGAAGTCGGGGTCTGGGACAAAGTCGGCGTCAAACACCGCAATAAATTCCCCCTTCGCAATCTTCAAACCGTCGTTTAGCGCACCCGCCTTGAAACCGACACGGTTGACACGATGGATCCACTCCATCTGCAATCCCTGGCGTTGGTACTCCTCCACCAACCTCTGGGAAAAAACGGCCGTTTCATCAGTCGAATCATCCAGCACTTGAATTTCAAGCTTGTCCCTCGGGTAGTCCAACTGCGCGACAGACTCGAGCAGCCGCTCTAACACATACCGTTCATTAAAAATTGGCAACTGGACAGTGACGGTGGGCACATGAGTCAAGTCGTCAAAGAACAATTCCTTCGGGGCCATCCCCCGATAACGACGGTGGAGATAGACAAGATAGTAGCGGTGAAACCCAAAGACCGAGAGGATCACCAAGATAATAAAATAGAGGTAAAGAACCAAGTTCATAAGGCGCGGACTTATATCGGTTTTTCCAGGGAAAAGTCAAGCCAGCGTCTTACGAGGTTTACTCCCCCCACTTTGACCCTGATTTCATCGCCTATTTGGAACTTTTGCTTGTTTTTCTTTCCTTGGAGACAGTGTTTTTTCTCATTAAAAATATAATAATCATCGGTCAGGTTACGCAACCCCAAGAGCCCTTGTACAAAATAATCCTTCAACTCCACAAACACGCCAAACTTGGTCACATTCGCAATAATCCCCTGATAGACCTCCCCGATTTTATTTTGCATAAAATAGACGGCCGCCAGGTCACGGGTGGCCCATTCAGTCTTCATCGCATTGCGCTCGCGCTCCGAACAATGCTCGGCCATCTTGCTCAAGACACTGCGGCTGACCATGCGCGGCTGATCGGACTTGAGTTGTTGCCCCAAGATTCGATGCACCAACAAATCCGGATAGCGCCGAATCGGCGACGTAAAATGCGTATAACTGCGGGAAGCCAGCCCGAAATGCCCCTTGTTCTTCACGTCATAATAGGCTTGTTTCATCGTCCTGAGTAGCAAGGTATTGAGCAGGCGTTCTTCCGGCTTGCCTCGAATGGTCTCAATCACGGCGGCAAAGGTTTTTGGCGAAAACACATGCCCCTTCATGCGCGGGACTTGAAATCCCATGTTGTGCAGCAACGACATGAATTCTTCCGCCTTCTCCGGATTGGGGGTCTCATGCACCCGATAGATGGAATGTTTTCCAGAGCCCTCCAAAAATTCCGCCACGGCCTCATTGGCCGCAATCATAAACTCCTCGATCAATCGGTGCGAGGCATAGCGTTCCGCCTTCACAATCCGCTCGATATTCCGCTCCTCCAGGTCCATCACAATCTGAGGCTCCGGGAGATCAAAATCGAGGGTGCCGCGTTTGAGACGTTGCGTCCGCAACAGGCGAAAGAGCTGTTCCATCCGCTCCAACGGCCCTAACAAAGGCGCATACTCCTGCCGCAAGGCCTGATCCTTCAGATCCAAAATGCGATGCACCAAGGTGTAGGTCAGACGCGCGGCGCTCCGAATCACACTGCGATAGAACCGAGACTCCTCGCGGCGGCCTTCCCGATCAAAAATCATCTCCGCCGTCATTGTCAATCGATCCTGCTGCGGCACTAAACTGCACAGGTTATTGGACAATTCTTCGGGGAGCATGGGGATGCAACGATCCGGAAAGTAGGCGCTCGTGGCACGATGATAGGCCTCTTGATCGATCGCACTCCCGGGACGCACATAATGACTGACATCGGCAATGGAGACCAACAACCGCCATCGACCTTCCGGCAAGGTATCGACCGACACGGCATCATCAAAGTCACGGGCCGTCTCGCCATCAATGGTGACAATCGGTTCCGCACACAAGTCGACCCGCTCCCCCCACGTCTCGGGAGAAATATCATGGGAAATCTTTTTAGCCTCTTTGAGCACCTTCGAAGAAAAATCGAGGGAATGGCCAAACTCACGACTCACAGCATCCAAGGCAACCTTAAAAGGGGGTAGTTTTTCCATGTGTGGGAGCTCCACTTGCATAAGCCCGTAGACTTTTCAATTTAATTCCCCTAGGATCTTTGCCCATCTGAGGAGGAATTCGTTATGGCCCCAACACGCGACCGCGACGATCTGTTTGGCAACGAAGACATGTTGCAAGAATACTGCCCTCATTGCGGCAAATATTCCGGCGGCGATTCCATCTGTCCCAATTGCGGCAACGAAGTGTTTAATGATTCTGGACTTGAAGAACAAGATGAGGATATGGGAGAAGGTTCGGACAACGATTCATAGCCCGGGTGGTGAAATTGGCAGACACGCATGATTCAGGGTCATGTGAGCGCAAGCTCTTGGAGGTTCGAGTCCTCTCCCGGGCATAAAATTTGGCGCAGACAAATTTTCCCGAAGAACGATAAACGTGAACGAATTACGTAACACTCGGCGCCAAATTTTCGTTTTTCGTTCACGTGGTTCGTTCTTCGGGATAGCCTATTTTCTTATTGAATTACTCCACAACCCTCTGTTAGTAACCTCACCCTATGTTCCCAATAACAACTACTATCATTCTGTTGGCAGGATTGTCCTTCTTTGGTTTCACGATTTACCGCTGGGTGGGCGTGTTTCAGAAGATGCGGTCGCAACGACTCGAAATAAACCTGCCGGAGCGGGTGCGGGGGCTATTTAAGATCGCCATCGCCCAGAGCCGGCTCCTCTCGAAGCGTGACTTCTGGCCCGGGCTCATGCATGCCGTCATCTTCTGGGGGTTTTGTGTCATCAGTCTTCGGACCATCACCTTGTTTGGGATGGGCTACGTGGAGGGCTTTTACCTCCCGTTCATGCATACGATCTTGGGAGACCTTTATAACCTAACGCTCGAATGCGTACTGCTGTTGGTCTCAATCGCCATTGGTTACGCCTTCTACCGACGCATCTTTTCCAAGCCGATTCGCCTCACCCTCTCGTGGGAGGGCCTGTTGATCTTGGGTTTCATCCTCACCCTCTGCCTCACCGATTTTATCTTTGAAGGGGCACGCATGGGTCTGGGAGAGGCCAAGAATCCCATGTGGTCGCCCATCTCTTATCTGCTGGGCTCACTGATGTTGGGTCTGCCTCCCGCGTTTTTGAAAATTGTCTCCGGCTCGGCCTACTTGGTTCATTTGGCCATCATCCTCGTGTTTATGAATTTTCTTCCCTATGGGAAGCACTTCCACGTCATCACCTCTTTGATCAATGTCTTCCTCAGGCGGCTTAGGCCTTATGGGGCCCTCGAGGCGATCAATCTGGAAGACCCTAACGCCACCTCCTTTGGGGCGGCCAAGTTAGAGGATCTGACCTGGAAACAAATCTTGGATGTGGCCACCTGCACGGAGTGCGGACGCTGCACAGTCTCCTGCCCTGCCTGGTCCACCGGCAAGCCGCTCAACCCCAAGATGATCTCGGTCCAGCTCCAGGAACACTTACGAGAGCAGTATTCTTTACTGCCCTCGCTCATCCTTGGGGCTCACGCCAAAACAAACGGGGGAGAAGCGGCGACAGAAGAAAAATTTTTAAGTCCCCATGTGATCGATCCTGAAGTCTTGTGGTCTTGTACGACATGTCGCGCCTGCGAAGAAGCCTGCCCGGTTATGATTGAGTATGTTGACCGCATCGTGGATATGCGACGACACTTGGTCCTCGTACAAGGCAGTATGCCCGTGGAAGTCCAAACCACCTTCCGCAATATGGAGACCAACTCCAACCCTTGGGGCTTGAGCTTTGATGACCGCGCCAATTGGTGCAAAGACATGGGGGTCAAGACCTTGGCGGATCATCCGACGGCTGAGGTGCTCTACTACGTGGGGTGCGCCGGTTCCTTTGACGATCGGAATAAAAAAATTGCGACGGCCCTGGTGAAAATTTTGCAGAAGGCCAAGGTCGACTTTGCCATCTTGGGCAAGGAAGAGGGCTGCACCGGGGATGCGGCGCGTCGGATCGGCAATGAGTATCTCTTCCAGAGCCTGGCCAAGACCAATATCGAGACCATGAATCGTTACAACGTCAAAAAAGTGCTGGCCGCCTGCCCCCACTGTTTTAACACCATTAAGAATGAGTACCCGCAGTTTGGCGGCAACTATGAAGTCATGCATCATACCGATTTTGTCAATCAGCTCTTGGAAGAAGGAAAGATCAAGCCGGTCAAGCCGCTGCCCAAGCGGATCACCTTCCATGATTCCTGCTACCTCGGCCGATACAACGGGATTTATGATCAGCCGCGCAATCTGCTGAAATCAATCCCCGGCGCGGAAGTGACAGAGGCCCCGTTGTCAAAAGACAACGGTCGTTGCTGTGGCGCTGGTGGAGGCCGGATGTGGATGGAAGAAAAGATCGGCACCCGGGTCAATCACAAGCGTCTGGAAGACCTGCAGGAGGCCAATCCAGAAATAATTGCCAGTGCCTGCCCCTTCTGCCTCACCATGCTGAAGGATGCCACCCATGACAAGCATCTCGAAGAACAAATCGAGACCAAAGACGTGATTGAGATCGTCGCGGAGTCACTCGGATGAAGGACATGGGAGCCGCCATCACCGACTGGACCTCCATGATGGAGAAGGAAGGTCGCGACGTCCTGGCCAAGGCCGAGGCCAAGTGGGAGCTGGGTGACCAACTCAAGGAGATGGGACTCTATCCCTATTTCCAACCCATCGAAGAAAACCAGGGGCCTGTCGCCATTTTTCGGGGAAAACAGGTCATCATGCTCGGCTCCAACAATTATCTGGGACTCACCACCCATCCAAAGGTCCGTGAAGCGGCCAAGCGGGCGATCGATCAACACGGTACAAGCATGACCGGTTCCCGGTTCGTCAATGGAACTCTCCCCATGCATGAGGAACTGGAAGCGAAGCTCGCCGCTTTTTTCGGCAAGGATGACGGCCTCGTGTTCACCACCGGCTATCAGGCCAACCTCGGTGTGCTCACCGCACTGATCAATAAGTCATCGGTCACGGTGGTCGATAAATTCTCGCATGCGAGCGTCCATGACGGTTGCAAACTCGCCAATGGCGAGAACCTGACTTTTCGGCACAACGATACGGAGGATTTGGAACGGGTGTTAAGCAAAGTCTCCCCCAATAAGGGGATCCTCATTTTAGTTGATGGCGTCTACAGCAGCGAGGGAGACCTCGCCCCGCTTCCCGAGATCGTTCGCATCGCAAAAAAATACCAGGCGCGCATCGCGGTCGACGAGGCCCATGGCGTGGGCGTGATGGGCCCTGGTGGGCGCGGTGCCGTTCACCATTTCGGCCTGCAAGATCAGATTGACTTGATCATCGGCACTTTTAGCAAATCGTTGGCCAGCGTGGGAGGATTTGTCGTCGGCTCCAAAAACGTCATCGATTTTATCCGCCACCTGGGGCGTCCGATGATCTTTAGCGCCAGCCTACCCCCCTCTTCCGTGGCGGCGGCCATGGCGGCCTTGGAGATCTTGATCGCCGAGCCGGAACGGGCGGAAAAAGTGCGGGCCAATGCGACCTTCATGAAACAAGAACTTGCAAGAATCGGGTATCATGTTGGCAATTCCAGCTCGGCCGTCATTCCGCTGGTCATTGGGGACGAACTGAAAACCTTCTGTATTTGGAAGGATCTCTTGGATGCGGGGGTTTACACCAATCCTTTTCTCTACCCTGCCGTCGCCAAGGGACAAGGAACACTGCGGACCAGTTATTTGGCGACCCACGAGCAATCGCATCTGGACCAA
Organism: Deltaproteobacteria bacterium; assembly: GCA_023265625.1. GTDB lineage: Bacteria > UBA10199 > UBA10199 > JACPAL01 > JAHFST01 > JAHFST01. The sequence goes on along the minus strand of JAHFST010000002.1, from coordinate 189,995 downwards.
GCCTTGGCGGCTTTTAAAACGATTGCCAAAAATTACGACATCCAATCAGCGGCATGATTCAAATCATCCCATTTTCGACGCAGCAAAAAGATCTCGTCAAAAAATTTATTAAAGTCCCCTGGTCGCTCTATCAACGAGATCCGGTTTGGGTTCCCCCTCTGATCCAGGAGCGCCTCGATTTTTTCAATCCCAAGAAAAATCCCTATTTCGAACATGCCGACGTGCAATTGTTCCTGGCCGTCAAAGATGGCAAACCGGTGGGAAGGATTTCCGCTCAAGTGGATCATCTGCACCTCAAAACCCATCAAGACGGTGCGGGCTTCTTCGGTTTTTTTGAATCCATTGACGATCCGGAAGTGGCCCTCAGCCTGTGTCGTGCTGCAGAGGCTTGGCTCAAGGGTCAGGGCATGAAAACCATCCGCGGCCCCTTCAACTTCTCGATTAATGAAGAAATGGGTTTGCTCATTGATGGCTTTCAACATTCTCCACAGGTTTTAACAAACCACAATCTCCCGTATTATCCCCATTTGTTGACACAAGGCGGTTACGCAAAATGCAAAGATCTTTTTTGCTGGAGCTATGATCCCAATAGACCGCTCCCGGAACAAGCCAACCAAATTGCCGACGAGGTCCGGAAACATCCCGGGTTGACTATCCGTGAAATGGATCCAAAAAACATGGCACGAGACATGAAGATCGTCATGGATATCTTCAACGCCGCTTGGAAAAAGAATTGGGGTTTTGTGCCTCTGACTGAAAATGAGGCCAAAAAAGCCGTCAAAGATTTCCAGCTATTACTCGATCCTCACATTGCGCTCATTGCGGAAATTGACGGCCAGCCGGTCGCTATTTCGATCGCCATCCCTAATATGAACGAACTCATTAAGGACTTGAACGGCCGATTATTACCCTTGGGGATCTTCAAACTCCTCTATCGCATCAAACGCCACAAGGCCAAGGGGGCTCGACTCATGCTCCTGGGTATCAAAGAGGAGTACCGCAAGGAGTTAATGCTGAACGTTTTGCTCTTTATTGAAATGCACCGCCGCGGTCGGGAACATGGTTATCAATATGGCGAACTGTCCTGGACCCTCGAGGACAATGTCAAAATCAACATGGGTATTCAAATGATGGGCGGAGAGTGTTATAAGACGTATCGTCTCTATCAAAAATCATTGTGATAGCCCATGAGCAAAATAGATCAAACCGATACCTTGGGTGGGGAAACAACCGCGGAGGTCAAGGGGGCAAAATCCGTCTCCCAAGAAACGTCCGTTGAATCTGTTTCGGCGGACACTGAGAAGCCCACTTCTCCTCCTGCCCCGGCTCCAACCGCCAAATTTGAGCTGGGCATGCTGGTTGATCACCGCTTCCTCCTGACACGGCAATTGGGACAGGGGGGCTTTGGCGAGGTTTTTTTGGCCAAGGACCAGAAAAATGACATCGAAGTCGCCCTAAAGATTCTCCAGCTCAAGGACATGCCGCAAAAACAAGTGGATTTTTACATTTCCACGTTTCAATCCGAGTTCAGTTCACTGACCAAACTGCATCATCCGAATCTCTGCAATGTTTATGATTTCGGGAAATTACCCGGGAAAAACCTTTACTATTTCACCGCCGATTTTGTCAGCAACGCCCAAGATTTGATGAAATCGACCGAACATTCCCCACTGGATGAAGTCATTGACCTGTTCGTCCAGTTGTGTCGGGTGGTCAGTTACGTGCATTCGCACGGCCTCGTCCACTACGACCTGAAACCGGCCAATGTCTTGGTGCAAGACCTGGGTCAGGGCAAGAAGGTGAAATTAGTGGACTTCGGCCTCGCCACCCCGCAACAGTCCACCCTCCGCGCCACCGCCGGCAGCTTGCTTTACATGTCGCCTGAAATTCTCCTCAAGGAGCGCGTCGCGAACCATCGATCCGATCTCTACGCGTTGGGTGTCATCCTGTTCCAATTGTTCACGCGCCAACATCCTTTTAAACAGGCAAACTCCAAGGAGGAAATCATCAGGGCACATATCGAGGCCGCGCCACCACGGGTCGATGAATTTAGGATTGATTTGGAACCATTTTGGCAGGAAATCCTCGACCGGCTGTTAGCCAAAAAACCTGAAGAGCGTTATTCCAGCGCGACTACGATTTTAAAAACAATCCACCTGAATTGTCCGGAGGCCGCGGAGGCACCCACTGAAACCAAGGAAGGAATGATGGGATATGCCTTCTCCGGCGAGTTGATCGCCCGAGAACCGATTCTGGATGCCTTGAAGTCTCAGTGCCAGTTAATTTTGGAGGGGGGCGCCTTACACCCCCCCGCAGCGGCTTATCTAGTCGGGGAACATGGTACCGGAAAAAAACGCATCCTATCCGAGATTAAATATTTTAACCAGCTGGCGGGACACCCGGTCATGCATTTTGACAACCCTCATCAGTTCCAGACGGATCTCAATCGAGAGCTGGGGATTACTGATGATTTGGAACGCACCGATATCCTTCCGGATGACCCGGCGCAAACAATCAAGGAATGGATTGAACTGTTTTTAGAAAAAACAAAGCTTGAACCCATGCTCGTCTTGGTCGACGACTTGACGGACTTTTCAAAAGTGGCGCAACTCTTCTTTGAGCAACTCATTCAAGTCCAGAAGATTGCTTTTTTGGCCAATGATACGCCCCGTTTTGTCATCATGGCCACCGGAGATAAACCCTGCTGGCCGGAATCAGAATACGTGGCCCTGCACCTGCTCAGAAATTTTACGGAACCCCAAGTGGAACTTTATCTCAAATCATTCACGGGGCTCGCCACTATTCCCAAACCGTTGACCCGAAAGTTTTTCAATGTCACGTCCGGGAATCCGTTTTTTCTATCAGAAATCCTCAAGGCCTTGGTGGAGAACAACTTGCTGTTTGATCCCAGCGGGCTTGACCTGAAAACCGACATCCCCATCCCCTCCTCCATTACCAATGCCTTTAAGGAACGCTTTTTTAAACTCGGGCCAGCGCAACAAGAAATATTGACCACTGTCTCCGCGTCACCCCGTGGCATCACCGAACCCGTCCTGGAGGAATTACTGCACACAACGCAACTCAAAGAACAAATGGAGATATTGCAACATCAGGAATTGATCGAACAAGATGACGGCTGGATTCGCCTCAAAGATCCGGCCCTGGCTCAGGCGATTCAAGGCACCATGGCCCTAGACAAATTACAATCCATCCATCGTGGCCTCGCCAATTCCTTGCTCAAAAAAGACTTGGACAACTATTGGGTGGCCTATCATCTCGGACAATCTGGTGACCATCGTGATGCGGCCCCTTACGCGATTGCGGCGGCGGAAGAGTTCCGTCTAGCCGGTGATATTGAGCACGAGATCAGCGCCTTGCAAGCCGCACTGCTCGGTCTGGACGCCGAGGACGCCAAGGCGCGCGTCGCAAAACGCCGCCTCGCGCAAATTCACGGCTTTGAAGGACGTTATACGGAAGCCGAACAGCTCATGGTCGAGCTGTTGCACAGTACTGCCCCCAATCCCATCGAGGGTGCGCGTGATCTAAGAACCGCCGGGTGGTTGGCCCTCAAACAGAAAAATCGCGATCAGGCACTCGATTATTTTCTGAAGGCAAAAGAAAACTTAGGCGATCCCAAGCATTCTTTTTACACCGCCCTGCTCAATGACATTGGTAACGTTTACCTGCTAACGCGCCGCTATCCGGAGGCGGAACAGACATTTCAAGAAAGCTTTCAAGCGCTGCAAAAGACGCCCCTGCTGTACCCCACCGACCTGATGAATAACAAACTCGCGGTGGTTTATAACTTGATGGGCAAAGATGAAGAATCGCGTCATTTTCTTGAGGAAAAGATTAGGCTGTTTGCGCAAAACCAGAATCAAATTACTTTAGCCATGACAGAAAGCGAACTCGGCTATCTCCTGATGCGCCAGGGGAAATATCAGGAAGCAACCCCTCACCTGGAACAATGCCTCAAACTCTCGGAGGAATGCCACTTTCTGCATAACATTATCAAGACGCTGGTTAATTTGACGCATTGTTATGAATATCAAAGCCTGTACGCCCCGGCCATTGTCTACGCACAAAAACAACTGAAATACGCCTCTCATATCGGCACCCTCGAAGACGTGGCGGAAAGTGCCCTCTCAGTCGCCACGCTTTATGTCACGCTAGGTGTCTATTCCAAGGCCGAGCCGCTCTTCGCAAAAGCCCTGCAATTTTTCAATGAATCCAAAGCAAAACTCATGATGGGTTGGACCCTGCTGTCATTGGCGGGACTTTATTCAGAGACGGAACGCTTTCAGGAATGCGAGAAAAAAATCAGCGAGGCCATCAAATTATCGCAGGAGCTCCAAGATAAAAACCTCATCGCGAACCTCTGGTATGCCCAGGCGGAAATCACGCTGTCACAAAAAAACACTCAAGGTTGTGTCACCGCGCTAAAGAATTGCGAACCGTTGATCGCCGAGCTCAAGATGGAAGAACTCTGCGTGCGCGTCATGATCGTCAAAGTGAAGATGGGCGCCTTAACCGGACAATGTCCGCTGGCCTCCGATGACCTCAAGTTCCTAGCCGAGCTGGCTGACTACTCACCTGAGATTCAAATCGAGGCCTTTCTAGCCCTCTCCCAGCTGTCCCATGAAATGGGTGACAAAGAAAAATCGGAAACGCACCGCCACCAGGCCTATTCACTTTATGAACAACTTCGCAAGAGCCTGCCGGAAGAATACCAGGACAGCTTTCGTCATCAAAAACGGTTTTCGGGGTTAAAACTTTAACACCCCCCAACCCCCCTCTTACATTAAGAGGGGGGAGAAATACTATCCTAGCCCCCTTTGGTGTCCTAGCCCCCTCTTAGTGTAAGAGGGGGTTGGGGGTGTTAGGGTGTTATTCCGCCATCACCTTCTTAAACTCTTGGGTCAATAACGGCACGATCTGAAACAGATCGCCAACAATGCCGTAGTCGGCCTTGGTAAAGAGCGGTGCCTCGGGATCCTTGTTGATCGCCACAATCACCTTCGAAGTGCGCATGCCGGCTAGATGCTGGATGGCCCCTGAGATACCGCAGGCTATATAGAGATTGGGATTCACGACCTTGCCCGTCTGTCCCACCTGCATATCATGGGGTGCGTAACCGGAATCAACCGCCGCGCGGGAGGCTCCCACCGTGGCTCCGATGACATCGGCCAATTCCAACAGGATCTTGAAATTTTCCGCCGCCTTCATGGCACGTCCACCCGAAACAATAATCGAGGCCTCCGTCAAATCGGGTTTATCGCTCTTGCCCTTGAGCACCTCTTTGATCAATGCCCGTAATTCGCCCGGATCTTTCGCCAAGGCCACGAGCTCCGCCTTTGCCCCAGCCGCTACGACCTGTGGCACAAAGGAATTGGGCCGGGTACTGGCCATCTGAATCGCGGTTTCAAACTTCACATCCACGATCGCCTTCCCAGAGTAAATGGGGCGGGTCGCCACCAGCTTGCCGTCCACGATGTCCAGATTGGTGCAATCAGAGGCCAAACCCGCTTCAAGTCGCGTGGCCAGTCTGGGCAAAAGATCGCGGCCCATGGGACTCGCGGTCCCGAGGATGATCGACGGTTTCTGTTCCGCCACCAATTCCGCCAAGACCTTGACGGTACCTTCGGTGTTGTATTGTTCCAATTTTTGGGACGTGATCTGAAAAACCTTTTTGACCCCGAAACTCCCCAACTCCTCGGCCCCCTGCGCATTGCCGATCAACGCCACCTGCACCTCGCCGCCAATCTTCCCCGCGAGTTCCGCCGCCTTCGAGGCGAGCTCCTGGGTTACCTTCTTGACCTTACCGCCGCCTAATTCACCGATGACTAAAATATTAGACATGTTTTTCTCCTTAAGCGAAGGGCGCCCTGTCGGATGACGGGGCGCCCCTACGGGATTAAATAACCTTTGCCTCTTCGCGTAACAATTTTACCAACTCCGCCGCCATCTGCGCCGGTTCCTGGCCTTGCAAGATCTTTCCGGCCTTGCGTTCCGGTGGTAGACGATAATTCACGAACGACACACGGGGCTTGCTTTCCCCGAGCAACTCGGCCGCCTTGAGAACCGCCAGCGGCTTGGTCTTGGCCTTCATGATCCCGGGCAGAGAGGCAAACCGGGGCGTGTTGAGGCCTTTTTCCGCGCCAACAATGACCGGGAACGAAACATCATAAACCTCTTGCGAACCGCCCCCAATGCGACGCTGAATCAGGGCCCCCTTCTTATCCTCGCGCAGGTCAAATTTGACCGCGATCATCACCTGAGAGATGCCCAACAACTCAGCCACCCCTTGCACGACTTGACTGCAATCACCATCAATGGCCTGCTTGCCGCAAAAAATAACCTCGACGCCGCCTTCTTTTTGCAGGGCCGCGGCCAGGATCTTGGCCGTCACATGACTGTCCGCCTGCAAACCCGCATCATCGATATGAATCCCCCGGTCCGCCCCCATCGCCAGGGCCGTCCGAATGGACTCCACGGTTCGTGCCGGTCCCATCGAAACCACGATTACCTCACCGCCACCATTCTTCTCCTTGGTCTTGATGGCCTCTTCGATGGCATATTCATCATAGGGATTGACCACAAATTTAATCCCATCCGTCTCGATCCCCGAGCTATCGCCTTTGATGCGAATCTTGGTCTCGGTATCCGGAACTTGTTTTACCAACACAGCTATTTTCATATTGTCTCCTTTTGGCCGAATAATATTAAGATATTCGAAAAATCTGTGACGTCAAAAAAATTAACACTGTGCGTCAATGAGTGTCAATCATAAATCCCTTAAATCCCCCCTACCCCCCTTTTTCAAAGGGGGGAAATACCATTACAAAAGGAGTCTTCACCACCTCCCCCTTTGAAAAAGGGGGATCAAGGGGGATTTAACGAAACCCCATCAATCCCGCCAGGGATCGGTTGCCCCAACAACGATAGAATCGTCGGAAACACATCGACCGATCGAACCGCTCGATTCGGGAGGGTGACATTGGTCACCAAGGGAATCATCATATGCTCCCGGTGGAGAGAGCCGTGGGAGGACTTGTGCTCGTGGACCTCATGGCGCTGCCGGAGATCAAAACCCTTTTTGGCCGACAGGACCAGGTCCCCGGTGCGGCCGGAACGAAAGATCTGCAGGAGTTGGACCAGGGCGTCCGGGTAATCCGTTGTGATCGTGCGATCCAAGGTCTCGCGTTCGGTCATCATCGTGGGGAATTGGGGATAGCCGAAGGGGTCTGAACCAATACTTTGGTATTTAATTTGGTATTGTAGGGGCAGACCTATGTGTCTGCCCCCGTCGTGGCCATCAAGGCCGGGGCCACCGGGATTGGGGCGGCCACGCAGGGCCGCCCCTACAGCAACCGAAATCACCGCCTCCCCGCGTCGACTACGGACCACTACCGCCCCATCGGATCTTTGTCCGGCAATCAAATCCACCTCTTCATGCTCCAACAAACGCTCCACCAAACGATCGGGCCTGGCCAATATCGTCTCCCAAAAAGTCCGTCCCGCCCAATCACTTCGTCGCGCTACCGCACCATGAGAATTTCTCAAGTAGAGATGCGACATGCCATTGCCGGAAACCATGCTCGCCGCCACGAAATCTTTTTTGAAAACCGTCTTGGGATAATAAAGGGTCGGCAACCCCATCTCCTCTTCCAAAAAACGATTGAGGCCAAAATGTTTCCGGGTCTCGGACAAGCCATGATCACTGACGATCATAATACAGGTCTCATCCCATCGCCTGGACTGTTTCAGCTGGGCCACCACGCTGCCGACCGCCCGATCAATCTCCCGATAGGCCTCCCGGGTGCGCTCTCCGAAGGGACTGTGGAGATGCGAAAATTCATCGATGCCGGGATACACCACAAACATAAACTGGAAATCCTCTTCGGCCGCCTGCAGCATTTTTCGCGTGGCGGCCCGATCCGGCACCCCCCAGTGATCGGTGAGATGGGCATAGTACCAATACCAAATCCGGGAAAACGTCGTCTTGTTGCCATGCCAACTCACCCCGCGATTGATCGAACTAAAAATATTGCTGGAGCGAGGCAGGAGCTTAAACAGTGACGGCACTGGAGCCATATCGCCATTGATGTAGAGGGTGGCCCCACCGACATAACTGCGAAATTTTCGGTGTGAAAAACGGCGCTGGGCAAAGGTGCTTTTATCAAACCAGCGAATCCCAGGCACATTGCAGGTGCCCGGGTAACTCCCGGTCAAAAAAGGCATGTAGGCCGGGCCCGTGGTGGAAGGAAACACCGTGACCGCGGGATAAGACTTACCTAAATGTGCGCTGATGGCCGGCAGTTCTCCTTGACGCATCAGCTCCTGCATGACATCAGGCCTGGCCCCGTCGGCTAAGATGACGATACAACGCTGATAACTCACTCCGTCTTCTTTTTCTCTTTGGCTTCCATGTCTTGCAATTTGGCCGACATCCGCTTGTAGAGTTCGGGGTAGCCATCCTTGGAAATGATCTTGTCGAACTGATATTTATAATTGTCGAGCAGGCTGGCCTGATCCACAATCACATCGAAGATCTTCCATTCCGCAGATCGTCTCATCTTGTAATTCAATTCAATGCTCAGGTTTTCTTTGGGAATGTGGACATGCGTATTGACCAAAGAAAGCGTCTTCTCGGGGCTCAGGAATTTATCCCCTTCGTAGGTCACAAAATATTTCCCATCGGTGCCCTTGTGGTTATCCTGCTCTTTCGAGAATATTCCCTTCTTCTCCAAGAGACGCGTCATTAAATCGACAAATGATTTTTGATCGGCCTCCGCGAGGGTGGCCCAATGTTTATCCAAGGCCTGGCGGCACAATTCAGACACGTCAAAAATACCATGGATGATGCTCCGCTTTAAATTCGCGTTAAAGGCCCGTTCTTCGTCATTCTTCGGATTGATAATATAGGCATCGATACGATCATCCAGCTCTTGAATGGCGCGCGTCGAAGTTCCTTCCACAGCATATTTTTTGCCCTTTTTTTGCGGCACTTTGACGGGGGTGGAGGGTAGCTCTGAAACGGTCTCAGGGGCCACCACTTTTTCCGCCTGGGCAGGAATTGTCGGGGCCGCCACGGGAGCGCCTACTTCCGCTTTGTGGCCACAACCCACGACGCACCCAAACATCATTATTCCCAAAAACAAAAATCGGCTATTTCTCATCATTTCCTCCTGATTGGGCAGGCACCCATCCGGTCTTTTCGTCCAGCTTGGCCCACGCCGCATTGTAGTTAAAAGTTGCCTCAAAATAAGCCCCACGCGTCTGGAGGAAGGCAGTCGTCGCATCAATTAAATCCTTCGCCTCCCCCAAACCAATATCCAGATTACTCTGGGTTAGAAACAACAGTTGCCGTGACAATTTACCCGCTTCATCCGCACGGTTGACGGCCTCTTTCGCACTCTGGAGCTGCAAATAAGCCTCCTTGAGTTCGAGATTGATACCGTGTTCCGCATGAGTCTTCATCAGACCGGTCTTGTAGAGCTGACTCTCCAGGCTTCTGAGCCGCGAAAAAGAATGATGGTAGTCAAAAGTTCCATTCAGACGAATCCCGAAACCCGCACGGGTAAAATTAAACGGATCGCTAAAATCATCCGTCGTCGTCACACCCTTGATGAATGGGGCGCTGCCCACTTCAAAAAAACCACCGACCCCCACATTGGGAGTCATCAGCCGCTTCTCCAATTTCAACTCCTGGGCCTTGGCCTCATAACCGATCTGCAAGAGTTTGAGATCGCTGCGATCCTGTTCCGTCAAAAGTTGATAGCTTGCAAAAGAACCCAGGCGCCGATTGATGGGAGAAAGCTGATGGGAGGCGATGTTGAACCCGACACCCGATTCCAGCCCCAACAGGACCCGCAGCCCCTCCAAGGCGAGAATGCCCCGCTGCTTGACCTCATCGGCTCGTTTCGCCAGCTCCATGCCAAACAATTTTAACTTCAACAATTCGGCGGGGTCATGCGTCTCTTGAGCTGCCTTTTTTTTCACCTGATCCTGCACCTGCTTTTGGGCGGATTGCACCAACTCCCCCACTTCATGAGATAACTGAATACCGTAGTAGAGCTGCTTCACCTTAAAGACGACTTCCGCCTGTTTTTTAATCTTTTGTTCTTGTTCCGCCTCAATCCCTCTTTGCGCCAGGGCCTTCCCCGTCTTGACCTTGCCAAAGGTATAGACAGGAATTCCCAAACCCACCTTGACGCGATTAAAAACGGTCACATCCCCTGAAAAGAGACTGGAAACCGCATTGCTCACATCCTGAGGCACCGGGGCCAGGTTGTACTCATATTCCACCACCGGATGACCCAGGCGCTGCGCATCCACCTTTTTTTCCATCGCCTCGGCAATCGAAAAATCGGCCGCGCGGATCTCCGGGTTGAATTTCAAGGCCCAACGAACACACTCGTCAAGCGAAAGGGCATGCGCCTTTTCCTCGCCGTAAGACGGGGCGCTGAGCAAAAAAAGCCAGATGAGGAGGCTAACGCCCCAATAATGACCCTTCATGAGAAGGGGGAGTTTGTACAACTAGGGCCGGTAAGGTGTCAATAAGATGTGGGATTACTACTGCTCGGCGCTACTTGGCGTCTGCATCAGACGGAGGGGGTTGAAGCGGTGGGATGCCATCGGGGGCATCGCCTCCCTGGGCGTCGGGGGTACCATTGCGACCCGAACTGGCATCGGGAACGCTGGAACCGGCATCCTGATCACCCACTGAGGCAGCTTCCTCTTCAGCGATCGTTAAGGTTGCTTTCACAGTACCTACTTTCGCCCCTCTCACCGGCTTGCAGGGCGTTGTACTGGCACCACAAACCTCGGAGTCGACCTCTTGAGGCTGGCCACCTACGGGGAAGGCAAAGGTCATGTTAGCAGCCTCAGCAACAAAAACCGCCCTTTCATCGTCGTACCAAACAGAACCAGCCCCTGGAGGGCCGGGAAGACAAATATCGCCGTCATAGAGCATGACCAGAAAACCATTCACCACATCCGCCGGAACCCCGTCTTTGATGGCCACGTTGGTGATCACTGTTAATTTCAGTTGGCACTGCCCATTCACCACCTCCAAGGCCCCTGTCACCACCCAGTAAAAACCAAAGACATCGGCCGGCGAGCTCGTGTCGGATCCAACGACCGGATAGACGGCCAAGTAATCGGGATGGCCATAAGCCGAAAGTGGGGATCCGTTAAGACGGGGTGCCGTCAAATTCAGCAGGTCGATAAAACCAGGATCGCCGATCTCACCCGTTTGAAAGGCAATCGGGGCACTCCCAAACCGCAAGGCCCCTTTGACAGTGACCTTCGTCTTGGCGTCATCCATCGTCCCATCAACCGGCTTCACATCCAACACCAACATCGCACACCCATCCACCGGCTCACCGGTGGCGCCAGGCATCTGCACCCCGGTGGCAGCGAGTTTAATCTGGGCGCGCTGCGCGGGGGAGAGACATTGGTCGACAAACACATTCTCTTGATGAAGTGGGGTACCGGTAAAGGCATCGCCAGTTTGTCCAGGGGTCGGCCTCTCTAACGGGGGAATACTGTCTGAGGGAGGAGCTATGTCATCGGCACAACCACTCCCCAACAAAGCACCTACTCCAGCCCCTCCAAGCATCATCACCGCCCGGGCAGCCAAGGCAGCGGAACTCATTCTCAATGAATCAAATGACATATCGTCTCCCCTTTTATGAAACGCCAGATCTATGGGTATTATCGGCGGATGGACAAAAAAGTTGTCCACAAAGTACGTCTAAAATAAAAAATTAATACCTTTATATTTCAATGGGTTCCAAGCGTGCCTGGCACCCATCGTATGGCACCCATCGTAGTCCTATCAAGTTCTCTAAAACAAGCTCACAATTTTGTTCACGCCCCAAGAGAGGAATTGGCCGGAACAACCACCCTGAAAACCACTCAGCACCGCATCATCGCTCCGACTAATTTCTTTGCCAAACCCAGTCATCATCTTGGGTACGACCAAACCAGTGAGAAGCATGCAACCCAAAGAAGTGCTGACCCGAGTCCATTCTTGTGTGGAGGGATCACTGGGGGCCATCGCAATCATGTCGATGGCACCAACAGCTGTCATTCCGGAACCCAATTGCACCGCCACCTCACTGCCCTGACTACCGCCGATCGCAGCTGTCATTCCACCGGCGACGGTGAAAACACTATCAACACCCCACAGCCTTCCCCCCTTATCCCTGGCAATGGTGCGGAGATGGGCCGCCATCATCGAGTAATGAATCGGGTCCATAGTCAGATTTAAAACGTCTTTCTTGCTCCTCAATTCTTCCAAATCAAACAAGGCCCGGCTGATACTCGCCAGCTCCCGGGCATGCACCATGCTTGTCGCAAGACCAAAGCCGGCCGCCACCCAATCGGCTGGAGTATCACCACGCGTATTGTTTCCGTTGGCCCCTCGTCCGAAGTCCCCCTCAATCCCAATCGTCAAAATAGAATAAAAACTTGAGCCTATGCCCCTCAAACTGGTCACCGACTTCAGACCAAACACCAAACCTCCGGCTCCCGCACCTTTTCCCCCTGCAAATAAAATATTAACATCGGTCGAAACCGCCGGGTCATAGGACCCATTCGGAGTCAAAGAAAGGGGAAAAAGGACCGAATTCTCCATCAACACCGCTACACGAAAAGTAGATCCAACCAATGTCAGAGGGGTGGGAGAAAGTCCGATGCCGAGGGTATGAACGGTGTGGGTCGTCCCATGGTTGACCACTCCCTGCTGTTCGGTACTGTCTGCAATGTTACTAGAGTCATCGGTCGCATATTGACGCATCATCCAACTCACATGCAACTGGGTATCCCCAAAATGGTCTTTATCGCCGCATCCCACCTCCACCTCATGCATCTTAACCAAAGGTTGAGGAAGACCAAACTCGTTCAGTTTGTCCTGACCCAATTCGGGATGGGCAAAGCGGTATCTGAGCGTACATCTTTCGTCATCGGCCATAAATTTCTCTCTTTTGCGTGTACCCGGTACAAAATTCCTGATTATTTTTTGAGTAACCTCAAGCCGCTATAAATCATCTGGCCCGTGCAGCCGGTTTGCACACCCGTCAGGGTGGCGGCCCCCTCCCGATCCATGTCTTTTCCTGCCGCCGTCATGATGGACGGCAACGCGAGGGTGAGGGCAAGACAAGCCGCCGAAGAGCTGAAACGAACCCAACCTTGCGTGGCAGGATCCTCTGGGATCTTTGACCACATATCAATGAGTGCGATCGTCGCGGTATCCATCCCCATTTGACGCCACTTGCCTCCGGAGGCACTGGCCAAAAGCAGCCCCGCGGCTGCCAAAGAACTGTCGACACCGTACAACCTACCACCTTTGTCACCCGCCAGATTGTCTAGGTCCCCCGCAAACATGGCACTGTGAGGCGGAGCCACCAACAAATCGATCAAGGGTTTTTTCTGTTTGAGTTCCGGGGCATCGAAGAGACCCTGGTCGATATTAGCCAGCTCAAGATAGTGAGCACGGCTGACAAACAAACCAAAACCATAAGTCACACGATCGGCCCAGGTGTCCTGCTTCAAATTCTGTCCATTGGCATTCCCAAACCACCGACTCGTGATGCCAATCGTCGGAATGAGATAAGCACTGGGTCCGCTGCCGGCGAGTCTAGTGATGGATCTCAGGCCTATAATCACCCCTAACCCTCCCCACCCCCCACCTCCTCCCACAGAAAATTGCAAATCGGTCGCCACAGAAAAACCATAACTTTTCCCATCGGGTCCAATCGAGATCGGAATCAAGAACGAATTTCTCATCTCGGTTTCTATCCGAAAACTGTCCCCCCCCAGCAAACGAAGCGGGGCCGTTGAGATACCAAAACCCGGGGCATGCACTTGGTAGGTAGTCCCAGAATTGACTACTTCATTTTTTTCCGTGCTAAAACCAATGAACCTTGATTCATCAACCGAATACTTCATGTCCGTATAACTGATGTGCAATTGGGCATCGCCCAGGACCGATTTATTTCCATAGGAAACATCCGTATCAAACATGGTGAACACAGGCTGAGGCAAACCGAGCTTATTAAGATCGCCCTGCAACATGTCAGGATTGGCATAACGAATGTTGACTGTTAGTCTGTCATCATCACCCATAAAAACCTCTTTCTATTGAACATCCGCCTTCAACCCCACACCCAGATACCTCGGGGCCCCAAAAATGGGATCCGTGATATTGAGTAACAACTCATCAATATTGGCCGATTCGATACCGTATTTCTCGATGTCGAGGTCTTTGAGGAGGTTGTCGACGGTGTTGACTAGGCCGCACCACTGACCGTCTGTATTGACCAGACAGTTACATACCTCCGTGACTTCAGGATGGAGGGCACAGAAATTATCGAGCGGCATCTGCAACGGGATCCTCAAACGAATGTCTTGGCCCTTGCCGTTGTTCTCTTTGCCAAACAAGAACTGGCTCAGGATAATCTTCATATTCTCTTCCATCCCGCTCGACAGATTGGCATCGCCAGTCAAGGTGTTGTTCTCCACCACCCCAAACTTCACAAAGGTCTTGGCCGGATCCAGGTCAATTTTAGGTTTACCATTTTCCATATCCATACCAATAATCTTAGACGCAAGCCCGCCTTCCGCGGTTAAGATGTTATCTTTGATTGAGAGCAGCAATTCCACCGTCACCTTGCCCGTGGTGCGAAAGGCCACTATGGGGAGGATTTTTTTGGTCTTTTCTCCCTGACAGGCCGCGGGATTCATGAAGGGCACGCGATCCGCATCACACCAATCCTTGATCTCCCCCGAACCGGTATGGAGCGTATCCTTCGGGTCACCGGGATGTTCCTCAAAGATATCCATCAAGGTCGAACCCAGGTTCACTTCCAACGTGGCCAAGACCTTTGTCGACTTCACCGGTGACTTCCCGTTCCAAGCCTGAATGGGAGAGGCGTTGAGCAACTTGACTGTGGGAGGGAAGTAAGAATTGAGATGAGTGCGAATCATCAGCGGGACAAATTTACCACCGCCAAGCTTGGCTTCATCATACGCGATGGCCTTCACGACCGGGTCCTGAGTCAAGATGGTGTTAAAAATCGCATCCATGCGCAACGGCTTGGGGAAGCAGAGCCAATCGTTAAAATTGTTCGTATCCGCCAGGGGACTTAAACCATCTTTTCTGGCACAGTCGGTGTCCAACCCCATGCCAGCATCCTCTACCAGACGTTTTTGATCGAGGTCCAGGATCTGATGCCCCTGCCCCTGTGATTTCACCACGTCGTTTAACAACAGCGTCGAGCTAAAAACGAGGGAGTTGATCAAGTCTTCCTTGAGGACAAAATTAATCCCACTTCCGATCTCCTGCGCCTCATGCGGGGCGTCGACTTCACCCTCATCGTAGTCGTAGATCGGCCCGAATAACGGGTCCTTCCTCAGATCCTCCGGCAACGCGTCGGCATACGATTGGGCATCAAAATTCCCTTCCGGTTTGTCAGCTTCCTGGAAACCGGCGGGCATCATGAGCCCAGTCCCACCAAATGAAATCCCCGCCGTGCTCACATTCAAATCCGCCTTACCAATCGGCGCGAATAGGTCGAGGAACATCTGTTTACCAAATAGGGAGAACTTGGCTTGGGTGACGGCCTCGTCGTCAAACTTGGCCAACTTCTCCTTCACCTGGAGCGGCAGATTACAACTGACAATCGTTCCCAAGGTCTCCATAAATTGATGATCGAGATTCTGATTGAACTTAGTCGGCGTGGTCCCCACTCCGTTGACCTTCCCATTGACCGTCCCCAGACCGTTACAACCATTGGTGTCAATCGACAGGGTCTTGCCATCGGTGTTATGCACCCGCGTCTGGTCACCAGACTTGCCACAATTCAAGACCATGAGGCGTGCATCCATCCCCATGGCTTCAACCAGTAGACGACCCGGGACATCCGTAATCGCAATCTGCAAATGCCCCGTCTCATCCTTGCTGAATTTTATCTGCATGTTCAAGGCCAGCTCTTGGACGGTGAATTTCACCGGCACCACCGGCACCCCAAAGGTAAACGGACCACTCTGATCAATCGGCCCCGGGAGATGATCGACATTCGTGTCTTTCGTGGACTCCGTATCATTGAAAGTTACCGCAAAGATCTCCGCGTTACGTTTAAAATTCTTAATCTTCAGTTGAACCCAGAGGGTATCCTGATTCAGGAGGTAAAGACTCGGGATCTCCACCTTCATATCGTCAATCTCTTTAATGGCCGCTTGATCGTCTATCTTCTTGGGATCAGGAATTTGAAGCATCGCATATTGACCTTTGTCTTTGTGAATCCTCGACTTCTCACCACAAAGTTCCGCTTCATGATCCGAGGGTTGCTTGATCTCAAACACCTTCGGCAACACATTGAGCTTGAATTCCCGAGAATTAGCGATCTTCTCCACGGCCCCCTTCAAGGTGTCTTGCAGATACGGTTCCGAGACAAAACCGGCCAAGGCATCCGGCACCAATCCCTTGGCTACCTGGAATTTTCCTTGATCATCAAAGGGATGCTGCACCTTGCCATATCCGAATGAAACGGTCTCCGCGGTCTCGTTGCCGAGTTTGTCCTTCAACGTCACCTGGGCAAAATTGAGGGGAAACTTCAGTTGATTCGATGCGATCGAGGCCTCAAAATAATCGCCCTTCTTAAAAACACCGGTATCTTTCCCATTGACGCTAATGATTGGAGTGCCTCCGTTAAATAATGATTCCGGTGCAGAATCTGATCCACAGGTGTGCGCCGATACCTTGAGGACTAAGGGATTGCCCAACGGCGCCGGAATAATGGGAGTCGCCTGATCGGTTCTGCCCAGGGGCTTTCCTTGGCTATCGATATATTCAACACAAAAACGCGGTCCCTTGAGATCCACCGACAACGGCACTGAAATTTTTTGTGTGCCTTTGCCATTGTCCACGGTGACCTGAACATTGTTTTGCCCATGGGCCAAGATCACATTGAAGGGGAAACCACCGGAGCAGAAATCAGAT
Organism: Deltaproteobacteria bacterium; assembly: GCA_023265625.1. Classification (GTDB taxonomy): domain Bacteria; phylum UBA10199; class UBA10199; order JACPAL01; family JAHFST01; genus JAHFST01. The sequence goes on along the minus strand of JAHFST010000002.1, from coordinate 172,987 downwards.
GTACTAGTAACCGGCAGTTTAACCACCTCGGAGGCAGGTGTCTGCAAGGTCACGACGCGAGCTGGGGTAAAATCAATATCGGTAATTGTATTCACCGCTGAGACCGTGATCTTCTGCTCGACCCCCTGCTGGGTACCTCCAGGGACAAGACATATCCGCGCTTGATCAGAACTTACCGCCACGGCATCCCCACTTACCGTATGCAGGGCCAGTTGATCGCAGTTCAGATTACACTTCGCTTTTTCCGCCTCGGCCCGATCGTTGCATTTTTGCTGATCTTTACAGGCACTGATCGCCGTCTGCAGGGCCCCTCCTTGAAATTGCACCTGGAGGGCAGCAAAATCCGGGGCCAAAATCTTGGTGTATTTTCGATCCCGAGTCAGGTCCGTATAACCCACGGCCCCCGAAGCCGCATCGATCGGCTGGGCGTAACGCGCACTGATGCGAACGGAATAAGTGCCACCCTCCGTCAGCGGGACAAAAATCTTGAAGGTCCCATCCGAGCCGACGTCGCTCAACTGAAATGGGGTGAGGGATAAAGTCCCGTGACCCGTCGCCACCACAAAATCGATCAGACCGTCAACCTGATCCAGCTTGCCGGTCAGACAAATCTGATCCGCCGTCGTGCTCTTGATCTCGCTGCTCTCTTGATCCACACATTCGCAAGAACTTGGGGCGCGACCGCCACGACCCGCCTCCGGGCACGTGATCGTCGCCGCGGATAAGGTTCCCCCAAACAAGAGCGGGCTCACTAGGATCAAGGTCTTCAGTTGTGGTTTGATAAATTTCATAATTATCATTTCGTCGGCGGTTGCACACCGACCGTAATCACCAAGTACATTAGTTTTTTATCCCCAACCTTGTCGCTATCGGCCTTCATGCGGGACAGGCCGGCCAATTCAAATGTCAGCGGATCGGCCGTCTCATGATCCTTCACATCCTTGAAAAAATCCGGCTCATCCACGATCGATTCAATCGGGTCTTGCACCATGGATCGGCCATGGAGGAAACCGCTCACGGGATCAATGAAACTCAGGAGGGGATTTTCATTGTTGGCCAAGTAATCCAAGACCGGTGGATTGGAGAGTTCCTTCTTGATCTGGTTTTGCGCCTTGGGCTGGAGCGCTGTGCCTGTCGCATTGGGGTCGGAGACATTCGTGGCATCCACCACATCCGTGGTCAGGGTCATGTGCATCGTCACATCGATATTGTTGCCATTGAGCAGCGGTGTCTTGTAGGAGAAGAGCCGGACGGCCAGATTGCGGAAGGTCAGTTTGCCGCTCACGGGATCATACTCGCCCTTGACCGGTGTCAGTGCCTTGCGCATACACTCCGCATCGCCTCCACCCTTCGGGCTTGGATCCAACACAACCTTGCTCCCAGTCGGCTTGCCCGTATAACCATCATAGACCGGCGGCAAACCACACTGCTTGTTCTGCGTGGAATCCCAACCGCCGATGTAGATGAAGAAGAAACCGCAATTATCGCTGCCGTTCCCGGGGTTGGCCTGGGCACATTCAAACAAGTACTGTACTTGGCGATTTTTAACGGTGCCCTTGGCACCCGGCGCGTTGAAGAGACGAATCCCCTGAACCCCTTTGGCATTGAGCTGATCGTTGCCACCGACGGGCGTAAAGACGGGATAGAGCATCGCCGTACCGGACTCCGGATCCAATTCAATCCCCGACTCTCCTGTCTTACCGGGAATCACGAAACGATCGACAAAATCGGCGGCGCTCACATTGGCACGGGTCGCGATTCCTTGGGTCAAGGAAGAGACGGTGATATTCAATTCATTAGAAAGGGTTTCACTCAAGAGCGCCATCAGGCGATGCACGATGAAATCTTGAATACCGTTGGGGGCCCCGACCGTTCCCAGGATACGATAACCACCCGGGATAGTCCCTTCCACCAGCTCCGTCTTGCCTGAGACCCGTTTCGCTACGAGTGGTTTGGTCCCTTCAGACTTGGAATAGGCATCCAGCTTCAAAACCAACTGTTGTAATTTGTATTGAGCAACCGCCCCGCCAGTGAGAGCCACCGTGCCCAAACGAGCTTGTTTTTTCACAGCCAGTGTCACACAAGGCTTGGTGGCTGGAGCCGCACAATCCTTCACCAGGGAGTCGTCCTGCTTATTCAATTCAAAGGCGACCCCATCTGGCGTATCATAGCTAATCGAGTTGATTTTGAGTTCATCGGCAACCCCATCGTTTACCAAATAAACCGCACGTCCCGAAGTGTCTTGGCGGAGGCTAAAACTTATACCAGAAGGATCGGCAAGATTTGTTAAGGCCTCCGCTCGATACAAATGCAGATCTTTGCCAGACTCCGTCACGGTCAAATCGCTGATCTTCAGGGCCGTAAACCGCTTCTCATCTTGGATGTACAGTCCCACAACGGCCCGGGTCTCATTTTTTGCCGTTCCCTTGAGCGAGACAATCCCAACCCCTTCGTTACTGGAGATATTCAGATTGGCAAAATCATCGCGCTTGGATTCCCCTTGATCATTCTTGTCCACCCCGCCAAATGGCCCATAACTTGTGAACTGGAATAGGTCGGTGCCGATCATCGGTTTGACCAGGGCGCTCTTCTTGCCTCCAGTCAAAAGCTTGGCCTCAAAGAGGTTGGCTCCTTGATACAACCGACTGGCGCGGAAATTCCTGGAGGTATCCAGAACATTGGGCGTGATGGTCAAATCTCGCACCCCGGTATTGCTAAAATCAAAGGCAAAGGACTGCGTCTCAAAACCAACTGTTTTCTCGCCAAAATCAACCACGGGAATATTGTCTTGTAAAGGCAAGGCAGTTACTTTGCCTTCATTGTCGATGCGCACCACGCTCAATACACCTCGCGCTTTCTTCCCAGCCGCGACTAAATTCACCTTCACTGGCAACGTAGCATCAGCCGCCGTCAAGGCTAAGCTGGAGGCACACAATGAGGTCGTTTCGTTTCCCGCCGCTTCTTGACAACCTGCCAAACCAGCCGCCGGGGTAAATAGGACGGAACAACTCAAACTCGTCCCAGCGGCGAGATCAAAATTAAAGTTCCCCTGAGCCGCTACAAGAGGGGGACAATCCAACTGAAAGGCCCCCACCGATTTTGCAAATGACAGGGGCAACGGATCTTCTCCCTGATTGGTCAAAATCAACTTCCCGCTCTTGGTAAAACGATCCTGCAAACTCGCCTCATTACCATACGGCTCATTGACACTCTTAAAGTAAGGGATCTGAGCGGGAGAAAAATTACATTTGCCGCCACCGTGCAACCCCAGGAGACAGACCTCGCCAGAGAAGGCTGTCTTGGGATCCACTTCTGTGTTGACCACGGTCTCTGACGCATCCGCAAACGTACTCTTGATCTCAAGTTTCAGCTCCTTCTTGGCCGGCGGCGGAGGCGGTTCCCCATTGCCACAATTTTCCAAGTCGGAGAGCGTCTTGACCGGCTGACCATTCGGGAGGGTCACTTCACCATCGAGCGCGGCAGTCAACAAGGCCGCTTGCAATTGCGCCTGGATCTGACCGACCCCCTTGATGTCGCAAAGTTTTTTATCTTCATCACTGAGGAAATCGAAGACATCTTCGCATCGACTGGTCGCCGAATCATTGGGTAAATGAAGCGCTGTGACGAGCCGCATCGATGATTTACCCTTGGCCGTATCAAAGTGAAGCGGGGACCCCAGCACCGCCATGGTCGCGGCCACATTGGGCACCCCTACATTCTTAACCGTGGCAAGTCCGGTGATGAGGTTGAGCGGAGACAGCGCCGGATCAAATCCCGGAATGATCTGCATATTGGAATTATCAATCTCTCCCTTGGAGGCATTCGCAATCTGGAATAATTCTGAAAAGGGTTGCAAACACGTTTTTTGCGGATCACTCAGTTTTTCAAAATTGCAGGCGGCTTGCGATTTATAGAGGGAGGCAAAGAAGCGCATCTGCAGGCCCGGATCGGCCTTCTCTCCAACGGAGAGTTGGACATTACCCTGGGCATCTTGCGAAACCGCACACTTGGCCAAGATCACTTCAGGATTCAGAGTATCATATTTTTTATCAAGATTCAGACGATGATCGGCATAATTGAGAACTAATGGCAACTTGTCCGCCGCCGCCCCAGAGCTAATTAGCAAGGAGGCTTGGATGGCGGTATTTTCCAATTTCCAAAAAGGAAATTCTGCAGCCTTAAAGGAGATCTGACAATCCGTCACAACCCCACTCTGCGGGTCCTTGGTCAACTTGACCGACAGAGGCATGGCGGTTTTCTCCGCGAAGTACGGCTTCCAAAGCGTCGCGGACAGCCGTCCCTCTTCCGTCACAGTGGGGTCCTCACCCTTGCTGCAAATCAGCTTATTCAATCCGGTGACATCTAGGATGGTGCTGTCCTTATCCATATCAAATGGAAATTTGACTTTGTCTTTAGGTTCGCAACAACGCAGGTCATAGGCATATTGCGGCGACAACCCTTGACCATCCGAAAAGTATTTATCGCAAGTGGAGGGGATGTCTTGCTTGTCATTGAGGGAAGCATCCCCGCGTAACGTCAGATAGGGGACAAAATTGAGCGCACATCCCTGGAGTTGGCATTTATTGGCATCCTTGGCAGGATCACACTCACACTTCACGGTGGTGGCATTACAAGTCTCGGAAGGACTGCAGGTCAGATCCACACAGGTAATGGGCTTCAGCTCGCATAGTTTGCTGGTCACATTACAAATTTTACCCTGCGGACAATCATCCTTGGTGCAATCAGGAGTAACACACTGCTTGGAATTGGCATCGCATACTTGCCCTGCCAAACAACCATCTTTAGTACAATCCACAGGGACAGGTTCACATTTACCATTGTTACAGACCTGGCCCGCAATACATAGAGGGTCACAGGTCACCGGGGGCTTGGCTTCGCATTTACCATTATTGCAAACCTGATCGGCGGTACAGGCTGGATCACAGATCACTGGTGGTTTTGCTTCACACTTGCCATTGTTACAAACCTGATCGGCGGTACAGGCTGGATCGCAGATCACTGGCGGCTTGGCTTCACACTTGCCATTGTTACAAACTTGATCGGCGGCGCAGGCCGGATCACAAACCACAGGCGGCTTCGCTTCACATTTTCCATTGTTGCAAACCTGATCCGCGGTACAGGCTGGATCGCAGATCACTGGCGGCTTGGCTTCACACTTGCCATTGTTACAAACTTGATCGGCGGCGCAGGCCGGATCACAAACCACAGGCGGCTTCGCTTCACATTTTCCATTGTTGCAAACCTGATCCGCGGTACAGGACGGATTACAGATCACCGGTGGCTTGGCTTCACACTTGCCATTGTTACAAACCTGATCCGCAGCACATGCTGGATCACAGATCACTGGCGGCTTGGCTTCACACTTACCATTGTTGCAAACTTGATCAGAGCTGCAAACTGGATTACAAGTAACAGGTGGTTTTGGTTCGCACTGTTTGGTTTGCATGTTACATTGCTGATCGGCTGGGCAGGTGAGCCCGTTGGTGCAATCAGGAATGACTGGCAGACATTTGTTCGGATCCTTGGCTGGATCACATTCACACTTTAGCGAGCTGGGATTACACGTCTGAGTGGCACTACAAACAACCGTGCTACAGGTTGGTTTTGGGTTCTCACAGACCTTCTTCTCATTACAGGTCTGCCCTGCCGGACAACCGGCGACGGAACAATCAATCGGAGGGGGAAGACTGCCACTGGGCTCGACACAGGTCCCATTGGAACAAACCTTCCCATCGCTACACTCCGTGTGGCTCTTGCAAGGATTGTCCGACTTTGAAGTTTCTGGAAAAACAAAGGGACTATCCGTTCCACCCGAACCACAACCAGAAAGCGACAAGGCAAGAATCGCAACGAGCAAGGTAGGAACTGTGAACTGCAGGAATCCCCTCTTCATGTTGGAAATATCGGCGATTCTCAGAAAACGTTGCGTAAAAAGATGACCCCACCATATTTTTCTGTAACGCGGTGCATTAGACGCTTAAAAAAATAGTTATTTTTCTGCTTCACATCTAGCAACGTTCTGCAACATATGCCGATACTAGGGTTGTGGAAACGAGGTGTCCCATGAAAATCAAGTCTCTACGGATCGTTATTTTCCCCTTATTTTTGTCTCTAGCCCTTACTAGCTGCGGCTCCAGTCAGATCGGGGGGATGATCGTTTCCACCTTCCAGACCACCGCGGTTTGCGACTCCCACATCAAAAATATCCGGATGCGAAACAATAGTGACAGTGAAATGATCGTCAAAGGGGCCAGTATCGATGCCGGTACCGATCCCGACGGCAACTTTCAGCTCCTCTCTCTTTTCATTGGTGACAAAGAAATCCCCGCTCAACTTGGTGCCATTCAAGATGCCCAAATCCCAGCCAATTCCACCTACACATGGAAGATTGAGTTTTCTCCCGCTGTAGAAAATAGCGTTCAAGAGGCCATGCTCGACATCGCCTTTGAATCCCCTGAAGGGGTGTTCCAAATCCACCTTGAGGGTTCTTCCGGGGCCGCAACCCCAGAATGTACCTCAAATGAAAATAATCCTCCCCCTCCCTCTGATGGTGGGAGTGTAACCAGTGGCGCCACTACCGCAGGGGAAACAAGCAATGGTTCGACAACTGGCGGAAGCACGACAACCGGGGGATCTACCACGGGGGAGAGCACGACCGGTGGTTCGACTACTGGCGGAAGTACGACAACCGGAGGATCTACCACCGGGGGAAGTACGACCGGAGGTTCGACTACTGGTGGTTCCACCACCGGCGGAAGTACGACAACCGGAGGTTCTACCACGGGGGGGAGCACGACCGGAGGTTCGACTACTGGTGGTTCCACCACCGGCGGAAGTACGACAACCGGGGGATCTACCACGGGGGGGAGTACGACCGGAGGCTCGACGACTGGCGGTTCCACTACTGGCGGAAGCACAACAACTGGGGGGTCTACCACCGGGGGAAGTACGACCGGGGCTGAAACCTGCACGGGAACATTTGCCAACTATTGTGGTGAACTCCATCTCACCATTGATCTCATCCGGCTCATCACGCAGAAGTCACCCGCGGCGGTTATTTCAAGTGCCACAGCAGTCCCAGCCTACACGCCATTCAAGACATTTATGCAACTGACATCCAAAGGCGTCGCGGTTTTTCCCGCCATCCTAAAAGATTTCATCCTACCCCCTCCTGGACCCGACGCTGGAGATATCAAAACCTTGGTACATGGTTACACCCAAGTCATTGTTGAAAACGAGGTAACCGGGACTTTTGATCGCAACACTGGAAACATCGACCTTCCCAATCTTTCAATTAAACTGGTTAGTGACGTCAAAGACATCGGAGGCACCAAAGATGATTTTCAGGCCCGTATGGTACTCTCTTTAACTACCAAGAGCGCGATTACTAAAAACATCCCCAAAGGTTCCTTGAAGAAGGCTCTATTCAACACATCCAACCAGCTTCCATCAGGAGGCAAAGGAGAATTTTTGGGTTCAAGTTTGAATGCGGCAACCGGCAAGATAGTTTTAGTGGGTGTCTCGCCAGGCTTTTTAGACACCAAGGGCAACGGCCTTCTGGCAGACAGCATGACACCACCACCTAATGGAGAGGCGGCAATTGAAATTACGGCGACAGTTGAAAAGAAATAACAATCAGTTATTCCACTTCCAAAATTCAGTTGCAGTAAACCGAAGTAATACCAGGATAAACCACAGTTGTTCCCTTGGCACAAAGCTGGTCAATCTGCGCTAGAGGAATCTCGAGATCGTAACCTAGATCCACCTCATCTCCCTTACCCAAACCAGGGTTAATTAACAACCAACCAATGTCACTGATTGGATTTGAACTAAGTCCAAGCGATGTCAAATTTACTAGATCCTGAAGGAAAGTTAAATCGCTAATCTGATTGTATCTTAGGTCCAAAAGGTTCAAATTGTTTAGGGTAGCTAAGGGCCCTAGATCAGCAATTTTATTTGAATCAAGAGTCAACACACTCAATTTAGTTAAGCCAGAGAGTGGAACAACTTCAACAATTTTACCACCATCTAAATACAATTCTTCCAATTTGACCAATCCAGCTAGTGCCCCAATATCAGCTACCTGACTATTTCTTACACCTAAGCTCTGTAACTGTGTCAACCCACCTAACGGAGTGAGGTCACTGATAGGATTTATACATGGGTATTCCATACCCAACCATAACTCCTTTAACTGGGGGAAACACTGGAGTCCTACGAGATTGGAAATTTGGTCTGGAGAAGGATCACCACAAGTGCTAGTGTAATCGAGAGAAAGCAACTGTTTAGTTTGAGTCAAGGTAATAGGATCTGCTGAATTAAGACCAAGAGCAGTTTTTACAACCCCACGTAAAACTGTGTCCGGTATTTGGTTATCACCAATTATTCCATTTCCATCCGGATCGCAGATACAGGCATCCCCCAGCCCATCCTTGTTCAGATCAGATTGATCAGGATTGGGGAAATTGGGACAATTATCCATCTTATCCGGTACTCCATCCACATCCACGTCCTTTTCCACGGTAATCAAAACATTTTGAAAATCGCTCAAGCTTCCATCCGTTGCCGAGAAGCTCACACTGTACTTCCCCGCCTGCGTATAATCCGGCTTCCACTGAAAAGCACCTGTTTTGGTGTTAAGAGTAGCTCCATTCGGCAATGGTTGGATATCGTAAGTGACGCCATCTCCGTCCGCATCCGTAGCCAATAACGTAAATGACAACACCTCTCCCGTATTAACTGTTTTATCTCCGATAGGTGCAAGAAGAGGTGCCTGGTTTACATTGAGCACCGTAATAGTCATATTTTGCGTCACTTTTTGACCACCTGCCGCGGCCGAGAAATTGATGGGGTAAAATCCCGCCTGAGTCAAATCGGGTATCCATAGGAACCATCCCGTTGCCTCATTAAACTGTGCCCCTTGGGGCAATGGCTCTACAGAATAGGAAATAAGATCTCCATCTGGATCTGTTGCCTTTACTTGAAAGGAAAGGGCCTGTCCTTCACTGACAGTCTTATCCTCTACCATTTCCAGTTTTGGTGGAAGTGGTGTGTCGGCCACAGTGATAAGAACTTTTTGAGAATCACTCAAGCTCCCATCTGTCGCTGAGAACGTAATATTATAGATCCCAGACTGTGTGAAGTTTGGTATCCAATCAAAGACTCCCTTTATAGAATCAAACTGCGCCCCTGTAGGAATTGGATCTGCATTCATTTGAATGACATTCCCATCAGGATCTGAAACAGAAATCACCAATTCCAGATGATTGCCCTCTGCTATTGTCTGATTAGGGATAGGAATAATGATCGGCGCGTGATTCTGAATCGGACATCCCTTTCTCCAAGACGGCCCCGCTTTATCTGGACAAGCATCAAAGGAGTCCTTAACCCCGTCTCCGTCGCTATCGAGATCGCCTTGATCAATCACAACAATGTCAACTAGAAGAGAGACCGTTACCTTACCATCAGTAGCTTTGAACTCGACCTGATACTTGCCAGCATCACCAACCTTTGGAGTCCAAGAAAAGGTGCCTTTTATAGGATCAAAATTGGCGTATTTGACTGGGGAATCGAGGCTAGTTGGATAAGCACTCAAGATTATAGAATCACCATCTTGATCCGTGGCTGTCACCTCAAAGGAAAGAGTTTTACCTTCCACGACTGTTTGATCGGGAATCGGTTTAATCACTGGAGGTTGATTGGTATCAGGACACCCCTCAAGTACACCTTTGTCAAAGGGACATCGATCATCTCTATTGATCACTTTATCCCCATCCTCATCCCCCTCACAATCAATCGTCTTGCCCCCCACAAAGATTGTGCAAGCTGTGTCAGCCACAGTACCCGCATCCATTGAAACTTCTCCCGAGCCATCGATGGCATCGGTATCTTCCACCTTATTGCAGCTCATATTCGACAAAGCAGCTAGGATCATAACCGGCAAGGAGCGTTCCAGATAATAACCAAGGGCATTAACGACCACAATATTTTCAGGCCTCACATTTTTCCAATATAATTCCTGTTTTTCCCCATCGGTGCAGTCATCATCTATGCCCCCACAATCTTCGTAGGACAAACGGCCATCCTGAACTTGCCGCCATTTCACAGTGAAGGAATCCGCCCCATGGATCACCACCTCATCCGGTTGCCCATGTTTCGACAACTGTTCCGTTAATGCCCCACTGGAGGCTGGATCGAGTGGAATCAGATCGGGGTTTTTGTCATCCCCCGCCTGGAAAATGGTCTGGGTCTGCGGATCATAGACATAGCTGGAAGCCGTATCGACTTGGCTCATAAAACCCTCCTGGGAAAAGATACAAGGTTAGCAATGAATGAGATTTTAAAGACAACCGATAACCGACCGAGCAACCAAACTGCAGGTGACATGTAACACCTCGTCGAAGGCACTTAAACCAACCACGCTGAGACTGTCTACCCAGAAGTTCGGCACCGCTATAGAAAAGTTGCGCGTTTTGGAAAATATTTTTGTGACGCAAGTCGTTATGATATCCGTCCACCGTAAGACGGAGGTTCGATTTTCGGTCGATACCGTCCGAATTTCGGACGGTATTTTCGATCTTAACATTTTTAGGATAGACGCCCTTAAGGACTTGGGCTAATTTGAAAATAAATGGATTTCAAAAAACTCCAATCACTGGTCAAAAAAGGTAAATATCTCATCACTTTGCATGCTCAGAAGCGCATGGACCAAAGAGGAATAACGATTGAGGAGCTCAAAGAAATCATTTATCATGGAAGCATCGTGGAAGAGTATAAGGATGACAAACCTTACCCATCCTGTCTGATCATGGGGCGGGTAAAAGGGGGATTCCCCCTGTATGCGGTCTGTGCCCTCGAAAAGAAGGTGCATATCGTTACCGTGCACTGGCTGGATCCTGAAAAATGGCTTGACCCAACCACGAGAAGGGAGAAGAGATGAAAAAAAATAGGTGTGCCTCCTGCGGAGGCACGTTAGTTGCGCAGAAAATTTGTTATGACAAAAAAGTTGGTAAAAGGATGTTTAGTTTTGAAGACGTCCCTGCCCTCGTCTGTTCTGCTTGTGACGAGGTTTGGATGGATGGAAAGACCGTAGAAAAGATGGAAAAGATTCTGCACAAGGGACTAAAACCAACACGATGGGCCAGGGTTCCAATCTGGTCTTTGTCCCGAGCCGCCTGACAACTCTTAAGAAAAGAAGAAAAGTAAGACGAAGGTTCGATTTTCGGTCGATACCGTCCGAATTTCGGACGGTCTAACTCCGTCTTGTCACGCTAACCCCTTGATTTCTCGTCCTACAGTATTTGGCCCGGAATTTGCTCTAGTCTGGCCCATGGCATCGCTCCCTCGCTCCGCTATCCTTGAAGACGACTCCTGCTTCCACGTCACTTGGCAATGTCATAACAAAGATTGGTTACTGAAAGAATCCTGGGCCAAACAACTCTATTACAACCTCCTACTCCATTACAAAAATCGTTACGGCATCCAAATATACTCCTATTGTCTCATGGACAACCACCCTCACCTCTCAGGTCACCTCTCCTCACTCCGTGACTTCTCCGACTTCTTCCGGGTCGTCAACGCTCGCTTTGCTAGACTCTACAACAAACACGTCAAAAGACAGGGTCAAGTTGTCATGGACCGTTTCAAATCCCCTATGATTCAATCCGATAAACACCTCTTAGAAGTCATGCGCTACATCGATCTCAACCCAAAACGCGCGGGAAAGGTTCATCATCCCAACCATAACACCTTCTCTTCCTACCGCCACTACGCCTATGGAGAAAATGACCCCCTCATTACCCCTGCGCCCTCTTACCTCACACTCGCATCTACCCCAGAACAACGACAGGCCGAATACCGCGCCCTCGTTGATCAACTCCTACAAAATGACTGGAAAACAAAACAACCCTACTCCTCTTCCCCTTTCATCGGTAATCCTGATTGGGTCATCCACAAAACTCACATCTTACGCAGGTCCCATCAACTAAAATTCCTCGCCTGGAAACAGAAATATCGCGAAAGGTTTGGGACCTAACCCCATTTATCCTCAGATTAAGACTAATCTGTCAGGATGGGTGTGTTCCAATCTCGCCAATTGGAATCTCTTTCTTCTCACCAGACTATTTGTCACCCCAAGCAACGCCAAAAATTCGATCCTCACAACCATAATCCGCCCGCTAAATCCCCGGATGAAACCCCGGAAGCCATGGAGTTCGGCAATTTTTTAAAAACCTCCGTCTTCAATTTTATATCTCCCAATCAATTGAGATGCTCAAATTTTGTAGAGCCCCAAACCCGCCCCGACGATTAGTTGGAAAGCTAGTTACCATACTGAATTACAAGCATTTTTCAATCTCTGATTTGTCCAAATCTTTAATCTGAATAGTATTGTGAGAAAGGGGCAAGGCCTGCGGGAGAGGTTCTGAGAAGAAAATCTTCGCATAAAGGGCGTGACTCCGTTGATTATGCAGCATCAAAGATGAGCTGTCAGGCTTGTCCTCTTAAATCACAGTGTACGACGTCGAAAACAGGCGAACCATCCTGCGACATTTGAGGCAGGAGGAGATCGCTGCCATGAGACATCAGGCAGATCCTGGCGGTCTCGCCGAGATATCTTTGTGCGCCAACATCTCATGGAGAGATCCTTTGCCCGGTCAACCAGATACGGATTCAAACAGTCAAGGTGGAGAAGGATCTGGCCGGTCCAGATCCAGGATTATCTGACGGCAGCTGTCCAAAACATGAAGATTCTCATTGATCACGGCACCAATTCCCCTCGGGACATAGGATACTGCTCTGTACCTCAGCTCACCCTCGGCTCTTGCTCAAAAACGTTTCTCCAGTTCGTAAATATCATTCTCAGTCTAAGCGATGGTTGGAGGCTCGCCTTCTAGAAGACTTACTTTGAAAAATGGGTTTGAGCAACACGCCGTCAATACTTGACCCTATCTACTATTAAAGAAAATGACGATTCTGGATTCTCTTGAGCTGGACATGCCCTAAATATTTTCGTAGGTTGGAGGCGTGTCTGACACCATTATACAAAGAGAGTTTGCCATCCGAGTTGTTGAAATCCGCTCTTTGGAAGCCGAGCAGGCCACCAGTTGCCAATGGTTGGATGATCTTTTCAATTCGCTTTTACACCGGGCGATTGAGGGAGAGTTGTGAATTTATGACAGAGGCAGATTGTTCCACGTGGTGCATGAAAATAATTGTTCTGGGTGCAGGAGCATCTGCGTCCATCGATTCCGATCGCTTTGCTACAATGGACTGTTTTTTCACTGCAGCCCTGAAGAATGCGCAGAATAATGATGACAAGAGTCTAGTGGCAACGCTTTTCTCCACCCTTGATGACGATCGAGCATTTCTTACAATAAATTCCACATGCGAGAACCTGGCTTTACAATATAGGACGCTTATTGGTCTTAAGGACAAGGATAATCATGCCAAAGTAATTGAGGTCGTTCGCGATGAGTATCTCTCTGTCCTCCAATCACGATTTGATGGTGCAAACGAAAATCTTGAAAGGGTCTTGGATCAATGTCTTACCCAGAAGAAGCCTGATGCGTATTCGGCTATATTATTCATGATCAATTGGCTCTTGGGACCTATTTCCCAAGAACACCAAAACAAGGCCGACGAATTATTTGGAAAGCTATTTGACCGCTTTATAGGTGAGCAATTCGTTTCTACAATTGTCTCTTTCAACTATGACATTATTGCTGACAACGCCCTCCTAAACTGGGTGGTTTCTCTGAATAAACAAATTGCCGATGCCGATCTTAAGCAAATATTGACAAGGCAAGATGCATTTAAAGGGAAATTAGACCCATCTCAAATTCCTGATTTTGATAGGATCAACGGGTCGTTCCCTGATCCTCCGAACTGTGAAGAAATAGGAAAAAATGCAACCGGAGGGCTATCAAGGCTAAGATTATTGAAGCCGCATGGCTCACTGTCTTTTTGCAAGCGAAGAGAAAATGACGAAGCGAAGGAAACGTGCCTATTGGTTAATGTTCAGAATCGTTTTAGTGCATTTCCAAGCCTAGGTGATGCAAGGATTATAGATTTTGAAGGAAGTACCAGGTTCCCGCGCGTTGAACCACTTATCGTTCCTCCAACGTCAATCAAGGTGAAATCCTATCCCATTCTATATGAGGCCGAACGGACGTTTCTGGATGCATTAGAAAACTCAAATACGAAACAGGTAATTATTATAGGGTGGAGCTTGCCGCCAACGGACACGGATCATTTCAATGCAATCAGATCAAGAATCTTACGACGATCTCCACAACATCAATTGGAAGAGCTCATTGTAATCGATAAAAAGCCGTCACAAAATGACGGCTACTTTGACAGGATGGAAGCGTTATTTCAGCCCAAAAGAATGAAGAAGGTTCATCAAGGATTTAGCTTAGACGCGATAAATAGTCTTAGCGACCCTTAGCCTGAAAAATCCATCTCCATTGCACCAAAAAAATGATCGAACAGTTGGGCTTTTCAGCGGCCGATCTTGATGCTTCAAGTTGACGCCTTGCGTGGCACGCCCACATCGTTAATATCGCGCACAGCAACACACAGAAAAACGCTCATTGAGATAAGCGATCAGACTTTCTATGCTATCATTATGCCGTGGATGAAAAAGAATCAATTGGAAGACTTCGCAGGCGAGTTCCTCTCCACGTTGTCCTTGTCCCTGAGAAGCGATGGATTTCAGGATCATCATTTGGAATTCCTAACAGATGGACAAATTCATTATGGTAAAACCCATGATCGCCAAGTGTTGGGGATCATCAATGAGGCGATCAATCATATACGGTATCACGTTGAGAGCCGGGGAGGTTGGGAACACGTCAGTATCGTGGGACTAACCAAAGAAATTAACCGGACTCCTTGGCTCGCCGGAACCAGAAAATGTGTGTTTCCAATCGAGAAAATCACCAATAATCTAAAATCCCTCCTACATTGATTTACGCCATTTAAATTCGCCCCGCTAGCTACTGATTTCCATTGACCGGGGTGTCAACTACCATTATGCCCTTCCAAACAATCTTCTAAGTATTCCTAGCCCTGTTCTTTTTTCTTCTCGCTCCAATTTCTTTAAGATGGGATTTTCAAATAAGAATTTTTCGATGTCAATAGATGGGACATATTCTTGCAACATTTCTCGTTGAGTTTCTCTGCGTAGGCTTACTGGTGGTGTCTTATAGGGACCCGGAGTTGGGAAAAAGAGACTTCTGATTTGAGATTCGATTTTGAATAGAATTTGGGTCAACACATAGTCATTTATTTTAGCATCAAGGATATCATCCAGTTCCAGTTTAAATGTCCAATAGGTTTTGGCCATAGCTATAAATGGCCCATCAGATAGCCCATAGTTTTCCTCAAGGGTTTTTCCGAATGTTTCTTTTATTCTTAGCAAAGAGCCAAAGGTACTGCCTTTAGGGACCCTATCGAAAAAATATCGAAACATTATTTGATAAAGTTCGGCAACCGTCTTTTTTTGATCTTCCGTGGCCTTTTCTGGAAAATTTTCCAAAAGGAACTTACTTTCGTCAGAAGAGAGCTGCCTTCCTACTGCCTGACATGCTTGCGACACCTGAGACAACCATTCGTCAATATTCATAATTTGGCAAACAATTAGCGCCAGAGATTTCTTCCAGCCTCTAGCATTTTTATTGGGATTCCTTTTTTTAAAAAATCAGTAACATTGTAAAAAATTGCTACATAGTGCTTGAAAATCATATCACATCTTGGGTTGTTATCCCTCAACCCTTGAATATTTCTTCCCAGTGCATACATGAGATTTGTTTTTGGATCCGGAAAACGTCTAAAGTATTCATTTAAAGCCCCTGCGTCCTTTGTAAGTTCTATGAACAAAGCCGACTTTACTCCGTGATCTCCAGGAAAAAGATCCCTCTCAAATATTTCCATGTACTCCCGAAGCCTGTTCCTGATGAGTGTCAGTAACTCCTCAATTTTTCGTCCTGGCATTGATTCCACAATATTTTTTGCAAACTGGAGTTTCATCTCTGCAGTTACGTGCACGAGACCACCATCCTTGGCGGTCATAGAAGAGAAAAAAGCACAATTAACTGATGATAGAAAAAATATTGAGATCTCAAACACTTCACCCAAATCATGAATATTATATGCTTCACTTCTTATCGATGGATCCGCAGCAAAATTTTTGAGGAACGCAGCCGCAATATCTGTTGGCAAACTGGATATTGGAACTCGTCTTCGAATTAAATTTCCCAAAAGCCCCACCTCTGGCCTAATAATCCAGAAATCTGGAATGATCAACGCGAAAATTGAAAATTGAAAATCGGAAGCTGTTGTAGCCGAATGAATGTGTCAGCCTAACAGCCGAGTGATTATGTCAGTAGTGGTCCTGTTTTAAGAACAGGAGAAAAGGATGCTACTGACCATGAAAATGGAAAATGGGGTCAAAAATGGGTGATAGCAATTTTTTCTGAACGGTGGCAAAAAACTGCTGGGATATTTCCATGTTTGGGATGTAATCTACGCTCGTCGTATAAAAGGCAAAGGTTGCAAAGGGTCAGGGCTTTATCTTATTCAGGTTCTTATAAAAGCAATTGCAAAGCACTCGAAACCGACACCCATTCTGAGACCCTAAAAACTGGTAATTTCTGTCTTGAATGAATCACACACAGTTAACTACCGTGCAGTTTGACTCGTGCCCAAGGGCACAAGTCAATCCCGCTGGCACGGCCCGGGCGGTGTTTGATGCGGGTGTTTAAAGGTGGCCCGGGCCTTATGATGCCACTTGCTGAGTCGTCGGGAAGGCCCCCGCCGGAGGCGGACGTGGCAAGCCGCGTGACCCTGCGTAGCTTTAGCGAAGCAGGGGCGCGCGGGTTGCGGCGCATCCGGAGACCACGGGGGTGCAAAAGGCGTGACGGCCGGTAGGACGGCGCGGCTTTTGCCGACTCAGACAGCCACCCAAGCCACGTTAGCCTGAAGCGACACATCAGCGCCACCCAAGTTACGTTACGTTGAAACGACCGCCATTAAGTCCGGGAGTCGGTGGGATGTCGGTTCAGGTGTTGGATTGGCCCATTGACGTTGAAATCAGCTCGCCAGGCCCGAGTTGCGCCGGCTCGCTATAGAATTAATCGTGGAAGTAAACTCGAATCTGTTCCCAGGGGGGACGCCAATTTATAACCGGGGCCGTGGCGGCGAGGAGCCGCCACGGCAAACTGTAATCAAAATGCAGGGTTTTGGCCGCCAGCCGAAAGTTCCAAAGATCCCTTCGGGATGGTAAGGTCCCTACGGGACCTTTGCCCCTGTACCGTACGGTACAGGGGGAGCCGATCCCACTGTCTCCATTTGGGATTCTAAATTTTAGCTAAAAGTATTTCTAGACGGGCCGAACAGGTCTGGCACTATTCCAAGAAAAAGGGAGACCACATGCTCAACTCTTTATTTCTCTATGCCCGAAAATCAACTGATACCGAGGAGAAGCAGATCCTCTCCATCGAGGCCCAACTGACCGAGCTTCGTATCTTTGCTCAACGGGAGAAATTGACCATCAAGCAAGAGTTTATCGAGGCAATGACTGCCAAAACCCCCGGCCGCCCCATTTTTAATGAGATGATTACTAGGATTGAACGGGGAGAAGCTGACGGGATCGTCGCTTGGCATCCCGATCGGTTGGCCCGAAATTCCGTGGATGGCGGCCGGATCATCTATCTCCTGGATACTCGACAAATCCAGCAACTCAAGTTCCCCACCTTTTGGTTCGAGAACACCCCTCAGGGGAAGTTTATGATGAACATTGCCTTCGGCCAGTCCAAATATTTTATTGATAACCTTTCGGAGAATGTGAAGCGGGGGCAGCGGCAGAAACTTCGTCGTGGTGAATGGCCCTCATTCCCACCGATTGGATATGCCAGTGATGATACATCGAAAAAACTTGTCATCGATTCGATCAAAGGACCACTCGTCCGCGATTTGTTCGAGTCCTATGCGACCGGGGAATATACCTTACCCGACCTTAAGAAAATTTCCGGTCGCAAGGGATTGGTGAGTCGTACCAGGAAACCTCTTTCGGTCTCTCAAATTCACCGAATACTGACGAGCATATTTTACTATGGCCTCATGAATTTTAATGGGGAAGCCCATCAAGGAAGGCATGAGCCCCTCATTTCGAAGGAACTCTTTGACCAGGTCCAGCGGAGTCTCGTCAGAAATGGGAAACCCAATAAATACCACAAAAAGTACTTTCCACTCCTGGGCCTGGCGGTTTGCGCCAGCTGTGGGTGTTCCATTACGGCCGAGCGACAAAAAGGTCATCACTATTATCGTTGTACCAAGAAGCGGGGAAAATGTGCGGAGCCATTCGTGCGTGAAGAGCGATTGGCTGAACAGGTCAGGGCCGCGGTTGCCCGGGTTGCTCTTCCGACCGAGGTTTATCAAAAAATGCTGGCGGCGTGGTCTCAGGAACGGGACGAGATAAGCCAACCCATTGCCCGCAAGAAAGCCGAACTAGCCATTCAGATCCGGGACATTCAAACCAAACTGGATCGACTTTTGGATACCCATCTGGAGGGATTAATCGATAAGGCCCAATTTCAGTCCAAAAAGGAGGCCCTGCTCAAGAACAAGATCGATTTGGAGGAAAATTTGAAGTCATTGGAGCAAGGGGCAACGGGTTGGCTCGAACCCTGTCGGGAATTCCTGGAGGTGGCCCACCAGGCCCATCAGAGGGCAGCGAGTGAAAATTTAGAATCCCAGCGAGATTTCCTGAAAAAGATCGGCTCGAACTTTCGGCTGGCGGCCAAAACCCTGCATTTTGATTACAGTTTGCCGTGGCGGCTCCTCGCCGCCACGGCCCCGGTTATAAATTGGCGTCCCCATTTGTACACTACGCGAACCCTTTCTGCAAAGAGATTTACTCCGTTTTCAGGATCACCATCCGCGAATACAACCCCTTAACCTACAAGGAATTTACCGACGAATCAGGCGAAAAATCGGGGCGATTCATGACCAAGGCCGAAGCATGGGCCGAGGAGCAGAGTCACAACGCGCTCCTGTGCCAGTGCGGCTGTGGCCAGCGGATCATCATCCAGTGGCGGCACAGATATCGCGGCATTCCTGAATATCTTCCGTATCACCAACCTGATTTTCAAAAATCAAAACAGCCGGAGGCCGAATCATGATCCGTCAGGATTTGGCATACGGTATTCGAAACACTTTGACGAAGGGTTGCGCAAAGGCTTTCCGAAACCCTTTCGGGAATCCTTCATTGCAGGGTCCCACTATTTCCGGCTCGGGGCACCGGTGCAGTTATCGTCAATCCCGTATTCACGGACATGACGATCACGTTCGGTTCTTTGTTCGCCGGTATCGGCGGATTCGATCTGGGACTCGAAAGAGCCGGAATGAAATGCGCCTGGCAAGTGGAGCTCGGTGACTATGCGACTAGGATTCTTGAAAAACACTGGCCCCATGTCATCCGCCATCGGGATGTCAGGGAATGTGGCCAGCATAACCTTGAACCCGTCGATCTTATCTGCGGAGGTTTTCCGTGCCAGCCCCACAGTTTCGCCGGCATGCGCAAAGGCTCCGATGATGCACGCGATCTCTGGGAAGAATTCGCCCGAATTATTCGCGAGCTTGAGCCCCGATGGGTCTTGGCTGAAAACGTGCCAGGGATTCTTTCAACTGAATCTGGACGGTACTTCGGATGCATTCTCAGAGACCTGGCCGCGCTCGGGTACGATGTTGAATGGGAATGCATACCGGCGGCGGCCGTGGGCGCTCCCCACCGCCGCGAACGGATCTGGATTTTCGCAACCAAAAGAATGGTACCCGACGCCGATCGTCTCGGATTCCAAGGGAGCTTCTACCGAGAGGTTCAAAGGTTCGCCGAAATGTCGCGGCAACCTGCGGGAGGTGCTTCGCAATGGGCCGACGGATGGCCTGTATCCGCACCCAAGATTTGTGGAGTGGCTGATGGGATTCCCGACCGGATTCACCAGCTTACCTGCCTCGGAAACGCGGTCGTTCCGCAGGTCGTCGAAGTGATCGGCAAAGCCATCATGAAAGAGGCACACTATGAGCGTTGATTTGAACACGGATCTGATTCTCGAAAAAAAGAAATTGTCGGAGCTGAATCCTGCCCCATACAATCCGAGACAGATCTCCGAACAACAACTGGAACGCCTGAAAAAATCCATCACGGAATTTTCACTGGTTGAGCCGATCATTTGGAATCGGCAAACCGGTCATGTCGTCGGCGGACATCAGCGTTACAAGGTTCTTCAATCCCTCGGCGTCCAAAGCACGCAGGTCGTGGTCGTGGATATCCCCCTCTCCAAGGAAAAGGCCCTCAATCTGGCGCTGAACCGGATTCACGGAGATTGGGATCTTGAAATGCTGCGCGACGTGATCATCGATATCGATACCGGTGAATTTCCGATCGAGTTGACCGGTTTTGACTACGACGAACTCAAAGATCTTATCAATTACGAAAAGCAGACCCTTCTTACCGATGCCGAGGATGACGAGGTTCCCGAAGCCCCCGAGACAGCCATCACGGAGCCAGGCGACACCTGGATTCTCGGCAATCATCGCGTTTACTGCGGCGACAGCACGGATGAAGAATCGCTCAAAACCTTTATGAATGGCGAACAGGGCCGAATGATTTTCACCGATCCCCCGTACAATGTGAATTACGAGGATACCTTTGGCCGAAAAATTATGGGCGACAACCAGAAAGACTTTCGGGGATTTCTCGGACAGGTTTACCGAAACGCTTTCGCGAATTGTTCTGACAACGCTCCCGCTTATGTCTGCTATGCCGAAGCGAACGTCCTCGAATTCCTGACCTGTGCGTTGGATGCCGGTTGGGATTACCGCAATACCCTGATCTGGCTGAAGGATGTGCAGGCCATGAACTTCGGCCACTACACCTGGAAGTACGAACCGATCCTCTACATTGCCAAGGGGCATCCTGAATTCTTTGGTCAAAAGAATCATCCCAATGTCTTCGAGTTTCCGTCATTCAATTCCTTCGCGGGCCGAAAGGATGACAGAGGGCAAAAACAAGACCGCGCTCTTCACCCTAATCAGAAACCGGTCGAGCTGATCGTCAAGACAATTGAAAATTCCTCGAAACGCGACGACATCGTACTCGATCTTTTTGGCGGTTCAGGTACCACCCTCATTGCCTGCGAAAAGACCGGCCGTAAAGCGCGGCTCGTGGAACTGGATCCGATCTATTGTGATGTCATCGTCACCCGCTGGGAAAATTATACGGGAAAGAAAGCCGAGCGAATCCATGCCCAAAAAAATTGAGGCCACGCCCGAACCGCCGAAAAGCAACACGCTGGATGAGGATTGTCTTCGTCGTCTGGAGGATGCCTTTTCACTCGGATGCAGCGATACGGAGGCCTGCTGTTTCGCGGGAATTACTTTGCAGGCTTTTCAGGAGCATTTGAAGGAGCATCCGGCCTTCAAGGATCGGCGCGAAATCCTCAAACAACGGCCCCAGCTTTTGGCCAGACAAACTGTCTTTAAAGCCCTCAAAGAGGACCCCCAGATAGCCTTGGAGTATCTGGATCGGATTTCTGGCAAGAATTGAGCGGCAATATATTTAACATTGACATTGTTTGACTTAGGCGAATAATCGGTATAATATATCTACATTAAATAGATAGTTCATTGCGATTGTTCGCTGTGAGGTAATAATGTCAGAGCAGGATATAATACATAAGGGGGCTGGGGTGGAGCTGGTGCGTCGGCTTGCCAATCAGGGGGACCGGATCTTTACCACGGCCCGGGCACGGGAATTAGGCCCCGAAGTGGGGCTTTCGAACGGCTATATCACGCAGGTTTTGCACCATCTGACCAATTCCGGCTGGGTGGTTCGCTTGCACAATGGACTCTATGCGATTTCCCCGACCGTGCCAGGCGTTACGCCGGCTCATGAGTTCGAGATCGCTATGGCCTTGGTGGATCCGGCCGCGATTTCTCACTGGTCTGCACTCCATCATCATGGGTTAACAGAACAGACTCCAAGAACGATCTTCGTGCTGACCACGACGGAGTCATCGGTTCCAGGAACGGGAGCAAGAGATAGCTACCGGATTGGGGATACGGCGTATCAGTTCATTCAAATCAAGCCGGAAAGATTTTTCGGCACGGAGAAGGTCTGGGTTGGCGATACCCGCGTGACGATCACCGATCTTGAGCGGACATTAATCGATGGACTGACCATGCCCCAACACTGCGGTGACTTTGCCGAGGTCCTCCATGCGTTCGAGGTCAGTCGAGAACGATTAAATCTTGAGCGGATCATGGATTATGCTTTGAAGATGGATGCTGCCACGACCAAGCGTCTCGGATGGGTTTTGGAGAGCCTTGGGTTAGGACGCGATCGCTTGGAGCGACTCGCGCAATTTCCGATCAAGGGGTACCGAAGACTCGATTCGAGTGGCCCTCTCAAGGGTCCATACAATCGTTATTGGATGATTCAGGAGAATCTTCCGGGAAAGGTTACCACATGAAAACACTGCACACCCGTCTGCAAGAAGCCAGAAAACGTCTCAAAATTCCGTGGGAAGTCTTGGAGCGCGATTACCTTCTGTCGTGGATTCTCGCTGGCATTGCCGGAGTCGACGTGTTTCGAGATACCCTTATCTTCAAAGGCGGCACCGCGCTCAAAAAATGTTATTTCGGAGATTACCGTTTTTCGGAGGATTTGGATTTCTCGGGTGTGGAGGCTGTACCGCGAGGGGCTGCGATGGAACAAGCTGTAAAACAAGCCTGTGAGATCGCCAAAAAATTGCTCGATGAATATGCTCCCGTGGAGATCGTGTGCGAGCGTTACACGGAAAAGGATCCGCACCCGGGCGGACAGGAGGCTTTCTCAATTCGCGCCCGCTTCCCGTGGCATCGGGAGTTGCATACGCGGGTCATTATCGAGACTTCAGTCGATGAGAAAGTCTTGAAACCTGCCAACATGAGAAAAGTCATTCACGAGTACGGCGAGCCGCTGGATGCTCAGGTTCGGGTCTATGCCTTGGAAGAAATTGTCGCGGAGAAGCTCCGAGCCATTCTTCAACACATGGAAAAACTGGAAACACGGGGATGGTCACGATCACGGGCTCGCGATTATTATGATCTCTGGCGCATACTCGGAGCCTACAAGGATCAGATGAAACTCGACGGCTTTGATGCTTTTCTGCGCGTCAAATGCGCTGCAAAAAATGTCAGCTTTCAAAATGAAGAGGATTTTTTCAGGGGGAAAATGCTGACTCTCGTCGAAAAAACGTGGGAGCAATGGCTGGGACCTTTGGTTCCTGACCTTCCACCTTTCCAAACTGTGATCGGTGAACTACGTCCTGAAATCGCGAAGCTCCTCTCGAAGTGATCGCCAACCGAAGAGATCCGGTGGTTTCGCTTACTCTTCGAGAAATCTTTCCTTCGCCTTGTCGAATCCGATCCATGCGCCATTTTCATCAAGCCCGCGACCGGCCAGATGATTGATCGCGATCTGGTTGAGATCCATCTCGCCCCGGGCAACCGCTGTCAGAACATCGTTTCCGAGCAGCTGAATCCCTCCGAGTTTGTCGACGTCGTAGGAAATGCTTTTCACTTTTTTGATCGTTGTTTTCATGCCCCCAGTACACCGGCTTACGCGAAACATAGCAACTCGATAAGGGTTACCGCCTGCCGATTTCAAGGCCGGTAACCGACCGTCATCGGGCCACAATTATGGCCTCGTCTGAAAAGTTTCGTTTTCGGATCCGAAAAAGCTGAAATTCCCGCCTTTCACGTAATCACCCGCATGAACCAAACATTCGTCAAGGAACGCATGGTCGTGAACGGCAAAGTCTACTTTCCCCGCAAGAGATCGGTCGAGAGCTTGGGCACCTATACCTCCCCCGAAGAAATTGATACCAAAGCCCTCCCTGTTGGACGCGTGTCGGTGGATACCGTGGGTTTCGGCGAACTCTTGCGGGATTTGTTGACCGAGATGCGGTCCGTCGGTGCGGCCTATCCTCTGGAATATCTCGAGGCGATGCAGAATTTGAGTCTCGTCAATCCCGACGTGGCCCAGATGATCGACAACATCGTTCAACTCGGCAACACCGGTCACAAGGTGATGGTTGAAACCAATCGGGAGCAAGTCCAGCAGTCCGCCATGGACGAGCTGAATCGTTTCAACATGACGGTCTTCGGACGGTTCGGCGGGATCGACGGCTTCGTGAATTCGGCACTCGCCCAGATCGGCCGCGGCGGAGCCATCAGCGTCGAATGGGTCGTGAACGAGAATCTGACGGGCATCGATAAAGTGGTCTTCGTGCCGCTGAAAGAGATCCGCTTTCTTTATGATCCCAATTCCGGCGAATACAGCCCTCATCAGAAAACCTGTGATCTGACCCAGGGCGACCAGGGCCTCATCACTCTCAACACCGCGACGTATCAGTATTGCGCGATGCAGATGCTGGATAATTCCCCCTACGCTGTGCCCCCGATCCTGGCCGCCCTTGAGTCGATCGTGATCCAACGGGACATCGTGAAAAACCTCCGCTTCATTGCCAAAAAAATGGGGCTTCTTGGTTTCGTGAATTTTCTGGTTCGCGCTCCTAAACAATCCCCCGGTGAAAAGACCGAGGAGTACATCGCTCGTTGCCAGCAATTTCTGGACGAGCAGGCCCAGCGCCTCAAACACAATTACCGGGATGGCATCGCGGTTGGTTTTATGGACTCCTTCACAGTGGAACATCACTCCATTACGGGCGACGCTGCCGGTGCCAAGGATCTCTTCGAGATGAATGAGCAGCAGGTATTTTCAGGACTCAAGGCGGATCCGGCCCTGCACGGGCGGACCTATTCAACCACCGAGACTTATGCCGGTGTCGTGTACGAGAAAATGCTCTCCATCATCACGAATTACCAGCGGACCGTTCGCTGCGTGCTGGAATACGGTTACAAACTGCATCTCACGCTGCTTGGTATCGATTACAAAAATCTCTGGATTGAATTTGAACCTTCCAAATCTCTGTCCGCCGAGCGGGACGAGAGCACCTACGCGACCAAACTGGCCAACCTGAAAACCCTCTACGATCAGGGAATCATTGATCAGAATCAGTTCACCCAGGAAGCCGGATATGATCGGCCTGCCGAAGTGGGTCCACGCGGTCCGATAATTTCTGCCCCAGCCTCATCCCAACAGGCAAAAGAACCGTTTCGAATGGTTTA
Source organism: Deltaproteobacteria bacterium (assembly GCA_023265625.1). Lineage (GTDB taxonomy): Bacteria > UBA10199 > UBA10199 > JACPAL01 > JAHFST01 > JAHFST01. Next base: position 147,733 of record JAHFST010000002.1, on the reverse strand, counting down.
TGACAAAGCTTCCGGTTTCTACCGTGCCCAGGAGCCTCGTCCTATCGAGGTCATGCATCAGCGATTATCGGAACCCGAACAGATCGACATCGAATCGGAATACCGTCGTTGCCTTGAGGGATTGGACACACATTTCCCATCGTGTTGTCCTCGGCAGGAATCTTTCCAGCTGAATCCTGCCCAAGAGCAGGTCGATCGTTTTCAGAGGGAATATTTCGCGGCGGTCTATCCCGTTTTGAGGGGATCCCGAAATAAATCCTTGAAGCAGGTCAAAGCCTTCTTGGCGGACTTCGATTTTGACACCGGCGACAGCGACCTGTTCGCCAATGGGGTATTGGAAACCATGGGTCTGTTTTTTGCCCAATCTCTGGAGAACTCCGTTCTCGATAAAAAGACCTCCAAAAATATCAAATTGATCTACTCCTACTTCCGCTTGGAAGATGTGGAGCCCTTCGGCGGCGATCTGCCGATCAAGCCATCGTTCAATCTCATCGACAAAAAGGCGATCAACTTTCTCAAAAGCTCGGATGACTTTTATTTCGGCCGCTACCTCACCAACCCGCAAACGAAAAAGGATCTGAAAAATTGGCTGGTGGACGAATATCTGACATCGGGCCGCAACCTTCGTGACTCAGGCGAGCTGACAAAATTTCGTAGTCGTTTCGGAGACCGCGTCGCCCAAGAGGATTATAAAATTTTGCGAGTCGTAGAAACATCGACGAACCGCTCACGTAACTGGGGCAACATTTTTCTGGTTGAAGAAGCCAAGGCCGCATCAATCGAAATCACAGGACCGCTTGATAACGTGACCTGTCCTTGGTGCCAAAGCATGACGGGTAAGATTTTCAAAGTCGGTCCCGTCGTGCAGCATGTGCGGGACGTGCTCGACCAGGACCCCGAAAACCTTCCGAACCTCAATCCTTTTCTCCCCGGGCGTATTCACCCTGTAGTGGTCGATGCAATGGATACATCACAGTTGCTTGCGCAGGGAATCGCGCTGCCACCGTACCATCCCCATTGTCGGCACGGGTACGTGGTGGATCGTTTCAAATGACGCCTATGAAAGATTCTGAAGAAAAAATATTTTTCGGGATCACGAAAGTGACCGGGAGTTTACGCTCGAAGCATAGATATCGAGAGAAGGATATCTATGCTGACGAACCAACAGATCAGTCTGGCGAACACAAACTGGAAAAGCCGCAAGCCTCTGGGCTTGTCTATGACTTTCGTGGGATCTATCCGACCAAACTGTCTCCAGAACCAGAATTCAAATCCGAAGAAAAATCCCGATCAAGCCGAAAAGATTGCTCATGAGCGTCTCGCCGAGGAATCGGGCGATGTTTCATTGCAACCCGCGGATGGCGTCGATCCGGCAGAGAACGATTTCATATTCGCGACCTTCAGAGCTTTGTCAGCCACCGTGCTGGCCGATCGTCCCATCGATTTCACGGACGAGAAAATGCTCAAAGCCTCCGTCTCCAAATTAAACGGACAGACGGTTTTCAAAGATCACAACACCAGCGTGAACAATTGGGTCGGTCGCGTGGAATCATCCCACTGGGATGACAACACGGCCGGTTTTCCTTCCGGCATCAATGCCATTCTCAAACTGGATACGGTCAAGGATCCCATGACAGTTCGCGGCGTACTTCAGGGAGCCATTCACTCCGCCAGCGTCACTGTCAGCTTCGAATGGAAACCGAGTCATCCTGCGCTCATGGAAACGGGCACATTTTTTGATCATCTTGGCGAGGAAATCGAAGGCGAGACGGTGCGGATCCTAGTCACCAAGATCGATAAATTCTGGGAAATTTCCCTCGTCTGGCAAGGTGCCGATGAATTCGCCAAACAGATTGGCGAAGACGGTAGGCCCGTCCAGCAGTCACAACATCTTCAAACGATCGCCGCCCAGGCATCCATTCCAGAAAAAATTATCAAGAACAATGAGGAGCTTGCCATGCACCCCTTAAATAAACTGTTGAAGGAAACATTCGGCGTTGACGTGACGGAAAAGAACTTCACCGAGATGCTGAATCAGTACTTTGAAACCAAATCCAAGGTGCTTCTGCAGAAGATCCAGCAGGAAACCGCCAGCCTCCAATCTCAGATCGAACAAGGTCAGCATCGTGTCACGGAGCTTGAAGGCAGGATGCGTGATCTGGAGCCGCAGGCCACTCTCGGTCGGCAGTATCTCGAGGACGAGCGCAAAGAATCCATCCGACTTTACCGTCTGGCCAAGGGAGATGCAGTCAGTGAAGCAATCCTCAAAACTTTGGAAAAGGCCGATCTCGATATCGCTCAAGCCTTCAAACAGGAATTTCAGAAGGAAGTCGAAACCAAGTTTCCGAACCGGTGCGCCAAATGCGGTGGCACCGATATCCGTCGTCAAAGTTCCCAGATACCGCAGGACCAGGGCCAGCAAAACCAAGGCCCCTTGTCCCGCAAAGCTATGGAGCATGTGAAAGACATGCATGCCCTCTAACAGGAAAAGGAGAAAACCATGACAATCGTCAAAGAAGAACTTTCCGGTATGCTGACGTTAGCGTTCGGCGTCGATCCGGCCGTGATAGGACCCCTCGCACCTCATACTCCGGTCAAATTGAGCGCCTTCGATCAGGTGGCCCCTTTTGTGGGACCGGGTCAACCGGATTACGCAGCCTGTCTGGGCTACGTGATGATTCGTAGCAACAAGCCCAATAACGACAACCGTGTCGTCATCGCCACCAAGGGTCGTGCCGTCATCACAATGACATCTGGAGAAGCGATTGCCGCTGGTAGGCCGGTAACGATGAACGCCGCCGGAAAAGTTATCATAGCAACATTCCGTGAACCGCAGGCCGGTTACAGAGTCGTCGATTTCATCTGGAACGGAGGCGAAACCATCACCATAGAAGGCAACACCCTGACCGAGGGGGTGCACTTCATTCCCGTAGCCACTGTTCAGCAGACCGCACAGAATATCGCCAACGCGATTCGTACGAATTTGCCGAACTATGACGCGTTCACGAATGGGACCGACAAAGTTTACGTCCGTAGACGAAGCAACGGCCCATCTTACAACAATACCAATATTCCGATTTCAACAAGCGATAACGGGGCCGACATCGTCGTGGATCCGTCGCTGGCTAATGACGGCGATGTCTCGATTCTAGATCCTTACGGCATCGCTTTGACCGATTGTACGGCACCGGATGTCCCCATCGACGTCCTGGTCCGCTGATTCGAAGACAAACTTTAAGAGGAGATCACTATGGAACTTGGACTCAAAGGCAAAATCAAACAGACCTACGAAGAGCTGCAAAAAATCCGATCCGGCAACATATCGGGTCCTGTCGCACTGGGCGGCAAACGGGACGTAAGTCTCGTCGAATACCTGAGCGCCCAGTACCCGGCTGGCTGCGACAAGGAGGGTATCTTCGATGTAAACCATCTGTACGGCGAGCTCGGGATCAACCCCAACAAGATGACGGTGAGTCAGCTGATTGATCTGGATCAGGACAGCCGTTGGTTGGTTCCTGAAATCTTCCGGGATGCAATTCGCAAAGGTATCCGCACCTCGCCATTTTATAACAGCCTGGTGGCGGTCAGCGAAAGCGTCAGCCAACCGCAAGTCAACATGCCGTTTCTGGAACTCTCTGACGCCGAGCCCAAGGACACGGCCGAGGGAGAAACCATTTCCAAGGGAAGCATCTCCTACGGCAACAAGACCACCGAGATTTTTAAACAGGCGATCGGCGTCAGCATCAGCTACGAGGCCATTCAGTACACCTCGATCAATCTGCTCACGATTTTTATTCAAGACGTGGGCGTGAAGCTGGGTCACAAACTCAACAACGAAGCCGTCGATGTTCTCATCAACGGCGATCAGCCTAGTGGCAGCGAAGCCGCTGCTACGATCGGCGTGTCCACGCTTATACCCCCGGGGCTTACCTATAGAGATCTGGTCTATGCATGGATCCGTGCGAGCCGCTTGGGTCGGCGCTATGACCACATCATTACCAGCGAGCGAGGCGCAAACAGATTACTCAACCTGGACGAGTTCAAACAGAAACAAGCTGGAACTCCCATTTCATCCATGGTGCTCAATGAGACGCTTCCCAGCCAAAGCCAAGTATTCGTCAGCGGAAGGCTTACTCAAAACCAGTACATTCTGCTCGACCCGCGTTACGCGCTGGTTCAGCTGACGTCGGCCCCGCTCAATGTCGAGGGGGACAAAATTATCAGTAAACAGATTCAGGAAGCCTATGCCTCCATTACCACGGGTTTCGGAGTCATTTTCCGGGACGCTCGGGTGATCGTCGATGATTCACTTGATGTGGCGGTCAACGACTTCCCGAACTGGATGGCACCTACGATCTAAAGTGAGGAATGAACCATGCCCATGAAATATTTGAAATGCCGCAACGCCGTCATGACCTACATGGATCCGGAGAACCACTTCAAGGTTCCGCGAGGTCGTATCGTTCCATATGAAGGAAGTCCTACTCGTACCATGCAGAAATGGATACGGCGCGGCGGACTGATCCTCGTGGATGAAGCACAATATTTGGCCCAAACAAAGGCCGATCCGTCTTCCACATCGCTACCACAAGCGTCGCCACAGCCGGAAAAATCTCTCATGCCCGAACCAGAGCCCGTCAAAGAAGAGACGCAGGCGGTTCCCGCAGAAGAGGAACAGGCTCCGTCCTCCGCGGACGAAAAACCGAACGAAGAAGAAGCTGATTCGAAATCCAAGAAGGCCAAAAAGAAATCCGGAGGTAGCGTATGACTTTGGCCTTCGGCTCCATGCACCGACTGAACCGGATCTTACTCAAGACGAAAGATATTCTGGGCGACGGTGACGCGACACTGACCGATGAGAACAAGAACGCCTCCCTCCAATATGCAGCGAGCTTCTACTCCCTGTACGGCGGAGACGGATCGGAAGCCGTGTATGCGGACAAATCCGATCTGACAATTCTGCAATCGGAATTGATTGCCACCGCGGCAGCTATTGAACTCATCAATACTGCGATCTCCTACTATAAAGACGATGTGGTCGAAGCCACGGCGGGACCTGCTGATGCCAAATTCCGTCAGGATAAGCTCGCATGGCTCAAGACGCTTCTCGAAGAATTGGAAAACAAACTTTCCGGACTAAAATCTCAACTGGGCTACGCCGAGTCCGAGCTTTCGGGACCGCCGGCGCTGCTCAGGAAAGTACGTGCCTGCGAGGATCCACCGGGTGACGTGTGTCCCTGCGATTAAGGATATGACCCATGAGCGATTTACTTTCAAATCAACAGGTCAGCCAGATTCGTAAGGTCTTTCATGACCTGAGTGACACCTTCGCCTGTCCGATCATCATCCGCAGGACGACGTTCGCCAACGGCGCGTTTCGTACGCTGCCAGCCAATGAGGATTTTTTATTCAACGCCATCCGTGAATTCGTTTCCGAAGGTGAAAATGACCAGTTCCGCAATGACCTCGGTCCCGACGCTGCCCACGAGAGAAAAATATATCTCAACTGGGATGATGTCGAGGTCGCCGGACTTACGGACGCCGATAACAAGGTATTGCTCGATCATAACGACGTCGTGGTCATGGAGAACGAGGTCTACGATATCGTCTCCTTCGGCGGTGTGGCCGACATGACCAAGAAACCCTCCTTCGTCTATCTCCAGATCAAAAGACGCTGGGCCGACGGAGGCAACCCATGAGCGAGATGAATGGACCATGGAAGAATTTGGAACAGGACCTGAACGGATTCGGCCTGAAACTGACGTCGCGTCTGCAGTTGGCGACTCTTCAGAATGCCGAGCTGGTTCGCAAGGTGTTGGTGAAGCATTTGCAGAACCAAGACTTGTCCTGGAAGCCCTTAAACCCTGAATACCTTGCCTCCAAAAAAAGGCGACATCTGAGCACGGCCACTCTCATTGCCACTTCCCAACTGATGCAATCGATTACGACCGAACTGGCAGGAGATCGTCTGTCCGCTTTCGTCGGGGTGTTGCGATCCGGTAAACGCAAAGACGGCGAACCGCCCGTTCTGATTGCAGAGATTCATGAATTCGGAAGTCATGCGCGGAATATCACAGCACGGCCGTTGTTCCGACCGACTTTCAAAGAAGTCCAGCCTGACGTCGAAAGAGGCTACAAAAAAGCCATTCGCGAAACGCTGGAGAACACGGGACATTGAATATGAGCGCGACGATTCTAAACAGCATCGCCAGGTTGCATCAAGCCCTCTACGGTCACATGGCTTCTATCGCTACTGTACCCTCGCTTGAGTTTCTTGGCTTTGATGACGGCAAGAGCCGTCCAGTGCTTCCCAAGAAAGCCGTGCAGATTTCGTTTGCTGGTTACGATATCGATCGCGGTCGCGTCACTCCGGATGTAGTCACGCCGTCAGGATCGACAGTGACTCTCACCTACGACGGAGAACCTGTTACGGTATATCCCGAATTCACGGTCAAGAAGCCTCTCCCGCTGGACCTCCTCTATGAGATTGATGCCTGGTGCTATGACAGCCAGACGGCACTGGAAATGGATCTGGCGTTGCTGGCTAAATTTCCAGAGCGCGGCGTCCTGACACTCACGATCGACGGAGCACCAGCGGATTTTCCCATTGAGCTCGTCGGCATCCAGAATCTTGATGATCTAACCAAAAATATCCGAGAGAAAATTTACCGATTCAAGATCGAAGCATGGGTGACCGGATTCCTGCCGGATCGTGATGGAAAAATAATCACCACAATCGACAGTGAGATTTTGAGAACAACGCGTAGTGATCCCTCGAATCCAGAGGGGATCTCAATGCAACAAGTGACCATTCAACCGGACACTGGGCCGTAAGGAGCGAAGCGTATGCCAAAGAAAAATAAGGAAGCACCCATCCGAAAAGAACCAGTCAAGGCCGCGAGTCAGGTTCGCATCATCAACCTGACGCAGAAGACTTTTCCGGTTCCTTATCGAAGTTCCGACGGCTCGACCGCCTTTCTGAATCTCCGATTGCAGACGGGTCGTCACGGTCAGGATGCACCGATACTTCCGGGGACGGCGATCGTTCCGGCCACGAAGGCATTGGAACGCAAAAGACTCATCCGGATCGAGAACATTTAAGGGAGGTAAAGGATTATGCCGACAGGAGCCGCAAAAGTCACATTCACCGAACGGGATTTGAGTTTCTTCATCCAGGCCGTCACGCAAGGACGGAACTGCGTCCAGATCACGGCGCGGCGCGGACCGGTCAACGAGGTCAAGCTGATCGGCTCCATGAAACAGTTCCAGGAGAACTACGGACTTCCCATTGACAGTTCGGATTCCGATATCGTGGTCCAGCGGGCTTTCGATCGCGGGGCCGTGCTCTACATCAATCGCGTGGTTCACTACACGGACCCGGCCGATGCATCCACGATCACCGCGCTCAAGGCATCGCTGACCCTGAAGGATCTGCAAAGCCGCGACACGTTGAAAATCGAGGCGGCCAACCAGGGAACCTGGGGCAACACGCTCGTGATCACGGTCACGGCCAACGAAGTCGATCCCGACCGTTTCGATCTCAGTATTGATTATCCCGAACAATCCGAATTGGGCGAATCATATCGGTACCTCACCATGAATCAGGTCGATACGGAATATTATGCCGTGAAGGTCATCAATGACCAATCCAAGCTCGTGAAGGTCACCGACCTTGAGGCCGGAGATCCCTTCGAGAGCGACAGTGTCACCGTCGGAACCGACACGTTCGATTCCGGTGACGACTTCACGATCGACATCGACGATATCCCCCTGATGGCGTCGTCACTCAAGGATGCGATCAACGCGACCTCCGGCGATGTGACGGCGACTTCACTCAGCAACGTGATCTCTTTGACCGCCGTAGTCGCCGGCGTGGCCGGAAATGCCATCGCGCTCTCCGCCGTGACGGGCGGAGGGAATATTTCCGTCTCGGGCGCGAACCTTGCCGGCGGCCTTGATGCGGTGGTGGCAGACGGTACAATCACTTACGGAATCCCCGCCGATGGAGACACGGTGACGGTGGACGGAAGTCTCTTTACCAAGGTTCCGGGACCTCCGGGAGGCAACGAATTCAGCAATATCGCGGAGCTGACAGCCCTCATCGAGGCGCTCGCGAACGTGAACGCCACGGATGACGGGCTGATCATTACGGTGACGGCCGCGAATCCTGGCAACGCCGGAAACGCCATCACCATGGTTTCGGTGAGTGGTACTGGGTTGATCCTCTCGGGGGCGACCTTGTCGGGCGGCAGCGATGCCGTGGCGGCCACCGGTACCGTTACGTTCAGCGCGGACCCCGTGACCGTCGATAATCCGACGGTGATCGTTGCCACGAACCTGTCCGGTGGCGCGGACGGCTTAAGCGGTCTGGATGACGACGACTGGATCGGCAATCCGGCCACCCGAACCGGTCTGTACGCCTTCGACGATATCGATGATGCCTTCGGCTTGGCCTGTCCCGAAAACACTTCTCCCGCCGTGGTAGCGGCAGGTATCGCCTACTGCGAAAACCGGGAAGACATGGTGTACTACGCCGAGCCTCCCGCCTCGGTGGATTCCGCCGACGAGGCGATCGATTTCCGCCTGGGACAAGGCGTGTGGGTTCATTCGGCTTTCAATTCCAGTTACGGGGCCATGTATTTCGGGAGGCCCAAGATCCGTTCGGCCAAGACCAACGATATCACCGATATCAGTCTTGTCGGTGACGTGTTCGGCGTCCATGCCTACAACGACGCCAAGGCCGAGGTTTGGTTCGCCCCCGCGGGCCTGCAACGCGGCCGGATCCCCAATACTCTGGGCATCCACTACAACGTGGGAACTCCCGGGCGGTCTAGCGAGATGGATGACCTGGTAAACAACCAGATCAGCCCCATCGTGGATTTCTCGGATGAAGGCACCGTCATCTGGGGCGAGCAAACCCTGCAACGGGCACCCAGCGCGCTTCAGTCGCTTCATATCCGCAGGCTGCTCATCTACATGAGGAAGGCGCTTCTCAAAATAAACCGGATCTACCTCTTCGAACCGAACGACCCCGTCACTTGGCGTCGAGTCTTCAACCTGATCAACCCCTGGATGGAAGATCTCCTGAAACGGCGGGCGTTCTACGAATACCTGATCCAATGCGACCAGGATGCCAAGAGCATCGCCGACGCTATCTTGAACACGCCGGAGCGCATTGATCGTGGTGAATTCGTCTGCAGGCTTTTCATCAAGCCGACCCGCACGCTCAAGTATTTCGGGATCGAGGCGGTGATCACGAAGTCGAACGCGAACTTCAAAGAGCTTTTGGATATTAGGCTTTGATTTCTACTCGCTGAATTGAATGGACCAGCTATTCTTGAAATCTTCGACCGGGATGATCGTTGAGATATCCTTCAAGGATCCTACTTCAAGGACGAAAGGGTCCGGCAAATCGTGGGCGGCATCAAAAACGTAGCGGTACTCTCTCTCATGGGAGAACTCGTTCGTTTTAACAAAGCCTGATATCTTTTGAGGAACGGTTCCGTGAAAATCACCATCGATATACCGAACCAGATCCCCTTGAAGCCCGATGTTTTGTGCCTTGCAGGCTTTGCCGAGACGGCTGTTAAATTCTAACCCGTCAGTGATCACCCAGACATGCTTGTTCTTGTAGCCGCCTTCCATTTTTTTCGTGACTTGGAGATATGATTTGAAATCCTCAAATTCTGATTCGGTGAATTTACGATTTGTCCATTCGCCCGTGTGGATAGCATACATGCAGAAAGCCGGTTTCTTGAGATTCAGACTGACCGGAACCTGACCGACCAAACCATTATCGGCGTTAATGATAACGGGGGGTTGGTTTTTCGGCGTGAAATGAATCGAGATTTGTCGGGCCTGATAGAAGCCTGCCAGACCTTCATGCTGGTCATAAAAAACCTTACCCCTGTTTTCTTCGGCCTTGTAGTATTCGAGGTGCCGACAACGTAACTTCCCGTCTGCGAGAGATTTTAGGTGCTGTTCTTCGCCGAATTTTATCAGGCAAAGCAGCTTTGTCTCCCGCGGCTGAAGCAAATCATTTTCGGCCAAGGATAGTGGTGTCATTCCCCGAGCGATAACCCTTTTCAGATCGCAAATAAAGCCGAGTTTTTGCTGATCCCATAATCTGCTGTGGAGGTACCAATATGCCTACAGCGACACCTATCAACCCACGCAAGAAATTCCCATGGACCGTCGAATTTGAGGGTCTGGAACCCGCTCTTGTCCAACAGGTCACCATTCCCGGCCTTTCCGTCGAGGTTGCCGAGCACGGCTCCAGCAACATCCTCGTCAAGACCGGTGGCATGGTGAAGGTCGGCGACATTGAGCTCAAGAAGCTCATGTTCATGGATAAGAATGAGAACTGGGCCTACGACTGGTTCAAAAAAGTCAGCGATCCGGAAAACGGTACCATGGGTGTTCCGTCCGAATATAAGCGGAACGGCTACATCATCTTCCACGATACCGATCTCGAAACCATTCTGGAGAAATGGCAGGTCATCGGCTGTTTTCCCAAGCAGATCGAAAAGGACGAACTCGACAGAAAATCGAGCGACGACATCATCGAGAAGGTCGTGTTGTCTTGCGACCGGGTGATCCGCTCTTCATAACAGGAGGTCATAGTGACAGACGACAAACCCAAGGGTGCTTTTTCGACGAGTCCCGCACGCGAACAGCGGGAGATCATCTTGCCATCCGGACGGACGGTAACGGTGTTTGAAACCACGGGCGAAGCCGAACGGCTTCTCTCCAGTCTTCAACAAACCCGTGATCTTTCGGTCATCAACCGCTTTTTATCCCTCGTGACAGAAAATCTCGATGGAAAATCGGGGCATCCCACCACGGATGATTTCAACGGAATGCTGACAGGCGATCGGACATTCATCCTGCTTCAAGCGCGGCTTTTGACCCACGGTCGTGAGGTTCATTTTCGTCTGGATTGCGCCTCATGCGGGGCCAAATCCGAGCACGAGATAAATCTGAACGATTGTCTCGATACGATGGAATCGTACCCTCAAGGCGATCAACGGAGTTGCTCCGTCACATTGGGTCCCGGCACCGTTCATTTTGAGCTTTCCACGGGAGAGACAGAACTGCGCATCGCCCGGGTGAAGAATCCTGAAATCAACACGAAGCTTCGTTGCATGAAAATTTGGGAGGAAACCGATCAGGGGAAAATCCCCGTCAACCTGGATGTCTTCAAGTCGAGCTGGATCGCCGAGCTTCGGCGCGTCATCCGCAATGTTGAATGCAAGCTGGATACGACCGTGCGGATCAAGTGTCCCGAATGTGGCACGATGGTCACGGCAGACATTATGGGGAACCTCGATTTTTTGTTCCCCCATTCGACGTAGACGAGGACATCTTCTTTTTGGATTACGGCGGCTGCCACGCCTTGGCGGAAGTCGCTCTCGAAATGCCGACCCGTCTGCGTCGAAAATTCGTCGACCGTTTGACCCGCCAGCTCGAATACGAGCGGCAGGAAATCGAACGATCGGGAAGGAAAGGCAGGCGCTGATATGGCAACCGATTTAGGTCTGGGTATTACCGTTTCCCTCAAGGATCAATTCTCATCCACTTCCAAAAATGTATCCCATTCCATGAGTGGCATGCGGCAGAATGCCCAGGACACGGTTGCGACTATGCAACGGATGCAAGGCGCAATCACGGCCGTCGCCGGTGCAGCCATCTTCATGGCCAGCCGCAGGGCCTTCGGATCCGTTGTGGATTCCGCCTCCAGCTTTCAGAAAGCCATGGCCGAGGTCTCAACCCTGGTCGACACTTCCGCCGTGAACATGGCAGCTTTGAGTGACGAAACGCTGCGCCTTTCCAAAAAATTCGGCTTTTCGGCCTTGGATCAAGCCAAGGGTCTCTATCAAGTTCTCTCCGCCGGCATCGGTGATACTGCTCAATCATTGCACGTCATGGACGTCGCTAACCAGGTGGCCTTGGGAGGTGTTACCGACGTGACAACCGCTGTTGATGGACTCACGACCATCCTGAATGCTTGGAAGCTCAAATCCAGCGACGCTTCGGATGTGGCGGACACACTCTTCACCACCATGCGGCTCGGCAAAACGACGATTCCCGAACTTTCCAATTTCATTTTTCAGGCCGCTCCGCTCGCCAGTGCTTTGGGCATTTCTCTGGAACAACTCGGGGCCTCGATCGTCACCATGACCAAACAAGGAACCAAGACACCGATCGCCATGACCCAATTGCGCAACGTTATGGCGGCCATCATCCGTCCGTCCGATGATTTGCAGAAAGTCTGGAAGAGTCTTGGTTTTTCCTCCGGAGAAGCAGCGATTAAAAGTGTGGGGCTTCAGCAGGCTCTGGCTGGCCTGGTCGAGAAAACCAAGGGGAGCAAGAGCGCCCTGATTCAGCTGTTAGGTTCTCAGGAAGCGGTGCAGGCGGCCTTGCAACTCTCGGGCGACAACACGACCTCGTTCAACCAGACCATGGAAGAAATGAAGAATAAAGCGGGGGCAGCCTCCGTTGCCGTGAGTAAGATGCAGAACACCCACGATAATAAAATCGCCCGAATGAAAGCCAGTCTTGAATCCCTTAAAATTACGATCGGCAACAGGCTCCTCGTTGCCATGGAGCCCGTCATCACCAAGGTCGGCGAATGGGTGAACCGGATTGACGCCTGGATGGCCAAGCACCCCAAAATGGCAAGTCTCATCGCTGGTAGCCTGGGCGTTATCGCGCTCTTGGGCATTGCCCTCGGTGCCGTGGCTGCCGTGATGGGACTGATGGCCCTGGTCAGCGTGCCCGTGCTGATCGTCTTTGCCAAGATCGTGGCGGTCGTCGGTCTGGTCATCGGGGCTTTCATGCTTCTGAAGCCCGTACTTACGAAGCTGTGGCGGGATAATCAGGATATCGTGCAAGGAATCAAGGCGGCTTGGGACTGGTTCGTCGCCAACCTCTGGCCCGTTATCCGGAGTCTCATCGCCGCCTTTGTCCAATTCGAAATCGCCGTCTGGAGCACGGTTTTTCGTGGCATCGGGCGAACGATTCAATTTGCCATCAATATCGTTCGCTCATGGTGGTCCGAGACCAAGGCCAATCTGCAACTGATCATGGACCTGTGGACGATCTTCAAGGAAACAGTCAGTCCCATCACGCAATTCGTGGTGAAGATTTTCGAGAAATTCAAAACGGGTATCGGCGAGGCGATCAGCGGAGTCGTCGGATTCATTCAGGGCCTCATCGACAAGATCGTCGAATTTCTGAACAAGATGCCGTTAGTACAGAAGTCGTTCGAGGTGATTGGGAAAGCCTTTCGATTCGGAAAGAAAATCTTCGGGGATCTGACCGACAACATCACCGCCGAGTTTGACGAGATCAGTCATTCGATCGAGAACAACCGGAGCGGCATTCATCAACTGGCGGAAAATATCCGCAACAAAAATTCCGTGCCTTCCGCTCTCGATGGAACCACCGTGGGTCTCGCAACAGGTCAACAATCGGCGGATTTCAATATGAGCCCGATCACCACGTCGCCGAATCAATCCGATATGTCGCTCGCTTCCTTGCAATCGCGGAACATCACGCTGGCCGCGGCCAAGAATCCGAACACATCCAACACCGTTCCGGAAATTACAAACCAGATTAATGTACCTCCCGCCAAAATCACGCCGGCGGACATTATCCTCGACAAACAGAAGATCGGAAAAGTGGTCTTCGAGATGCAGCAATTACAAACCGTGAGGAGCAACTGATGGGACTCGGTGCTTTCAACATTTTTGGCTCGAAAGATTACTATCTCGATTCTCTGCGGGTCTCGGCAGCTTCGACGGTGAATGAATCTCTCGGCAACGGAATCGCCTCCGATCTATTCTACGGCGTGCTCGCCCAGGGCAACGGAGGGATCGGCTTCGTCCGCAATCTTCTGCGCAATCACGGATTCCTGGTCGATACCGTCACCCGGGAACGACTCGTGTTCCAATATAACGTCCAAGGTCGTGAAAGCGGCGGTGCCAATTACGCGAATCACGAGGTGTTGGCGAGATCGGTACCACAATATCACTACAAGGGCGGCAAGGAGCGGACACTGGAATTACCGCTCACCTTCACGATGCAGGAACGGTCGCGCAATGACATACGCCGTGCCGTCCGGTTTCTTCAGGCTTTGGCTTATCCCGATTACTCTCAGAATTCAGAGGCGAGTCTCGCTCCGCATCCCGTCGTGGTGATCCAAGGGCGGCTCTACGCGCAGGACATCTGGCTGATTCGTGATTTCAATGTCCAATGGGGCAATGCCATGGATCCGGTCACTCAGCTTCCCAGCGAGGTACAGGTCAACCTCACACTGATCGAAATGCGCACACGCGGCAAATCCTACGATGAGGTGATCCGGTTATGAAAACACGCGTTGATTCCCTCTACAAATTTGCAACCGCATATTTCGACGAGGTTCAAAAGGAATACACATGGGGCATTGTCGATCCGCCTCCCGTCATCAAGCGGGACGATGACCAGTTTTACGTCTGGCGCGAGAGCGACCGACTGGATGTGCTCGCCTACAAGCTCTTAGGGGATCCCCGGTATTTGTTCTTCATCATGCACTACAACAAGATCCCTGATACCATGAGCATGGCCGACTTCGTCGGAGTGAGTCTACGCATCCCCAGCCGGGACACGCTGGAAAGGATTTATCTCCATGCCCGGTAATCTCCCGATCATCGCCCGCGTCGTCGCTAAAGGACAGCCCCTGTCGCTGGGACTCGGTGTGCAGGTCTTCCAATTCCAGTATGAGGACAGCGAAAAAGAGGACGATCTTGTCACGGTCACTTTCAGCGATCCGTTCCATACACTGGTGGATTCTGATCAGTTTCAGGAAGGCACCGAATGGATCGTGCAATGGGGATTCGCTGGAAAGTTACATCCACCGCGCAAGGTCATCGTCAAACGTCCTCGTTTTGCTTACGGTCAGGTGGAAGTTCAAGCCCTCGACAAAGGATCGGCTCTCAAGCTGGAAGAAAAATGGACCACCTACAAAAAAACAACGGCCCGACGGATTCTCGAAGAGATCGCTACCGACTACGGTCTGACGCTAGACATGGATCCGTTGGAAATGGATATCCCGTTTCTTGCAACCGGCGGCCGGACGCCTTTCGATCTTCTCAAATATATCGCCTCGCGTACCGAGGATCATGTTTTCAAGGTGATCGGCGACAAGCTGCAGTTCAAGAAGCGGGATCTGAACGCGCCGCCCGTGGCACGCTTCGCCTACGCGCCAGGTCGCGACTCGCGCCTTATCTCCTTCGACATTCAGATCAAGGATCAGGACAATGCGAAGAGCTCTCTGCAGACCACGGCCGTGACTGTGGATCCCTTCACGCACAAGACGAAAAGTTTTTCCGCTGATGAAGGCACTTCACCGACTTCGAATCTGGGAAACGTGCGCGTAACCCGAAACTATGTCACCTCGTTCACCGACACCATCATCAAGGCTATCGGCGCTTCTGTTCCGCATAAAAACCTCGGCAACAGCACTGGTAAAACACTGGCGCTTCCCCCCAAGGAAGATAAAGAACTCAAAGCCATCGCATCGGGACACCGACACGGAGCACTTCTCGATAATGTAGAGGCGAACTTCGAGATTTCCGCCTCGCCGGATGATCCTTTCCTCAAAAGCGGTAGTCTGATCGAAATACGAGGTATCGGCCGCAAGTTTTCGGGCATGTACCAGATCGTTTCCATCCGTCACGATCTGACCGACGGTTACAAATACTCCATTGTCGGAAAACGCAATGCCATGGGGGCGACCGGTAGCAATCCGGTCAGCGGGATTCTGAACGGCCCAATCAATATCAAGAACTCTTTTGAGAAGCTGATCGATTTCGCGGAAACCGCCGTCATCGGGTCGGTTTCCGGATTCGTTTACGGACAGAAAGGACGGGTGCTCTAAACATGGGTGATACTCCCACAACCGTTCCCGCTCTGATGGATGTCGTTCGCAAGTATGGCTTCGAATATTTCGGCGTCTACTACGGAAAATATCGCGGCATCGTGACTGACAATAAAGATCCGGAAAAACTCGGACGCCTCAAAGTCAGCGTCCCGCAGGTAAGCGGCAAGAATATCATGGAGACCTGGGCATGGCCTTCGGGACTCGTGGGAGGCGATGATTTCGGAGCTTTCTTTATCCCACCCAAGGGGGCTGGAATATGGGTGACCTTCGAGAACGGTGATCCTAACCACCCGATCTGGGAGGGAGGACACTGGGCACGCGGCAAGACGCCGGAGGTCGCCAAACGGGCTACACCGGACAACCGTGTTTTTCAGACCAAGAACTGGATCATGGAAATGGACGACCAGGAGGGCTCCGAAAAATTCAAGATCACCGACCGGAAATCTGGGAATCATTTTCATTTCGATTCCGCCACGGGAAAACTGGATCTGAAAGTGACCGGTGATGAAAGCACGGAAACAGGCGGCAATCGAAATCGGAACGTCTCGGGAAACAGCAGCGAGACGGTTTCCGGCAATAAAAGCATTTCCTGCGTGAACTTTTCGCTCTCCGCCACGGGCAATTCGACGATGACCTTCGGAAGCAGCACCGTGACATTAAGTCCTTCGGAAATCTCGTTCAACGTAGGTGGCCACACACTCGTCATCAACGGCGGCGGCGTGCACATCGATGGCCGGGAATTCATTTCTCACAACCACTCCGGCGTGGATCCGGGCGGTGGTAGCACAGGAGGAGTCAACTGATATGGCACTTATCGCCGATTACGGCCTGACATTCCCCCAACGAAGAAACGCCAAGGGGTTCATCGAATTCACGGGCGATATCCGGACTCTCGTCCGCGAGTCCGTCTATCAGATTCTCGGCACGCGGGTCGGCGAACGGATCATGGTGCCGGAATTCGGCTCGCGACTGCCGGAGCTTCTTTTCGAACCCATCGACGAGATTACGGTGGCATTGGCCCGCGTCTACGTCATTGATGCGATCGAGAAATGGGAGCCGAGGGTGGAGCTGAACGAGGTTGCTGTGACCGTCAATCCTGATTCAGGCTGGGTGGAAATTTTCGCGGACTACGTAATCATCAACAGGGGGATCGTCGATAGCGTGGCCGTCGCGTTCCCCAGATTCGTCGGGTAAACTATGCCAACGTTCGACAACATCGAGTTCCGTGCCTTCGATTATGACGGTTTCAAAGACTCCCTCTTTGACATCGCCAGAACCCATTTTCCCGAGTGGACCGACGTGCTGGAATCCAACCACGGCGTCATGTTCATCGAATGGCTGTCCTTCATCTCGGCCAATCTCGCCTGGATGCAGAACTACCATGCGCGGCAACATTTCGTGCCCACGGTCAACGAAGCGAAGAATCTCACGAAGCTGGCTAAACAGTTTGATTATCATATCCCCAACAACGTCGCGGCCCTGGTGGATCTGACTTTCAGTACCGAGGACGGCGATCCGCTCACGCATGATCTCATCATACCCAAGGGAACGCAGACCCGCACTACCGGTGAAACCAGTCTTATTTTCGAGACAACGGCGAATCTGATCATCCCGACGGGTGCGGCATCCGGCATTATCGCGGGCCGCCATCAGGTGACCCGTACGGAGACTGAAACCAGTGATGGAAGCTCCGACTACCGTTCGCCACTTCACTACAATCCTTATATCGAAGACACTATGGAGGTGACAGTCGCTGGGGTGCCTTGGGTGGAGGTCGACAATTTTCTCGACTCCAACGGCAACAGCGAACATTTCCGTCTTGAGGTGGATTCCGAAGGCATCCCCACGGTCATTTTCGGAGACAATACCAACGGCAAGATTCCACAGGCGGGTGACACGATCGTTTACATTTACAAGGTGGGCGGCGGCGCTCAAGGCAACGTTTCTCCCGGGACAATCACGATTCTGGATACGACCTTTACTGATACCGGCGGCAATCCGGTTTCGTTGATCGTCAACAACGTTTCGGCATCCCAAGGTGGTGTCGACCGTGAGGATATCGAGACTTCCAAAATTCGGATCCCGAAATCGATTGGAGCCAAAGAAGTCACGATTGATTATCAGGATTTCGAGGCGGTGATCACCAGCGTTGCGGGAGTGAGTCGCGTCCGGATCCTCACCGTTAACGACAATCCCTACATCGAAGAGAATACGGTACTCGCAGTGGTGCTGCCGGAAACCACAGATACCTTAACCCAGGCGCTCGAGAACCAGATTGAAACGGCTCTGTCGAACAATCCGCCACCGTTGACCCAACGGCTTATTCTGACCGGTCCGCAACTGGTGACGATTCCCATCGAAGTCCGCGACCTGGTTCCCAGCAGCGAATTTTCGACCGACGTGGGCGTCTCCGCGACCGCGAGCATCACATTGCTGGATAACACCTTTGATGTCGGAGACACGGTCACCGTCAACGGCCACGATTTCGTGATCGGCATCGATTGGCTGGCTGGAGGTGATCTCAATTCCTCGGCCAGTAACCTTGCTACCGCGATCGAAGTAGCCCTCCCGGAAATTTCGGCGCAGGTGAACGCGGCGACTATCGATCTGACCGTACGAACCCCGGGAGCGCACGGAAACGATTACACGTTGTCGATGGCCGACTTCGTCACAGCCAACTTTTTCTTGTCGGGCGGTAATTTCATTGATGGCGAGGATTCCGTCGTTCAGGCGGGCATCCGGACCGCCCTTGAAAAGTATTTTGGGCGCGAAAATACCGACGAGGACGGTCAATACACGATCGATTTCGGCACCACGGTTTATCGGAATCGGATCATCTGGCTGATTCAGGACGTGGAAGGCGTGGAGAGTTTTAATCTCGTACAGCCGTCGGCGAATACCATCCTCGGTATCAACCAGTTTCCGAAACACAGTCTGATTTTCACAACGTCTTGAGGCGATTTCATGTCCGATAACGAAAAAAATCTGCCTCCGAAAATATATCACCAGAACGATCCGGACAGCATTCTCGACCTCTGGAAAACGCTGGCGAGCCAGATTTCCGATGATTTCCGCTCCTTCATCGCTGCCTACGATGAGCTGGTCGATCCCGACACGGCTCCCATGATTTTCGTTGAACTGATGCTGCGACAATTGGGCAATCCGTTCCGAAGCTATCCCCTGACCGATACGCAGAAACGTAAACTCGTGAAGCTTCTGATTCCCATGTACAACCAGAAGGGTCTCGGAAAGGAAAAAGGCATCGTCACCGCGGCCCGATTCCTGCTCGGTATGGAAGTGGAAATCGTCGACCCGCATGCCTACCCAGAGGACGGCTGGCATGTGGGCGTGAGCGAAATCGGTCTTTCCACTTATTCGGGAGGCCGTCGCGTTTATTGCAATCTGCTCAAGTGGACCGAAGTTTTTTCAGAGGCCGACTGGATCAAATCCCTGGTCACCATCACTCCACAGGTCATCACCGGACCCACACCTTGGGGTCGTGATGCCGACCAGCTGGATATGAGCACACCCGGGGCCTTAATTTATCAGGATGCGACGCCGCTTCTGGCCGCCAACCAACCGTTCACCGCTTCCATCTGGCTCAAGGCCGACATGCCGGGAACACTCACTTTCGTCATCCAATCGGTGGATAACCCCTTGGATCAAACGGAAGGAATCGTTGCCGTCACATCGGAATGGCAGCGCTTTGTCGCCCAGCACCAATGTCTCCCCAATGCCGCCGGCGATGTCCGCTTTCTTTTGAAATCCGATGCTGGTTTTGTGGGAGCCTTGTACGCCTGGGGTGCCCAAATGGTCAGGAGCGACGACCCGGACACCCCGTATGCGCCGAGAACGGACGATGCCGACGACTGCGATCGCCCCGGAGCGTGGGCCTTTCATTTCTTCATTCAGACTCCACGAATTCTTACCGATGACGAGCGGGATCTTCTCCACGAAATTGCCGATTTCATGAAGCCAGCCCACACCCATTACGGGATTCTGGAGCCCGATGACCCGGGTTTTGTGGATCATTGGGAGGTTGGAGTTTCGGAGGTCGGCGTAAATACCTACGTACACTGACAGGTGCGCACGTATGGATAAACATAACTGGTACTACCGATTTCTCGCCGATACCGACTGGCTGAACAGCCATCACGGCGATATCAACAACGCCCTCTGGAATTTCATGCTCGAAATTACAGAGAACACGGGCGCTGTTTATGGCCTTGATGTCTCCGAACGCGGGGCCGGGGCCAATTTCTCCATCGATGTCGGTTCAGGTGTTGCTTACGACACTTACGGCCGACGCATTCTCAACAACGCGACCACCAACGTCCCGTTCGCCCAGGATGTGAACGGAAACAATATCGAGGTCTTGAATCCGGGAAACGAGCGGATCGTTTCCATCTACGCCTACTACCACATCACAGATTCGAGTCCTGCTATCGACGGTTTCGGCAATACCGTATTTGAAATCACGGCCGAGGATGTAGAATTTAAACTTTATCAGGGGGCCGAGGTGTTGGCCGCAGCAGCGGTTCCGGCACCGAATCCCGGCGACGGCGGTGTTCTCCTCGCGCATGCGACTATCAGCTTCGGTGACATCACCGTCAACAACCCTCAAATCGATACCTCCGTAAAAGAAGAACTGACGATCTTGGGCTTCAGCGGTTTTGTCCACGATACCGGAAACGAAACCATCGATGGTGATTGGAGTTTCAACAACGGATCCACGATCACATTTTATTCCGATAACGGCGTCACGCAGACCATTCACATTGATGGATCGAACGGAAATATCACGACCATCGGCACTGTGGACGGGGTCGACATCAGCAATCATGATCACGGCGGGCCAGGCCAAGGTGGCACGGTCGATCACGGCGATCTCACGAGCATCGGCGTCTATACTCACGCCACCATCGATGCGCATATCAACGATGCTTCGATTCACTTTACCGTCCCTTCGATTGATCACGGTTCGATCTCGGGTCTGGGCGATGACGATCACCCGCAATACACCCACAAAGATCAGAATGAGACCATCTCCCAAGTCTGGTTGCACAACGCCAACATTGATATGGCGGGCGGTGCCCTCGTCGACGGGGTCGATGTCGGATCTCATATTCATACCGGAGGCGCGAACGGGCCGGTGTTGGATCACGGTACCTTCGCCGGTTTGGGCGATGACGACCATCCTCAATACGCAGCTATCGCTCAAAATGAGACGATCAACGGCTCTTGGACTTTCAACAATCCGGTAAGCGGTCAAAATCCCGTGGCAGCCTCGCATTTGGCGACCAAGGCTTATGTGGATGCCAACTTGGGAGTGACGGATCACGGAGCGTTGTCCGGCCTTGGCGATGACGATCACCCCCAATATCTTCATCTCAACAAGGGCGGACAAACTTTGCAGCAGAACTTGGCCTGTGCCGGTGGAGTCACCGTAGACGGGGTCAATATCAGTATCCACACCCATACCGGCACCATCGGTAAGAGCGTTTCATCCCGCGCATTCCACGACAACAATGGAGGTCAGGATATCACGGATACCATCGGCGGCTTCGATTCGAGCGATCTTCCGATTCATTCGGTGTCGATGCTGGAACTGCATAACAATAACTTCAGTGGCGACAACCTGATCGCGATCGGACGCTCGACGATCGATACCCTGGCCGGTTTCAATATCCAACACTTCGCCCAATTCAATGCGGGCACGGGCAATTGGGAATTCCGGCAAAGAACCAATGCTGGCAATGATGACCAGGTCGCGGTTTTTTACCGGGCCGTCATCGCTAACGATTTCTCGACCGGATCGCCGGTCTGATCGGGGGAAGGCTTTATGGAAGAAAAATGCGTAGCTTATTTTTACGACAAGAAAACGAAAATGGTCGTCAACGTCTGGCGACATTCGCAGAGAGTCGGCAAAACGAACGAGATCATCCAGGAAGATTGCACCCCCGAAATGGTGGAAACCCATAAAAGCCGTATGCAGGACGACGAACCGTGGTCATACATGCGCGACAGGTTAACGGATAAGGATATCGACAATCTGGGTTCTATCCATGTTCCTCTTCTCGAAACGCCGATGTCTTATTTGCGCATCGATGAATCGGGACCGGAAGCGAAACTGATCGCGAAACCGTATCTTAAACTTTCGATGGTTTCTCCGGAGGCCACTTTCATCAAATCCCGATCCTGGGGACCTTCCTCCAGCAAGGACTTCTACACTTTCCCGAGTGACGGCGTAACTCAACTTGAACTCAAGCTCGAAGCATTCGAGTCCGAAGATTACCAATGTAAACGAACGGACGCCGATCAGAAATGCTCGGAATTCGACCATGAGGTGCGGGTCTATGTGACCCGCGGACGTCTCGACCGGAAAGATGGCAATTACAAACTCGAGAACGGGGAATGCGCGATCCTCTGGCTGTTGCCGGATGAAAGCATCTGTGACGCCCAGATTTACGTGGGCCACATGCACAAGGATCATGTGAGCGCGCCTTATCTCTGTTCCAACACGATCAACATCGACTGCGTATGAAAAACGGAGATTGGAAATTTTGGTTCGCCATCATTGGTGCGCTGCTCAGTGCCTCGGGCATGTTTTGGAGTCTGAAAGTCGATGTGGCCAAAACGCAAATCGAATTGGAGCACGTCAAGCTGGATGTAGCCTTCATTAAACAAAGGATCGAAAGCCACTATGCAAGTGACGTCGCATTTCAACCTTGAGGAGTTCCGCTGCGGTGACGGTACGCCGTATCCCGCCGCCTGGGTCACGTCGCGGCTCAGACCCTTGTGCGAGCAACTGGAACTGATCCGCATCATCTGCGGTAACCGTAACGTCATGATCACATCGGGTTACCGGACGCCCGAATACAACCGCAAAGTTGGAGGCGTAAAAAACTCTCAACACATTGAAGGCCGCGCCGCGGATATCAAGATTGAAGGAATGCCCGCTCGCACTGTTGCACAGAAAATTCTCGAAGCCGTTTCCGCCAAGAATCTTGGAGTGAAGGGAATCGGATCCTACGCATCATTCACGCATGTGGACATCCGCCCTGCGGAGAGATTGGCTTACTGGTTTGTGAAATCAAAAACCTGAAGGAGGACCATATATGGATCAAGATATTCTCGAAAAATGCGTGCATTACTTCGCGCATGGCGGACCGATTGAATGGGTCGGTGGTGGCATCACCATCGGCACACTGCTTCTCACCACGTTCACCAAATTAAGCGTGCCTGGAATGATTAAGGCGATCGCCAGACACATCATGGAGCTGCGTTCGGGTGACAAAATGCGCCTCAAGTAGGTCCGTTTTTGCTCATGGGTGACGCAAACACGTCATAGGTGCTAAACATTTGAATTTATTAAGTTTTTAGTCTTTTCAAATGATTCATTTCAGGTAAGATGTTTTTCGGATGAATCATGAAATCGACTGTTTCGGCTACCTCTTTGACGAAAACCTCGCTCCCTGTCGCGAACACTGCCAAGCGCGCCGCGAATGCCGCGAGGCCCTCTCTAAAAACCTGCGCCAGTCCGGAGTCGAAATATTCGAGAGCCGCAAACGTCGGCTCCTTTCCCAAAGTGCCCGTCTCGCCAAGACGATCACAAATCCTCAAAGCCTGACTCCAGAAATTTCAGAAACTGTCAGCCGTGTCGTGGAAATTCTCGGCACACTTCAACTCAAAGCCGTTTTCAAACGCTACTACATCGCATTCAAAGATGCCGAAGGGCGGAGCCAATTGCATGTTTCGCGCTTCCATTCGGAGACCCTGCACAAATTGGTACGTTTCGTGAGGCCCGTCACGCCTTCGCTGTTTCCCGAATCCTTCCGTCACGTCGTCAGTCACGAAACCATTTGCGGACAACGTTATTTCACAGGTGAGTCTTTGAGCGATCTGAGTGGGGTCGTAAAGGTCTACCTTGAGGGAGGTACGTGATGGAACCGATCCGAGTCTGGTTCGTTGGCATCCTGTCATTTTTGACAGGCTGGGGCTTGTCGCTTTTTTTGCTGAAAGAAGTCTTTCGGCGGAAGGAACTGAAAATCAAAACACTGGAGGAGAAACTCTATGGACGCAAAGGAACTGAAAACGCTGCTCGACCACACCGGAAGCCGCATCGTGGGAAAATTCATACGGGATCAACAAAGCCTCATCGACACTTTCAGGGCTGAAGTGTCGCGCTCGTTGGATACACTCTATCCGACATTGGTAAAATCGCTCGTGGTCAAGGATGCCCCCACGGAGGCTAAAGAGGCGGCAGCGGCCGCTTCGGGCACGGAGGTCTGACATGGCAAAGCCGCAGGTTGTCTCGACCGACATGATTATCCGTATCGCCGAACTGACGGGGCTTCATCAGTATGAGGTCCGGCTGGTTCTGGTGTCGATGATCCAATGCATGATGAACGATCTGGCGCTGGGAAAAACGGTGCATTTCCTGTCGCTTGGAAAATTCTGGTTGAAACATGTACCGGCGCGAAAAGGTTTCAATCCGTATCGTCGGATACCGGCCGATTATCCGGAGGGATTTGTTCCTAAATTTACCTGGGGAAGGCGAGCTTATGAATTCATCCGCAGTGAAACGAGAAAACATCTCCTGGGAGAGCGATCACCTGCATGAATCCGTGCAGCGTTTTCTTTCCGGAGACCGATCCGCTTTCGAAGCCATACGGCTTCATCTGGAGCCCATTGTTCACTCGGTGGTCAATGCCAGCCGTCATCGGATTTTTCTCGATCAGGTCGAGGACATCCGCCAGGAATGCTGGATCGAGGTTATTCAGAAACTATCACTTTGGGATCCACTACGGGGAAGCCTGCGCAGTTTTATGTACCGATGCGTTTCGAATTGTGTCGCCAGTTATTTCAGGCGCTGCAAGTATTTCTCGCATTTTATTCCTTCGGAAGATGCGCACGAGCAACTTACCACGATGCCGGAAGAATCTCTTCAGGCTGCGGACCTCGATATCTGCCTGCGAATCCGTTTCAATACGCCGGTATCGCGATACGTGATCCATCGGGTGGCCATCGCGGTTTATTTGCGCGTGTTCGAGCGATGCCGGAACGGTTTCATCAAGGATGTAGCGCGGATCGCTGTCATTCCGCCCAAGCGGGCGGAGTTTCTCATCAACTATGCCGTAGTGACGTTGCGTCGCCACGGGTTGGAACAGAAGATTACGGAGGAAGGATGGAGTCAAAATTTCCTGAGTTGGGCCTGAAGGAACTCATTTTCTATCTGTATCGCGATACCTTGCTGCCGGAAATGTACGATCTCCTGGGCGAAGAAGAAACACTCAAACTGGTGCTGGTTTTCGGCGGCATGAAAATTTCCATTCCATCCATGAAGGAGATCAACGATCTCAAGCGCAATATCGATGTCTTCCTGTCGCTCTCGTATTCGCAGGGCCATGAGACATTGCAATTCCTGGCCGACAAATACGACGTGACCGACGTCTGGATCCGCGCCGTCTACAAGAAAATGCACCGCGAATATCCAAAAATCCTGCAGCACCTGCAGGAACTGCGTGCGATGGATCCCGTTCACATCACAACCAGAAGGAACCCTGTTCATGGCAGCAAGGAAACGCAAAAGAACTAAAGCCAAGGGAGCCGATGAGGTTCTCGTGAGGCAATTGGGTGTGAAGTACAAGGAAGACATGATCATCTCATGGCATTGCAGCGGTGGCGTGTTGAATGGCGAACGTTTGAGCCGCGAGGACCTCGGTCGTCGTATTGGCGTCTCAGAATACATGATCCTGAAGCTTCTCGAGGGAATCGAGAAAAAATTTATAAAAATGTTCGAGAACCAAAGCATCATCCGTGACCGAGTGTTCGTCATGGCCGCGACCTTGATGCACCAGTTACGGGAAGATCGCGCACGGGCGGTCCTTCACACCGACCAATTGGACAAGCAGATCGAGAAAACATCGAAAATGTACGACACCGCCTGGGAGATGTCCGAGGGCACCTATACCGAATACAATCGCAAGCGGCACATTCTCGAGAGCCTGATGGCCCATGTCAGAGCCTTGAACGGGCTGAGGACCGATAGCATCCGGGTCATGTCCCAGACCTCCAGCGCCATGAATCAATTCTTGAGCCTTTTCTCCGGCGGCAAAGGGCATCTCCCGATTGAGGACCTCCCCGATACCGAAACAGGGGTTCGGTATCTCGATTATACAGCCGCCATTCGGGTGATCGAAACCAAGGCCGAACCGATCCTACCCCGACAGGACTCGAACTTTTCGACCCCTGTTGGACACAATCCGAACTCGGGCTTCGAGGAACTGGAACCCTTGAGGAAATGATTATGTATGAATCGATGTCTGACACAGGCCGAATTTCAGGAGATTCTCAGATGCCGACAGTCTCCGGCGTACTTCATCAACACCTACGGTTTTTTGCGCGACCCCATTCGAGGTAAGGTTCCATTCCGTCTATACCGCTTTCAGGAAATCACATGCGCCCAGTTTCTCAAGAATAGCTTCAACATCATCCTCAAAAGTCGCCAGATGGGCCTGAGCTGGCTCGTGGCGGGCTATGCTCTGTGGATGTGCCTTTTCTTCGAGGAAAAGAAAATTTTGATGATCTCCATCAAGGACGCCACGGCCAAGGCGCTTCTCAAGAAGGTACGTTACCTCTACAGCCATCTTCCACCATTCCTGCAGGCGGAACTCGTCGATGACAACATGTCGAAGATGTCGTTCGTGACCGGAAGCGAAATCGAATCGGTTCCGACATCGGAAGAAGCCGGTCGTTCCGAATCGCTCTCGCTGCTCATCATCGACGAAGCAGCATTCGTCCGTTGGATCGAAGACATCTGGCAGGCTTCTTTTCCCACACTCAGCACGGGCGGCTCGGCGATCATCCTGAGTACCCCGAATGGCATGGATAATTTTTACTACGAGCTTTGGAGCCGTTCGCTGGAGGGCAAGAGCCTTTTCAATCCGGTCCGGGTCCATTGGTGGTACCACCCCGAACGGACGCAGGGCTGGCTTGCCATTCAGAAGGCCAACATGAGCGCCTCGCAGCTGGCGCAGGAAGTGTACGGCGACTTCGTAACCACAGGCAACCTCGTGTTCGACGTCGCGGCCCTGCGAGCATTGCAGGAAGAATGTTCGATGATCGTACCGATCGAAACGCGCTTTACCGACGAACAGGACCAGGACTTTCCCTGCGGGCAGTATATTTTCGAGAAACCGAAGGCCAAGACCGATTACATCCTCTCCGTGGACCCCGCCAAGGGAGGCGCTGGCGATTATCATGCGGCGCATATTTTGGAACGTCACACTGGCAAACAGGTGGCGGAATATCGCACACGTATTTCGTTGGATGTCTTCAACCATAAAATCCTCGAACTGGGAGCCGAATACAACAATGCTCTCGCCGCCATCGAAAACAACAACATGGGCATCGCCACGACTCTGTTTTTTCAGCACCACGATTATCCGCGCATCTATGAGTACGTGAATCCGCTCAAACCGGGAAGAACCGAGCCCGGCTTTCCGACCAATTCCTTGACACGGCCGCTTTTGATCGACGAGCTGGACAAGAGCCTGCGGGAGGGGGTTGGCGGCGTCCAAGGAATCCGCAC
Source organism: Deltaproteobacteria bacterium (assembly GCA_023265625.1). GTDB lineage: Bacteria > UBA10199 > UBA10199 > JACPAL01 > JAHFST01 > JAHFST01. The sequence continues at coordinate 120,218 of JAHFST010000002.1, read as the reverse complement.
CGTCAACGAGCTTCTGAATTTCTGCTGGTCCCGATCGGGCAAGGCCGAGGCCCAGAGCGGCAAGCACGACGACCTGGTGATCGCCCTGGGAATCGGGAGATACGTCAGGAATCATTCAAAGAATCAGGATATCAGTTGGCCAGTGTGGTTAGGATGAGATTTTCATCTCGCAAAGGCGGAGTTAGTGCACTCGAATCGTCTGTACCCCGCTAAATAGAATTCTTCCGGAATGTCCCTCGAATCCTCCGCGAGGAAGTTGTCCGATTCCTTCCATTGTTTGCCCTCGACCTAGCACCGTCGCTTTTTCAGTTCCGTACAGTATGGCGATTGCTAAGGTATAGGTCCCCGGATCACGTGGCGCTTTCAATCTCCAGGTTACACTTCCGCTGCTGAAGGTCTTCTTTTCTAGATCCGCTGCGATTCCATCTACTATGACGTAACTCAAGTTCTTCGCCAGACCCTTGGTGCGGTGATCCAAGAATTTCATCTGTGTCTTGCCGTCCGGTCCGATTACTTTCGGCGCATCAAGGATTAGCCAACCATCTGCTGCGAGAGAACGGGACTCCCATCGAAGATTGTTGTCGAGAAGCATCAAACCGATAACCGGACCGGAACCGCCTTCAAACTGTGCGATAACTTCCACCTCGCCGTTAACCATGGCCTGACTGGGAGCGTCCAAGCTTACGTGCGTGTGCTGATCAATCATCTGAACATACTCAAGAAGCTTTTTAGAATCCTCCGGGCTCATTCCTTTATAAGCTTCCCGACGTTCTTTAATCGCTAACAAATGTTTGTAAACAGCCAGTTCTCCCTCGGCCATACCTGAGCCCATTCCCCGCATCGTTTCCCTCTGAAGTGAAGAATGACAGGCAGCGCAGAAAGGTGCAACGTCAGTCACGTAATGAGGCGTGCCGTTGGGATAGGCTAGAATATTTAATGGAAGCATGAGAAAGATCGTTAAAAATACCCATCTGTATTTCATAGAGAAGTTCCTCAATAAAGGCCCTACGTTCTGTGAGAGATACGATCTTGTCGGTTAATCACCCACGGCAAGACTCATGGCGCCGGGCACATGATCAAAAACCATGTGTTCAAAGCGCTGGCTATTGTGATCTTCGCTGAAGACAACCACACCATCCACCATCTCCAACTGAGAGAAATCCACGCCATGAAACCAACTCTTTACGTCAAAGCCGAGCGTGATGTGATGGGTTTCGTCATTAAGTGAAAACTCCGTTTCCGCAGCAACCGTCATCTCTTGATCGGCCTCGGCTTGGACCTGAAAAGGGTAGTTTACGCCATCCTTGCTGGCCGTTCCCGTAAGGATGATTGATGCTGTCGAACCTTCAGGAAGATCCAGAACCTCTTCTTCGCCAGATGCATGCTGCATTAAAAGTTTTAGTCCCGCATAAGTGCCTTCATTTAAAGTCACACACGGTAAATCGGCACCTTCCTTGAGATCTACATGTTGGAAAGATGAAAAAGTGTTTTCAAAATTGCAGGATGTCGGCTCATCATGCGATTCTTCGCCGCTGACAGATTCGACCCCGCCTGAATGATCTTCTCCGGCATGAAATTTGATCACGCCCAAGGCCGCGGCTTCTTCGGGGATTGAAGTCTCAAAAGAAAGGTGTCCCAGAATAAGGGCTGCTTCATCCACATGAATTTCATAAACGTCTTCCACATTGTTGGTTCTGTCTTTTCCTCCCATGAAGCTCTGGGAGAGATCCTGGGTACTTTCGACTCGTACCTGCGCAAAGAGTTTTCCCTCTGGTGGATTGATGCTGCCAGCGGGATTTCCCTCGAAGAGGGATCCGTTATTGCAGGCAGCGAGAAATGCCAGCGATAGCGAGACCATGATGGATTGTAGTTTTTTGCCCATATTTTCCTCCTAAAATGAATAGTTGATATCGAATACGCACCCCACATCGACGTCACTCAAGGGAGCCGTCGATTGGCGGGATAATGCGATTCCGGGTTTAACTCTTAACGTGTCAATTATTGAGATTTTAGCTCCCAGCGTTGCCAGCAATTTTGGTTTGAGATGGAATGTGACGGCTGGTTTTAAATAAGCTTTGGTGGAACCATTGACAAATGTCTTGCTCGAGGTTGCCGTTGAACCTTGAAACGACAAAAAGGCATCCACAGGTAATGAACCTTTCGCCACAGGCACAATGAGAGACGCCCCATAGTCAATAGATGGCCGAATCTGATCCGCTGCGGCTAATGTAGAACCGACGGAGAATAGAATGGAAAAGGGCCGAAAACCCTTGGACACTGTAAGATAAGGAGAAAATATGACATCTCCCGTGCCTGTTCCCCTGGTTTCGCTTCCGGTAGGGAATGAAATCTCCGTACCCATATTCAAAAATGTCCGATACAAAGGCCATTCTCCTACGAGCCCTTTGAAGAAAATGGCGACATCGCCAATGCCATCGGTGTGCGGGAGAAATTGTTCCCTGACTGACAGGACGGGAATACGACCTCCCACGCTGATCCTTCGGGTTACGGAATATTCACCAGCGAACTGATAGGTAAGAACATAGCCCAATCCTCCGTCCAGATGATCAACGTTGAAGTTGAAATCAAGAAATGTCTCCGGTGGCCGTGACTGTGATGAATAAGGATTGAAGGAACTCGTTGTCACGCCACCGTGCCCAACAACATGATGGGCAAAAATAGGCTGGATCCAAAAATTAAAACTCAAGATCGTGACACACACCGATACATATAGAAATCGCATATGCGTGCTCTATTTCGCTGTGCGAATAATGACAATTAGGTGAAAGGTCGCGCGGTGCGGCGACTTGCCGCAGTCAGTTTAGGTTTTTTTGAGCCGTCGTTGTAATGTGCGACGATGCAATCCCAACTTTTTGGCTGCCTGGGAAATATTGCCCCCGCATTCGCTCAAGACCTTGATGATGTGTTCATTTTCCATATCCCACAAAGGGGTATGGTTGGAGGCTGGTTTTCTCTCGGACACGGCCCGTTCGATAGATTCGGGGGTAGCCGGTTTGGTGAGATAGGAGTCCGCACCATCCTTGATAGCTGCTACTGCGGACGGGATAGTTCCGTAACCGGTCAAGACAACGATCGAGGCCGTCGGACACAAGGTGCGCAATGTGGGGATGAAGCTCTGAGTGTTTTCCTTTCCGAGGTTCAGATCCAGCAAGATATGCTCAGGATGGAATGATTCGGCAAGTTCACGCGCCTCTGCAATCGTGCCGGCGATAGCACAGGAATAACCGCGCCTCGATAGCGAACGGACGAGGCCTGTGGCGAATGTTGCATCATCTTCAATGACGAGAAGTTTTTTCACAATTTATCTTTCCTGAAAGTGATTGAAACTCGTGTTCCTTTGCCAAGCTCGGATTCAATCCGGACCTCACCATCATATTTTCTCGCAACCTGATGGCAAACATACAAGCCAAGCCCAGTGCCTTTTGATTTTGTGGTAAACAGGGGATCCAACGCGTGCTTCCTGGTCTCATCATCCATGCCCATTCCGGAGTCATCAACGGAGACTTCCAAAAATTCGTTGGTTTCTGAGATTTGGATGCCGATTCTTGCTTGGCCCCCGTTGATGGCGTCAAAAGCATTATCCAAAAGAGATGTCAAAACACCTCCGACGTCCTCTGTTACAAACATGGCGGAGACTTGAAACGGCTGATGATGGCATTCAACAGTTATGTCGATTTTTCGGGGCTTGGCCCAGTGGGACACCCATTCTTTAATCAAGCCGTCAAAATCAACTGACTCAGTGTCGGACTCATCTGTAGGTTTTAATTCGGGTCTGATTCGTGAAATGATGTTGGTAATCTGATCCACAGCATGCTGCATGTCAGTAATCCAACGATCGTGTTCCACTGGGGGAACGGGGTTCTGCTTATCCCCAATCTCTGAAAGCCCAAGCTGTAAGGTGCCCAGAGGAGTGTTCATCTGGTGGGCGGCTTGGGCCACAACACGTCCCATCGATTCGACACGTTCTATATCCGCAAGAATCTTCTGCGTCTTCTCGTGGCGCGTAGCCATTCGTTCGTTCATACGCCGAAGATAGTGTATCCACCCACACACCAGGAGGACACCGAGTGAATTTGCAAGCCACATACCTTTCAGATGGAATGGGTAACTGGCCATGTGGTGCATGTGCTCCGTTGATCTGGGCACCTCGGAATAGACAATCCAGAGACCGATTAGACTCGTTAGAATCAACAGCATCATGGACCGCGAGGACAATAGCAGTGCCCCAACACTGGCGATGGCAAGGAACAGGATGGAAAACGGATTATTGGATCCACCGTTTAACTCGAGAAGCGCTGTGAGAAAAGCAGTGTCCAATAAAAGAACCACAAGGAGAATGAGGTCCATGAAGCGGTGCGTGATTTTCTTGCTAACGACAACAAGGAGCAGATTGGAAAAACCGTAGGCGGCGGTCATCCAGAAGCTGATGGGATTAATCGGGAACACGCCTGCAATCCATCTCGCACCGGACAACACGAGAAGAATCGCCACGAAAGCTATCCAGCGAAGCCAAATCAGGTTTTTGAGTTTTTCGTCGGTGACGGACATCCTGGTCCGGGTCCTACCATTCCCCGATACGGAAATCCACTTTCCAAACTACGTCGAGATCCGGAGCGGCAAACATAATGACCTGGTGATCGCTCTGGGGATCGGAAGATACGTGCATCAAATAGTGCAAGAGAGAGACTACCCGGTTTGGCTGGGATGAGATCTCACAACAGCTTTTCATCTTCGGTGATAATGTTATCGTAAATCTCTAATGCTGTCTTAGCCTTCAAAAGTTTGCTCCGAAAATGAGACCCCTTAAAAATTTTCGAGAGGCGGGCAAGAATTTGTAGATGATGACCCGTCATGCTTTCGGGAGCGAGAAGAACTAAAAAGAAATGTGCAAGTTTATCATCATGGCAATTAAAAGGAACCCCCGTGATACTGCGACCGAATACGGCAATGACCTGTTGAGAGGATTTCAACTTCCCATGAGGAATAGCGACACCCTCGCCAATGCCAGTGCTCCCGAGCTCTTCCCGATCAAGGAGAACCTTGACCACTTCTTCGGGATCCAGATCCTTATATTTTTGAATAAGAGGGGCGGCAAGTTCGGCAATCACTTCATACTTCGAGGTAGCCTTAAGGTTGTCTAAAATACACTCTTCAGAAAGAATTTTTTTGATCTTCATCCAATCGAACTCCTTATTCCAGAATTAATAATCGGTATCCAACACCGGGTTCGGTGATGATAAGTTTTTCGGAGTTCGAATCGGACTCGATTTTTTTCCTTAAATGGCCGAGATAGACCCTGAGATATTGAGTGTGCTCCACCGAGTTAGGCCCCCAGATCTCCTGCAGAATCTGCCTTTGCGTGACCACTTTGCCAGCATGCTTGATCAAAAGCTTTAAGATGTCGTACTCGGTTGCCGTCAAATGAGTTTCTTTTCCGGATACCTTCACGATTCGGCCGGCAAGATCCACTTCAAGACGACCGGATTTGAAGGAGGTTTCATTGAGATTAGTCGGAAGTGAATGCCGCTCGGCGACACGGATCCGGGCTGTCAATTCAGGAACACTGAAGGGCTTCGTGAGATAGTCGTCCGCTCCGGCATCCAGTACCTTTACCTTACTCTCCTCGTCTTCTTTAACGGTAAGCACGATAATCGGTACCTTGGACCATTCACGAACTTTACGGATCACCTCGTGTCCATCCATATCCGGAAGCCCAAGGTCTAGAATAACAAGATCAGGTCTTGAAGCGGTGCATTCGCGGATGCCGTCTTTTCCGGTGGCTGCTTCGAAAACCGAATAGCCATCGTTCTCCAGGCTAACCCTTAAGAATTTACGGATAGCGGCTTCATCATCAATCACAAGAATTTTTCGATTCTGTTTCACGAAATAGGCTCCTGAATCTGTGGGGGCGGATCCACATGCGGGAGGATCACCGTAAAAGTTGTTCCGCCTCCCGCGTTGTTCCTGACTTCAATCTTACCACCCTGGAGCTCGATCAGGTTTTTGGTAATTGAAAGACCCAAGCCCAATCCGCCAGTAGGGGTGCCAGGTAAACGGTAGAATTTCTCAAAAATATGAGAGATATGCGCTTCGGGAATTCCGGGGCCTTGGTCTGATATTTCGATCATCAATTCCTTGTTCATTTTCCTGACGTTTACGACAATGGTGCTCTTTTGTGGAGAGTAATTTGCGGCGTTCAAAAGAAGGTTTGATACCGCATGGGCCAGGAGATCAAAATCACCGAAAAAATAAAGAGACTCGGCGGGGATATGCAGTTTGATTTCATGATTGGCAAGGAGCCTCTTTTGTCGATCCATGACGAAGCGCACAAGCTCCGAAAGATCAAACCACTCCTGTTTGAGCTTTACCGCGCCCGCCTCAAGCCGGGTTACATCCAGGAGATTTTCAAATACGTGGTTGAGTCTTTCCGAGGCGGAGACAATCTCCTCGGAAAGAACCCGAAGAGGCGAAGATGTTTTATCGTTTTTCACTTGCGACTGCAGTGCCGTTGCCGCTCCCATGATAGATGTTAAAGGAGTGCGGAGTTCATGAGAAACGCAGTTGAGGAGAGTCTGGTGAAGCTTCTCCGACTCCTTAAATAATTTAGCTTCCCTGTTTTCTTCGTCATATTTCTGTTTTGCCAGAACAATGCCGATCTGATTGGCGATGCTGATGAGGAGATTTTCCTGTTCCGGATTTAGCTTTTTATCAATCTTCGGCTTTAAGATAAGAACACCGAATTTGACCTCACCCGATTTGAGTGCCAGGCACAGGACCTGAGAAAGAGGAAGAGTGTCGGTGGACCAGCCCGCCTTGCGGCCGTGAGCGTAACTCCATGCGGCAACGGCATGGTCATTTTCAGTCAGAACCAATTTACCAAAATCGGGCTGAGGTGACAGCTTCTCCTCCCGCGTCAGCAGGATACAACACTCGGCATTGAAGATATTTTCTATTTTCACCAGAGCAAGATCCACCAAAGGTTTCGTGCCTTGCACCAGGGTCATTGACTTTAAAATGTCATAAAGAGCCTGGGTCTTTTCCTCCCGGTCCTTAAGAATCTTCTGGTTCCTTTTGACTTGAAAAGTGAGGAATCCGCTTGTGCAGGCAATGACAAAATAGGCTAAAAACATCATCGCGTCTTCCGGGGCGTTGATGGAGAATGTTCCCTGGGGAGGAATGAAAAAATAATTCCAGATAAGGGCCGAGAATGTGGCCGCGATCAGTACGGATGTGAAGGGAAGAAAAAGGCTCAACACAACCACAAGCAGCAGGAATAAAAAACCGACGGCCCTGTATCCGATATAAGCATCCAGAAAATGATTGACCACGGCTGTTGCCAAAACCCAAAAGGTCGCTTTTGCAAAACCCGTGATACGAAACTCGAATTTAAATTTCACTTTTTTCCGGTCTTTTCGTAATTCGTCTTTTGGTTGTTTTAAAATAGTGATATCGACATCCGGATTTTTTTTGATCAGTTCTTCGATATAGCGCGCTGGCTTTGACCACCATCCTCCGCGATGATGCGGTCGCCCCAAGATCACTTGAACCACTTTATGCTCTTTGACGTAACGGCTGATCGCTTCCGCGATATCGGTTCCATGAAGGGTGACGGTTTCCGCCCCCATTTCTTTTGCGAGGTCGAGGTTTTTAACAAGTTGGTTATGGTCCTCGGAGCTTAATACCTTTTCTGTGTCCACATGCACGGCCACCCAGGGCATTTCCAAATCTTCAACGATTCTTCTAGCTGTTCGGATCAGCTTTTCAGAAAACGGACTGTGGCTAATGGCGACAAGCAGCTTCTCAGAACCACCGCTGATAGATATATCGGTGGAGCGGGAATCTCTCATATCCCTTTCCACCTTGTCCGCGGTCACTCTTAAGGCGATTTCCCGGAGAGCGCTTAAATTGCCCTCTTGAAAGAAGTATTGAAGCGCCTGTTCGGTCTTTCTTCCGGGATAGACCTTTCCTTCTTTGAGTCGGTTCAGAAGCTCGTTGGGGGTGATATCGATGACCTCGATCTGGTCAGCGAGGTCGAGAATGGAATCGGGTACGGTTTCTCTAACGTTCACCGCTGTGATCAGAGCGACGATATCCGATCGGCTTTCCAAATGTTGCACATTCATGGTGGAATATACGTCAATGCCTGCTTCAAGAATCTCGATGACGTCTTGGTAGCGTTTCTCATGGCGGGTTCCAGGGATGTTGGTGTGGGCAAGTTCATCCACTAGGACAAGCTGGGGCTTCTTTTCCAAAATGGCGTCCAGATCCATTTCTTCTTGGATGGTGCCTCTATACTCAATTTTTTTCTTAGGGATAATGGGGATGCCTTCAATCAGTTTTTCTGTTTCAGGCCGACTATGGGTCTCAATTACACCGATCCAGACATCCACTCCCTCTTTAAGGCGTTCATGGGCCGCTTTGAGCATCTCGTAGGTTTTGCCAACTCCAGCCGCCATGCCGAAAAAAAGACGAAAACGTCCTCGCTTGCTTTTACTTTCCGCGCTGACGATGCGTGCTAATATGGCATCTGGATTAAGACGGGTTTCTTCCATGCGTTTTTAAGGTTCCTTATTCAAAAAATGATGATCCATCTCAAGATTGAGTTTTAAAACATTCACACGTGGCTCGCCCAAAAATCCGAAATCACGGTCCTCAATCGATTCATCCACGATCTTTGTTAGATCATTTCTCTGGGCGACCGTAAATCCTCTGGCCGAAACGACTCGGTCCATCTGAATCCGTGCAGCTTGTGGTGAGATGTGCGGATCCAGACCGCTGCCTGAAGAAAAAAGGAAATCGTTGGATAAGCCCGCTTTTGCTCTTTCCTGATAATTCTTTTGGAGGTCCGCGCTTGTCGGGCCTAAATTGCTGCCTCCGGATGCGGCCGCATTGTAATCCACAGAGGAGGGTCTGGGCCAGAAATAGCTTTCCTTCTCAAACTTCTGCGCAATCAGGAGAGAGCCTTTGATTTCACCATTTTTTTCTACAAAGCTTCCGCTTGCTTTAAAGGGCCAGGCTAACTTGGCAAGTCCTGTCACGAGGATGGGATAAACTCCTCCTGTTAAGACAGTCAAGACAAGTAGCACTCGCAATCCCGTAATCCATGTTTTCATAAACGTCCCTCATTTTAGACGACAAGTTTCAAACTGACGACTAGGAAATCAATCAGCTTGATTCCAATAAAAGGCAGAACAAGGCCGCCCAAGCCATAGATCAAAAGATTTCTCTTGAGGAGGGTTGAAGCTCCCACGGCCCGGTAAGCCACCCCTTTTAAGGCAAGGGGGACTAAGGCGATGATGATCAAGGCATTGAAGATTACGGCACTCAAGATCGCGCTTTGGGGAGAATAAAGCCCCATCACGTTTAAAACCGCCAAGGGGCCATGTCCTCCAGCCTGGGCGGCATAGAGACCACCGAACATCGCTGGCAAAATGGCGAAGTACTTGGCCACGTCGTTGGAGACACTGAAAGTAGTGAGTGCACCCCGCGTGATGAGGAGTTGCTTTCCCGTTTCGACAATTTCAATCAGCTTGGTCGGGTTGCTATCCAAGTCTACCATATTTCCAGCCTCGCGCGCCGCCTGCGTGCCAGTGTTCATGGCGACACCTACATCCGCTTGGGCGAGAGCCGGGGCGTCATTTGTCCCGTCACCCGTCATTGCCACAAGATGCCCTTGAGCCTGTTCCTCTCGGATACGGGCGAGCTTAGATTCAGGGGTTGCTTGCGCGATGAAGTCATCCACTCCCGCTTCGGCAGCAATCGCGGCCGCCGTCATCGGATTATCTCCCGTGATCATCACCGTCTTGATCCCCATTTTTCGAAGTTCAGCAAACCGCTCGCGGATACCCCCTTTGATGACGTCTTTCAGGTAGATTGCCCCTAAAACTTCTTTGTCTTCAACTACGACAACCGGTGTTCCGCCCTTACGCGCAATGTCTTCGACCGCCTTGCGGACTTCCAGGGGATAGACTCCCCCAAGTGTTGCTATATGTCTTTGAACCGTATCATCAGCGCCTTTCCGCAGGACACGTACACGACCATCCGGTTCGGTCACATCAACCCCGCTCATACGGGTCTGAGCGGAGAAGGGAACAAAATGGGACTGATGAGGAGTCAGCGTTTCACTCCGAAAATTAAATTTTTGTTTGGCTAAGATGACGATCGAGCGGCCCTCCGGTGTTTCGTCCGCAAGCGAGGCCATCTGAGCTATGCGGGTCAGTCTTTCTTCAGTGACCCCTGGGGCTGGAATGAATTCGGTAGCCATACGGTTGCCCAGTGTGATGGTTCCCGTCTTATCCAGAAGAAGCACATCGATATCGCCCGCTGCCTCCACCGCACGTCCACTTGTGGCAATGACGTTCTTTCGGATCAATCGATCCATACCGCTGATACCGATGGCGGAGAGCAAGCCCCCGATGGTTGTAGGAATGAGACACACGAAAAGAGAAACTAAGATCGGTACAGTGACAAGATAGGAGATGTTTTGTCCCGAAGCAGAAGCTGAATAGTCCGCATAGAATTTAATCACCCCCACGGAAAAGACAAACAAAAGTGTCAGACCCGAGAGAAGCTCACTTAAGGCAATCTCATTAGGAGTTTTCTGGCGGGAGGCGTTCTCTACCAGGTGGATAATACGATCCAAAAAAGTCTCTCCGGGTTGCGCGGTGATCTTAATAACTATTCGATCACTAATAACGCGCGTCCCTCCGGTCACAGCAGAGCGGTCGCCACCGGATTCTCGGATTACTGGCGCTGATTCACCGGTGATTGCCGATTCATCCACGCTGGCAATTCCCTCAATGACGTCACCATCACCAGGAATGATATCGCCCGCCTCGCAAATAACCGTATCACCCGCCTTGAGTTGAGAAGAAGGTATCTTCTCTTCACGCCCTCCCACCAATTTTCTTGCAATAACGGAGCTTCGTGATTTTTTAAGGCTTTCGGCTTGAGCCTTACCACGACCTTCCGCCACCGCTTCAGAGAAATTGGCAAAATAAACGGTGAACCACAGCCAGAGCGCAATTTGAATCTCGAACGAGACCGCACCGCCTTCAAATAGAGTCTTAACCGCGCTATAGGTTGTGAGGAGCGCTCCGATCAGCGTCACAAAAATAACAGGATTCCTGATCTGCCGTTTCGGATGAAATTTACGAAAAGCATCCTTGAGAGCGGTTAAAAAAATCTCTTTTGATATCAATCCTTGTTTGCTTTTCTTTTGGATATTCATGAAATCTCCTTAAAAAGTAACACCGCGAAGCATAAGAAAATGCTCGATAACCGGTCCCAATGACAAGGCGGGCAGATGTGTCAACGCTCCCACAATCAGGATCACCGCTAAAAGCAGCACGAGAAAGATCCAATTGTCGGTCTCGAATGTCCCCTCGGAAGGTGGAGCATACTTTTTGGCCGCCAGGCTTCCGGCAACTGCGAGTATAGGAAAAATCACCGCAAAGCGGCCGACCCACATACACAAGCCAAGGAGCACGTTATAAAAGACCGTATTGGCATTTAATCCGGCAAAGGCGCTTCCGTTATTTTGAGCCGCAGAAGAAAAGGCATAAAGAATTTCCGAAAGGCCGTGGGGACCTTTACTTGCAAGGCTAGAGAGCCCTGCGGGCAAGATACAAGCGATTCCCGATCCAACAAGAATACAAATGCTGGGTAATAGAATAGCTACAATTATCATCGCAATTTCATACTTTTCTATTTTTTTGCCCAGGTATTCCGGGGTCCTTCCTACCATGAGGCCAGCTAGAAAAACGGTCATCAAGACAAAGGTCAGCATGCCGTAAAGGCCAGCTCCGACGCCTCCAAAAATAATTTCTCCCAGCATGATGTTAAACATCGCAACGCCTCCCGCGATGGGAGAAAGACTGGAATGCATGGCATTGACCGAGCCGTTCGAGGCGGCCGTTGTTGAGACTGACCATAGGATGCTGTTAACAACTCCGAAGCGCGTTTCTTTTCCCTCCATCATGGCACTGGTACCAAAGACGGGATTGGTCGCATATTCACCGTAAAGGGAGAATGCGAGGCCTCCAAGCCAAAGAAGGAGCATAGCAATGAAGAGCACCCAACCCTGGCGTCTCGATTTCACCATGAGGCCATAGGTGTATGTAAGTGCCGCCGGAATCATCAGGATAGAAAACATCTCCAACCAGTTTGAAATAGGTGTCGGGTTTTCAAAAGGGTGAGCGCTGTTGACGTTGAAGAATCCGCCACCATTGGTGCCAAGCTGCTTGATGGCTATCTGTGAAGCGGCAGGTCCAAGGGCGATGACTTGCTTGGCTCCTTCCAAAGTATGCGCCTCAACATAGGAAGAAAATGTTTGAACAACTCCTTGGCTGACTAAAGCAAGGGCCAGGATAATTGAAAGCGGCAACAGGACGTAAATGGTTGACCGAGTAAGATCGACCCAGAAATTTCCAATGGAATTTGTAGATCGACGCATGATGCCTCTCGTAATTGCCAGCATGACGGCAATTCCCGTGGCTGCGCTTACGAAATTCTGGACAGCAAGTCCCAGCATCTGGGTGAGATAGCTCATGGTGGATTCACCGCCGTAGGACTGCCAATTTGTGTTGGTCATGAAACTCGTGGCTGTATTGAAGGCCAGATGCCATGAGACATTCGGCATCTGTTGCGGGTTGAGTGGCAAGTAAGCCTGAAAGATTTGCAGGAGAAAGACCGTAAGAAAACCCAAGACATTGAACGCTAACAACGTCCACGCATAAGTCTTCCAACCCATCTCTTCCTTGGCGTCGATTCCCGAGGCACGATAAACGCCGCGCTCCAGCCAACCCAAGGGCGTAGAAAGTAAATGATGTTCGCCTTCAAAAACCCTGGCCATAAAGCTGCCCAGAAGCGGTGTTATAGCCACCAAGGCGATGATATAGATGGCAATCTGAACCCAGTCGTTGGATATCATGATCTTTTCCCCTAAAATCTTTCCGGATTAAACAACGTGTAGGCGAGATAAATCACCACGCCCACAGCAACGATACCGGCAAGAATGAAATCACTCATAAAATTCTCCTTAAAAATTAATCGGCTGGCTCATTCCAACCATTCTAGGCATATCAATAATGAAACTAAGGTCCGGATATAGCTTGGGCAACTTGATCAGTCGAGTCATTGTAATCTGGGTTAAAATCCGTTTGATCCATGAGAAAGGCGGCCATTCAGTATAAACAACAATTCGCAAGTTTGACGCTTGCTGAATGATAAGATCCAAAATCGAAATGAGGCCCTGATACAAAGTGCCTTTCTCAATAACGATTCTGAAATGATTGGGGCCAATGCGGTCAGGCAATTTCTTTCGGCAAGAACAGAGGTTGATCAAAATCATTGGGACCTTACTTTCTTTCGATAACGTATGGGAAGAATATTGAAAGTAAATCTCAACGCTCTTTCGGTCCAGTTTGCTGAGGAAAGAGATGAAATCGATCGGTTTTTCACCGATTTCTCTTTCACGCAAAAGAGACGATTCTTCCATATCATTATCTCCTCGACCATTCTTTCAGTGTTGCCAGAAGCCAACCCAAACCAAATGCCACCACGATCATCAAAATAAAGTCCCACTCGCTGACGGAGATTTTTTTCTCCTGGGAGGAAATATTCTCCGACAAAGAGGGAGGAACGACGATCAGGAGATCTGTGAGAATAGGCAGCATTCTGGTCCGAGATTACAAAGATGGGAATAAAAACGGTGCAAAAAGGCAGGCTGGGAGTGTAAAAAAAATATAAAAATTGAAGATTGCCGAAGATGAAACGAAAAAAGTGAATTCCCTACTGTTCAAATTATGTCGCCCAGTATTTTATCTTTGGAAAAGCGATCCATGCCATGTCTGAAGTTTTTCATTTCATTGGGGAGTGACATTTGTACCTACTTGAATCCACTGATTAAACTTACCATCATCCGATTTCGGACATGGGATTGCCTCCGGTGCAATTATTCTTGTGGGAAGGGAAACTCCAGCTCCAAAAACGATCGCTTGTCTGCGAGGCAAACCAGCAATCCGATTCAGTTCCTGTCTATCAACCCAATCAGCTGCAGCTGCGACATATTTCAGATCCTGATCAGAGGATAAGCGAAAAACAACCCATGTACCGCATTGGGCCAAGACAGTCGTCGAAAGTTCAGAAGGTCTTTGCGTGCTCAACCATAGTGAAATTCCAAATTTTCTACCTTCTTTGGCAAGACGTTCATATGCCAAGGAGTCTTTTCCGGCTTCCTCGGCCTCAGAGATGGTGCGTAGGTAGTGGTGAGCTTCTTCTAGGACAAGCAAGGTGGGATAAGTGCCATCCTGCCCACGACGGAATAGTTCAAACGCTAATAATTCAAGAAGAGATCCAAGCACAAATGGCATGAGGTCATGGGCCAGACTTCTCAAATCAACTATATGGATTTGCCATGTACTGTTTTTGCTTCCAAAATAATTATCGATCAATGCCTCTCCCTCTGCTTGCCAATCAAGTCTACCGCCTTTAGGATCGCCTCCATCAACTCCAATAACGGAAGTGAATTGGGGATCCTCAATAAATCGCCGAATTCTTGTGATCAATGGAGAAACATTCCCATATTGAAAGCCATTTCGCTCAACAGTTCCTCTATTGCCAGTCGTGATGCAGTAGCTTTCTGCAACCAAGGCAGCCAATGCGGCCATAGAAGGCCATTTGGTAGCGTTTTGAATTCCAGATTTTTCCCTTAATGCCTTAATAGCTCGTTCGGCCTCTTGAGCGCCGACGCCACGACAATCATCAAATAAAATTGCGTCTGAGCTCGTACCTGCCAACTTAGCTCCCTTTTTGGCCGGTATCCATTCAAGGTATTGTAAATTCTCGATCGCAAAATTAAGAGCGGGCCTTTGCGTCTTTTCGCTTGGCATCAGAAGACGAGCGAGACCATGGCGGCCGAGAGCATAATAAGGGATTTTATCTCCGGATAATTCTCCAAGCCTCGTTATTTTCATTTTGTCTTTTCCTATGTGTGGTTCGAGAGCTTGAAGATATTCACCATTCACATCCAGGACGACAATTCTTGAACGAGGAAATTTCACCAATTGCTGTAAAATCGCAGCTGTAAAGCAGCTTTTACCTTGTCCGGTGCTACCAAGAACGGCAACATGTCGTGCGAGAAAATCTGTGATAGCCACATTAACATTTCCACCACCGCGAACCGCCTCGCCGATGTTTATGTTCTCGCTGCTTGAGGTTACTGTTTTGAGGATGGCCGACATTTCATGATCGAAAAGCGGAAAAGCCTCTCCGCCCAAGGACGGTGAAACGAGAGAGTCAGCAATGAATTCGAGTTGATCACCGCGTCGTTGGAGGATGCCAACCACAACAGCGTCCAGATTTCTCAATGGGTCCTTGAATGCTCCGGTAAAATCTCTTGAAGTATGGACCTCTCGTGGTTCTGCAAATGATAAGGATTGTACCTTAAGAATCAAAAGACGGTGGCCGGATTCAACGGCAAAGAGATTGCCGATATCCGTTACTGGCACAACACCATATCTGTGGGAGACGTAGTGTCCCTTATGCTCATCCCGTAAATTCAAGGTGACGCGGCTGCCATCGATAGCGACCACATACCCAAATGGCATCCTATCTCTATCCACTGATCCCTCCATCCACAGGATTAAGGGTTTGCAATGAATCGTCTAAATCCTTGAGCTGCTTTCGGATCTCCGCCGAATGTCGGTCGTAGAGAGCTGGGTCAGGCAGCAATTCTGCAAACTGAGAAAAATAGGCTTTTTCTCCGTTTCCGACGAAGGTTATTTGTGGAATTTTGGCGGCCAGCAGGCGCTTGAACCACTCGGAGTTTCCTTCATATACGGCCTTGCTGTCTTCAATCTTCAATTCGGGGATTAAAATCACAATTTGTAGTGTGGGATTTTGAAGGGCGGTTCGTAATACCCTATTGAGATGTTCGTCTCCGAAGGAGTAGCCGGAAACAAATAGTGCGCTCTGGGATCTTCCTAAAAAATCCGTGAACCGTCGAAACAGTTCACCAAAAACAAAACCCGTAGTCTGCTGATATTTGGACACTCCCGGTACCACAAGCTGACATGGCGCTTCTTTTCCAGATCCTTTCACATACGACTGAATGCGCGACCAGATGGCAGGAGCGGGTAATTCCGTAATTGATGACTGATCGGATCCATTTGATTGTTCGGCAACCCACGACAATGAACCGTGCAACTTTACCAAGTAAATATTGTATGCCCCGAACCTGGCTTCGCCTTTCGCAAGATTGTTTCTAAACCCGAGGTCAAAATTATGAGGAGAAAATATACGAGCATGAAGCCCTAAAAACCCGTTTGATACATGTAACCCCAGCGATTCTGCAGCCCATTCCACAGCAAGGTCGTAATTTGTCGTGAATACCCACGGTGAAGCCTGCCCAGGCTGGCGTGAAGTCGTAAGTTTTTGCAGAAGACTTCGATGGCTTTTGAGTTCGGGAGGTAACGCAGTTAGCAGTTCCGGGGTTGCCCACCACTTCTCCTGCAATAGAGCGCCTTGAACAATGAATCTCAATAGATCGGATTGCACCTGGCGCAATCTTCTTTTTTTCCTACCAGAGGAACGTTCTTGTTCCATGCGAGCAATTTCTAGGGCGTCAGCAATAATTTCTGGATTCGGGATTTTGGTATCATCTTCATTGATAAATCGGTATTTCTTGAGCCATTGAATATTTTCAGGATGTTTTTTTGCGTAGTCGTCCCATATTTTTGTTAAAGTTTTTCCGCCCAGGTCACCGGAAGAACTTCCGGCACCAAGAAGTACGCCGATATTTTCAAGTCGTACAAGAGCCGCTATGTGAGCTCGCAAATCTTTCTCAGCCAGACCTCTTTCTCCGCGGATTGCAACGATATCGTCAGCCATATTTATTCAAACCTTAGAAAGTTAAATTTCACAACCAAATCACCTTATAAACATTTCCCCACTTCAAAATCTTCACGCGGCGTCCGTGCTTGGACATAAACCACACCCTGACGCCTTCGTTGTGGCGAAAACTTATCCAGTCTGCGCAACTTTTTTCCCGCCTTTGTCCGCTTGAGATTTTTTATTATCAGGGGTGGCATCACGATCGGCATCGCATTCGGTGTTGGGATCGTGCAATTCGAGGTCCTTCTTTTTGCAGATCTGCTCCGCCATCGCCATGATGACTCCCTTTTCCGACGCGTCGAAATGCCCCCACATTTCCAAAAGCTTCCTCGTTTGATCGTCGAGCGCTCCGGTTTCCTCCGGATCGGCGAAAAGCTGCCAGACCTGGATGCCGATGGCCTTAGCGATTTTCGGCAGGTACTCGGTGAAAATCTTCTGACTTCCGCGCTCCATGGCCGAATAGGTCGCCTGATTTAGCCCCAGATGTTTGGCCACTTCCTGCTGATTCAGCCCCGCTTTTTTCCTAAAGGCCCGTAGTCTTTCGAGAAAAGGACTCGTTGCAATTTTAGCCATAGAGTCACCCATAGCGAAATTGCGTCATGGATGCAATAACATTTCCCCAAAATTACAACCCCTAGAAGTAAAAATTGAGCTTCTAATCAAAATTAATGTTGACACACGAATTAAAATAGCTAAAATATAGCCATGGACACTAAAAATTTAACTTTGGGAGAGCATATTAGAACCCTGAGACGTAGAGCTGGGCTTTCGCAGACCAAGCTGGCCCAGATCGTCGGGGTTCATCTTTCAAGCATTTCACGGTGGGAACGCGATCTTACGACCGGAGACATGTCGCTCAAACACTTCATGAAAATCGCCCAGGCCACCGGCACGCCGGTTTCGGAATTGTTGGCGGTGAGTAGTTGCCATGAGTCGATCGGAAAACTGGCGGGAGGAACCAATGGATGAACTGACACTGAAAGCAAAATTGCTGATCGAAAAAATCAAAAACGAAGTTTCAAATCTCGAGCAGAATTTCGAGTTTTATCAAGAGGAGCACGGCGTCGATTCCTCCAACATCGAATCGTTGGAGCGGCTTCTCGAACAAGTACGAATACTCAATGGGAAAAATGATGAGCGCGACCTGTAATCCGATGAGCATGCCTTTTATGATCCAACTTCCCCACAAGAGATTCGTCCTGCTTCTGCTCAAACACAAAGGGGCCATTGAACGGGCGATCGATATCATCAGCATCGCGGTGATGATTTTCGCGGCGCTCTATTTCGGAGGGCATTTCATTCTGTGGGGGATGCGAGGTTTCAGAGTTTACGGTTTGTAGTGTTTTAAAAAAATCCCCGACGTTGGCGCGTCGGGGATTGAGCCATGTCAAACGTGAGGGAATGACACGGCTTAAAAAAACAATCCCTCTAGAAACGGAGATGTCGAATGACGAACCAAACGAGCACCAGCCTTAAGTCTGTAGATACGATTCCCATCCAAAGTGAAGATCCCCCCCGAAATGAAATCGAAAGATTCACGCCCTCGCGAATGGGTAATCTGCTGACTTTTGCGGAGGGGCTTCTCAAATCCGGATTCCTGCCGGCGGCGATCCGCACCAAGGAACAGGCGGCCGCCATCATCCTGACCGGACAGGAGCTCGACCTTCCCCCCATGCTTTCCCTGCGTGAGGTCAACGTCATTCAGGGAAAGCCCACCCTTTCGGCGCAACTGATGCTGACGCTGGCCTACACGAGGATTCCCGGGTTCCGGATGAACGTGATCGAAAGCACCGACACGCGATGCGTGATGGAATTCATCCGGCCGGGTCAGAAACCTTACCAGCATGAGTTTACTTCCCAGGATGCCGATGCTTTGAAATTGCTCGATAAGGACAACTGGAAAAAGCAGCGCAAGACGATGCTCCGGTGGCGATGCGCTGCCTCGGGCTTGCGGGTCACGGCTCCAGATGCCATCGCCGGATTTTACACTGCGGAAGAGATCAACCCGGATCTTGAGGTGAATTATCAGACCGGAGGCCTCGCTGAAGGCGAAGTGGTGAAAACGTCGGTGACGACGCTGGCCGATGATCTGATGCCGAAGCGAGTGGACGCCAAGCCTGCTGCAGAGCCCGTTCAAAACGGCGAAATCAAGGTCGAGGAATTCATCACCCGCGACGAACGAATGGATCTCGTCAACCTCTGCGAATCTTTCGGTGTCAGCAAAGACCGCTTTCTCGCTTACCTGAGCGATACCTACCAAATTCACACGACGGCGGAAATCAAACGGTCCGCCTTCGAAGCGATCCGATCCTGGATCCGCAACGGGGGCGAAACAATATGAATGTAGCGGTTCAACAACTCTCCCAAATTCCGCTGGAGGCTCCGGCCTTCGAGGGCTTGAGCTTCGACGAGGACACACATCGGTATTTTCTAAACGGAAAACCGTTGCCCGGCGTAACCACCGTGCTTAAGACGGCGGGATTTATTGACGATCGTTTCTATACCGAAGAGGGGCGCATTCGCGGACAGGCTGTCCATCTCGCGGCCCACTATCACGACATTGGGGTGTTGGACCGGACATCGCTGCATCCGCTGATCAAAGAATATTTCAGCGCTTACGAACGATTCCTAAAAGAGACCGGATTCCAAGTCGTCTTCAGCGAAAACAGGGTCTGCCACCGGGACTTCCGCTACGCCGGAACCAACGACAAAATCGGCTACCTCTTCGGCCGCCCCGCATTGGTGGATATCAAAACGGGCGATATCCAGTTCTGGACTGCATATCAACTGGCCGCCTACGCCGCTTGCTACCCGTATCCGCTCGCACGCTACGGCCTGCGACTCTTTCCCGAAGGGCGCTACAAGTTGATTCCCTTCGAGGACAAAAATGATTTTTCAGTTTTTCTCGCCGCTCTCACGACGGCGAATGTCAAAACCCAACAACAAGGAGGATGGTAATGAGCCCACAACTCGCATTGGCGGAAGACGCCTACAAAAGAGAAGCCCAGGAGATCGAGCAATCTACCCAAGAGGTAGTGCAGTATTCCCAGGCTTTGAAAATCATCGACGGCCGCAGTTATGCAACGGCCGCCGAAGCCCTCAAGTCGCTCAAGGGAGCGATGAAGAGGATCAAGGAATGGATCAAACCCATGAAAGATAACACCCACCGCGCATGGAAGTCGGTGTGTGACAAGGAACACGAACTGATGGATCCGCTGGAGGCGGAAGAAGGTCGCATCAAGGATGGCATGGCCAATTACATCCGAGAGAGCGAGATGCTGCAGGCGGAAAAGCAAGCCCGGCTTCAGGATCAGGCGAAGCTTCAAGCCGCGATTCACGCCGAGGAGCAAGGCTGTACTCAAACGGCTGAGAAAATCCTGAACGGCGAAGCGATGGTCCCGATCGTTTGCGAAGATCGAGTCATTCCACAAGTGGACGGGATCTCGGTCAAACGCCAGTGGGAATTTTCGATCGCCGATAAGACGAAGATTCCGCTCGAATTCATGATCCCCGATGAAAAGCAGATCCGCAAGATCGTGCAGGCTTCAGGCAAGCACGCCGAGCAGATCATTCCGGGAATTGCAGTACGCGAGAGCATCGAAATCGCGGCTAAAGGAGATGGATCCGTCGGAATGACGGCCAGCTGACGTAAGTCGGAGAGAAAGCAGTACCAGGCGGCACCGTAAAACGGCCCGCCTGTCTCTTCTGGTTCCTCGCAAGAGAACCGGAGAATTGAAAGGTTCACAGGGTTATGTCGAGATACCGAAAAATTTTCATCAAGATGTGGGGCGACGGAAAATTCCGCAACCTCACGCTGTCCGGCCCCAACGGGCAAACCCTGTGGTTCTTTCTGCTCACCGGTCCTCAGACAACGCGAATCCCGGGACTGTTTTCTTCCGGTGAAGCTGGTTTCGCCGAAACAATCGGATGGCCCATCGAAGGGTTCCGCAAAGTCTTTCGAGAAGTATTGACCCAAGGCATGGTCAGGGTCGACTGGAAGGCTCGACTCGTTTGGGTACCGAAGGCCATCCACTACAACCGTCCCGAAAACCCAAACGTGATCAAAGGATGGAAGGATACCTGGGATGAAATGCCCGAATGTGCGCTCAAACTTGAAGCGTGGCGCGAACTTCAATCCTTCATTGAAGGGTTGGGCGAAGGGTTCCTGAAAGCCTTCGAGCAATCCTGCCTGAAGCCTCCCGGCAAGACTTTGCCAAATCAGGAGCAGGAACAAGAACAGGAACAGGAGCAAGAATTCATTCCTCCTTCGGAGGGCAGGACAAACAGCCCGAACCCGAAGGAGCCTTCCGCCTCGGCGGAAGTTAAACAATCCGAGTCGTCCCGAACCGAGACGGACCCCACCAAGTCTCGCACCCATCCGCGACTGGAAATTTTCGCAGATGAGTACCTCATGGCCAAGGGACAGGAATACCTCGTGGGCAACTTCAAGGAAGAAGGCGGCGCTGCCAAGCGCACCGAAACCAAAATCCCTGACGAGAGCCTCTATCGTCAGGCCGTCCGAGCGTATCTCGCATGCACCGACAAACGGCTTGCGGAGAACGGCTTCCCGTTCATGTGGTTTATCCGTGAGCTGAATCGATGGGTTACCAAAGCCCAGGGAGATGCTCATGTACGGCGAGATAGCGGAAAATACGACAGCGTTTGCGAATGAACGACCGCCAGACGGAATCTGCGCTCAGTGCAGATCTGCAGTAGAGCCGTTCCTGCGTCCGGAGCTTTTGGATCTACCGGCCCGTTGGATAGGGCCGCAGAATATCTGCGCTCCCTGTGCGGAAAAACAGGCATCCACACAAAAGGCCCTGGAAGAGCAGAAAATTCTCAACGAGGCATTCCGCAGCTCACGTGTTTCGCCACGTTTCAAACAGCGCCGGTTAATTAATTTCGTTCCGACACCGGGAACGCGCCGCGCCTTCGAAGCCGCACTAAAATATCAATTGTCCGACGGCGGACTTTTATTCTTTGGCCCGTGCGGCGTCGGCAAAACTCATCTGGCGGCGAGCATCGCCAACGAACAGCTTGGAAAAATCCCGACGCTGTTTGTTTCCTGTCCGGAATTTCTGCTGGAGCTTCGCGAGGGAATTGGGGGCGCGAAAAAAGATTCTCGCCACCAGCATCTGTTGGCTCTGGCACGAAACGTTCGCCTGCTCGTCTTCGACGACATCGGGGCTGAAAAGTCTTCCGACTGGGTTCAGGAGACGTTGTTCGTGCTGATCAATCATCGCTACGAACAGATGCTGCCGACAATCCTCACCACAAATTTTTCCCTCGACGAGCTTGATGGCCGGATTGGCAAGCGCATCACATCGCGTTTGATCGAGATGTGCCGGTGCATCCGTATGGAGGGCGAGGACTGGCGGATCAAGACTCGCACGCAAAAAATGGGAACGTCGGGCTAACATGCGTTCCCAGGCTGAATTCTGACAAGAATTCAGCAACTTAGGGGCGCACTATCGAGTTGAGTATGTTTATGGACAATGGCAAATTGAACCCATGCATCGTGATCACGATTTCGACCACGTCAGAACCGAACATGATGGAGATTTCGGCCCCGATGCAGCGGTTCATCAGGGATCTCGTGGATGAAATGATCGAGGAAGATATGAAAATCTTCTTTCAAGAGGGCAAGGAATGCAGCAAAGACTCGAAGAACCAGAACAGGAATTGAAGCGCGTTATCAGGGGCGCAATTTATGCTCGCTACAGCAGTGAGATGCAATCGCCCACATCCGCGCAGGATCAGGTCGACCGTATTTTTCACCTGACCGAGAAGAATCAGATCCTGAGCCGACGCTACCCCGGGTGCCGCGTTCAAATTCTCCAAGATTGGATACACAAGGATGAAGCCTTTTCGGGACGTGTCGCCGGTCGGCGCGGTTACCAGACCATTCTCGATGGAGTACGCCAAAAGAATTTCGACATCATCATCGTGGATGATCTGTCGAGGTTGACGCGCTCGCTGGGCAATCTTCTCGAGCTGTACCAGCTGTTGCGTCACTACGACGTCGAACTCATTTCGGTTGTGGATCAGCTGTCTTCCGATGATTCCAATGCCAGGACCTATTTCACCGTCAAAGGAATGATCGCCGATTTCGGTAACGAGGCCCATGCCGAAAGAACGAAACGCGGCCTTGAGGCCAGAGCCCTGAGCCAGTTTTCCACCGGACAAAAACCTTTTGGTTACGACTCAACTCCCACACAGTCAGGAAAGCGAAAGGGCAAGATCGTTCATTCGCATTTCAAGGTCATACTCAACGAGGAATTAGTGGGAATCGTTCGTCAGATCTTCGAGCTCTACTCGCAGGGATTCGGCAAATGCTACATCGCCAAATGGCTCAATGACAAAAAAATAAAGGCTCCCAAGGGATGCAGTCGTGGTTGGCAGAACGGACCGATTACGCGGATACTTAGAAACGAGAAATATATCGGCCATTGGACCTTCAACAAAAGTGTTTATTCTTGCGATCCCGACACCGGAAAGAAAGTCAGGAAGCCGAGATCCCGCAAGGACTGGATCGTCAGCAAGCGCGAAGACTTAAGAATCGTTCCACAGGATTTGTGGGATGCGGTGCAGAAGCGGCTTGGTGAAAACAAGGAAGAACAACGCAGGGTCTCAGCGACAAAAGAGCAAAAAGTTTTCGGCAATCATAACCGTGTTGACAATCGCGGATTGCTGACGGGGATTGTGGTGTGTTCCAAATGTGGCGGAGCCTGCGCCCTCGTGACGGGACGCCGCGGCGGCTATTACGGGTGCATTGATGCCCATCGACACGGCACCTGTGACCAGAAATTCCTGCTGCGCAAAAGCCGGGCCGAGATATCGGTAGTGAGTTATCTCAAAGAGAACCTGAGCTCGAATACCGAACTGCTGAATTTCGCCACAAGAGAATACAACGACCGAGCCAGGGAATATGTGAAAAAATTCCCCAACCGCAGGAAGGAGATCGAGAGCGAATTGAAACGCCTCGTCAAGGAGATCGACAACCTGGTCAATTTCATCAGTTCGGGAGTTGCCACCGATCTGGATTCTGTAGCCGGTGCCTTGAGGGAAAAGGAGACCAGAAAATGCGACCTTGAATACGAACTCGATAGCCTCGGCTCCGATGACAACGACAAGGTTCCGCTGATCACGCCATTCGCAGTCA
Source organism: Deltaproteobacteria bacterium (assembly GCA_023265625.1). Taxonomy (GTDB): domain Bacteria; phylum UBA10199; class UBA10199; order JACPAL01; family JAHFST01; genus JAHFST01. The sequence continues at coordinate 96,142 of JAHFST010000002.1, read as the reverse complement.
AAGAAAAATTGGCGTACATGGTCGAAAAAATCTGCGAGAAATCGGACAGGTTCAATGGAAGTCTTTCAGCTCTTTTCGACGAGCCGCTTCAGCTTTCCAAGGCCGATGGGGCTTTTATCCTGGAGGGGCGAGTCAACGTCGGGGCTGCTTTGTCTTTTCAGGGAGTCCGGCAATACCGGATGGCGGCTGGATCAAATGTACACCTGGCGAACCCTGAAAGCCTCGATGGCAATCAGGGTTCGCGCCAGTGTACGAATGCGTCCCCAACGGGATTCGAACCCGTGTCTTCACCGTGAAAGGGTGACGTCCTAGGCCTCTAGACAATGGGGACAGAGACGATAAAATTTATATCTACCACACAATGAGTCGCCCGGGGCTCGAACCCGGGACCCCATCCTTAAAAGGGATGTGCTCTACCTACTGAGCTAGCGACTCACTGTGTGGTAGCCATTTATCTTTATAATATCAATAAAACTCACCGAAATTTCGTAACTACATTAGGCTCGCCCAGTCATCCGACTGGGCGCCCCGTCGCATGACGGGGCGAACCCGGGACCCCATCCTTAAAAGGGATGTGCTCTACCTACTGAGCTAGCGCCTCATCATTACAACTCCAAAACTGGTGCGTCACGGAGCTGGAGGTAGGTAGCAGAAGGAAAACCAGCTGTCAAATTAGTGTTTTACGGACCAAGAGGTATTTCACACGCAACTTATCACCCCAAAAAACGATATTGAAATAACATGGTCACACCACCCCCCAACATTCCCGCCCCCAGATCGATCCCATTGGCCTCCCTGGAGACAACAGCGCGCAATCTGGGGATTTCTACGGAGGCATTGCGCGACACAAGCGTGCTGCGGAGGGAATTGGTGGGGATGGACAATCGGCGATTGATCGCCCAACTCCCCGCTTCTAGTCAGGCGGTTCTCTCCTTCTTTGTTCGAGGCGACGACCTCCCGGAAGAGTCGCTGGCCGAGCTACTCATCCAATTGGCCGAAAAAGAGCGATCACTGGAAATCAGGGATAGCCTGTCCATGGGATGCGCTTCCAACATCCTGAGCTTTTGTGTGTTCACACCCGCCATCGCCACGACGATCCTTGGGACGTCGCAATGGCGCACCTGGGGAGAGATGGCGGCCATGAGCGGCGTGCTGGGCACGGCCACCGCCATCGCCCATTTCGTCATTATCCCCCTGACCAACCGCCTGCAAAGCGTCAAGGAGAGGCCGGTTTATTTTTTGAGAAAAGGGCTGTCCATCGTCATTGAGGCGACTGTAAGCGTGACCGTGCATGAGGTCATGGGGCTCTTTTATGGTTGGGACCCCTTGCAGACCCTCAAGAGTGGCGGCGTGATGGGACTAGTGAAGGGGTATCCCTCCAGCACGATCAGCGAACGGTGGGGAGACCCGGGCCAAAAACAACGCCGCACAGCCATGGCCATGCGCTATGGCGCCCTCATCGTCCTCCAGACCGAAGCGGCCATCATCAACGCCACGGCGACCCATGCGAGATCGAACGTTTCGTGGAAAATGTCCGCGATCATTGTCGCAACCAGCATTTTCTTAGAACGCCTGGCCAGCAAGCTGCCCCAACACCCCTTTCGCCGCTTGCATGAATGGTGGAAAAGATCGAGATTCAATCCATGGAGCTAACAAATGGCCCTATTCGTTTCATACTGCGGTGGCTGTACTTTCTGATGATTCCCTTGATGGCCTGCTCCACGTCCGACAATTCAGGCAACGCCTTGCCGTCGAACAGTCCCGTGACCGGAACGCCAGACCCAGTCACCAACCGGGACTGGTTTATGCCGGCGGTGGGCACGACATGGCAATGGCAATTAACGGGGGAGATCAACACCCAATACGATGCCAGCATGTACGATATCGACCTGGATAATGCGCCGTCGGCGATCGCGGCGCTTCATACCCAGGGCAAAAAGGTCATCTGCTACTTTTCCGCGGGTTCCTACGAAGATTTTCGGGACGACGCGTCCCAGTTTCCAAAAAGTGTTTTGGGAAAAACATTGGACGGTTATCCCGATGAACGTTGGTTGGATATCCGCTCCCCCGCCGTTCTCTCCCTGATGCTCGCCCGCATGGATCAGGCGGTTGTGAAGGGCTGCGATGGTATCGAGCCCGACAATGTCGCCGGGTACGTCAATAACAGCGGCTTTGACCTCACCGCGGTGGACCAGCTCCGCTACAATGAAAACATCGCCAATGCCGCACATGAGCGAAACCTCGCGGTCGCCTTGAAAAACGACCTCGACCAAGTCGCCGCGTTGGTCACGTATTTTGACTTCGCCGTGAATGAACAATGCCACGAGTACAATGAATGCGACGCCCTGCAACCCTTCCTGGACGCCGGCAAAGCGGTGTTCAACGCCGAATACGATGGCGTCTACGCAAATGACGTAGGTGCAAGAAATGCCCTTTGCCAAGCCGCAACTAGCCAGCATTTGAGCACGCTTATTTTGCCTGTGGGTCTGGATGATTCGTTCCGATTGGGTTGTGGCATTTAGTCGGCCCGCTATGATTTGCTGATTGCAATTCTAACCCCCCAAAGCTAGGACATGATACGTATCGTGCATCCCCGCTATCCAAAACATCGTGAGTCCAGACATCATCCGGCCAAACATCGGAAATCCGATGCCTATGCAGCCTTTGTGGAAAAGACCGCCATCGATCCCCATGAGTGTTTGCGGCTGGAAGTGCCGGGGGGCCCCCTCAGTCTGAGGATCATCGATCTGCTTTGTCCCATCGGCATGGGGCAACGCGGTCTCATCGTCGCCCCGCCCAAAACGGGGAAGACGACCCTGCTGAAGGAAATTTGCACGGCAGTGGCCACCAATCACCCCCAGGTGGTGCTCTATGCCCTGTTGATCGAGGAGCGTCCCGAGGAGGTGACTGACTTCCAGCGCTCGGTCCCAGCGGAGGTGGTGGCCTCCTCATCGGATCACGAGACGGAGCATCACATCCAGACGGCCAATCAGCTGTTGGAACGGGCCATTGGGCAAGTCAACGAGGGCAAGGATGTCCTGATTGTGCTCGATTCACTGACCCGCCTGGCCCGGGTCCATAACCGGGGGGCTCGGAGCGGGAAGACCTTGAGCGGCGGGGTCGACGCAAACGCCTTGGAGGTCCCGCGACGCTTTTTTGGCGCGGCCCGCAAATTGGAGGAAGGAGGCTCCCTGACATTGATCTCCACGGCCCTGATCGGAACGGGGAGCCAGATGGATGAGTACATTTTTCAGGAATTTAAAGGGACGGGAAATATGGAACTGGTCTTGTCGCTGCGCTTGGCCGAAGCGAGGGTCTTTCCGGCAATTGACATTGCGGCCTCAGGGACCCGAAAAGAGGAAAAACTGCTCGACCCAGAGGCCCTGTCCGCCTTGCAAAAAATCCGCGCCCATTTGAGCCGCTTCAACACCCTGGAGGCAGGCAAGAAACTTTTAGAAACCCTGGCCAAATACCCCACCAACGCCGATTTGATCCGTTCCATCTTGTCAAACCCCTGATTGCCCCACTGTCGGGTCATCAACAAGTACACAACCTTTTTGTCTTATAGACGAATATCCCCTATGGCCATTACTGCTACCCCCAGTTTAATTCCAAGAATCATGGGGCGCGAGCCTTCGGCATTGGAAGTAGCACTGTTTGGAGAGACGGTCCGTTTGATGCCATCCTCGATGGGAAATCTGCCTCAGGACCGATTTCAAAAAGCAGGTCTCTTTGCGTCCATGGCGGAGTTTTCCATTGAAAGAGCCCTCATTGAGACAGCCATGGATTGTCTAGACCGTGCCCGTTCAGTCCTCCCTCAGAAGCTTGCAAGACGAGACGAGTTGTTACTCGAATGGAAGCAGAAACATACTCAATGGAAGAGATGGTCTGAGAGGCTTGATGAAGGTGTTCAGCTTTATTCTAAAAATAGTTTTTTCGATGCCGCAACAATACTGGCGGAAGTGGCTCGCGCAACCTATCAGGATAAGCTGCCCTGTTTGGCCCACCAGATCATGCACAATTATCACCTCGATGCCGCTTTGCTGGCGGGAGGAAGAAGTACCCGCCCTCTAAGAGAAGAAATGAAACCATTGCACCGAGCGGCACATGAAGAGATGTTTTGGTCCCCAGTCACCTACAATCCTGATCCAAAAATGATCATTCCAGAGAGTGCCTGGATTCGTGAAGCCCTCATGATCATGAAGAAAGTTTTTCAGTTCAACTGGGGACATGACGACGACACCCAAGTCATGACTCACATGGAAAGTGCACCAGAAAGCGATCGCCTTGCCATCGCCAAGATTTCAACGCAAATCACACAGTGCCTCAACTGTATCAATGAAGACCCCGCAACACTTATCCAGTCTAGAGCGTACTACGCCACTGCCCAAGGTCTCATGCAAAAACATTTCAAAGGAACCCCTCCCGACTATCTCGTACTTTTGTTACGCACGGTGGGAGAATATTTGGAGAGATTTCCCTTCCCATACCCATAAGGACAATGCCGACACCCACTCTCGCAACAATAGCCACGTTTGAAGAGGTAATCGGCCGTCAACACCACCCTGCCCTGCTCGTCGAGATAGAAATCAATGCCCGGTTTTAGGTTTGCTAGTTTTTTGTCGTCAGTCATGGGAGAGGTCTTTATCATCAACTACTTTGACTTATCCACAGAGCATTACTAAAAGAAAAAAATGAACCGCAAATACACCTTATGGCAACTCGTCCGTTATGCCTTAAAACTCGGATATTCCGGCTTTGGCGGGCCGGTCGCCTTGGTGGGTTATATGTACCGGGACCTGGTGGAAGATCGCAAGTGGATCTCGGAGACTGATTATAAGGAGGGATTGGCCCTGGCGCAATTGGCCCCCGGTCCTTTGGCCGCCCAGTTGGCCATTTATTTGGGGTATGTCGATTATCGGATTCTCGGGGCAACGTTGGTTGGCATCGCCTTTGTGCTGCCTTCCTTTCTGATGGTGGTGGCCATCGGGTTTGCGTACCAACGCTACGGAGGTCTTCCCTGGATGCAGGCGGTCTTCTACGGGGTCGGGGCCAGTGTCATCGGCATTATCGCCTTCAGCGCCCAAAAGCTGGCCCATAAGACGATTGGCAAGGATTGGCTGCTGTGGCTGATTTTTCTTGCGGTGGGCGCCATCACCGTCATCACCGAAACCGAGCAAATCGCCCTTTTTATTGGGGCGGGAATTCTGGTCTGGCTGGTAAAAGCACCCCCAAAATCGCGCTGGAATAGATTGCACACCTTCGTGCCGCTGCCCCTCATTTTTATTTTCTTCGCAAAAGCCGGGGCCTTTGTCTTTGGGAGCGGGCTGGCGATTGTCCCCTTTCTCTACGGTGGGGTCGTCAAAGAGTTTCATTGGTTGACCGAGAGACAATTCGTGGACGCGGTCGCCGTGGCGATGATCACGCCGGGACCGGTGGTCATCACCGTCGGCTTCATCGGCTACCTGGTCGCCGGCCTCCCCGGGGCCTGCGTGGCCGCGCTGGGCACGTTTCTCCCCTGCTATCTCTTCACCATCATCCCCGCCCCGTATTTTAAGAAGTACGGCAAACGTCCCGGGATCGCCGCATTCGTGGATGGAGTCACCGCGGCGGCCGTGGGTGCGATTTCAGGCGCCGTAATCGTGTTGGGTCGACGATCAATTGTCGACCTCCCGACCATCCTGCTGGCCGTGACAACGATCGGCCTACTTTGGAAGGTAAAAAAGCTCCCAGAACCTTTAATCGTCGTGGGAGCGGCGTTGATAGGGTTGAGTAAACTCCTTTGACTTACCCATTTGGACCCTTTTTAAGCTAAAAATTTCGTTGACATTTTATCCCAATATAATGATAAAATAATATCATTATATGCCTAAAATTATTCCCATTTCAGATTTAAGGAACAAATCCCATCAGGTGGTTGAACTCTGTCATCGTGGAGAACCTGTCTTTGTCACCCGAAATGGCGAGGGGGAGCTGGTCGTCATGAGCCAAGAGTTGTACGAGGAAATGACCGCGCGGCTCGAGTTGTATCAAAAGCTGGATGAGGCCGAATTTCTCGAGGAAACGGGTCACAAGGGAAAACCCCATGCGGAGGTGATGAAGTCACTCCGTGCCCGACTGGCATGAAAAGCCGCCATTCCATCCACTACCTCGCCACGGCCGAACATGACCTGCAAGAATTATTTTCACGAGCGAATCGTTTTTTGAACAAGATCGATCGGACGATTACCAGACTGGAAAAATTCCCCCTTTCCGGAGCAATCCCCCGGGACAAACGACTGGCGGAAAAGGGATATCGGATGTTGGTGATCGGCGACTATCTCGTTTTCTATCGTTTCAAACGAACCCGGGTGGTCATTCATCGCGTCTTGCATGGCAAGAGGCGATATCAATTCCTGTTCGGTGGATAGGCCAATTTCCACCCTAGGCCGCCTTCAAACTAATCTGCAACTCCAACCCCAAAAGGGCCGCGATTTGGTAAAGCTGTGACAGGTTTTTATTGAGAATCTTTGGATTTAATAATCTCTGGATCTGATTATCCGAAGTGGCCAACTGTTCCGCCAAGTATCGTTTGGAGATCTTTCTCTCCCGAATGGCCTCCTTGATCCGTGCGGTCAGAATCTCGATCTGGTTCTGGAGAAGAAAATCAGGGTCTTTCACCAAAGCGAGAGGTTGGTCGTAGGGGATAAAATCGACCGTCCCATCTTCAAACCTTACCCCTACGCTTTGTCCATTTGTTTCTCGATCAATCCAACTTTCCTTAACATTCGACCCAATCCCTAACTGACTGTAGTGCACCATCGCTTTTTTTCCAGCAGCGTATGTGAAACTAAATTGCTTCTTTCGATTGTTAAACACCACCTTGCTAAATTTCTTACCACCCCGTTTCACCCGGCCCATTTGTATTATCTACTAAAAATAGTAGATGTTGTCAAAAATATTGTCTTTTGGTGCCAGGCACGATTGCAACTAATTGAAATATAAAGGAATTGTTTTTTATAAATAGACGGTGAACGTCCAACTCATCCGCAATTTACCATTCGCATCCAACAATTCCTTTGGCGGCGCGGCGAAGGGGGAGGAATCACGGATGGTGCGGAGGGCCTCGGCGTCGTAGGCTTGTAGGCCGGAGGCATGGATCACCTTCACATCTTCCAGCCGCCCATTGCCCCCAAGGGTCACGCCCAATACCACCTCCACTTGGCCACGGGTGATTTGATTGATTTGCTGGCGCAGGACGGGCACCGGGTTAAAGGTGGTCTTGAAGATCTTTTTGAGGCGGACAAAGTAACCCACTTTGGGAAAACGCAACACGTTGAGGTAGGTATGATCACCCACCTTGTAATCAGGATAAAAATCGGCTGGATAGGCACCGGAATCCTCCAGAGGATTGATCTTCTCGCTGGCAGCAGGTTCCGGCGGTTTTTTGGCCAGCTTGGGTGCGGACTCACTGGGTTCCGGTTTTGGCGCCGGCTTCTTCTCAGGCGCTTCTTTTTGGCGCTCCGCCTGAGGGTGGGCCGGGCTTGGGGCCACGGTCTCTTCCTCCACCTGTGAATCATAGACTCCCAAAAACTTAGGATGCTTGGGTACCTGCTGGACGCGAGGTTCTGGGATGTCGGCAATCCGGTGAGGAAAATCCGGCTTCGCCAAATCTACCTCGATGACCTTCTCTCGCGGGGGAATTTTGGATTGGGGATGATAAGGCCACTGGGTGGCTAAGAGGATGAGGAAAAGATGCAAGAGGACAGAGGCAAGAAGAAAGATAAGAATTCTACGATTCATTTTACTTCCGATTTTTGAGCAAAGAAACGAGCAGGATCACCCCAAAAAAATCGGCCCCGTAACACGCATACTCACTCCACTCCAACAAACGCAACGATCGAAAATAGCCCATCAGAGTGAGCCCCGCCACGCCTAAGAAGGCATAGAGCAACTGATGCCCCAACACATACATCTTATCGGTATGGTGCCGCAAATCGTGGGACTGGACCGAGATCTTGCCCTCATTCAAACGTTTCAAGGTTTTTTGAATCTCATGGGGCAGTTGTAAATACGACAGGCCAATCTCCTTGGTCAGGGCCAGCGCCACTTCGGAGAGAGGCTTATCCTGCAAGACAAACTGTTCCACGTAGGGGAGCACAATATCAATCGGATTGAGCGCCGGATCCAGGTACGCACAGACACCCATCACCAAAATCAAGGTGCGCTCGAGCAAGATCCAATCGCGGGGCACATGAAACGAGCTCATCAAGTCCTTAAAACTAATCTTGGTCTTTTTGAGGTCCAGGATGGTCTCTAAATTCTGTAATTGGGAGAGGTTTAGATTGCGGAAATTTTCCACCTTGAGGTTCGATAACCGCTCGTAGAAATACGCGACCAAGTCGTCAAAGGCCGCAAAATCATCCGTCCGGGCCACGAAGCCCATGTTGCGCATCGCTTGGGCCAACACCTTGGTGTCGCGCTTAATCAAGCCTTCCGCAAACAGGGTAATGCCATTCCTCATGGATTCGGAGATGACGGCGGTGGCCCCGAAATCAATGAAGATGATCTTCGGGCCGCTCGCCTCTTGCAGGACCAACAAATTGCCGGGATGGGGATCGGCATGATACAGCCCATCGATGAAGATTTGCTTGCAATAGGCGTGGATGATCTTGGTGGCGAGCTCCGTGGGATTCACGCCCAACTTGTGCAACTGAGGCAGGGCCGAGATTTTAACCCCTTCCATGAACTGAAGGGTGAGGATCTTAGGCGTGGATAATTCCCAAAAGACTTTTGGAAAATCGAAGCCCGGCTCCGCCGCAAAATTAGCCTGGATCTTTTCCAGCTGCTTGCCTTCCTCCAAGTAATTCAATTCGCGCAGGACAACTTCCCTGATTTCCTCGTAAACATACTTGAGGCCATAGGATGGAAAGAACAGGTTCAGCAGGCCAAAAATGCGCCGCATCGTCTTGAGGTCGCTCCGAACAATCTCGTCGATCTCCGGGTATTGCACCTTGATGGCCACCTTCGTGCCATCTTGCAGATAGGCCACATGAACCTGACCTAACGAGGCCGAGGCAATGGGCTCCGGGCTAAATCGCTCCACCAACTCATCCGGCCGTTTACCAAACTCCTGGACAAAACGCGCCTCGATGGCCGCATAATCATGGGGAGGAACGGCATCCTGCAGGCCTTCTAATTCACGGGTCAGGGCCTCGGGTAGAAAATTGGTCATGATCGAGAGCATCTGCCCGACCTTGATGAAGAGGCCCTTGAGCTCCAAAATCCCCCGTTCGATCCGTCGGGCGTTGCGCCCATGTGCCCGACGCATCCGCTCTTCCCCCCAAGACAGCCCCAACAAGCGCTTTTGCACCCAGACAAAAATGTAAGAACTGAGGACGAGCAGAACCAGCCTATAAGCCTTTAAAAATCGGAATCGGGAGTTCAGCATGGAATTTAACCCTTAGCCAAGATCTTGGGGAGAATCAAGGAAGAGCGTAATCGCTTCCCCAGCTGGTATTCCAAGAACTTTGGCAAAAACTGTTTGACCTCGGGGCAGACCTCTTCCTCCCAGCGAGGTTCGTCCTGTTCCCAGGAGCGTAGTTGGAGAATGGCCGGACTTGGTAACATGGCAAAGGGTTCCTGCTGCGGCAGGCAGCGCAGACACAACATCTGGCCCTCGCGAAATACGAAATAGTAGCGATCATCTCCGTGACCACCGCAGCGGCCACACACATCTAGTTTGGGTTGAAACCCCAGGTGTCGTAAAAAATGATATTGAAAGAGCGGGATCACGCGGCCCGGGCTATGCCGCTCATGCAAGGCCACCAAGGATTTTCGCAGGAGCAGGTAGCAAGGCTTGTCCGGGCTCCCCTCATGGACCGCCGTGCGAATACAATCGAGCAGATAAAAGGCCGCGGCCAGGCGATCCAGTTGGTCATAAAGATGCGACAAGGGTTGGGCCAGTGAGACTTCTTCCAAAAAGGCCAACTCCCCGGGCTTGAATTGCACGTTGAGGATATTGGCCGGTGCCAATAACGGACCGAAGCGTTTCTTACTCTTGGTCGCATGACGGGCCAGGCCGGTCAAACGACCGTGTGTCTCGGTCATGAAATCGACGAGCAAATCATGCTCTCGGTAGGCCATGACCTTGAGGACAATCCCCTCACAACGAGCCTTCTCCATAACCGGAGTTATAATGTAATTTCTTCGAAATGAGACAGTTTTTTAAATTGATTAATTCGAGAGACAATTTCCGGCAGCGTGAGCGTCTTGAGACGGTGACAACTAAAATCCTCCACATTGTAAGAGGCCATCGAACTCCCGACAATGATGGCCTGACACAAGGTCTTGAGATCCACTTGCCCCACCCTGGAGAGGTAGCCCATCATCCCACCGGCGAAGCTATCCCCTGCCCCGGTCGGGTCCTTGACGCTTTCCAGCGGCAACCCAGGTGCGGAAAATATTTCTTGCTCGTAAAACAACAGGGCCCCGTATTCACCTTGCTTGATGATGACAATCCGCGGTCCTAACTTCTGGATCTGCCGGGCCGCCTTGAGCAACGAGGCCTCGCCGGTAAACTGCCGCGCCTCGCCTTCATTGATGACCACCAGATTGACCCGCGCCATGACCTTGCGCAACAAATCAGGCTCGCCCTGGATCCAAAAATTCATGGTGTCCAAGGCCACCAACTTGGGACGGACAATCTGCTCCAACACTTGGATCTGCAGCGCCGGATGAATATTGGCCAAAAAAACAAACTCGGACTCGCGCAAATTTTTAGGAATTTTTGGGGAAAATTGCGTCAGGACGTTGAGGTCTGTTGCCAAAGTTTCCGCCGAATTCAGATCAAAACCGTAGCGCCCCTTCCAGTGAAAGGTTTTTCCAGGCAGGGTTTCCAGTCCCGAGAGATCGACCTTGCGTTGCCTTAAAAAATCAAGCTCGGCATGCGGAAAATCCTCGCCGACCACCCCGACGATTGCCACCGGAGTCAAAAAACTAGCGGCGGCCGTGAAATGGGTGGCTGAACCGCCTAGGGCCCGGTCTACATGGCCGAACGGGGTCTCGACGGAATCTAATGCGACGGTGCCTACCACTAAGATGCCCATGGGGTTCTCCTAAATAACACAAAGAGGGCGGCCACGTAGGGCCGCCCCTACGACAAATATTTTCCTGCGATGACTTCCAACCTTTTGCGCGTCTCCTGGGGGATCAACTTCCGATCCGTCAAGATCGCATGCTGCAACGCCTTGCCGCAACCGCAATCACCCTTCTCGGAAACATGCTCCAAGACCCAGCGAATCATGTTTTGCGCGGTCGCCACGTTTTTCTGCAGACACTCGATCACCGCCTCAATCGTCACATCGTCATGCCCTTCGTACCAACAATCGTAGTCCGTCGAGAGGGCAATCGTGGCATAACAAAGCTCCGCTTCGCGGGCCAACTTGGCCTCTTGCAGATTCGTCATGCCAATCACGTCCGCCCCCCAGCTCCGGTACAGGTTGGATTCCGCCCGCGTGGAAAACTGCGGCCCCTCCATGCAGAGATAGGTCCCCCGCTCATGGGTCACCGCACCCACGGCTTGTCCGGCCTGAATGAATAATTTTCTCAAACTGGGACAAATGGGATCCGCAAACGTGACATGGGCCACAATACCATCGGTGAAAAATGTCGAGACACGGCCCCGGGTGCGATCCAAGAACTGATCGATAATCACCATATGCCCCGGGACAATTTCTTTTTTCAAGCTGCCGACTGCGGACACAGCGATGATCGAAGAAACGCCCAGCTGCTTCATCCCCCAAATATTCGCGCGAAAATTCAGCTCCGAGGGACTGATCCGATGGCCCCGCCCATGGCGTGGCAAAAAGACCACCTCTTGACCTGACAGTTGCCCCCGTAAAAACGCATCCGAGGGCGCCCCAAATGGGGTTTCGAGATTTATTTCTTCGGAGATTTTTAGGCCGGCCATTTGATAAAGACCGCTGCCGCCAATGATGCCAATGATTGATTTAGACAAGGATTAATTCCTAATACGCTCTGGTCCGACCCATTCATCCCAAGAAGCGCTATAGCCATCATAGTGGATGAAAGATTGAGTCCCCTTCTTAGTCTCCCTAGTCTTGAGAACGCTCGCTGGATACCAAGTGCCTTTCCATAACACTTGAACTCCGGTAGGATTGACTACTTTTTTGACCGCATGATCCACGGCCTTATTTTCGGTGTCACGTAAAACATCTCTGCCGATATCCCCCAAAACACCGGCCTGGGCTACGGCCGCCACCGATATAAATCCCGCTACGAGTATGGCTTTCTTCATCGCGATTCCTCCTGAATAAGGTTAATGAAAGGCAGATCCTCTATCACAACGACTCCTCACCGTCAAAATATTCCGTTTTTCAATGATGGGGTTGAAAATATGGGTTCGTGCCACTCGCATGGTCGGTTTGATCCACCACACTAATGATGGAAGGAATCGCTTCTTTGATGCGTGTTTCAATCCCCTGTTTGAGCGTGGCCGTCGCGGAGCCGCAGCCCTGACATCCCCCACCTAGTTGGAGATAGACAATCTGATTCTTCACCTCCAATAACCGCGCCACACCCCCATGACTCGCCAAGGATGGGTTAATCTCCTTCGTCAATAGATCATTAATCTGCTGCACCACGGGGTCGCTTAAATCAGGACCCTTGGGGTCAACGGCCACGGCCTTGGTTTCCACTTTAAATCCCTGACTGAACGGTGTCTCGACAAAATCCACCGTCGCCCCCGCCAAACTTTGAGCCGTCTTGGCATCGACAATCACTTGAAAATCATCCACCTGAAGCAAATTATCGGTGGGATTTTTCTTAATGACCTCCTCCAACGAGAAATCAAATTTGGTCGGTCCACTGGTACGAATGCGAATGGCCCAGGCGCCGCCTGCGCGATCCTTCATATAAAAATGAACCTTGTCTTTGGCGTTATCGGTAAATGTTATCATTTTTGTCTCCTCTGTAATAACCTAAGAATATTCCCGTCCCGTGTCAATGAATCATCGAGTCGCCAACTGGCCGCAGGCCCCCATGATATCGAGTCCCTTGGAATAGCGGATGTTCACCTGAAAATGCCGATCCGCCAAATACTTGTGAAAATCCATAATGCTCGACTCTGCGGGACGCTGATAAGGCGAACCGGGAAACGGGTTATAGGGGATCAAATTAATTTTGCAGGGGAAAACGGAGGCGATACGGGCAAGGCGTTTATGATCCTCCGGGGTGTCATTCACCCCCGCCATCATCACGTATTCCAGGGTGACCCGATGCTTCGTCAAGGTGGTGTATTTTTTACACGCCGCCAGGACCTCATCCAGCGGGTATTTGCGGGTCACCGGCATCACCTCCAGTCGCCCGGCCTCATGGGTGGCATTGAGCGACAGGGCCAGTTTCACCCGCGTATCCAGCCCAAAACGCTCGATCTCCGGGGCCAGCCCCACCGTGGACACCGTGACCTTGCGGTTCGACATCTGCAGGGCCTTCGGGTCGGTCATTCGGTTCACCGCTTGGATCACGGCCTCGTAGTTATGCAACGGCTCGCCCATCCCCATCATGACCACATTCGAGATACGCTGTTCCGATTCTCGCTGCGCCCCGATCAGTTGACCCAAGATTTCCGCCGTCGTCAAATTTCGCACCAGCTTCATCTCGGCCGTCTTGCAAAAGGTGCAGCCCATCGCACAACCGACTTGGCTGGAGACACACAGGGTCAGACGACCTTTTTGCGGCATCAGGACGGATTCAACCGTCCTGCCATCGACCAACTTCATCAAAAACTTGGTCGATCCATCTTGTGTGGAATGGTAACGTTCCGTAATCTCCAAATGCCCCACGATAAAATGTTCCGACAAGACGGCCCGCGCCTGCTTCGCCACATTGGTCATTTCCGCAAAAGAGGTCACTTTTTTCTGATAGAGCCATTGAAAGACTTGGGTGGCCGTAAATTTCTTCAAACCCCGCGCCAAACACCATGTCTCAAGGTCTATCAAGCCGAGCTCTAGAATATCATCCATAGGGCACACCCATAGCCAGAGAAGCATCGTTTGACAAGGGCTTCCAAATTTGGCAGCAACTCATGCCATGGAATTCTTTGTCCGTTGTCTCTATCGGGGTCGCTGGCCATTGGCCGTGTTATTCACCCTGCTGTTTGCCTACAGCATCTCCCAAGCCAAGCATTTAAAACTGAAGAGCGATTTTAAGGAACTCTTGCCGGAAAGTTTTCAAAGCGTGCAGGACCTGAATCGTATTGTGGGTCGTGTGGGCAGCAGTGGCACACTGATCGTCGCCATCGAATCCGATGACCCCAAGGCCTCGATCCGCTTTGGCGAGGCCCTCGTGGCCAAGCTCAAGGAGTACCCTCTCGAATTTATCAACCAGATTGAATACAACGCGGCGGCCACCAAGGATTTTTTTCAGAAGAATAAATATCTCTACATGGACTTGGTCGATATTCGGGAGATTCATAACCGCTTGGAGCATCGCATCCAGCAGGAGAAACTAAAAAAAACCGGGCTCTATCTCGACTTTGAAACCGACGATGAAAAGGGCAAGGGATTTTCCACGCAGGATATTGAGGACAAGTACAAATCCAAGACCAGCAATTATGAACACTACATCGACGGTTATTATTTTGACGCCGCGCAACAGACCATGGCAATTGTCATCAAACCACCGGGATCTTCCACCGGGATCGATTTCTCGCGTAAGTTAGTCGCGAAGTTAAATGAAACAATCAGCTCACTCCATCCGGAACAATTTCACCCCTCAATGAAGGTGGGGCTCACGGGAAAATTCCGGAGGGTCCTCTTTGAATATCAAACCCTGATTGATGATATCGTTTCCACCACGGGTCTCTGCGTGGTGCTCGTAGGATTAGCCGTGCTGGTTTACTATCGTCGTTTGCGCATGGTCTTATTGATGGCGTGGGCCACCTTCAATGGCGCCGCCTGGGCCTTTGCCATCACCACTTGGAAGATTGGCTATCTCACGACCCAAACCGCTTTTTTGGGTTCGATCATTGTCGGTAATGGCATCAACTACGGTCTTATCCTGATGGCCCGCTACCTGGAAGAAAGACGGATGGGTCACTCCCCCTTGGCCTCGTTACAAATCTCGATCCCGGCCACCCTGACCGGGACGCTGGCCTCCAGCATTACTACGAGTGTCTCCTTTGCCACCTTGATCGCCACGCAGATCCGCGGCTTTTCCCATTTTGGTTTTATCGGCGGCTTGGGGATGTTCCTGTGCTGGGTGGCCACCTACACAGTGCTCCCCGTCTTTTTGAGTATCACGGAGGATATCCGTCCCGTCATGTTGGATGAACACATTAACCAAAAGCCTCATTTCTCATTCATGAATTGGTTTGTGCCCTTTCTCTCTCATTGGTCAAAGAAAATAACCATGACTGGGATGGCCTTGGTCGTCGTTTCAATCCCGCTCCTCATCTACTTTATCCCCCACTCCCTGGAATACGACTTTAGCAAACTCCGAGTGAAGAGTAAGGGGAAGGAAGTCGCCGCTGAGGCCGCCTTGAATGATCGGATCAAGAAAATTTTTGGAGGTTCCACGACACCCGCCATCCTCGTCACCGACCGAAATGATCAAGTGGTTCCCTTGTGTAACGAGATCAAACGAAAGAATGAGCTGGACCCGCCGGAGCAGCGTGTCGTGGATAGTTGCAAATCACTCTATTCCTACGTCCCTCCCGAGCAAGATGAAAAAATCGCGTGGCTCCATAAGACCCAACGTTTATTGGAAGATAAGACCCTAAACTTTCTCAACGAGAAACAAAGGAAAGAATTGGCCGATTTTAAAGCTCAATTCTCGGCCCAGCACGTTACGCTCAAGGATCTACCCGCCAATATTTTACAAAATTTCCGCGAAAAAGATGGCACCCTGGGCAATCTTACCTATGTCTACCCCACGGACATCGCCCCGCTCTGGAATGGAAAAAACCTGATCCATTTTGCCGACATTATTCGATCCAACAAGCTCCCCACGGGCGAGGTCATCTCCGCCTCGGGAGATTCCGTCATCTTTGCCGACCTGCTGCGCGCCGTGATACACGACGGCCCACGAGCCACCATCATGGCCTTCCTGGCGGTCTGCCTCGTCGTGGTGCTGTTATTTCGGGATCGGCCCGGCATTATTTTCATCCTGGGCACTTTGACAGTCGGCGTCCTCATCATGGGGGGGGCGATTGCGCTGTTAAACGTCAAGATCAACTTCTTCAACTTCATCGCCATCCCCACCACCTTTGGCATCGGGGTCGATTATGGCTGCAACATTTATCAACGCTACAAGTTAGAGGGCAAAGGCTCCATGCTCAAGGTGATCCGCACCACGGGCGGCGCCGTGGCGTTGTGTTCCCTCACCACCATTATCGGCTACTTCACCCTGGTGATCGCCAAAAATCAGGCCCTGGTCTCGTTTGGCTGGATTGCCATCATCGGCGAGATCACCTGCCTGGCCACCGCCCTGGTTTTTGCGCCGGCGTTAACCATTCTAATAGAACAAAAAGGTCAAGGTAACCGATAGTTCCTGGAGGGACCGAGGACCTGTTTGACGCAGCCATTTGGAAAATATTTTCTTCCGTAGGGAGCGGGGGTAGGGGCCCTGCGACCGAAGGGTCACGGAGACAGTTGGCGAGGAGTTCCGCAGGGGCCGGAAGGGACTAGCGGTTACCTTGACCTCCCTCGTTTATGATAGAGAAGATTCATCCAGTGGAATAAACAACAGCAACACCATCGATGGCAAAGTCGCGGCAAAGCCCAGCAAAAACAGGTTGGTGTACCCTACCCGCTCCACAATCAACCCACCGAAACCCCCAATCAAGGTCGACCCCAAACTCATAATCGCCGTTCCAATGGCAAAATGCGCCGCCTTGAATTCTTGATGACACAGTCGCATCAGATAAATCGTCAGGGCCGCTGAGCCGATCCCGGCGGCGATATTCTCATACCCGTGAATCAGGACTATCCAGGCCAGGCCTTGTTCCGTCGTGGCCAGGGGTCGGTGCATGGAAAGAAAGAGATAGGCCAAAATATTCACATTCATGATCAGGGTCAGGGGCCAAATCGCCCGCTTGAGCCCCACTCGCTTGATCCACCAGGCGCCCAACATCGTTCCACCAATCGTCGCAAAAGATCCGACAAACCCGGCAAGCCACGCCATCTGCGATTTGGTGACGGCCAGCTCCCGCATCAAGAACGGGGTATTCATGGAGAACAGTATTTCATCCCCCAGCTTGTAAGTGGCCACAAAGAGCAGGACCAACGCCACCCGGTCCTGCCGCAGGTAGGACAAAAATGATTTGATAAAATTACGGCCCACCTCGGAAGCCGTCACCCGAGGGCCGGTTTTTTCCAACTCAAAGCGCGGTAAAAAGACCGCGTGGAACAACAAAAAAAACAGCAAGGTCGCCGCCCCGGCCCCAAAACCGTAGAACCAATTGGCAATCCCCGCAATCCCCACCAGGACACTACGACTGTAAATCACCGCCCCGCGATAAGCCATCGCGCGTAATCCCGAATACGCCGCCTGGTCGGAACGACGGGTCAGGCCTTCCAAATAATAGGCGTCGATGGCCACATCATTCGTCGCTGCCAAAAACGCCAAGCCCACAAACAGAAACGCCATCGTTTTCAACAACGACGCCGCACCGGTCCGGTCATGCCACCCCGCCACCAGGGCAATCACCAAGACCAACACGGTGATCCCCAGTTGCAGCCGCAAAAACCAAGTCCGCTTGGTGCCAAAGATGTCCAGCAAGGGCGCCCAGAGAAATTTAAGATTCCAAGGAATTCCCAGAAAATTCACAAACCCCAGCAAGGCCTCCCGCACCCCCATATCGGTGAAATACACCGCAGACATAAACCTCACAATCATGTAGGGCAGGCCTTCCACAAAGTAGGTGGAAGCCACCCATAGTGAGGTCCAGAGAGGTTTTTTAGTGGATGGGGTGGTCATGTGATATGGGGAAACATTAGGTTGCAAGCTTGTAACTATCTTGTGTAAATATCTTCTTTTCCATCCGTTAAAAAATCAAAGCTGCCCCCCAATGCCGATAGAGCGGTCAACATCTCTGTAGGAAGATCCGACAACTTTTTGCGCACCGCAATGCGCAGGCATTCCTGCACCAATTCGGCCAAGGCCTTCCTCTCGAGGGAGGCCAGGAGCTTCAGTGAGCGATGCAGCTGATCTTCTACGTAAATTGATTTCATATAATCTTATATAAGAATAAAAGAATTTAATGATAAAATCAACTATATTTTTCAAAGTTTAGGCCAGAGATTAAAATTCATCCGGCCAGCGCCGGGCACCGTGCAGGACGGCCAAAACTTCAATACGTTTCTTTTTGACACGATAGGGCACAAGATAGGGTGTCCCAACGATCACAAGTTCCCGAGTCCCTCTAACTCGGCCTCGGCGTCCCAGATTTGCATAGGAAAGAAGACTCTCCACCGCCCTGCCCAACCTTTCCACTATATCATCGGCGGCCCGGGGACGATCGGCCGCGATATAATTTCTAACCCGATGGAGATCCCGTAAGGCAAGCTTGGTCCAAGCGATCGTCAAGGCAACCGTCTCCGCAACGCCTCGGCCACCTCTTTTTCCGTGGCAAACTCCCCCGCGTCCGCCTGTTTCAGCCCCTTCTTGATGTGCCCGATCTGCCAGCGGTAAAGCTCCAGGTAAGCAGAAATGGCCTCGTTCAGAACGTAACTCCGGTCACGATCCAAGGCGTCCGCCAAGGCATCAAGACTCTTTATCTTTTTGACATCGGCACGAAAACTAACCGTATCTTGTCTCATAAACGGCCTCCTGTATTATTTGATAATATTGTATATTACAAAATAATTCAAGGATTATTGGAAAGAGTTTCTGGATCAAAGGGTCAGTTTTCGAGAATCACCACGGCAGCAGCATAGTTGCCGTCATGGGAGAGGGACAGGGAAATTCGACTGACCTTTAATTGCGCTGCCACGGACTTCACCTGACCATGCAGGAGAATCGTCGGACGGCTTTGATCATCGCTAACAATTTCTATCTCTCGATTGTTGACTTGTTTGATGAGTCTCTCATGGCCCAGATTGACCATATCAAGCGCCTTGAGGAAGGCCTCCTTGGCGGCCCAGCGGACCGATAACGACTCAATGGGATTTTTGGGGTAATGTTCCTCAGCGTAGCGGATCTCCCCCTCGGTGAAATTATTTTCCCTAAATCCACCGAGGGGGTTTCCGAAACATTTCTCGGCCATCATCGTCAGATCCACAATATCAAGACCGAGCCCAAGAATCATACGCTAACCTCTACGGAAGTTTTCCACTCATGCCAGCCACGACTCTTGCGTAGTGATCCTGATTCTTTCTCAACGCATCTTCCATGGCCTTCCGTGGTGAATCCTGGCCGTCATTCATCAGGACACGCGGCCGGGCCCCGGTTCGAATCGCCTGATAGGTACGCTCCTGCTTATCTCGATTGGCATCGCGCTTCCGCTGCCAGGCTAGGAGCTCATCGCGAGGTACCATTCGCGGGAGACGCTCACTCGGATTGGCCACCATGGCGGTAAAATTCTCCTTACCAAACCCAAAGCTGCCAATCAAGGCGGCAGTCAGCTCTTGCGGATTCAACTGCATCGGATTGCGGTTAATGGCCGTATGCATCAGACCAGCAATAATCGGATCAATACTCTGCAGGCCCCTGCGCCCATTGATCCAACCCGTTCGGAAGGCCTCAATGACATCCAGCAGGAGATCACCAAAGGCTGGCCCAGTCTTATGACCCTGATCCGCCTTACTCGTGATGTAATGATCCAGAATACCCGCATCACGTCCCTGAGTGGCCTCATCCATCATACCTGTCTCATTCTTATCACCTTGGTACGTCGCGGTCCCATGCAAGGCCTTGAGCTTAACATCGCGAGCGGTCAAACCGCGTTGCTCGGCCTCGTGCCAGATACGCGGCATGCCCACTAAGGCCCCGCGATCGGGGGCTGGGGCGTTTCGAGTCCCACCGCCAGAAGCATTGCCGATCTGAACCACCTCGGCAAGAATGTCCCAACCTTCGCGCAGGGCAATATCGAGACGGGTCAACACCTGGGCATTCGCCCCTTCACCCAGGTTGAAACCCGCTCTCTTGGCATCCAAGACCAGGGCCGCTGAGTCCTCTAAAGGCACTCCAATAGCCTGAAGGTCCGCAGAACCTGCGGTCGCCTTGATCTCCTCAAAACGATCAATCCCAGCCGGACCCACGGGGGCATCCGTTGCCCCGGTAATCATAACATCCGTTTCACCCGAAAGGATCGATTGCATCCCTACCAACATCGCCTCCGCGTTGGTCCCACAGGCCGCCACATTGACATATTTTGGCCCAAAGAAGTGTGGGAACAAGGCCATCGCCACCCAGGCGGTTGGCATGTTGAGCAATCCTTCGACAATATCGGGCCCTTGATTGTTGCGGGACGGTTTGCCAAAGAGCGCGTTGAGGAAGAGCTGTTGCATGAAGTTCATCGGCCCCATCCCAGCCCCAATCGAGAGTCCGAGCCGTGGGCCAAACTTACGCATCAGTTCCTCAGGCTCCAAGCCCATGGCATTCACGGCCCCCATGACCGATCTCATGATGTAGAGGGTCGCCGGGTCCTTGGAATCAATCCAATCTTTTGGGAAACCATCATTGATGGGGTTCCAACCCGTCGGGATCAAGCCGGCATGAATTCTGCCCAACTCTCCTGTGGTCTCCACATAGCTGTTGAAACCACCGTCACGCTCCAAACGAGACCGGCCTCCAGACATGCTGAACACCCGGTCCCCTGGCCTGCGAACCGTGGACAACTGCGAATCTTCCACGATCACATATGGCACATTCATGTGCATCAGGCGAACGGTGGCCTTGGGATCAAAGTCGCCAAAGTAATCCTTCTTGGCCCCGGGCTTGATCTCCCGGACGAAGGTGTTTTCTCGCACCCAACCCTCGTACTTCTTCTTGGCCTGGGCGGGGCTGATCTCATTGCCATTTTCCCCGGTCTCATGATTGACCTCAAAATAGCGCCCACCTTTATAACGAACGCGCCCCATCAGATCCAAGACACCCATCATGGATTCATCGGTCAGATCAAACCGCAGGGCAAATTGGGTCTCACGATCCCCTCCGGCCCCGAAGGTATCCGCCGCCACAACCACAAGCACCTTGCTGGGATCAATGTGGATACGCGACTTGTCGTAAGAGACGGTCCGAATCGCCGGTCCGCGCTGTGGAGCCTCGAAATATCCGGAACTCTCCAACACTTTAGGCGCTGCTGACTCGCCCCCCTGGGCCTTCAAGTCCAACTCGATTTCAGTATGGGTCAGTTTATTCAATACCGACACCCCTTCAACCGCCGCCCCGGCCTTCTTGAAGGTCGCATCAATGCCCCTACCTTGATGTTCAAACCCACCTCCAAAGGCAAAGTCAATTGTCTCTGTTTCTGCAGCGGCCAACACCGTCGGATGGATCCCAGCCATCAAGAGCATGCTCGACTCATCCTGGTTAAAGGTTCGAATCCCGGTATCTTCTTCAACCTTCACGGCCGCGGCATCGTTCTGGCCCATGAGATTCGTGCCACGTCCCCAGCCGATCATGCCGTAAATGACCCGGGAGTGCTTATGCATCAAGGTATCGCTGTACCAACGATTCACAAACGCCACCTTGGCGGCCTGAATGGCCCCATATTCGTCATCGCCCTCCATCAGTCCCTTGTTAGGGGAACCAGGGATGACCAAGTTGACCTTCATCTCAATCCCACGCGCCTCCAACTCACCAAAGATGGCGCCAGCGATCGTCTTCATCCCGATCATGTTGACATTGTAATGGGCCAGCCCATCCCCGGAAGCGGTGGCGGCCGTGGTCATCGTGTGGGCATCCTTGGCTAAGGGCCAGGCGCCGAAATCAAAGATGTGGTCAATACGAACATTACGATCATAGAGGGCCTTGATGGCCTTTCTAATATCCTGCTCCGACCCCTTGTTCATATTGAGCACCGTCACTCGCGCCCCTGTGCCCGGATATAGATCGATCAATTTATTGTAATATTCCATGATTGACATGCGACCCAGCTCCGTATCACGCACCTCGTTGTAATCCGCGCTGGAGACGGTCACAATCGCATGCCCGCCGCCGGCCAGGAAGGCCTTGAGGTTGCGCGAATTGATCGTCTTCGAGGAAGGCCCCACCATCAGGGCCACTTGAGGCACGGTACCGCCCCCTTCGACGGGATGGGTGTAGGAGATGCCATTATCGATCGTATCAGCGATCGCGTCGGTCACTAGATTGATATGCTTTCCGGTCAGGTAAGGGAATCTTTCTCCGGTCTTTGGATCTTTCCCGCCCTTTTTCAACTCGGCCATGATCTGTTTGGCACTCCGTGGATCAGGCACCTCGGTCACCACCTTATCCCCATTGGGGGCAATCCTTAAAGTCGGCCGGGTAAAGCGATACACGCGATCGGGCCGTGACAATGGCCTGAAGGACTTGATATCGTCACCCACCTCTGCGGCCAACCGTTTCTGCACGTCACTGAGCAAACGTCGATATAACCCGGCAATATGCCTGACCTCTCCGATCTCCACATCATCCGCATAACGAGTTGGATGCGCACGGGTGTCGGCCATCAAGTGCGCCAACAAAGGCTTGAGACGGGCCGTAGGCCGGTTCAAGATCCGATCCAGTTCTTCCAAGGCCTCACCTTCCAGGCGACTATTGGTCCGAATCCCGGCCACATATTCACGGCGCCGTTCTTCCAACCACTCAATCATCTGCACATCGGTGAACAGGCTGTCGATCTCCCGGATCTTCTTCGCGTCAAAAACTGGGACCAGACTGGCCCGGAAGTTTTTTCCTAATAAATCCACGACCGGATCTGACTCAGGATCGGAGAGCTTCTGCTGCAAGGCCGCAAGCGCTGCCTCTTGCTCCGCAACCTGTCGCTTCAACGCCCTGACACTGTCTGGGGTATAATCAGGGCCCAATAATTCTGCGGCCAAGGCCCCCACAATTCTGTCATTATTTGCGTCCACTTTTTCATCGATAACCTTAGGATCAACACCTCCACCACCTCCTCCAGCAGCCTTGGCGGCCTCGATCTCTTCCCGATTGGAGATGCCGAATTTTTCCTTGCCGGCATGCCAACGGACCACCGCATCGGCCCACTCTTGGCCATTGCGGGAAGAACTCAAGACCAGATCGGCCTGCCCTAAAGTGGCATCCAGGGAAACCAACATCATCTCCAAGGCCACCCGCATCCGGCGTCCCGCACCCAAGGTCGGCCACTGATATTCCAGGTAGGCCAACATATTGTCGAGCGAGGCAAAACTCTTGTTCTCCGTTCCCCAGGTGCCCGTGAGTTTAGACGCCACCTCACGACTGTACTGACCCGTGAGACTCTTGCCCGGCTTGGTCCACTTGGCCTGCGAGGCGACTTCACTTAAAGGAGACCCTTCGACATCCTCCAGACCCACCTCGGCCTTGATCGGATCGCGTACCCCCGTCCGAATCCCTGAGGCGGTGATAATCTGGGTCAAGTTCTTGCTGACATCAACGGCCTCGGGACGCACCTTGGTCCCGATCGCAATAATTCCCACGATCGCATCAATGGCCGTGAAGGCGACATCGGGGATTGGCTGGGTATGCGCTGCGCCGGTTGAGGCTACTGGTTGCACCGTGACCGTAGCCACTGGCACCGCTGCAGGGCTTGCAACTGCAGGTTTAGCAACCACTGGCTTTACCTCAGCAACTACTTCCGGGACCGCTTCCCAAAGGATCTCGGCCCGTTCTTTGGCATCCCCCATACTCTGGAGCTTCCACCCCTTACCACCGCTCACCAACACACTCTGCAATCCAAAAACCTCCGGTAAGGTTCGTTCAGCCAGCTCCTTCAAAGTCACTCCAACGCCCAATTCAACCAATCGGGTGGCACGAATCTTTCCTTTCGGATCAAAGATCTGTTGTTGCACCTTGACCCATTCCATCGGACTCGTGAAGTTAAAGGCAAAACCCACGATATTGAGGAACCGAGCCATCTCGGTGCGATCCCCTGTGCCAAGCACGAGTTCATCCATTATCCTTCCGAGTCGTCCCTTAATACTGGCCAAAAGCTCCTTCAGTTCTACTTTCATGGGACCAGTTTCGAGGCCCGCATTCGTGAGCAGTTGCTCCGCCTTCTGGAAGGCATCACTGGTAATTTCTTTTTCAAAACCTTCCACAAATCGCAGTAAACTCTCGGCATACTGAGGGGTCATCTCCCAAACCTCACCTGTGATATCCACCACGTAGTGTCGAGCAATCGCCTCAGGAACTACCTTCATCCTGCTCATGATCCCATCGAGGTCACGATAGAAGCGCGGCAACCCGAAGGCCAAGATATGGCTATGAAATGGGGTATCAATGGGGAGACGCGCCACACTCGCCTTGCCTTTGCTCTCTGCCACGATAAACTTACCCGCGGCATCAACCGAAACTCGTGGACCCGTAATCGTAGTCTGGGCCGGTGAATTCATATTGGCCGCCACCACGAACTGATTTTCGACCTCCCTAAACTTGGCTACCAACCTACGAACTTCGTCATTCTTGATCTTGAGGACCACATCCATTTGAAAGGGCGATTCACCCGTTGCATCACGCATCGGTTCGACAAAGGCTTGCATGGTCAGACCACGCTTGTAAACCATGACGAGACAATCCTCGGCAGAAATAAGTCCGAGGGCGTAAGAAACGGCATACTCGCCCAGACTGTTGCCACCAAAAATAGCATGCCGCGACAAGGCCTCGCGAACCTTCGCGGGATCCTTTGGCAACAACCCGCGGGCACGTAAGATATCAATGTTCGCGATATACGCGGCCATCAAGGTCACCTGAGACATCTCGGTACGATCAATCACATGATTGGGATGTTTAATCGGCAAGCGCCGGACGTTTGATCCCGGCACAGGGTCAAAATGCAACTCGGGCATCTTGGCGGTCGCATCTAATTGCAGGATATGGAAACCAAATTGACGATGAAGCGATTTATCCGCCCTATCCAGCGAGGCCTTACCCACTTCGTCCTTCAGTAATTCGGCAAACATCCCCGGTTTTTGATCCCCTTGACCCGGAAACAAATAGGCGGTCACCGGTTGTTCCACCTCGGCGGTCATCACCAACACCGGCACATCCATCATGGCCCCGGCAATCTCCGCCTTATGGCTCACGGTGACACGCGCGATGATGAGACCATCCCGGGCCCCAATGGCCTCGATCTTGGTCGTCAAATTATCATCGAAGGGAACCTTTTCCTTCAATTCCACCCGATAACTCCGAATACGATTGGCATCCCCATCCGCCAGGGTGGATTGCGCCAAGACCTTTAACGCCCCCTCGGCAATCGTTTCCATCCCGTGGTTAATCGGTCCCTTCCGCATGGGATCGTTCGGATCCTTCGGGTTGGCTGCCATCCGGGCCTTGCGCCTGTTACGATGCAAGGGATTGAAATCTCCGGAGGCATTCGCATAAACCTGACCGGCATGAGGCGAGCGCCATTTGAATTCGGTCACCATCTTTTTTCCCTGCCTGATCTGAACCGGCACGGGATTTTTAAAGGGGACTTCCGGCTGTGAAATGTTCGTCCGCTTCGTCATCAGCTGAGACGTCAGCAGAGGATGCGGTTTATCCGCCGCACGCTGCGAGGTATGGACCATCGTACCGATCGCTTCGCGCGTTCCATCCGCGCTCAACCGGAACAACTGCCCTTGGGTCGTCGAATCAATCACGCGTGTTGACGGAATGCCCGGAGAAATCGTGTGGGTCGAAACGTCCTGATACACCAACTGAAGAACCTCGTCTTCCTTCAGCGTAACCCCTTCGTTTAAAGTCACCCGTGATTCATGCACACCATGATTCCAGATCCCGGCCTCGGTTTCCGCCTTCAAACGAGTGTCTACCTTGAGTTCCAGCGTCCCCTCATCCTTGGAAAACCCGGCCCGGTCCTCTGATGACTGCGCTTTGAAATTGCCCTGTGTCAACACCGCACTGGTGGTGGTTAAGATTTTTTTCTGAACGGGCTCCCCTTCGGCTTGCGGTTCCAGTAAATAAACGGTGCCAAGTTCCTTGGCGACACGACCATTATCTGTCTCAAAACTAGCCAGTGGTTCCATCTCGATGGTCACGGTATCCCCAACGTGGAGACAGGCCTCAGGATCGGTCATCGCTAAGGCCTGAGTGGTATGCAGCAACCTTAATGGATTACCTCCCGGCACTGGACGAAACACGGCATACATCCAGGGTTCGGCTAAAATCCGGGCGACGGCCTGCGGTGGCACCCGCTTTCTCCCTGTCTCATCCCCACGCACGGCGGCTTCGGAATATTCGCCTGCGGCATCCAATACGAGTTGCTGAACCTCATCCGTAATAGTGAAGGTCAGTCGTACTTTACCATCCGCATCCCGCACCATGGTGGATTCAGGAAAGCTCTTCTGCAGCATGGCATGGTAACTCCCGTAAAGATCATCCGGGGTGACAGTCACCTTAGGCATCAACCCACGCCAATTTTCCGTCTTGAGCCGCCACCGATAAGGCTGATCAAAACCATACTCTCGATCGATCACCGTCAAGACACCTTCGTCTCCCGCCAACGAGACTGTTGCCGTCTCTTTCCCCTCAGCCGAGAGGAAGGCAATCGATTCCAATTTGCCGGCCGCATCCACACGAACGCGAACCTGCTCGCCCTTCTCGGGACTCAATACATCGCCCAACATATTGTCTTCGCGCACACCCATCTCATTCCAAACCTTGCCAACATCGAGCATTTGGCGGAGTCGCCCGGTTCCTTGATTCTTCAACCCGTTCCAAAACTGCGCCGCATCAAGCGCCTTGATATCAACCTTGAAAATGCGCTCCGTGCCGCCACTATCCGTAGGAGTCTCAGAAACCTTCTCCACTCCCGCCAATGAATCAAGGGCCACCGCTTGAAAAGGCACCGCCCCTGGTTCCGATACCTCAGGAATTGCAACTGGATCTCCTTGAGCCCGAATGGCCGCAACCGTGGCCTCAATGGATTCACGATGATAATCGGCCAACGAAATGGTGGGCTTGCCCAGCTTGGCAATCCCATCGGCCGCTTGTGGACCTGTTTGGATCAATTTCAAACGGGGTGCTTTTCCATCTTCGCCCAAGGCAAACTGGGTCTGACCCATCTTGTAGTGACCAATCAATTTGGCGGGGTCCAGGGTAAACATGAACCGTAAGGGGAAGTGATCCAAATTCTGCAAACTACCCGGATCCCAGATATCGGACAACAGCTCCACATCGTCTTCAATCAAAGTACGATCAGCCGCCTCCCCTAGCCTCGTCAAAAATGCCGCCACAAAGGCCTGAGGATTGTCGATCATCTGACGCTTCTTAAGATCGCTAACCGTCAGGCTCTCATCGACAAATATATCGGTCTGACCATGAATCCCTGCTAGGCGGCGGTCCACCATGGCCATCATCCGGGCCAAGGTTCTGGAATAGTGATGTTCATAGAGCGGCATCCAAGCACCAGCTTCACCATGGGTCATCAATTCCACATAGCGCTGCAAGAGCTCTCGGTAGGTCATCTGCGTCGGTTCAATCAATTGATTATTACGTTCAAAGAAGTAGGGCTTGAGGCTGTCCCGGAATCGATCCGCCAAGACCACCTGCTGTGCCTTCTCGAGCGGTTTATATTTGACCTTATTGTTATCCGCCTTATCGACATACTGTTGTTCCTGTTGCACCTGCACCAAGGCCACCACATCTTCGTAATATTTGTTGTTGGCCACATGCTGTGGGGCCCCCGCCTGAGAGGGGGTAGTGCGGACATCGGCGCTCGTCATCTTGGCCGCATATTCCCGCACCGAGTCTGTCATATTCATCACATCAAAAAACTGCGCCGTGCTGCCCAACACCACAAAATCCGCCGGCCGTCTGCGACCTTCCGCGGGTCCCTGGGTCAGGTAACGTGCCACATCCTCCGGCGTAACAATCCCGCCAGCCGCCCCCACCAGGATTCCCAACGATTTTAAATAATCATAAGATTGGGCCCATTGGACGGATAAGACACGCTGGGCGTGATGCCCACCGGCCTGCGCCCCTTCGAGCACCACGTCAATGGGATTCATCTCCACCGCAACGCGAAATTTTCCTAACAGGTCAGGATTTTGTTCCAACATCTTCCCCAGGGTACGTACTTCAAACTCCGGCCCCACTTTCAGAGTCGGTGCCACCCCCATTTTATTGTAATTTCGGATGATGTCGGCGATATTACCTGGCAACCCGGCCGTTAGCTCAATCCCGGCATCCGTCCCTGCCTCACGCGCCTTCGTCGTTTCACCGATTTGCTGAGCCAATCCGCCCCACACACCGATCAGATTGACCTCAAAAAACATGTCGCCACCGGTCAATTCCGCGATGCGCTGGATGTTGTGATCTAAAAAGGCACCCTGACTGCCGCTCGAGGTCCCCGTGATCAGACCATTTTTCAAGATAGCCGCCACTGGTTCTGGCTGTCCGGTGTGGGGAGTCATCGCTCCCACCTTCATCGGGAAATCCGTCCTACCCCGCTTACTCGAGAGCCAGTAGTTGTGCGGCAACACCGTCCCATCGGGGAGCTGTACTAAAGTGGGCTGGGCATAAAGCACGCCTTGCTTGACCCGGTCGTCTCTGGTTGTGAAGAGCGAGGACCAATAAGTCTTTGGGTCGGCGGCCTCCACATGGGTCCCGGTCCCAACGGTATTCTTTTCAACCATATTTGCCGTGGCCCTGCCTCCCAGGCAGATGACCAGATCGACCCCTTGCAACGGTTCCGTCTGCTTGACAAAATCCCACGGGTTAGTGGAACGGCCTTGAATGGTCACTTCGAGAGGATCTTCTGCCTCCCGTAAATCGTCTCCCTTGATCGACTCATAAACAGGGAATCTTAAGCTCCTCGGATTAACTCGGATCCCATGCTTCCGATCCCAAGCGCGCAGGCCTTCCTCCCCCGCTGCCATATGAGCCGGATGATGAAACGCCTCTTCGGTAGGCAGTCGCGTAAAAAGAATCTTTTGCGCATTGTCCTTCGTGCGCTCCACATCCTTCGCGCCCTTCTCGGCCGTCTCGCGGGCAAAAACTTGTTCCAAGGCATCCAAGGCCGCTGGATCTCCAGACACCATAAAATCAAATTCGGTATTGCGCCCCACGGACAGCTTGCATGATAACGCCTTTTCGACTTCGGCCACCCACTGCTTCAATGTCCCGTAAGTGGTCCCGAGCACCTTGGCATAGGAGTGTGTGATCTCTCCTTCCACCTGCCCCAAGGCCAGCATCGGTCGTTTCCCGGACACAGGGTGATGAGATCTGCGATAGGCCACGCCCATCCCGTAGAGATCGGTTCCCGCTTCATCATCGGTCAATCCCCCGGCCAATTCCAAGGCTGGTATCACCCCTTGACTGTGTCCGGTCGCCCCCTTGACATCCATTTTTGCGGGATCAAATCCACGATGCCGCAAAACCTCTAATTCCGCCTTCTCCAAAATACGAATCGCCTCCGCCGAGACCTCCACGCAATTTAAATTTTCCGCCTCAGGCACAGGGATCTCACCACGAATCCAGGCCATGATCTCGATGGGACGATTGCGCGGATGTTGTGGGTTCTCCAGATAAAGCTGACGGGCCCGCTCTGCCCCAGCTTCAATCGTCTTACGGGTCTCAGGATAAACTCGGTAGTAAAATGCCAGATCCTCGTACCAAGCATTGGACTGACCCGCAAAAACAAAGGCAACCGTCAGCTTCTTTTCCTGAGCCTTAATCGCGTACGCCGAGAGCGGGCGATGAAAAATTCCCTGCTCCAGATTATCCATCCCCAGCACCAGACGCGCCTCATGATAGGCCGCAATCATGTCCCAATTGGTCGTGTAATCCTCGACCGCCTGGGTCAGGCCCTGTAATATCACCTGGTCAAGCACGGCCACCGCCTGATGGAGGGCATTGATTCGATCCAGTTCGCCCAAGACAACGCTATCGGTCTTGGCTGGCACTGCCAGGGCCCAGACCAACTCGAGCCCCAATTCCACCTCGTTTTTGGGCTCAACATATTTATCAGCCAATCGCTCCTTCAAGTCAGCCACCTTGGCATTCCAGGCATTTTCGGCCACAATCTTCAAGGAACGCTCACCCCGCTCAAAGGTGTGCAGCATTTGCTCGCGAGTCCGAATCGCGGCCCCGCTAGATTCAGGGGCCAAAGGACCGCGGGCGGTCAATAAGGCCGCATGTGTCCCGCCGACGCCAGCCGCTGCTAAGGCAATACCCCTAAGTGTTGCTGCATGGCTAAGAGCAGCGGTCTCAACACCAAAGCGTTCAAAAACACCTAAAACATCGGCCAGTTTTACCTCACTTTGTATCAGATTAACGGCATACTGACTCGAATTCCCCATCGCTTGAAGAAGCGTCAAAGGATTTTGACCAACGGTAATCCCCGATCGCTCCAATAACTCCCGATGCCCTGGCAACTCATTCAAAGCGTTCACAACCGATTCAGAGCACCCCTGTGCCGTAACGGCTGGGATCGCAACTGTGTTCAAAAAGTTTGACAGCTGATGAGCAGGAGAACCAAGATCGGGCACTCCAAAGCTGGGGCCTAGTGGTAATAATCGTGTACCGGTTGTCGATGGGGTCATATTTTTGCTCCTTAATTGACGTCTTTAAATGAACAAAGGCTCCGCACTGGGGGGGTATTTCGACCTATTCCCTAAAAAGTTGCTTATTTCGCTCACATTTTTTTATTTTTTTTAGCGCTTCAAAAACCCACCCGAATACGCAACAAAATCAATAATCGGCCGATATAGCTCATGAAGCTTATGACCCAGATTCAACAATACCAGTCACTCCAGAAGGCCGGTGTCCGGCTGCCCCCCGAGCAGTGGGCAATCCGATGTGCCCTGCATCAGGTCATCGTTGCGGATCTTGCGGCAGGCCGTATCGATCCGTATGTGCAGCCCACCGATCTCCCCGATCGTGGTCGCTTGATCCTTCTCCCCCAAGATTGCCCCTATCCCGTCACCCTGGCCCTATCGGCGGCCGTTGGTCGATTCGATCGGATCGATTTTACGGATACAGAGACTTTTCCACGTGCCTATCTCCGGCTTGAGACGTTGTTGGTCCCGTGCGACACCCTTGCGAGGCAAGCCATCGATGAGGCGCACCAGCAGTTGCAAAAAGGGTCTTCTCCCCCGGTGCTCGCCTTTCCTTGGCGGGATCAGGGATTCCTGGTGCAACAGGGGGCAACGTTGGTCTTCGCCGCCCTGGAGCGGGGAGATACTCACATCCTGGCCTCGCTCCCCCGCCGTTCCTCCGGCCATGTCGGGCCGCTTTACCCCGTGGCAGAGTTGGAAGTTCGAGAATCGTGGCAAGAAGAATCCCGCACCACCTTACTCGACCGCCTCTGGGCCAGTACCTCAACGGAGGTTTGGCTGGAGCGCATCCGCGCGCAGGTCAAAAATCGCCCCCCTTTTGACGACCTCATGCAGTCCTTGCGCGTCGATAAACTTCCAGCCCCCCGCGCAGCCCTCTTTCTGCAACGATTATGCGACCAGGTTTTGGCCTCCCGCCCCACCTCAGATCCTCCCTGGATCGCCGTGGCCTGCTTTCGTACCGACACCCGTTTGATAGACATTCTACTCAAACATGGTTGGTGCGTCCTAGCCGTCGAGAATTTCCGGACCAATCGTCTCGTGTCAGGAGGTCAACTCTCCCTGAGCGATCGGTTAACCCGAACCTTTCCGGAGGCCTTCCGGGAGGGGAGGCTCCGTCTTGTCGATTTCCGCGATCCGATCGACGAGCTTCGTCCCCATGCCGTCATCGCCCCAGTGGCCATCGATGAGGCGGCCAACCAGCTGCTTCGACTCACTTCACGGCCCGGATCACACCTCGTCATGATGGAAATCGGCCTAGCCCCGCCTCGCTGCACCAACTTGTTGGTCGATCATCCGAGCCATCTGGCCGAGTATGCCCTCTCACAAGGACATGGACCTTACCGCACCTTATATGAGGACCGCGTCACCACAACCGACAGCCCCATGGGAGGCCCTGTGGAAATAGGTCACCAACACGCCTACATCTTACAGACCATGTAAACTACTTCGGGCAAAATCCCCCATTGAATTCAAATCCCAGCTGCGTTAGGCCTACTCTTGTGAAACCGGCGAATGGTGCAATGGTGCCAGGCACCAGCGTAACCAGCTGAAATATAAAATAAAAATCAAGATTGCCTGTGGATAACTTCTTAGCTTGATCAGGGTTAAAGAAGTTTTGATCCATTCTGGGTTACTCAGACGATGGTTCGATTCTCGGACGCTACCGTCCGATTTTCGGACGGTTTCTTCGTTCTTATCATCCTAAACCCTTGATTTATTGTCCTGTGTTGTTTGGCCTGAAATTTGCTTTAATCCTGACCATGGCTTCCCTCAACCGCTCCGCTATCGTATAAAAACCATTAATTGATATCTATATAAAATATAGATATAATATACATGACGATTAAATTTGAATGGGATGAAATTAAAAACAAGACCAATCGCTCAAAACATGGGGTTTGGTTCGAGGTTAATTTTTATGAAGAAGGAATACGATTTTGCAAAGATGAAAGAGGTAAAAAATCCCTACGTAGGCAAAAAAAAGGCGGTCGGGATTAATCTGAGTCCCGAGGTGATCGACTACTTCAAGAAGATGGCCGAAAAGTCCGGCATCCCTTATCAAAAATTGATCGATCTCTACCTGCTCGATTGCGTCAGAAGCCGCAAAAAACCCTCCTTAAAATGGGCGGCTTGAATGTTTTCATAAATCAGCCCAAAATCCCCCATTGAATTCAAATCCCAGCTGCGTTAGGCCTACTCTTGTGAAACCGGCGGATACCAGTCAAGATTCCTGGGATTTTCTATCCACCTAATTTAAGGAGACCCAATGCCCATTCCACAAATCACGCCCGACGAGGCCAAGAAGATCCTGGATGAGAATCAACAAGCCCTTTATGTCGACGTCCGTTCCATCCCCGAGTTTGCCAAGGGACATGCGGCGGGGGCGATCAATATTCCCTTGATGCATTACGACACCGGCTCCGGACAGATGAGCCCCAATCAGGATTTCCCCAAAGTGGTGGAGGCCATTTTGCCCAAAGACAAGAGGTTAGTGGTCGGCTGCCAGATGGGGGGACGTTCCCAGCGGGCCTGTGAACTGATGCAACGGATAGGCTACACCGACTTAAGCAACATCCGCGGTGGCTTCGGCGGTTCCCCCGATCAGCCCGGTTGGTCGCAGCTGGGGCTACCGGTCAGCGCTGATGCTGGCCCGGGGGTTGGATACGAATCTCTCCTTGAAAAAGCTAAAAAATAAATGCTGTCTTCACCCTCAATATGGCGTTTTGTCTTGTTTGGCGGCCTCGGGATGCTCGGGGAAATTTGCTTCACCGCCACTCAAACCTTAATCCAAAGCCGAAGCTGGCAACTCCAAGGCGTTACCTACCTCTGGATGTTCCCGATCTACGGCCTCATCTCGATCTTTTTTCCCACCCTGTATTGGACCATTGACGCCTACCCCTGGCTGATTCGGGGCATCATCTACATGCTGTTCATCTTCGCCGTAGAATACCTGACCGGCACCCTCCTCACCCGCCTGACCGGCAAACACATCTGGCACTACACGGACCGCTTCAACATCAAGGGCCAAATCACCCTCTACTACATCCCCGTCTGGTTCATCGTAGGCCTGCTCATCGAACACTTCTTCCCAAAAGTGCACCACCTCAGCCAAATCCTCGCGAAGGGTTTTTAGTAAGCAACTTCTGGGTATCCCTGCCGATAATCAACCTTGAGGGAGTTGATATTTTTCTATGGGAAGCCTAAATCTAACCGCTCGACTTGTTACCGATTTTACCTTGCCTAAGGGGACCGATCTCCCTATCCAGTTTCGTACCAATAATGATGGCTCGCCGGGGCCCATTCCTAAAGAGGGTAAAGTGGTATTTCTTTTTCCCGGGCAGGGCTTTCGCGGACTTGGTCATGGACTCATGGGAAAACTATTGGTCGAGGGGATGCTGGAGCGAGGTTATGCGACTCCGTTAGGGGCTATTGGGTCATCTTCTGGTGGGCCTGCCGCCGCTATTGCAGGTATGGCCGCATTGGGCAAGGCTGGACAAGTTTCGCGTGCGGATATCGAAGCCATGTGGCTGGGAGCTCATCGCCTACTTTCACGGCCCGGCCACCTCCTCAGGAGTCTTCTGAGTCGTGGAGTTCCACTGCCACAACATGAGGTCAGAGATGCCCTGATCGCCGGCATTGATTTCGAGGCCGTCATGACAAGCCCAACCACCGTCGGCCTCGTCGGGGCACAAAATGTATTCAAAGATCAGGCGGGTCCATTCCTAGGCGCTTTGGGCGGGTTGGCCGTGACGCTTGGCCAATATCTCGTCAATCCTGAGAGTGAAGACCTGCCTCGAGTTGCCGCCGTCCAATATAAATCGGCCACGAGGGCGCTTCGATTTGCTTGGAAGCCTGTGGGCTGGGTCAATCACCTCCCTTCAGGGGTTGAGAAACCGGAACAGGTCAGGGTGGTTCGTGATGCGGATGAAATGCATGGGGCGATGTTGGCCACCATGAACCTCCCAGGGTTGTTTGGGTTAGGACACTCCATGGTGGCAGAGCTAGGTCCCCATGGAACCACCACACGATTCTTGGACGGGGCCATTGCTATGGGGGCCGCGGTAACGGAAGCCGTACTGCTCGGGGCGACAGATATCATCGTTGTGACCGATAGTGCCTACGCTAATATTCACTGGAACGACGTCTCAGCCGCCATCCTCAAAGGGGCCTGTCAGGTTTCAAAAGCAGCCGAGGTGATCAGTCATCCTCGTCGGCTCCATCGAGTCATTAGTGGTACCACCAAAGCCTTGCGAGAGAAAACTCAACCACGAGATGTGGTGGCAACCATGTCAAATACCAGTCTCAATCCCGCAGAACGAGGGATTCGTCTTTACGCCCTTCCCCTCCTACCCGACCATTTCCCTGATGACGTGATCCGCTTTGGTGAATTTCGACCGACACGAGTTGGTCAAATCATGGACCTCTCCGAAGCCATGGCGACTGCGGCTTTGGAAGCTCTTTTTTTAGGGAGTTGAAGATGATGTCAGCACTGACATCACCAAGGGATACCGTTATCTCCGGGTGGCCACCGACCAGGGCCGAACTTCCATCCAAATTACCCGTCCCGCGACGGAAGAAGAACAAGCCCGTCCTGTAAGGATTGAGGCCGGACGAGCGGGCCTTGTCCAATTCATAGGTGAACAGGCATCCATTTTTTGATCACCTTCGGCGCTCGATCGCCCCGAGAAAAAACCACTTGTAAATCAATATATAATAAATCATAATTATAATGAATCATTAGATTGAGGGAGGTTTCATGGAAGGGGAATTGATGAAAATCAACAGCAACGGCGTGCTAACGATCCCGGCGCAGTTTCGCAAGGCCGGGTTCGAGCCCAACCATTATGTCAACGTCTCCCTCAATGAGGACGGTTCCCTGAAAATCACCCCCATCGAGGCGATCCCTAGAAATCAGCTGGGATTTCATAGCCCTTCTTGGCTAAAGAAGGAGCGCAAAGCCTCGGAAGACCTGCAAAAAGGCAAGGTAAAAACCTACAAAAACAAGCGTGACTTCCTGAAGGCCCTCAAAGAATGGTGATCAAAGTCTCGACCGATTTTGCGGGGGAGTTCAAAAAGCTGCCAGGCAATCTCCGGAAACTGTCCCATAAAAAACTGGCCCTTTTCCTAAACAACATGTCCCATCCAAGCTTGAGGGTCAAAAAAGTCCAAGGCTATCACGAGGAACCGCCGATCATGGAAATGAGCGTCACCATGGCGGTCCGCATCACTTTCCAGAAATTTCCGGAGTTTCTTTACTTGAGACACATTGGAACGCACGAGATCTTCAGACGGCCCTAAGATTTCTCCTGCTCCTCCTTCATCCGATAGACAAAGGTCAAAATCTCCGCAACCGCCAGATAAAGCTTTTCCGGGATCTCATCCCCAATCTCCAACTCGATCAACGACCACGCCAGCGGGATATTGCGAACAATGGGGATATTGTATTCCTTGGCCAGGTCTTTGATGAACTCCGCGTAGAGGCGTTGGCCCTTGGCGACGATCTCCGGGGCGTTCATGTCCTTTTTGTTGTACTTCACCGCCACGGCGATGTGGGTCGGGTTGGTGACGACGGCGTCGGCGTTTTTGACATTGCTGCGGGTGTCGGACATCGCCATCTCCATGTGGAGT
Source organism: Deltaproteobacteria bacterium (assembly GCA_023265625.1). Taxonomy (GTDB): domain Bacteria; phylum UBA10199; class UBA10199; order JACPAL01; family JAHFST01; genus JAHFST01. Next base: position 59,810 of record JAHFST010000002.1, on the reverse strand, counting down.
TGGCGGCGATGGCCCTTGATCAAGGGATCCCCTTCGTCCTCCTTGTATTCGCGCTTGACCTCGTCCTTCGACATCTTGAGGTTTTTTAAATATTCCTTGCGCTGAAACATGAAGTCGAGGATCGAGAGCAGAAAAAACAGGATGAAGAACTGGATCAAAAACTTGCTGATCACCATCCCGCCCAGTTGTGCCGAACCGAGCACCGGGGCCGTCACGGTCAACAAGAAGGCGTCCAACATGCCCTTGATGAGGCGATAGGCCAGGTAGAAGATCACCACTATTTTAAAAATGTTTTTGGCCAGTTCAAAAAAGATTTTTGGCTTAAACATATTTTTGAGGTTTTCAATCGCGTTGAGCTTGTTGGGATCCGGCATCAAGGGGTCGATGGAAAAAACCGGGCCCACCTGCAAAAATCCGACGATGCCCGCCACCAAAAAAACCGTGATCATGACGGGCGCGCAACATTTGATGACCGTAAAAAATGCGATTTTTCCCAAATGAAAGGTCTCCTCGATGGAGATCTCCGGCTTCGCAATCGCCGTAAAGATCGTATTCATCAGACCGGAGATTTCGTCGGAGATGAAGGTAAAGGACAAGGCCAGGCTGCTAAAGGCCGCCAACAGGACCATAAAGCCTTCCATGTCTTGGCTTTTAAAGACCTGCCCTTTTTTGCGCGCCTCCCGCAATCGTTTGGGGGTCGCATCTTCGGTTTTTTCCTGGGAGCTGTCGCCCCCGCCGCCGCCACCTGGCACACTCACCTCGCTTATTTAGAGTATCGTCAACTCCCGGTGCTCAAGGTGCTAAGATACCACAATTCATTGATATTTCCCAATATTTCCAGTAGAATCGGGGTTTCATCAGCCACAAAAATAGCCCTTTATGGAATCCTCCCACCCCCCACTTGGCCAGTACCAACTGATTGAAAAAATTGCCCAAGGCGGGATGGCCGAGATTTTTCGGGGCAAGGCCCTCGATGCGCATGGCATCGAAAAACCGGTGGTGATCAAACGCATCCTGCCCCACATCGCGGCCAGCCCGGAGTTTGTCAAAATGCTGATCGACGAGGCCAAGATCGCGGTCATGCTCACCCATGGCAATATCGCCCATGTGTACGACCTAGGTAAGGTGGCCGACGATTACTTCATCGTGATGGAGTATGTCGAAGGCAAGACCATCTCCCAAATGATGAAGCGGCTCCAGACCCGCGGCCTGATGATGCCCACCCCGGTCGCCGTGGCCCTCTGCATCGAGGTGGCCAACGGGCTCGATTTCATGCATCGCAAAACCGATGAATTTGGCAATCCACTCAACATTATCCATCGCGACATCAGCCCGCAAAACCTGATTCTGTCTAATTCCGGGACCGTCAAGATCATCGACTTCGGCATCGCCAAGGCCAAATCCAAGATCTCCACAACGGATTCCGGCGTCGTGAAGGGAAAATTTGCGTACATGTCGCCGGAGCACGCGGATGGAGAGTCGCTCGATCAACGAACCGATATTTTTTCGCTCGGCATTATCCTGCACGAACTGCTCACCGGCCAACGTCTCTTTAAGGGAAAAAATAACCGTGAAACCGTGCGCAACGTCAAACGGGGCCGTATCTCGCCTCCGTCGGAATTGCGCGATGGCATGAATGCCCAACTGGATGGCATCGTGCTCCGGGCCCTGGAACGCAATCGCGAAAAACGCTATCAAACCGCCTTTGCCTTTCAGCAAGATTTGACCCGGTTTCTGGTGGAATTCTACCCCAGCTTTTCCTCGAAAGACCTGGTCAAAATCCTCAAGGAGTTATTTCCGGAGGAAGAGGTTTCTGAAAAGAAGAAGATCGTCAATTCGCAAAAAACCGTCAAGGAGCACCTCCCCGAGGAAGAAGAGACCAAGATCGCCCGGACCGAAAGCCTGCGTTTGCGCCTCGACATGATCGATCTCTATTCCCCACCGAAGATCACGCCCCCTGCCCCCAAACCCTTGGTAGAAGCGGAACCTACACCACTACCCGTTGTCGCCCTGCCTCCAGAACCCGAAGAAGAGTCACCCCTCCCACCCGTAAAAAAGAAACAACCGCTGATAGCTTGGCAAAAGAAATATATCTACTCGGCCACGGCAGCCTTATTGATCATCACCGTCGGCATCGTGATCCATCGCCTCTATCCCAAAGGCCTGCCCAGGAGACATGAAGACCCGGTGGCGATCACCCAGTTTGTACCGCCGCCGCGCCTGGTGACCCAACAACCCGTGACGGGCTCCATTCAAATCAATTCTATCCCACCGGGAGCACGGCTCTTCCTTGACGATCAGGAAACAGACCAGGTCACGCCGACTCAACTGACGGGCTTGGCCATTGGCACCGTTAAAAAAGTGGGCCTCCTGCTAGGACAATACCGTTTTTGGGAGGGGACCATCACCGTCACCAACGCAACCCCCACCACCCTCAACATCCCGCTGGAAATGAATTTTGGCGGGCTAGAGATCCAATCCATTCCCTCCGGGGCCAGTGTCTCGCTCAATGGCCAAATGATCGGCAGCACCCCCTTTCGGCTGGCCCAAGTGCCGCCAGAAACGACGTACCAAATCCAACTGACCCTACCCGGCTACCATGATTGGTCTGGCGGAATTAAGATCTTTGGCGGCAAAAATGAGGTCGTCAGCGCAAGTTTGAAAAAACTCCGCTAGGGGTGAATTTCTTATCAATCTACGCGATAATTTTCAAAATGATAATTTTTCCGTGTTTTTTTGGCCTTAATTTTTACTATACCTAACAAATCCAATAGGTTATAATACAATAAGTTGGCATATATTATGCAGACTTAGGTTACGCCCCTATGGAAGAAGAACTGAGAGAAGAGACCATCATCGCCTCCATCACCGATCTTTCGGAAAAGGAGCGCAACGCCTACATCATTTTTTTGGCGGGCACCCATGTCGGAAAAATCCATCACCTCCAAGAAGGCGAACTGATCCTGGGACGCGATCCCAAGGCCAACTTGGTGATCGATGACCCCGCCATTTCCCGACAGCACTCCGTTTTGAAACTGTCTGAAGGCAAGGTCACGATCCGAGACAACGGCAGCACCAATGGCACCTTCGTCAACGGTCAACGCGTGACCCAGGCCCAACTGATGGACGGAGACAAGATCCAGCTCTCCTCTTCCACCATCCTGAAGTTTGCCTTTCAGGACAATGTCGAAAATGTCTTTCATAAGGAACTGTACAAGATGGCGGTCGTGGATCCGCTCACCGGGGCCTACAACAAGCGCTACTTTGACGATCGTCTCAAGGAAGAGTTCAGCTACAGCGTGCGCAGCCAACTCCCCTGCTCCTTGGTGATGATGGATGTCGATCACTTTAAAAAAATCAACGACACCTACGGCCACCCCGCCGGTGACTACGTGCTGTGCAAGATCATCCAGTTGACCCGCTCCGTGATCCGCAACGAAGACGTCCTGGCCCGCTTTGGCGGCGAGGAGTTCACGATCATCCTCAAGGGCACCCCCTCGGAAGGCGCCATCACCCTGACGGAACGGCTCCGCAAAGAGATTGACGAATACGTATTTGAATTTGAAGGCAAACAACTGCACGTCACCATCAGCATGGGCGTCGCCACCCTCCCCCACGAAAACCTAAAAACCCACGAGGCCATGCTCAAGATGGCCGATGAACTCCTCTACCACTCCAAAAATTCGGGGCGGAATCGGGTGAGTTACTAAATTATTTGGGCTGCCTGAAAAACGTTGCCAATTCGTATTTTTCCAGCTTAACTCCCACCCTCGATGCCGGCCCAAATCATTGATGGAAAAAAATTAGCCACGCAGCTTCAGGGGGAAATCGCCACGGAAGTGTCACGGCTTTCATCCTCCAAGGGGATTGTGCCCGGGCTGGTGGCGGTGTTGGTTGGGAACAATGAGGCCTCGAAGGTCTACGTCCGTAACAAGGAGCTTGCCTGCAAAAAGGCCGGGTTCCTTGCCGAGCAACACCATCTGCCGGAAACCACCAGCGAGACAGAGCTGCTTCAATTAATCGATCAACTCAATCGGGACGCGAAGGTCCATGGTATCTTGGTGCAACTGCCCCTCCCCAAACATATCGATGAACAAAAAATCCTCCGATCGATCGATCCCAAAAAAGATGTGGATGGGTTTCATCCCGTCAACATGGGCAATCTCCTGATCGGCCAACCCAGCATGGTGCCCTGCACGCCGTTGGGCATTATGAGGATGATTGAGTCCATCGGTTATCGGTTGGAGGGTAAAGAAGCGATTGTGGTGGGGCGATCCAACATTGTGGGCAAGCCGATCGCCCTCCTCCTGATGCAGCAAAACGCCACCGTCACCATCGCCCATAGCAAGACGGCGAATCTTCCGGAAAAAATCGGCCGGGCCGATGTCGTGGTGGCCGCGCTCGGCCGGCCGGAAGTCATCCGCGGAGAGTGGATCAAACCGGGGGCGCTCGTGATCGACGTCGGGATCAACCGGCTTCCGGATGGCAAACTCAAGGGAGACGTTGATTTTACCGGGGCAAGCCAGAGGGCTGCTTACATCACACCGGTGCCTGGCGGTGTGGGGCCGATGACGATTACGATGCTGTTGTGGAATACGTTACAGGCGGCGAAACTGTAGGGGCGACCCGGTGGGTCGCCCTGGACCTCGGCATCACGCGGAGGGCGTCCCACCGGGACGCCCCTACAAAGGAGAATATTATGACCGATTTATCTTGTCTCAGAACCCCGCTCTACGATGCCCATATAAAAGCGGGAGCTAGAATGGTTCCCTTTGCCGGCTGGGAGATGCCCGTTCAATACAAGGCGGGTCTCGTAACCGAACACCAAACCGTTCGGCAAAAAGCGGGCCTCTTTGACGTAAGCCACATGGGGGAAATCGATGTCACCGGCCCGGGCGCGTTGGCGCTGGTGCAACAGGTCACTTGCAACGACGCCAGTAAGCTCCAACCAGGCAGGGGCCAATATTCCGCCCTCCTGACGCCGGAGGGGGGTGTCATCGATGACTTGATTGTCTATCGCAGAGCGGATAACCATTTTTTTCTGTGTGTTAACGCCTCCAATGCCACTAGAGACTTTGAGTGGATTCGAAGCCATCGGACCGGGGATGTTGAAGTCATCAACCGCAGCGACGATTACGCCCTCTTGGCCCTGCAAGGCCCGATGGCACTGACCATCCTGGAACGGGTGCTGGGCGCAGCAGCGATACCCGCCAAACGTTTCTGGTTAACCGCCATTGCCAGTGAGTTTGGAGCCCTGTTGGTGGCCCGAACCGGTTACACCGGAGAAGACGGTGTCGAAATTTTTTGCGAACCTGGACAAGCCCCAGCCCTGTGGGCACGGCTTCTTGAAGTGGGGGGTGAAAATATCCTGCCCTGCGGACTCGGCGCACGGGATACGTTACGCCTGGAAGCCGCCCTTTGCCTCCATGGTCACGAAATAAGTGAAAGCATCAACCCCTTGGAGGCGGGGCTAGGATGGATTGTGAAATTGGACAAAGGAGATTTCATCGGGGCAGAGGCGTTGCGTCGCATCAAGGGGAATGAGACTCGCCGATTGGTCGGCCTCGAGCTCACAGAAAGAGGGGTCGCACGCGAACACTATCGACTCTTTTCCGGAGAAAGAGAGATTGGCGAAGTCACCAGTGGCACCCAAACCCCTACCCTGGGCAAGGCCATCGCCATGGGATACGTCCCGATTGAATTTGCGGCGGATGGTACGACATTGCAAGTTGATATTCGAGGTAAAAAATACGGAGCCATTGTTGTCCCAACACCGTTTTACAAAAAAACCTAAAATTCAGGTTGACATCGAGGGCAAAAAAAGAGAGGCGATTATCGTTTCTCTGTTACAAAAAAATAACCTGTAAGGGAGCGGATCATTATGAATTTACCGGAAGACCTCAAATACTCGCGGGAGCACGAATGGGTCAAATCAGATGGCAAAACGGCGACCATTGGGATCACGGATTATGCCCAGGAGCGATTAGGCGAGATTGTCTTTGTCGAATTGCCCAACGACGGGGAAGAATTTGAGAAAGACGAGACCTTTGGGGTGGTGGAATCCGTTAAATCGGTGAATGACATCTATGCGCCGGTCAGTGGGCGTGTCATCGAGTCAAACGACCCCGTCGTCGAAACCCCGGAGATTCTCAATGAAGACCCTTACGCGGAGGGTTGGTTGATTAAGGTCGAGCTGACCGACCCCAGGGAGCTCAAGGATCTGATGTCCGCCAAGGAGTACGAGGCCTTCCTGAAGGAGGAAGGTGAATAGCCTTGCGCTACCTTCCTCATACCCCGGATGAAATTCAAGCCATGTTGCAGACGGTTGGAGTCAAGGAGATCAACGATCTCTTTGCCAGCATCCCGGCTAGCAAGCGATGTGCCTCGCCTTTAGCCCTTCCTGAAGCGCTCTCCGAGGTTGACCTCCGCAATACGCTGCGTGACCTCAGTCGAAAAAATGCCCATGGGGAAGATTGGATCAGTTTTTTGGGGGGCGGCGCCTATTCTCATTACATCCCCAGTGCCGTGCCCGCCTTGACCTCACGAGGCGAGTTCCTCACGTCTTACACCCCTTATCAACCCGAGGTGGCCCAAGGCACGCTGCAGGCCATTTATGAATACCAAACGATGGTGGCCGAGATCCTGGGCCTGGAAATCGCCAATGCCTCCAACTACGATGTCTCGACCGGCGTGGCCGAGGCCGTGCTCATGGCCCTGCGCGTTACCGAAAAGAAGCGGGTGTTCGTTGCCCGCAGTTTGCATCCAGAATACCGGGAAGTATTGCAAACCTATCTGAAAAACCAAGACGCAGAAATACGCGAGATCCCTTTCACCCCGGAAGGCACCCTGGATCGCGACTTCTTGAAAAAGGAAGTGAACCAAGACGCGGCCTGTGTCGTGGCCGGTTATCCGAATTTCTTTGGGGTCGTGGAAGACCTGAGTGATGTGGCCGCTCTGATCCATCAACACGAAGGCCTTTTCATTACCGCCACCTCCGAGGCCCTCTCACTGGGGATTTTTCAATCCCCCGGTGAAATGGGGGCGGATATTGCCGTCGCCGAAGGCCAATCACTGGGCGTCCCCATCAGTTTTGGCGGGCCTTTTCTCGGCTTCTTTGCCACCAAACGAGCGTTCATTCGTAATCTGCCGGGTCGATTGGTCGGTGAGACGGTGGACAAGTCGGGCCAAAGGGGCTTTGTCTTAACCTTAGCCACGCGGGAACAACACATCCGCCGCGAACGGGCCACTTCCAATATCTGCACCAATGTCTCCCTCTGCGCCCTCTCCAGCGCCATCACCATGGCCCTCTGGGGGAAGGAAGGATATCGCGAATTGTCTGACTTGAACTTCCAACTCTCCGAGACGGCTAAGACGCGCTTGGGCAAGATCTCCGGGATCAAACTCAAATTCTCCGGGACAACGTTTAATGAATTTGTGCTCCGTTCAGAACGCCCGCCCCCACAAATTCTCGAGCAACTACAAAGCCAAAAGATCCTGGGTGGGATTGCCTTGGGGCGCTGGTATCCTGAGCTCAAAGACTCTTGGCTGTTTTGCATCACCGAGATGAATCAGCAGGATCATTTGGACAAATATGTCGAGGCCCTGCAAGGAATCTTAACATGAAAAATGGCAACTTAACCCGTTCGGGCATTCAATTTGAGGAACCGCTGCTTTTCGAAAATTCCACCCCGGGCCGGAAGGGTTGTTCCTTTCCCACTTGGAAGGGAAAAAAACACGACATTCCACCCGCACTGGCGCGCCGGCAACCGGCACGACTTCCGGAAATTTCCGAACCCGAGGTCATCCGCCATTACACGCGACTGTCCCAGTGGAATTTTTCTATCGACACCAATTTTTATCCGCTGGGCTCCTGCACGATGAAGTACAACCCGCGATTGAACGAAGAAGTGGCGCGCTACACCGGGTTTGCCCACGTCCATCCCCTCCAACCGCAGGAGACCGTGCAGGGTTGCTTGCAATTGATGTATGAATTGGAGCGTTACTTGGCCGAGATCAGCGGCTTGTCTGCCGTTACGTTGCAACCGGCGGCGGGGGCCCATGGCGAATTGACTGGCATCCTCATCATGCAGGCCTATCTCCAATCCAAGGGTGAAAAACGGCGCAAGATCCTGATCCCCGATTCCGCCCATGGCACCAACCCGGCCACCGCCGCGTTTGGGGGCTTTGAGGTGGTCCAGATCCGCACAGGGCGCGATGGCATCCTGACCCCCGAAGTGTTGCGCGAATACATGAAACCCGATGTGGCCGGCTTGATGCTGACCAATCCCAACACCTTGGGCTTGTTTGAGCGCCAGATCTTGGAGGTGACGGGTATCGTCCACGAGGGCGGTGGCCTGGTTTACGGTGATGGGGCCAACATGAACGCCTTGATGGGAAAGGCCAAGCCGGGCGACCTTGGGATCGACATCCTCCACTTCAACCTCCACAAAACATTCACCACCCCGCATGGCGGTGGTGGACCTGGGGCGGGACCGGTGGCGGTGAAAAAGTTTTTGGAACCGTTTTTGCCGGTGCCGAGAATTAATATGCTACCCGGGGGGGGCGCAGCATCCGCCGGAGGCGGACCAGCCTCTGGCTGGAGCGGCGCCCCTACATATGCCCTTGATTTCGACCAAGCCCAATCCATCGGCCGGGTGCGCGCCTTTTTCGGTAATTTTGGCATGTTGGTCCGGGCCTACACCTACATCCGAGAGATGGGTCCCGATGGCCTGCAGCGCGCCTCCGAGCTGGCCGTCTTAAACGCCAACTACATCAAGGCCCGACTCCTCCCCCACTATCACCTCCCCTTTGGCGAAGGGACGCTGCATGAAGCAGTTTTTTCCGACAAGAAACAAAAAGACTTCCATGTCTCGACGCTCGACATTGCCAAACGTCTCATCGACTACGGTTACCATCCCCCCACCATCTATTTTCCATTGATTGTGTTTGGCGCCCTGATGATCGAGCCGACCGAGACCGAGACCAAGTCCACCCTCGACCAATTCTGCGACGCCATGATCGCCATCGCCCAAGAAGCCCAAACCGATCCAGAAAAACTCCAAAAAGCCCCCCACCTCTCCGGACATCGACGTTTGGATGAAGCGAAGGCCGCACGGGAGCTCAAAGTTCGTTACCAATTTTAGCAAGATGAACAAATCCTAAAATCCTATAAAGGAGCCAATATGAAACATGCTTTTAAAGTACTCATGATGATTTCGGTTCTCGCACTCACGCTGGTTACGGTTGCCAATGCCGGCGGCGTGAAAATGCCGCCCGACACCAGTTCACCGGAATTACAACGCATCAAGGGCCTGGCCGGACGATGGAGTACCGTGAGTTCGATGTTTGGCAAACGCCAACGCCTGTTTACTGAATATGAGGTGACCGCCGGCGGCAGCGCCGTGTTGGAACGAATCTTCCCCGGTACCCCCTATGAAATGGCCTCCGTCTATTATGACGATAACGGCAAGCTCACGATGACCCATTATTGCATCATGCGCAACCGCCCCACCTTAAAGCTGACCAGTAGCAGCAAAGACACCCTCTCCTTCCGATTGGCGAAGATCGAAGGCGCCAAATCCAAAAAAGACCCGAGCATGAGCCAGCTGTCCATTGTGTTTAAAGACAAAAATCACATGGCACAAACATGCGAAGGTAAGGGGAAGGGTGAAAAACCGATGACGACGGAATTTACGCGGGTTAGGAAGTAGCTACCTAATCTCCGCCCGCCAAGTGCCTTTGTGCATGCCTCCCCGGTAAGTCCAGGTGACGTTGCCGCTAATGGAATTGCCGCTGCGCTGTCCCACATAGGTTGCCATCATCCCCGCGGAAACTCCCGCATGGTCGTCGCGGGTCACGACGACCGAGTCGGATTCGAACCTGTCTAATTTGAGGTGCGCCTTGGCGCCATTGGCCCATTGGGCATCGAATTGCTTCTTGGAGGCGTTCCAAGTCCAGGTGCCACAGATCTCGCTGCTAAGTGTTTCGCACTCGTGCCAAGTCCCGACATTTTGCAGGCTGGAGGGTGCTGAACTGTCTCCACTGGCAGAAGATAGATTGATCGGGGGATGACTCGGAATAGCCGTATGCGGGGCGGAGGACACCCAATGCCCATTCCGTAAGGTCACCAGGGCCCCTGGTACCGACATGAGCTCAAAACTTCGGCAATCGTCGTTGCCCGTCTTGGGGAACACCAGGGCTGCCGCATCCTCGCAGCAGAGATGGGAGACATCGGGCGCATATCCCGGACCCGGGTTGGCATCCGCGTGGGTATAGGCCTTGGACGGAGACCCGCCATCGGTTCGCTTCCAGACCTGGTAACTGTGGTCACATCGGCTGTGAAATCGGTCCTGCTCTCCCGAAGAAGAAGTCCCCAGGTTCACCCGCATCGCATCCACAAGCGCAGCCGCCTCGGCAAAGGACAGGCCTTGCTTGATGGATTGCAAACCTCCGCCCGCCAACAGGCCGCCATCACTACACTTGGCGACGGACAGCCAATCGATGCGACTGATGACCTTGTTCGAATTCATCTGTTCGAAGACGCAGTATTCTCCGCCCCCTTGGGCCCACACTCGATTCATAAGAAGAAACAATACAGCCACACTCAAAACCTCGAGGAATATCATTTTCATATTTTTTCTCCTTTTGTATTTATGGCTTGAGAACTACACCAAAATAATACGGACATGGTGAGCTTGTCGAACCATAAATTAATCCTTCGACAAGCTCAGGATGTCCATAAAAGTTGTTCAAGTTATTTTAGCGTGGATCCTTAGGTGCTGCACCCCGAACCATCAAGCAGTTCATGGAAGCACTCCCCTTGTGAGTACCGTTCAAACCGTTAGACAAGTTAAGATGCCCCTCAGTCATCGCCGCCATGATCAACGAAAGCGAATCCCCCTTGAGGACCGCCGTGTACTCCATGTTGGCCCCACCGCCCGAGGCCGCAGTCCCGATTTTATTCACAAGAGTCCCCTTCGCCGTAGCGGGGTCGCTGGTGATCGTTAAGTCTAACGGGGCGGCACCAGGCGCAGTGAGAGTCAAGGTTTGAGGACCTTTTTGACTCACTTCCATGGTGGCCTCGCCCGTTTGTTTCAAATTGACGCTCAAGTCTTCGTAAGTGCAGGGGCCATGATAACTACCCGACCAATTAACGGGAGAAGACGAGCTGGGTGCTCCAGCCAGCGGTGCAAGCAGGATGGGCGGATTTTGATTAATAGTGACCGGACCGCTCAAGGAAACCCAACGACGGCTCACCAACGACACTCGAACCCCAGGCACCGACATCAAGTCAAAGGCGCGACAATCGCTGCCTCCGTTATTATCCGGAAAAACAATGGCCGCCGCATCCTCGCAGCAAAGATTCGGTTGTTCCAGGCTATAACCCGGCCCGGGATTGGCATCGGCCCGGGAAAAAGACCGTTTGGGCGGTTGCACAGAATTATTTTTCCAAACCACGTAATGATGATCGCAATGGCTGTGAAAGCGATCCGATTCGGAGGCAGGATCCTTCCCTCCATTGACCCGCATCGCGTCTACGAGAGAGGCAGCCTGTGGGTAGGTCATCGGACCTTCAATCTTGACCCACCCTACCCCCGCAATGCTCGCGGCATCCAAGCATTTGACGATCGAGAGCCAATCAACCCGTGAGGCCACCTTGGAACGATCCTGCTGTTCAAAAACGCAATATTGGGCTTCGGGATCTGAGTTTGATGCGGCCAAAGCTGGCTGCAAAAAAAGCCAAGACACCCAAACCAAACCACCAAAGCTTAGAGCTTTATTCATAATCTTTCTCCTTTAAGAACAATAACATAACTGGAAAAAAATCATGAAGAAAAATCCCCTGATTGTTATGAAGAAAAATCTTTGATACAGCCAAGAGATGCAAAAAGACCATGCTTGTTGCAAGACCGTAAAGTCGATTTCACCTCCTCATCAAACCCATCACCAATACACCTGCCCGATGCATCCCGAAATCATTCGGGACCGGCCGGGGGACTGCCCCCTTTGCGGCATGGCCTTGGAAACAACGACAGCCTCCGTGGACGATGATCAAAATGAACTGAAAGACATGAAAAAAAGATTTTGGGTTGGCTGCGTTTTTAGCATGCCGCTTATCTTCGCCATGTTTTCCCATGAGTGGATGCGCTGGTCGGAATTGATCCTGGCGACACCGGTAGTCTTATGGTGCGGCTGGCCGTTCTTTGTGCGTGGTTGGAAATCTCTCGTAAATCGTTCGCTCAACATGTTTACGCTCATCAGTCTGGGAGTTGGAGTGGCTTATTTTTATAGTTTGGTCGCGACGCTGATGCCGACCCTGTTCCCAGTATCATTGATAGATGGAACGGGCACCGTCGAGACCTACTTTGAACCGGCGGCCGTGATCGTGACACTCATTCTCTTGGGGCAGGTCTTGGAACTCAAGGCTAGATCACAGACCAACGCGGCCATCAAGTCCCTGCTGGGCTTATCACCCAAGACTGCAAGACGAGTAAATCCCGATGGTACGGAACAAGACGTGGCACTGGATCAAGTACAAATAAGCGATAAAATCCGTGTCCGTCCCGGTGAAAAGGTGCCGGTGGACGGCATGGTCCTGGAAGGTCAAAGTTCCATTGATGAATCCATGATTACCGGTGAACCGATCCCTGTTGAAAAAAATATCGGCGATACCGTGATTGGCGCCACCGTCAACGGCACCGGCTCGGTGATTATCGCCGCCAAAAGGGTCGGTGCGGACACCCTACTGGCGCAAATCATTCACATGGTGGCCGAGGCTCAACGCAGCCGTGCGCCCATTCAAAAATTGGCCGACGTGGTTTCCAGTTATTTTGTGCCCGTGGTCATCGGGATTGCCGCGGTGAGCTTTGCGACTTGGTCGCTGATTGGACCGGAACCGCGCATGGCCTTTGCCATCATTAATGCCGTCGCCGTCCTCATCATTGCCTGCCCGTGCGCGCTGGGGCTCGCCACGCCACTTTCGATCATGGTGGCGACGGGCAAAGGGGCCACGCTTGGCATCCTGTTTAAAAATGCCGAGGCCATCGAAATACTGCGTAAGATCGATACGCTCGTGGTGGATAAAACCGGCACACTGACACTGGGCCAGCCCAAACTGGTGACACTGGAGCCCCAAACAGGCTTACCCTCCAATGATCTGCTCAAATACGCGGCCAGTCTGGAGGCCGGCAGCGAACATCCCTTGGCCAACGCCATTGCGAGAGCGGCAAAAGAAAAATCGCTCGTGCTTGAAAAAGTCGACGGCTTCGCATCCATCACCGGCAAAGGCGTGCAAGGAAAAATTGGCACCCAAAGTGTGGCCCTGGGAAATCAAAGTCTCATGGAAGATCTTGGCATTGCTGTTTTATCGGTTGAGGCCCATGTCAATGAGCTCCGTTCCCAGGGACAGACAGTGATGTATGTGGCGCTTAATCAGCAACTGGCAGGGTTACTGGGAGTGGCCGATCCCATCAAGGAAACAACGCCAGAAGCGATCCGGGCCTTGCGGGAGGATCATATTCGCATCGTGATGATGACGGGTGATAATCAAACGACCGCCGAATTTGTCGCAAAGAAGTTAGGCATTGATGACGTGATCGCCGGCGTCCTCCCGGAACAAAAAGCCCAAAAAATAACGGAACTACAAGCCCAAGGCTATCAAGTCGCAATGGCCGGCGATGGCATCAACGACGCCCCGGCCCTCGCACAAGCCCATGTGGGTATTGCGATGGGCACCGGCACGGACGTGGCCATGGAAAGTGCCGGAGTGACCTTAGTCAAGGGAGATCTGCGCGGCATAGTGCGCGCCAGGCATCTGAGTCGGGCCACCATGCGCAACATTAAACAAAACCTCTTCTTTGCGTTTGCTTACAACACCCTCGGTGTCCCCATTGCCGCGGGAGTGCTGTATCCATTTTTTGGGCTACTCCTGAACCCAATGATCGCCGCTCTCGCCATGAGTTTGAGTTCTGTTTCGGTGATAGCCAATGCCCTGAGACTCAAGCGAGCAGGTCTCTAGACAACCCGTTCCTCCATTTAAGCCATGACGAGGCTTACCCAATCATATGACGAAGATCATCAAAAAAAAGAACAACTTGTGCTAATCATGAGCGATGAGATCATTGGTGAAAACATTTGTCCCATTGATCCTGTTGGTCCTGGTCGGATGCGCGCAAGATAAGTTGCGCTCGGGCGGGGCCGATGCCGGTAATCCCTCAGGGGATACGGTAGACAGTTCCGGCATATCGCCGGATAGCAGCACCCCCCTCCCCCCCATTTTTCCACATCCCGAGGGATGGAAAGAACCCCAAAAACATGGTCCGGCCGCCCAGCAGTATGGCTTTGATGCCTGTTTACAATGCCACAAGACCGATGCGCAAAAAGGGGCTCCGCCAGCCTGTACCTCCTGTCATAACCAATTTCCCCACCCAAAAAACTGGGTGAACAAGGATCAGCACGGACAATGGGCGCTGAAAAATGGTAAGTCTTCCTGCGCAACCCAGTGTCATGGCCCCGATCTGCAGGGAGGTCTCTCCCAGGTCTCATGCAATCTCTGTCACTCCGTCTACCCACACACCGCCAATTGGCGAACGCCAGAAAAGCATGGCATCCTGGCGAAAGGAAATAATAAGTCGCTTTGCCGTGCGTGTCACGGAGCGGACTTAAAAGGTGGGGACAGCAACGTAGGCTGTTTTCAGTGTCACACCACCTATCCGCATGAAGAGGGTTGGGAGGATCCCGCCCAGCATGGGGCCGCTGTTCTGAAAAACGGTCAGGCCGGCTGCGCCACCCAATGTCACGGCAGCGACCTCAAGGGGGGAATCTCCGGAGTATCCTGCACACAATGCCACACCACCTATCCCCACAATGACAATTGGTCGGAGGCAATAGAACATGGGATGGCCGTCAAGAAGCGGGGCAAAGAGCTTTGCCAGGTTTGTCACGGCGCCGATCTCAAGGGTGGAAACAGCCAGACGAGCTGTTATCAGTGCCACGACAACTACCCTCACGCTCCAGGCTGGGGGGATAAAAACGCGCATGGCGCCTTTGTCTTGCAAAATGGCCAGGAAGAGTGCGCGACGCAATGCCACGGCAGCGACCTCAAGGGGGGCATCTCGGAGGTCTCGTGTAACAGTTGCCACCAGATCTATCCCCATCCCGCCACCTGGCTGAAAGAGCATGGCAGCACCGCTACAACCCTGGGCAAAACCGTCTGCCAAGAGTGTCATGGCAATGACTTTCAGAAAATGTTGGGCGGGAAAAATTGTTACTCCTGTCACGCGGACTATCCCCATCCCGAGAAAAAATTATGGGTCCCCTTCCAAGGCGGACATGGCGAGCGGGTCCAAACCGCCTATCAAGGGAGTGTGCAAACGTGCACGCTATGCCACGGCGCGGACCTGACCGTCAAACAGGACGGTTATAATTGCTTCAGCTGTCATGCCTCGTTTCCGCACAAAACATTGAATCAGTCCTTCAATAAATCGGAGGGAAAGGCGTGGCGCGATTATGAAGGGCATGGGCAATACACCCTGCTCCATTCCCGAACGGAATGCGCGCCATGCCATGGGAATGATTTCAAAGGGGGCAAAAATCCCTCGTGTTTCAGCTGTCACCCCCCTTACCCTCATACCGCCAACTGGAAACAATCCAACCAGCATGGCTCGTACGTGGTCACCAATGGCAACACCTCGTGCGCCACGGCCCACTGTCATGGCACCGATTTGTCACCCATCCCGGGAGTAGCCCAGGGGATTGGCTGCAACGGCTGCCACAAAACGTATCCCCATCCCGCCGATTGGGATTCGGGGTGGGTCCATGGCCCCTTGGCCAAACAGGATATAAAAATTTGCAAAACGTGTCATGGCAGCGGCCTGGACAAGGCGCCCAACGGCTTTCAATCGTGCAAAAGCTGCCATCCCAGCTATTTGAAGCATCAATCAGCGGGCATTGAACCGGTCAGCTGGGGGACCTTTCAAGGGCATGGCCAGTACCTGCTGGGCGATCCCACGGGTAAAAAAATGACGGAATGCCAGACCTGCCATGGGACTGACTACACGGGAGGGATCTCCAACAAGAGCTGCAAGAGTTGTCATGAAAATTATCCGCACACGGTTCCCAACTGGAAACAAGGGGAAGGTCACGGAAAATTCGTCTTGGAGACGCTCAAGAATGACAAGACTAGTTGCAAACTCTGTCATGGAAACGACCTCAAGGGGGGCCATTCCAAGGTCTCCTGCACCCAATGCCATGCCAGCTATCCCCACACCGATCCCAATTGGCAGAACAAGGAGGGGCATGGCACGATGATCTTGAATACCGCGGGCAAGATCGCCGAATGCCAAACCTGCCACAAGAATGAGGACCAGGCGGGTACCGCCAGCCAAGGATGCAAGAGCTGTCATGCCAGCTATCCCCATGAGTCGGGTTGGAAAGAAAAGACCCAGCATGGAAAATATGTCCTGGGCCTGCCGGGGGCCAACACCTTCGAGAAGGCAAAGGGAGGCTGCCAGGGTTGTCATGGCGCCGCGCTGGACGGAGGAGGCTCGAAGGTTTCTTGTTCCCAGTGTCATGCGGGCTATCCTCATCCCGCCTCGGGATGGGCAACCGGCGCCGGTCATGGAAAAAGTTACAATGCGACCTGTCAACAATGCCATGGCGGTCCGCTCCCCTTCCAACCGACGGACACGAAGGCCTCGCTCAAATCACAGTCACTCTGTTACACCTGCCACTGGGCCTACCCGCATGTCAGCTATGAGGATGCAGCGTGGGAACCGGTGGTCACGAACCAGTGCGGACCGCCCAAGATCACCAATTGGTCCCACGCCTTTTTCCTCTTTTATAGCCCGCTGTTTTCCACCAAAGACGGGGTCACACCGGTCATCGGAATCACCCCAACCAACAGTCCCTTGTGGACCGCGGCTATCGGCAATACCTGCGGCGGGGGGACGGCCGGTTCCTGTCATTTTGACGGCTATCGCTCTTACAACAGCAACGGAAACAAGGATGGGCTCTGCGGCAGTTACTGCCACGGTACCACGAAACCACCGGCACCCAAATTACCCGATTGTCCGCCGGTACCATACACCGATCCTTGTCAGAATGACCCGGCGTTGTGTGAGGAATAAAATATGAAAAACTACGCTCCCCTCTTGTGTTCCCTCCTCTGCCTCGCGGCTCCCCTACAGGCCGCCTCTTTGCAATGGGACACCACGACCTTGGGTCAGGCCCGTGAGGCCGTGAATGGTCGGCAAGAACTCCCCATCAATGAATACCTTGGTCTGGGGGTTGCGGAAATTGGCAAATGGCAATTGGGCGTCCAGACCGATATGCGCTATGTTCGGGACTTTCAGCAATCGCTGCATGACTACGACCTCTACCAGGCGCTGCTTCATTTTCGACCGGTCGAGTCCGTTCAAGTCGACTTTGGCCGCCAATTCGTCAATCAGGGTTTTTCAGTGCAGATGCTCGACGGGATCCAAACGACGTTCTACCCGCACCGATTGTTAGAGATCGGCGTTTACTCGGGCATTCCCCGCAGCGTGGAACGAGGCGACTTCAATCAAAACGACGGTCTGATCACCGGTCTCTCAGTGGGGCTGCGCGACCTAGCGCATACCCGCGTGCGGCTTCATGCGGCGTGGCAGAAGAACAACACCCGCCTCAACGATCTGAGACGTAATGACGCATTC
Organism: Deltaproteobacteria bacterium; assembly: GCA_023265625.1. Classification (GTDB taxonomy): domain Bacteria; phylum UBA10199; class UBA10199; order JACPAL01; family JAHFST01; genus JAHFST01. The sequence goes on along the minus strand of JAHFST010000002.1, from coordinate 42,120 downwards.
CTGGTTGGGCTCGACCTATCCCAACAGTTTCAAGGCACCCAGACACTCTATGCCCTGGCCGAATATGATACGACCGCCAAGGTGCTAAACACCGGGACCGCCGGGATTGATCTCTACCCGACCCGCTGGCTCGCCCTGAATACGGAATTCAACTATTTCAATGTGAACCGAGACACCAACCGCCCCACGATTCTCGGCCTGTTTACTCAAGGTCACATGTTGACTTGGCGTTTCTCCTCCACATGGACCTTCACCCGCTATCTGCAACTGGTTGAAAGCTATGCCTACCAGAGCATCGAGGCTCACAAAAACGACCGGCGCAACGGTCACCTCTTGGAGGTTGGACTCCCCGTCTCATGGGAAACGATCGGGCTTTATTTTCAGCCAAGTTACTATCTGTCCCGCAGTTTCGGTGGTAACGCGCAGGGCGTGCGTCTCTCGGCCCATGAAGATCTCACCGAACGATGGTTCATCGATGCGGCGGTCGATTTCGCGAGCTATCGGAAGATCACCAATGACAATGACATCGCCTTCTCGAGTAATTTTTGGACCGGATATGAGATTCTGAAGGATTGGACCCTTGCCGCTGGCATCGAATACAACAATAACAACCTGCTGACCCGTGACGTTCGCGGTTCCATGAGGATTGATTACCACTATGGACACAAAATTTAAGCGCATCACCATCGCTGGCCTCTGTCTCATTATCCTGTTTTCGGGTCTTTCCCTGGCCGCTCGGGGAAAAAAGAAACCGCACCCATTCGACCTCTACGACCATGAGATGCACACGCCGCTCTTTGAAGCGGCCTCGGTCGCTTGCGAAACCTGCCATGCCGACCCAGATTCTTTTGGCAACCGGGAAAAAATCAACAAAATGGGGTGCCACCTCTGTCACAATAACCCCAACCCACCCCTGGCAGCCACGAACGAGTGCACCGTCTGTCACGGCAAAATCCCGCCCAAACCCAAGAGTCACCTGACCGACTGGCTAAACAAGCACCAAGTCTATGCCAAGCAAAATCCCCAGGAGTGCGTCCAATGCCACACCAATGCGATGTTTTGTCTCAATTGCCACAGCCGGCGCGATACCATCCAAACTCGGATGCACCCGCGAAATTTCCGTTTCTTTCATTCGATCGAGGCCCGATCCAATCCGCACCGATGCGATGCCTGCCACACCGTCGACTATTGCCAGAGCTGCCATGCAGGAAGGGGGACATCGATCCGATGAAACCACTAAAATATGCGTTATGGCTGCTCCTGCTGCCGGCTTGGATGGGCTTGTCGTCGTGCAACCAAAGCGCGACCAACGACGGCGAAGACTTCGGCAACCTCCTCACCTCCCCGCAAGGCTTACTGCTCACTGAGGAAGAACATCCCGAAGGGTGGGGACGCGCCGAGTGCACCCTGTGCCACAATCTCGAAAATATTCATTTGGAAAACCGCACCGGGCTTCCGATCGACATCCAAGCAATCTACCAACAGGCCTTGGATGAAGGGTTGAGCAGCTGCGCCTCCTGTCACGGCACCAACGGTGTCGTGCCGTAACCCGCCATTCTTTATCCATCAATCAGCGCAAACCGTTTTGTGTTTTCATCGAAGGCGCAAACATCACCTGAAGCAATATCAAACCACCAAGCGTGGAGGTGCAAACGCCCCGCCTTCATTCTCTCCTGAATCAGGGGATAAGTTTTAAGATGGTCCAGTTGGAGCAGGACATTGGCCTGGGAGATCTTGTTGTGTTCGGCAAGAAATGGTTTGGGAAATTCAATCTTAGCCAGCATCGAAGAGGCTTGTTCGCCAAATTCAAGCCAGGAGCTGAGATGTTCGCCCGCAATTTTTTGGCGCCCCTGGAGAATGGCTCGAATGGCCCCGCATTCCGAATGTCCGCACACGACAATATCGGAAACATTGAGCTGAAGAATGGCGAACTCGACGGCCGCCCATTCGGATTTGTCTCCCTCTGAATGACCGTCCGCATCACAGGGAGGCACGAGGTTGCCGACATTTCGAATGACAAACAAATCGCCAGGGTCGGTGGAGGCGAATAAGTTAGGCACCACCCGCGAATCCGAACAGGCAACGAAGAGCGTGTCTGGAGATTGCCCCAAGGCCAGCTTGGAAAACTTCTCGCGATAGTCGGCCATCCCGTGCTTGCGAAAATCAATGATCCCTTGGATGAGCTTTTTCATTTAAGGTAGATCTACCGATTTTTTTGGATTCGTCAATCTTCTCCGTCTATTAAAAATACCTTGGATTTCTCAGCCCCACCTATCTTATAACTAATAAAGTAGGATAAATCGCACAATAGAAAGGAGTCCAAATGATTAAATTGAAAAACATCTTTCAACCGACGCCACAACAACCATTGGCATCCGCCGCACTTTTGCTGCTCCGCTTGATTGTTGGAAGCGCATTCATCATCCATGGGGCGGGAAAAATACAACATCCCTTCCATTGGATGGGCCCCGAGGCCACGGTGCCCAGTTTTTTCCAATTTTTGGCCGCCATTTCCGAGTTCGGCGGAGGCATTGCCTGGATATTTGGTTTGTTGACACCCCTAGCCTCCTTCGGCATCGCCTGCACGATGACAGTCGCGGTCCATATGCACCTGATGATACGCCATGATTCCTTTGTGAATCCGACGGGGGGATTATCCTACGAACCAGCCTTGGTCTATTTGGGGATTGCCATCCTCATGATGACGGTGGGACCGGGGAAGTTTTCGCTGGATGCGAAGTTATTTGGCGAGCGGCAGGATAACCAATGAACCGTCGGTTTGTTGCCGAGCTACTCGGCACCGCTTTTTTGCTGTGTGCCGTGGTTGGTTCGGGCATCATGGGGGAAAAATTAGCGGGTGGGAACGTGGCCTTGGCCCTGCTGGCCAATAGCTTGGCCACCGGTGCCGCCTTGATTGTCCTGATCTTGATCTTCGCCCCCATTTCAGGGGCTCACTTCAATCCTGCCGTGACGCTGTCGATGGCCTTAGAAGGACGGTTGTCTCGCATCGAAGTCACGACTTATCTTTTGGCCCAGATCATGGGCTCCTTTCTGGGTGTTTGGTGCGCCCATCTGATGTTTGGTCATCCCATTTTAATGATTTCCCAGCATGCCCGTGGGGGAGCTTCTCAGTGGTTCAGCGAGTGGATCGCGACCTTGGGGCTGTTAGCCGTCATCCACGGCTGCAAACGCTACAGCACGCCCATCATCGCCTTTGCCGTGGGGGGATACATTACTTCGGCCTACTGGTTTACCGCTTCGACGTCATTCGCCAATCCGGCGGTGACCATCGCACGCGCCACCACCAACACCTTTGCCGGCATCCGCCCCGCCGATGTCCTGCCATTCATCATCGCCCAAATTTTTGGGGCCTTCGTGGCCACATGCCTCTTTCAATGGTTTGAAGGGGATAAAAAATCACGAATGGTCCCCATTAAGCATGAGCCAGATGACCACCAATAATCAGGGCCTTGGGTAGTCTGCCAATAATTTTTGAGGCCTTGTAAATATCAACGGCCTTTTGCGCGTTGAGCCAAAATTCCGGGCTTGTATTGAGTGTGGCTGCAAGTTTTAGGGCGAGAGAGGCAGTGACACCAGTGCGCCCGTTGACTAAGCGGTTGATCACCTTCACATCGCAACCTATATGATCCGCAAACTCTTTTTGAGTCAGTCTCAGAGGGAGTAAATATTCCTCCTGTAAAATCGCTCCAGGCGTCGTTGGTTTTCTCTTCATACAAACCTCCCTAAATCTTAATGATAGTCCGTAACATAAACCTTCGCGGGCCCTTGAGGAGTCCATGCAAAAACAATTCTCCATTGGTCATTGACTCGAATACTGTGTTGCCCCTTTAGTTCACCTTGCAAAGACTCGAGTCGATTTCCAGGTGGCGATTTTAAGTCATCCAAGACATGGGCATAATGCAACATATCAAGCTTTCTGGTTACGATTTTCTTAACGCCTTGCCATTCGGCCTTCTTGGGAACCTTTCCGGACTCAAAAAAGACCTGAAGTTCCAGTTCCTTAAAAGACTGAATCGCCATTAACCTTTAATACCTAATAAAGGTATACCATATCAAGGTATTTTTAGCAAGAATATTGGTCTATCTTGTGTGATTCCACAAAAACGCCAACATCATGGCACTGACCCGGTCGTCATCGGTCCGGTTGCCAATCCCGCTATGGCCGGCACCGTATTGGGTGTGTAGGAGGATGGGGGCCGGACCTTGTTGTTTACGCTGGAGGGCCGCTGTCATCATGTAGCTGTGCGCCGGACCCACTCGGTCATCCTTCTCTCCGCACAGGGTCAGGACGGCAGGATAGCGCGTCTCCCGAAGTTGATGTAACGGCGAAAGGGACCGCATCCAAGCTAGTTCTTCCGGATTGGCGGCATCACCAAACTGGTCCTTCCACATCCTACCTATCCCCATCTCTGGATAACGCACCATGTCCGCCATCGGAACCACCGGTGAAATCGCCGCAAATTCTCCCGGGACAAAGGCAATCAACATATTGGCCAACAATCCGCCCCAACTACGACCCCAAAAAGCCAGATGACGTCGTGAGGTGTATTGATGTCGTACCAGATAATCCGTAGCCGCAATCACATCTCGCACGCTGTTCAGTTTATGTTCGCGTAACCCCGCTTGAACCCAGGCCTGGCCCTGCTCACCGCCCCCACGGGCCTGAACCAAGGCAATGGCCCCACCGGCCTCCAACCAGACGGCATGTTCGGGACGAAACTCCGGGAGTTTTGCCGACCCACCACCCGCATATGCGTGGACCAACATGGGCATCGTACCATGCAACGGTTTATCCTTGGGACGCACCACAATCATCGTGGGTCGTGCCCCCTCCGTGGAATCAAAGGTGATTCGCTCCGTCGTGAAATTTTTAGGATCAATCAAGGGAGTCGCGGCATGAATCGCTTTGACCTCTCCTGTCGCCAAATCGCCCACCATCACTTGAAGCGCATAAAGCGGAGATTCAAAATGGAAACTCACCGTTTCTGTCAAACGATTGACAGTCAGATGACTCACCTGCCCCGCCCCGGGCAAATTGAGGCTGTGCTGATATCTCCCACCAAGATCATAAATCTTTAGCTCACTGCCTCCCTCAACAATGGTGTGAATCAACAAATATTTCGATGTCACCACCATTGATCCTTCGCCCCCCAGAAGATTGTATTCCCCAATCATGGGATCCGCTTCCGCGATCAAATCACGCCGCTCGGAAAAATCAGCCCCAAATGTGTCCAGAACCCGAACCCGCCAGTTCGGCGCCGCTTCGTTCGTGAGGAGAAAAATGCGGTCATAGCCTGCGATGAAATGGACCTTCCATGGGCAATCCCTCAATAGGTCACGGACGGGATGATCCGGTTTGGTGGTATCAACCGCCACATAATCTGTTTGGTCGCGGGATTTGTAATCGCCAATGATCAATAGCTTGCCATCAGGTGACAATTTTGGCGAAACCCAATTGACCGGATGACGCGCCTCATAGATCACCCTGTCGCTGGCCACACCGGTGCCGATTTGATGCAAACGAATAGAGGTTTTTGGATGGGTGTAAGGGCCCATCGGCATCCCCATGTAATAAAATCCCAGTTCGTCAGGACGCCACTGAACATCGGCGGCCATGGTTCCCGCAATGCCTTCATCATAAAGATTCTTACCGTCAGACACATCCCTAATGTAAAGATGCGAAACATCACTCGTAGACTCACGAACCAGGTACGCCACATAACGACCGGAGGGTGAAGGACGAACTTCAGCGATCGTAACGGGCCGCCCCAATGCCGTACTCATCGTAGTCGGATTGAGTAGTTCTCTTTCTGCACCGGTGCTATCTTGATAATACCAGATGGGCTGTGCCTGCCCCGGATCGCGGCGGCTATAAAAATTTCCCGTCTTGGTTGGGAGGGGGACCCCATGTTCCGTCTGGCTCGCTTTTTCTGCCAGGGCCGCGGCAAAACGGTCACGTTCCGGATAGGAAGCAATCAAACTTGCCGTTCGCTCGTTTTGTGATCGAATGAAGGCCTCTAGCCGAATTGATCGAACGCCTTGTTCTTTGACGGCATCAACAAACCACGCAAATGGCTCTTCTACCTGGGCCACATAATCAGCCAATTGTTTAGCAGCCCCTTGCAGGCCTTGATCGGCAATAGCCAGCCCCTCCCTAACCATTTTCATGCCTTGCGTAGGGGGGAAGGATTCAAACGAGTCGAGCCGCCCCGACAGACGTCTGGTGACATCCAGCAGCTGTTGAACCCCCTGACTTCCCAATCGCGCCATCGAGCCCAGGAGGCCTTGCACCTGCGGTTGTTGATACAATCTTGATAGATCGCGGAACATTATTAGGTTATCGGAAGATTTATAGAGATGTTGCTAACCTTTAACCTTCATCCCCTTCTTGCCCAGAAGACCCCGAATCGACTCCCGCTTATCCCCTTGAATCTCAATCACCCCCTCTTTGCCGCTCATGACATAGGTCCCGCCCGCACCGCACTTCTTCTTGAGCTCAGTGCACAGCTCCCGCAGAAAGATTTCCGATTTGGGCAACTGATCCACCACCGTCACCGTCTTCCCCCCACGCCCGGCCTTTTCAATGCGCAGTACCGCGACAAAATGATAGGAACTCACCTCAACTTCTGGAACACAAACACACTCAGTGATATTCTCTTGGCACTTGGGGCACTTCTGGTTCAGGGTTGGGTTGCTGGAATACACGAGACGGGTGTTTTTATTCATATCACCTTTTTGAAACTCCGGAGGCAACTTTATCTCACAACCGACGAAAAGCAAGTATGGTCAATGGCTCAACATCCCTTCGCATTCCCATCTTCGAATTAGCACTGGCCCACTTATCCAAACTGCCTAACACACGGCAACAAGCATGGCTGTCTCGTATCAGCGACCTTCCATCCTCAGGACAAGAAAGGGATCAACCCACGCTCGTCTCCCTGCGCAGAGAGTTTTCAGCCGAACTGGCGGTCATGCTCCCGCACGATCTACGCAACGGTCTTAGCGAACTCCTGGCGGGACGGCACATTGACTCTTCGAGCATCTTTCAGACCGGCGCAACCTCCAGCTATCAATCGTCGGCCTCTTGGTTGGTATTTTTGGCTGCTATGAACCAAATTCCCCTCGCCGAATTGACGGACCCGACCATCGGTGAGGTGGCCGTTCCATGCGGCAAGAATGACACTCCCTATGTCACCCAACACCATATGAATGGTCCCAAAGATCTGTTCACTGCTGGGGAAACCATCGCAGAGGCCATTTGGCATGCCCCCTCTTGTGGTGAGGGGCAAGCAATCTTTGAGCATTATTTTTACCACTCACAGTCCATGGAATTCATCGGTGATTTGGGGGCCGGCGATGGAGAGTTGAGTATCGAACTGGCCCGACGCCACCCCACATCCAGGGTAGTCGCCATTGATGCAAAATCTAGCGCGCTGCAAAGATTTCAACTACCGAAGAATGTTTTCCCTCTAGGCGGGGCCACTTTTGAAAATGTGCTCAAAATACTTCGCAATCGAAAGAAGGACGGTCCATCAAGCGAACTGAGTCTGGACGGTATCTATATTTTTCTGCCCAATCCAGACCAGGTGAAAGACTATCTCAAACCAGCCCTAAAAATGGCCAAGCCGGGGACCCTCCTGCAGTTGGTAACCGAACGACCCGACACCGCCGACGAGGCCTACCGCTTTTTGAGTGCAAAGGGTTTTACCGTCACCCGACTCCCCATTCCCCACTACACCGCCCCCCAAACCGACAGCCTGCGCAAATATTATTACCGTATGACCCAGGGCGACACCAACCCCATGATATTGACCCTCGATTGGATTGTGGCCACGCTACCGATAAGCTAATACCTACGCCGCCTTCACACTCACCACCATCCGAATCTTCGCCTCATCCAGCAAGCCCTGCAGCGCCAGCCGGACAAATTGCGGCTCGGAATAGCCCAAAAGGCGGGCAAAACGGGCAGCCCGCTCGGGGCTAATGTTTTTTCGCCCTTGTTCGATGTCACAAAGATGGGATTTTGAGATCCCAAGCTGCTTGGCAAACTCGACCTGACTCAGTTCCTCACATTGGCGAATGGCCATCACAAGCCGTCCCAAAGTGAGTGGCCCAAATTTGGCCTCCAAAAATTTTGCGGCGTCAGTAGCCATGTTTCGTCACCTCCTGAACTTCAATGATTCGCGGCGGCCCTTCCGAGCGAACCTCATAAATTGCCCGATAACTCCGATTCAAACGTATGGACCTTTGTACACCTAAATGGTGAATTATTCAACAATGAAATTTAAGACAAACTCGCTTGCTACTGCCTCTTTTCGTCAGATGATGGGTCTTGAGTTGCGTCTTTGAAAAAAATCCTTAATTTGACAACTTATTTTGTCAAACATACGAAGATAGGGAATGATGACTTCACGCACCCAAGCCCTGAGCAATTTTGGCATCCCCAACGCCGCTGACGTGGCGACATTGGAACAACACTTCGGTCTCCCACTGACACTCGATCCAGCTGCCATTCAGACTCGCGCCGATGGATTCAAAGGACTGTTATACGAAGTGCGATTACCGGTCCCTCCCGCTTTCTATGCCCTTCCCACCGCGCAACAGGAGGGATTAAGAATGGTCGGGAGGGCGATGCAACTCCTGGCCGTGCCGCATCGGTTGCAAAGTAACGCCTACGGACAGACCTTTGAGCGGCTTGTGATGGAGACGCCGGCCTATGCCCCGCTACGACCCTACTATGTTCGATTTGCCGGGCCTTTTGATTTTCTCCAACCGGATAGCCAAAATCAGCCCCATTGTTTCTTACCCGGATGGGAAGACGTGACACGACCGCCAGGTGGCGGCATGTATCCCCCAGAGATCAGGACCGCTGAGGAGTTCCATCGTTTGGTCCCAAAAGGATCGGACTTGGATAGTCATCAGAGACATATCTTTCAGTGGAAAACACCCGAAACATTGGAAGCCATCCCCTATTGCCAGGTGTTCCAAAATTGGCTGAGTCCTGCGGCGGACCTACTGGATGGGGCAGCCAACCTATTTGCCGCCGACACACCGCAAGTGGCCCACTATCTCCGCACCGCCGCAATCGCCTTCCGCACCAACGATTTTGCCAACAATGACCGCGCCTGGGTGGGACTCACCGAAGGGGGCCTGGACATGAACATCGGTGCCGTAGAACAATACATGGATAAAATTCGCGGGTGGTTGGCCCAATTTTTAGGGGTGATTCAGATCAAGAGTCCCGAGAAAGAGGCAAGTTTGGCAGCACTCAAAGCAGCTTATCCACTCTTCGAAGAGCATCTGCCCGTGGAGGATGTCTTCAAAAAACCTCGGAAGCAACGGATCCCCCCACCCGTTTTTGTGGTCGACAACCTTTTTGCCACCGCTCACCAAAATGCCGGGGGACATATCGGCATCGCCTATAACCGTCCCAATGACATGATGGTGCGGAAAGCCGTGGGACGCCGAATCGTCATCATGAATAATCTGGTCGAGACTCGAGAAACAGGCAACCCCGCAGGTAGGAAACTCATGGAAATGGGTATTTATCCGTCGCAACGGGCCTTGATTACCGCTCGGGCGATAACCCTTTTCGTCTTCTTTCATGAGGAGGCTCATGGCAACGGTCGGGAACACCTGGTGGCGGACCCCACACGAGACGCAACCAAGGCACTTGGCCCCCTGGGGGGAAGCGCTGAGGAACTGAGGGCCGACATGGTCGGTCTCCACAATGCCAAGACCGCGGTCACACTGGGACTCATCTCAAGACAGCTCTTAGAGGAGATTTACGTCACCTACATTTACCGTTGTCTCGGCACCCTGCGCAAGGGAACGTCCGGTGCCCATGCCCAAGGGATCGTGGTGACGTTGAATTACTTGCTCGAAGCCCGCGCCCTGTCGATCACTCGGGACGGCAGGACCTTGGTCCATCTGAGAAGAATGCCCGAGGCTATCTCTGAGCTGTCTGCCCGAACAAAGGTGCCAGGCACGCTTGTAACCCCATGAAAAGTAAATAGTCATCGTCCGAAAATCGAACGCTACCGTCCGAAATTCGGTCTGTTTTGGAAAGAAAATACGGTTTTTAAGGCTGGTTTTGGTTGGCATCGTAATTGCTTACTCATCCTTATCATGGGAAGACCACCTCGAATTCAACACTCTGAATTCCATTTTCATGTCATCACTCGTTGTAACAATAACGCATTTTCTTTTGAGACCAATGAAGACTTCGCGATCTATTTGGACATTTTGAGATTCTTCAAACAAAAACATCATTTTTCTCTCTTCAATTACGCGCTCATGAATTCCCATGTTCATCTTTTACTACAACCATCACCGCACATCTCTCTCTACAAAACAATGCTGCTCATCAATTGGTCGTTCGCCAGAGACTACAACAGACGAAAAAGCAGAAAAGGTCACTTCTGGTTAGACCGATACAAGTCAATTCCTGTTGAAACCGACCGATATGCCTTGGATCTCATGCGTTATATCAACCTCAATCCAGTCCGTGCCGGTATGGTTCAGAGTCCCGGAGATTGGAAATGGAGTGGGTATCGCTTTTATGCCTACGGAGAACCAAATACCTTGCTGGAGCACCATCCATCTTATTTGGGACTAAGTTTGCAACCCAAAATGCGACAGCAAGCCTTTGTTGATTACGTTTGCATGGTACTCCCCGGAGACAATACTAGAAGACCGGAATGGAGTGATGCCCCTTTTATTGGGTCGGAATTATTTGGTCGACAACTAGGGTTATCCCCAGGTTAAACAAGTTTGGCAAGATCGTACCCCTTTATTTTCAATAGGTTGCAAGCGTGCCTGGCACCAAAAAAAAACGCACAACCCCCTCACCCTTCCAACAACTCAATCTCATACCCATCCGGATCATCCACAAAAGCCATCTTGGTCTTGCCACTGGGAGTGAGGCCGGGTCCCCAGCTCAGGTCATAGCCATGTTTTTTCAATTGCTGCTGAACCACCTCAATCGATGCCACCGCATAGGCCATGTGCCCGTAAGCGTCCCCTCGATTATAAGCATGGGTATCCCAATTGTGAGTCAACTCCATCAGTGGTCCGTCTACTGGATCATCCTTGGAGCGCAAAAAGGCGAGTGTGAACCGGTCTTTTTCATGATCCTCACGCCGCACCAACTCAAACCCCAGGCCGTTGCAATAAAAGGCGAGCGATTTGTCCAAATCGGTGACACGGATCATGGTGTGTAGGTATTTCATTTTTACAACGGATACCCATCCGCCTCTAGCACCGCCAAAGCGATGCGGCGCTTGGCCTCGATCACCTTGCTAGGCCAATCAGTCCGCAGTTTATCTAGGGCCTTGAGATGACCGCCCAAGGAGGCCGTGTCGCAAATATCCATCAGGATGTGACGCCCCGTGTGGACGATGAAGCCATAGGCGACCGGGGCAAAGGCCGTGAGAATATCGCGGGCAATGGTCTTCTTTTTGGCGTCAGTGCCGGCCAAGATGTGGCTGACACGTTGCACGACTGAATCCAGGGCGTAGACCTTCCCGATCATGTCGGCGATATCTCCCAAGACCTCCTGCTCTTCGGCCACCTTCACATGATAGGTCTCAGCGGCTACCGAGAGCACATACAGCGCGATCCATTTGCAAAACTCTGACACTTGCCGCTCAATGGAGAGTTCTCCACCCGCCGGTTTTGGGATATTTCCCGAGGCCAGTTTTTCCCGAATGGCCATGGAGTGTTCCAAGAGCGGGATCTCGCCCTTCATCGCCCGTTTCAGGATCGTGCCCGGGATAATCAGGCGATTGATTTCATTGGTGCCTTCAAAGATCCGGTTGATGCGCGAATCACGCAAGAGTCTTTCCGGATTATACTCTTCGATGAACCCGTAGCCCCCATGGATCTGCACGGCCTCATCGGCGCAATAATCCAAGGCCTCGGAACCAAACACCTTGATGATGGAGGCCTCCACGCTAAACTCCTCGATGGCCTTCACCTTATCGACGTCATTTTTAGCGGGTTGGAGACGATCATCGATCATGCCGGTCGTGCGATACCCCATGGTCTCACCCACGAAGGAAATAATCGCCATCTCCGCCAGTTTGATCGAGACCAAGCCAAAGGCCGCGATGGGTTTGCCAAACTGCTGCCGCTCCTTGGCATAACGGGCCGCCAACTCCAGGGCGTACTTACATCCGCCAATCGTCCCTACCCCCAACTTGATGCGGCCAATGTTAAGGATATTGAAGGCTATCTTGTGCCCCTTGCCGATCTCTCCCAAGACGCGGTCGGCCGGTATCTTCATATCCTCAAAGGTCAGGGCACAGGTCGAAGACCCGCGGATACCCATCTTGTGCTCCTCCGGTCCAATCGTCAGGCCAGGGATGGTCCTATCCACCAAAAAGGCCGTAAATTTTTCCCCATCCACTTTTGCAAAAACAGTGAAGACATCGGCAAAGCTCGCATTCGTGATAAATTGCTTCGTGCCGTTCAAGATCCAGTGCTTGCCATCCGGAGTCAAAACCGCCTTCGTCTTCGCCGCCAGGGCATCAGAACCCGACGAGGCCTCCGTCAGGGCATAGGCCGCAAGACGTTTACCCGTGGCCAGATCCGGCAAGTAGTCCGCCTTTTGCGCATCCGTGCCAAAATAAACAATCGGCATGGTCCCAATCCCCGTATGGGCCCCCAACGATACCGAAAAAGACCCCAAGGGAGAAAATTGCTCCGCCAAAAGCATCGAGGTGGTCTTCCCCAACCCCAATCCGCCAAACTCCTCCGGGATATCCACCATGAGCAGACCCAACTCTCCGGCCTTTTTCAAAAGTTCAGGAACCAATCCGGGCTTCTTGGCCTCAATATCTTTGACCCGCGACAAAATCTCCTTCTCAGAAAAATCGCGTCCGGCCGCGGCCATTTCTTTTTGCTCCGCCGTAAAATGCTCCGGGGCCATCACCTCGCGCGCCCCCGTCTCCTCCCACAAAAAACCTCCACCCACCGGCAATGTTGCTTGATCGCTCATAAGTATGTCCCCTTTTTTTGTCAGCATAGCATGAACCTTTTCATTCGAACATCCTTTTAGTAGACCAACGCCTCCCCATACGCTAGGGAAGGCACCCAAGAAAGGTTGTTATGCCCACACTCCTCAGCGTCCACAATCTGGCAAAATCATTTGGGGCCAAACGTCTCTTTGATGACTTGAAGTTTGGCATTGAGGGAAAAGAACGCATCGGGCTCATCGGCCCCAATGGCGCTGGAAAAACAACGCTGCTCAAAATCCTCACCGGTAAGGTCTCACCGGATGCCGGTACCATTTCTTATCAAAAAGGGCTGAAGCTAGGTTTCTTGGAACAAGTTCCAACGCTACCGGATGAGGCAAGCGTGATGGCCATAGTCCGTGAAGGCCTGGCAGGTTCCGAAGGCTCCATGGACGATTGGGAACTCGACATCCTCGCCGAAAATCAAATTGCACGATTAAACCTCGATCCCCAGGCGTTGATTGGCAAACTTTCCGGGGGATGGAAGAAGAAGGTCGCCCTGGCGCGAGAGTTGGTCAAACAACCGGACCTGCTCATCCTCGACGAACCCACCAATCACCTCGATGTGGAAAGTATCCTTTGGCTGGAAAAATTCCTCGCCAACGCCTCTTTTGCAACGCTGACGGTGACTCATGACCGGCTCTTTCTCCAAAGGATCTCCAATCGCATCCTAGAATTGGATCGGAGAAACGCCGGGGGTATCTTGAGCATTCGGGGCAGTTATACGGATTATCTCGCCGCCAAGGACCAATTGATGAATGCGCAGGAAAAGCGCGAGGTGATTTTAAAAAATACCCTGCGCCGAGAGACAGAATGGCTGCGACGCGGCCCCAAGGCTCGCTCAACCAAGCAACAAGCCCGCATTGATCGGGCCTACGATCTGCAGGACACCGTCAGCGAGCTGTCGGAGAGAAACCAGGTGCGCACCGCCAATATTGACTTTCAAAACAGCGCCCTGCCTAAAAGGCTCCTCGAGGCCAAGGGGATTACGAAATCGTATGGAGATAAGAAGCTCTTCGCCCATTTCAATCTCCTGATATCGCCCGGCACTCGCGTCGGTCTTTTGGGACTTAACGGCGCCGGTAAATCAACCCTCATTCGCGTCTTGCTAGGCCAAGAAACGCCTGATCAGGGGGAAGTCATGCGTTCGGAGCAACTCTCGGTCGCCTACTTTGAACAAAATCGCGAGACCATGGACCCCAATATGAGTGTCGCCAAGACCCTGTGTCCCCAAGGGGAGCATGTCGAGTATCGCGGGCGAATGATTCATATTAAGAGCTATCTGGATCGATTCTTATTTACCCAAGAGCAGATGGATCTTTCCGTCAAACTTCTCTCCGGCGGGGAACAAAGCCGCATCTTGATCGCCAAACTCATGCTGCAACCCGCCAATCTCCTGGTCCTCGATGAACCCACCAACGACCTCGACATGGCGACCCTCAACGTCCTGCAAGATTGTCTCACCGATTTTGAAGGGGCCATCTTACTCGTGACTCATGATCGCTATTTCCTGGATCAAGTCGCCAACAAGATTGTCGCTTTTTCTCCCACCTCGCCGGCCTTGCATACTTTTTCGGATCTCAACCAATGGGAAGAGTGGTTTGTCGAAAATCAGAAGACACCCCTCCCCTCACCCACCACCGCCTCATCAAACTCAAAAAACTCCGACAAAAAGAAAAAACGGAGCTACAAAGATCAACTGGAATTTGATTCGATGGAATCTACCATTCACGCGCTAGAGCTTAAGCACAGCACCTTGCAGCAGGAGAGCGAACTGCCAAAAATTGCGAGTAACGCCAAACGTCTTTTAGAAATTTCCCGAGAAATGGAAAAATTAAAAACAGAAATCGACCGACTCTATCAACGTTGGGCGGAGTTGGAGTAAGAAAAATCTCGTTTTATCCCATCAAGTGCTTGCCAGGATTCACTTTTTAGATTACATTGGTATCTAATATTTTCTTTATCGTGATATTTACAAAATAAATACCGCATAAAGAGAAAGGAGAAAACATGGCTGCTAAGAAAAAAAAGAAGGCCGGAGCGAAAAAGAAGAAAAGGTAGTTTAAGGAAGTGGTAATAGGCAAACGCGGCCTGATAGCGTGGCCCCTTGGAGAGACAAGGGTTGTTCAACTGTCCCATGGCCAAAACACAATCCATCACTTCTGCCAGTAGCGCGGAATATTTTTCGAAGAATCTCCAACAAGTTGGTTTTTCCTCGTACACCAAAGCCGCCCTCACCACTCTCAAGGAGGCGGTGGATAATTCATTAGACGCCTGTGAAGAAGCCGGTCTCTTGCCCGAGATCTCCGTGACAATCGAAAAGATCGGTGAAGGCACCGCCAAAAATTCCGACTCCATCAAGATCCGTATCGAAGACAACGGGCCAGGTTTAGAAGTGGAGGATATCGTCAAGGTTTTTGGCGAATATTTGGCCAGTTCTAAGTTTGGCCGAGGACGCTGCAGTCGGGGACAACAAGGGATCGGCATCTCCGCGGTCACCACTTGGGCCCAGCTGACCAGCGCCCGTGGCGCATCGGTCATCACCAAGACCGAAAAAATGCGCAAGGCGTGTCAGTGCGTGGTCGAGGTCGACATCAAGCACAACAAAGGGGTGTTGAAATCCAAAGAGGTCATCGATTGGGACCGGGACCATGGACTGACCTGTGAGTTCATCATCGACGCCCGCATTCAACTCCAGGGTGAGGGCGGGTTACTCGCCTACCTCAGTGGCACCACCTTGGTGAATCCTCACTTAACACTCCGTTACAAGATTCTCGAGCAAGATTGGGTGGAAGTCGCACGCGTGACCGACACCATTCCGGAAATTCCGGAAGCCACCGACCCGCATCCCCATACCATGAAATTGGGCGAATTCATCGCCCACTCCCACCTCTTTGGCAGGGTCACTATCGGGGCTTGGCTCAAAAAGGGGTTTTCTCGCATCTCAGATGGGGTGCTGACTGATCTCAAAAAAGCAGGACTGAAGCAGTCTCTCCTGGATACGAGTGTGGATACCATCACTGAGGAAAACTTTAAAAATGTTTTTTCCGCGCTGCAAAAAGTGAACTTGATGGCCCCTTCGACCAAAAGCGTTTTGAGTATCGGAGAGACGGCCATGGCAAAGAGTATTCAGCGCATCGGCCAGGTTGATTTTTTTGCCGTCGTCTCTCGTAAACCAACTATTTGTGATTTTAAACCCGTCCTGGTGGAAGTCGCCATCGCGCGACTCATCGATCGGGACATGCCGGAAGATGGAGCGGTGACCCTCCTGCGCTTTGCCAACCGCGTTCCGCTGCAATTTGACAAATCAGCCTGTGCGATGACCAAGGCCGCCGAGTCCGTGAACTGGCGTTCTTATGGGCTCAACCAGCCCAAAGATAGCCTGCCGCTGGGGCCTTACATCGTCGCCGTGAGCGTCGTGTCGCCTTTCATCAAGTTCAAAAATGCCTCCAAGGAAACGGTCGATGCCAGTGATGAACTGGTCGAAGAGATTCGCCGTACCTTGATTCAAGCCGGCCAGAGGCTCTCCAAACATATTCGCAGAGAATCCAAAGAGGCGGACCTCGAGAAGAAGCGCCAACATATTGAGATGTTCGCCCCCATCCTCGTGGACGGGGCCTGCCGGATCACCCGCTCTCCCAAGAATCGCCGGGAGCGTGCCCTGGAGGGATTGGCCAAACTCCTGGGACGCGACGCTGCGTTAGCCGAAAAGGAATTGAAGGTGGCCATTGAACACGCCGAAGAGGCCGTTATGAAGATGGAACAAATGACCGGCATTCTTCCGGAACCTCCTGTCGTGGAAGAAAAACCGAAGAAGAAAGGCAAGGGCTGATGGCCACCGATGTTAACGTCAAGCAGTTGTCGGTTGACATGTGTGAGCGGTTGCTCCGCGACCTGGAGAAGGCCCGGCGCCCCGTCTTCCAGGCCACCAAATGCGCGCTCGACAACTGTTTTTACAACCCGAAGGTGGGCTACCTCACCCCGGGAGACAAAAAAGTCGCCACGGAACTAAATGTCAGCTCCGTGCAAAAGATGTCACGGGCCATTTTTATGATTGAGCTGATCTTGCGCAACCTAGATGTTGGAGCGACCAACACCAAGCGTGAGTTGTACTATATTTCCAAAGGTGAGATTAAGCACAATCCAGCCCTCAGACCGCTCGATTTTGACGACCAGGACGAGAGTGATGCCATTGTCGACTTCATCTGTGAAATGATGGAGTGCTACCGTGAAGACCTCAACTGCTTCGCCAATGATCGCGGCGGCCAGACCTATAGCCAACAACTGATGGTCATGGAAACCATGCCCGACGGGACCAAGGCGACCATCGACCTCTCCAAGTTGGGCACGGCCCCCTTTCAACCCAAGAACCGGCCGCAAAGTTTGAAACTCAAGGCCAAAAAGAAAATAGATTTCTGCCTGATCGTCGAGTCGGAGGGCACGGCCAACACCTTGGTCAACAGTGGCTTTACCAAACGTCATCCCGTCATCCTGCTCGGCGCACAAGGGGTGCCGTCCAATGCGGTGCGTGGTTGGACAAAACTTATCCAGGACGAGTTGGACGTCCCCTGCTACTTCTTCGGAGACCTCGACGCCTACACCATGCAAAACATCTTCCGCACCCTGAAGGCAGGGTCAGCAGCGAGCCTAATCCGCAATGCCGATTTCAGTGCCCCGGAGGTAAAATTTCTCGGGGTCCTCCCCGAAGACATCAAAAAATACGATCTGCCCGACTACGCCGTCCGAGAAAATGACGCCGTAGAATCACGCGCCCTCAAGAAGGCCCGCGACGCCCTGCAGAATGACCCATTTTTTAAGGATAAAAAAAACAAGGGAGTCTCCGACATCCTGCGCTGGCTTCTCCAACACAAGCGTCGTTGCGAACAGCAGGCCTTTTTCTCCGTCAATCCCCGGGATCCTTTGATGCCGGAGAAGATCATCATCGAGAAGATTAAGAACAAGAATTTTGTCTGAGGGCCACTTCCTGAATGTCAATATTTTGACACCGATCGGGTGAGTTTCCACCTTTTTGACGCTTCTAAAGATAATCTCATCTTTAATAAATCATTAAATATTAGATAGTTATAAAATTATACCCTATGGCCCGATCCTTGCATCCCCATTAAGGTATGAGGTTATTTACATCCATCGTTGTAGGTTTGATTATCATCCTCCCGTATTCAATGCCACTGAAGGCCGATCCACTCGACCCAAAATTGTGCAAAGACTGCCCCAAATGCGAAGGACAAAGCGAACCCAATCCGGATGGAAAATATACAATCACAATGACTCAAGACGGAAAGAGCCAACAAGATTCTTACAGCATCTGCACGCCCACGGGAGAACTCTTGCAACATTGTTGCACCCCCGACGGTCCCATCGAGTGTAAACTCAAAAAGCCCGGATATTACTGCGGGAAGGACCCGCAAGACGGACTGTCCAAGCTCCTCCCAGGCGATGGCCCCAAACAGGAGTGTATCGGCCAAAAAATCCCTTCCTCGAACGGAAAACCTTATACGGTCCAATACACAAAACCCGGCAGTACCGAAATGGAAACGGTTTCGTCTTTTTATTTTTGCCAGGGAAGCAGCTCCATTTTGGAATACTGTTGTGACAGCACAGGAAAAAATTGGACGTTTTGCTCTATCTCATGTCCATTTGGGGAAGTGTGCGACTCAACACTCAATCAATGTGTCAAAGGCAACAAACCTGTCCCTAGCTGTGAAGGCCAAAAATCGCCCAGTTCTGATGGAAAACCTTATAAGGTCGTCTTCAAAACGGACAGTATTCCCCAGCAAACTAAGGTCTATGATTCCAGTTTCTGTGAAGGGAATTCGTTGGTGCAAAAATGTTGCAACGAGTATGGTTACGCCGTTGATTGTAAACTTGATTGTCCCAAGGAAAATCCGGACAACTGCTGTATTGAAGGCAAGTGTCAAAAAAAGCATATCTGCGGTGATGGCATAGTCGACCCGGGTGAGGCCTGTGATGACAGCAATACCAACGATGGCGACGGATGTTCCGCCAAGTGCACCAAGGAACCTCTACCACCTCCACCACCACCTCCACCTCCGCCACCTCCGCCACCTCCACCTCCTCCACCTCCACCTCCGCCTCCGCCTCCTCCACCTCCGCCTCCTCCACCTCCGCCTAATCCACCCCCCACTGATGCCAACACTGTCACCAAGAGGCCCTCAAGCCCTTCCATGATTCCAACTAACCCCGGACGAAATCCAATCCCAGTCCCACCCCCTGGCATTGGTGATACTGGCCCTTTAAGGGCCCCCAATATCAATAGATTCTTGACAATCTGTGGAAACGGGATACTCGATCCTGGTGAAGATTGTGATGACGGCAACACAAAGTCTTACGATGGTTGCAGCGCAAACTGTAAATACGAGATCGTGAAAGCCCGGAAACCCGTCAGATCTAGGCCTTAAAAGCAATGGCGTGATTCACTTTAAAAATTCCCCATTTTTCCGTTATCTTGATCCAGATATCCTACGGGCCATTGCCGAGACGGCAACTGAACTCATCATTCCCGACAAGAAAGTCTTGATCCAAGAAGGCGATATCTCTCCCAAGGCGTATCTTCTCTTAGAAGGCGAAGTGAATGTCTCACATTACGGGGAAAGCGCGGAGGAACTGGTGCGGAGTCTAAAACCTGGATCGGTGTTTGGCCGGGGCCCACTCAATCAGGAACCGGAGCAGGCAACATTTACCAGCACCGGACCGGCGCGGTTTTGGATCTGGCCGCGAGACGTGATTGCCAGGCAATTTGACAAATTCCCCCTTCTCCAGAAGCAATTCCTAACACGCATCTCTCTCACCAAACGATTGTGGGAAATCTTAGAACTCCTCAAGCGATCCTCCTTGTTTCGTGGGATGAGCCCGACACTGCTGCGGCGCATGGTGGAAGGCGCTACCTTATCTTTTTTTCCTTCAGGCACACTTATCTTTGCGGAAGGCTCCTTGGGTGAATCTTTTTACTTGGTGGTCAATGGCGAAATTGCCATCTCACGCGCAGAAAAAACCCTGTCCTATTTGTATCCCGGAGATAGCTTTGGTGAAATCGCCCTCTTGAAAAAGGTGCCCCGCAATGCCTCCGCCACTGCTACCCAGGATGCCACCCTACTCATCTTTGACCAACAGGATTTCCAAACCTTGAGCGAACAATCGTCGATCTTTCGCCATGCCATCCATGCCTTGATGGAAGAACGGTTGGGGATCCATGAAAATTTAAAGAAAACGGCCGAACTGATCCTTATCATCAATCATACACCTCATGCCGCACTCGCCGATTGGCTCTGTGAATCCCTGAAAGTCCAGTTTTTTGAGAAGGCCTGTGTCGTCACGGAGGCAACCGAGGCCCTGCAAAAAAGAATATCGGGGGAGTTCCACTATGTTTTTGTCGTACCCCCTCGTGATCAGGAACGTTTCTTGTTGGAAACACTGCAAAAATATCTTTTCACCCTGCTGTATGTTTCCTCCGATCAGCAAACCTTACCCTACCCCGTGTCTCAGACACTCAACACGCTCCATGCCGTTGTTACACAAGGCAAAAACTCCCCAACGATCGCTCGACGCGGGGCGGTGCGGCTTCATTGGCCTCAGGATTTTACTGAAACCTCATGGGCCCAGTTACCAACGCCTATTCGCACGTCTATCGACCGACTCACCCGCGCCCTCAGCCATCGTTTGGTGGGCCTAGCCCTGGGAGGTGGAGGTGCTTGGGGACTAGGCCATATCGCCCTACTCAGGGGTTTGGTCTCAGCCCGGATTCCAATCGATATTATTTCAGGCACCAGTTTTGGCAGCATTATTGGCGCCTGTTTTGCCAGCACCCAACAACGGGGATTGGATCAACTTCTGGAGAAACGCCGGCGCATGCACTGGGTCTCCAAATGCGTCTACTGGACAACCTGGCCCATGGCCAAGGCCGTCCAGGACATCTTACGCCATCATGAGCTCCAGGATTTGGAGATCCCGTTCTTACCGGTGGCGGTGAATATCATGACGGGTGAAGAGAGGACCTTTCGGCAAGGTTCCATTGCCAAAAGCCTCCAGGCCAGCTGTGCCTTCCCGGCCCTGATTGCGCCAGCCATCTTGGGGGGACAACGCTACGTTGACGGGGCGGTGCTCAACAATGTCCCGGCGAGTGTGGTGGCGGAGGAAGGTGCCGACTTCATTATCGCCTCCAATGTCATCCCCGCCCCGCAAAAAATCGCCACCCATCTGAAGGATCATTTTTTGGCGCAGCTCCAATCGGCCCTGTGGCCGCGTTCCCGCATCAAGGATCTGGTCCGGTCTTTTTATATTTTGATGAATCAGGCGGGAGAGCAACAGGCTTCGTGCGCCGATTTGGTGTTTAAGCCTGACTTATCGCTCTTTTCTTCTTCGGAATTTTCCCAAGCCTTGGAAATTGTCAAAAAAGCGGAAGAAACCCTTGATCCATTTCTCATCACATTGCAGGAGAGGTACCGCACCTTTTGTGTCCGGCGCTAATTTAACCTATTGATTTTGCGCCTGCTGCACACTCACCGCCACCGACAAATCATGCTGACAGTCATCCCCAAAAAAGACCCCCTTACTCGGTGGAACATCCTTGTAGTCTCGACCGATGGCTATCTTAATATGGCGCTGTTGCACCACGAGATCATTGGTCGGATCCAAGCCCACCCAGCCCTGCCCGGGGATATAAACCTCTACCCAGGCATGAGAGGCGTCCGGGGCAGAGACATCTTGATTGTGAAATAAATAACCACTGACATACCGCGCTGGAATCCCTTTTTTCCGAAACAGGGTGATCATGATATGACTAAAATCCTGACAGACCCCCATCCGACTCACCAAAGCCTCCTGAATGCCCGAATGCACATTCGTGGACTTCGGCGCATAGGTGAAGTGCTTTTTAAACGTCTGATTGACACTTCGAACATAGTGCCAAGGTGAACGAGCCTCCGTCTCACCCGCAATATCTCGTTCAAAAGCGACAAGTTCCGGCACGGAAGAACAATAATGACTCGGCAAAAGCCAATCGATCATGTCCCGACTATTTTTTAAAGATTCGAAAGAACTCCATGACTGGCGGCTTAACGATGACTCATCCAATAAACCCTCGGTTATTTCCGCGTCAAATTGCACCTTAATCCTGAGAGCATTCGTCTCCTCTCTGCAGTTGAAGTGTAAAACCCGATTGCCAAGCCAGTCCATGTAGGAAAACAACGGCACGGCCGGGGAAACATCCAAATGATACCCATAAATAGCTTGCGTGTGATTATCACTGGGCTGCATGCGCAATTCCATCACACAGCGCTTGATCGGCTTGTGGTATTGATACACGGTTTCATGTGAAATGGCGTAATGCATAATTAATTGACGAAATAACTATTTGGAAATTCAATGTAGGTTTTATAAATCAAGTTGTTGAGGTGAATACATTTTCTTTGGATTTCGTTGAAATACACCCCTCTATTACTATGAATAAATTCCTCGCCTCCCGACTTAGAAACCACTTCCAAGCCATGTAAAGCCTCGTGAATCTCCTGATCTTGCATGGGCTGTTTGGAACATTCCTTGATTTTTTTGAGCGCGGAAAAAATTTTATCGACGGAATACCGTATCGACTGCGGGAAAACCTGGCTAAACACCAGTAAGTCTACGATCAGCTCCGGTTTTAAATTATTGGTGTGAACCTTTAAATAAGATTCAAATGCGGACACCGATTTAAGCAATCCCACCCACTCGATGTAGTCAGACGGTTTGACCTGACTACCCACCTGATCTTGATAATCTGAAAAAAAGACATTGAGCAACGAAGCCACCGAACCAAGGTGTTCCAAGTACTTCCCCAGTTGCAAAAAAGCCCAGCCATCATCCCGTAACATCACCTCTTGGGTGGATCCCTGGATCAAATTGAGCTGACTCTTGGTTTTTTTAAAAAAATCATGCCACCGTGAATCCTGATCTTCTTGCGGCGTCGCCGATTTTACCGCCAAAAAAAGCTCGTTGATCCTCTCAAAGATCTCACTGGAGATAATGGAGCGCAACTGCCTGGCGTTCATCCGGGCTTGCGCAATGCAATAGAGGGCGGATTGATAATTTTTCTCATCAAATAGGTAGAGCTTGAAAATTTCATCTTCCCGAGTGCTGCTCTTGTTGGGCTGCGGCACAATGCCTAGGCTCGTAAGCATCAACCACCAGCGATATTCCGTTAAATGATAATTACTATTGGTCATGATCTCCAAATTCACCTCAAAAAGGCGAATCATGTGGTCCGCTCTTTTCAGGTAGCGTCCCAACCAAAATAAATTGTCGGCTAAGGAACAAAGCATCGTTTTATCCTGTGAGCACCCACGTGTCTTTGCTACCGCCCCCTTGGGAAGAATTGACAACCAGGGAGCCTTCTTTGAGGGCCACGCGCGTCAACCCACCCGGTAAGACCGTTGGTTTTTTGCCAAAAACAACAAAGGGACGTAAATCAACGTGCCGTGAGACTAAACGACTATCGATGTAGCAAGGTGAAGTCGACAAACGGATGATCGGTTGCGCAATATAATTCCTGGGATTTTTTATCACTTGCTCCAGACACACCTGCTTCTCGGTATCACTGGCCTGAGAACCAATGAGCAGCCCATAGCCCCCCGCCCCACCGACCGGCTTGATCACCAGTTGATCGATGTTCTCCTTGATAAAATCCAAGTGCTCCGGGTTTTCCGGCAGGTAAGTGGTGACGTTGTCGATCAGGGGCTCCTGTTGGAGATAATACCTAATAATGGCTGGGACAAAGGAATAGATGGCCTTATCATCGGCCACACCCGTCCCCGGGACATTCGCCAAGGCGACATTGCCCGCCTGAAAGGCATTGAACAAACCCGGCACCCCCAAAAGTGAATCCGATTGAAAAATGAGCGGGTCGAGAAAGTCATCATCGAGACGACGGTAGATCACATCGACAGGCTGCAAACCCTGAGTGGTCCGCAAAAAGACATGATTGTCATGAACAATTAAATCTCTCCCCTCCACAATGGGCACCCCCATTTGCGCCCCCAAGAAGGAATGCTCATAATAGGCCGAATTGTAAGCCCCGGGACTCAGCAAAACAATCATAGGATCCTGCTTGCCATGCGGTGCGAGTTCTTTCAGTGCATTCAGCAAAAGTTGGGGATAATGATTCACGGATCGAATGCCGTATTGATTGAAGAGCGATGGAAAGGCCCGTTGCGAGGCCTCACGGTTGGACAAGACATAACTGGCCCCGCTGGGAACGCGCAGGTTGTCCTCTAACACAAACCATTTGCCGTGATGATCCCGAATAATATCGATCCCCGCCAAGGTGATGTATTGTTTGTTGGGGACATTGATTCCAATCATCTCGCGCCGAAAGTGTTTGCAGGTGTAAACCAATTCTACGGGGATGACCTTATCCCTCAAAATATGGGCCTCATGGTAAATATCATGGAGAAACAAATTAAGCGCCAAGGTCCTCTGGATCAGCCCCGCCTCCAAGATCCGCCACTGTTGGGCATCAATCAGCCGAGGGATGAGATCATACGGAAAAATATGCTCACTCGATTCGCTATTATGATAAACGGTAAAGGTAATTCCCTGATTGAGAAAAGACAGGTCGGAGGCCTTTTGCCTGATATTCAGTTGCTGCTTCGTCAAAGAGTTCAGTAATTGATAAACCCCCAAAAAAAGTTCCCTGGGATTGGCATGATGATCAAACATCTCATCAAAATTATCGCCAAAGCTATACCGATGCAGGATCGAAGGGGTGTCGTTAATTAAACTCAGAGAGGCTCTCGTCATAGGCGCACGTGTCCGCCCCATGCCAATGCAAAAATGGAACCAACTCAAAAAAATACCCGCGTTTAATAAAATGAGCGTTAATAGAGGGTTATTTGTAGCAGGCCCGTGTGTAACAATGTTTTTATCTGCCTTATTATTGGGCGGGTGATTGATTATTAAGCACTTTTCAACTGACAATAGGAGGGGATCCAACTCTTCGCTAACAACTGCTGCGGCACGGTACGATAATCAAAATCGAGGGCCTCTTGGATCATCTTGTCGACATCCAAGAGATATTTCGATTCCGGAATATCGCGAAAAAATAGGCGAAACAGCGCCGGGAGCTGTTTGCGGGCAAATCGCACCGCGATGGGCCCCATGAAATTACGCCTCTGGCCAATATGGGCCAACTCGTCGACCATAATTTCATAAAGTAGCTCGCGCACCCGATCCCGCGCCTCCGGTTCATCCGCAAACACCGTATCGAGTAAATGATCCACATGGGTGTAAAAAGTGATCCCCATCAATTCGGTGACAAAGGCCGGGGCACTCATGAGAAATTCGGGGAAATAGGGAAACATCCGATAAATTCGATTCATCCATTTGCCCAGAGGAACCCATTTGACGTCTTCCAGATGGAAGGTCCGAAACATCTCATGAAAAAACCGCACATGACAAAATTCCTCGCAGAGATGGTAACGGCTAATTTTATCCGTCGTGGATTTGGCCTCACTCAAGGCCGGCAAATAATCCCACGCCGCGGAAATCCCCACCCATTCATGGCGGGCAAACTTGTAAATACAGGTCAGCAACAGGGTCTTACGATCAAAGGTGGCAGGGTCATCCTCGAGATTGACGTAGTTGCGGTAAAAAAGGGCCGGATCGGGCAACGGTTTTCGGGAACGTACCGGATGTTCCTGAAAATAACCCAACCGCTCCTTCTTTTTGGAAAGGGTCTGCTCCGCCTCAAAAATGACGCCGGAGTGTCTTTGGGTGAAACCCCAATAGTCCTCAAAATTGTCTTTTCTCTCGGCCTCGGTGCTCTTGGAAAAAATGGAAAGGTGTTTGCTGGGCATAAGTATGGCGCAGTAGCAGTTGTTGGACCCTGCGTATAGCAAATAACGGCGTAATCTTCCAAAAAATGTGACGCACCACGTCACAAGAAACGCGCAACATTTTCACGGTCTCTCCGAAATCAAGATATGTCCGCATCTCCGGCAATCAGCAACATCATCCACGATCGCAGAATAATGACGGCCTATCTCGGTATCGGAGGGGGAAATATCGTCAATATTGAGAATGCGGCCCACGTGGAACGCATTCGGGCCTTTTCCTCGGAATTTGGCGCCATGCTCGGTCTCACCCCGCAAGAATGCATTTGGCTCAAGGAGGCGATGGCCTTCAGCGATATTGGGAAAAATCTCGATTGGGTGAACCGACGTTTTGTCCCCTGTTTCACACACTACCGGGATTTCGAACGGCCAAATCACCTGGACCGTTCGATTCTCAGTCGTCCACATCGCATCCTCGAAGGGGTCATGGATTGGCTGAGGCTCTACCAGCGTGAGGCAAGGGTGCCGTTACGACTGCGTGCTCCGGGGAAAAAATCACCCACCCAGGGCATCGCCTCCAAACTGGAGACCTGGGGTCTAGAAGCATTCGCTATGGAAGGAAAGGTCGGCGGCGAAGCGACCGTTCTGGATCGTTTTCAGGCCCTGCGCTTTTCAAAAATTATTTTTTCAGGGGAAACCAGCTGGTTTCCCTTGGGCCTTTATTTTCATGAAATCCCGGGCTACGCCGTGGCCCACTCCTGGAAGGTGCCACGCCGGGTGTTGAACGCATTTTTCGCCCATAATGGACCGGAGACCTCCTGCTTAGAGGGTGGCGCCGTGGAGGGAGCCGGTCTGGTCTCCTCCTTCTGGGGACTGGATTATTTTAAACCGATCACCGGTCCCTACCCTCTGCCAATCGCGGGCGACCGGCTCGCCTACCTGCACACCGCCCTCGACCGACTCGATCAAGGGGGACTCATTCGGGCCAATGGAACTTTCGAAGGCGGAGTCCGCAAGATCTTCGTCGAAAAAATAACGAGTTGGGGAAAGACCCCAGTCGATGCGTTGCGCGAGGTCCTGACCAGTCTGCCCCGTCAGTCGCAACACCAGGTGAATTTCCTGGCCCATTACGGCCAGGTCACGGGATTGGAAACGGTGTATGGCGAGATCAACACAAGACTGGAAGGCGTCCTGGATCTAGTCCAACTGGTGGATTGGACAAAAAGTGACTCCAGCGGTGGTGATACAATTTATTTGATCGATGGGACATCCGTCACCGGCCCTGAAATCACCCCCCCGCTCTTTTTCCACCTGGCCCGCCTGTCGCAATCCGCGTAGGGGTTCAAAATTTTGAACCCCTACCGTTGGCAAAATCACGATTCCAACTGGCTTGCTAAAATTATAGATAATAATTAAAGAGAATACTCATGAACCCCTTAAAAATTAGGAATATTCTGTTACTGATCGGATTCTCAATAGCCCTGACATCCATCTCCCCAGCACTAGCCGCCGAGGTGAAACTGCTCAACGTATCGTATGATCCCACCCGGGAACTCTACCAAGATTTCAATACCGCCTTCGCCAAATATTGGCAGGCCAAGACCGGCGACACCGTCACTGTGCAACAGTCACATGGTGGTTCGGGTAAACAGGCACGTTCGGTGATTGATGGTTTGGAGGCGGATGTGGTCACCTTGGCCCTAGCCTACGACATTGACGCCATGGCCGAAAAGGCCAAGCTGCTGCCCGCCAACTGGCAAAGCCGGCTGCCCAACAACAGCACCCCCTACACCTCCACCATCGTTTTTTTGGTGCGCAAGGGGAATCCCAAGGGGATCAAGGATTGGGAGGACGTCGTCAAACCGGGCGTCGCGGTGATTACCCCCAATCCCAAGACCTCCGGTGGGGCCCGTTGGAACTACCTGGCCGCCTGGGCCTTTGCGCTAAAGAAATATGGCAACGAGGCCAAGGCACGGGAATTTGTCAGTACCCTTTATAAAAATGTCCCCATCCTCGATTCCGGGGCCCGCGGGGCCACGATTACGTTTGTCCAACGCGGGATTGGCGATGTGTTGCTCGCTTGGGAAAATGAGGCCTTTTTGGCCCTCAACGAACTGGGCAAGGATAAATTTGAAATCGTCACGCCCTCCTTGAGCATCTTGGCAGAGCCGCCGGTGGCCCTGGTGGACAAGGTCGTCGATAAAAAGAAGACTCGAGTCGTCGCCCAGGCCTATCTGGATTATCTCTATTCGCCGGAAGGCCAGGAGATCGCCGCCAAACACTATTACCGGCCCCGGCTGGCATCTCAAAAATACGCCTCGCGATTCCCCAAGATCAACCTAGTGACGATCAATGAATTATTTGGCGGCTGGGCTAAGGCCCAAAAGGCCCACTTTGATGACGGCGGCATCTTCGACCAAATTTATGCGGGGGCGAGGTGAAGGATAAAAGCGTCATCCCCGGATTCGGACCGACCTTAGGGTTTACCATTTTTTATCTCTCAATCTTGGTGGTCCTGCCACTCTCGATGCTGATCTTGAAGACCACCTCCCTCACCTGGCCGGCCTTTTGGGAGGCGGTCGCCTCACCGCGCGTGCTGGCCGCATACCGCTTGAGTTTTGGGGCTTCACTCGCCGCGGCCTCCATCAATCTGGTCTTTGGCCTGTTAGTCGCATGGGTCTTGGTCCGCTACCCCTTTCCCGGCAAGGGTTTTATCGACATGCTGATCGACCTACCCTTCGCCCTCCCAACCGCTGTGGCCGGGATCGCTTTGACCACCGCCTTCTCTAGCGGACCCATCGGCCGGACCTTGGAGTCCATGGGCATTAATGTCGCCTTCACGCCCTTGGGCATTATCGTCGCGCTGACCTTCATCGGCCTCCCCTTCGTGGTCCGGACCGTGCAACCGGTCTTGAAGGATCTGGATAGGGACGTCGAAGAAGCGGCCATCTGCCTTGGGGCCAACCGTTGGCAGACCTTTATCAATGTGATCCTTCCCGTCCTCTTGCCCGCGGCATTTAGCGGATTTGCCATGGCCTTCGCCCGGGCCTTGGGAGAATACGGTTCCGTAGTTTTCATCGCGGGAAACTTGCCGATGAAGACCGAGATCACTCCCCTGCTGATTATCACCAAATTGGAACAATACGATTACGCCGGTGCAACGGCCATTGCGACCGTGATGCTGTTCAGTTCTTTTGCCGTCCTGTTTCTGATCAACCGTCTTTCCTGGTGGGCCCATACCCAACGGTCCAGCAAAGAGGCCCTATGACCGAATCCACTTGGATGCGCAGGGTCTTGATCGGCATCGCCCTGGCCTTCCTCGGCCTCGTCCTGATCGTCCCGCTCGGCACGGTATTTGGTGGGGCCTTGGAGAAGGGATTCGCCAATGCCTTCCATGAGGTGCAAGACCCCATCACGGGGGCCGCCATTTTATTGACGCTCAAAATGGCCGCGGTGGTGGTGCCGCTCAACCTGATCTTTGGAATTTCAGCGGCATGGTCTATCGCCAAATTTGATTTCTTCGGGAAAAAAATCCTCATGACCTTGATTGATCTCCCTTTCACCGTCTCACCAGTCGTCTCGGGTTTAATCTTCGTGTTGTTATTTGGCGCGCAGGGACTCTTGGGTCCCTGGTTGGCGGCCCATGACATCCAGGTCATCTTCGCCATCCCGGGGATTATTATCGCCACCCTGTTCGTCACCTTCCCCTACGTGGCCCGCGAATTGATCCCCATCATGCAGGCCCAAGGCAACGATCAAGAAGAGGCCGCGGTCACCATGGGGGCCAATGGTTGGCAGACCTTCTATCACGTCACTCTCCCCAACATCCGTTGGGGGCTCATCTACGGGGTAATTTTGCTCAATGCCCGGGCCATGGGGGAGTTTGGCGCCGTCTCGGTTGTGTCCGGGCATGTGCGCGGGCTCACCAATACCATTCCGCTGCATGTGGAAATTTTGTACAACGAATACAATCTGGTCGGGGCGTTCTGCGTCGCTTCCATCTTGGCCTTCCTGGCCATCGGCACCCTGATCGCCAAGGTTTTGGTCAAAAAACAAGGGGAGTTATGAATATTAAGATCGAACACCTGAGAAAAAATTTTAGCGACTTTACCGCCGTCAACGACGTCTCCTTCACCGTCTCCGAGTCGGAATTTGTCACGTTGTTGGGTCCCTCCGGCTCGGGAAAATCCACGGTGCTACGGCTGATCGCCGGTCTGGAAAGCCCCGACTCGGGGATCATTGAAGTCAACGGCGAGGACGTCACGCGCATCCCGGTCCAAGAACGCAAGGTGGGTTTCGTGTTTCAACACTACGCCCTGTTCCGTCACATGAGTATTTTGGATAATATCGCCTTTGGCCTCAAGGTGCGCGGCGTCAAACGCAGTGTCCGCGAGGCCAAGGCCAAGGAATTGTTGCACCTGGTGGGACTTTCCGGCCTGGATCGTCGGATGCCGACCCAATTGTCCGGCGGACAAAGGCAACGCGTGGCCCTAGCCCGGGCGCTCGCCCCGGAACCGGGCCTGCTGCTCTTGGACGAACCCTTCGGGGCGCTGGATGCCCGACTCAGGAAGGAACTGCGCAGCTGGCTAAAAAAATTGCACGAGCGCATCAAGCTGACAACCCTGCTCGTCACCCACGATCAGGAAGAGGCCCTGGAACTATCCGACAAGGTCCTGGTCATGAACCAAGGCCGCATCGAACAAGAGGCGGCGCCGCAGGCGATCTTTGACAAACCCGCCACGGAATTTGTCGCCGCGTTTGTCGGCGAGACCAACCGCGTGGAGGCCATCGTGCAAGATGGCGAGGTTTACTGGGGCCCGCTCCGCTTCGGTTCCTACTATGTGCCCGATGGTTCCAAGGTCACCGTGCACTTCCGCCCCAATGATGTCTACGTCGCCTCACAACCCGGCGAGGCCCACACCGCGGGAGTCATCCGCTCCATCTTATTTCTGGGTGCCACCGAATCCCTGGAGATCGAACTCGACAAAGGCCACACCATCACCGCCCACGTCCCCACAGGCGTCGCGGCCCAAAGCGGGTTTCATCTGGGCAAAGAGGTTTATGTGAGCGTTACACGTTCACATATTTTTTTCTCGTTGGGATCGGCGTAGAAACAATTTCCTTACAGAATCCCAAACACAGGACGGGAGACAATCGTGAATCAGCCCTCCCCTTGGAGCAAGACTAAAAATAGAACCGCGCCCCAATTCCTCCGGTCAGGTCAAAATCAGTGTCAGGTGCCATGGCCACGCCGGGGGCAAGCTCAAAAAATATCTCGATGGGGTGCTTGACCCACTGCACCGCCAACCCCACTGGAACACGAACGGCAAAGATGGTGTCATCGCCAGGCCCCGCATCCACACCAAGCTTGAAACCGGCACCGGCATAAAACGGTAATGTCACGGTGTTTGAATCGACCGGGATATCTAAAAATTTGTAAGTCACGTCGCCAATCAAGGTAAAGGCATCCTCCGTGAACGACCAGGCCGCAATCCCATCCAAGCCCAATCTTCGCGTGAGATAACCCTTCACGGTAAAACCAGTCGGTTCCCCAAGATGGAGCCCCACCCCAAATCGTTTAGACTTAGGGCCATAAGAGGAAGGCGTCTCGGCCACCCCATTGCTTCCCATCATAACGAAGCTCCCCAACACCAGCATCCAACTCACCCATTTCCTTGTCTTCATAGTAGCCTCCATGAAATTTTGATACTCATCTTCTAACTTATTAAATCAAGGTCATTCATCAATTCAGGAACATAATCGGCTCAGAGCTGCAGCAATTCTCTGAAACACCCCCGCCCAATCCCCCGGCCTTTCCTGGCGATAAAAGGTCATCGACGGGAACCAGGTCTCGTCGGGGTGAACGAGCGGCCAGGCGTTGCCGGCGCCGTAGGCCACCAGGGTCCAGACGGGTTTTCCTAAAGCCCCGGCCAGCGCCCCGGCGGTGGAATCAATGGAAATCACCAAATCAAGATTGGCAATCAGGGCCGCCAGGCCTTCTAAGTCGTTGGTTGGGTCGAGATCCTCCCAATCGTGCAACTGCATCCCATGATCATGCCTCGCCTGGACTATTTCCTCGGCCACATCGCCATATTGCAACTTGATGAAGGAAACATTGGGCAACGAAAACAATTCTCTCCACTGCGATAAATCTGTCGATCCCTTGATCCGGTCGGAGGTCAAGACCCCTCGTTTGAGCAGGAGCGAACGCCACGAGATCCCCACCTTCAATCCAGCACCGAGAGACTTGACCCGCTCCTGCCACTTTTGTTGCAAAGCAGGATCCACCACGAGATAACCGGAATGCCGGACAAAAGTGGCCGCGCTGGGACGCAGCCAGGTCATCAAACTCCCCATCGCGGCTTGAAAATCGATGGAACGATCTTGCGCCAAACGTAGGAAACTCGCCTGATTTTGGTCCCGTGTCTCTACCTGGACGCCAGGAAAGGAACGCTTTAGCAAAGTCACTAGCTTCGGATGGGCCTGCAGGATGCAATAACCCGACTGGGTTATCACCTCCCCCAGACAAGTGGCATACATCAATTCATCGGCAATCCCCTGCTCCCCATGGATCAGGATCTTCTTGTCCTGCAATGCGGTTCCATCCCAGGCCGGTTGTTTATAGGACCTGACATACTGGTAATTTTTGTCCCGCAAGCGCCATTCCAGTTCGGGCCAGGCCTCGGCAACACGACCCAGTTTCAATAAAATTGTGCCGCGATGAAAATGAAGGTTAAAATTCTCCGGCTCCCGAGCCAGGGCCTGGGCAAGACACTCCAAGCCCTTTTCACTCTCGCCAATTTCATCCAGCAACACCCCGAGACCGTCTAGGGCCCCCACCGATTCTGGAACAAACTCCAACGCCTTGCGAAAACAGTCCTGGGCTTCTTCGTACTTTTCCAAATCTTGCAAGGTGAGCCCCAGGCTGATCCAAATGTTATCTTGCTTAGGCGCCAATTTCAGGGCCTGGGCGTAGATCATCAAGGCCTCTTGAAATTTTCCCTCATTGCGAAAAATGTTACCCATATTAAGATACACGGTGGCATTATTGGGCTCCAACTCACGCGCCTTGTCCAAGACCAGCAAGGCCTGGTCGTATTCAACTTGGTCATTGAGCACCGCCCCCAACGAACACAAAAATTCGGCCGTCGGGGGCCCCATTTGCAAGGCCTGTTCAAAACAACCCCGGGCCAGGGCCAACTCGCCCAGGTCGTGGTACACCAATCCAAGGTTGTGCTGATAAAGTGCTCGATCTGGGTCGATGCGTATGGCCGTCTGTAATGGTTCTAAGGCCTCGCGCAACTTCCCCAGTTTCCTCCAGGCCATGCCGAGATTATTGTAAGCATTGTGATAGGTCGCGTTCAGCGCAATGGCCCGCTGGTAACATGCCGCCGCCTCGGCAAATCGGCTACGGGCCTGATGAATATTGCCAAGACTGCAATGCGCCTGGTCGGATTGTGCATCGACCTCCAAGGCCCGCCGCACAACACGCTCGGCCTCTTCATAGTAGCCCCGTTCAAAATGAAGCGCACTCAAGAGAGTCAAGACCTGGACATGCCGCGGCTCCTGCTTGAGAATCTTTTGATAGAGGCGCAGGGCCTCGGAATGACGACCTGACTGATGTTGGGAAATGGCCTTTTGGATGAGATCGATTTGGGACATCTGTTGTTCTCATTAGCTATTTAGAATCTTTTCTTCAATATTTTACTAAGATGTGTCAGTTCTGGTTGTCATCCTGAACGTTAGTGAAGGACCTCACGGAGACCGCTGACACCATGAGATCCTTCGGGCTAAAGCCCTCAGGATGACAGCACGGGTACCCTTATGCATATCACCTACTATCGTCCTCCCAATCCCACGGTCTCATTCCACCTAGTCGCCGAGCACTACGTCCAAGAATTACGCCATCAAGGTGTCACGGTTCAAGTGCGTGATCTCCTCTTTACCCCCGAATGGTTGAAAACCACCGAGCCTCAAGATAATTCCATCGCCATTGTTCATCCGCTCTTTTATTTTGCAAATTGGCAGGGCCTGACTTTCCCGCAGATTGTGGAGACATTACAGTTCCGGCATCGATTCATCTTTGGGATGGAAGTTGCCGATACTACTTCTATCTCAGATCGATTTGTCTCCTGGGCCAATCATCCAGGACTAACGAGCCTCTTTCTGCCGTCGCAATTTTCCATGCAGGCGTTTAAAAATTCAGGGGTCACTACGCCGTTGGTCCTTATTCCGCATGGTGTGGGGGTAGATCCCACAGGGGGGGCGCAGCAAGCGGCGCCCCTACAGCAGGGCAAATTTGATTTTCTGAAACAAGAAAAAATCCCTAAGGTGCTGGTCTTTATGTTGCACGAGCCATTCCGCAAGGGATGGGATTTGGTAGAACGACTGATTCCGCAATTTCCCGAACTGTTATTTGTCATCCGCGGGCCTATGAAGCAGGGTGTAAATTCTATCACCCGACAGGAAAACATCCTACTCATCCAAGAGTGGCTCAGTGAAGCCGATCTTTCCTCGCTCTACCACAACTGCGATCTGTTGCTTTCGCTGCATCGCGGAGGGGCTTTTGAATTAAATTGTTTGGAGGCGCTCGCCTCAGGACTGCCAGTGATCACTACTCGCTATGGCAGCATTCTGGATTATCTGGACGACACCAATGCGCATCTAGTCAAGGTTTCAAAGATGGTTCCACTCAACCCAACGGGGAGCGATCACAACGGCCTCGGGGCGACCGCAGATTTGGATGATGCCAAGCGGGTCCTCGAACAACTTGTCGCTCAGCTCCCAAAATTTAAACAACAAGCGGCCCTGGCTGGGCAAAAGATAAGAGAGGAATTTTCTTGGGAACGGATGACGACGGTGTTGATCGATAGCATGCAACAATTCATGTAGGCCCTGTAGGGGCAGACCCATGTGTCTGCCCCCGTCGTGGCCACCGGGGTGAGGGCGCACACATGGGTGCGCCCCTACAGTCCCAACCATTTCCGAATCGGCGTCAACGGCAAACCAATCACCGCCTCCTCATCCCCATCAACTCGGCTAATAAAGGCCCGCCCCTTTCCTTGAAGGGCATAAGCCCCAGCCTTGCCCATCGGTTCTCCAGATTTTACATAATTAAAATTATCTTCTTCGGATATGGGGTAAAAGGTGACGGCCACAGATTCTACGTGGCTTTTCAAGGAACCGGTTGCGGTATCAAGCAAGACCAGCGCGGTGTGGACCCAGTGCGTTTTCCCGGAAAGTTTGCGCAAGATACGGATCGCATCTTCGATGTCCTTTGGCTTTCCCAACTTCTCACCATCACAAGCCACGAGGGTATCGCTGCCCAGGAGCAAAGAATCTGGACAAAGATCAACCAAGGATCGCGCCTTTTGCTCGGCAAAATACATCGCCTCCTCACTCGGAGGCAGCGGAGTGGACTGTTCTTCGAATTTTGGGGCCATGATCTCAAACGGAATCCCCAGGGTGGCAAACAATTCGCGCCGGCGTGGGGAGGTGGAGGCCAGAACGATCCTCAAGTCCGACTCCGCATAAAATCCGCCTTAGACAGGACATACAACTTACAATCCTCCAAGGCCGTCACCGTCGCGTTCCTCGGCGCCTCGGTCACGAGGGCCTCCTCACCAAACAAGGCCCCCTCGGATAAAACCGCCAACGAATTTTCCAGGCCCGCGGCATCACGCCGGAACACCTCCGCCCTCCCAGAACGAATCAGGTAACATGATTTTCCCGCCTCTCCCTGCCGAAGGATTTCCTGTCCAGCCGGCACAATGAGCGTCCGAACGGCGTCACACAACAAATGCAGTCGCCTTTGCTCCAAGGCCTGAAAGGGGCTGAGCAATTTAAGGAAGTTATAAATACGTAACTCCTCGGCCGTCGCGGCAAACACCGGTCGCACCGAGGGATATTTCTTCAAAAATCTCAAAAAAGCGGCCCCCTGCAAGACCATCAGTTTCAAGGGTTCGAGCGCCGTCACGGTCGCACTCCGTTTGCAATTCATCTTGAGAAAGGCCAGTTCGCCAAAAATTTCCCCGGCATGCAAGACGGCTAAGGCCTTCGGAGCACTCTCACCCTTGACCAAGACCGAGACCTCCCCTCTTCCGGATTGAATGACATACAATCCATCCGCCTTATCGCCCTGCCGCACCACAACCTCACCCGCCGGAAACGAAATCTCCTGAAGATACATCACCAATTCCTGTAAGGCCGTCGGGGGTAAGTTACGAAACGAGGGTAAGACCTGCAAAAGCGCCTGACGTTCATCAATTGTCATCATAAGGTTCAATTTTAGCAGTCTTTCTCGTTATCGACAACGAGAAGATTCTCAGTTATAGCCACCCGATGGATCAACGCTATCCAGGCTTTTGGGATTCTCTGGAAAAACCAGTGATCGGGCTCGCCCCGATGGACGGGGTGACCGATCTCGCCTGCCGCCGGATCGTCGCCCTGCATGGCCGTCCGGACGTGCTCTTCACCGAATTCACCAGCGCCGAGGGGCTGTTCTACGCGCCCGACCGACTGCTGCGCGACTTTGAATATGAAGAGGCGCAACGCCCGATCGTGGCCCAAATCTATGGCCACCGCCCGGAAGATTTTTATCGGGCGGCCCACATCGTCTGCGAGTTGGGCTTCGACGGCATTGACATCAACATGGGCTGCCCCTCCAAGTCCGTCACCCAGCGCAACTGCGGCGCCAAGTTGATCACCGTCCCCGACCTCGCCCTCGAGATCATCCGTTCCACGAGGCAGGGCGTGCACGATTGGGCCAGCGGACAGACACTGGAAGGTTTAAAAATCAAGGAGAAGGTTTTGAAAGTGGTGCGAGCAATGAATGATCAGCGTTGTAGGGGCGTATTGCCATACGCCCCTACAGGAAACCGCCAGATTATCCCCGTCTCGGTCAAGACGCGGATCGGTTTCGATTCGGTCGTCATCGAATGGTGGATCGAGATCCTCCTCCAGGAACAACCGGTGGTCGTTTCGATCCATGGCCGAACCTTAAAGCAGATGTACCGCGGCGAGGCCGACTGGGGGGCCATCGCCCGCGCCGTTCAGGTGGCCAAGGGAAGTGGCACACTCATCTTCGGCAACGGCGACGTCCGCTCGCTGGAAGAGGCGGGACGACGCATCACGGAAACAGGCGTCGACGGTGTCCTGCTCGGTCGCAGCACGATCGGCAACCCCTGGGTCTTCCGTGACAAGGACCGCCTCAAGGCTTCCTTGAAACAAGGAACTCCATGCGATTTTCCCAACCCCTTCGTGGCACCCGCCGAACGCTTCCGCGTCGCCTTGGAACACATGGATTACTTCCTCAAACTGCGCGGTGACTATCACTTCCAAAGCATCAAAAAACACCTCAGCGGCTACCTGAGCCACTTCCCCGAGGCCTCCGTAATTCGCTCCCAGGCCATGCGTGCACGAACCCCCATGGAAGTAACCTCCCTCCTAAAAGTTTAACCTCTTGACGCTCATCAAAGTTTAAGATACCTTTTAAAGAGTCATTTAAAGGTATCCTTATGATTCATGCCGAAGAAATCCTTCCGGTCACACAGGTCAAAAAAGAGCTGATGCAACTTCTCAAACGCCTGCAAAAACAGGGCGGCACGGTTGCCATCACCAAGGATGGGAGTGCGGCCGGCATCCTGATGGGTTTGGAGGACTATGAAGGTCTGATGGAAACCCTGGAGATCCTGCAAGACCGCTCTTTGATGAAATCCCTGACCAAGGCCCTCCGGGAACATCGGCAGGGCAAATATCACTCCCATCGAGAGGTCTTCAAGTCGTGACCGTCCGGAAATATGTCCTACGCTACACCCCCGAGGCCAAAAACAAGATCGCCCACCTCCCTCCCCCGCTCAAACAAACGCTCCGTACCAGCCTGGAGCAACTTCAGCTAAACCCTTGGCTCGGCAAACCGCTGCAGAGAGATCTGACCGGATTCCGGAGTCTACGCGTGGGGAGCCACCGGGTTATCTACCAAATCGATGAGGATCACCGGCATATCCATGTGCTGACACTGGGGGCGAGGAAGACTATTTATGAGGATCTCAAAAAAAGACACTAAAAAAAGCGCAACTTAATCCTCATTTGGCCGACAACAATGAAGCATGACATCAACCAATCTTCCAGCATTGCGAGTTCCCAACTTTCACTCCCTAGGTATTGATCAGGGAACTGCCCTGATTACCGCGCCCAGGAAGGATCGGGAAGTTATGTGCATCAATCTTTTAAACATCGATGCCACACGAAATACTTTTCGACGCGAACCGGCACAAAACGTTTGCACCGTCAGGAATTTCGGGGGAGACGTCGCCCTGTTATTTTCCAGCAGGTCCCCCATGTTAGATGACAGCGGACAACCCTTTTTCTGCTTCTCGGAGGCAACGGGAGAGTTCCTGGGATTCATGCCCCCCTCCTTCATGCCGGGACGTTTACAATGCAACGGCGCAGGCAACGTTTATTCTTTCTTTTCGAATAGGGGATTGCTCACCAAGCACTCCTCGGTTGGAGAACCAGTTTGGGAAAGATCCATCCACGACCTCGTCCCCTCCGAAACCGCTCTGAAAATTGGCGTCATGGGGGTTTCTGGTGATCAATTCATACTTTTTGACAAGCAATCTGGCAAATTTCACTTTTTTGATCTGACTAGTTGGGACTACATCCGATCTTACGGCCCGTTAGATTGGGAACTATGGCCTCAGTCCGGCATGGCCCTTGTGGGCGGCTGGCTCCTCTTCGACTCTTATGGAGGACGCCTACGTGGAATTGATTTGGAAAGAGGGAGTGAATCTTGCGTCGAATTGCCAAGTTCCTTCACCCATACTGAAGACGGCTATGTGAGAAAAGAACCGGCTGTGGCTGGTATTGTGGCGGATCATGAAAGTAATCAAATCTTTGTCGCGCTGGCCATGGATGAAAGCAGTCTCGGT
The DNA here is from genome assembly GCA_023265625.1 of Deltaproteobacteria bacterium. GTDB lineage: Bacteria > UBA10199 > UBA10199 > JACPAL01 > JAHFST01 > JAHFST01. The sequence goes on along the minus strand of JAHFST010000002.1, from coordinate 3,312 downwards.
TCCGCCCGGGATGGTGGTCCAGACATGCGCTATAATAATGCAAGTCTTCTCCAGAGTTGGAATTTTAATACTGGAGAAATTAGCCTCATCTCCTTTCCAGGCATGCCACAGAAACATTGGCGTGTAACCGGAATGACCCTCGATCGCCTCAATGGCGACCTGATCATCTCATCCCAATGGTATAAACAATTCCCCCATCTCGGTTACGCCGGCATGCAAGTTCAAGAGGCCAACTCCCTCATCCATGTCGTCCCCCGGGAACGTCAGGTTCTGACTCCAGTAACCCGCAAAGAACTATCGGGACAAGGAATCAGGGGATTCTTGGCGAATTAACTATTTACAACTTCCGACACACAAACACCCCCATCGGCCCCACGAAGGTGCTGACTTTATGGATGCGTTCCACGTGCTTGAAATAGAGCGGTAGGTTTCTCTCCAGCCAACCCTCGGCGTGGGGCGAGGTGGTTTTGAAGCCATCAAAAAATTGCAAGCGGAGAAATTGCATCCGCTCCTTCAGTCGCTCCGACTGACAAAAATCCCCCAACACAAAGCGCCCGCCGGGAGCAAGTAATTCGCTGATTTTTTTCAGGGCTCGTTTTTTGGATTGTACGGTCAGGTGATGAAACACCAGCGCGGAATAAATACGATCGTAAGGACCTTTTAAGGTCAGATGACCCAGGTCTTGTTTGACGACTTGAACATCGACCTTTGCCTTGCGCACATTACGCTCCGCAATGAACAACATCTCTGGATCGCAGTCAGCGGCCGTGACCTCGAGGCTACGATGAGCGCGTTTATGCAAGATGGCCAGCCTAGCCGGGCCACAACCCAAATCCAAGACTCGCTGGCCTGCCTGCAAATCAAGGGCATCGATCAAGTTAGGGCGAAATGTCCCCCGTTGAAAATACCATTCGGCCAAATGGTCGTAAAATCGCGTCAGAATCGGGTATTTTAGGGCTGGGATGAAATGCTGGGACATGGACACTTTTATTGTCCTTTTTGGCAAAATAGTCTATAAGATCTCGTTGCTTTCAAAACATCTCCCCAGCCTGTTTTTATCAATCTTCTTGGCCCTACTTGCGGTTAGGCCTGCCCTGGCTACCGACGATAAAAGTGCCCATGACCGGGTCGAACGCATGATCCACAAGATGCGCGGGCACATCAACGTCTCCGAATATGAGATGACGGTGCAACGCCCCGCTTGGAGTCGTTCTGTCAAGATGAGGATCTGGGACGATCGCACCCGCAAGCGTGTCTTTGTGCGCATCACCGATCCCGCCAAGGACAATGGAACCTCTTTCTTGAGGCTCGATTATAACCTCTGGAACTATCTCCCGAGTGTCGAAAAGGTCCTGAAGATCCCCCCCTCCATGATGCTCCAACCCTGGATGGGCAGCGATTTTACCAACGATGACTTGGTCAAGGAGTCGAGTTACATTGATGACTATGACCATCAGCAGGTCGCGAAGGAACAGCGTGATGGGTTGTCGCTCGTGAAGATTGAAATGATCCCGCATCCCCAGGCCCCGGTGGTTTGGGGCAAGGTCATTTATTGGGTCCGCGAACAGGATGACCTCCCCGTCGAGCAACAATTCCTGGATGAGAAGGGGCAATTAATCAAACGGCTGCTCTTCACCGATTTTAAAACCCTCGACGGGGTCCTGCTCCCAACCCATTGGGAGATGAGCGCCGTCCTGAAACCGGGGCAAAAAACCACGCTCCAGCTGCAATCCATTGACTTTGATCCATCCCCCGCCATTCCCGAGTCAACATTTACCGAAAGGAATTTGAGGCCTTAAATATGGAGAGATCCTTGGGGCCGCAAATCCTCTTAGAGGACGTTGGAAAAAACTATCAGTCCAATGGCATTCCGGTTCATGCGCTGAACCATATCAATCTGCGAATAGGTTCGGGTGAATTTACCGTCTTGGCGGGCCCTTCCGGTTCGGGCAAGTCAACGCTGCTTCACATGATCGGCGGACTCGACCGGGCCGATACCGGCAAGGTCTTGGTAGGCGGAGCGGACCTTGGCAAACTGTCCCAAAAAGAATTGGCCCAATTTCGCCTCAACCGCATTGGGTTTGTCTTCCAGGCCTACAACCTCATCCCAGTCCTCACCGCTCGGGAAAATGTCGAGTATCCCCTCCTCTTGCAGGGGCTGGCCGCTCAAGAACGCGCAACCCGTTCATTGGATCTGCTGAAGCGAGTTGGGTTGGCCGATCAGATTCGCAAACGCCCGGGCGAGATGAGCGGCGGACAACAACAAAGAGTCGCCGTCGCCCGAGCGCTCGCCTCCCGACCTCAGATTATCTTGGCCGACGAGCCGACCGCCAATCTGGACTCCCAGACCGGCAAAGACCTGATCGACCTCTTTCGGGAACTGAACCAACAATTTCAGACCACCTTTTTGTTTGCCTCCCATGACCCCATGGTTATCGAACGGGCCCGCCGCGTGATCCGTCTCAAGGATGGCCAAGTCGTCGCCGAGGGCCAGGCGGCATGAGGCTGCTCTTCAAGCTCGCCTTGAGGAATATCCTGCGCAATAAAAAACGCTCCCTCATCACCATCTCAGCCATCAGCTTTGGACTCGGGGCCCTCATCTTCCTGCGCAGCTTTATCTTCGGGGCCCAGACCCAGATGATTCAAAATATCACGGCCACGCTGACCAGCGACGCCCAGATTGTCCCCACCTCCCTGGAAAATATCTACAACACCAACGGTGTCATTGATGATCCGGAATCAATTCGAGTCTTACTGCGCGAAGATTCGCGCATCCTGGGATTTGCGGAACGCATCTTGGGCGGAGGCTTGATTTCTTCCGAAAATGATTCAATGGCCACCTTCATCGTTGGGTTCGATCCCGATCAGGAAACCGCCATCAAGAGCCGCCGCTCGGCCGTTCAGGGTCGGCTCATGAATGCCTCCGACACGGCCTCGGCCGCCATTGGGGAAAAAATGCGGCAGGTCTTAAAACTCAACATTGGCGATAAGATTGTCGTGACCGCACAAGACTATTATGGCTCCATGGCCGGCGGCCAGTATACCCTGGTGGGAACCTTTTCAACCGGGAACGACCAAATTGACAATGGCACGGTGATGCTCTTGAAACAAACCGCGCAGCAACTCCTCTCCTACGATCAAAAGGTCTCCAAGTTTGCGCTGCATATCGATCCGCGCTTTTCCATCACGGACGTGGTGCATGACTTACGGGATAAAATCTTAGGCAAAGACCTCAAGGTGCTCACCTGGGAGGAATTGATCCCCATGCTCGCCCAGATGATCCATTTTCAAAACGGGCTCATCTTCGTCATC
>JAHFST010000015.1 GCA_023265625.1 Deltaproteobacteria bacterium | reverse complement strand
GAGTTCTTGCATACGATCTGACAACCCGCTAGGTTATGTGGCGTTCAGACGGCTCGCACACTTGATAAACCTTCCGTCGCTAGCTGAACGCCACATAACTATGAACACCACAGAAGACCTGAAAATGGGCGAGCTAACTCATCAAGACATTGGGCAGATGGATTTTTATGTTCGCTTTTTCGAGGATAAGCTACGCGGCAAAAATGACAACCCCACTATTGGAATTGTGCTCTGTTCCGAAAAAGAAGAAGCCGTCGTGAAATATTCTGTTTTGAACGATGGTAAGCGCATCTTTGCTTCGAAATACAAACTCTATCTGCCGACCGAAGAGGAGTTGAAAAAAGAGCTCGAGCACGAACGTGAGGTGATCGAACAGGAAAAGAGGCTTTTGAAAGGATAAGCTTCCAATGTGTGGTGCCTCTTCCCAAGACCGGCTGGGCGCGGCTTGAATCATTGCTGGCTAAGAAATGGGAGAAGTTGAAACCCAAAGTGGTGCTGATTCCGGCCCAACGCGGGTGTGAAAAGAAAGTGTGGTTTACCCCCACACCAAAGGTTAGCAAATGGTTTACGTCTATGTTTTGAAGAGTGAGAAGGATGGGAATCTGTATATTGGCTCAACGAATGATCTGCGCAGGCGCTTTCAGGAGCACAATACAGGAAGGGTCGCCTCCACCAAGAATCGTAGACCATTCGAACTTGTGTATTATGAGGCATATAAGGCCGACGCCGATGCTCGCCATAGGGAGCAAAACTTAAAGTTGAGAAGTCGCACCTTCGAACAGCTGAAAAAAAGAATTGAACACAGTTTGAAATGACTTTGGTGTGGGGGTGAATCTGGATAAGGACATCAAGGCGGTCCTCATCCAAAAAGACGGCATGGAACGGGTTTACATGATCACTGAGGCGGCGACGCCGGAGTTCAAAGCCTTAACGGGACATGACCGGATGCCGAGGTTGATGAAAGGCTGATGAATGATAAAACGATTTGAAGGTAAAACTGGTCGGAAGATTCTGGTCGAAACACTTCAAGAGCAAAAAATTGTTGCTGGCAACACCGCGCTTGCAGAGCAGCTTGCCGATACGGCCGCGCTGCTCGAGGTAAAAGTAGGTACTGAAATCATTAAACAGGCCGATAATGACAACGATATTTATTTAATCATAGCTGGTTCTTTCGATATTGTAGTGAACGGTCGTAAAGTCGCCAGAAGATTTCCGAATGATCACGTTGGAGAGATGGCCGCTATCCAGCCAACGCAGCGACGATCCGCAACCGTTGTTGCTGCCGAAGATGCTGTCGTCTGTAAACTAACCGAACCAGAGCTCACCGTGTTAGGGCAAGAGCATCCAAATATCTGGCGATTTTTTGCTAAAGAGTTGGCGCGCAGGTTGGAACAACGCAATACACTCGTTACAAGTGTGCGTGAAAAAATCAGCGTCTTTATCATTTCTTCAGTTGAGTCTCTTGCCATTGCTCGCACTATTCAAAATGCTTTTGACCATGATCCTTTTAAGGTCATTGTCTGGACTGATGATGTTTTCCGTGCATCCTGGTATCCGGTCGAGAGTTTGGAGTGCGAACTAGATCAATCTGATTTTGCGGTTGCTATTGTACAACCTGACGATATTACGCAAAGCCGTGGTGCAACGGTACCATCCCTACGTGATAATGTCATCTTTGAGCTTGGACTGTTTATAGGGAGGCTAGGCCGGCAGAGATCCTTTTTAGTTGAGCCCCGTGGCGAAGAAGTAAAGCGTCCCTCAGACCTCTCGGGCATTACGAGTATTACCTACAAGTATGACTCGAAAGACCTTCCGGCAGCTCTAGGACCCGCCTGTAACCGCATTCGGGACATTATCAATGACCTCGGTCCAAACAATTGATCAGATATGGGATTTAAAGACGATTTACAAAAAGAAGTTGCGGCCATATTCAGGGCGCAGTGGGAGGAACGTGATGGTACTGTTGTTCCTTCTGACGATAGCTTGAATCTTGGTAACGACGCGGTAAAACTCGATGCGACTGTACTTTATGCCGACCTGGCGGACTCAACCACACTAGTTGACAATCATTCAGCCAGCTTTGCAGCAGAAATCTATAAGACTTTCCTGCATTGTGCCGCCAAGATCATTCGCAGCGAGGGTGGAATAATTACCGCTTATGATGGTGATCGGATCATGGCTGTGTACATTGGAGATTCGAAAAATACTTCTGCTGTGCGTTCCGCTATGAAAATTAATTATGCTGTCCAATATATTATTAATCCAGCAACACAAGTCCAGTATTCTTCCAACAAATATATCCTGCAACACGTGGTGGGTATCGATACAAGCGAACTGTTCGTGTCCAAAACCGGCGTTCGTGGAGCCAATGACCTAGTCTGGGTGGGCAGAGCTGCGAACTATGCCGCTAAACTCGCCACACTTCCTGAAACTTATGCCACGTATATTACACAGGAAATTTATAATAACATTCACCAATCCGTAAAAATATCCGAGGGGCGTCCCATGTGGGAGTCGGTCTCTTGGAATACTTTTGACAATAGGACTATTTATCGTTCTACTTGGCGGTGGAGTATCGATTAGACACCTAGACGTGCGCAAATTCACCTAATGCAACCACAATAAAATTATCCAGAAATCGCTTCCAATAGATTCGTGTCGCTTCGTCTACTGAAATAGTTCTTTTAGTGTAATTTTTAATGCTCTGGCAATGCAGGCGAGATTCAGGACAGCGACGTTCCGTTCCCCTCGCTCAATACTTCCGATGTAAGTCCGATCCAGATCGGCATGCTCGGCCAACTCTTCCTGTGACCAATTTTGTTTCTCTCGTAGTTCCCGGATCCTTTTCCCTAGAGAAACCAAAAGCGGATGTTTCTTCATAGGTTAGAGGTATAAAGATGTTGACGACTATAGGTCTACGGACTATAAGTACCATTTTTAAGGGTTATTTATGATGTCGACTCGACTTCAGTTTGTTTTTTCGTTCCATGAGCTGGCAAAGCCAGCAAAAGATCTTCTTTGCCTATATGATGAACCAGAGGAAGAGTTAAAAATATTTCAGGGGAAATATCGCTATTTGAACCAATTCTTAGACTCTTTAGTCGCAACCAATCTGTTTGATTTAAATTATAGCCCCTTGAATAGTTCTGAAAGCGGTATGGAGAAGACTTGAGACAGTTTGAGAACGGTTTTAAAATGAATAGGCTTGCCTGCCTCAATTCGCTGATAGAACCGTGTTGAGAATCCATGATCGGCCATGTCTTCTTGGGTAAGGCCCTTTTTCAAACGGATTTCTTTGCAGCGTTTCCCGAATTTCGTGAAAAATGTAGTTGGTTGCTGTGGCTTCATGAGCTCCCTGATCCTCAGGGAAGCTGAAACTACCCATTCCGGCTCAATGAGACCACGGCCCGATCGAGTCGTATTTAGCGACTTTTTCCTTCCAAATCAGCCTGGTTCCAACTAATGTGACGGACAAAACATGAATTGAAAAATACTTATAATTCAGTATGGTAGTTTGCTTTTGAGTATTAAAGAGGGTTCCATGAAATGGCATCATGGATCTGGCAATTGGAAGAGCGGAACGAAGAATTAAGAAAATTGCTGAAAGCTAAAAATTAATTGCCGACATGGATGTTATTTAAGTTATGGACCTAACAAAAAATCCATTTGCAATTCTAGATCTATCGCCACGCGATGGTAAAGATAAAATTGTTGAACAAGTTGAAGATAAGCTGGCCTCTAGCGAGCATGACGAAGTTGTTCTACTCTCAGCACAAAATGCTCTCATGGCATCAAAGTCACGGTTGGATGCTGAGATCCATTGGGTGCCAGAGATTTCACCAAAACTAGCAAAAGAACTTCTTCAGCTGCTTGTTAATAATTCTAGTTCAGTTTTGAATCATCTAGATACTCTTGAAGGACTTTCCCAAGCGAATATAGCTGCGAATCTTTGTTTTTTAAAAATTGCTAATCATCGCGTTCTTGAAGCAATCTGTAAATCCTACGCCCACATTACCCCTGAATCTATACAGAATATCATCAATCAAAGTAGAGCCATTGCACAATTCCCCTCAGTAGATCTTTCGCTGGTTGAGCAATCCCTCCAGAAATTGAGGGGGCAGCATGTTTTATCTGTAATCAACTCCATTACCTCGTCTTCGGATCCTGGAAAATCAATGACAGAACTGGTCAATGCATTTCTAAATTCGGAAAGGAGCATTTTAAACTTTGTGGAACAAGTAGTAGAAAGTTTTACTAACTGGGCCACAGGAACGTTAAGGCGGCTTGAAGATCAAATAGATCTTGAAATCAATAATGTTAAAGACTCGTGCGCAGATAAATCCATCGAACAAATTATTGCACGCTTGAAAGAGTGGGACGAATTAGGTCAACCAAAACAGTTAATCTGGCAAGCCAAAGGCTTAGAAGAACCCAAATCTAAAGAGCTGTTTAATAAAGTTCGCTCTTTAGCAATCTGGTTAGCAAATGAAAAACAGATGAACTTGCAAGCATTAATGCTCACGCAAGCCTGCGCTGATATTTTTGCTGAATTACAATCGGCTGTTGATAAAGCCAAAGAAGACATAGAAACTTTAAATGATTTAATCGAACAACAAAAATTAGAAGAAGATTTCAAACCTTTGCTTCAAGCCATTGAGAAAGCAAAAGAGAATACGGGTCAAGTAAGTAAAGAAATTCTCAAAGGTCAATTTTCGAAGAATGGCAAGGGAGTGGCAGGCAATATTTTCAATGGTTTTATAGAGGCTAAAAAATGTTCTGACGGATCGCCTAGGCCAGATCTTCCGTGGTTAATACTAAGGAACTTTTGTCTTTTTTTGCATAATGACAAAGATAAGTTTGAAGCCTCATATATTATAGCAAAGGAAGTTGATAAATTTAATCCTCCAGAAAGTATCAAAATACTCCTTGTAAAGGATTTGGCGATCTTCCGTAAAAATAAACTTTGGAAGGAAATAAACCAAGCGATGAAGTCTAAGCCACAGCGCCTCAATCGTGCAGCCTCACTGTCTCAACAACTACTCTCCATTACAACTGACCAAGAAGAAAAAAATAGCATTTCAGTGCTATACAGTCGGATTGTTGATGATAAGAAACAACGACGCAAAGATTGGGCTATTGGTTTGCTGGTGTTTGGAGCGATTGTTTATTGGATCGCTAATTCTAGTAATGACACCAGGGTCTCTACAACGAATAGTAATGTTTCTGCCCCTGACAATGGCAATGAGGTGGAACCTCCAATTGGCAAGGGGCATACTTTATCTAGAGGAGAATTGCGATACTGCGAGTTTATGGGTGCAAGACTTGATTATATTATGTCACTTTTCCCTACTGATAAAAATCCAGATGCATTGCAAAGCAGAAACGCCAAATTTCTGAGTAAAGATTTGGCTGATGGGTTGGATAAAGCAATTAATGACTTCAATGGGAGATGCTCTGAAGCAAAATATTATACGCAGGATATGTCCGATATAAAATCCGAACTAAACAGAAAACGCGCCGGAATCGTCGAGCAAATAAAATCAGTCCTCTCCAAAGAGAATAAACAAATTATTTTTAGGTAAAAAATATGAATGAAGAAAAGAACGCACACATTGCTCTAGCAAAACTGGCCGCTGAATTCTGGAGATTGATAAAATCTTATGAAAGAACTTTAACAACTCTTCCTCCCGACAATAAAGCCGCTAGTGTCTTGAGAAACGCTGAAAGAAAATTAACCACAATCCTGGAAGAAACAGGAATGAAGGTTGTCACATACGATGGGCAGACATACACTCCAAATCTAGCGGTTACAATTATTAACACGGATGAATTTAGCTCAGGCGAGGAACTGATTATTGGCAATACTTTGGAACCTACGATTGTTCTTGATGATCGAGTACTATTCGTTGGCAAAGCTGTTTCGAAGCGAAAGGAGAGTTTATAATGTATATTGGAATCGATCTTGGCACTTCTAATAGTGCTATTGCGGGCATAAATAATTCGGAGATCAAACTTTTTAAGACCGCAGACGGAACTGATATTTTGCCATCGGTGGTTTACGTGGATAAAAGAGGACACCGCTTTTACGGGGCAAGAGCCTATAACCAAATTGCCCTCTCCCCTGAGAATGTGGCTTCTAAATTTAAGCGCTTAATGGGTACTTCTACCCTCATTGAATGTCAGGCTGCTAATCTCAAATTAACACCAGAAGAGTGTAGTGCTGATATTTTGAAGCAATTACTTGCCCAAGCATTTACTGAGTCTGGCGCATCGGATATATCTGGAACCGTTATTACAATTCCAGCAGCTTTCAATCAAATGCAATCAGAGGCAACACTAAGATCGGCTCAACTGGCAGGACTCGAAAGAGTTGCTCTATTACAAGAACCCATTGCAGCTGCTATGGCCGCAATGGCCCAGAGTAAGAATAAGAATGGGCAATTCTTAGTTTATGATCTCGGCGGTGGAACTTTTGATTTAGCACTAGTGCAAAGTGTTTCTGGAGCAATCAACATTCTAGCCCATGAAGGAATTAACATGTTGGGAGGCACAGATTTTGATCGATCACTACTGAATAAGTTTGTCAGACCCTGGCTACTTGAGAATTTCAATTTACCTTCTGATTTTCAAAAGGATCCAAAATATCAAAAAATCTTACGGATAGCTCAATGGGCATCCGAAAAGGCTAAGATTGAGCTCTCCAGCAAAGAGAATTCTATTATTTTTGCTTCGGATGAAGATATCCGGACACAGGACATGGATGGCAAAGACATTTACTTTGAAATCGAAATCAATCGTACCGACCTGGAAGAATTAATATCAGTGGAAATCGATAGAACGATCGAGCTTTCCAGGAAAATTTTAAAAGATAATGGTTATACTCACGAGGACATTGATCGAATTGTTTTTATCGGTGGCCCAACAAAAATGCCCCTAGTCCGCAATAGAGTGCCTCACGAACTCGGCATACCTTCCGACTTACAAACAGACCCAATGACAGCTGTAGCGATTGGGGCGGGCATATATTGTGAAAGTCGAGATTGGTCGGGTTCAGCTACAACTCGAAAAACATCTCGTGGAGCCTCTACAATGAATGGTGAAATTGATATTAAATATGATTACCCAACCAGAACGTCTGATGAGAAAGCGCGATTAAGAATTAAAGTGGGACCGGACTCAGCAAATAAAGGGTATCAGCTGCAAGTAGATAATGCCTTGGGTTGGACATCAGGTCGAAAGTCAATTTCGGAAGATTGTCTTCTTGATCTTCCTATTACAGAAATAGGCGAAAATGCTTTTCGCATTATCTTATTCGATTCAGCAGGCAAGCCAGTGAATGATGCCTCTACGAAATTTACCATCACACGAACATATGCCAGCTCAGTTGGTATACCTGCGACACAAACAATTTCCATGAAGATCCGCGAGGGGTTGGATAGTCAGCTGAATGTGTTGGAGGCTTTGATTAGTAAGGGCACATCGCTTCCTGCTAAAGGCGTTAAGCGCTTTAGAGCCGCTAGGGACCTTAAATCAGAGGACAAAACTGATCGTATGAGCTTTGAACTCTACCAAGATGAAGGCGCCAAAGAAGCTGAACTTAATTTATGTGTTGGAGCATTTAGAATAAGCGGGTCCGATTTAGAAGATGGTGTAAAGATCAAAAGCGGTGATGAACTCATTTTTCACTGGGAAATGACTGACAGTGGTTTGATCCGTGCTACTATAGAGGTCCCTTCAATTGGACAAACATTTGAAACAAAAAATTTTTACGCTCCTCAATCGGGACACCAAAACTATGACTTAGCCAATGGTGTTAAGATTGCGACCGCTGTCATTGAAGATGCAGAAAAAGAAATCGGAAGAATCAAAGAAAGCCTAGGGGCAGACGATGATAACAGCATTAGTAAGCTAGAGGATCAAATTCAAAAACAAAAAGAGAGCCTTCGTGATGCCAGTGAGCCAGATGCTACTCGTTCAGTCACTGAGTCTGTAAGACGAATTAGGCAATCTGCGTCCCACATTAAACATTTGCCTGAGAATCAGGGGAAAATAGTCATCCAAGAATTAAACAGACAGGAAGAATTATTTAATAAATATTGCAGGCAATCTGCTGATCCAAAGATGCAAGCTAAGTTCGACATGCATTTGGAGAAAGCTAAGGAAAATATCAAGAATGGAGATATCAAATCTCTAAAAGAGGCTGCTGCACACATAACGGAGCTCAATAATATATGCATAAACCAATTTTGGTCAGACCCAGAATTTCTTTTTGCTAGGTTTAAAAAAATATCGGAACAAGGATATCTGGCGACTGATAAGAAGCTCTTTGAGAAATTGCTTCATGATGGAGTTAAAGCCATTGAAGCCAATAATACTGACCAGTTAAGGCGCATTATTTTTGAGCTATTGGATAATATGGTTTCACTAGGAACCGAAGAAGAGTCTGTAACAGAGCTTGCTTCGATTATGAGGTCGTAACACATGAAAGCTGCATTTTCTTGGCTGCCAATTGGAACAAAACTGGTTGAGGGAGCAACCGTCGGCCGAGCTACGAGCGAAGGAGTTGGTTATCAAATCATTGAATCCCAATCGACAAATCAAAAGGCATTAATCATTACCAAAGATGCTGGATGGATCACTCCTCCGGGATCAAGCATTAATCAACTCACCCACTTAGCGGAATCAAAAATCCTTCTAGATTATATTTTTGGAGAAGATTCCTTTTGGATTGCAATATTCACCCTAGGTAATGAACCAGTTCGAGTCAGTAGTCTTATAGAAAAGGCCAGCCAGCATTCATTTCAGTTTCTTAAAGAGCTCGCATATGGCCTTCGTGAAATGAGTGATAATTTCAATAGCTCAATATGGGATGAGGCTTTGTATCTGCCGGGTGAGAAAGAATGTCTGGCAATCCAATTTGAGAAGAATATCTATCCGATGCGCCCCAGGCGAGAATTAGCTGTAAAACTTCTTGTAGGAAATGTCGGGGACTCCAGTTTGTCAGTCGAAACTATCAAGAAGCTAAATGGCAAATTATCTATAACCGAAATCAGAGAGTTCTTTTCCATTCTTGGGTTTGAAGATGAAAATTTAATGCGAAGCTTAATGCAGGTATCGGTTAGCAATCCAAGCGATTTCAGTCTGCCTGGCAGACCTGAGCTAGAAGCCTTTTTTAAGGAATATGTTATAGATTATTTTTATAGAATTTCTGAATACTCCAAAATGGGCATCAAGCCCCCAAATGGTATTCTTCTTTATGGCCCTCCAGGAACCGGCAAGTCATATGCTGTTCAACAGCTAGCAAATTTCTTAAAATGGCCTGTTTACGATATTGATATTGCGTCAGTTGGTAGTCCGTACATTCATCAAACAAGCAAGATGCTCAAAGAAATTTTTGATAAAGCCGCAAGCACCGCACCGAGTGTTGTATTATTAGAAGAATTTGATGCGATAGGAGGAAGCCGTTCAGGAGTTGCACACGAGCATAAAATTGAAGAAGTTTCTCAATTGCTCCGGGTCATTGAAACCGCTTCAAAGCAAGGGATTCTAGTTATAGCTACGACTAATAGGTATCACTCTATAGATGAGGCGATCGTTAGAAAGGGGCGCTTTGACCACGTGATTGAAGTCGGCCTTCCTAGTCAGGAAGAAATTATGTCAGCACTGAACAATCTTTTGAAAGGTAGGCCATTGGCTAAGGAACTGGATTTAACAGCAGTGAGCGCTCTACTGGAAAATCATCCCATGAGTGACGTTGCTTGGGTTGTGAATGAGGCAGCCAGAAGCGCTGTGAAATCGCAAAAAGGCTCTATTGATACAGAATGTTTTAAGGCGGCTATTTCTCGACTCACAAAATAAATAGCTTACGGTAACAAACTGATGGAGGTGGATAAATTGAAGAAATTTTGGAGAGGTATAATTGAATACCTCATTTTAACATCTATTGGTTTTCTGGCAGGCCTTTTTCTTACTGGAACAAATATATTATCAGGAGATTCCTTTGAGATTGTTGCTTCATTTGCCTTATGTTTACCGGCCGTAGTATTTCTCAGTAAATTTTGGTGGAAGAAATTTGTCATACAGAAAAGCGAATCAGACCTATGAAACAAACAAAGAAAATCTTTCTATTGTTGATATTTTTTATTTCGCTCCCTTTGGGTTCTGCCCGCTCGAGTCCGACAGATAAGCATTATCACGTAGTTCATGTAGTCGATGGCGATACTTTTGATACCACAGATGGTCTGGTGACGTTTCGAGTCCGTGTCGCTGGTATGGATGCTCCGGAATCTAAGCAGGCGTTTGGAAAATTGGCAACTGTGGAACTTAAGAAACTCATTGAGGGAAAAGAGATAGTTATACAACCAATAGGTAGAGGCTTTGACCGATACAATCGGGTTCTGGGACAAGTTTTCTTCGAAGGAAAAGATATCTCTCTCCTCATGATTCAGCGAGGATTCGCCTTTTACTATCGGCCGCGGTGTCGGGATTATCCTGAAGACAAACAACTTTACGATTATGATCCCAGGCCGTACGTCGATGCCGAAAAAGTAGCGCGCGCCACGAACCTCGTTATCTGGTCAAATAAATCTGTGACGCTTCCTTGCCAGTTTAGAAAGGAACATCCTTACTGACCTGCCCCCTGAACGACTCTCTTTGAGATGGATTAATACTGTTTTTTAAAAACGGCCCGTTCCAATCTCTCAATCCTGGCCAAAATCCCTTCTTTTTCTCCAAACAGCTGATTCCGCAACATCTGATTCAGGATCGTCTGGTATTTTCCCCCACTGTCTTCCGCCATCTGGTGAAGCAGTTTTAAAATGTCATCGTCCAGATAGGTTGTAATCCGAACCTTGGTTGGTTCTTTCTCGTCAGACTTTGGCTTATTCATTTTGGCCATATATATGTTTTTATACATATTATTATGTATATTATCAATTGTTTTCAGACTTCCCCCGGAGGCTAGGGGGCCTCCTCGAAGGGGAGGTAATCCATCTGGCCGGTCTCCTTCTTCTTCCTCTGTGAATCCCGAATCAGTAACCTGCCACTGCCTGGAAGGACATTGAGCAGAACACTCCAGGAACCATCTTGATTGACAATGGCGATCCCAACCCGGATGGATTCGACCTTGGTCTCTCCTTGAGATTGGTATTGCTTGATCATGAAGACATCTTTGGTTTGGCTGGACATTTTGGCCCCCTTTTTTGTTGTGTTTGTGTCTCGCCCTCGGGACACAAACGCAGGAAAAAAGAGTCCTGAGTCGGATTGGCGTCAGTGGACGAGCCAATCCAGTCAAGGGGCGTGACAGCCGTGTGCGGCTGGCGCGACGCTTGATGATTGGTCTCGATTGGAGACCGAGGACGACTCAGGACGGGGGGCCAAAATGTCTAGCCAAACCAGTGGAGGCATGGGCAGGCAATGCTAAGGGGGAGGGGGTTATTCGGGATCGGCCAATCCCTCGGCTAACAACTGGGCGTTGAGGAAGAAGCCTTTGGCGTAGACCTTTTCTTTTTCCTTGAGGGTTGGGTGGTAAAAGACATCGGCGACGTAGCGACCGTACATATCGGTCTTGTAGGTTTTGATCACGACGAAGGGAATCCCGTTGAGCTTATCTTCGACAAAGGCCTTAGCCTGGTCGGCTCGGTCCGGGGTCTTTTTTGTTTTGACCCCGTGCTTGACCTGTTCTGAGGTATTGATGCCGCGAAGGCGAAGCCTCTGATTGATCCAGACTTCAAAGCCCAGGTCGATTCTGACGAGCAGCGTGTCGCCGTCGACTACCCTCTCCACCACCGCCTTGTAAATATTGAGAGGGTCCGTCGCTCGCTCCAAAGTTTTCCGACCGGGCGGAAGTTTCGGAATCTTGTGGAGGTGGTAGTAGTCCTTCTGGATCGCCTTTCTCAAGGTGTCCCGACTCCATTCCTCTTGGGCTGAGGTCTTGAGGTAGAAGTCCCGTTGTTTGGGGTCCTTGACCGAGAGCAGCTCAACGTAGTGGGCCCAGCTTAGTTGGCCGTAACCCTCCACCCTGGGGATTCTCTTGGGCCAGAAGCGGTGGAACTGGAGGATCCGGTAGAGGACGGTCTGGTCGAGTTGTAGGTCTTCTCCCAGCTGGGTGGTTAGTTGGCTCGCCTGGGTTGGATCCGCCAACTCCCTGAGTCGGGTCATCCTCTGGCCCATCTTCCAGTAGGTTGTCACCTTGATCTCGTTGACCGCCGAGACGGCGGACTTTTGGCCGGAGAGGATCAGCTCCTTCAGATCAGTCACCAAGTCTTGGTAACTCTGGGTCTCGGTCAGGGTGGTGGGCATGACGCCAAGCTAAGCCATTCCTGGGAGATGGTCCAGTGCTATTTCGCTGGATGCGCCTTGGCGCATCCAGTCCGTCTATTTCGCCCTCTTCAACGGCCGGGGTGGGAGCCGGGGGCGAAAGGACGCCGGCGGGGCGGGAAGCGTAGGCCGGGTTCCTTATTGTCTTCCGGCCAGCTTACGCGACAGGAGCGAATGCGGATGGCGCGGAGAGCCACTCAAACAACGAGCTGCCTCCGAAGCAGGGATGAACGAGGTGCCCCGCTTCTCGTCTGCCACGAGTCGGGTCCGGAGGCGCGGGGGGAGGACTCGACTCGTGGCCATGGAGACCTCGGCTGTTTGTCGTTGAGTCGTCGGGAAGGCCCCCGCCGGAGGCGGACGTGGCAAGCCGCGTGACCCTGCGTAGCTTTAGCGAAGCAGGGGCGCGCGGGTTGCGGCGCATCCGGAGACCACGGGGGTGCAAAAGGCGTGACGGCCGGTAGGACGGCGCGGCTTTTGCCGACTCAGACAGCCACCCAAGCCACGTTAGCCTGAAGCGACACATCAGCGCCACCCAAGTTACGTTACGTTGGAACTGCAGCCGTTAAGTCCGGGGCTCGGTTGGGGCGTCGGTGGATTGGCTCGTCGACGTTGTCATCGTCCCGCCCAAGCCCAGTTGCGCCGGCTCGCTATAGAATTCATTCCGGAGATTTTTTCATTCACTCAGGAAATTTCTCTGGCCAACTTCCGCTACGTCTTCTATAGCAATTGCTGGAAATGAGTTCGAACTGTGTCCCAAAGGGGGAGGAAATCCCGCCGGGATGCTAAATTTTCACTCGCCGCCCGCTGACGGGCCCCGTGAGCCGCTTCCAGGAATTCCCGACACGGTTCGAGCCAACCGATTGCCCCCCGCTCCCACTGCCGCAATTTTTCCTCCAAAACGATCTTCTCCTTGAGCAGGGCCTCCTTTTTGGACTGATACTCCGACTTCTCGATCAGACCATCGAGGCGGGCGTCCAGGAGACGGTCGAGTTTCCCCTGAAGCGCCGGCAACCGCTCGGCCAATTCCGTTTTCAATCGGGCAATCGGTTGGTTCACCTCGGTCCGCTCTTGGGCCCACGCCGCCAACAATTTTTGAAACATGTCTGACGGCAGCGCGACCCGGTCGATCCCGGCACGGATCTGATCGGCCAAAACTTCTTCCCGGACATAAGGTTCGGGACACTCTCCCCGTTTCTTGGTGCAACGATAGTAGTGATGCCCCTTCTGTCGCTCTGCCGTCACGGAGCAACCGCAGGTGGCACATTGTGCCAAACCCAGGAGCGGAAAATCATGCTTGCGATATTTGTGCGGGCGCCCCTTTCGGACCAGCATCTCCTGGACCCGCTCGAAGAGATCCTTGGAGATGAGCGGCTCATGGATGCCCGGGTACAGCTCCCCCTTGAACCGCATGAGGCCGTAATAAAACGTGTTGTTCAGGATATGCTGGACCAAACTCACCGGGAGGGGCCGCCCTTTGCGACTCACCAAGCCCCATGGGGCGGACAATTGTTGGAGATCCTTCAAGGTGTGCTTTCCAGAGGCGTGGGCTTCGAAGAGTTTGCGGACCCCCGGCCCCTTCACGGGATCGACAATCAATTGGCGACTTTTTGGATCCGCCACATACCCGATGGGTGAAAAGGAGGGCCATTCCCCGCGGCGCAATTTTTGGCGGATCCCCCGTTTGACATTCTCGGAGAGGTTGTCGATAAAATATTTGGACTGCCCGAAGGCGATGTTGAGCATGAATTTTCCCTGCGGCGTGTTCTCGAACCAAAAGGTGGGACACTTGAGGAATTTGATGTGACCGATGTCCAAGAGGTAAACGACTCGGCCGCCGTCAATGGAGTTGCGCGCGAGCCGATCCGGGTGCCAAGTGACGATCCCATCCGCCTCTCCCCTCTCCAACCGCGCGATCATGTCGTTAAAAATGGGGCGGCCGGGTTGTTTCGCGGTCATCGACTCGACAAATTCCCTCTTGATCAGAAGCCGCTCCCGCTCCGCATAAAGCCGAATCTCGGCAAGCTGCGCCTCGATGGACAAAACTTGCCGGTCTTCCGCATCGGTCGATTTTCGGGCGTAGAGAAAAAATTGGGGCGCCATGGGATCTCCTTTTTCGGGAATAGTGCCAGACCTTGGCGGCCCGTCCAGGGTTATTATTAGCTAAAATTTAGCATCCCCTCGGAGACCATGGGATCGGCTCCTCCGCCAAAGGCGGAGCAAAGGTCCCGTAGGGACCTTAACCATCCCGAAGGGACCTTTGGAACTTTCGGCTGGCGGCCAAAACACTGCATTTTGACTACACTTTCCCCTGGGCCCTCCTGGCCTCCCGGGGCGATTTGCAAAATTGGGGTGCCCTATGGAAAGAAATTCGAACTTTCTTCCACAACAGTTTCTATAGCGAGCCGGCGCAACTGGGCTCTGGCGGGCTAACTGCAACACCGACGACCCAATCCAACCGACTCCCGGACGTAACCGCCGCAGTTTCAACGTAACGTGGCTTGAGCTGCGCTGATGGTAGTTTCGGGCTAACGTCGCTTGGGTGGCCGTCTGAGTCGGCAAAAGCCGCGCCGGCTTATCAGCCGTCACGCCTTTTGCAGCCCCGAGGTCTCCGGGTGCGCCGCAAGCAGGCTGCGCCGCCTGAGGCGGATCATCCTTCTTGCTCGTCCCACTCGACCATCACGACGCCTCGCCGCTCGGCCTCATAAGGCCCGCGCTTCCGCCACACCCCCCGCATCAAAAACAGCGCGGGCCGAGGGGATCTCGGAGGGTGGGTGGGATGGGTAGTGGGAGGTCTCGATTACTCGGGTTCAAATGATCGGCGAGGTGTTGTAACCTGAATATAGTAAGGCCTTGACCCCTTACTTATTAATTCGAACATACACTTATTTGAATGGTCAGTAGAGAATTTCAAGATATTTCTACCTGCACGATCACGGCAAAACGGCACCGCAATGCACAGGCGCGCATAGTTTACTATAGTAGCCTATTAACTTCTGTCTGTCCGATTGGAACGGGGTGCACAACCATTTCGCTCACGGTCCGGCAGGGACCGATGATCGAGAAACGCGTGCATGGGGAAACATCTCCCTAAGTACCAAGACCTCCGGCGTTGTCGTACATGCCGTGCCAAAAACTATATTCCTGACTGGAAGTTGGTCATAAACACAAGGCTTGTATGGAATTTGCCGAGTGCCAGAGGTGCGACTCAATGTAGGAAGCGGAACATTCCCATGTGCACGCGATAGATCAATACCCTCACACTCGAGTTCATGAGTGAAGAGTCGCCATTCCTCTTCGCCTGCGAGGGATGGCAATTTCAGTCTTGGTGACGCAACCCATATTAATTGGGCAGTAAGGTGCGCCACCGATCGGAAGTCCCTGTGTGTTTCGTCCGCCACTGCCCCAGGACACGCCCGTTCAAACTTCTCCGCAATCGTGCTGACAAGAGATGCAACGAACCTGCGTTGATTTTCGGGATCATAGATGACCCGAATGAGATTAAATCCGGGGCGCACCATCAGGCTAGAGTCGAAGCCGAGTGCCACGCCAGTTCCGCGGCAACCGTAGCGTAGCCAATGGAGAGGCCTGTCAGCCCGTGCACAGAACGACGACACATAAGCACGCCAAGTGAGTGCCGCTCTTTGAGGTGAGTTTTCCGGGGCGAGATAGTACTCCACATGATCCAGAAAGATTTGTGGCACAGCGAGAGTTCCATCTCTAAAAAACGCACGAACCAGATCCAGACCGTACTGAATTTCTGTCGTATCGTTCAGATTCGTAGCGAGCGAAGCCCAAATGCACCGACTCTGTGCGATACTGAGCATACTGGTCATGTCCGTAAAGTGAAACAGCACTGCGGGTCGATCTCGTAGATCGTCGGTGTTTCGAAGAACGTTAAAGCCGGCATCGATGATGGACGACATTATATTGAATTGGCCTGTATCATTCATGGGGTCCCACTAAGGAGGTCATCTCTGCCTAGGCATCAGTCACCATCGGCATTTTACAGACACCTTAATCTAAATGATCCAACCACACCACTCGGCAACTACAGCGAATCGTTATACGGTATAGCACTTAGGTGGGTGGGCGAAGTGAATTCAAAATCCTGCAACCGAATATGTTCGGAACCGCTTCCTTGACCACCAGCTGTTTCTATTTACAAACTTTTTTCATACTGGAATAAGCATCCGGGTCTCCAAGCTTACCTGCCGCACTGAGATCTTGACAAGCACCACTCATATCGCCAAGGTTTGCCTTATCGGCCCCGCGATTGTAGTATGCCGTCGCATCCTTCGGATCTAGCTCAATGGCCTTATTGAATTCTGATATGGCACCTTGATAATCACCACTTCTTGCCCTAATGACCCCACGACTGATATATGCCTTTGCATACTTCGGATCTAACTCGATGGTCTTGTTGAAGTCTGACATAGCCCCTTGATAATCCTTCAGGGTATGTTTAGCGAGTCCACGATTGTAATAAGATTTCACATGCTTTGGTTCTAGTTCAATGGCCTTATTGTAGTCAGATATGGCACCCTGATAATCACCAAGGGTGTCTTTAGCGAGTCCACGGTTGTAATATGCTTCAGCCAACTTCGGATTTAGCTCAATGGCTTTATTGCAATCAGATATGGCACCGTGATAATCACCAAGGCGTTCTTTAGCAAACCCACGATTGACATATGCTGGCGCCAACTTCGGATCTAACACAAGTGATTTGTTCAAGTCCAACATAGCCCTCTGATGATCGCCAAGATTATTCTCGGTGAACCCACGATTGTAATAATATGTCGAATCCTTCGGATCTAACTCAATAGACTTGGTGAAGTCAGCTATGGCACCCTGATAATCACCAAGGGTGTCTTTAGCGAGTCCACGGTTGTTATATGCTGCTGCATTCTTGGTTTCAGAGTCATTAGCGGTGTGTGTCGGTTTATTGTCAGATGAAACCGTTATCCCTGACATAGTGTCCCCATGAGGGGGCGGTGCCTCCCGTGTACATCCCGCCCAACCTACATAAGCTATTAAGGCGACCATCAGCAGACTGGATTGTTTCATTTTAGTGTCCCTTTGTTGTTTCAGCTCTTGTTATCCGAATAGCGGTGCCAGCCACTTGAGGAACGTATTTAAAATCAAAGCCAAAATCCAGAAATTTCCCGTCGACCAACTCTTAGCAGCCAACTTCAATGCCCGGAACCCCTTCTCACTACACACGGCAACAGCGTATTCGCATCCGACCAGAGCCGAAGATTTTTTGACCGAGCCTTGCCCTCGGCAGTAACATAGGAATGCGGATCATATTATAGGACTTCTTGTTCATGGGGTAATCGACACAGCCTGGTCGGTAATAGGTAGCTAGTCCCAGTTCGATCAATTCAATCCCCACATCACGTTCGTCAACCATGACCTGACCGAGCACCCGATTGTATCTGTCCATCTTGGTGCCTACGGATGTGATTTTGACGCTCTTTCCTTCAATACGCTTGCTTAGTTCAACGGTTGCCATCTTGCTAAAAGGAGAGCCCTTCTCAGGAGCATCCATGCCAGCGATCCGAATATGGAACTTAATATTGCCATCGGTAGCATCGAATGTGTCACCATCGATAATTTTGAACACCTTATAACTATGAGAAATTGTCGACCGTGTTTCAGATTAAGCAGATAGTGGAAGGGAAAAAAGGTAAAGGAGTGGAAGAAAATATTTAAACCCTGCTTAAATCATTTGCTCGAAGAGTAGTGCGACATAACGCGGATGTCAGATTTGATCAATGCTACGTGGGGCTGGGACTAGGACCAAGGATACGACGAATGTATACTGTACCTGAAAATATCAGGGAGGAGCACAATCAATTTAAAAATATTAAGCAGATCAACTCATGGATCAAGTAACGCCCCGCAGGTTGGACAATTATTTGAACCAATTAGCAACCCAATTGTAGTTCCACACTTCTGACATAAAAAATTTGCGTGGATGCCACTTGCCAATCGCGTTGCACTGATAAATTCGCTTGCGATGTGTCGTATCTGACTCGGTGTAGAATTCTTATCTTTACCCAAGTTAATCTTAATTTCTTCCAACCTTGAAAAAATTTCCGCCTTCACATCCTTCATCGCAGTTGTCTGATTTTGTTGTGTATCCTGAATCCTTAGCAATAAATCATTCAACTTCTGAAACGCCGGTGGATCTCCGTAATATTTTTCCTTAACTACCTCATACCACCAATCTCGCATTTGGCGTATTTCCTTTCTTTTTTCCGGATTCGCGCCAAATCGGTCATGACAATTTTGACAAAGGGGAGCTGCATTATCGAATTCATTGGGGCCATTATCTGCTTCGGGAATAATGTGATGAACATCGATTCCGATTTCATGACAGCGACAGCATTGAAATGCTGCCTTTTGCCTCACCTCTAATTTTGTTTTTTCTGAAAAAGACATAGCATACCCTTCGCTCCAGCTAAAATTGTCGTTGCAATAAACCAGGGGTCAAATCTTAACATTGGTCAACTTATTAAAACGTTTATCAACAACATAACCAATGTCAAGATTTGACCCCAATTTTCAATTTTCATCGCGTTAACACCTCTCCAATTTTCCAGTTGGATGATAAAGCCTTTGCCTCAGCTAGTTCTGACGCTGTTAATTCCTTTTCGAGTGAATCACGTACCTCTCCTAATTTAGGGTCGCCATTATTTGAAAGGTACAGAACAATCCATGCATAGGCTAAGACCTTATCTTTCGAAACCCCGTTACCGTGATAATACAATGGGGCCAGACTACCTTGGCCCTCCGCATTTCCGTGCACCGCTGCTTTTTGAAACCACTCAGCAGCCTTAGTAGCGTCTTTAGGAACACCATCGCCTTTAGCATACATCCAGCCAAGCTTGACCTGGCTATCGGCGTCTCCCTGTACCGCTGCCTTTTGGTACCACTCGGCAGCCATGGCTTCATCCTTTGGAACCCCTTCGCCTCCGTTAGCATACGTCCAGCCAAGACTGAACTGTGCAGCAACATTTCCTTGGGCCGCCGCCTTCTGGTACAACTCGACAGCCTTTGCCAAGTCCCTGGGAACTCCCTCGCCATTAAGGTACATCAGGGCAAGGTTGTTCTGCCCATGGGAATTACCTTGGGCCGCCGCCTTCTGGTACAACTCGACAGCCTTTGCTAAGTCCTTGGGAACTCCCTTGCCGTGATTATACATTGAGCCAAGATTCCTCTGAGCGTCGGCATTTCCCTGCGCTGCCGCCTTCTGGTACCACTCGACGGCCTTTGCTAAGTCCTTAGGAACCCCTTTGCCGTGATAATACATCGAGCCAAGGTTGTTCTGAACTTCAGCATTTCCCTGTTCGGCAAGCATCATCGAATCCGCAACCTTCATTTCGGCGGCTATTTCCGTCTCAGAGCTATTCCGATCCTCACTCAATTGAAACGCCTTCCCATACCACTCGTCTGCTATCTTCCAATCGGTAGGAGTTCCCGGAACCCCATCTTCGTAAATCTGGCCTAGACGCAACATCGCAATCCTGTTGCCGTCATTAGCAGATGCACTGAGCGATTTGATTATTTCGGTTTGTGCAGTGACATCACCATTATTGGCCAGTGACTGATCTCGATCAATCACTGGCAGAACCGGAATGAAATCTGTCATTTTCGTTAATGCTGATTTGTTAGACGTGGAGAGCGCGAATGAATCAAAGAATCGCTGAACAAGCCCGCTATCAAACGTATCTGCTGGCTGAGCAATCGTAATCATAATACCACCTGGAGGAATGATGATTATGCGTCGCCATACCACGTCGGTCCCCATAGTGAATTGAACTTCCAAGCCATTCATTCCATTCACGGTCAGAATCTTGTCAGATATGACAACCCCCACATGAGACAGCTCTTTCAAGGTTGTTTTTCTAACTTTGTCCATGTCTGCCGAAATCAGATTAGGGAAATAGATCGCTGAAAACTGCGCCTGACGAAATGAAGTGGAATCGGTTATGAACGAAGACTGAGGCGGATCATGCCACTGGTAATAGATTGGGGAGACAGGCAGGGAGATCTTAAAGTTGCCATCTGGTAATCGATAATCCTTCCATGAGAATTTGTTCTCCTCATCAAATTGAACGCTATTCATCATTGATGCGATATCCGCCGCATAATGTTCGAAAGTATCTTTGAGCGCAAAAGCAGTAATCAGGTAAAGATCGCCAGCAACCTCGCACACCAGCATTTTCTCTTTCAGCATCTTGTTGCCTGGCATTCCAATATCGCTCGTCAGTACATATTTCTTAAATGAGTGATTGGTAATTGTTTCGGTATCATACTTGAAAGTGGTTGCCTGAAATCGTCGAATGATCTTGCCATTAAAATACTTGGACTGGTCAAGTATATTGGACTCCTTCTTGATGCGGGCAATGAGGATCATGGGAGGCAGGAGATTGTCCTCTGGTGTGACTGTCGGCCCATGAAAACTGGCAAGAACTTCTTCACCAAAAGCCTGCTGAACCGCCAGCATACGCAACCAACCTAAAGGCAATGCAAGTCGAATGGAAGCTCCCGAAATATGGAGTTCATCTTGGCCTATTTGCAACAATTTTGACTCAATCGACGTCTGATCCGATCGCTTAACAGGGAGACCACTCAACATTTTCAAGAGATATGGATTAAATGGCTTTTCCTGAAGACCACTACGAATATACTTTTCAGCAAGGTGTGGATACCCAAGCTTCATAAAAAGCGTCGATAAAAGAGCTTCCGGCGGGGAATAAAACTTCAGTATCTTTGCAGTTTCCTGATCAATGGGGCCGGGATCATTCCTCTGACTATATGCTCTTTTGGCATATGTCGTAGCCAGATCATATTTACCCTTTAGGATATGAAGAAAAGATAGTCCCGTTAGCAAACCACCATTCTTTGGCGCTTTGACAATGCCCTTCATGTAGATTGATTCTGCAGAAGACAAGTCATCAGCATAAAGATGAAACATGCCTAATGCTCTGTAGTATTCAGGCTTATCAGCAACGCTCAGAGCCTTTGAGTAACTTTTAATAGCTTCATCATAGTCGCCGGTTGCCCCTTGAAGTCCTCCCAGGAGGGACCAAAGGGTATCCGTCTTGATTGATATGTATGAGGTGGCCTCTCGCAGTGTCGTGATCGCCTGATCGATCTTCCCGTCACGAAGCAGGGCTTTGACACTAATTTGAAGAGTATCTGTCAATCGGTATTGCCGATAATAATACCCTCCAATCGACAGCCCGGCGATGACAAGCCCGATGCCTGCTGATGCAATCCACTTCTTCTTCCTTCGGGCGAAATAAACAAGTCGTAGAATGGCCGATGGAGATGTCGCCGTGATCGGCTGGTACTGCAAAAAATGATCAAGATCCTCTCGTAAATTGGAGACACTTTGATATCGGAACGCCGACACCTTTGAGATAGCCGTGCTGATGACAGTTTCAAGATCCCTGGGAATCCCTTTCCATTTGGACTTTGGCCGGGCAGGCTCCTTGTTCTTAATGTTCGAATAAATTTCATAAATGCTGTCGCCTTCGTACGGCAAGCCACCCGTCATCATTTCATACAGAGTGACGCCGAGTGAATACACGTCGAGCAGACGATTATTTTCAATGGCCCCCTTGTTGAAAAGCTCAGGTGCTGAATAAATCGGCGTCCCAAGGAATTCCCCCGAGAGAGTCAGGTTTTTCTCGATCTCGTCATGACTCAACCCGAAGTCGAGTAAGATGGGATTTCCGTCTGGTTCGATGATGATATTGGAAGGCTTGATGTCTCGGTGGATAACACCATTGTCATGAGCGTATTGCACCGCTTCCGCTACCTGGATGATCAGTGCGCAGAAAAATTCTGTCGGAGTTTTGAATTGGTTCAGTATCTTTCCGCCAAGAGCGGCAGAAATATCAGTCATCTTGAGTGCTGCTCGTTCAATCCCGGAAAGTTTCTGGATAAGAAAGCTTAAAGGAAGGCCTGCGAGATGCTTCATTATTATGAAGAAGGAGCCGTTATCCTCTCCAAC
The DNA here is from genome assembly GCA_023265625.1 of Deltaproteobacteria bacterium. Classification (GTDB taxonomy): domain Bacteria; phylum UBA10199; class UBA10199; order JACPAL01; family JAHFST01; genus JAHFST01. The sequence goes on along the minus strand of JAHFST010000015.1, from coordinate 58,386 downwards.
ATCGTAAACGGGAACAATATTCTTGTGATTTAGCCGGCCGATGGTCCTGCTCTCCCGAAGGAAACGCTCCTTCAATGCCTCATTTTCAATAGCGAATGGACGCAGGACCTTGAAAACAACATCACGACCAAGCTTCTCCTGCCGTCCAAGATAGACGACACCCATACCGCCCTGACCAAGAACTTGGAGAATCTTGCATCCTCCTATTTCTCGTCCCACCATGGATGAGTGAGTGGCTTCAACAGGCGGGTCTCCCAAGACACCGATAACTTTCTCGTAAGCCTTGATCTTCTTCTCGAGTGATTCTCGCAGATTTGGATGTTGTGAAAGGAGCGGTTCAAAATTAAGAGGATGCCGGTCGGCATTCTCAGCAAGATAAGCTTGAAAAATGAGATTTACATCATCCATTGGTCATCAAATCCGTCAGTTTGTCCATGGCACGAGCAAACTGCATCCTCGCCGCATCTTCGCTACAACTAATCTTCTCCCCCACATCCTTGAAGGACATCCCCTCATACTGCCGCAGGATGATCACCTCTCGCTGGGTTTCGGGGAGTTGATCCAATGCTTTCTCAAGTTGAAGGACATCTTCCTTCAACTGCACCTGAAAGCTAGGCCTATATATACTGTCAGCGGGAAGCTGTGACAAAAGCGAACGTTTATTTTCAGGATCTTCAATGGGTGAGATCTCTTTGGCGAAGTTTCTTTTCTCCGCCTTATTGTAATCCGCGAGATCTCGAATCTCGTTCTGTACGAGTTTGCTTATCCAATGGAGAAAAGCGGCTTCATCTCTCGCTTCAAACCGATCAAAGCATCTAACCGCCCTGATCATGACTTCCTGGACAACATCCATGGATTCCATACGCCCCCGCAAGCCAGGCCCAAGTCTCGCTCGGACGATACGAAGGATTCTTGGGATATATCGCTCGAAGAGAAGGTCGTTGGCATTGCCGTCACCGGCCTTGGCTTTCCGAACGAGAGTGAGCGTTGTCCTGATGTCATCCGCCATATTTTAGAATTTCCCTTGTTCGGTTTTGGAAACGATCCCGCTTATTGAAGTAGACCGGGAAGTACTTAATAAACAACAAAAAAAGGAGAATGCCATGACAACGACAATCCAAACAGCGATCAAGCGGGCAGTGCTAATCATCACGGGGATGGGAACAATACTGGCCAGCTCAGCATCCTGGGCCTACGTTTATACGGTCCAGGGCTATACGAGAAGTAACGGAACTTATGTACAGCCCTATCTCCGCAGCAGCCCAGATGGAAGCGTTTACAATAACTTAGGTTATGGAAGGTAAATCAGTGCACAAAAGAATGGCCACTCTCTCGGTTGCCTTTCTTTTCTTGTTCGGTTTCTAATCGGACTCCGCTTTTACAGGTATGAGCAGTCAACAACAACGAAGATTACACAGGAGATAAATATGAAAAAAGCAATCTTGATCGCAGCAACCATCGCAGTTAGTTTCACAACATCCACCTCATGGGCTTATGTCCACGTGGACGGATATCTCCGAAACAACGGAACCTATGTAATGCCGCATATTCGCTCCAATCCCGATGGAAATCCCTACAATAACCTTGATCCCTTGAGCATGATAAGCATTGAGCAGACTGATGGAGTCTTCAATCCAACTCCGCACAATCAAAGTGTCATCTGATAGGTGGACGCAACACGATATTTATCACAGAAGGCTCTTATGAAATCGATGACTCTGACAAGAGTGGGAGTGTTGCTAACGGTCGCATTGGCCAACTCAGAAGTGTTCGAACATCCCGGTGGATTGCTTCGGATGCTCTATGTGAAACACTTGCTTTCAAATAGATTGAAGCCTAAAAAATGGTGTAATAATGAAATTCAGTGATTTTAGAAATAGCCGTTATATAACTGGGCTGGCCTTGATTTTTTCGCTGTTCTTTGTGTCACCACTCCAATCCGACTCGATGGTCTATTTCAATCTCTCGAATAATAAAGTTCATAAGATGACCTGCCATTGGGGACAGGTCTGCACGAAGAATTGTTCTGTTATTCCTCGCAGCGAGGCTTACCGCCGGGGTGGTGTGGCGTGTAAGGTGTGTGGGGGATAAAAAGTAAATGTAATGGCGATACTGTAGGAAAAAAGGTTCAGGACCTTACTATATTTAGGTTGCGGAGACTGACTAACGCTTTTCAAAAACCGCCTTCTCCAACCTCTCAATTCTCGCCAAAACGCCTTCTTTCTTCCCAAACAACTGATTCCGTAACACCTGATTCAGAATCGTCTGATACTTCCCCCCACTGTCTTCCGCCATCTGATGGAGCAGATTTAAAATATCCTCGTCCAGATAGGTCGTGATCCGAACCTTGGTCGGTTCTTTTTCGTCAGGTTTGGTTTTCTTCATCTTGGACATATATATGTTTTTATACATATTATTATGTATATTATCAATTGTTTTCACTCGGTCGGGGAGGGAAACCTCCCATTGCAATAGCAATTGGGGGAGGTTTCCCTCCCCCAAGAGCCGCTAGGCTGCTTCTATGAAGGGAAGATACTGGATGCCAGTATCTTTCTTCTTCCTAGGCTTCAGATCCCGGATATGGAGCCTCCCCTGGACCGGGAGGGCGTCCAGCAGGACATTGAGGGACCCGTCTTGATTTGTGAAGGCGACCCCGATGCGAACCCACTCGCTCTTGATCTCTCCTTCGCCTTGGTATTGCTTGATCATGAAGACTGCTTTGCTTGGCTGTGCCATTTTGGCCTCCTTTTTGGTTGTGTTTGTGTCTCGCCCTCGGGACACAAACACGGACAAAAAGAGTCCTTCGTCGAATTGGCTTCAATGGGACAAGACAATGCCGTCAAGGGGCGTGACGGACGCTTGCGGCTGGCACGAGCCTTGATGATTGGCTTGAATGGGCGACCCCTGCCGACGAAGGACGCGGGGCCAAAATGGCACAGCCAAGCATCGCTGGAACTGGGCAAGCAATGCCGAGGTGATATTTGAGCTCTCGGAGGGGGTGGTACACTTGGAGTGAAATCGTGACCGGCTAGAATCCGATGCGATTTTTGGGTGGCGGGGGTGGTGGGTCCATCAATTTTCGGATGGCATCGAAGACATCCTCCAACTGATGGTCATGGTCCTTATATTTTGCTTCCAGATCTTCCATCCTTCTGGCCAGGGCCTTGTTGGAGGCTAAAAGCCGTCGAAGTGCCACAAAGGCACGCATGATCTCGACATTCACCAGGATGGCCCGTTCACTATTCAAAACACTGGAAAGCATGGCCACCCCTTGCTCGGTAAAAACGTAAGGGAGATATTTCCGATGCTGTCCTCGACCGGTCTTTAAGGTCGCAAAATGCGTCCTTAAAGCTTCGGACTCCTCTGCGGTTAACTGGAACATAAAGTCAGGAGGAAATCGTTTTGGGTTTCGTCGAATCTGTTCGTTCAATCGTTTGGTCTTAACCCCATAGAGCTCTGCAAGATGGGTGTCTAAGATGACCTTGTGGCCTCGGATTAACAGGATAAATTGTTCAATCCGCACTGGTGGAATGAGCATATGAACTCTTCGTCAGGGACGGGGGCTTGAGTTGCGTTTCCAAGAAAATAATTTAGACCGGGTCGGCCAGATCTTCAGACAGGAGCTGGGCATTGAGAAAGAAACCTTTGGTGTAGATCTTTTCTTTTTCCTTGAGGGTTGGGTGGTAAAAGACATCGGCGACGTACCGGCCGTACATGTCCGTCTTGTAGGTCTTGATGACGATGAAGGGGATCCCCTTGAGCTTGTCTTCCACAAAGGCCTTGGCCTGATCGGCCCGGTCCGGGGTCTTTTTTGTTTTGACCCCGTGCTTGACCTGTTCTGCGGTATTGATGCCGCGGAGGCGAAGGCGCTGGTTGATCCAGACTTCAAAACCTAGGTCGATTCGGACGAGCAAGGTATCACCGTCGACCACTTTCTCCACCACTGCTTTGTAAATATTGAGCGGGTCCGTTCCCCGTTCCAGCGTCTTCCTGCCGGGTGGGAGTTTCGGAATCTTGTGGAGGTGGTAGTAGTCTTTCTGGATCGCCTTCCGCAAGGTGTCTCGGCTCCACTCCTCTTGGGCGGAGGTCTTGAGGTAGAAGTCCCGTTGCTTGGGGTCTTTGACCGACAAGAGTTCAACGTAGTGGGCCCAGCTCAGTTGGCCGTAGCCCTCCACCCTGGGGATTCGCTTGGGCCAGAAGCGGTGGAACTGGAGGATCCGGTAGAGGACGGTCTGGTCGAGTTGCAGGTCTTCCGCCAGCTGGGTGGTTAGTTGGCTGGATTGAGCTGGGTCCGCCAACTCCCTGAGTCGGGTCATCCGCTGTCCCATCTTCCAATAGGTTGTCACCTTGATCTCGTTGACCGCCGAGACGGCGGACTTCTGGCCGGAGAGGATCAGCTCCTTCAGATCCGTCACCAAGTCTTGGTAACTCTGGGTCTCGGTCAGGGCGGTGGGCATAACTCGAAGCTAATCCATTCCTGGGAGACGGTCCAGCGGTATTTCGCTGGATGCGCCTTGGCGCATCAAGTTCGTCTGTGTCTTCCACCCGCTCGCCAAGGGTCAGGCTCGGAGGGTGCGGGGGGAGAGCCTGACCATTGGCCCCGGAGTCACCCGGACTGCAGCTCCCCTTCTTCTCCTCGCGCTCCACTCGCAGAGAGGCGTCGTGATGGTCGAGTGGGACGAGCAAGAAGGATGATCCGCCTCAGGCGGAGCAGCCTGCTTGCGGCGCACCCGGAGACCTCGGGGCTGCAAAAGGCGTGACGGCTGATAAGCCGGCGCGGCTTTTGCCGACTCAGACGGCCACCCAAGCGACGTTAGCCCGAAACTACCATCAGCGCAGCTCAAGCCACGTTACGTTGAAACTGCGGCGGTTACGTCCGGGAGTCGGTTGGATTGGGTCGTCGGTGTTGCAGTTAGCCCGCCAGAGCCCAGTTGCGCCGGCTCGCTATAGAAACTGTTGTGGAAGAAAGTTCGAATTTCTTTCCATAGGGCACCCATCCGAAAAGCCCCTGAGAAATCAGGGGCTTTTTTATTGAAAAATCAAAAGTTCCCAAGTTGTTTTCGCTGTGGTTTCTCGGGAAGATAGTTTTCTTTTGAAACGACACGGCGGCCGCTTTCGATCTCCAGCTTTTTTCGTGCATCGCCCGCAATCTTTCCACCGCGTTGGGCGGCATCCTTGTTCTCAACAAAACCCTGTGCATCTTTATTTCGAGTTATCTCGGTTGTCGATGCCTCTCCCAACATTGAGAAGATCAACTCCAGGTCGTTCATGTGATCCCGTAAATTCTCTCGTTTGAGTCGTTTGTGTTCTTTATATTCGGCGGGCGTTAGTCCGAAGGTCGCCTTGCTGATCTCTGCCGTGAGGATTGAGAACTCCTGATCTTCCTTGACACCCCTCTTCTGCCACTCGTCGGTCAGTTCCTCACGGATGGCAATGCCGCGCATCCGTTTCTCGATCCATTCATCGGGGTAGCCCTTTGCCTTGTAAAGGACACGAGTGCGCTTGGTGGCAAGCTCCGGGTTCTCAATCTCTTGCACCCGCTCGTAACCAACCTTGGCCAACCATCGTTTGAATGGCTCCGCCTTGGGGGATGGGATCGATTGGATCACGCGAAACAGGGTCTCGGCGTTGGCCGTATCAGTCTCGTACTTCTTGCCATCCGAGGCTTCCAGTTTCAGTTGTACGATTTTATCGTATACCTCAGAAAAACCCTCTTCTTCCAACAACTTACGCTTTAGATCCGACCAGTATCGGTTGGGGTTTCCACTATCGGTTAGGGCGGCCACCACATCAATCACAGAAAAGTACCATTCATCGTTGCGGAGACTTCGCCGAATGTTCTTCCCCTTGAAGACAACGAGTTTGTTTTCAATCGTCATATTGAGACCCTAATCACACATTGTTTCCGCCTTCAAGCGACATCAAGCCACCATCGAAAAGCCTTCGCACGCCGTCTTAAAATCGTCCACCCACTCACCAGAACCCAGTTGCGCTGGCTCACGGTAGAAAGTACTGTGGAAAAAAACTTTATGAAAAATTTTATTTATCAGATCAAAGACACGGACAAAGGCCGAATAGATCTTCTGGTCTCTCGTTTGATCGATTTTTCCCGCGCGCGCGTGCGAGGGTTAATCGAGCATGGGGGCGTTATCCTTAATGGAGAAATCTGTAAAGATCCTGGCTATCGGGTGAGTGTCCATCAGACGCTCACGGTTCACTACGAACCTCAGTGTCGCTACCGCAATAAATCACCAGAGCGTCCGACGCATGGTTTTAGTGTCGTCTATGTCGATGATTATTTAGTGGTCGTTAATAAAAATGCGGGCATCCTTACCGTTCCAACCGAACATGGAAATAGCAACACTCTGATCAACCTTGTTTCGACACATCTCAATCGTGGGCAAACTCACAGCAAAATGGCTGGTCTTGTCCATCGCCTAGACCGAGAGACTTCAGGACTCTTAATTTTTGGGCGCACTCCCGAAATCACCAAAGGGCTCATCCAACAGTTCGCCAACCGCAAGCCCGAACGAGAGTATACGGCCATCGTGGCAGGCCTGCTGGCGCACGATCATGGCGTCATTCGCAGTCATTTGGCCACTGACAAAACACTCAACCAAAAGTCCGTCGCATCCGAACACGGTCAGCTCGCTGTCACACACTTCCGTGTCGTAGACCGCCGCAAAAATGCAACACTCGTCGTGGTCAATCTCGAAACTGGCCGCCGCAACCAAATCCGCGTCCATTTTTCAGAGATGCAACATCCGGTTCTGGGAGATACCCGCTACCTGCCACACAAAGCATCCCACCCAGACTGGCCCTACAAACGTCTGGCACTCCATGCCCGACTCCTTGGCTTTAGCCATCCGATTGATGGGCGAAGCATGCGATTTGAAGCGCCACTCCCTAAGGAGTTTGCTCAATTTTTCAAACCTTGGGGTCAGCCCGTTCCAATCGAAGATTCTTATGATCGTCGTCGCACGTCAGCACAAAATCGCCGTAGATTCCATCCTGGGTGACAAAACGCTGTAGCGCCGAGGCGGGAAATTTGACGCCCTGCCCGCAGGTAGAACGAACCACCACCTGACGCGCCTTACCACGATAGTAATCCAAATATTGATGCGACGAAATCTTGAGATTAAACTCGTATCGCTTCATGCTATCTCACAAAGGACATGGCTGCATTCGTGAAGGCCGGGGCCGCGGGACAAATTGCGGCCGATTGCCTTTCGATCTTCAGCGACTTGCTGTCCGTCATTTGCAACAGATAAATAATCCCGGGCATGGAAAGCGCCTGGTAACAATACAGCTGGCCATCCGCGGTGACCCCGGAAAAATCCCGATTGACCGCCCCCGAGTCGACCGCGACAAAAGTAAAGGCCCCAGTACCCAACGTGCTGTTGCCTATCGAAAATACCGGGATAGTTGGGTCTGTATTGCTATGGGCCAACGCCAAGTTGCCGCTTTCACTGGTGGGCGGTGAGGCCGCACTGGGTTCAAACCACTTGCCTTGGGCAGTACCAGCTTGATCCTGATCGACGCTACCACAGAGGGGTGTAGCCCCGGCGGCTCGATTCAGTTGGGCCTCCAATTGGGCTTTGACCGTACTATTAAAGTAGTCAATCGGGCACACCACATGAAAGTCATCAAACTGGGCGTTATTAGACATCGTACGCGCGTCATTGGCATAGGTGAGCGCCGTGATACGACTGTCATACAAACCAAAATCCAAGGCTAAAGAAGAGGTGGTAGCACCACCCGCGGTACCAATCTGATCTCCAGCCTTGGCGGTAACACTGACAGACTTGTTGCATCGAGTGTAGTCACCACTTCCCGGATTATAGGTGGTACAAGATCCAGAGCCATTGTTGAAGGCCTCGGTGAGCGCGGAGGATAAGCTCGCCACATGATAAAAATATCCCTGGAGCTGACTGCAGAGATAGAAGGTAATGGAGTAGTCTGTCCGGTTCGCAGTGAGATTCGTACTCGAAGAAATACTCGTGATGGTGATATCGCCAGGCGCATAGACTGGAACATTCACAGTCGTGTTATTACTACCGGTCGTTTTAAGGTAAAAATAAATATGATTGGTCGGAAAGGTGTGGTCGGGCGGATTAAGGTTGCCCAGTGGGACGATCTTGCCATCACCCAAATCAGTGAGCAGCAGAGGCAAGGCAGAGAATGTAGCGCCAACCCCGCATGTCACCACACTCGCTGACAAACTTTCAGAAGAGCTATCGGAGGGAAGTTGCGAGGCATTACTCCCAATCCTGCAGGCCAACAGAAAGAGTGCCACCACAATCCCGACCGTTAATTTCAATCGAACCATACGGAGAAGTATACCATATTTTCTAATGTCTGCGACGATGAAAACTACGATGGTCGCGGTGTTCACGACGCGCTTCACGATGGGGCTCATCACCCGTGAGGGCGTGATGTTTGGTGGTATCTTCAAACACTTCGGGAAAATTCATCGCCAAAAACCGAGCCACAACCTCTTCCTTGGGCATCGCCAGGATGGCCGACTTCCAATCCTGGCCCATGATTTCGGCGGCTCGGGCAAAAGACTTTTGCGTGTTAAATTGTGCCAAGACCTGCCGGATTTTCTTTTCCCCAATGTCCTTGCGGGTTGGAATCCTGCCTTCGCGCATCCGGCTGTTGGTCATCTTCTCAATCCGCGGGATGAGACCGCGGCTGCTGGGCGTCACGAGGCTCATGGCAAAACCCGATTTGCCGCTACGGGCGGTCCGACCAATGCGGTGCACGTAGCTATCCAGTTCCCGGGGGATGGAATAATTGATCACATGGGTGATGTCTTTGACATCCAGGCCGCGCGACGCCACATCGGTGCAAATCAACATACTGACACGGCGGTCACGGAAGAATTGCATGGTGCGCTCACGTGATTTTTGATCCTTATCACCATGCAGACAATCGACCTTATAACCACGATCGGTGAGATAACGAGTCAGATCAACCACCAACACCTTGGTTTGGCAAAACACCAGGCCGTAAAAATTTTCAGCGGCGTCAATCAGCTTACACAGCACTTCGGGTTTATTCGATTCTTTCGTCGGGTAATACAGCTGCTCGACCGTATTGGAGAGCATCTCCTTTTTGTTAATCTGAACGTGTCGGGGGTTGCGCAAATAAGTGTCGGCCACCCTGCGCACCTCCTTGCTCATGGTCGCCGAAAAAAGCCAAATGGAGCTGTGCTCGCGCGGGGTCGCCTGCAAAAGTGCCTCGAGATCTTCCTTGAAACCCATCGAAATCATTTCATCGGCTTCGTCGAGGATAAAAGTTTTTAAATGATTGAGCTTAAGCGTGCCCCGCTCGAGGTGATCAATCAATCTCCCCGGAGTCCCCACCACCACATGCACGCCGTCCTTGAGGCCGCGAAACTGATCCCCAAATCCAGCCCCCCCATAAATAGGGAGGGATCGAACCCCCAGGTGTTTGCCCAAAATATTGATTTGCCCCGAAACTTGCAGGGCCAGTTCACGAGTGGGGCATAGCACCAAACCTTGCAGCGTACGCCGGGATGTATCAATGCGCTCAAGCATCGGGATCCCAAACGCCGCCGTCTTTCCAGTCCCAGTGGCCGCCAGACCGATAAAATCAGTGGGTGAACCGAGCAAGATGGGCAGCGCCTGGGCTTGAATCGGGCTGGGCGTTTCGTACTTCAAATCCGCGATGGCACGCATCAAGGCGGGACTTAGGGTCAATTCGGCAAATGTTTTCATAGGGTTTCCTCTACCATTCTGTCGGTTTATAATCTTTTAAAAACTCCCCGCACCAGTGCTTGCCGGTCAAAATGCCGTCAAAGAAAGGGTCGCAGACGCGTGCGGCGCCGTCGACGATGTCGAGGGGTGGGTGAAAATCGTGCTCGGCCTGTTTCATGGCGGAGATATTGGCGGGGTCTTCATCAGTGACCCAACCGGTATCGACGGCATTCATAAAAATACCGTCCTTGGCCAAGTCTTTGGCCGAGGTGTGGGTGAGCATGTTGAGCGCCGCCTTGGCCATATTGGTATGAGGATGGCGATCCGTCTTGGTGAAACGGTGAAATTTCCCCTCCATGGCGGTGACATTCACCACATGCTTTTTCCCGGTATTATCCCTCCGCATGAGCGGCGCCAACTTACTGCAGAGAATAAACGGGGCCACCGCGTTGACGAATTGCACCTCCAACATCTCGGGGGCCGGGACATCCGCCAGGCGGAGTCTCCAACTGTTCATTTTACGCAAATCCACCTGTTGTAAATCGGCATCGAGCTCCCCGCGCGGAAAAACCTCTTCGACCGTCAACGAACTGTCGTAGGTATAGGGAATCTGCGAAAGCTGCGCGGAGGCGCGCAAGCCGATGCCAGGGCCTTGACCATGCCAGGCCACGAGCGGGGCCGCCGATTCGGAGGACTGCGGCAAGGCCGTGCAAAGCGAAGTGAGCTGACTCTTACAAGCCTCACGGGGTCGGAGCAAGCCTTGCACCTCCGCCGATAACTCGTGAAAGGCCAGAGATTCATGCGCCATCAGATGCGCGTAGAAACCCGGCGGGCGCCGCACCGTCTGGGCGGCGTTATTGATCAAAATATCAAGGCGGTCGGTCGTCTGCTCAATGTAGCGGGCGAAGATTTCCACACTGGGGGAATGACGCAGGTCCAAGCCATGAATTTGCAAACGATCGCCCCATGCCGAAAAATCAGACTCGCGCGCAAAGCGCATCGCGGCATCCACCGGAAACCGTGTCGTGGCAATCACCCGAGCCCCGGCACGCAACATCATCAGGCTCGCCTGATACCCAATCTTTAAACGCGCCCCGGTGATCAGGGCCACCTGGCCATGCAGCGAGGCGGTTTGAAATCGTTTTTGATAATTAAAATCCCCACACGCCTCACACATGGAATCGTAAAAAGCATGCAAGCGGCTGTACTCATTTTTACACACATAACAATGGCGGGATGACGACAACTCTTGCGCCGCCACCGTGGAAGTTCGGGCGGTGATTTGCGCCGGCGCCTGAAACACAGCCGCCTGACGGGCCTCGCGAATACCGGTCGCGGCGCGCGCCACGCGGTCTTTTCGTTGCAATTTTTTACGTTGCACCTTGGCGATCGCCTTATGCCGTTTGCGAAGTTCCAGCCGATCCGGCCGCGAAAATTTCCCCGCGGCCTTCATCAGGCCCGTGAACTGTTCCTGCGACAGGTCTCCCGCACTCTCGCCATTGACGGCCAGCTCCTCAAGCAACGCGATGAGACGATCTATTTCTTGGGTGTTGGACATGGGCCACACTTCAAAACCTTCGCACCTTCGGGGAAAAAAACTTGGGCCTTATCAGGGGCGATCAGGCCAACCACCAGTCCCTTACCAAAGAGCTTATGGTGGACCAAATCGTTGAGCGACAAAATCACATCCATACTGTAAGCCTTAGGAGGCGTGTGAGTCTCATTGAGGCGTTCGCGCCACTCCACTTCCGGATCACTTTTTTTGGCAACCCCTTTGGCGGTCAAAGAGCGCCTGGGCCGCTTTTCTCCCTGGCTCTTTGCGACCCGGGAACGATCACGAAAAATCCGATCCGTCCGACAAGTCAAACAAAGCACTCGTTTCGCCACGCCATCATCCACCAGAATAATCCGGTGATTCAGGTCCAACTTGCACTTGGTGCAGTAATGCACCACTTCATCCATCATTTTGTAGGTTGTCATAAGTTGTGCTGATCTAAGCTGAATGAGCCGTCACTGCAAACTAATTAAAATAACCGGGGCGCCAAAGAAATAATCATGGCGAATAACTAAACGCATCCAACGCGAGGGTTTGATCCTGGGAAGGATAATCCGTCAGCGCACCTGAATCCCAATTGTACTGGCTGTGCCAAACATTCATCATGTAGGGGGCCGCATGGCTCGGGATGTGCGACGCATTGGCATAAGTCCATAAGGGATAACGAATGCCCTGAAGAGTCAGGCCGAACTTGACCGATTTGACACTCCAGGTCATATCGAGGTCGAGCCATTCATCCATCGCCGTAAAATCGGGCAACGCCACTACATGGCCTGACGCGTCCAACAAATGCCCCTCGCCATTGAGATCCCAACTATTCTTCTCTTCGCCGGGACTCGTTTCGGAATAGTAGCCCGAGGTCAGGTCCAAACGACGGGTCACCTTGGAAAAATGAGTGTCGTCGGTATAATCGGTCCAGACGGTCATATAGATCACCCCAGGTTCGGCGCAAGAGATTTCAAAGTCGATCTCGCTGTTATCAATCATGCCGTTCTGGTTGAGGTCAGAGCCATTATTCCAATAAGTGAAAAGTCCGTAGATGACATTCTCGCTGGTGGCGGCACAGGAAGAGGGCTTGGCCACAACCCGATAATGCCCATATCCCAGGGATTTGCTCGTACGAATCTGTTCCGCATAACCGGGGGAGACATAATCCGCGGCATTGTTGGAGGCATCACCGGGGAAGGTCAGTAGGGCGACCTTTTGATCGCTCGCATCGGGACTGGCGACGCCAAATTGGACAGACCCACCCGACATGAGACTATCCACCGCCCACATGCCGTCATTACCGGTAAACGTAGTGGAATAAGAAACCGTCGGTTTTTTGCTGGGCCGTTTGAATTTGAGGGCCTCAGGATCCCCAGAATCAGAATTTTTCTCCGCCATGCCGCAACCGCTGAGCAGAAAAAATCCCACCAAACATAATCGAGAAATTTTATTCATGGTCCACTATCGTCTATCCTCAGAAATAGTTGCTAGTTTTCAGCAAAACATTTTTAGATGATTTGCACATCTAAAACCACAAAAATAATCCATGCATGTGTCAAGGCAATGCGCTACCGTACCCCTCATGAAGAAAAAAACCAACTTTGTCGCCTCCCTGACCAACGCCACAGAGCAGACCCTCTGTGTCGTCAATGGGGTCATTGGGGACAAGCTGGAAGAGAGTCGGATTGGGCTGGCCACCAAGATGGCACTTTATGCTGAAGACAAACCCGTGACTTTGACAAAAAGATCGTTAAAACAAAAAAAACTGAATCCCTCCGGCAAGATCTGTATCTTGGCGCATGGCAGTTGCGGTTCGGAAAAGGGGTGGGGCTTCCCCGAGAATGCCGAGGAAAACTATGGATCTCAGCTCCAAAAAGACTTTGGTCTCATCCCCTTCTTCCTACGCTACAACTCAGGCCTGCACATCTCCACCAATGGTAAACGCCTATCCGACCTCTTGGAGAAACTCGTCCGCGGGTATCCCCAAAAGGTGAACGAGCTGGTGTTGGTCGGCCACAGCATGGGGGGATTGGTATTTCGCAGTGCGTGTCATTATGGACAAAAGAAAAATAAAAAATGGGTGAGGCTGGTCAGCAAGATATTTTACATCGCCTCCCCGCATGCGGGAACCCACTTGGAAAAAATAGGCAAACTCACCACCGTGATTTTAAACCAAATCCCCAACCCCATCACAAAGATCATCGGTTACGTGGGAGATTTGCGCAGCAACGGCATCAAAGACCTGAGGCACGGCTACCTGACCGATGAGGCCTGGCAGGAACGGGATGCCGAACGCCTGTTTTATTGGCCGCAAAACCAAACGCCGCTCCTGAAGAAAACCGACCATTACTTCATCTGCGGCACGCTGTCGAAAGCGGCCGATTCAAAGATGGGCCGCCTATTTGGCGACGGCCTGGTCCATCCGGCCAGCGGCACCGGCCAGACCTGGTTTTCATCCCACGGCACCCCTGTCTCACCGGATCACTGCAAAATCATCCCGGGCATCTCCCACCACCGCTTGCAGAAAAGCAGGCGGGTCTATGCGCAGATCAGGTACTGGATTCACCAACCTAGCCATTTAAAACAACGCCCGTATTGGATAAATAAAACCCTCAGCAAATAAAAAGGAGAAAACATCATGTTAAAAACAACGCTCTTAGGATTGATAGTCGGCACATTCCTTCTCGTTGGAGCGGCGCATGCCGTGACCAATGTGTCCTGCACCGACAGCATCAAGTCGCTCAATAAAACGGCCACCATGTCCTTCTCCGTGATGTGTCCCGTGAATTGCACCTCGGGGTCGGTCTGGGGCACGGACCTTTACACCACCGATTCGGCCATCTGCGTGGCCGCGGTCCATGCCGGCGTCATCAAGGAAAAAGGGGGATTGGTCAAGGTCTCCCTCAAACCCGGCCGCCCCTCCTACCAGGGCAGTTTCCGCAATGGGGTAACCACAAGCCAATGGGGTTCGTACCAGCAGAGCTTTAAGGTGGCACCGTAATCCTTTCTTGACAAACCAGACCAGACCAGACTATATTTAGCACATGAAGACCACACGTTCTGAATCACAGACCATGGTCAATATCACGGAAGCCAAGGCGCAACTCTCGGCCCTGATCGAGCGGGTGGTCAGCGAAGGAAAAGAGATCATCATCGGTAAAGCGGGAAAACCGGTGGTCAAGGTGGTGCGCTATGAGCCAAGCCGCAAACACCGACGACTCGACCAGTTCGCAGGTCAAATTGAAATCGGAAAAGATTTTGACGAATGGCCGGATGACATCAAGCCCTATCTTGGCATGGATTCGTGAAGTATCTGCTAGACAGCCACACCCTGCTATGGGCCACTTCGCAATCTCAACTATTGAGCGAAACAGCCCGCCGCGAAATCGCCGCCCCGCAAAACATCATTTTTGTAAGCCTTGTCTCCTTGTGGGAACTGCGACTCAAAGAGTCGCTTGGCAAGCTAAAAATCCTGCCGGATTTTTACCGTCAGCTCCCAGAGATGGGTTACGAGTTATTACCCCTGTCCCTAGCCCATATCGAAACCTTCGGGAACCTGCCCTGGCATCATAAAGACCCATTTGACCGCATGCTGGTGGCACAAGCCATGACGGAACAACTAACCCTCATGACCCGCGACGCGGCCCTATTGCAGTATGAGGTAAGCGTCATGAAGATCTAGGGTACGGCTGTGCGATCTTGCTTAAATTAAAACACAACTTTTCTCTCCTTCTGACGAGCATATCCTTATGTATTCTTACGATCCCCCCTGGGCTATTCGAGCGCAAATGAAAGCGGCAGGACAGGAACTGAGTCGACTCATGGCGGTTAATCCGCCTCCCCCGGCGGCGGTTTCATCTCTGCGGCCTTATTATGCGGATCGCTTTGACGGCAATATCCCCGACGCCTTTGCCACACAATTGGACTGGGCCCAAAAACACCCAACCATCTTCGAACCTTTACTTCAGGCTGACGTCACTCCTTTGGATGTCTCTTTTTACAGTCGTCCCGCAACTGTTGTGGAATACTTTCGGGATTGGCGCCGGTGGGATAGTCTTTCCGACGGGGAGAGAAAAGATATTTTTGCAGCGGATTTTGTTTTTCTGACACAAAATCTCTTCGGAGCCCTCCTGGCCCGGGGCTGGAATCGCTACGAGGTAGCCATCCAAAACCAGCGTCCAGATTGTTTGCCCTTGATTAGGCCTTCGCAAAAGAGCGTTTTACGGCGCCAAACCGTGGAAATGCGTTGGAGATTAGCAACCTCCCTCCATGATGAACAGGAAATGAGTCTGCAGCAAGGGCGGCAGGATCGCCTGTGGAAACCGGGTTGGTATTCCAATTGTTTGTTACCATGGCAACATGGCGAAAAGGAACAAACCTACTGGCGTGTTTGTTGGAAGTTCTGTGAAAACCCGGCAACCGCCATCGAATATCTTCTAGCGGGAGGCGAAACTGCGGTTATTGCGAAACGTAATCCGCAAACACATCTGGCCGCATTGGATAGAAGAATACGCCGCATGACCACCTGGGAAGCACAATCAGTCATTTACAAAGGTACCGTCGAGTCAAAACACAGCGCCCCCAACGATAAATTTTTCGTTTGTGTTGCAAACCAACCATTGCAAACAGCCGGGAGCAATGAGCAAGGAAATTTAAGAATCACTATCCGGACGCGACGCGTCTTTCCCGCCATGTTATCATTGACCAGTCTTTGCGAAGGCGAACATGGCATCCCACTGATCATCAATCCCGCGGAGATCACCTGCGCAGAGCTTAACTTTCTCTGTCCAACCAACTCCGACACTTATCGTCGCATCGATTTTCATTGGTCGGATGACCACCAAATACTGGAAGCTGTAGTCACTGGTCACCATATCCCGACGCAAACCCTGATGTACCGTTTTGACCCGGCCACAAAAAGCTATAAAGCCACTTCCCCCAACTAGACTAGGACTAGGGGGCAGGATTGGAATTATGCCGTTCCCAAAATAAGAGTGACTGTCTCGCGAAGACCTGAGGTCACTTTGGTCACTTCATGCCCGATTCCAGCCCGGATCAGGGTCAGGCTACCGCGCCCCAATCTTAGGCGACTCGGATTACTTTCTCCATCGGGATACACCAAGAGTTCCCCTCCCTCGTAATCATCTTGCAATCCCAACACTAAAGCCCCCACCGGTTGAAAAAATCTCTTATCCCGATGCCATTCCAAAAAATCTCCCACCTCGTAACGATTGAAGGTACCCAAACCGCACTGTAACGGCAGTTCCACCCCAAAAGCTTCTCCGAGAAACGACTGCATCTCTCCAGAAAGCAACGCCCCCAACACCATGGGGCCAATCTCTGTCAACACCAGGGCAGGTTCACTGGTTCCGGCATACCGAAGTTGGGCAAAAGTGAAGTCCTTTAAATAGCTACTACTGGATTCACTAGGAACGATCTCTGTGAAACTTGACTGCGCGGCAAGCCGCCTCAAGAGATTTATCTGAGGTTCAGTGACTGGATGCTGCCCGAAATCAAAAAAGGCAAATCCGTTTTGCCGATAAGAATGAACCGCAGCGATCATCTTTCATCCATCCGTTCTTAGTATTATAGTATTAGTATTATATTAGGGATATTATATTAGGGATATTATATTAGGGGTCAAGGCTTTACTTTATTCAGGATAATGTGAAACCTGAATAAAGTAAAGCCTTGACCCCATTTTATTCATTTTATTTTATGAGCCACAACGTTATTGATGGACCCCAAGGGAAGCATAATAGTGGCGAGAATATTCGTCCCGGAGAACTGAAAGTTGCGTTATTTTTCAATCAATCTTAAGCTCGCCCCATGATCCAGGTTCGAAAATCATCCGAACGAGGCCACTTTAATCATGGGTGGCTGCGCACCTATCACACCTTTTCGTTTGCGGAGTATCATGATCCCCAATGGATGGGGTTTCGCACCTTGCGGGTCGTCAACGAGGATTGGATACAGCCGGGCCAAGGGTTTGGGACGCATGCGCACCGGGACATGGAGATCGTCACCTATGTCCTGGAAGGGGCGCTCGAACACAAGGATAGTTTGGGGAACGGTTCCGTGATCGTCCCGGGCGATGTGCAACGCATGAGCGCCGGGCGGGGGGTGCAACACAGTGAGTTCAACCATTCGAAACACGACCCAGTCCATCTCCTACAAATCTGGATCCTGACCGAACAAAAAGGTCTCGATCCAAGTTACGAACAAAAAAACTTCCGCACAGAAGACAAGCAGGACCAACTCCGTCTCATCGCCTCACACGATGGCCGGGAAGGCTCGCTCACCATCCACCAGGACACCAACCTGTATGCGGCACGTCTTTCCCCTGGAACGGAACAACAACATTCCCTCAAACCCGAACGACATGCCTGGGTCCAGGTCGTCTCTGGAAAAGTTTCAGTCAATGCCCAGGCCTTGGAGTCAGGGGATGGAATCGCCGTGAGTCAAGAAAGCATCGTAAGCTTAAGGGCCATTCAGAAGTCGGAAGTGCTACTGTTCGACCTTCCCTGATCTTTGAAGATAGCCTCCTTGACAATCGGTAAAATAATCGGCATTATTAATTTAAATAATGGCTTATTTTTTTAATTAAATATATGTTTTTATTAATTAATATTTAAAAATATATGGGTAAAATAATCGGCAATAATAGCTCTATATCTACCATGGAGCCAATGCTACCGGAAGAAGGTGGTGAGGCCCTGGAGGATTTGGTTATGGAATTGACCGAAAAGGCCCACCGCTTGGCTGGGCCTATTCATCCGATTGTGCAACGTTCTATTGGTGACTTGGTTCGTCCGATGAATTGCTATTACAGCAATTTGATCGAAGGTCATGACACCCACCCCCGCGACATCGAGCGCGCCCTGGCCCAGGACTTTTCCACGCAACCGAAACAGCGGGCCCTGCAATGGGAGGCCAAGGCCCATATTGAGCTGCAACAGATGATCGACGGATCGCCGGTGGAACCTTGCCTGGTCTCGGAGGACTCCCTGCGTTGGCTGCATCGAGAATTTTGCAACCGACTCCCCGAGGAGATGCTCTGGATGGAAGATCCCGATACGAAGCGGAAGGTAAAAATGGTGCCGGGCGCATTACGCTCCGAGACGGTGACGGTCGGTCGGCACATCCCGCCGCGTCCGGAACACCTGACAAAATTTTTGGCCCGGTTCGAGGAGGCCTACCGACCCGATCGACTCTCGAAGCTCAGACGGGTTTTGGCCGTGGCCGCCTCCCATCATCGCCTATTATGGATCCACCCCTTTCTCGATGGCAACGGCCGGGTCACCCGGCTGCTCTCCCACGCCTATTTGAAACACATCGGCCTGGGGAGCGGGCTTTGGTCGGTATCGCGGGGTCTGGCCCGGTCGGTCCATGAGTATCGCGTGCGGCTCGAAGGTGCGGATGCACCGCGCGCCGGTGATTTGGATGGCCGAGGAAACCTTTCCACCCAAGGTCTCTTGGATTTTTGCCGATTTTTCCTGAGAACATGCGTCGATCAGGTGGAATTTATGAGTACCTTGCTTGCTCCTGCCGAAATTTTACGACGCATCCAAATCTTCACCGAGGAAGAGGAACGGGCGGACCGACTTCCCAAACGCTCTTTTCCCTTGCTGCGAGAGGCCTGGCTGATGGGGGAATTTGAAAGAGGCAAGGCCGGAGGGCTAACCAATTATGGCCAACGCCAGGCCAGGACTGTCTTGAATAGGCTGGTCAAAAAAGGCTTCCTGATTTCAGACACCCCCAAAGGGCCGGTGAGATTGTCCTTCCCGATCGACATCGTGGAACGGTGGTTTCCAAAGCTCTATCCGGCGGTGTGAAACAAACATGACAACACGGCCTCCCCTCATCCCAAGCCTCAGTCGCCGACTTCTCTCCCTGATCGTCACGATCCTCTGGCTCTCCCCCGCCCTGCTGTTTTGTTGTTTCGCTCCACAAACCTCACGAAAAATATTTAAAAATTGGGCCCGATGGCAACTCAAGATTTTTGGGATTCAACTTCAAATTGAAGATCGCAACCAAGGCGACTACGCGGCCCCGCCTTATCTTTACGTCATTTTGAACCAAACCAGCCTGGTCGAGACCTTCGTCGTGTTGGCGGGACTGCCCACTGCCTTTGATCCGGTTTTCAATATCGGCTTTGCCCTGATCCCGTTAGTGGGCTGGCTCTTCTGGGGTTTGGGAGGAATCGTGTTAGTGAGACAGTGGCCTGAACAAGTTCGACGTGCGATGGCTCACGCGGTCGAGAAATTACGCTCCGGAACCAATTTTTATATCTCAATCGAAGGGCTGCGCAGCCCCGACGGCGCATTAAGCCCCTACAAAAAAGGTCCGGCACTCTTGGCGATCGAGTCCCAGGCAACCATCGTACCCCTGATCCTGCATGGCGGCCGCGAAGTCTGGCCGTTGGGAGAATGGCGTGTTCGCCCCGGCAAACTGCGCCTGGTCCTCGGCGAGAAAATTTCGGCCCAAGGGTTGGCTTACAACGACCGACAAGAATTGGTGGATAGGCTTAAGGATATTTCTTCGTCTTCTCTTCAATCATCCCCGTAACCTCAGCACTCCCGTCAGGTTTCAGGACACATCTCAAGTATTTCAGATGCCCTTCGTCATCCTTCGCAACTTCCTGATTAAAAATTGGAACGGTGTGCCCGTCCGGATCGCGTGCGGAGGGGGCACGAAGCAGCTCGGCGCCATCGTGAATGCCACTTCGGGCAAGCGATTGGCAGTAAAGGTAACCTGACTCATCTTGCGAGACCAAAGCCTGACAATCCAGGCCCACCACCATCGTGAGATCAACACATGCCACAGACACCGCAAAAATTGACAGCACGCGCCGCTGCACTCGCAACGTGCCCGCTGTCAACTCCTCGGCATAGAACCTCCGCATATGGAACAACGCCTCCCGAAGGGCCGTTTCCTCCGATTCCGCCGTGTACAACACCGCCCATGTGCCATCGGAATAACGACTCGCTTGCCACACACTCGGTTGAAACTTCGCATCGATTTGTTCTTGGATTATTTGCTGAACGGATTTTTTCATGATGCGCTCAATGGGAGCCAACCAACGATGATCGTCATCGTAGAAAAATTTTTCCAAAATCCGTTGTTGTTCGGGATCCGGTGCCAGGTCATCCATCAGATCCTGAGATTCAACGAGGGTGGGAAAGTTACGATAAACCCGACCGGCATAGCGGCTTAACGGGAGATGGCTAGTGGGTTCTTTCATAATCCAGATAATGGCGAATGGCAAAAATGCCCCTTTTCCCCTCCGTCAACATGATCTCCAACGCCGAATGCCCGCCAAAACGGTCGCGCCTGACCTTGACCCATTCATAGACCTGCCTGCGTGCGGCCGGGGCGGGAAAAAGTATCCGAAGTGATTTGTGAATATTGATCAGGTCGATGACACGCTCGATCTTATCGGCATCGTCCTCGAGCGTGGTCTTCCCCTTTCTCATGGCATCCAACGTGGCCCGCTTGTGAGCATATCTCCACCCCAAAAGTTGGGCCTCTTCTTCACGCGTCAGCTCCCAGTGCTGGGTGAGATTAAAAAAAGCCTCGGTCAGGGCCCGCAGTTTTTTTTCGGGGGAATAACTTGAATCTTGGTCGACAAGATAGTTCATCCACCCAGGATAAACTCATTTATGAATAAAACAACATATTATTTAATAATAATTATAATATATTGTATTTATTATATAAATTTAATGATTTTTTATACATATATGTATCACTCTTTCAATTTGAAGCTATTTCTCATCATATTGATTTCCATTTTAGAAACCCCCATCTTCCTAAAATGCCCCTCCCAGCCCCCAACAACTTCCCGCACTTTACTGATAATATGCAGGGCCTCTGATCGGCTCACGCGAAACCGCTCACACATGGAAAGGGCGTTTTGATAGGAGGCGCGCCTCCCTTCAACACCTATCGTCATGGCCAATGCATAAGTGTCGGTTTTGATGACGGCGGGTGAAACGTCGTAGAGCGGCGATAGGTTCCAATGTTTTTCGCAACCGAGAAACCCGAAATTTCTGGGATGATCGTCGTTATTGTAAACCGCGATGTTGAAGACAAGCCGCCGAAACAGCTCTTGAAGATCTTGCGCGGGTTTTTGTGAAAAACGGACCAGGCCGTCGGCGATCGCAAAGTAACTCCACGAGCCGAAATCGCTTTCATGCGTTCCCGTCAGAGTCAGCCCCGAGATGAAAGGGACCCTCAGCCCATTGGTCCGGTCAAACCTCTTGATCAAGAAAACCGACCTTTTGTCAATTTTTTCCAGATAAAGCGGCGGCACGTCCAATCCGCACTTTTTGGCGAGCGTCATGGTGGCATATTCGATAAGCGGCTCGTTTTTTGAATCCAGGGAAAGCGAAAATTTCGCAAGGTAGAGCTCCCGGCGCCAAACCACGGTCGCCTTGGGGCGCGCCCCTCCCAGCGAAGGGCCGTATTCCAAGTATTGCTTCAGGCGTCCTGTCTCTTCCGAGGCCACGGCATCGGCAATCGCCCCGGCACATGGTGCGAGGTCCAACCTTTTTGGGGCGTGACACACCACGAATTGCGCATCCGGTTCATACCGCTTAGGCCCTGACTCCAAGGAGTCCGTAAAGGCAAGCGCCCCCACGCGATCGTCGCTCGAGGCCGCAATGGACTCAACCTCATCCAAGGTCCTCGCAAACTTCTTATCCAGGAGATAACGCCCCCATTTGTCGGGACCCGCATCACGAATCCCGTTGAAAATCTGGAACCCTTCCGGAGTTGCAAAACTCCTGTCTTCCAACGGAAGGCGGATCGGATCGATGGAAATGGCGTCTGATCGCGCGAGATATTTTCTCCCGTAACGAAAAACACTCGAGGAACGCCTCCCAGCCTCTTGGTACTCCAACAAACCGCAGGGGATCCATTCATTATTCAACTGAATGAGGACGTACAAACGGTGAAACATCAAAAGTTCACCTCATCATCCCGGATCTTGCCGATAATTTTCTGCCGTCTGCGAATTCTACGAATGTTGGTAGCGGCCGTTTCTATATCATTTTCAGGCTTCAAAAATTCCTCAATCCCCTGTCCCAAGTTGAGCACACTCAACACCTGAAAAAAGAGCCCCAAAGACACCCCGGGATGCCCCAACTCCAATTGTGCCACCGTGCGCCGATCCACTCCCGCTCGACCGGCAAGCCCCACAAGACTCATCCCCCGTCGCCTACGAGCCTCAGAGAGAAGCCCCCCCACCTCTTTAAGCAAAAGGGCCGCATCCCCCGTCAGCACCTGATCCCATTTTTTAAGTTTCATATGATCATTTAAATGAATTAAAATACTACTTAATATACATTTTAATGTATACAATAAGCAATTCCCTGGCAAGTTCAAAATGTTCTTTTGCCTATCGCCACTTCCTCCTATATCTCAATGAATAGATGAATTCTTTTCACGCCTTTTTTGGCAAGATCGCCGGGATCACCACGTTTGTCGCCTTCATTCCCTACATCTTCCAGATGATCAAGGGCCGCAACCGCCCGAACCGCGCCACGTGGATCATCTGGACAGTCGTCGGATTTAATTTCCTGGCGAGCTATCATGACCTGGGTGCCACCGACACTCTGTGGGTCTCCATCGGCAATCTCTGCGCCTTCTTTTTTGTGATGGTCCTATCATTCCGTTACGGCGTGGGTGGGTGGAGTTTATTTGACAAGGTCTGCCTGCTTGGCGCGGGATTGGGGATGGCCATTTGGGGCCTGCTCCACGCCCCCCTCTTGGCGCTCTGGGTCAGTATCGTGGTGGACTTTTTAGGGGCCCTCCCCACCATCCGTAAATCTTATCAGGACCCCGAGAGCGAGGATTTTTTGTCTTGGATCCTGTTCCTGCTGGCCAACACCCTCAATCTTTTCGCCATCAGCTCATGGAACCTCGCCCAGGCCTCCTACCCCATTTATTTCTTTTTTATCAGCCTGCTCCAGGCCACGATCCTGGGGGTGGGGCGTTGGAAAAAGGAATGACAAATATCTTTTTACATTGATCCTACATCCGTATTACAAAAGCTCCCACCTCAACACTGTCTTCCAATTTAAGGAGATTGATTATGAAAACATTACGCGCCGCCATGATCGCAGGGTTGTTGTTGGCCTTACCGTCCGTGGCCTCCACTCATTGCAAAAAATGCGAGGGTAAGGACACCTGCCCCCTCAAAAAATCAGAAAAGTCGCCCGCTACCAGCTTCGACTCTATGAAGAGCCTGACGGGATCCTGGAAGGCCACCCAGGTCAAGGATGGCAAGAAAGAAACCGTCCGTGTCACCTACAAGGTGACCTCCGGCGGCAGCGCCGTGGAAGAAACCCTGTTTCCCGGCACACCTCGCGAGATGGTCTCCCTCTATACCGTCAACCAGGGCAAGCTCCAGATGACCCATTATTGCATGCTAGGCAACCAGCCTCGCCTGCAAGAGACTAAATCCCAAGATGGTGAAATTGCGCTCAACTTTGTGGATGGCGGCAACGTCAATCCCCGCAAAGACAAATACATGGGCAGCGCCACGATCCGCATCAAGGATGCAAAACATCTCGAGCAAAAGTGGGTCGCCTTCGATGCCAAAAAACCCTTCCACACGGAAGAGTTTAGTTTTACGCGGGAAAAATAAACTTTTAGCAACCTTCTCTTCCCGCCGCCGATACCGGCTTGATGATCACCTTTGACGCAAGCCGTAACTTAGCAGCCTTGGATGCGCTGTCTCGTATACATCCTTCAGCTGCGCAAGACAATCGGGCGATGCCGGCCCAATACGCCCGATTGTTGCGCGATGCCCAAGTGGCGTTGCAATTTTATCCGGAAACATCCGCCCTGGTCCGCCAACTTTGGGAAGATCGGGTTGCAAAAAAGCAGGGATTGGCGGGGATCAAATACTGGGCCTCAGAGATTGGTCGGCGCTTTTCCCAGCATTTTCCTTCCGGCACGTATCGTATTGGTGAATTAGTGGATCTCACTTTTCAGGAACCGGCGCCCCTGCCATGGGTGGTGGCGCACCAAGCAGGTCGCTATTTTCAACCGGCTCAAGGGGATGCCGCCTTGACTCTTGGCGGCCTGTTTAGTTTTCAAGAGGGGGGCTGGGGCATGGTCTCCTGGGATGAACGAAATCATCGCTCGGATAAATACTGTTTTTGGCCAATGACAATGAGAATTCAAGGAAGGACCTCTCCCCTACACCCTATGCCGCCCCTGGAACCTCCCGATCCCCGGGACAACATCGACGGGTTTCAAGAAGCAGGGGTGACCGTGTCCCCCAACCGTTTGGAGAGCTGGGTGGAAACCAATAATAAATCCGGCACCCATCTTTATGCCGCGAGGATCCATTATGACACCACCCAGAGACGCCGTGACCAATGCGGTCTTGAGGTCCATCTCAATGGCAAGGAGTTGAACCTGTACCGTTTTTATCTCTCCGATGTCGACTTAACAACACTCACACCCACCCTAGACGTGCGTCTTCCCCAATTCTGTTTCACGCCAGGAGCTTTTTGGGAAATCCAGTCAACCACGGCCTTGGACGCGTTTCTATTGGGTCCGAACATGATTTACTCGGGCGTGGACTATGAAGTGTTTGTCGGATTGGAAATCTTGGCTGGCAGGGAAAGAGGTTTCGATATCGCAGTCTGTGACACCCGTCACGAAGATCTTAATCCGTACGTGCAATATCGGCATCTTGAATCACAATGGATGACATTTAAGAAACCGGTTGAAATCACTGTTAACTACCTCGGCCTCAACCGCTTTGGCCTGCCACGTTATTGGGGTTACCATGCGGCCCTACCTTGGGAGGATCAATCCGGTGTCACGATCGAATCGATCCGCCTCAAAGATTTACCGCCCGATCAACTCGCGTCCCGAGCTCGCTATATCCTGGCGCGGTCGGGTTACCCTCTCTCGATCACGGGGACACCATGATAGTCAAATTCATCCCAATCGACTCCCTGGTCTATGCTCCGCACCTTAGAGACAACTCTGCACCCATGGTCCAATTTACCGGAGAGCCTGTTCGTTTGACCGATCTTCCTCAGATGGGACCAAAACCGTTTCAAAACGCCGTTCAGATGATTTCCTTATCGTTGCAGGATGCGCCCGTGGATTCCGGTCGACTGTGTTGAGGAAAATATTTTTGTTATCGCCCTAGAAAAAATCTTCGGCCAATCGGCCTGGCAACTGGCCTATAACTTGATCGATAACAACACTTGGGGATTCCAATACCAGGGCAAGGTTGAACATATCAAAGATGGCCGCCTCAGACGCGCGGCATTGCGCGTCGCCTGTTTTTTACCAGTGGAACATGCACATCAACCGGTCACGACTTCAGACAACCCAACCAACCGATAGTGCTTCTTGTGTGCCTCCTCCATAAGGGCGTCGGTAAATCCACTGCGGCTAAACAGTACGAGCTGGTGATCATAATCGTTGGCATCGGCCAGTTGTTTTGCTTTTGTGCGCAGGGCCTGCGCAACTTCGACGCCCACTTTTTGGTTCCTCCACTTGCATTCACCGACGAGCATGGCTTGCTCTCGATGGCTGATTCCCAAGACGTCGATTTGCATCCCCCGTTCCCAGTATCCCCCGATGAACGTCGGCACGAAACTGAATTGCTGCTCATCCGCCTGTCGTGCCAACCATTCCTGGCATAACCGTTCAAAAACACTGCGACCGATAAACGCATCAAATCCCTTACGAATCTCCCCAACCACGGTGTTTACCTGATGTTTTTCGATCTCCGGAAGGTGGGGAGCGATAAAATAAAAATAAAAGTTGAGAAAATAATCGCGAATAGCGTACCGCCCTTTGCGACTTTTTCGCGGGTCAAGACCCGCGGGCACACGGCGATCGACCAATTTCAGGGCAATGAGTTGATCAAGATATCGCGAGAGCACTTTTGCGTCGATACCGCAGGCCTGGGCAATACCGCTGGCTTCCAATGATTGCCGACCCAAGGTGCGCAAGATTGCCAAATAAATTCGTGGCTCCCGAAACTCTTCGTGGAGGAGAAACTCCGGTTCCGAGGTCAAAAATGTGGTGCGGTCATGGAGAGCCGTTTCGATACTCTTAAGCACGGGTTGATTGGGGTGGATGAACTCAAAATATTTTGGAATCCCTCCGGTGACGGCATAGGCCTCTACCAAGGTCACAGGGCTGAAGCGTGGAAAAAATTGTTTGAAATCGGTGATTGGAATGGCCTCGAGATGAAGCAACGCCGTGCTCCGTCCGTATAGTGGGGCACGCGGCGCCAAAATCTGGTCTTTGATCATACCCATGCGTGATCCCGACAGTACGAGAAAGATACGACTGTGCGACAATTTCTTATCCCAAATGGCTTGCAAGAGTGAAGGTATCGCGGGATCAGCCTCAATCATGTACGGGAATTCATCGATCACGGCCCCGAAACGCCGGCTAGAGGCATAAACCGCAAGCGTTTCTAAGGCCACCTTCCAACTCCCATAGGAAAAGTCAGATGGGGGCTGTTCTCCGTCGTTGAGGTGGGGGTATAGTTCCTGCGAAAAACTTTTGAGCAACTCAACGCTCGTGGACCGATAGGCAATCCAGTGCATCAACTTTCGCTGGTGCGCAAAATGATTGAGCAAGGCGGTTTTGCCCACCCGCCGCCGACCATAAGCCACCACCAATTGTGCCGCTGACTTATTCCAAAGCCTCTCCAAAATGGCTAGCTCTGAAGCGCGATTAGTAAACGAATTACCCACAAGATATTAGCCTAATATTTAGAGGTATTATTTGCAACTTATTTATTAATGGGACTTAATATTAGGCTAATTACGGGTAGCCTTATCTACCTTGAATTCATCAACAACTCGGCAAGGGATGATCCCCTCGCAGGTGGTAGGCCTTCGGCCTCACGAAGGTTTGGATACCCACCGTCGACAAGGTGGCGCCGATCCCGGAGTGTTTTCTCCCGGACCAAGGCAGGTTCGGACTCACACGGTCGCAACAATTCCAGTAACCAGTGCCGGCATCGATCTGCTTAAGAATCGCCCGAGCGCGCGACTCACTTCCGGAATAGACCGCCGCTGTCAGACCATACTCGGTATCATTCATCAGGCGTACCGCTTGGGCGTCATCACGCACCGATTGGATACCAATCACCGGGCCGAAGGTCTCTTCCTTCATGACGCGCATCTTGTGATTGACGCGCGTCAAGACCGTCGGCTCAAAAAAGAAACCGCGTTTCCCCCAACGGTGTCCCCCCTCAAGCAATTTCGCCCCCTTCGCGACCGCATCACGCACCTGGACTTCCAAGAGAAGACGATGCCGCGGACGCGTAATGGGGCCCTGGGTGACTGTGGGATCGAGCGGATCACCTACCCGCAATTTTTTGACCTCGCCCAAGAAGGCCTCCAAAAATTGCCGATAAATCTTTTGCTGGACGTAAACCCGCTCGACCGCGCAACAACTCTGTCCGTTATTATAAAAACAACCCTCCACCACCGCCTTGGCCACCTGGGAGATGTCCAACACATCATCCGCCACATACAGGGGATCCTTGCCCCCCAGTTCCATGCCAAGGGGGACTAGGCGAGACCGCACGGCCTCGGCAATCGATCGGCCTGTTTGATACGATCCCGTAAAAAAATACCCATCGAGCGGCAGGCGTAACAGTTTTTTCCCGATGGCGGGTCCACCCACCAGGGTTTGAAAAATATCTTTCGGAATCCCCGCCCGGTGGAGCAGGCGCCCCAGCTCCAGGCCCGTCAAGGTGGCATATTCGGAAGGCTTGTAGAGCACCGCGTTCCCGCCGATCAAGGCCGGCACAAAGACATTCACCCCGACCAGATAGGGATAATTCCAGGCGGAGATATTACCCACCACCCCCAAGGGTTCATATTCCAAATATTCCACCATCCCGGTCTCTTCATGGACCGTGCCCGCCTCCAGCACCGCCTCCGAGTGTTCCACAAAATACCGGATACGATGCCGAGCCCCAGCCAATTCGTTATGCGACTCTCGGATGGGTTTACCCACCTCCGAGGTTAACACTTCCGCCAACCGATCCGTCTCCTCATCGAGCAAGCGCTCAAAACGCGCCATCGCTTCCACGCGTTGGCTAATGGGCACCGTAGCCCACTGGCACTGCGCAGCTTGGGCCCGTTCGAATTTCTTCCGGACCGAGAGATCGGAGTCTTCCTTGACCTCGCGGATCAATGCCTCCGTTGCCGGATTAATAATCTTCATCCCGTCACCCGTTTGAGAAAGTAATCATAAAGTGGTTTGGGAGAGATAACCTTGCCCTTAAGGGCCGCCGAAAACTCCGGATGCCATTGCACCCCCAGCACAAATTTTTTCCGATCCTGCCCGACAACAGCCTCCACGAGCCCATCCTCCGGACAAATGGCCTCGACACTCAAACCCTTGCCCAGCTTCTTAATCCCCTGATGATGCACTGAATTAACATATTTTGGAACCTTGCCGCGATACAAGCGATCCAACAAGCCACCCGGGGTAAAGGTCACGGCATGCTGCACCCGATCATACCGCTTGGCATCCCGATGCACGAGGGCCTCCGCATGTTGCGTCGTGATATCCTGATAGAGGCTCCCGCCAAAATAGACGTTGATCAACTGACAACCGCGACACACCCCCAAGACCGGCCGACCCTTGTTAACCGCAAAGTCTAGGATCCTCAACTCATAATCGTCCCGATAACGGTCGCCGGGCCAGCGTTTCTGAATGGGCCGCTCGCCATAACTTTTTGGATCCAAATCACTCCCCCCGGAAAAAACAAACCCATCCATTTCCGCCAAATAGCTTTTAAGCAACCCCGGGGCCACATCGGGAATCAACACCGGCAAGACCCCTGGTCTGGCCAGGTAACGGATGAGGTCATGCTCCACATAACTCAAGGTCTTGGGACCAAAGACACTACGGTTGGGATCCGGATAGAGAAAACAGGCCGAGACACCGATCTTGATCATAACGCCGCCCGGTACAGGGCTTGAAAATCCGGTTCCGTCACCGGCTTGAGGTTGCATTGATGACACACGTCTTGAAAGGCCAACTGAGACAGTTTGGCCACATGTTCTTCTTTGATTCCTTGGGATGAGAGCTGCAGCGGTAGGCCTATCTTGGCATTGAGTTCGCCCAAATATTTCAGCAACGAACCAGAACCTGGCGACTGCAATCTCAGGGCCTGGGCAAGAGATGCCATCCGGTCTTCACACACATCCGCATTAAAGGCCATCCCATGCCGCAACATGATCGCGTTGGACAGGCCATGATGAAGATCAAATAACGTAGACAACGGATGTGCGGTCGAATGCACCACACCAAGGCCCTTCTGAAACGCCACCGCCCCCATCAAGGCCGCCATCATCATCTTAGACCGCGCTTCCAAAGTGGGCCGAATGACCGCCAACACGAGACTCTCGCCAATCAACCGGGTCCCCTCCAAGGCAATCGCATCACAGAGCGGATGCAAACCCTTCGCAAGGTATGATTCAAGATTATGCGTCAGGGCATCCATCCCGGTTGCGGCCGTCACAAACGGCGGCAGCTCCAGTGTGAGCTCCGGATCCGCAAAAACAATCTTGGCCATCAACCGGGGTGAGAACAGGATCTTCTTCTCGTGCGTCACATCGTCTGAGATTACCGTACTACGCCCTACCTCACTGCCCGTGCCGCTGGTGGTGGGGACGGTGACAAAATAGGGGATTTCTCCAGTAACTCTCTCTGAACCACCCTTAGAGTCTTCATAATCAAACAAGTCACCCGGATGATGCGCCAGCAACGCAATCGCGCGGGCCACGTCCAGCGAGGCCCCACCGCCAATCCCAATGATGGTGTCACAGGAGTTTTTTTTCAACAAGGCCACGCCGCCCAATACGTCGCTCTTGACCGGGTTTTTGTGGAGGCCGTTAAATATCTCCACCGCCAGCCCTGCGTTACGGAGTGAGGTGATAATTTTTTGAAAAAAACCGAGCGTCACGAGTTGCGGATCCGTCACCACCAACAACTTTTTCAAGCGTTGTTGTTTGAGATGATCGGGTAATTCATCGATAACTCCCGGTCCGAAGCGAATCGAGGTGGGAAAATTGAAAGTGGTTCGTTGGTTCAAGTTCATATCAAATGATTTCAAAATAACGGTTTAACTCCCAATCCGTCACCGCCCCGCTATACTGCCGCCATTCCCATTCCCGCGTCTCACAAAAATGCTTCACAAAAGTCTCGCCGAATAATTCCCGCGCGATGGACGACCGACGCATCGCCTCGGTGGCTTGTTGCAAGGTACGCGGCAGGGGCACGGCCCGTTTGTTGGCGTAGGCGCTTCCAACCGTTGCCGCGGTGAGTTCCATCCCCTGCTGGATACCATAGAGACCCGAGGCCAGGGAGGCGGCCATCGCCAGGTAGGGATTCACATCGGAACCAACCACGCGGAGTTCGATGCGCGTCGAGTCGACCCCCAATGGCAGCACCCGCGCCGCCGTGGTCCGGTTATCGATCCCCCAAGTCACGGTCGTCGGGGCCCAGGCCCCTTCCACCAAGCGCTTGTAACTATTGATGGTCGGACAATACATCGGCAAAATCTGCGGCAGGCAATGCAGTTGTCCCGCCAGATAACTTTTCATCACACGACTCATTTGATTCTTGTCTTTGGCGTCGTAAAATATATTTTTTTTATTCTTCCATAAACTCTGATGCAAATGGCCGCCGCATCCGGGTAAACTGTTATTCCACTTGGCCATAAAACTGGGAATAATCCCGTGCCGCATCGCAATCTCCTTCACCCCCGTCTTGAAAAGCGTCGCCCGATCTGCCGCCTCCAAGACATCACTATAAAGGATGGCCGCCTCGCTCACCCCGGGCCCGGTCTCCGTGTGAAGCCCTTCGATCGGGACCTGAAATCGACCTAGAAGATCAAAGAGGTCATTAAAGTAGGCGCTATTCTTGGTCATGCGCAGCAGGGAATAGCCAAACATCCCGGTTGAGATGGGCATGAAGGTTGCGGTCGGGGTCAATTCCTTCCTAAAATTAAACCATTCAAATTCCTGGGAGAATGTTGCGGTAAAACCCTGATCAGCGGCCCGCTGCCGCACCCGCTTGAGGACATTGCGCGGGCAAATTTCCAGGCCCTCGCCCTGTTGGTTGCGAAAATCGGCGAGAAAAAAGGGGATGTCGCGGTCCCACGGGACGCGACGATAGGTTGCCAGATCGATCTCGGCATGGGCATCGGGGTACGCCGTCTGCCACCCGGTAAAACTTCCGTTGTCGTAACACAGATCCGCCGCATCCCACCCAAACACCACATCACAAAACCCAAACCCCTTCTCAATCATGGACAAAAACTTCTGCCGCGACACCACCTTCCCCCGCAACACCCCGTCGATGTCCACAATGGCCACCTTGACTTTCCCCAAAGGGCTCGCCTTGATCTCCTTGATGATGGCCGCGGGTGTCTTCACGAATCTTCCCTTTACCAAGTTCCTGTTGAAAAAAAAACCTCTTTATTCCATGTTCAGGCCTGATGAAAACACCCTACTCCCTCACCTTCCCAATCCGCTGGGCGGATGTGGATCCCAACCGGCATGTGCGCCATACGGCGTATGGTGACTACGCCACGCACGTACGCGTATCCTTTATGACCGAGCGCGGTTTTCCGGTGGAAAAATGGGTGGAACTGGGGATTGGGCCCGTCGTCCTTACGGAACAAATCGACTATTTGAAGGAAGTGGCCCTGGGAGAAAAGATTTGCATCGATTTGACCTTGGCGGGGATTTCCAAGAGCCGCAAACGCTTCCGGCTGCGCCACCAAATCTACAAAGAAGACGGCAGTCTCGCCGTGCGGATCCACATGATGTTCGGTTGGATCGACCTCCACCAAAGAAAGATGATCACCCCCGATGCCGCCCATCCCGTTACCCAGGTTTTTCAACAACTCGAAACGACCGAAGATTTTGGAGAGTTTTGAACCCATGAATCCATCCGTCATACTATTATCCATCTTACTCTTGGCCGGTTGCCGGTCAGAGGCCAAAACCATCAAAGCGACAGAAGGCACTATGAAAAAAGCAGAACTCAAGAACAAGCTCACTCCCGAGCAATATCATGTCACGCAAGAAAACGGCACCGAGCCGCCGTTTGCCAACGCTTATTGGAACAACCATGAGCCCGGCATCTACGTCGACGTGGTCACCGGCAAACCGCTCTTTAGCTCGACCGACAAGTTTGACTCCGGCACCGGCTGGCCGAGCTTCACCAAGCCGATCAATCCGGCCATGGTCGAGGAGCATAGCGACACGGGCTTTGGCATGACCCGCGTCGAGGCCCGTTCCAAAGACAGCGATTCCCACCTAGGACACGTCTTCCCCGACGGCCCGCGCGACCAGGGCGGGATGCGCTACTGCATCAACTCCGCCTCGCTCCGCTTTGTGCCGCTGAGCAAGCTCGACGCGGAGGGGTTGGGGGAATATAAAAAGTTGTTTGAGAAAACGCCCAAGAAATAACTTCATCTGTACCCCCTAAACCCCAAACCACCCCACCTGCCTGGTACAATATGTGTTTAGCTCGAACTAAACGCTAACATTTTCACGCAACTATTCGGGTAAGGAGCCGATAACTACTGAGCCGTGGATGAGAAAAAAATTTACATTGGAGAACCCTCGCGGGAGATCGCCGCGTCGACCGATTGGCGCCGTGGTCCCTTTAAAAGGGATGAGGATGGAACCTATCTTCCCGTGCAACGCCCTACCCGGGAGATGGTCGAGCGGATGATTGCGGAAAAATACCCCGCCTACGGTCCTCGCAACCAACTGGTCCGGTTGGCCTTCAAAAACTGGGGTGAACTCCTGTTACGATTCGAGCAGGTTGTGGCGGAGGTAGTAAACGGTGGCGATCCCTTGAAGGTCGATTCCCGAGACGAGTTGGGTCAGATCGTTTCACTCTACCTCCACTACGAGCAGGAGTTCTTCAACGTGGACCGGCTCATCCCTCCGGACCTCCGCTTTGTCCCCACCGCATGGTCCACCTCAGAAACATCCTGTGAGCCCGCTCCGAAACCGCGTCAGCCGCTGAGCCCGGTTCGCGATCCTTTTGAAACGACCTCCGCAACCACCCAGGATTTGAACTGTCTCGAACGCCCTGGCATGCCGGTTGCCGCAAAGATTTTGCAGGAGATATTGACCGTCGCGGGCGAGGACCGTCAATTGACCATGGACGACTACTGTGTGGACCTGGCCCGAGGGGACCGTTCCACACTGCGCCAGGTTTTTAAGGACTATTTCGGCCTCGAACAGGTCCCGAACCATGACAAGGTGGAAACTGTGATGGGGCGCCTGTTGGAGGCGTCGGATGGCGCGCCGCTTTCGCCGCAGAGAAAGCTCTACATCCGGGCCTTGCTGGATCCCGGTATGGATTGGTTGCGCCTTTCCCAATTGAAAGACGTGGTCGAGGGAGGGGTGGGTTTGGTCGGATATTGCCCCTCCAAAAATATCTACGAGCGCGATCTCCACAAAAAAATCCCCGAGTTTCATCAGGTGCTCTATGCGGCCTACAGCCAGGATGACCAGGCCATCGAGCTCTTCTTTTTAGATTACGCCCAATCGATTGAGGAGGTCGGGGCGATGATACCGAAAGTGGAACCAATCTACATGCGCATCCCTCTCTCCGGAGATCCCGAAGCGCTCCTGGTGATCGACAGCACGGGGCATGCTTTGAAGGATGAAGGGCTGTGGGGTCGCATCCCCGACTTATTAAACCATGCCACCGGGATCATCCTGGAAAGGGCAACGGCCGTCTGGAAGACAATCCGCCAGAGAATCGTCGGGCAATACGCTTCTCAACCCGCCGAGGGAGTAAAGGATGAGGATAAAAAAACGGGATTAGCAATGGTCCGGGCCCTATGGGAATATCGTTCTCAATATGACGAGCCATTGCCTTTTCTCCCCGGTGGCAACTATTGGGAAACAATTGAAGGGAGGGACTACCGCGTGGACTACCACTTCTATACCCAGACCTCCTTTCTCTCAAGGAACGAGGATCCCTTTGATCCCACCGGTCGGGCCCAGGTGTATGGTTTTCTCGATTCCGTAGGGAATGCGCTGCATCACAGTGTGGGCAAGATCCTCCACGCCTCGCCGATCCTAAGGTGGGCGGTCGCCACCCATCCCATGAACATCGTCGTAGCCAAGTCGGATAAGGATTACTACGCCATCACCGATCGCCTGCGGATGGGTAACGGCGTTTCCAAGCATCCCGCAAAATCCTCCATCGCCCAGATCATCTTTTACAAGGGAGAAGACTACGTGGTGATCAAGGAGCGCGACCTCTACGAAGACGGTTTGGAACAAATCCTGATCCACGAATTTTCCCATGCGGCCGATTTCCAAACCAAGAGGTTCCAGGGGCACATCATCGAAATGGCAACCCAACTGCGAAGCCGCGCCTCTTACGGTTTTGGCATCAATCCATTCGTTGGCTGGCTATTGGGGGCTAATGACGAGGAAAAAATTAATCAATCCATCACCAGCGACCCAACCCTAGGGGTCGTCACCCTTTACCGGCAACTTATGGAATCGTCAGGGCGCCCCCCTTCCCTCTACGGGAAAGAGGACGCCCATGAATTTTGGGCCGAGGCCTTGACCGCCTACATTCGGAAACAGGGCGGTTTCCAACTGCTCTTTCAGGACGGTTGGTCCACCAACGGCTGGGATGACTTATGGGCCTCGCCGGAGGGGAGGCGACTGTTCATCTCCTTCGTCTATCTGGAAAAGCTCATAAAACGAGAGGTGCTACCCAAGATCGACGACCCCACCCTAACCCCCTCCGAAAAAGATCTCCTCACCCTCAAACTCTCCGATCCGTTTGAGCCTGAAACCCTGGAGAAAATTGATGAGTTCTTGGTCGCCCGGCAGGAAAAGATGGACCTGGACGAGATCGACCGCGTCACGGAACACCTCTGGCAGGATCAAGGGCGACTGACCCGTGCCTACCGCAGGCGCGATGACAACGATTAGATTCCAACTTTCCAATTCCCCGCAAAAGCGCTATGAAATCTCGACGATCTTTTTCCGCCCCGAGGCACCGCTGACGATTTCAACCCGCGACTTGGAAACATCAAAAAACTCCGCCAATACCTCAATCACCGCCTCATTGGCCCGCCCCTCATGAGCGGGAGCTGATACCGCCACGCGGTAGGACCCGTCCGGGAGTCACTCCACCTTGGTCTTTCTGGCCTGGGGTTTGACGGTGACTAAGATCTTCATTCTTTCAAGTAGGCTCCCGGAGGCAGGATCAGCACACCCTCCACCTTTTGAAAAAAATAGGGACCAAAATCACGAAGATCCCCGGTGATCAAATGGGTCGCCCGCCCGGCAATGGCCGCGAGCAAAATGGGGCGATCTTTTTCCGGCAGATTGATGCCACTGGGCATCTTGAGGTCATTCGGAGGCTCCTTGATGAGACGCATGCTTTGAACCAATTTTACCAAACGCCCCTTTTGCACCTCTTCCGCAAGATTCCTTCTGGCCTCCTCCAGGGCGTAAGAGGAGGTGATCAAAGACACGTGGGCAAGATGCCAAAGTTGCAGAAGGCCGGGCTTCTCCCGATAAGCGGCGGAGAAGAGCACATTCGCATCCAAAAACAAGATGTCAGGATTCGGGCTGATAATGTTTGATCTTGGCAGGGTCTAACCCCATTTTTTTGACTTCTTCCATGGCCGCCTGGTAATCCGCCGGGTCAACCGCATTGGAGAGCAAAAACTCGGCGCGCCGCTCCGACGAATAAATCTCCGTAGGAAGCGCCACCGCCGGACGGAACAAAACCCCCTCCTCCCGCTGCTCGGCAATCACCAAACTCCCCTCCTCCAACCCAAACACCCGCCTCATCCCCGATGGAATCACCACCATCCCCCGCTTACCAATTTTGGTCACTTCAACCGACATAAGCCCCTTTAGTAAATTATCTGATAATCAGATAGTATGATATTATTAAAACTGAGTCAAATAAATTTTCCAAGTAATTTCAAATGTTTAAGCTCCTCCGTCTTACTTATTTTGAACCATTCCACCCGTGACTGAAAACCTCATCCTGACTGTGTACTGACGGAATACATTTTCTCCTATCTGGGCGCACTTTCCCTTGCCCCCGCCGATAAGATAAATATTTAGCAACTTTCTCCCCGGGGCAGCCGATAACGGATGCTGAATGTGAATGGACTTTTAAAGGAGATAGTTTATGGGAAATGTCACTGCTTTGGGTAGTCCGGTTCCTGGCCTTGCTCCGATGGTGGAATTATTGAGGTCCATTAATGCCGCCGCTCCAGGAGAGCGCACGGCTCAGGTATTTGCAGCGGGTGCTATGAGGGACATTGCGAAAGCCTCTAACCCGCAGACACTTTGCCCCCAGCTACTGTTGCTGGATGTGGGATCGGAACAACCGACTGCCTACCTGGCCATTGAGGGGTCGCCGGAATCTCGGCAGTTCGAGCTGATATTGTTCAGTGCCTCTCAGGTTGAGGACCCAAATCGGCTCGCTGCCTTGGGTGTTGCGGCACTTGGGCTGACTTCAAACCCGATGTTGATCTCCGTGTGTGTGGCCCTTTCTGCAGAGGGTACGGATATGCGGATTCACAGGATGTTGAAACTGGAAGATGTTGAGTTTGTTCTGGATTTCGAAGCCCCTGCCGCAGCGTCCGAGGGACTGGTTCCTATTCAACTAGTTCCCGAATCGTGGGGGAAGCTAGCTAGGTTCGCAACCAATGACGCGGGCATGATGTTAGTTTTGCGAGCTAGAGCGCACGGGGCGGCTTACGTTCCTATTGATCCTAGTGAACAGGCATTGCAGGTATTCGACTGCGCCGGAGGAGAAAGATTGCCCCCCGGGCCATCAGATCGAATCCCGGTTCCCTTTGATAAAAGAGCGTTGCTGAACCGATCTCTTCCGTTAGACACGAGAGACTTCGCTTTGCCGGAGAGAGTGAAAACAGGTCTCCGGAGTGTTGGCGTAGAATTCATTGGTGAACTCGTACAGAAGACAGAGGGAGATTTGTTAAGGATCCGGAATTTTGGACGCAAGTCACTCAAAGACGTCAAAGATTGGTTGCATTCCCAAGGCCTCTCGTTGAAGATGGATGTAGGGAACTGGCGGCGGCCTCAGCGTTAAATTTTATCCAATCTCGACGATCTTTTTCCGCCCCGAGGCACCGCTGACGATTTCAACCCGCGATTTGGGAACATCAAAAAAATCCGCCAATACCTCAATCACCGCCTCATTGGCCCGCCCCTCATGAGCGGGAGCTGATACCGCCACGCGGTAGGAGCCGTCCGGGAGTCGCTCCACCTTGGTCTTTCTGGCCTGGGGTTTGACGGTGACTGAGATCTTCATTTAGTCCGTTAGTTTAAGAATAATTTCTTGGGCCTTGGGAAAGGCTTGCAGGAGAGCCTGCCGCTCCCCCACCTCAAAATCGGCAAAATCAAACCCAGGCGCCACCGTGCAACCAAGCAGGCCGTACTCGGTCCCCGGATTCGGATAGAGCCCAAACCAAGACCCGCCGGGAATGACTTTCTGCAATTGATGTCCTCGCGATAAATCAGACCCCAAGACGGTCTCCTCCACCCTCCCCTGGGGATCAATGATGACCAAGGTCAACGGATCCCCCAGGTAAAAATGCATCATCTCGTCCGGCACCAACCGATGGAGCCGCGACTTGGCCCCGGCCGGAAGTAGGTAATAGATCCCCGTCGAGTAATTGCGATCGCCGTGGAAACCACCCAAAAGCACACCGCGAGGGATACTCCCCGCAGCACGGTAGGTTTCGGCATAGTAGCCGCCTTCCGGGTGGGATTGGAGGTTCAAAAAACGAATCAGTTCAGCAACTGTGGGTCGAGGCATTTGGGGAATTTAGAAGAAATTATAAAAAAGGGGCAACTTTTATTATTCCGGACGATAAAGATCAGCAAAAGGAGCCCCCTCATGCCCCCTATTTCTCCGTTGGATGGAATCGCCACGAGGTTTGTCCAACTGGCGCACCAATTGAATATTCACACTCCCGGCTATGTGGATGCCTACTACGGCCCACTGGAGCTCAAACCCATTATCGAAGATCCAGCTCTGTATCCCGTCTCCGGAATTATCGCAGAGGCGGGACGGCTGCGAGAGGAGTTAAGATCGACCCTCGAAGGGCATCCGCAGCGTCGGCATTATTTGGCATCCAATCTGCGTGCCCTGGAAATGAGGGCTCGGGTGGTGGCCGGGGAACCGATTTCGCTGCGGGACGAAATGCGGGCCTGCTATGACATCGATCCGCTTTGGACGGAAGAAAGTCAGCTGGACGAACTCCATCGTGAGTTGTCGGATTTACTCCCCTCAAGCACCGAGCCCCTGGCCACGCGTTATCAACAACACATCGTCGAACGACGTGCCATCCCTGCAGACCAGGCCCTGCAACTATTGGAAGCGGACATATTACCCTCATTGCGGGCCATGACCTCCGCCTTTTTTCCCTTACCGGAGATGGCCACCATCGCCTTGGGATTGAAGTTCAATGTATCTTGGAGCGGCTACAACTTTTATCTAGGGGCCTTTCGGGCCGGGGTCAAGTTCAACGGAAGCAAGCCGATGGAGTTGCCCCAACTGGCCCTAATCGGCGCCCATGAAGCCTGGCCGGGTCATGCTGCCGATCTTTCGATTCATGAGGCCCTCTTGGGGATCGGGCAGGGGCGCGTCGAGCATCTCATTTCCCTGTTCGGCTCCCCCTGGTGCCTGGTGAGCGAGACCCTGGCCATGCTCGGGTTGCAAGTACTCATGAGCCCCGATGAGATCATCGCCTTTCAGCAATCCCTATTCGCGCGCGCGGACCGAAGTAACCTTGATGCGAAACGGGAACAACGGATCACCGAAATTGACAGCGCCCTGCGCTCGGCCCAAGGAAACATGTGTCTCATGTTAGAACAAGGCAGCTCGGAGCAGGAGGCCCTGAACTACACCAAGAAGTGGCGGCTGGAAACTGACGAAGGTGCGGCACGCACACTGCAATTTATCAAGGTCTTTGGCCGGGCCTATCCCTTCACCTATTACCTGGGACTTCCTTCGATGCAGGCCCTCTTCGACCGTCCCGAAGGAAAACTCTACTGGGCCAATCGCATCCTGACCGAACCAGCTACGCCCAGTCAAATCCGGGCCTGGGTTAAGGATGGACCACTGGCGCTGACTCCATTGGAGGGAGATTTAATTTAGCCAAAAATAGCACAACATTTTATTAACCGAACCGATCACATCTGAGGGTGGCCGAAGAGCAGGAGGTTTTGAGAGATATCGCCGACATGATCGGGAAGGTCTACGCCCTGGATTCAGTCGTGCAACGCGTCAGCCATATCTTGGCCGGCACTGACACCAAAAAAAGGTGATCGAAGCCAGGCGCCAGATTGCCCTGGCGGTGCTGGAGGCGGATGGATATCCGTTGTAAAAATGAAATACCTACACACCATGATCCGCGTCACCGATTTGGACAAATCACTCGCCTTTTATTGCGACGGCCTGGGGTTTGAGTTGGTGCGGCGTGAGGATCATGAAAAAGACCGGTTCACACTCGCCTTTTTGCGCTCCAAGGATGATCCATTGGGTGGACCGCTGATGGAGTTGACTCACAATTGGGATACCCACTCTTATACTCGAGGGGACGCTTACGGGCACATGGCCTATGCGGTGGCATCGATTGAGGCGGTTCAGCAGCGATTGAAAAAACATGGCTATGACCTGAGCTGGGGCCCCGGCCTCACTCCCAGCGGCAAGACCAAGATGGCTTTTGTGGATGATCCGGATGGGTATGAGATTGAGTTGTTGGAAGGGTGAAAGTTTTGTGCTTTTCACAACTTTCCTTTGGTGCCAGGCACGCTTGCAACCTATTGAAAATGAAGGGGTAAGATCTTGCCAAACCTGTTTAACCTGAGGATAACCCCAATTGTCGACCAAATAGTTCCGACCCAATAAAAGGGGCATCACTCCATTCAGGCCTTCTAGTATTGCCTTCGGGGAGTACCATGCAAACGTAATCAACAAAGGCTTGCTGTCGTATTTGGGGTTGTAAGCTTAGTCCCAAATAAGCTGGATGGTACTCCAGTAAGGTATTTGGTTCTCCATAGGCATAAAAACGATAGCCACTCCATTTCCAATCTCCGGGGTTCTGAACCATACCGGCACGGACTGGATTTCGGTTGATATAACGCATGAGATCCAAGGCATATCGGTCGGTTTCAACAGGAATTGACTTGTATCGGTTTAACCAGAAGTGACCTTTTCTGTTTTTCCGACTGTTGTAGTCTCTGGCAAATGACCAATTGATGAGCAGCATAGTTTTGTGAAGAGAAACATGTGGTGATGGTTGCAACAGAAGATGAACGTGGGAATTCATGAGCTCATAATTGAAGAGAGTAAAATGATGTTTTTGTTTGAAGAACCTCAAAATGTCCAAATAGGTGGCGAAGTCTTCATCAGACTCAAAAGAAAAGGCGTTATTATTGCAGCGAGTGATGACATGAAAATGGAGTTCAGAGTCCTGAACTCGGGGTGGTCTTCCCATGACAGAGATGAGTAAGCAATTCCGATGCCAACCAAAAATAGCCTTAAAAAACATCCTTTTTTTCCAAAACCGTCCGAATTTCGGACGGTAGCGTTCGATTTTCGGACGATGACCTGTTATTTTTCATGGAGTTCTACGCGTGCCTGGCACCATATTCATTTCCACCCTCCCCTGGGGATCAATGATGACCAAGGTCAACGGATCTCCCAGGTAAAAATGCATCATCTCATCCGGCACCAACCGATGGAGCCGCGACTTGGCCCCGGCCGGAAGTAGGTAATAGATCCCCGTCGAGTAATTGCGATCGCCGTGGAACCCACCCAAAAGCACACCGCGAGGGATACTCCCCGCAGCACGGTAGGTTTCGGCATAGTAGCCGCCTTCCGGGTGGGCTTGGAGGTTCAAAAAAAGAATCAGTTCAGCAACTGTGGGTCGAGGCATTTGGGGAATTTAGAAGAAATTATAAAAAAGGGGCAACTTTTATTATTCCGGCCGGATTTAGGGGACTAGATAAACTTATGAGTTTGGCTCTCTAGCCATATGGAAAGGATAGTTTACGTAGTCAACAACGTCCCCCATTTTTCGGATGAGGCCGACAAGGGCAAGGAGAGGATCAGCCTCCCGGAAAGGTTCTCCAGGTCCCGGCGGAGAGGAAATGATCACCACGGAAACTGAGATGCAAAAAGGGGCGGT
Source organism: Deltaproteobacteria bacterium (assembly GCA_023265625.1). Classification (GTDB taxonomy): domain Bacteria; phylum UBA10199; class UBA10199; order JACPAL01; family JAHFST01; genus JAHFST01. The sequence goes on along the minus strand of JAHFST010000015.1, from coordinate 16,859 downwards.
CAGTATCCTGATGGACGGCTGCTAAGAAAAGGCCGGGATCCATTTCCGTCAGAAAAGAATACCACATGGCCGCTGCAATACACCCGGGCATAATGGCCACATTCACCAGGGCCAATTCTTCCCCTCGAAATAGCTGTGTTGCAAGAGAACTCACCGTGAAAGATGCTGCGTTATTTCCGCTTTTCACCTCACGGAACCCACTGCAATCCCACCTTTCGGCCCAATACTGGCCCTGGTATGTTGCCATGCGATGGCTCAGTGTGCCACCAACGGTTGGCGAGCTGATCACCACTAAGGAGGCCTGATCCACCTGGAACGAACCGCTGGGGCGACCAGTAGGAACGGCGTCCAGCACAGGCGTCAACTCCTCCCAGGCCTGCTCACGCGCCAAACGCCGCGCAGCCTGCCCTGGCAGGAAAGAGGATAAAGCCCCGGTTATGCGTGCACCCCACATAGGCCGCGTCCTCTCACAAGACTTCCAAAAGATCAAAGGAAAAAGTTGTTTATCTGGCAGCAAAATCATAGAGAGACTTATGCCCCTTCCCCCTTTAAGCAAAGATGGCAGCACTCATGTGACCGATGAAGTTTATAGCACACTGATCTCCGGCTTCGGGCTGGTCCTGGCCCTAATCGGCTCCTGGTGCCTGATTTCCCAGGCCTGGGAGCGGGGTTTTTGGCATGTGACCGGCTATTCCATCTACAGTTTCGGCCTCATCTCGGTCTTCGTGACTAGCACCCTCCATCATGGGGTTGACGGCCCTCCTGAAACCAACCATCTGCTCCGGCAATTGGATTACTTCGCCATTTTTCTGATGATCGCCGGCTCGTTCACACCGTTTTGTGTGATCATACTGCGCAACACCCTGGGTTGGACCGTGGCGGGATTGGTTTGGACACTGGCAATACTGGGCATCCTCTTAAAGGCGCGTTACCCCGGAGCACCGCGGTGGTTGACAACGTCCTTTTTCATCGGGATGGGGTGGCTCGGGGTGCTGATCGCCAAACCCGTCTACCAGACGATCCATTGGCAGGGACTCTCCGCCCTTTTCTTGGGGGGGCTCTTCTTCACGGTGGGAGGATTAATTTTCGTCCTGGAAAAACCCAACCCCTTCCCCGGCAAGTTCGGCTTCCACGAAATCTGGCACTGCTTTGTCGTGGCGGGTGCGGCAAGCCATTTTTATATCATGTACTACTGTCTTTAGATCGAGGGGAGATCTCCACATGTTAGCTTGACATTATGTAGCACATTATATAATAATTGTGCTACATAGGAGCTCATTTCAAATGAAAGATTACATCCATGCGCGACTGAGTCCTGCTGAAACAACGGCCCTAAAGTCCTTGAGGGAAATAACCGGCAAAAGGGATTCGGAACTGGTGCGCGAGGGACTTCGGTCGCTTTATCGAAGGGCAACCAAGGGGCGCCGAAGCGCCCTGGAACTGGCAGGCACAAGCGTGGGAAAGTTTCTCTCTCCGTTGACCGACCTCTCCACCGATAAAAAATATCTCGAAGGATACGGTCGGTGAATCGTCCCGGCATTCTGCTCGACACCGGCCCCCTGGTGGCGCTCCTAAACCGTCACGACACCAACCACGAACGCACCAAACTCTTTTTTGCAACCTCGTCACCCCCCTTTTACACCTGCGAGTCGGTCGTGTCCGAGGCCTGTTTCCTCGTAAACAAAATCCACCCGGCGGCCCCCGAGGAGGTGATCCGACTGGGACAAAAGGGGGTTTATGAAATTCGCTTTCAACTCAAGGATCACTGGGAATCCCTAAGAATACTCTGCAAGAAATATCAAAACCTCCCCATTTCCCTGGCCGATGCCTCACTCATCGTCTTGGCGGAATCTTTGGAAGAAACGCGCATCGCGACCTTCGATACCGATTTCGGCGTCTACCGCTGGAATAAAAAACGGCGATTTACCATAGTGATATAAATAACTTTTATCGTCATCATGAAACTAACCCGCAAAATCAAAAAGGTGCAAGACGAACTCAAGACAAAAGTAGCGCGGGAGTACCGTCATCCCGTCGAAATCTCGGTGCGCGAAGAGCCGGGGCCGTTTGGCATCAAAGTCATCGTCGCCTGTAACCCCAAGGCCCATCCCGGGACGGGGATGAAGAAGGTCTTGATGGATGACGAGGGGGTCACCTACGGCGTGCATGGTGAGTCGGATCTGGCCACGCTGATTCGGGCGAAGGGGTGGCTAAATCCCACGCCAGATCCGAAAATATTTTTGCGACTGGTAAACTTGGCCTACTTTGATGGCATCGCCATGCTGGCCGACACCGAAGCGCGTTTCGCCAAAACCGCTAAGGGACTGGAATTCCATTTCGTAAAGATAGAACACCCAAGTGGCAAACGGGTCAAAATGACCTTGTCGTTCTAAAATTTTTTATTGGAGTCATCAGTCAGCCCTGTAACCTGCCAGGGGGTGATGCAATCTGGCGCCACTGGAGGATACAACAGCCTCATCTAGATCCACCGCCAAAAAATCAAAACCTTCTCTCACAACCAAGCGCGCGAATGTCGCGTCTCCATCGTTTACTAAGAACTGCCCCATCTGATTCCCCACCGCAGCCACCCCGACCCGAAAGAGAGAACGATGGGGCACGGGCCTCGCCAAAACCAATCGAGCATCAAGCAACTCCTCACCATCTTGCTCATCAATGACAACGTCCGTGACAAGATGGGCGACATTTCCAAATAATCCAAAACTCTCCATGGAATCAGGCAACCTCATGTCCAGTAAAACGGGATCCCGACCACTGGAGGCCGTCATCGCTGTCCAACGCAGCCCCGGAGTCAGAGGAAGCTGGCTCAAGAAGAGTAGCGATCGGATATCCCTGGCCCCGGCCGAAAAAGTGATCCCCGCTTGCAAAGAACCATCTGAAAATCCGCAGATACCTATGTCTTGAAGGACGTAAGGCTCACCACCAATGGCAACACCAATCCCGCCAGCCACCTCGCTAACGAGGGAGTCAAAAGCAGGCTCGCCATGTTGTCCGATCGCCCGCTGCAATTGGGCCAAATGACCGGCTACCATTGTCTGAACGCTTGCTGATAACATAATATCTCCTTAATAAAATTAGCCTCTCTTATCGTTTGCAGGTGGAAAAGGTTGCGGAATTTTATAAAAAATTTAAAGTGCGCTGATGGACCTTCCGGAGATCCAAAAAACCATTCAAAAAATGATGAAGGGGACCATGGGAGAGGCCCTCGGGATGGAAGTGGTCGATTATCAACCCGGCCGGGTGGTCGCCACCATGCCGGTGGACCACCGCACCCATCAACCGCTCGGGCTCCTGCATGGCGGGGCCTCCGTGGCCCTGGCGGAGACGGTGGCGAGCTTAGGCGGGATGCTTTTGGTGATGGCGGAGGGGAAGGCGGTGGTGGGGCAGGAAATCAACGCCAACCACTTGCGCTCCGTCACCTCGGGACTGGTTCGCGCCGAGGGGAATGTCGTCTATCAAGGGAAAAGGTCACAGGTTTGGGAAATCAAGATCTTTGACGAAAAAAATCAGCTCATTTGCATCTCCCGATGCACGCTCGCCGTCATTGAACCGCGCTGAATCAGCCATTCCTGACTCCCCACGGGACATGTGCCGCGGGAATGCCATGTTTTCTGGCGGCATGGATATTGTGAGTGGAATCATCAAAAAAAATGGTGGCCCCAAGACTGGCCAGATAAGGGCCTTTATCATCTCCGGCAACAAAATGGGCTTCATCGAGGCTCACACCCCAGCTTCGCAGCGTCAACAACACCCTCTTTTGCGCCGGAGTGCTGCGTGCGGTCACGAGAACAATCTGTAATGGAGACCTCTCCTTTTTATCCGAAAACTTTTTCCGCAACTCACTCAAAGCCAACAAAAAACCGCAAAGAGGCCCCTGGGATAATGGCATCAGCGCCTGTTCCGATTCCCCTTCGGCAAAAGCCTTTAACCCACCCACTTCAAATACCCGCTCCGCCTCGTCGCCAAAGATAACCGCATCTCCATCAAATGCCACGATGAGCCCATCCGCCACTGAAACCAGCGATTCCGACTCCATGGGAGACAGGCAAACGGCGGCACATCCCTGTTTCAAAAGTTGTCGCGTCATCAGCTCATCTTTGGTGACAAAAAGATGGGAGTTGAAATGCCCCAACAAACTCAGGGTCCGATTCAAAGCACGCTTGGGGGTAAGCTCGTTGAGATAACTGCACTGCAACAGGCCCGCATCGTAATAACTCGTAATCCCATGATGTTCCAAAGAATTGAGAAATCGCACTGCGACATCGGGAGGCTGTTGCGAGATGATCTTGACCCGAACCGGATTGTCACCTTTCTTGAAGGTGGGATAACGGTTCAAGGCCAACAACCGCTGCAAAAAAACCAATCCCGGTGCCGGTGCCATTGGTTCCTGCTCATGTTCGATCTGATAGCGACGCCACGCCGCCAAGTCTCGCGGCCCCGTCCACCCACTCTCAAAAATAGCTGAAGAGGAGAAAACCACATTCAAAGGTAAGCGAGTTGCCGATGCCACACCTAAGCATCGTCCCAGCTCCAAAAAAGTTTCGGAAAAATACGCAACTTATTTTCTAAACAAGCGAACTCACAATTAAGGGGAATACTTATGAGTGATCCATCCATATCCTTAGGTTTTGCCCCGCTCGAATGACCCATGCCTCCATTCCACTTGATCGGCGGTTGGCATTGGGAATTACGGACAACTTGGTACGATTATCGGTTGGGATTGAAGATGCGGCTGACTTAATCAGGGACCTTGAACAGGCGTTCAGCCGTTCCTGAAAAGCCACATCCTGAAAAGCCCGCTTTGACAAGTCTCCGGGGATTGTCTACAACCCGGAAAAACAGGGAGGTCATCATGGCACCGCCTATCGAAGATCGTAATTCATGTGTGGCTGAGAAGTACCAGGCTTACACTGACGTAACCAACCAAGAGGATGCCCGCACTTTTCTCGAAAATTCCAAAATCAACGGCCAAGCGATTCGTGACTGTTTTCAGAAACAACCCAAAGCTCGACATCAGGAACTAGCGCGGGAAATAAAACGAGCGAACCAGGTTGTCGCCAAATCTAAATTTTATCAAGGGCTGGACAGCGATGACCGTTCTGATCTGAAACTCGCCACTCGTTCCATGCTCACCACAGGGCAAATGCCACCAGAGCCACTCGGCTTTTGGACAAAAGCCGCTATTGTCACGTCTCCAGTATGGATACTTCCAGCCATCGGCCTATCACCACTGTATTTTATCTTTAAGGGAATAGCCGAAGAAGCGGAGAAAAATCGTAAGAATAATCCTCCTTCTGAGCATCCATTCCCCTCGCAGGAAGGGCCAACCAATTCTACAACCACAGTCTTGGCAACACCTCAACCTACAGACGACTCTTGGATGGCAACACATCTGGTCAGCGTCCGCCTACTCACCTCAGGATCAATGGATAGATTTACCGGTTGGGCATTCGGCGGTGGCGCTGCGCTCACCTTCCTAAAAAAAGACGGCCCAAGTCCCCAAGGAGTTGAGTTAGAGTATCTTTACGCCAATAATTTTCACCAGGGGTCTTCTCAACAAGCTCTCGTAACCTATCACTGGATGTATCATTTTTTTGATTTGTTCGCCGGAGGTGGGTACGTCTACACCAATTCACTTGATGAAAATGCTCAGGGGATGATTCAACATCATGCCATCGTCGCGCGACTAGGGATCGGGGCCCGATTTGGGAACTGTAGAGATAATGAGAGTGGCGTCAAATATTGCGTGGGGCTGGAGCTGCTCCAAGGCAACTTCGGAGTCACCTTTGACGGAAAATTTGCCGCGCAGTTTCAACCAAAGGGCGTATTTGAGATGACCTTTTAAACATACTGCCCCGCCACCCAGCCGGGGACCTTTTTGGATTCCATGGTCAAGGTAGGCGAGTCGTCGGTGTCATACCTAAGACATCGGCCCAGCTCCAAAAAAGTTATGGCCTCATCCGAGCGATTGCCTTTTTCATTTGTCCGCCATCCCGAAGGGGGTTCGGGAGTGGTGCTCCCGGGTCACATTTACGAGGCGGTCGCCCATCCTTCGGGCGCGCCTCGTTTGTTCGAGTTGGTCAACCCATCCGGAGTCCCAGTGTCGCAGGAGCAGTTTTCCAGGACCGTGGGGATCTTTTGGAACGACTTGTCTCCGCCGGCCCAGCTGCTGCTTGCGCGGCGTTCTCTCAACCCGCGCCGGCCGGTCTCTTGCGAAGACCTCATGGGGCCCCTCCAAGTTCGGGCAACCGGATTAATTGCCGCCATGGAGGATCACGCGCTCCGCAGCCTTGGAGAAAAATTGGAACGATTGAGGGTTCAGATGAACGCCGTCCCGGGCAAAGACAGGGTCGGGTTTAAATATTTCTACTTCATTCCGGACGCGACCAGCCCGGAATCGGACATTCTGGACGACCAAGGCCGATTCCTGTCACGCCAGACCCTGGAGCAGGTGATCTTCAGTCTCTTTCGGTGCGGCACGATCACGGTCGATCTGGCCGCCTTTGCCCTAAACACCTACGTCTCCGCTTTCCCCCTCATGCCGGACGAGCTATCGCAGGTGATGCAACACGAGCGGGGTTGGTCCCGGGAAGAGATCAACCAGGGATTGCATCGCTTTGCCACCCTCCTGGAAACGGCTGGTTATCGCCCCGCCATTCCTCAAGAAGCGCCCGAACCGCCGCCCTTGGAAATAAAGAGGCGCCAAGCGAGCGAGACTACGGACGAGCAAATCCTGGCCGACCTCTGCCTCGACCCCGACCCTGTGGTCATCCATGCGGTCCTCGCCAACCCCCATTGCGGCACGCGGCATGCCTGCCTGATCGCCGAGCACCACCACAGCGCCGCCGGCTTGGATACCCTGGCGCGTCATGCGACCTTTGCGCGGGATCCGGGGGTCCGGCAACGGCTGTTAAGAAATAGCACCACCCCCGAGGTGGCCTTGCGCGCGATCTTCCAGGGGATCGACCTGAAGACATTGTTCAATGTGACGACCGGACGGGAACAATCGGGCCGGGCCAAGCCCTTGAGTCGAACTATTTTCTTCGAAAAATTCAAAGCCAGCGCCGCTCAGGAACAGGTCGCATTCATCACCACCACGGAAGGGCGTTGTCTGGAATTATTGAGGGGGATCGTCTTCGATCCCGAACTAACCACCCTGCTCTGCCGGCGCGATTACCGGTCGATCATATTGATTCGAAACCTCGCCATTTTTCCGGGGACCCCGAAAGAGCTGTTAAGCCATCTTCTAAAACAACCTGCAATCAGGGGTGTGACCGACCTCAAAGCGATTCTCTCGGGCCGGTTAAAATCGGGCTAGCAGCGCAACCCTGAGATGACCTTTTAAACGTACTGCCCCGCCACCCAGCCGGAGGACCAGGCCCACTGGAAGTTGTAGCCTCCCAGCCAACCGGTGACATCGACCACCTCGCCGACAAAATAAAGGCCGGGAACCTTTTTGGATTCCATGGTCTTGGAAGAAAGCTCGGCGGTATCCACACCGCCCCGAGTCACCTCCGCCTTGTCGTAGCCCACGGTCTGGGCGGGGATAATTTGCCAGCCCTTCAAATGATCTGCAAATATTTCCAATGCCTTATCCGGCACTTGGGCCAAAGGAACTTTTTGGTGTGAAAAATACTTCCCCGTAAAATATTCTGCAAACCGCTTGGGGAAAAACCCGCCCAAAAGATTCTTCATCTCGATACGGGAACCGGCCCGTTTCTTTTCTGACAGCCAAGATTTCATGTCATGATCGGGCAACAAATCAATCGTGAGACTCTCGCCCGGCTGCCAATACAACGAAGCCTGAAGCGCGGCGGGTCCACTCAAGCCGTGGTGGGTAAACAGGATATTTTCGCGAAAGGAAATACCCCGGCACGTCACGCAAACATCCAGCGACACACCCGCCAAACCATGCAGCTCTTTTTGCAGATTTTTATCGAGCACAAATCCATCTAAGGCGGGTGCCGTTGGAACGACCCTCAAGCCAAATTGTTTGGCGATACGATACCCAAAACCGGTGGCCCCAACTTTTGGGATAGAAAGGCCACCGGTAGCCACCACAACGGCACTAGACTGAAAATCCCCCTGTTCGGTTTTCACTTCAAAGAAACCACCGATTTTCTGTAAAGAAACAATTTTCGTAGCTAATTGAAGAACCACCCCCGCCTGCCGACACTCGGAAACCAAAAGTTCAACAATAGAACGTGCGGTGTGATCGCAGAAAAGTTGTCCCAGTTTTTTCTCATGGTAGGCAATACCGTGAGTTTCAACCATCCGAATGAAATCAGCGGGCGCAAACCGAGCCAAGGCCGATTTGCAAAAATGTTCGTTGTGCGAGACGAAGGCCGCAGGGGTCAAATGGGTATTGGTGAAATTGCACCGCCCCCCTCCCGAGATGAGAATTTTTCGGCCCACTTTATCGGAATGTTCAAGCAACAGGACGTGGCTGCGACGCTTCCCCGCCTCGATGGCCGCCATCATTCCGGCAGCCCCGGCTCCTAAAACAATGACATCGTAAGTTTGACCAATCATTGTAATAAACTAACAACCGACGGCAAAGGAGCCGCCCATTCATCTTGATAGCCAGTCTCCAAGCCCACATGACCAATATGGGGATAGGATTGGGCGTGCCGGGAGATCAATTGAAACGTGTTACCGATTGTAAATTTCTCATTTAAAAAATTGGCCAACTCGGGGCGAGAGATAACGCGTTGGGCCGAGATATGACGGATGCCCGTGAGCGGGCTTTGGATCATCCGCATCAAACGCCGGGCCAAATCCTCGACCCAAACGGCCGAACGAAACTCATCCTGGATAATGGTGATGGGCAACCCCTGCCGATGACGGTAACGTAACCAGTCGAGATGACCCGTCCGTCCATCGATGGAGGGACCAATGGGAAGACCCGCACGAATCACCAAAGAACCGGGTCGTACCAACACGCGTTGTTCCGCAGCCACGCGCGTACGGCCATAAGCGCTGATCGGACACGGATCAGACCGCTCGTTGTAATGACCGTCCCCACCGAAGACGTGATCCGATGAAAGATAGACTAAACGGGTTTCCTTTGGCAAAACGGCTAAAACATTTTCTAGATTGAGCACATTGACTTGCCAGGCCCATTCATCGTTCTTTTCACATTGCGGCACATCGCAAATAGCATCGGCGTACAGGACATGTGTCGGATGGATATCTCTGAAAAGTTGGGCCACCGCCACTTGATCCTGCAGGTTGAGACGCGGCCAAACGCGCGCGACCGCCAAGGTGCTCTGCGAGGTGCAGATAGGCTGAATTTCATCCGGAAAGAGTCGGGCCAGATTAAAACCAACAATGGAAGTGGGACCAAGGAGATGGATCATGACGATGCCGGCATGACACGAGACACCCATAAAACCATTCCCGAAACAAACCAGCAGTAGTAACCAAAATACTTCCATCGCCCTTGCTCGAGCCAGGACGAGAGCCAGCGCAAGGCCACCAAGCCGGCCAGGGCGCTAAAAAACATCCCCAAAAAACCATGGGAGAGAAGTCCCATCACCGTCTGCCCATCGGCCAGCAGGCCTTCCTTGGCCTTGAGCAGGCGATGAATCTCCAAAAAGAGCACGGCCGGGGTCAGGACCACCGCCAGGGCAAAGCTAAATTGCTCGGCCAGTTCCCGGGAAATGCCGTAAAATAATGCGGTGGAGATGGTGGCGCCGGAGCGTGAAAAACCGCGGAAGGGGAGACAAACCCCCTGCACCAACCCAATCATAAAGGAACGCTTCGGGGTCAAGGGGGCATCCACGGCAGGCGGTTTTCTCGAGCCTGCGATCACAATGACCCAACCCACTGAAAATAACGCCAAGGCCATCAAGGGAAGGTTGCGAAACAAGTGTTCTATCTCGGCATCGGGCGAGGCACGCAACACAATCCTCTCAATAAATTCCTTCAGGCCTAAACCGATAACCCCGGTTGTCGCCGTAGCCAAGATGACCATCTTGGGGAAATGGGCGGAATGAAGCAAAGGCCACCAGCGGCGCCAAAAATAGATCATCACCGCAAGCATCGTCCCGGTATGAAGCATCACGAGAAGATAAGTCATCTCTGGAGCCGCCGGGTCTAGGCCCATTAAATGTTCAGCCAAAATCACATGGGCCGAGCTGGAAACCGGCAACAACTCGGCAAAACCTTGAACAACAGCCAACAGCGCGATATGCCACCAACTCATAGGAAGCTTCCTTTCATGTTGAAGTCACCGTATACACCTTGACCGCATCACTCTTACCGCGAATCGGAAGAGTCCCGGCATCTTTAAATTGAAACAGACTACGCACCGCCTGGTAGCTATAATCACTGACCAGAATTTCAACCCCAAGCTCCTTGGTCTTGGCCTCCAAACGGGAGGCAAGATTCACCGTATCCCCGATGGCAGTATACTCCATTTTTTTGTGCGAACCAATATGACCCACCACCGCCACCCCCGTATGAATCCCAATCCCAACGTGAAGATCCACACCCTTGTTCGCCTGCCAATCCTTCCTCAAATCCTGCAACGCCGCCTGCATTTCCAAAGCGGCCCGGATGGCATGTTCTTCCTGATAAGGATCATCTAATGGAGCGCCAAACAAGGCCATCAGGCCATCCCCCAAAAATTTATCCAACATCCCCTTGTGTTGGAAGATCGCTTGCAGCATTTTTTCAAAATATTCATTGAGCAAAGCCACAATGGCCTCGGGGGACATCGTCTCCGACAAGGTGGTAAATCCTCGAATATCGGCGAACAAGACCGTGATCTTACGCCGTTCTCCCTTTAACTCCGGCATTTGGCCCGAGCTCAGGATCTCATTTGTGAGAGACTCCGAAACATAGAGCGACAAAGAATTTTTGAGACGTTCCCGCTCTTGCAACCCAGTTACCATGCGATTGATCGTCCCCGCCACCTGCCCAAATTCGTCGTCTCCCTGCAACGGAACCTTGGTATCCAGCCGCCCCTTACCAATCGCCTCAAGGGCCTCTCGCACCATCGTGAGAGGGGCCGCGATACGCCTGGAGAGGAAAAAAGCGATCACAACCGCCAACGTCACCGACACAGCCAACGCGGCCAACCCAATATGGAAAAGAAAATGCGTCTTGCGACACACCTCCTGGGCATTAAGATCCACCCCCACCGCTGCCACGGAGACCCCCGCCGCATCACGGATCGGGGCGGTCGCAACCATCCATGTCCCCCACTGATCCTCGATAAAATCGGGGGTCACTTGCGGTTGTTCGTAAGAAATCGCAAAATTGTGCCTTGATTTAAAATGAAAAACATCCCCCAGATGGGAAATGTTTTGTTCCGATTCCTCGGCATCGACACCAAAAAGATTGAGGGAGGGATCGGTGCGGCTGGGCATTAGGGTAAAAACATACGTGACATCAAGATCTGGCCTGCGGTTGGCGTCTCTGGCCCGACGCAGTTCATGGACCAATTGCCGATAGCCCGGCTTGGCTTCATCATCCCTCTGCTGCAACTCTTTGTGAAGATTGCCATTGAGAAAGGTGGCGGTGGTACTGGCAATCGAAAGCACCGTACTCTGCATTTGACGCAACAGCAAGGCGCGTGCCTGCCAATAAAGCAGCCCCAACAAAAGCCCGTTGGTCACCAGCGCCAAGGCCACAAACGACCAGATCATTTTGGTGCGAAATTTCACGTGGGCTATAACACATCCGCAAGTGCAGAAACATCTTGGCTCAGAATACGAGCAATATTCAAATCAGTCTCCGGCAATAGCTGTTCCACATAAAACTTGGCCACCTCGACCTTACCCTGGAGGAAACGTTTTCGTTCAGGCGTCGCTGACTGGCCTAGTTGTTTCAACGCCACTGCGGCACGACGCACCAGGAGTTGGGCGCAAATAATGTCACCGAAGGCCCGTAAAAAAGGCGTCGCCATCAGTCCGACACGCGCTTCATCCGCCGCCTGCTGTCCCACCGCTTGAGCCGCCGCGCCAAAACGCCCGATCGCCTGGACAATCTTGGCCACCAAGGGCTTCAGTTCCGTCTGCTCCTCAACCTGCTTGAGTTGACCGGTGATCCTGGTCAAATATTTTTTGAGATTTTGCCCGGTATTCTTCAAAAACTTGCGCCCAATCAAGTCCATCGCCTGGATCCCGTTGGTCCCTTCGTAGAGCGAGGCAATCTTGAGATCGCGCATGTATTGCTCCGCCGGATAATCCTGGATAAAACCATAACCGCCGTACGTTTGAATGGCGAGCTCCGTCACCCGAAATCCCATATCGGAACCGAAGGCCTTGCAAACGGGGGTCATCAACCCCAGATAACTTTCATATTCCTCACGCACATGCGCGTCCGGATGATGCCATCCCAGGTCCACAAACAGGGCGGACTCGAAGATCAAACAACGCAACGCCTCGACATAGGCCTTCTGGGTCATCAACATCCGACGCACATCGGGATACTGAATAATCAAGGTCTTGCCACCCTGGGTACGCTCCTTGGCGTACTGCAGGGCATGCTCGTAAGCCGCCCCAGAAAGGGCCACGCCCTGCTGTCCCACCGCCAGCCGCGCCTCGTTCATCAATTGGAACATGTACTTCATCCCATCCGCCTGCTTCCCCACCAAAAATCCCTGACACTTCCCCTTGTCGCCGAACTCCAATAAGCAAGTAGGCGAGGCCTTGATGCCCATCTTGTGTTCCACCGAGACCAATTTTACATCGTTGTCCATCCCCGGGGTGCCATCCGCATTGAGGCGTTTTGCCGGGACAATAAAAAGCGAAATCCCCTTGGTGCCCGCTAAATCCCCTTCCACGCGCGCCAACACGAGGTGGATGATATTGCTGGAAAGATCGTGATCGCCGCAGGTGATAAAAATCTTGGATCCCTGGATCGAATAGCTCCCATCCGCATTTTTCTTAGCCGTGGTGGTGATATCCCCCACCGCCGAACCCGCCTGCGGCTCGGTCAGACACATCGTCCCGGTCCATTCCCCGGTGGTCATCCGGGTCAAATAAGTCTGTTTCTGGTCCTCCGAGGCAAACGACTGCAACATGTTGCAATCCCCGCGCGTCAACAGGTGAAAAAACGCAAAACTCGCACAGGCCCCCATGACAAACTCCGAAACAGCCGTATTGATGAGCGTTGGCAGACCCATCCCGTTGTATTCGGAGTTCAGATCGATCGCCATAAAACCATTTTCGCCGAATTTTTTTAAGACGTCGCCAAACCCCTCCGGCATCTGCACACGACCGTCGACGATCTTCACCCCCACCCGATCCCCCTTTTCATTCAGGGGGGCTACCTCTTGCTTGGAAAATTTTAACGACTCATCCAGCACCGATTGGTAAAGATCAACCCCCTGTCCCTGAAACCGCGGCAGGTCGCTCAGCTGACCGGCGTTTAAAAAATCAAACAGGGTAAATTGGACATCTTCGTAATCGACTTTGTATTCCATGAGGTCTCCTTATCCGGATCTTTTGGCAAATCCAAATGGTTTAGACAAGCTAGTTTTTTGATGCGCGAAGCAACTTTTTTCCACCCTGCACGACAAGACGGGAAATGTTCACACGTCCTGCAGTCTTCCTTCCCTTGATCGAGTCCCCTTGGTTCAGCGGACATCTTCTCTCGATCCATCACCTGCTAGAGCGTGGTTTCCCTGACTCGCTCACCGCCGCGCATGAGCCAGTCTCTTTTTCCAACGAGGGTTCATTGGCCGACGTCGCCACCGTTCTCTGGTTGCGCCTCCAGGGGTTGAAGGACCATGGATTCCATGACGACGATCTCGGTCTGCTCCGAACACAAACATCCCATTTGGTGGCAACACGTGAACAGGCGAAAATGTCTCCGGAATCCCCCTCCGCCCCTCCAGGGACCGTCATGTCCGAAACGCAACGCGATTTCTTTGCCGGACTCATGACCGAACCCGGCGTGGAAAAGTACTTGTCTGGGAAACAATTGGCCATCGGATACCATTTAGGCAGGGGATTTTATCTGAGACCTCTCAGCCCTCAGTTACCCGTCACCGTAGGCAGAATCGCTGCAGAGACTGAACGCCTCGGGGTGGGACTCCCCTTTTTCCTGCGTCACGGCCATATCGTTCGAATCGGCAAGGTGGCACCGTTCCGTTTTGAGGATATTGCGGTCGATGCCAGACAATCTCCTTTTGTCGGAGGGCATCGCTATGCTGAAATCCCGCCCTCTGCGCCGACGTTTCTTCAGGCCTGGAGAGTGGCTCAGACCCACCGCGAGTCCGTCCTCTATCATGACGATTCAAACCGTCAGGAGGCCCCCTTCTGGATAAAATACTATCCCCATCTCGGTCATCTTCTGGAATCGACCGGCAAGGCCGCTGGAATACGACTGACCCTGGTCACCGCCGACGGCAGGCGCTCATGCTCGCTCGAAACCACCCAGGAGACAGGATCGGCATTGCTCCTCCGACCGGGAGACTGCCTCCAGTTCGACCATCACCTCCCCTGGATCCTGCCAGGGCAACCCGTGGAAGGGGTTACACATGACTTTTCCGGACAACCTCGAGTCATTGTCCCGATGCCTCTTCATTTCGTAAGGGAATTTGCGCGCACCATGGGCACGCCTGGAGAATGGAACAAAACCCTCCCCGATGAGAACCAACCGATGGCCACCTTGCGAATTCGGTATGATCCAAAGAAAAAAACCTTTGCCATGGAACCGACGGTGCCTGAGGAAAGGATCACCGTCCTGGCACGACCGTACTCCCGGTTCGATTTTTACACCGTCGGAAGCGGCTCACTGATGCTGGACGAGGCGGGCGAGTTCCTCGTGCAATGCGGTGCTTTCCCCCCTTGGCGTTTCTCCTATGAACCAATCGTCGCTTATTTCCGCCGCCATTTCTACATCCGGACAGAGGAACCAAACCCCCTTTTTCGGGGGGACTATAGCCGTTACTATGCCATTCTTGGAATTCCTATGAAACCTCTTCCAAAGCAAGAAGACGTCAAAAAAAGGTATCGGAGCTTGGTGAAAGAGTGCCATCCTGATACAGGAAGTCACAAGGACGCCGTTCGTTTTCAAAACGTCACGGAGGCCTATGAAATGGTCATCATGCACAACAACTGGAAAAAATAGTCCGCCACAAAAGGACAAAAGGAGTCTCCGATGAAAATGTTCCGTCTCACTGCGTTGTTATTATTGTTTGGATACTCACCACTCCTCTTCGCCGGGGCCGTCCGCACCAAGGACTATGACAAAAAAGAATGCGGCGGGTATCGTAACGGCAAGTACCACATCGTCAGTTGCAAGGAGAAGCACACCAACCTAAAAGAGGACCAAGGCTGGCACAACCCCTTCAAGGGGTTCACCAAGTCGGCTCACCTGAAAAAAACCAAGGGCCAGGGGCAGATGCCGACGACGGGAAATTCAAATTAAGCGCCCCAAGAAAAACCAGATCGCTCATCGTCATGAAATTCAAGGGCACTACGCAGCACGCTTCCCAACCATGAGGTCGGTCGCGACCGCCTCTCCAGGGGCAAGACAGCCTCAACCAATCCTTGTGAGCGAAAATACCAATAGACGAGAGGATTGCTATACCCCAAAACGGCATTTAACCGAGCCCTTTGGTAATCGCCACTCAACAGGGTAATAGGGCCAAAAAAAGGCCATTGCACATAATTCCCAACAATGTCTGACAATAATTGTTTGAAACCGCCTACCGCGAAGTGAAACCGCGTGCCAATGCTCTCGATACCCGCGAGATTCTGACGAACCCCCATGGCAAAGGCCAAGGTGGCCGTTTTAAGACGAATCTCTTGGGGAATTGGGGTGGAGGAATCACCAGCTTCAACAAAAGAACCAACTTCTGCAACAAAAACGGCATGCTCGTCTTGATCTTCTGGCGGCATGACTTCAGAAAATACCGCATGAACGAGCCGAATGTCCTCAAAGGCAAGTTTCCTGGCCAAAGCCACATGATGGAGGGCGTGGCTGCACTCATGCACGGCTGCCAAATGATCGTCACCCAAATATAAAATCCCATGCACAAAATCATAGGCCGCTTTTACAAAGCTCATCCCCGCTTCAGGCTTACCTGCCACCACCTTGAGGTGAGACATGAGTTCGACCAGCTCTTTCTGAGTAATCGTATCGGGATTCAACCCGAAGTATTGCAACATCTTCCTTTCCTTTTTCAAAACCTCAGTCAATGTGGCCATGGCTTTCTGTAACAAGGGATCTGTTACGATAAGGGATCCAAGCGTTGGGAGATCATGGGGGATCTCACGCCCCGCCACTTCCGACGGTT
The DNA here is from genome assembly GCA_023265625.1 of Deltaproteobacteria bacterium. Lineage (GTDB taxonomy): Bacteria > UBA10199 > UBA10199 > JACPAL01 > JAHFST01 > JAHFST01. The sequence continues at coordinate 583 of JAHFST010000015.1, read as the reverse complement.
TTTCACGCATCAAGTAAAGCAGTCCCGCAAACCCAAAAAAGCTGAGCATACCTGCGCCAACAGCCGTTTCTGGCGTCACACCTCGTTGCGTTAATTCGTGGATCAATAAGAGCGATGCCGAGGTAAATCCATTGGCCACAAAGGGGACAAAAACCCGCCTCAGATCAACTCGACCCGATGATGGAGGTAAAGCCAACGGGCCTAATGCCAGTTGCGGATCTTGCAACAGACCCCTGTCTCTCAGAACTTCGCTGGCTGATTCTCCAATTTTTCGAGCCTGTTCCACACCCAAATTGTTTCCCGTCAGGGCCTGGACTCGATCACCGGATATAAATAAAGGCTGTGTCCCCGTGGGGGATAAAATAAGAGTTTTATTGGCGGCGCCTATGGACATTAAATATTCTCCTTCAGCTATTTAGTATTATCGGTCAGAGGATAAAAAAGTTGCTTAGGGCCGGCCGGCAATGTGCGTTCATTTTCTGGGGGTGAAAAATAACCGAGTAATTTCAGTAAGTTGTTGAGGGAAGAAATTCGGAAGATTTGATAAAGAAGGGGCAGGAACTCTTAAACCGGGTCTGAACCA
>JAHFST010000014.1 GCA_023265625.1 Deltaproteobacteria bacterium | reverse complement strand
ATTACCGGCGCGTGAGTTCAGCTTTTATGGTACAGGCAAATCAAGTGCCAACAGAGGTCAAACAATTAAAAATAGTTCCTGCTCCTTTAAGAATCCTCCCCCACTAAATTAACGCACTCTTCGCGGACCTAAGGCTGGAACTCGCTGACCTTGTTTGGATACTGGGTCCAATCGGTCTCAACGCGGATAAAAAGCTCTAAAAACAACGGTTTGGCGAGACGCACTTCCAGCTCCTTGCGGGCTAGCTCGCCGATTTTTTTTATCATTTGTCCCTTGGCTCCGATCAAAATCCCCTTTTGTGAGTCCTTGTCGACGATGATCGCCGCACGGATGTAGAGATTTTTGGGGCGTTCTTCAAACTCCTCGATGAGTACCGCTACCGCGTACGGCACCTCTTTCTTGGTCAACTCCATGACCTTTTCGCGGATCACTTCGCTGGTAAAAAATCGCTCGGTCTTGTCGGAGAGTCGGTCGTCGTCAAAAAAGGCCGGGCCTTCCGGAAGGAGTTTGACAATCTCTTCTTCGAGATGATCCAGGTTTTGTTTCTTAAGGGCCGAAATGGGGACCACGCCCACGGCGGGATATTTCTCGATGAGCTCGGCCATCACGGGCAGGAGATTGGGTTTGTAGACCGTGTCGGCCTTGTTGATCACCACCAGGATGGGCTTGTTCCGCTCCGCGATGCGCCGGTAAATTTCCACATCTTCCTTCGCCCATTTCTGATCCGGTTCCACCACAAACAAAAAAAGATCCGCCTCCTCCTGGGCGTCATGCGCCGCCTGGACCATCGCCCGATTGAGGGCCTTGTGGGGCCGGTGAATCCCGGGGGTGTCGAGAAACAGCATTTGTGCCCCGGGGACATTTTTGATGCCCAAGACCTGCTGCCGCGTGGTCTGGGGCTTGGCACTGACCGCCATCAATTTCTCGCCGAGGAAGGCGTTGATGAGGGTGGATTTACCAACGTTGGGGCGGCCGATGACCGCGATGTAGCCTGATTTAAACATTTTTGCTTTCTCCCCCTCCTTACAAAGGAGGGGGTTGGGGGAGGTCCTACGCCGCGAGACCTCTCCCTGTCCCTCTCCTTGGTAAGGAGAGGGGACTCAATTTCCAATTTTTTCTAACGCCATCCGCGCCGCGGCTTGTTCCGCCTCTTTCTTGCTCTTCCCGCGCCCGCGGCCAAAAGATTGCTCGCGGATGAAGATCTCTATCTCAAAGGTTTTCTCATGATCCGGCCCCTCCTCCGCCACCAGGCGGTAGTGAGGGATGGAACGGTACAATCCCTGCGAACGTTCCTGCAACTCCGTCTTAAAATCCTTGTAAAAATGGGCCTCGGGCGTCTGATCCAGGAGTTTACCGTAGAGCAACCGGATCAAGGCCAGGGCCCGCTTGTAGCCCCGGTCCAGATAGACCGCGCCCAGGACGGCCTCAAAGCTGTCGCTCAAAATGGAATTCTTTTCCCGACCACTGGTCAGTTCTTCGCCCTTGCCCAGGTAGAGATGGGTCCCTAGATCGAGGGAACGCGCCAGTTCGGCCAGTTGCTTTTCGTTGACGATCGCGGCCCGCAGCTTGGAGAGATTCCCCTCGTCAAAGTGCGGAAACCGTTCCATCAAAAATTCGCTCACCCCCAGCTCCAAAACCGCATCGCCTAAAAATTCCAACCGTTCGTTGTCATGATCGGGCGGGAGGTGGTGTTCGTTGGCGTAGGATTTGTGGGTAAGCGCCCGCTTCAGCAGGGTCTTCTTCTTAAAGGAATACTCCAGTTTTTTCTCTAACTCAGCTGGGGGTATTTTCGATGGCCTTGTCAATCCAACCTCCCCCCAGCAACTCGTCTCCCCGATAAAACACCGCCGCCTGGCCCGGAGTCACCGCCCGCTGCGGCTCTTCAAAATCGACCCGCAGGTTGCGAGAATTCAGCAACTTGAGCCTCGCTTGAACACCCGCATGGCGATAGCGGATCTTCACGTCCACCGGTTCATCATAATTGATATCACGGGCAATCCAGTTCACGTCGTTGACCGTGGCCCCCACCTTCAGTAAGGCCGTGGCGGGTCCCAAAACCACCTTCTTTTCCTCCGGGATAATCTCCGTCACATAGATCTTATCACCGGTCGCCACGCCGAGCCCACGGCGCTGGCCAACGGTATAAGCGTGTATCCCGCGATGCTCGCCCAGTTCCTGGCCCTCCTGGTCCACAAAGGCCCCAGGCTCCCCCTGAAACTGCGGCAACTCGTTTTTCATAAACTCCTCATAACCCTGTCCGGCGGTAAAACAAATATCCTGGCTCTCCGCCTTCTCCGCCGTCTTCAGGCCCTGCTTGCGGGCAATCTCCCTCACCTCTTCCTTGGTGTAGTGGCCAATTGGAAACAAGATGTGCTCCAGCTGTTCTTGATTCAGGTTAAACAAAAAATACGACTGGTCCTTGGCCAGGTCCGTGGCGCGGTGGATATGGTAACGCCCGTCACGACCCCGCTTCTTCTGGGCGTAATGCCCGGTGGCCAGGTAATAGGCCCCCAGTTTTTTGATCTCATTCATCATGCCGCTAAACTTGAGATGGGTGTTGCACATCACGCAGGGGTTTGGCGTGCGACCCTGGCTGTATTCCCTGCCAAAGTACTCGATCACCTGACTGCGAAATTCTTCTTTGAAGTTTAACGGGTAAAACGGGATATCGAGCTGCTGACAGACCCGCCGGGCGTCTTGCAGATCCTCGGCAGTGCAACAGGTCCCCCCCTCGGACTGGACGGGGGACTCATGGGTCTTGATCGAGATCCCGATCACCTCCATCCCCTGCTCCTTGAGCAGGTAGGCGGCCACCGAACTATCGACCCCGCCGCTCATGGCAACGGCGACTAAATTTCTGGAGAAACTGGGCATGGGGGGTCTTCTAGTACAATTGCCTTTAAATTTGCCACATGATTTGTTAATCCTCCCAAATGCCCAAAAAAATCCTGATCGCCGAAGACGAATTTTTCCTGGCGGAGACCATCGGTCTGCGGCTCGAATCGCTGGGTTATGAGGTGCAATACGCCGAAAACGGCCAAGAGGCCCTCACCCTGATGCAGGCCCAACGTCCCGACCTGGTCCTGATGGACTGCCTGATGCCGGTCATGGATGGGTTTGAGGCGATTCGCCATATGAGATTGGAGCCGACCTTGAAGACCATTCCGGTGATCTGTCTCACCGCCCTGGCCCGTCCCGAGGATCGCACCAAGGCCGAACAGGCCGGGGCCAATGACTATATGACCAAGCCGTTTGAAATGCATGAATTAGCAAAAAAAATTGAACAATGTCTCCTGTAGGGGCAGACCCATGTGTCTGCCCCATCACGTCTGCCCCGTGTCGCGGTCGCCGGGATCAGGGCGCACACATGGGTGCGCCCCTACAACAACCATGAACCATTATCAAAAAATGGGTTTCTATTTTATTTTTTTCCTGCTGCTAGGATGGGGCGGAATAGTGCGAAGCGACGAAAAACCACTCCGCTGGATCGTCTACTATGGCTCACACCTTTCCCAAACCTATCTCCAGCATATTGACCTGGCCATCCTCGACCCGGACGCCATCCGGCCAAAAGACCTGGCGCCCGTGCCGACTCGTTTGGTTGGCTATGTGAGCGTCGGGGAAGCGGAGGAGTCGCGCGCCTATTGGCCGCAAGTGGTTGGAAAAGATTTTCTCGTCGAACAAAATCCCGACTGGCCGGGGGCGCACCGCGTCGATGTTCGCTCCCCCGCCTGGCAGGCCTTGCTGATGCAGCGCATCCAACAACTCATCACCGCCGGCTATCAAGGCGTTTTTTTGGACACCATTGACACCGCCGCCTATCTGGAGGAAAAAGACTCAAAATACGCGGGGGCCAAACAGGCGGTGGTCGCCCTGGTGCAAGCCATTCACAAAAAATATCCCCAGTTCATGATTATTCCCAATAACGGGTTGGAGTTTTTAATGGATTACGGAGCGGCAATCGATGGGGTGGTGGTGGAGGATCTTTACACACGCTATGATTTCAAACGAAAAAGAACCATCCCAACGCCCCCGGAAGAGACCCTCGCGAAGGAGAAACTGCTCGACCCGTTTCGTCAAAAATATCACAAGCCGGTGTGGACGATCCTCTATGAAAAAAATCGGCAGGCCCCTGTGATCAGACAGGCGATGGATCGCGCTCGGTTTAAAGGTTACCAATGGTATGTGACGACGGTAGATTTAACCCATCTGGGGTATGTGCAAACGCCATGAAAAAATCCCCCCTCGCCCCCCTTTTTCAAAGGGGGGAATCCCACTCTGCATCCCTCTTTGTTGCCTCCCCCTTTGAAAAAGGGGGATTAAGGGGGATTTTCCTATGCCTCCTCCTGTTCCAACTCCTGTGGATCCCCTCCGCCTGGTGTGATCCCATCCCGCGCAAGATCCTGGCCCTGTACGATGCCACCCAGTTCAAGGATATTTATCACACCCGCCTGCATCGTCATGCCGAGATGCCGCTCAATTATCTGGGATTGGAAGTCGTCTATCGTCCCATCAACAACCCCCTCCCGACGGAACAAGAGCTTGCCGAATTTCGCGGCATCCTCACCTGGTTTCAACGTCCCAACGTGGTGGCACAACCGCAGGCCTACTGCGGCTGGCTCAGCGCGCAAATGAACCGGGGACGCAAGGTCGTCATCTTGGGAGAGCCGGGGATTTTTTCCGATCAGGACCGGACGATGACACCTGCCTGTCTGCAGATGATGCGGCAGTTGGGGACTGACTATCAGGGGCAATTTGCGGATAACCCCTACTTCCTCACACTGGGAAACCGCGATCCCTCCATGGTCGAATTTGAACGAAAACTCGACCTAATCGATAAACACAATTATAGCCTGTACAAGCCAAGGACCGGCCAAACCAAGGTCTATCTGCATGTCAAAAGGACCGACCTCCCCGACGGCGATTCTTCCCTCATTTTCACCTCGCCCAACGGCGGGTTTGCCCATGCCACCTACGTGCTCTTGCAAAATTCCGAGCTGGATAAAACCCAGTGGTTCCTCAATCCGTTTCGGTTTTTCGCCGAGGCCTATCAAGTGGAGCGTTTGCCTCGGCCCGATGTGACGACAGTCAACGGGCGCCGGGTTTTTTTCAGCCATATCGACGGCGACGGAATTTTTAATGTGTCTTATCTCGACCGGGAATCCTACTCGGGAGAAATCATTTACGAAAAAATCCTGAAACATTACCCGGATCTGCCCATCACGGTTTCGCTCATCACCGGTTATTTTGACATCCCCCAGTACAACGGCCCCAAGGCCGTCGCGATGTACCGGAAAATTTTTCTCCTCCCCAACGTCGAACCCGCCGCGCATGGTTATGCCCATCCCCTCATCTGGAAAAAAGGCACCCTCGCGCTCACCCTCCCCGGCTACCATTACAACCTCCAAAAAGAGGTCGGGGGCTCGGTCGACCTGATGAATAGAATGTTGCAGCAGACCGGGATTGGCAAACAAACCAACCTCTACCAATGGACCGGTGATTGCTTGCTCACCGATGAAATGATTGCCGCCGCCGATGAACGCCATTTACTGGACATCAACGGGGGGGACAGTCGTTTTGACAATCAATTCCACAGCTATTCGACGGTGATGCCGCTGGGCATCTTGAAGGGTGGACATCGTCAAATCTATTCCGGGGCCCCGAATGAGAATGTGTACACCAACCTCTGGCACGGGCCTTTTTACGGCTACGGCGACGTCATCGACACCTTTAAAAACACCGAAGAACCGCTCCGGCTCAAACCCATCGACATCTACTACCATTTTTACAGCGGGGAACGCATTGACGGCTTAACCGTGGTCCTGCAGGCCTATCAATACGCCCTCGCCCAGGAAATCATCCCGCTCACCACCAGCGACTACGTGCGGATGGCCGATGATTTCTTCCAAACCAAGATTTTTGCGCACGGGGACGGATACACCATCACCCATGAAGACACCTTGCGCACCATCCGCTTCGATCACGAAACTCGCACCCCCGACTTCGTTCGCTCTCGCGGCATTATCGGCTTTCGACATCTTCAGGGTAATTTATTCATCTTCCTGGACGAGGGAAAAACTCATGAGATCTACCTCACCTCGCAACCGCCGCAGCGACCTTATTTGGCCAATGCCAGTTTTCTGGTAAAAGACTTTCAGGCAACACCCCAAAAAATCTCCTTTGCAAAAAGAGGTTGGCACAAGAGCGAGGCCTCCTTGGGAGGCATGGCTCCCAATCGCTCTTTTCAAGTCACGGCGGGCGACATTCACTTTACCGCCGCAAGCGATGCCCATGGCCTGCTCAAATTAACCTTTGCCCAGTCCGAATTAGGGGCCTTTGACACCCCAGTGGTCATTCAATCCCAATGAACTTTTCCAAATTCAAATTGATCAGCTTCTTATTGGCCATGCTCCTGTTGGGCTGGCTGCTCTACCCGCGGGCCCTCTTCATGGGTTTCATTTACGAGGGAACCTCGGAACTGCAAGAGGCCGAGATCTACTATAAAAAATATTTGGAGAAACATCCCTGGAGCAAGATGGCGACGCTCCGACTGGCCAACCTCTATGACCGCATGGTGGAGCCGGAAAAGGCCACGAATTTGCTCCACGGCCTGCATCTGAGCCGACCCAGGGACTGGGACATCGCCCAGGCCTATCTGGACCGGGTGGAAAACAGTCATTCGGAAAAAGCCATTTATGAGGCGGAACGGGAAGTCGCAAAAAATTTTGTGGGGATGCATCGGGTGCACAAGGCCAAGTTGGAAAACCTGCTCTACAACGCCTTGCAACATGCCCTGTGGCAGCAAAAATCGGACGATGTTTACGAAATCCTGTCTGAGCTTGTGAAAGTCTCCCATGACCCGCTCAGCGTGAAACAATTCCGCCACGCCATGGACCTCTCCCTGAAAAAAACCAACCAGGTGATGGAATACCTGCATCAGGAGCTGACCCTCAAACCGGGCAACGAAGAGCTCCGAGAAGAACTGATCGAGGTCCTGCTCGCCGCGCAACAAACACCTGAGGCGTTGCTCGAGGTGCAAAAGGGATTGGCCGCGAATCCTCAGAGCAAAAAAATCCTGCTCTGGCACGTCAAAATACAAGAAAGCACCGGTCATTTTACGGAGGCCATTGCGGACCTGGAAAAGCTCCTGTTGTTCCCCCACGTCAATACCACCGAGCTCAAGGAATGGAAGCGGCGTCTCATTGACCTCTACCTCAAAACGGGGGCCGGTGATCGGGCCCTCAAAGTGGCGGAGGCGTTGCAGGCGGAGGATCGCGACAATCCGGCCAATTGGTTGCCGCTCGATTTTGTCTTATCCGAGCTCAAAAAAACGGATCAACAAATCGCCCTCCTGGAGGATTTCCTACGCACCTTTCCCGATGACTCCTTGACTCAACAAAAAGAATTGGCGGAAATATATCTCTATCGATTGAAAGCGGCCGATAAATTGGCCTGGTACCGCGCCTACCTGAAACAAACCCGACAAGACACCTTCGCGCTCGATGTCGCCTATCTGTTGCTCGAGAATAAAAATAAGGAGCCGGCCATCGCCTGGTTGCGGGAAATGTCCGGCTTATTCCCGAACCACCAAAAAATATTACGCACGCTCGGTGAAACCTATTTGGGGGAAAAACAATGGGGACAGGCCATCGTGCTGCTCGCCAAATTATCCCCCATCGATGAACCGCTACACATTTTACTGGCCGAGGCCTATGAACAAAATAACCAACCTAAGGAAGCCTTTGAGGAATATCGAAAATTGTCGCAAAAAAGACCCGATCGGTCCGATTGGATCTTGAAACTGGCGGAGTTGTCGATCCTACTCCGCAATCCCAACGAAGCCGAAATTTATTTCACCCAGTATGCCACGCGCCACCAAGGCGACGCCGCCGCCTTGCAGCGGGCCGGCAAGGAACTGCTCTTCCTGGGAAATTTTCATCGCGCCCTGAAGTATTTGGAACAGGCCCACGCCCTCAAAGAACAGGATATTGAAACCATGTTTTGGTTGGCGGAGGGGTATCATGCCAGCGGGGCCAAGGAAACCGCCCGACCCTATTATGCCCGGGTGGCCACCTTGTTGGGAGGCAAAAAACGATCCTTGGAAGAAACCCGCCAATGGTTGAAGTCACGGGGGCAACTCGATTTCACGCCGGAACTCGCCACGGAGTACCAGCAAGCCAAACAGCGCGATACCACAAACCGTGACTTGAGAACTGATCTGATGGAATTACTGGCAGAAAATCGGCAGTGGGAGGCCACCCAACGCGAGATCGAAGAGTTTAATCGCAATTTCCCTCACGAATCGGACCAAACCATCCCCTTCCAGGTACAGCGGGCCTTTGCCAAACACCAATGGCGGCAGGCCATCCCCCTCTTGCAGGAACTCTTGAACAAAAATCCGCAGGCCTATACCCCCCGCCGTGACCTGGCGGAGGCCTATCTGCAAATGGGGCAATGGCGACAGGCGCACCGTGAATACCAGAAATTGGCGGAAATCCCGTGGGAGGTCAAAGATCGTTATGATTACCGTATCGGGGCCCACTATCACTTGGAGGATCTCGGCGCGGATGACTTGATGGAATATACCCTCGATTACCGGGGCTATCTGTCCGGGCGGTGGCAGGCGGAGGCCACCATCACCCTGGGACGGTACCACTCCCCCGGCAAAAATTTTAGCGGCTTGGCCGAACATGGCCAATTGGCCCTAAACTTTTTTCCCATCCCAGCCTGGCAATTAACCGGGGGGCTTAGTTTTGGTAACAGTGATCGGCGTGATACCGTGGGGGCGTTGGCAGGCCTCACGTTTCGGCCACAGGGCCCCTTCCAGTTAACCACCGGTTATGAATTTCACACCCTCCGGACCGATATCCCGCAAGCGGTGGCGGCCGGTGTCCGGCAAGATCGCGGTTATGTGACGTGGGACTATCGCGTCAAAAATCGGGTCGTGCTCTCGGGGAGTTATGAGTTTCGCCGCAGCGAAGGGGCCAGCGGGTCCAGCGCCCTCACCCACCAGTTACAACCGGCTGCCACCGTGGTCCTGTGGCAACAACCTGAAATCACCTTAGGCTATCAATACACCTTCAGTGATTCCTCGGAACGAAACGGATTTTTCTCGGAGGTCCCCTTGCTCAGCCGGGTCGAGGCGCACTACTTGGTCGGGGCCATTTCCGGCAAGATTCGCGATCGACTCGCCTGGGACGGCGGTTTTTTTGTCGGAGAAGACACCGCCCGTTCACTCCATTTTCTCCAGGGCGACCTGTGGGGTCTCCACACTGGGCTCAGCTGGCACCTCCTCCCCTGGCTCGATTTTGACGGGCATTACTTTTTTGGCAAAGAAAATGCCCTGGGAGTCGCTGGCCAGAGTCATCAAGCGCAGATCGGTTTCTCCGGTCATTGGTATTAACGTTGGTATTAACGATTGTAAATTTTTCTAAGACCGGCTAGGTTCCCGCATCGCTATGGACAAAAAAATCATGCTCATTGATGACGAGAGGGACTTTACCGAGTTGACCAGCACCCTGTTTGGGTTTCATGGGTTGCAGGTGGACACCTTTAACGAACCCGCCGATGTGGATGCGGCAGCCCAAAAAACCCATTATGACCTGATTGTCACCGACCTCATGTTGCCTGAAATCAATGGGTTTGAGATCATTGCCAAGCTGCGGCGGTCGGACAATTATCGGAATACCCCGATGATCGCCTTGTCGGCAAAAGTCCTACTGGATGATGAACGTAAATTTCTACTCCAAAACAAGGTCCACTTCATTACGAAACCGTTTGAGCCTCACGCCCTGGTGGACCAAGTCTCTCACATGCTGAACGGGTCTTAGCAACCATGTTCAAAAGAGTCCCTGGATGGTCTAACATTCGCCCCGCCTTTTATGAGATCCCGATCTTCTACGCCCTTTTGCTCTTGATCAACCGGCAGTTCTTGCCGGACTCTCCCGGTTTTATCGAGGTCGAGCCGCATCCTTATTGGCTGGGCATCCTCATCTTCGGATTTCGGTATGGCATTGCGGCCGGGCTCTCAGCCGGACTAATTTCATCCCTGCTCTATTTTTATTTCTCCTGGTTTTACATTGAGCGATACCTCTTCTACGATGCCAGTTTTTACGCCCTGCCCAGTTGGTTTATCATCATCGGCACCTTGATCGGCATCGGTGTTTATAAGTATCAGGAACGCATCGCGCAACTCACCCAAGAAAAAGAGGTGCTCGTTCGTAATGAGACCCCGCTCCGCGACGAGATCAAGACCTTGCAGGAAATTAACCGGGGCTTGGAGAAAAAGGTCGTCACGCAAATGACCTCGTTGGTGACCCTCTACCAAGGGGCCCAACAACTGGAAACCCCCAATCTGGAGTCCCTCTATCCGGCCATTTTGCAGTTCATCGCCCGCACCTTGGAGGCGGAAGAAGCCAGCATTTACCTGCGCGCCGCGGATGGCTGGCAACTCAAGGAATCCTACGGCTGGAAGGAATACCAGCAGCGTTCCAAGTGGCTCAAGGGCAACGAGGGCATCATTGGGATGGCCGGGGCCAAAAACAAGATCGTGAGCGTGCGAGACTTCATCAACAAGGGCGTCACCCCGCGCGAACTGCCGGAGTTGGTGGGTGACTGCATTGTCGCCGGACCGTTGCGCATGGGGGAGAAAGGCGAGATCATCGGGGTCCTGGCCATCCAAAAAATGCCCTTTCTCAAGTTTAACAGCGCCACCGTCAACCTCCTCTCCTTCTTGCTCAGCTGGGCCTCCCGTTCCATCGAACATGCCCACTACATCAAGGATCTCAAGACCAAGGACATCCTGGATCCGCAGTACGGGGTTTACGCGACCCGTTATTTTATGTCTCGCGCCACTGAAGAGGTCTCGCGTTCCCAGACTTACTATCTGCCGCTCTCTTTTGGCTTGGTGCGCATCCACAATATGGAGTCATGCGCTCCGGAACAAAAAGAAAAACTGCTCCTGATTGTGGGACAACTCCTCAAAGACAGCTGCCGGGACATCGACGTGGTAGCCCGCTACGATGAGGCCGTCCCGTTTGCCATTATTTTTATGACCGCCAGCCGCAATCAGGCCGTGGAAATGAAGCATAGGATCCTCAATACCTTCGCCAAACTCGAGCTCAAGTTTGCCCAGGCAACCCCTCATCTCAACATCGGGATCGCCAGCTTTTCCCCGCAAAACAAGCACCTCGACAGTTTACTCATGGAGGCACGAAACGATCTTGAACAAGAAAAAAAATGCGGTTAGATTTGTCGTCTTGGGCTCGCTTGCCGGGGTTTTGGAGCTGCCCTTCGCCGTCGTATTGTTTCCCATCAGCGCCACGGGCTGGTTTGCCAGTTGGCTTAACAATGATCCGATCCTCTGCGTGGGCCTGCACCTCCTAGCCACCCTCCTGTTACGCTTCTCCATCAGCACTGAACTTTATGAAAAAAGCCCCGCCGCGGCGTGGCGCGATGTGTACCAGTTTCTGATGCTCTTCCTCCCCGTCTTTGGCTGGTGCACCTGCGTGATACTCTTCTTCACGGCCCATCTGTGGCGGAGCGAAATCACCTTCACCGAAGAGGACCTGCCATTGCCCTACACGAGCATCACGCCGGAGCTCATTCTTCCCAGGGTGCAACAGCGGGAACGGATCTTGGAAGAACTCGACTTTACCTCCCTGCCCGACATCTTGATGGGGGACGATTTGGCCCTCAAGAGAGGCGCCATCGAGCGCTTAACGGAACTCAAAACCCCCGATGCGATTGATTTGTTATTGACCAATCGAAGCAACCCCTCGCCGGAGGTGCGCTTCTTTGTCACCTCGGCCCTGACCCGCATCAAACGCGAATTCGACGAGGAATTGGAATCGGCCAAGGAGGAAATGAAAAAGGATATTTATAAAATATCGGCGCGTTTTCTGTTGGCAAAAAAATATTTTTATTACTCCAGATCCCGTCTGCTGGGCTTGGAAACGAGCCGGTCTTACGAGGATGAGTCCTTGCAAAACCTGCTCTTTGTGACGGAATCCAAATACGCCTCCGAGGAGGCCTATTGGCTCCTGTGCGATATTTACCAAGCCCGGCATGAGTGGCCGCAGCTCCTAAACATACTTTCACTGCTGGAAACATCCGCCCCCGCCGAGCACCTGCGCATTGCCAAGATGAGGTGTAACGCCTACTTTCACAGCCGCCAGTACGGCGAGCTGGTCCGTCACCTCTTGGAAAAACAACCGTCGGGCTTGGCCAACGATCCGGAATGGAACGCGCTGCAACAATGGTGGGGGGTCTTTACGTGACCTCCTTGGAAAAAATCCGGAAAGACATCGAGAGTCCCAGTGAGGATTTGCGCTTTGCCGCCTGGTTTGGCCTCTACAGCCTGGTGATTCCCGAGGCCCGGCAGGAAACCGAGCGCATCCTGCATGGCCATGATCCCATCCTCAAAGTGCTGTTCTGCCGTTTCCTGGCCCACATTCAAGAGGAGCGCTCGCTCCAATATCTCACCCAACTGCTGCAAGACGAGAACAATCATGTCTTTGAAACCGCCAAAAAGGCGTTTGCGCGCAGCCATTACAACAAAAAAATGGAGCAACTCCTCCCCTTGCTTGACTCTCCACGGGCCCAAGTCAGACGCTACGCGATCGAGACCTTGGCCAGCGCCGGTGAGACAAAATTAGTCGAACCCCTGCTTAACATGATCCCGACGGCCGACGAAGAGCTTTTGCTGATCATCCTGCGGGCGCTGCGCTATTTGCCGGATCGGCGCGTCATCCCGGTCATCCTGCCTTTTTTGCACGACGCGCGCGAGGAAATCCAATACCGCAGCTTAATGGTCCTGGGCGCCAACTATGAGGCCAAACTCTTTCAGGCCCACAAGATCCTATTAAAAATAATCCACCATCCCTCGCCCGTCATGAGGCAGGCCGCCCTCTGGATCCTGCGCAGAAGGCCGACGAAGCATGATCTGGATCAGCTCTTCCTCCTTGTCAAACAAGATCCGGAACCCATCGTGCGGCAGGAGGCCTTAATGACCCTGCGGCATTTTCCCAATGAAAAAACCATCGAAAATCTGATGAATACCTGCATTGCCGATGGCAACAAGGCCGTCATCCTCAAGGCTGAGGCCATCCTGATGGAGATGCCCAAGGAATGCCTCAAAACAAGTCTCCGAAAAATGATGAGTCATTCTCAACTGGCGATCCGACACAAGGCCATGCTCTACCTGGCTGAGTTGGAACGCGGTTCGCGCTCGCTCTGCACCACCTTCTTGAAGCGGCTCCATACCTGCCAAAATGAGCCGGAGAGGATTGCCATCCTTGAAGCCTTGGGAAACGTGCAGCACCAGGACGCCATCCCCGATTTGGAAAAACTCGTCACGGGCCCCTTGTTAACCGCTTACGCCGCGTTGAATGCGCTGCTTAATCTTTATTCGAAAAACGACATCGCGCGCATTGTCCATTACCTGGAACAGCCGGAGATCAATTTATTGCTCAAACAGGTCATCCTCAGGCATCTGATCAATCATAACGCCTACGATGCCCTCGATACGCGACTGACCCAGGACTTGATCGGACTGCTCTCCAACGAGAACCTCAACATTCGCTACCTGGCGGCCCAGACGCTGCGTATCACCAATAACAGCGTGACCCTAAAACCGCTCTTGCAAGCGATGCTGAGGGAAACGGATCCGGTCTCGCTCGATTATTTTCGCGGCAGTATTGTGCAACTTTTTATTCAGCAGCCTGTGCTCTCCATTGACTTGTTGCGGGAGTATCGCAACGACCGGGACGTCGTGCCGCTCCTGTTAAAACTATCCCAAGAGGCCGGCATGAAGGGCCCCCATGCGCTGTCATTGGCCAAAGCGCTGCTCGATCCCGCTCTCGACCTCTTATCGTCCGGCTTTAAACCCCTGCTGATCGAGGTGTTTTCGGCCTTCTTCACCCACCATCGGCTCTCCCTGGAAACGCTTTTTTTAGAACTCAAAGAACGACGCTCCGATATTAATTTTTTGATCTCCATCATGAACCGGCTTGAGGGGAAAATACAGTTTAAACTGCCATTCAGCATTTTGGAATCCTGGCTAACGGAACATGATCAAGACCTGCAAGGGTCGATTATCAACCTGTTGGGCAATACGGGAGATCGAGGCGCGATTCCCCTGCTTGTTTCGATCCTCTGTGATGAAAAAAGGATACCGCATCATGCCTTGGCGGCGAGATCCTTGCGACGGCTTTCTGGATTGGAGACTTCCCCGCCATGATCGATGTCTGTTTTTTTCTTGAAGGCACCTATCCCTATGTAGCCGGTGGCGTCTCGACCTGGGTGCACCAGCTCATCACCGCCATGCGTGATATCCGTTTTGGCATTGTTTATATCGCCCCGCATTCGGATCCGACGCGGCGCCTGAAGTATGAGGTCCCCAATAACGTGCTCTATCTCAAGGAAATCTACCTTCACGATTACAATCTCGCCCCGCAGAAAAAACGGAAACCCAAACCGCAGGATTATGAGTTGATCCGCACCTTTTATGAGGAGCTCGAAACCAATTGCTTTGATTCTTTCCGGAAGTTTTACGAGCTATTCCGCGGCGAACAATCCTGTTTTGATACCCAGAGCTTTTTCAGCTCCGAAAAAATCTTCGATTTATTGAACTATTTTTATGACCGTTATTCACCGGGTATTTCCTACATAGATTTTTTCTGGACCTGGCGCGGCACGCATCTCCCGCTTTTGCAATCGCTCACCGCCGAGATTCCAGCCGCCAAAATTTATCACTCCATCTCCACGGGCTATGCCGGCCTCATCAGCGCCATCGCCCGACAAAGCCACGGCGGCAAGTTGTTTTTGACGGAGCATGGGATCTACACCCATGAACGCACTTTGGAAATCTCCCAGGCCAATTGGATCTATGAACGGGAGCAAAGACATTTTCGGGCCGAGCGGGAACTCTCATTTTTTAAGACCTGGTGGATCCGGATGTTTCAGCTCATGAATGGCATCACCTACCACGCCTGCGATCAAATCTTCACCCTGTTCGAGGGAAATAAGGTGAGGCAAATCTTGAGCGGGGCCGAGCCAGAAAAAATCTCCATTATCCCCAATGGCATTGACATCCGTGGCACCCTCGAGATCCGGCGTAACAACCGTCCCCATCCCCAGATTGCCCTGATCGGCCGCGTGGTCAATATTAAGGATATTAAGACCTTCATCTTGGCGGCGCGTCTCGTCTTAAAGACCTTACCGAAGGCCCAGTTTCATGTGATTGGTCCGTTTACAGAAGAGCGCGATTATTATGATGAATGTAAACTATTGGTGGAGACGCTCAATCTTGAGGAGAACATCTCGTTTACCGGGCCGGTCAATGTCAGGGAGTACTACCAATTCCTTGACGTGGTGGTCCTAACCAGTCTTTCCGAGGCCCAGCCTTATGTCATCTTGGAGGCCAACCTGGCCGGTATCCCGATGGTCGCCACCGATGTGGGGGCCTGCCGCGAGATGCTGGAGGGCCGTGATGAACCGGACAAGATTTTGGGAAAAAGCGGCCTGTTGACCGAGGTATCCAGCCCCGAGTCAACCGCCACCGCCATCCTCAAACTCATCCAGGACCCCGCCCTCTACAAAAGCTGCTCAGAAGCCGGCAGGGCGCGGATCCAAAGTTATTATGATCAGGATGATTTGTTTAGTCGGTATCTTAATCTGTATGAACGAAATTTGTAGGGGAAAATATGGCCGGGATCGGTTTTAGATTACAAAAATTGCTCGCGTCAGGTTCTTTTACCGACCTGATCCGCGCCTATTTTTATTCGTCGATCATCGCCACCGGCCCGCTCCTGGTCGTCATCGTCTCTTTGGCCATCATTCGCGCGACCATTCAGGGCAGTCTCGAAACAGCCGATTCCAACCTCTTTCAAAGTTTGATCATCTACATATTTGCCTTCTCACTTATCGGGGTCGGACCCGTCATGTATATCGTGACCCGATATATTGCGGATCGCTATTACCTAAAACAAGCCTATCTCTTTACCCCCACTTTTCTTTTTGTCCTGCAGGTGGTCTTTATCTTCCAAACCATTGTGGCCATCCTATTTTTGCTGCGACTGGATCTCCCCTTCGGCACCAAGTGGCTCGTCTACATCCTCTATCTCTTCATCAACGGTATCTGGATTGCCATGCTGTTCCTATCCGCCTCGCGCGATTACCTCTGGATTGTCTTTGCCTTTGCCTTTGGGGCCGTTTTCGGTTGCGCGGCAGCCATTCACATGGGGCGCGCCCATGGACTCTCCGGATTTTTGGCCGGATACACCCTGGGCCAGGGCATCACCTTCCTCACCTTAACCATCCGTATTTTTTTCGAGTTCGGCCTCTCCCTCAGTTACGATTACGGGGTTCTGACTTACCTCAAAAAATATCCCTACCTGGTGCTCGTCGGCGTTTTTTACAATTTGGGCATCTGGATCGACAAGCTGATCTTTTGGCATTCCAACCTGGGTGAAACCGTGGCTCCGGGGCTTAAGATTTACTCCAACTACGACACCCCGATGTTTTTAGCCTTCATCACCATCGTGCCTTCGATGGCTTTTTTTCTGATTCAAATGGAAACCTCTTTTGTCCAGCATTATCACGGTTATTACCAATCCGTCCGGGAACGCGCGGACCTGGGAACCATCCGCGCCAAGCGGGAGGCCATTCTCGACAACCTCACCGAACATTTCCAGCGCTTTGTGCTTTTTCAAGGCATCATCAGCGGACTGGTCATCATGTTTGTTTATCAAATTGCCGACGCCTTCCATCTTAATCCCTACCAGATGGGGGTGTTTCGTATCGGCATCCTCGGTAGTTTTTTGCAAATGGGCTTTCTCATCCTGTTGAATATCTTGTTTTATTTTGACCTGCAGAAGGACGCTTTTTACGTCTGCCTGATTTATTTTATCCTCAACACCGTCTTGACCCTCGTCACCCTGCGTATCGGATTCTCCGCCTATGGTTTTGGCTACACCGGCGCCTGTCTCATCGCCGTCGTAGCCGCTTTTTTATTGCTCAATAGAAAATTACAGGCGTTGAATTATTGGACGTTCATGCGTCAACCTATTTTAATTCCAAAATTCAAATTTGAGAATGAAGAAACCGTGGTCTTACAGGAAAAATAATTTCATCTTATGCCACAATTTCTCATCCCCCCGGGGTATCAGGTAGGCGAAACTGTAGAGCTGGCCCAAGATGAATCTCATCATATCCGCAATGTTTTTCGCCTGCAACGCGGCGCAGCGGTAAGATTGTTTGACGGGCAAGCAGCATTTTTGGGCCGAATCGATGAAGTCGGCGTTAAGGTGGTCACTGTCTATTTGGAAAAAAAACTGGCATCGTCACAAAACCCCCGCCCCATCATTTTGTATCAAGCCCTCCTCAAGGGGGAAAAAATGGAGTGGGTCTTGCAAAAATCCACCGAACTGGGTGTGGATGAAATCCATCCATTCACTTCGGAACGCACCGTCGTCAAGTTGACCGGGAAAGACAAGACGGAGCGATGGCAAAAAATCTGCGACCAGGCCGTGAAGCAATGCGGCCGAGACAATCGGCCAATCGTCAATCCTACCATGACCTTTGTCGAGGTTCTCAAAGAGTTGCAAGATCAGTCGGCCATTCTTTGTTGGGAAGGAACCCCGGCCGTGCCCATTCGGGAAATATTTAACACACCTTCAGAGAAACCGCTGTGCATCTTGATCGGTCCTGAAGGGGGATTTTCGCAAAACGAAGTGACACAGGCCAAGGCAACCGGATGTCTCGTGGTCACCCTGGGCGCGCAGACCTTGCGCGCGGAGACGGCGGCGCTGGTGGCGTTGGCGATTGTGCACTATGAAATATCTAGGGGGGAGACATGAACCGCCCCCTCGTCATCGCCCACCGCGGTTTCACCAAAAACGCCGGGGAAAACACCCTCGCCGCCATCCAGGCCGCCTTGGATTTGAAGGTGGACGGCATCGAGGTCGATCTCCGCATGACCCGAGACGGAACCATCTTGGTCTTTCATGACGACACATTAGCCCGCCTGGCCGGTAACCCCTTAGAAATAGAAAAGTCGGATTACCAGCAAATCCGCAACATTCGTGTTTTTGGCGAACGCATTCCCACGCTTCAGGACCTCCTCGATCTGGTGCAGGATCGCTGTCTCCTCAATCTCGAGGTAAAAACCGTCCTGGCACGACCGACTCACGAAAGAAAAATAATCGACATCCTCCGGGCTAAAAAGTTGGCTGATTCCATCCTGCTGTCTGCCTTCAACCCCTTGGCCCTTCTCAGGCTCCGCTGGTTGGCCCCCGAGATAAATCGTGGCTATCTCTATGCCAAAAAATCCTCGCTGCGTCCCTGGCTCACCCCTGTTATGAAACTTTATTCACTCCATGGTTCTCTGGACACCCTCCATCCCAACTTGGTGGCCCGTTGCCATCACCGGGGAAAGAGGTTTTTTGTTTGGACGGTCAACCGGGAAAATGATATGAAGGCGATGATTCGTTTGGGTGTTGACGGGATCATCAGCGATCATCCAGATCGCCTCTTGGACATCTTAACATGACTGAAAACCTCATCGACGAACCCACCCAGGAATCCACTCCCATCCCCGACGCACAACTGTTTAGCCCCGCGCCCCCGGAGTCCGACGAACCCATTAATCTTCCTTCCGACTACCGTATTGCCAATCTCCGGGAACGATTTGCCGCGTGGGTCACGGATCATGTCATACTGCTGTATTTAATCTTCGCAGGATACATCGCCTACCGTCATTTGGATCCCAAAAATGTACCCGTCGTACTGACCCATTTAAAACAAAACCGTTTCTTGGCAGCCACCGGATTGACGGCCGGTTATTTCCTCTATTTCTTCTGCCTTGAAGGGGTGTTGACCGCCACTTTCGGAAAATTATTGGCCGGCACCTCGTTGCGCAAGATACGCGGTGGCACCCCGTCGATTTTTTCCGTTTTGATCCGCAATCTTTTTCGCGTCATTGATTACCCGCTTTTTTGGCTGACCGGGGCGGGGTTTGCCGAGGCAACCCATCATCATCAACGCCTGGGCGACCTGCTGGCCGGCACCTTTCTCAGTAAAAAATTGCACCCCATCCTTCCGGATGCCTCCGCCCCTCCGGGTGGCACCTTGCGCAGGGCCATCGCCTTGTTGTTCGATATCGTTTTGATGGCGGTCTTTACCTACGGTCTTTTATTGGCGATCCCCGTACAAAAACCTCTCGTGGCGCTCGCGCTCCTCAATCTCATCCCCGCCCTGACCCTCCTGTACATGGTCTGTTCGGAGGCCTGGTTTCACACGACGTTCGGCAAATGTTTGTTGGGTCTCAAGGTGCTCACGGAAGAAGGAACCTCCCCAAGCTTCGCCACCATTCTCTTGCGCTACCTGTTCCTCCCCTTGGATCTCAATCCCTTAAGCTATCTCCTGGTCCTGCTTTCCCGGCAGAAACAAAGGTTGGGGGATTTGTGTTCCGGAACCATCGTGGTGGTTAGCCGCAAGGGTTGGCGCGGTTGGTTTGCAATTCCCTTCATGCTCTCGCTTGCCGGGGCAGCGGGATTTGCCGGGAGTGTGAACCCGCAGAACTTTTTGAAGAATGATTTGAAAATTATGCTGGGTTCCCACGAACTACCGGTCATTCCCCCTCTCGTCATGCGCTATATCCAACCGCAGCTGCGTATTGAATCTATCGATTTAAAAGACTCGTTTAAACCAGGCGAAAGGGTCAATCTCGGCCTGAAGATATCGGGATTCCAAATGAAGGGTTCACGCCCCATGGTCCAGGGTGATCTACTGATTCAGGGCCCCGATGGCGAGGTGATTTTAACGGCCCCCGGACTCCTCAATGGCAACACAACGACGATCACGTGGCTCAAGTCTCTCACCATCGCCACTCAATTTGACCTGAACCCCCAGGCGATCTCGGGGAAATATCAGGTGGAAGTCACCTTGCACGATAAATTATCCCATCAGCAAACTAAGACGGTTCGGTCGTTTCAGGTGCAATAATGCCTTATTTTGTTTGAAATCTGTTTTCCGTTCATGCTACTTCGTAACGAGAATGCGTCCCCTCTCCTTTGTAAGGAGGGGGAGAGGAGAAACTAAACATGTCCGGACATTCCAAATGGGCCACCATCAAGCGTAAAAAAGGCGCGTCTGACGCCAAACGGGGTCGGATCTTTACCAAACTGATCCGGGAAATCGCCGTGGCGGCTAAAAACGGCGGCGGCGATCCCGACGGCAATCCGCGCCTGCGCACCGTGCTGGAAAAAGCCCGAGCCGCCAATATGCCGGCCGATAACGTCACGCGCGCCATCAAGCGTGGTACGGGAGAACTGGAAGGCATCACCTACGAAGAGAGTGTGATGGAAGGTTATGGTCCCGGGGGCACCGCCGTGATATTTGACGTGTTGACCGACAATCGCAACCGCACCTTGTCTGAGATTCGCAACGTCCTATCCAAGAACGGCGGCAATTTGGGAGAGGCTGGGTGTGTCGCCTGGAATTTCTCCAAGAAAGGTATCCTGATCTTTGACAAAAAGGATGTCGCCGAAGACACCTTGATGGAGGCCGCCCTGGATGCCGGCGCCGAGGATATCAAAGATGATGATGAGCACTTCACCGTACTTACCGAACCAAGCGCCTTTGAAGCCGTCAAAAAAACCCTGCTCGACAAGGGAATGAAGCCGGGCACCGCCGAGGTCACGATGGTCCCGCAAAATTCTGTCACGCTCACCGGCTCTGAGGCCGAACGTATGATCAAACTGATCGAGGCCTTGGAAGACAATGACGATGTACAAAACGTCTACTCCAATTTTGATATCTCCAAGGAGGAGATGGAGCGGATGGGTGGTTGATGCGGGTCTTTGGGATAGATCCGGGCAGTCACTTCATGGGCTATGGGGTGGTCGAAAAAAATGGCGGTCAGTTGGTCCATGTCGATAACGGTTGTCTCAGGCCCAAACCGGCCGCTTCCCTCCCCGAACGTCTCGAACAAATCCATCGCGCCCTGCTCCAGGCCCTCACCACGTATCGTCCCGATGCCGTCGCCGTCGAACAGGTCTTCTTCGCCAAAAATGTCGCCAGTGCCCTGAAACTGGGCCAGAGCCGCGGTGTCGCGTTGTTGGCCGCCGCCCAATCGGGACTCCCCGTCTTTGAATATTCCGCAACCGCCATCAAGCAGGCCACCACGGGCTATGGCCGGGCGGGCAAGGAACAGATCCAAAAGATGGTGCAGATGATCTTAAAACTCCCGGAACTCGCCGAAGAAAACGCCTCGGATGCACTGGCAGTGGCTATTTGCCATTTGCATACGAATCAGGTATTGAAAAGCTAACTCCCCCATCCCCCTCTTACATTAAGAGGGGGTAAAGACAGTGGTGTTTTCTCCCCCCTCTTAATGTAAGAGGGGGGCTGGGGGGTGTTATGGGAGTTATGAAAATATGATCGCATCCCTGCGCGGAAAAATGCTTGTTAAATCCCCCATCTACTCCATCGTGGACGTCGGCGGCATTGGCTACAAGGTCTTTCTCTCGCTGCGCAGCCTGGAAAAACTCCCGTCCCTGGGACAAGAGGTGTTTCTCTTAATCCATACCACGGTGCGGGAGGATGACATCTCGCTGTTTGGCTTTATCGAAGAAACGGAAAAACGCCTGTTTGAAAAATTGATCTCGGTCAGCGGGATTGGCAGCAAATTGGCCCTGACGATCCTCTCGGGGATTCCTCCCCGGGAATTGATCGAGGCCCTGCGCCGCGAGGACCTACTCCGACTCACGGCCATTTCCGGCATCGGGAAAAAAACCGCCGAGCGGATGGTGTTGGAACTCAAGGATAAGATCGTGGACTTGCTGGCCGCCACTCCCGACATGGATACAAGCCCTGGATCACGCGGGCTGCTCTTCGAGGAGGCCCTCTCCGCGCTGATGAACCTGGGCTACCAGCGGGCCCCAGCGGAACGAACCCTGGCTCGAATTCCAATCCAGGAGGGGATTCCGCTTGAATCGGTGATTAAACAGGCGTTAAGGTCTTTATCGGGCGGTTGACATTGTAGGGGCGTATTGTAATACGCCCCTACAGGAACCACATATGCAACGAGACAATTCCCCCCTATCCCCCATCCCCCAAGAAGAAGAAAAACAAGTCGAGGTCTCGCTTCGCCCCAAAAATTTCGAAGAATACATCGGCCAAGAGAAGGTCAAAGAAAAACTCTCCATCTTTATCCAGGCCGCCAAGAAGCGGAAAGAGTCCCTCGATCACGCCCTCTTCTATGGCCCACCAGGCCTGGGAAAAACCTCGCTCGCCAATGTGATCGCCTTGGAATTGGGGGTCGGCCTAAAAACCACCTCCGGACCGGTGATCGAGCGCCCGGGCGACTTGGCCGCTATCTTGACCAATCTGGAACCCTTTGACGTCTTGTTCATTGATGAGATCCACCGCTTGAGCCATGTGGTGGAGGAGATCCTCTACCCCGCGATGGAGGACTACAAACTCGACATCCTGATCGGCCAAGGCCCGTCCGCCAAGACGATCAAGCTCGACCTGCCCCGCTTCACCTTGATCGGCGCCACCACTAGGGCCGGGCTCTTGACCTCGCCGCTGCGCGACCGTTTCGGCATCCAGGCCCGCCTCGACTTTTACACCCAGGAAGAGCTCTGCCGCATCGCCCATCGCTCCGCGCACATCCTCAAAATTCCTTTGGAAAAAGACGGTGCCATGGAACTCGCCCGCCGCTCCCGCGGCACCCCGCGCATCACCAACCGCCTGCTACGCCGCGTCCGTGACTTCGCCGATGTGCGCGGCTCCGGCGTCATCGACCTCAAGACCGCCCGCGATGGACTGCAACTTCTCGAAGTGGACGAAAAGGGTTTTGACATGATGGACCGCAAGATCCTCACCACCATCATCGAAAAATTCTCCGGCGGCCCGGTCGGCGTCGAAACCCTCTCCTCCGCCGTCAGCGAGGAAAAAGAAACCATCGAAGATGTCTATGAACCCTACTTGATCCAATGCGGCTACATCGACCGTACCCCCCGTGGCCGGGTGGCGACTGATTTGGCGTATCAACATTTGGGGTTGGTCAAGAAGGTGGGGCAGGACAAGTTGTTTTAGTCAGACTAAACTTTTTTCTCCTCATCCAACACCCTTTGCAAATACAACACATCCATTTTGTCACCCGGTCGCACCGTATCTTTGAGGCGAATCAGTAGCCTCTTCTGAAGATGAAAAACGATAGACCCCTTTCGGAATTAAGGAAAATTTCCGCAATCGATTGATGGTTCTTAGCAAGATGGAGGCATCCTTCAGATGATCGACCCTCTCTCGTCTTTTGCCAACAATTCTCATAGACGAGACGACTCTATCACGACTTGGGAAAACAATGGGAGCAATATTTTTTACTGCAGGATCAAACTACACCCACCGGTGGCCTTACTTGAGATGCTGGTTTCAAAGTTATCCGTTTCAACATTCACCTCGTTGATCGAGGGATTAGGGTCACAGGCATCGCCGATCCCGTCGTGGTCACCGTCCTTCTGATCGGCATTGGAAATGGCAGGGCAATTATCCACGGCGCTACTCAACCCATCCTGGTCTGGATCCACTGAGATAGGCAGGACAACGTCGCAGTCATCCCCAAGACCATCACCATCGGTGTCAGTCTGTCCGGGATTGGCCGCGGTTGGGCAATTATCCCCGTCCTCCACCCCATCCTCGTCTTGGTCGGGCGGGATCACTACCGGGGGAGTCGAGGGCTGCTTCACACACACCCCATCCTGAAGAATCTCGTTCTCCTGACAAACCACCAGCGGGGGGACAATGGGGACACACACATTCCCCTTAACCTCTTCATCGGCGGCACAGGCCTGACAACTCCCATCGATCAGTTGAATCTCAGTCGGTTGACAGACCACAGAAGGCGACCCTTGCTTCACGCACTGGTTATCTTTGACTTCCTCATCTGTCGCACAGGCCACACACTGATCTCCCTGCAGAATCTCTCCGGACTGACACACCTTGGGCGGCACCACATCCTTCACACAGAGCCCCCCCTCCACGTGTTCTCCAACAACACAACCCTGGCAAGCGTCTCCTTGACCATCCCCACTGGTGTCAGTCTGATCGGGATTGGAAACCTTGGGGCAATTATCGACATCGCCACAGACCCCATCCTGATCCAGATCATTATCTTTATCCTTGGGGCAAGAATCTTGCCCATCCGCTGTCCCATCCCCATCGGTATCCACTGGCAGCACACAGGCATCGTCAATCACCACCTCGCCAGCCCCACACAAGAGGCATTTCCCCTCCTTGGGGACACTCCCTGCCGGACACTGGGCCACACATTGGTTCCCATTTTGAAACTGTCCCTCCACACAGGGAATCGAGTCGCAGAGGTCTCCCAGTTGGTCCCCATCGGCATTCTTCTGATCCGGATTGGCAATCGTCGGACAGTTGTCGGTGTCGCCACAAACCCCATCGATATCTTGATCGTTGTCTTTGTCTTTGGGACAAGCATCCTGCTCATCCGGCGTCCCATCCCCATCGGTGTCCGGCGGAGGCGGCTTGACGCAGGCGTTGTTCACCACCACTTCACCGGGGAGACAAGCAACACATTCCCCTGCTTCCGGATGGGTCCCCTCCGGGCATTGATCCACGCATTTTGTCCCATCCTGGAACTGCGTTGCTAGACAGGGGATCGGGTCACAGAGATCACCCAACTGATCCCCATCGGTGTTCAACTGATCCGGATTGGCCAGGGTCGAACAGTTGTCAAGATCACCACAGACCCCGTCCTGGTCTTGGTCGTTATCCTTATCCTTCGGGCAGGCATCCTGCTCATCCGGCGTCCCATCCCCGTCAGTGTCCGGCGGGACAGGCTTCACACAGGCACCCTCCACCACCACCTCCCCTTGGGCACAGGCCTGACAGCTCCCATCGGAGAGCTTGATCTCGTTCTGCGGGCACTCCACAGGGACAGGCGGCTTATCCACACAGATACCCTTTTTGGACTGCTGTCCCTCAGGACACTTTTGGCAAGCATTCCCTTGGCCGTCTCCATTGGCATCCTCTTGATTCGGATTTTTTCGCGTAGGGCAATTGTCCAGTCCATCCGGGATCCCATCCCCATCGGTATCGGGCCCTGGCACACAGACCGTTTGCCCCTGTTTTTTCCCCGGGGCAGTCTGGGTCTCACTCACATACCCCTTCGGACAGACAAACTCCGCGTCACAAACATCCCCCTTGCTGTCCAGATCCCCATCCTCTTGTCCGGGGTTCTTCCGGTTCGGGCAGTTGTCCGCGTCATCCTTCACCCCGTCATTGTCCTCATCGTCGTCCGCAGGAGGGGGATCAAAATCACAGGCGTCCCCCTTTCCATCCCCGTCCGAATCGGTCTGGTCTTCATTCTTCACCTCGGGACAATTGTCATTGAAGAGAACCCCATCCCCATCCGGATCCAACAGTGGCAGGATCTTGAGGATCTCCACCCAATTGATGACGGGATAATAAAAAGAAAAAATAAACTCCAAATCGTCGCAGACACTCCCGATCCCATCATCGTCCAGGTCCGCCTGATCGGCATTCGCCTGGTTGGGACAATTATCATAGGCATCGTCCACCCCATCCTTGTCACCGTCCTTGGTCGCGTCACAGACATCACCAACCTTGTCTCCATCCTCATCCTTCTGATTGACATTCACCTGGTCGGGGCAATTGTCACACACATCCCCAATCCCATCACCATCCTTGTCGGCTTGATCGGCGTTCTTCTTATTTTTACAATTATCCGAAACATCGGGAATTTTATCGCCATCCTTCTCGGCCAAGCCCGCCGGATCCACCGCCTTGATCAAACACCCCTTCGCCTCGTCACAAAAACAGCCCGGGATAAAGGCCTGTTTCAGCTCCTTGGTGCCCATGTAAGGGATTCCTGTCGGGCGCAGGAGGTGAATGCTCACATGCTCGAAATAAATCCGTGCCTGAGTCGTGGTGCAATCCATCAGGGGTTGAAAGGAACTCCCGTCCGACTTGGTCAGGGATTCGGCGAAGATGTCGCTCTGTTTGTCGTATCCGTCCGGATTGCGGATGTAGATGCTCTGTTCATACGACGCCTGGGAGACATCGATGGTTCCTTGGGAGATGGTGGCATGGGTGATGCCATTGGTCGGGTCGAAAGAGACGATATCGACATGCTCGTCGATAGTGGTCTGACCCGCACTGTCCTTGAGCTCGTCCGGGAAAACAGTGACTTCGCATTGATCGGCATTTTCGAGATGGCTGCGAAGCGACTGGTCGCAGCTTTGACAACTACCACCATCCACTTGGACCATGATCCAACAAACACCGGCGTGGGCCACACCACCCATCAAGCTGATGAGGCAAAAAACTAGAAAAAAAATCCACTGAGAGAGACGCCTACTTATCACAACAGTATTATCGGCTCATCACGGAAAAAGTTTCTTGTTATTTCATAATAAATAAGCGTCAAGTTCTATAAATTTATTGCAATAACTTCTAGTAAATTTTTGGAGAGGACCATCGGTCTGGGAAAAACTCTCTGCTACTTTTTCTCAATCGTAGACGGATCAGAGAACTTATTGCGGAACTCATCATACCAAGGTTGGGCGTCTGAGGTAGGCAACGTAATCTTTGGAAGTAATTCCTGGGGCGCCCAAAAATAAGTCATCGATGTGTCAGGGGGATTAGGAACCCCCTGTTTCACCACCGTCAAAATAACCTGCAACAAATGGTCTTGAATCTTTGCAGAAGGAAGATAGGAAAAGGCCTCTTTCCCCTCGCCAAACTGTTCCCAACCCACCGCCTTGCCATTAGCATCGACAAAACCCACCTTCGCATCCAAGGATGCATCCAAACCATCAAAGCTCAATAGTTTTTGGGAAGAAACATGAAAGCCTCCTCCTGCATCCGTCTCCAAATCAATCGACACCGCACCTGCTGGAGGAATGGTGTAGGTATCACCAATCACGTCCTTTTTGTTCATGGTGAGCTTTCCGTTAAACAAGCGTAACTCACTCCCTTTGACAAAGGCCAAAATCGGGGGGCCACCCGCCTGCTTCTGAATATTCCCAAAACGAAGATGCCCAGTGATTTGACCCGAATACAGCACACCATAAAATCCATAAGCTTCGCCGGAAATATACGTCGGCAAGGCGGCATCAATGACACGCCCATGGAATCTAAGATCCAATGACACAAGGTGATTGCCATCAAACTTCGCGGTAATAATCACTCCTGGAGATATTTTTTCCGTACCTAATTTTGACTCAGACACATGGGCAGGATCGGTTGTAAAACATCCCTTCACAACCCCTGGAATTTCATCTTGAACCGAGCTAATTTGGATACCAGCAAAGTCCCAACAAGCGGCGGCAACTTGTATGGTGAACTCCACCACTTGCCCCGCTTTTTTTTCGGTTGTCACCAAATACTTAAAAATAGCATCCCGGTCACCGGGCTTCAAGGTCACCTGATCTTTCGAATCAGGCAGGGTCATTTTCAGTGGGCCATGAATCTTTATCTGGGTCGCCTCCGTTATTTTTTCGATCAAATTAGCCGGGTTTTTCAACAGAACGGAAAACAATTTAGATAACGTCTTAATCGGCGCAAAGGATCCCTCGATGAAGGAATGAAAATCAATATCTCCAGCCAATGAGAAGCCATGAGGAGCAGCCACCGCCCCCAAATGAAAATCGGCACCATACTTAAAACTCCCTTGCAGGGAACCGTCCTTAGTCCTGTCCAACACATATTCAAGAATAGCCTGATTTTTTCCCGGATAAAAGACAGCCGCCGTCCCGGCAGGTAACGCAACCACTGCCGGCAGGAGGGGCAGTGGATTGTCCACTTCTGTCACACTCATCAGATGTACTTGTTTTATCAGGTCCAGGGGATTAGCCGGAAGATCAACGGCGATTCCCGAGGGTTGGCAAAGCCTTCCCTGAGTCGATTTCAACCATTGTCCCGCCTCTTGGGCCGCCTCACCCACCAAGGCAAAACTCTGCTCCGCTGGAGGCCGATTCATGATCCGTGCCAAATGAGGAAAAGACTCACTGATCTCACCCCGATGACTGGCAATTAATTTATCGATGACCTCCTGAGGATTTCCCGTTTGGGTCGTGTCATAACAGAGCAACACCCCCTCTTTGGTCACGGCCACCGGAAAAAAACCGGGAAGCTTTCGGTCACCCAAAAAAACCTGGGCGGGATGACCCAGCAGGCCGTAATAATTCCCACTGAGCACCGTTTGAGAGTCCTCGGAAGACAGCCTCATCCCGTAAGGGACAAAACCACTCCCCAATACTGAAAAATCGGCATCTTCGATCGTACCAAGGTAATGGTTGGCACCGCGCCCAAGGAAAACCATCCCCCCACCCGGGTATTGTGAACCAGTCACATGCTCCGACAGAAAAGAGACATAAATATCTCCCGGAAGGAGTGCCGCCCCGTCCTTGACCAGGATAGGCCCTCCCGAGGCACCCGCCTCCGTCCGGTTGAACCAAAATTCCGTATTGGTCCAACCGGACAGACGGGCCTCAAATCCATTATTTCCTTTTGTTTCTTCTGGAGCACTCAAGTTTTACTCTCCCTCGTTCAACTTGATATCAATTAGTCGACAACGCGCCCAATAATTGGAAAGTGGACTTCAACGCCGATGTGATAGCCGTCTTCACTTCTCCCTCGGTGTTAGGATCATTCACCCGCTCCTTGTCTTTGTCGCTTAGCTTCGAAAGATCGGGCTCTTGAGCCGTGATTTCCCAATGGATTTTTGCCTTACCTGGTCCTTTATCCTCTATCGAAAATTTTCCACTGTTGCTTTTAAATCCAAGACAACCATCAGGAATCGGATTATTTCCCTTTTCCCATGTAACCGTGTTTCCTGACACCGTAAACTTCAGGTCATGAAACACAGTGATGCCGTTCTTGGTGGTCTTGTAAGAAATGCTCCCATCTTTGCCGGGCACGATAGATCCTTCATCGGCCGATTTGGTCATTTTCAGGATCCTTGGGTCTTTACCTGTCAACAGGTCAATGACCACCTGAGCTCCCTTAAAACCATCAGCGATTTCACCATCAAAATGACTGCCCTTGGCAGACCGATTTGCATAAGTAATGATCAGATTTTGACCGACAACGACGCCGCCGACAAAGCCTTTTCCTGCCGTGGGGGTTCCCATTTCAACTGGATCTCCGATCTGAAAAGGGTCCTCTCCGCCCGCAAAAATTTGATAGGATTTCGGTTGGGTCTCAGGAGGAGATATCTTTTTCAGGTTCCCCGAAGCCCCCTGATAATCAATCCCTTGAACCGGTGTTGCTTCCTCAGTAGTCACCGCAGGAACATCATCCTGATACAACTCTCCCGAAACGCCTGAACTGCTATTGTTAGTATTAATTGTTGGTGGTGCCATGATTTTACTCCTCCTTTTAGGTTATATAGTTAAACGTTATTGATAAAATTACTGATGAAGTCCTGTCCCCCACGTTGCAATGAAAGAGGCCATTGCCCCCACTTGCGCGCCCACATTCCAACGAGTCGCCTCTCCTTCCGCCTGAGACCATAATCCCATTTTAACAAAGCCTGATAAGCAAAATTCCAACTGGGCATCCTGATTGTTTTCCCATATCGGGAACGCCACCCCTGTGGCAAGCAGCAATCCCGATTGCAACCTATCAATAGGTCTCACATCTGATTCTTTCACAACATCGAGACCAACACGCTCCTTAAATTCCCCTATTGATTCCGAATGAGCCCAATCCACATAAAAGCCAAATTTCCAATACAGATGAAGATAATTCCCCAAAGGATTTTTAGGATCGTCCGAAAATAAAGATTGCCGACCACTCCCACCTCGATAACCGAACTCAAGACTCTGCACACCTCGTGCAAAACGATATCCGGTCGGTGCGACACTAGGATACAAACGTGGGCGGTACCCCAAAAAGAACCCATGCATCTCCTCCACATATTCTTGTGTCGCATTGTTATCCCAACCTTTTTCAGTAAGAGCTGAGAATGCTAACTCAAAGCCAAAACTCATCCGATCATTCGAGTCTCCTGGCTCCCCTGGGCTATACTGGTACCCTAGAGGACTAAGCTCCGCAGAGAGTGCAAAAGTTTTATCACCACCACCCATAATCCCTCATGATTGCTTAGAAACGTGCGTCAATCCCAAAAAACTTAACCCCGACACTAAGCACTCGGTCCCCAAAACTGCCCGGTCCCACAACACCCTCTCCAGGCCTGATACCCATTAATGAAAGTTGGACACTCACGCCCATCGTCAAACGGAACTCGTTAACAATCATAAAAACGACATTACAATCAAAATAAGGCCCAATGAGCCAAAGAGAGTCGGTCTTTTCCACATCTCCCGGGTTTTGAGCACAAGAGGTAACCGTCCGTCCCGATTGTGAGACCGTGGTAAAACAATCAGAGCCACCCCCTCCTCGATCCGCCCCTGACAATAAGGGATGATGCAAGGAGGCATCCAGCCCGGCACTCAACTCCAAAAACTGTTTCCGTCCCGTACCACTCGTGGCCATCCAAGGATAGGAATCCCAAATCCATCCCAACCGTATTTGCGTAGAGGCATCATCCACCCCAAAATGACCCACGTTGTCGTACCACCCGAGTGAAAAAACGCCGCCATGCCTACCCCGATCCGTCGCATCCGACTTCTCCATGAGCGACAAACTGTACATCACACCAACACGATGACCATTTTTCTTGTCGGCGCCAACAAGGTAACTATAAACAGTCTCTACCTTTAACGACGTCGTTACTGTGTCACCACCGCTGCCCATACCCCCTATATCGGCAACCAGGCCTTTTTGTTGCTTCATTTCGCAAAAATTTTTTTCAAACAAAACCAATTTTTTAGCACCCTTTCCCCAAACCTGCCGATGCTTAAGTGTTGTGTTTGACACGAAAAATGTGACGCAGGTGCTCGCAACGCAGCGCGACAAACTGGCCGTCGGGGTAGGCACGCTGCTCACCAGCGGGGTGGCATTTGGCAATGACCTTCCATTTATCTTCTAACTCTCATCAAATGAGCGGTGTCTGCAAAAAGCCATTTTGGACAGTTGTTGTCTTGGTGAGAGGATAGGAATGGGGTGTTCGGCACAGGATCATTCCTTTTACAGGGCGGGACTTTTCCAGAAGAGGGATGATTTTTTCCAGATTTTTGGCATCTTTTGTTCCTGGCTGCTCTTGCCATTTCGCCTCCACCAAGGTGAATCGGTCGCCATGATCGAGCAGGAAGTCGGCCTCCAGTCCGTAGGTGTCACGCCAGAACCAGAGGGTGGTGGCGGTGGAGTGTGTCCGGAGCCCGCGTGAGAGCTGGCCGTAGACGAAATTTTCCCAGATAGCGCCGCTCAAGGGGGTGTTGAGGAATTGTTCGGCGGATGAGAGGCCCAAGAGAAAACAAAGCAGGCCCGTATCGCGGAAGTAGAGTTTAGGGGTTTTTACCAAGCGCTGGCCACGGTTGGGCAGGTGGGGTTCGAGCAGGTCTATTTGGTTGGAGGCCTGCAAGACGGACAGCCACTGTTTGGCCGTCGGTGGGGAAATGCCGATGTCTTTTGCCAGTTCGCTTAAATTGAGCAATTGTGCGCAGCGTGCCGCACACATCCGAATGAAACGATCGAAATCCCGAAGGTTGCCAATTTGCAAAAGAGATCGCACGTCGCGCTCCAAATAAGTGGCCACATAGGATCGGTAGAAATCAGCCGCCGGAAGATTGGGCTCGACGGCCAGTTCAGGGAATCCGCCACGGAGCAGAAATTGCAACCATGAAACAGGATCCATTGTGCGGGTTGTTTGGAATTCCTGGGCCGAAAGGGTGTCTAATTCCAAAATGGCGCAGCGTCCTGCCAGGCTCTCTGAAACCTCTTTCATTAAGCTGAATTTTTGCGAACCGGTCAGCAGAAAACGGCCTTTCTGATGTCGTGACTTATCCAACAGGATCTTTAAGTGACGAAACAGTCCCGGGGCGTATTGGATTTCATCAATGATCACCGGTGGCGGATATTGCGTGAAGAATTCCTGCGGGTTTTTTTCGGCAAGTTCGGCCAATTGAGGGAGGTCAAGACTCACAAAGCGGTGTTGCGGAAATAGATGTTGGAGCAGGGTGGTCTTCCCCGTTTGCCGGGCCCCGGTCAGGATCACCGCGGGAAAATGATTGGCAAGATTCTGTAAATAATCTGAAATTTCTCTTTTAATATACATACTTGGGTATATTAAAGTATAATTTTGTTTTAATCAATATTTTATTTTAATAAAGTGTATTGGCTGCAGGGCCTCTTTGTCCGGTGTCCAGCGCAAGAAGCTGGCGTCTGGCCATCTGGCCCACCTGATGGCCCTGGAATATCTCATCAGCCTCGTCGTGCGCAAACTCTTGCCCAATGACGATGTGGTGGAGATGGAAATCGCCAAAATACCCTCCATCAAGGAGGAGGCACTCGTGATCCCCCGGTTTGACAGAAGTGCATCGGGAAAGCGCATTCATTTCGAGGAATTCAACCAACTCTTGGGACATTTTTCGGACGACAAATATCAGGGCGCTTACGAAGACATGGGCCGCTTCATTATGAAAACACCGGGGTCCATTCCGGCCGAAGCGGATCGTCTCTTCCGGCGCATCCTGGCTTTCATCCGCCATGCACGCCTTGGCAAAGTCAGTCATCGGGCCGAAGGGATTGCGGGATCAATTGTTGGAACGATTGGAGAAACGATGGAACGGCAGTTTCAAATTAACTGGCCAGCACTTGTCGAAGAGGCGAAGCAAAGACGCAAGGCAGAGCGGCTGACACAAAAACAGTTGGCGCTACTGGCCGGTGTCAGCACGCCTACCCTCTCGCGTTTTGAGAATGGCGAGAAAGACATCCAGCTATCCTCTGTCATGGTCATCCTGACAACCTTGGGCATGGTGGACCAACGAAAGCTCGTATTCTCGGAACCAAGGAGCGGTACAACCTTGATCGGGATGCTGTTTTGTTCAACGGGAATGACGGCAAAAAACGCGTGCTGTGTGCGATTACCCAAAAGGCGTTGGACGATTATTTCAATGGATCCATTTTGCTACGTACAACAGACATTTGCTGAGCTATGTTGTAAGATTGGTTTCCATCTGCCGTGCATGAGTAATTTCACGCCTATGCACGGAACGCACCTGTGAAGAAGAAACGGTAGCCAGGACTGTTGTTTCCCCATCAAGAGAAACAAATTCGACCTCAAAGGCCTCACCATTTTTATAAATATGTACAATCGTTCCTACGTCACCAGCTTCTAGGCCTTGGTCAGGCAATTCACACTTCAGAACAACTCGGTCATGTTCCTTCATTTTAACACCCCCTATGCTGGATGAGCCGTGATTAGACGAGGCCTTTTCTCCTCTTTTTCTATAATCCATACCGTACGTATCCTAGGCTTACGCCCATCCGGTGCTTCAATCAATCCTTCAACAGTGTAACGCATCCCATAAGAAGATTCTACCTTAATGATCACCTCGTTCTCCTGCCCATGCCTGCTCAGCGCTTGTACCAAAGCAGGCCATTCCCCTATAGTAAAGCCAAAACGTTGAAAGAACCTTGCCTTGCTACCACCATCAGGATGGTCCGCACAAAGAAGATAATTCACAATTTTATCTTTCTCGACGAGAACCAACTCAGAATTTGGCAGCTTCATTTTAATCCCCCCCTATTTGTTTATCTAAAATCCCACCGAAGTCGATCATTTTTGTGCCGTCACACCTTCCGGGCAACTTTTACTTTTTTTCAAAAAAAACCGATTTTTTAGCAACCTTTCCCCAAACCTGCCGATCCTATAAGTGCTATGAATTTTACGGGAAAATTGACGCAGTCGCTCGCAACGCAGCACGGCAAAGCGGTGGCTGGTGCGCTTACACTGTTCACCAGCGGGGTGGCACTTGGCCAGGAGGCCCCGGGTAAGGTCCCGAACTTTGACGATTTTTATAAACAGGCCTTGTCCGGCCCAAGTGACACCGAGCTGGGACGGCTCCTTGATGGGCAGTTGGGAAAGGTGCCGGAGTTGCAACACCATGCGTCAACGGTGGGGCATCAGGTGGATGCGGCGGTGGCGAATTTTAATGGGGCGATGGGGCAGTCTCACCTGATCTCTTGGCTCATCACCAGCGCCGCAATATTCGGATTTTTACGAGTGCTCTATTGGTTCACGCGCCAAGGTTTGGTCATTCGTCACGCCAACCGCTTGCTGGCCGATATCCAAAACGTCGTCTCGAGATCGGACAACACCCTATTGAAAGCGGCCTGCGAAAAGACCGGTTTTACGATGAGACGGATAGCGGGACTCCCGATCTATCGCCCCGCCGCAGCCGCGGCGCGACCCAGGAATGAGACGCGCGGCCGCGTAATTGTCGCCCTTCCTGATTTCGCCCTCCCCAACGATTTTCACAGATTGGCCCGGATGTTGTCCAATGACTTTCACGGATTTGATGTTGCGTTGATCGGCAGTCCCTATGACCCGCTAATGTCAAACAAAGGGGGGTTGCGGCAGGCCGGGATTCAAAAGAAATGGGCCATGGAAGCTCCAACAAAGGCGCATATCGCCCTGATGGAAGAAAAAGTGGAGCTCTATCCCGGGAAACCACTGGTCCTGATCGGGATCCGTGATGGCGTTCGCCATACCCTTCGCGCCCTCGCTCATTTACAAATCGACGAACGTCCCACCGAAAATCCAGTCATCTTACTGTCTCCTTCAAACGCCATGTATCCTCTTGAAAAAGCAGGGTGGTGGCAAACCTTAACAAGAAAGAAAAAGGGGCCGTTTCATCTGCCGGCGTGGGTGGAAGGCGCCAGAAACCATGATCATAAGGACTTTCACAAGGAACTGTCAAATGGCTCGAAAGGTCGATTCGGCAATCTCGGAGTCCATCTTCTCCCCGTTTTGACTTACTCGGAGCGAAACAACGAGGCAGCCCAGAGGATATTGGACAATTTGGGTCTCAGGTCTCCACCCCCCCTGATGGCCCAATCGGACAGTTATGAAGCGGCTAAAGAGGTCGTCCGTCAGCTTCAAAAATGGGTAGCATATGAGGGAAATCAAACTTTGAGAACAGGCTAAGCAACTAATAACACCGACTGCCGATAATAAACATAGGGCGGTCATAAACTGAACGAAAAAGGAGGAATTTTTATGGTGGATCTCACAAGTGGCTTTATGTTCCTAACCGGCATGGGTGCGGGCGGCCTCACACGGGTCGCCGAATCGGCGTCTGTCGGAGGCCGTAAGTCGATCGAGGCCAGAAACGTCGTCGACCCCATGAACTCTCGTTTTGGCAAGGCCGGGAATTCAACTGATCCCAAGGTCCGTTATGTCTATGAACAGGTTGCGCTAATAGGCCACAAACTGCTCGCATCCGTCTCGGAAGAGCGCCGCGTCAATGCGTTGGCCGGACGACACGCCTTTGCCGACACCGCCTCACAGGGTCTCGCCGGCGTGGGCAATGTCGTCATGTTTGGCGCTCATGCCACCGTGGAAGGTGTGTTTGTCGCCATGTTGATCAATACGCTCGTGATGAACGCCGATCATGACTCGGTCAAACACTTCTCAAAAAGGGCGGCTCCGCTAAAACTGCTCAGAGCCACAAAGCCGGGACTCCTGGGTTACCTCCAGGCATTTGCTGGTCCCGTGGTAGCTCTTGCCGTGGGTGCTGCAACAGCCAATCCGCTCTTAGGAGCACTGGCAGGAGGTCTGACACGGGGGCTCTTGGCACTACCCAAAGCCAACATCGGGGTCACCTATGACTCCAAAAAGCTTGCCGATGCCATGAACACAGGCTGCCAGCTTTTGGCGAAGTTCGAGGCCGGGGTGATCGATGGAGCAAAATTATACACCGATTATGAATCAACCATCATCCCTCTGCTTGACGGCGTATTGTTGTTTGACTCGGGCATCCTAGTCGCAAATGCCAAAACGGAAAAAACCGGATAAAGGGAGGAAATCTATCCGCTCCAGGTCTTCAAGACTGGCATGGATAAATTAAAACTATGGGTGTGCTTCCAACAACCACTGGAACAGCCTCCCCTCCCATCGGAGCGGCAAGCTTCACGGGGTGGGCGCAGGCAACTCTGTCGTCCCTCCGCACCTGGGAGGCGGAACGAGTAGCCCCGGAGACCGTTCGGGCCAGCCTGCTGCAGGCCGGTCTCGAATTAAACACCGTCCTGGGTCAAACTGGCCAATCTGGTTTTCGCCTCTTGGGGGTGATGGACCGAGCCCTTTTAGGATCATTGTCCGATAGCAGTGTTTCAGAAATTTCCCTGTCCGAACTCTCCATGACCTTGCAACGCTTGACCCAAGGCGGCTCGCTGGAGGCCTTTGTCATGGCCTCGGCCCCAACAGACCTGGTGCCGGGCCAAATACCGCTCCCCAGTCGCTTCATCCCGGGTCGCGGCGGGAGTCCCACCCTCAGCCCCGGTGGCACAGTGGTGAGTGATGCGATCGGACTCGGACTAGAGCAGACCAGACAGGCCATTGGTATCCAACCGCCTGAAAAGCCCTTTGAAAATGAACCCGGTTGTTTCCGCCACACCCGCACTGTGCAAGCCGCGATCCCCCGACCCAACAGCCGCGAGGAAAAACGGCGCATGATGGAGGCTGCACAACACGACGATACCGCGCTGGACGCCTATTACCAGGATCAGCTCACCCGGATGCCGCAGCCCGCACGTGACAGTTACATGAGAACCGCAGCGCAGATCGTAAAACTTCATGATCGCTACGAAGCGTCTAATCAGGAGGTCCTGAAGGCCATTGAAGCAGCGGGTGGACGACCGAGCCCCAAGATTTTGAATGAGGCCAAAGACCGTCTCGAACGGGCCATCTACGACAACAAATATCTGTCTTCCCGCGGCATTGATCCGTTGCGCTTCAGCATTTTAGAGGCGCGTCACGAGGCGGAACTCTACGCAGCAGGCCCCAGTCCCGACCCGGAAGTGGTCGGTTTCCTCAAACGTCAAGCCCTGGCCTTGGAGGCCAACTATGTCTTTGACAGCTTGACCGGCTGGGCCACAGTCGCACGGGATGTGGAAAAAAATAGGGGAGAATTTCATCGACTGGACCTGTTGTCGGCCCATGCCAAGCGGGTTTATGGGCGCCTGCTGGCCGGCTATCAAATCCTGGATACGGACGAAGAAGACCTGACCTTTTTCCGAGAACAACTGTTCCCCTTTGATCAACCCGAAAAACAGATTCAATGGCACTCTCCCGCCATCGACTCCGTCTCGACGGCGGTGGCCCATTACCGAGAAACAGAAACCGCCTATCAGCAAGAAATGAAGTCCTTTTTGAAACACATTGCCCCGGCCACTTGGAGGCATCAAGAACTACAAACAGAATTGACCCTGGAGCGTGAAGAGCTGGATTATCAGTTCCAAGTCGAACGTTTCCATGCCGAGTTTAATCGCCTCAGTAACTTTGCCACGGCGGCGGGACAGCCCGTCGTTACCGATCATCAGGACTATTTTGCAGAGTGCATGGCCCTGTTGGAGACAAAACATAGGGATAACATAAAATATTGGAAGGGACTTGCCAGTGGCGAGGATGTCAGTGCCCGTCCTCACAGCCGCAATTCCAAAAACAAGGCCGAGATGGCGTTGATGGCCTATGTGATCAATCTTTTTCTGGAAGATTTGTACAAGATCCACCAACATCCCACACGGCCTTCCTGGATTTCGTTCGCGGATAACAACGTCTTCACCGCCTTTGAAGAGGCCATCTCACGCGGGATCAATCCGGACGATGTCCGTTCCTGGCTGGCCGATTTCATGGATAAATTCGGCGTCCTACGGGATGAGCTGGGGCTCACCCTCAACGATACCATCAACAAATGGTTTAATTTGGCCGATCGTAAGGCAACCGACAGAAATTATGTCCATGCCAAGGCAAGCACCGCCGGTTCCGGGTTCCGCAAGGGCACTGGCGGCAAAACAATCGTTTATGGATTGCAGGATCAGGCGGTCCTCACCCTGCGCCAAAGCCCGGAACCCGATCTGGAGCTCTCCGATCCGGAGCACAAGGTCTATCCTGAGGGATATTTTAAGAGACTCCAACATTATCTGCTGCCCATCCTAGCACTCGCCAATCACACCGGGATCGAGGAATTCCGCATCTTTGTCTATATGGCAACCTTGGGCCTACCCACGCCGCAACTCATGCAGGGCGGTGCCGCCGATATGCCCCTGGCCGGTCCCTATGGAAAGGCCATGGCCGGGATTTTGGATCGCACCAAGGGGGCCGATGCCGTCTTGGAACTGCTCTATGAAATGCTGCTCTTTACCAAGGAATCGATGTTTTACTTTACGGGAACACGCGATGGTTCCGGGGTCGGTTTTTCCCATTACCGAACCCCCACAAAAATTGGGAAAGATGGCGAAATTTCTTATGCCAATCTTCATGCCGCTCGCATCGTGACTGATGCCTATGCCACCGGTATGGAGGTACGAGTCGCCTCGATCTGGCAACAACGTTCCAAAGGTCATGGTCGCCCAATCGTCCTGCAACCGATCATTCACGGCGGTAACTTGGCTACCCCGGAAAAGACTTGGAACTTGGACGCCTCCAATCAATTAGAGGCAAGGGTCGCCCAGATGTTGGACAATATTAATCAGGATGGCGGGCTGAATATCACGCGCGATGTGGCGCGACAC
The DNA here is from genome assembly GCA_023265625.1 of Deltaproteobacteria bacterium. Taxonomy (GTDB): domain Bacteria; phylum UBA10199; class UBA10199; order JACPAL01; family JAHFST01; genus JAHFST01. Next base: position 45,338 of record JAHFST010000014.1, on the reverse strand, counting down.
ATCGGTTTTATGCTCCCCATCTTATCCAGGAGCCTGCTCAGTGGAGAAGAGGTCAAAGAGGCGCTGGCAGGTCATGGTGTTTCATTCACCTATGAAGACGGCTCGCCTCTCTCGGAAGGCGACATGGACTATCTGATGCAAAAGGTGAACAACTGCGCCGTCCTCTGGCTGCAAGAGGAAGACGCCTCGGCCATGATGGATCTGGCCGTCGCTCCAGCACAAAATGAAGCACAAAAACATCGGGAAGCGGAGCTGCGTGCCCTGCCCCGTGAAGAACAGATGTATGAGAGTTGGCACGGGACCTATCGACACATGGTGGATCGCTTGACCGACATGTCTCCTCCGCCGTCGTATGACACGCGAGGCCGTCGTGAGGCCAAGACAATACGCACTCCCGAACAACTCCGTTTAGACCGAGTCATGCCGCCCGATCGGGCGAAGGCCCTCCTGAAAGGATTCCCCAAACAAGGCACGGATACGGCCCGGCGGGTCTTGCAAGAGATGGTACAACGTGGCGCTTCCAAGGGGGAAAAAAATGTGGCCCATGGAACGACCACGGCATTCGATGGCGACGGTTTTCTCTGGGACCATGTCTTTGAAATCGAAGAGGACATCCCCGATATCTTGTATCGGGAAGTGGTCGATTGGATGACGGGACCCCCTCGCTCCGTTGAGGATGAAGAACAGTTCCTCTCCAAGATCACCCAGTTCACGGAACACATCAACCTCCGCCCCGAGGCGGTGGCTTTTCTGATCGGTTACCGCGCTCAAACGGGTAAGGCCCCGGTCCTGTACAGCTCAACGATGGAATCGCGCATCTATGAGATGGCCAAAAACGCCACAAAAACACCGCTGGCGCGGGCCTTTTTCAACGCCTTATTGGGGATCGATTTCTACGGATGGAGGGAACAGGATATCGAAAACGCCATCCGACAAGCCATCGCGGAAAAGAAAATCATCACGCGGACCCAGATAGCCGAGTATGTGACCTCGATCTTGAACCGTTACCGCGCGGCCCACTTCGACCCACTGGCAAGAGGCCCGGGAGGGGAACCCCTCTTCACCGATGCGGAACGTCATGACATCGAGCTGATCCTGAGAAACAAAGGGGATGTCCATTGCAAATATCGCGGCCTGTGCCCTTACGATGACTTGGCCGACGATCGGGCGGTCAACGCATGGCACGCGGTCTCCGCCAATCGGCGCGGAGAAAGTTCGGAAAAACGCAGCCTAGGCCTCAATCCGTTTGGCATCATGCCCACACAAGTGAGGGTCTACCAGCCGGAACGTTTTACGGCCAATCCATTGGAGCGATACATCGCCGTCCGATCGATGGGGCCACAACCGGATAGTCATGCCAAGGCCCGGCTCAACAGGGGACGGGATGGGTCCGTCCTCTCCACCCTCCGTGCCATGGAACGAGACGGTGTGGGAGAAGTCGAATCACCTCCCCAATGGACCTTAGTGGCACGGGCACGACGCACCGATAAGGTCAAGGGACTCAACGATGACCCCATGACTATTCCGATCAGGAGAAAAGATACCCGCGGCCTTTATCTAGAAAGTTCTCGAAAAGCCAAAGACCTGGCTGTAGCGACCTTTAATGACTTGAGAGCAATGGCAAAGCCAGAATTAGAGTCCATGGCAAGAACCGCTCGGGAACTGGCGGAATTATTGGAACAAGACGGAGCATTGATCGCTGGGGCTTCACCCTATCGTAAAAAAAGCGCGGTCGAACGGCTAAGGCCGAAAAAGGGATCGTTTCGTCCCTTAATGAAACAATCCGAACATACCATGCTCGAACGGGCCATCCTTCTCTTGAAAGCTGAACATAGGCCAAGGGCTCATGAACTCTTGTCCGACCTCCTGACCAAACGTCTCTACAATGACCAGGTGCATGCGGTTCGTCAAAAGCCCGACTATCCTAAGATGGAACGAAGCGGCGCGCTGGACCAACTCAAAACGACCCTCATGTGGATCGGCAATCTCGCTCAGCATCAAGCCGCCGGGGCCATCGGCAAAGATCTGCCGCAAAGCAAGGCCATACAAGCGTTACTCCTGATCGGCACTTATGCCTTGTCGCTCACGAGCAAAAGCTCGCGCGAGAAAAACCTCTTGTTACGTTTGGCTCGTTCCATCACTGACAAGGACTACCCCATGGAGCCCCGTAAAATGGTGGAGGCATACGGTGTCGTTGCCAAGGTTTTGGGACCGCAACTCCTAAACTGGGCCGTGGAAAAATTGGCCTCAGATGAACGGGTGCCGGCCGAAGTGAGATTGACGTTAAGACGTCATCAAGAACTTATCCGAGGACACATTGCAAGCGTTGGTGATCATCTCCAGGAAGCTGTGCAGGGAGGTTACGACGGTTTTCTGGGTGCGGCACATGTGTTCGGGGGACTAAAAAATGCCGGTAAAGACATGCAAGAGATTTTAAAGCTAGGAGTGGGCCCTGCCATGCAGTCTCTCCTCGTGGGAGTGGTCAACAGCATCATTGATGACATTAGGACACAACGAACCGCCCGAGGTGAGGTGGCCCCTACTTCCGATATGGAAGTCGGCCAACAACTACTCGACCGTCTTCTCCAGGAAGCAATCCTCTTGAGCGGAGGAGAGCAAAGCCTAGTGGGTGGATTCCTCCAGGTCACGCGCATTCGGATGGACGAGCATGGTTTTGAAGCCAGCATCAGACGATTGGCGAGAATCTTTGACGACTTTGAATGGCCGGGCTTGGGAGATTTCGTGCAGAACTTGATCCACATCTTCTTCCCCAGTGAGCGTAACGCCTATGACATCCTTGCCGCCCTCAAAGACAATCAGGCCAAGGCCCAAGAGCTGTTGGTCCATCATGCCGAATTGTTCGCACGCGAAGAGGACACAGAGGAAGGCAAGGCCCGTTTCAAACGTCTGGCAGAAGCACTCTGGCGCCATGCCGATCCTAAGGATCACGAGACCATCCGCGATATGGTAAAACGGGCCCATAAAGAAGCGTTCATCCCGAAAAAAACGCAAGCAGCGGCGTGATGTTGCTCCCCCTTTCACGACTTCCCACAGCCGCCCGAAAGATGGCGGTCGCCTTCGACCTCGACGGCACCCTTGCTCCCAATAGCGGACGCATGGGAATAAACTATCTGGCCAAGAACCACCCTTTGGCCCTGCTCGGAGTCCTGGCCCACCCATTCACCCTCCCCTTGTGGGCCTGGAGTAGGGTACCCTCTTTTGGGAGCCTGCGCCCCTTGTTGAAGTGGTCCCAAAGGCTCAGCCAACATCCCTTGTACAAGGAAAAGCTCGCACAATTTTCCGAACAGGACCTGGGACACCTGATCTTTCCCCATATGGCGGAGGAGTTGGCCCTGCGACGCGCCAACCTGCAGACCACTGTCCTGATCACCGGAGCCTTTCGTCCCTTTGCCGAACCGCTGCTGCGGCGTCTTCAAGCGGACCATCTGTACGTCAATGATGGTTTTTGGCCGATGCCGGTCACGGGAAGGAAAAAACCCAATATTCTGGGCGCCCTTTTTGAGGCCCAAGGTCTTACGGCCCATGCGGTCTATACCGACTCCTATTGGGACCGCGACATGGCCCTCCAATTCGGCTGGGCCCAAGTTTTTGCGGTGAAGCCCGATTCAAAATTTCGGCGCCTGGCCGAGCAAAAAGGCTGGACCATCCTGGACAAAGCACCAGCGCGTCGCCCCGATCTTCCCTCCTCCGTACGAAGCTACGCGGCCGAAGTGATTTGCGGATCGGGCCACTACGCCGCACTGCGGTTTGATTTCTATCGAAAATTGGCAGGCAGAATGGAACGTCAGGATGTCTTGTTGAAACGCTTCTTGGAAGGCCATCCGGATCAAGAACCGAACACATTGCAAGACCTCCTTGGAGGAATAGGCCTCTATTTGACCGAACCGGTTGAAGTCCGGCGGGATCTGGCCGACGACCTGGGTATGGATTGGGACCAAAGGGCATTCTTGCTTTATGAAACCCTAGTTAAGCGAAACCCAGCCTCCATTCTACCTCTTTCACTCCTACCGATTCCCGGAGTTTAAGAAGACGAAGGGCCGCCGCCTAAATTTTCCCTTGGCGGAACTTTTCTTGAATCTCGGCGATCTTTGGGTTGGAACGGGCCACTTCGCGATTGAAACGCCACATGTCTTCGAGCCAGCGCAGTTTTTTTTCCGCGGGTACCCTCATGTAATCTCGAATTTGCTCTTGGGTTCGATAATATCGAAAACCGCCTTTTTTCTTATTGGGCATCTTTTTTTTGCTATACCGAATTTTTGATTTTTCAACTTTTTTGAGGAGCTCGAGAAATTGCATGGGTGAGTCGGGCTTGAACCTATCGACAAATTCTCCTAAAGTCAAAATACTTTACTAATACTTTACTACCCAACCAGCTCCAGGAGACCTTCAATGACATCCTGCATCTCTTCTTCGGCAACTTTCGCTATCCTGTCTCCCAACCGTTCTGTGGAAATGGTCCTGATCTGGTTGATCTTGACCCACGAGAGTTTTGCTAATCGTGACTGCTTGAGGGGACCGTAGGTCAGAGGATAACCCGCCTTGGGTGATTTACTGGTAAGCGCCAAGGCGATCACGGTGCCTGAACGTTCGTTGAGGATATCATGGCTGATCACCAAGACCGGTCGACGGCCCGCTTGCTCATGGCCCTTCACGGGGTCGAGATCGGCCCAATAGATTTCGCCTCTCAGTACTCTGGCCAAGGAGACTCTCCCGTAAAAACTTCCTCAGCAAAACCCCTCTCCTCATCCGTATCGAGTTTCATGACTTCCTGTACCAAACGCCTGCGCTCCCAACGATGCAAATTTTCCCGTACCGCCGCCTGGATAGCCTGACTCCTGTTGGAAAAACGACCTCGCTGCACGAGACCATCTACCTGACTCAATAACTTCCTATCGAGAGTAATTGCCACTTTTGCCACCGCCATAAAATCCCCTCCTTATCGGTATGACATTATATCCTACTCATAAATCTTGTCAACAAATGCAGGCGAGTAAAAAAACCTCCGTCTTTATCACTTACAGCTCGCGCCTTAAACAAAGTTGTGTTAAATCTAACGGTTAACCGTATGCGTGTGATGCGTTATCTCAAATTTTTGGCTTTTACCTTCGTCTTGGTGCTGCTCTGCCTCTTTGGCGATCAGGGGTTTTTTAAATTACAAAGGTTGCGAGCGGCCGAGCAGCGCTTGAAGCAGGAAAATTTTGAGATGGCGGACAAAAATACCAAGCTGCAAGAAGAAGTCGTACGACTTAAAGACTCTCACTACCTTGAGAAGATGATTCATGAACGCATGGGGTACGTGAAACCCGATGAAATTGTCATTGAACTGGGTAGCCCCTAAAGCTCGCGGGAACCCGCTTGCGGGAACCCCTTGACACCCCTTTCCCCCTATACTACCAACAGCACGAATCGTCACAACACACAGCGAAAGGGTTCATCATGTCTGAAGGGGAACGCGTTAAGGGTAAGGTCAAGTGGTTTAATAATGCCAAAGGTTTTGGCTTTATCGAACAGGAAAATGGGGAAGATGTGTTTGTCCATTACTCTGCCATTCAAGGCGATGGCTTTAAGTCTTTGAAAGAAGGACAAGAAGTGACTTTTGAAATTACCCAGGGCGCCAAAGGTCTCCAGGCGGCCAGTGTCGAGATGACCACGCCTTAGTACCCCTCGTCTTTAATATTGTAATCTCTAATCCTCTGAAAGAGCGTTGATTTGGCAATACCCAGTTCGGCGGCGGCGGCACTTTTGTTCCATTGGTGTCTTTTCAAGGCATCGCGAATGTTGTCCAACTCTCGATTTTGCAACGTAACACTCTGAGGTTCAGGCTGTTTCCATTCCGGAAAAATCACGTCTGAGGGGAGAATTTCCTTCCCGGTGGACAACAAAAGCGCCCTGGCAAGCGTGTTCTTGAGCTCCCGAACATTACCCTTCCAGGGATATTTTTTCAGTTTTTCCATCGTCTTCGCACTCGGCTTCTTATAAGTTCCCGACTGAAGTTGCCCCAGAAAGAAATCAACCAGCAGGGGAATATCTTCGGAGCGCTCTCGCAGTGGCGGGATGACAATGGGCACCCCATACAGGCGAAAAAATAGGTCTTCCCTAAATTGCCCATCGCGAATTTTGGTTTCCAAATTTTGATGAGTCGCCGCCAAAATTCGCACATCGGTATTGATCTCTTCCTGCCCCCCCACCCGTCTAAACCGCTGATGCTCCAAAACACGCAATAACTTTGGCTGCAATTCCAAGGGTAACTCCCCAACCTCATCGAGAAACAGGGTCCCATTGGAGCCCTGCTCAAAGGCCCCGGTATGCCTTGAAATCGCCCCCGTAAAGGCGCCCTTTTCATGGCCGAATAATTCCGATTCAATCAACTGCGGCGAGATGGCCCCACAATTGAGGGTCACAAAAGGCTCACGCGCCCGCAGCGACAAATCATGAATCGCCCGGGCCACGAGCTCTTTACCGCTCCCCGTCTCTCCCAAAATCATGATCGTCAAATCCCCCTTGGCCACCTTTTCAATCAAGGAAAAGACCTTCTGGATCTCTTCACACCGACCCACCATGCCGCAAAATGTCCGGGTAGAACTTTTCTGTTTCACCACCGCCGTCTCGCGTTCGCTCCAAGACTCCTCTTGGACAAAAACCACGCGCCAGGGCCCCAGGGTTAATTCATCTCGATCCAGCAAAACTTGGCTATCCACGGGTTGGCCATTGCAGGCCGTCCCATTCCGGCTCTGATCCACAATCCAAAACTGCTCGCCACGCAATTCAATCACCGCATGAAAACGAGAAATGGCTTCGTCAGGGAGGTTAATGTCGCAACTGGGATGACGACCTATCTTGACAGGACCGGGCGGGAGCGGGAATCGCATGACCTCGTTGGCACCACGAAAGAAACTGAGAAAGGGCATTGGGGGCATCCTAATGGAACCAGGAAACAATCCAATCATGCCATGACATCTTTTGCAAGGCCTCCCCAACAGCCTGATGAGAACGTACCGAGGACTCCAACATCAAACTACAGCCCCCGCGACCTCCCCCTTCTGTTCCCAAAACGGGAACCACGGTGAAGATCGAGTCCGCTGGGCCAAATGGAGACGTCGCATTGAGTGCCAACGCCTGAGGCTGGTTCGGCACCAGCTGAGCAAGTTCCGCAGGACTGATCGAAGGCACCAGGATGGAACCATCGTCCTTAACGGAGATACTGGACTGGCCACGAAGCAACAATTTGTTCAATACAGTCCTGGATGGCAATTGATCTTCGAGCACCAAAGTCCCATTTTGTGATTCCCCCTTAGGGAGACTGACACCCAGTATCGGAAGATCTGCCCCCTTGAGGTAACTGTCAAAGGCCGAAATCGTGAGTTGGCTAATCTGATGCAATAATTCTTTATTATCTGAGTCATGAACAAAGGCACCCATCGGGTTTACCAGCGCCTTCACATTGGGATCTAAATTATCTAAACCTTTTTTGAAAAGCTCATCAGGAAAATCAGGACAGGCCTCATCCAAAGGTATCCTCTTCCCCATGTTCGGCCCAGAACTGACGATCGCCTCGTGCCATCCCTCGGGGCAAATCATGACCTGAAGGTTGGGAAGAACAAGACTTGGCATCGCTTCCTGATGCTGTTGTTCCTTGGCAACATTGACAATTTGGCCGTTCTGTTTTTGTTCTGGGACAACCGCACTGGGAGTATCAGTAGAAGGTGGATTGGCAGAGGAAGGATTGGTGTCAACTGGCTGTGCCACAGGAGTCGGAATTTTATCTTGGGGAATAGGATTCTCAACAGGAGCGGTTACAATTGGATCCGCGTCTGTTTTATGATCCGCAATAGGTTCCGGAATAATCGGGGAATCCTTCGGGGGTGTCTGGGGATCTTTCACAGGAGTTGGGGGAGTTATCGGAGGAGGAGGGGGAGGTTCCTTGAAAGCCGGCAAGGGCGGCATCACGGTAACCGCTGCGGGACAAAAGGTGATCGGACCTTGTCCAATGATTGATTTGCGCACATAGGCCTGGATATTCAACTGGGTCGCCTGGTTTGAGATAAACGTAACGTGCGACTGGCACTGCCCAGTATACCCATCAATATCATCTCCCTGTGCAAATAACGCGTCTTGGTTACAATCAATAAAAATACCTTCTTTGTATTGGACGTATTGAAACTCATCCGCAAATTCAAAATTGAAATTGATTTGGCAAGCCAAGATGGCCTTGCCATTCTCATCCGCCTGGACAACGGCCGGACAAACAATGGGCGTACAAGCCGGTTTTGCAACGCAAGCTTCATCAGCGATGGCGATGTGTTGGACTCCGGTTGCCGGATCACAAGAATCCAGGGTACATGGATCTCCATCATCCGTGTCTACTGGGCCATGCTTGACACCCCCCTGTGCATCACAGGTATCTACCGTGCAGGCATCACCATCATTCGAGCCAACAGCTTTATGTTGCACCCCGTTGTTTTTGTCACAATAATCGATCGTGCAGTCGTTGTTGTCGTCCATTTCGCTCTTGTCGATCAATTCATGTTTCATCCCAAAGGTGGGATCGCAAAGATCCTTCGTGCAAGCATCGTGGTCATCTTCCGCTAGAATAACCTCATGCTGTGCTTGGCCATTAATGCACCGGTCCTGGGTACAGATATTGCTGTCCGTATTACCCAGGACGGTTCCATCGGCCACCGCCGGATGAGATTCTTTACCTCCCTGGCAAATGTCGTTCGTACAAATATTCCCGTCATCAGCAATGGGAGTTCCATCCGCCTTAGTAGGATATTTGACGCCATCCTTACAAACATCGTCTGTACAAACATTATTGTCGCTTGATAAAATTTTATTGTTATTTGGATGCACCGCCTGGCCACCGACACAAAGATCATTGGTGCATTCATTTCCATCATCCGAAGGAATCAGGCTGTCATTGGCTTCATGAACCCCTTTTCCCCCCTTGCATTGATCTACGGTACAAGGATTGCCATCATCAGGGATCTTTGTTCCATCGGCCATCGCCGGATGAGCCTCTTTACCTGCCTGACAAATGTCGTTCGTACAAATATTCCCGTCATCAGCAATGGGAGTTCCATCCGCCTTAGTAGGATATTTGACGCCATCCTTACAAACATCGTCTGTACAAACATTATTGTCGCTTGATAAAATTTTATTGTTATTTGGATGCACCGCCTGGCCACCGACACAAAGATCATTGGTGCATTCATTTCCATCATCCGAAGGAATCAGGCTGTCATTGGCTTCATGAACCCCTTTTCCCCCCTTGCATTGATCTACGGTACAAGGATTGCCATCATCAGGGATCTTTGTTCCATCGGCCATCGCCGGATGAGCCTCTTTACCTGCCTGACAAATGTCGTTCGTACAAATATTCCCGTCATCAGCAATGGGAGTTCCATCCGCCTTAGTAGGATATTTGACGCCATCCTTACAAACATCGTCTGTACAAACATTATTGTCGCTTGATAAAATTTTATTGTTATTTGGATGCACCGCCTGGCCACCGACACAAAGATCATTGGTGCATTCATTTCCATCATCCGAAGGAATCAGGCTGTCATTGGCTTCATGAACCCCTTTTCCCCCCTTGCATTGATCTACGGTGCAAGGATTGCCATCATCAGGGATCTTTGTTCCATCGGCAGTCGCCGGATGGGTCTCTTTACCCCCCTGGCAAATGTCGTTCGTACAACTATTTCCATCATCCGCGATCGGGGTTCCATCCGCTTTAGATTGAGCCACATAACCTGTAATCTTGTCGCAAACATAGGTCGTGCATAAACTATCCTGCGGCTTCACTGGAGGAGTCCCTGCCTTGCACAATCCGGACTGACAAACCTCCGGCCCATTGCAGGCATCCCCATCACTACATAAAGTGCCATCAGACAATACGGGATGAACAGGTTTCCCCGCCTTGCAAATATCGTCTGTACAGAGATTGCCATCGTCGGCAATCTTGGTCCCATCGCTCACCGCAGGGTATGCCTTCCCATTTTGACAGATATCCTGAGTGCAGGCATTCCCATCAACGCCTAAAATAGTCCCGTTGGCCTTATTCGGATGGATCTCTTTTCCCCCTTGGCAAACGTCATTCGTGCAAACATTCCCATCATCGGCAATGGGAGTCCCATCCGCCTTGTTCTTGCTCACAACCAGTCCAGTGGCCGTATCGCAACTAAACGTCTGACAAGTGGTTGACGCTGGGACAACAACCTTGGCTCCCGCCTGGCAACTCCCAGCCTGACAAACCTCTTTCCCGTTGCACAAATCCCCGTCATCGCAGGAAATGCCATCCAGAGGCTTATCGACCCATCCACCTTGGTTCGAGTCACAAACTCGGTCATTACATTCCGTCTTCAACCCACTCTCAGGATCAGGCAAGTCCGTCACAGGCCCACACTTCGCCTGCTTAGCATGACTTGCATCAACATATTCCACACAAGTGGCCGTCTTACAGGGATCCCCCAGCGTGCATTGCTTGATATCAAAATTTGTACAGGGACCAGGGAGAGTCCCCCCTCCCGTAAGGCCTCCGGTCGTAAATCCCCCCGTCGTCCCGCCCACACAGCCGGGAGACCCAGGAGCACACAGAGGATTGCTCCAACCCTTGACAGGAAACAGCACCAGAGAAAGTGCCAGCGTTAGTAATGTTAAAAGAGGGAGCCTCACAATCCTTTAGATAGAGCAAGAATCGTGCCTGTAAAATATTGTTTAATATTAGATAGTTATATGAATATTATTCAGGTTTCCGGGGACTTTAGACCTCAGATTGTGGGATGCGCGGACTCCGGGTAGGGGTTCAAAATTTTGAACCCCTACTAGAACAACGGCACCTTAAACTCACCAATCCGAATATTCGGCTTAGACAACCGTCCGGTCACAGTGAGGGGATAGACCCCCTCTGCGGTCTTTTGGGCATCGATCACGGCTAATAGCGGCAACTTCTGGATCAATTCAGGGGCGAGCTTAAAATCGCCTCTCAGGTTGAACCGATAATTATCCAATTGCTTGGCCCCGTAGACCTTGCCATTCAGGGTCAGATCGAGGTCGGTGCCATGTAACTCCAAGTCTTCCACCGTCCAATTCGCCCGATTAATTTTCAGGTCAATCTTAGAATCCCCCTTGCCCTCCGAGACCAACGCCATGGCGGGCAGATCGATGGCCCCGGGGATTTGCATGGCCCCCAGCTGCAGGGTCTCCCACTGTAAACTCATCTGGCCCATATTTCTCAACGGGTTATCCCAATACCATTCCAGCGCAATCGTTCCTGACAAAATCCCCTCGATCGGGATCTTCCAACGATCCAACAAAAACCGCACGATCGCCAAATCAAAATGTTCCAGGCTGGAATCAATCTTTAAAACCTCCGCATTGTTCAGAAATGACCCCTCGACATGACTTTTCTCATCCTTGAGATCGAAGTCTAACGCAACTTCCTTATTGAACAAGGCGGCAGGACTGAAGTGCAACTTCACCTTCTCAAACTTGACCGCCTGTTTTTCATCCGTCTTCAGGGCGATCTTCACCCCCTTGAGCAACACCGTCGTCAAGGGGCGGTAGGACACACTCTTGATTTGAATATCGTAACCATCCCCCAAGCTATGCTGCAATTCTTGGATGCCGCGATCCTTGAGACTATCGAATGGAAATAGCAGCAGCGAAAAAAAGACTAGAAACAACAACCCGACAATCGGATAGACAATGACTTTAAGCCACAGGGGCATCAGGCTTCCTTCTTTAGGACTAAGGTGGCAACCTCAAAAGTAACATCTAAATGCTGCCGGCTCGCCCGTTGCGTCTTCAATTCTAGTTTCCGAATTCTCATCAGGCCATTGGGGGCATGCTCGATTTTGTAGAAAAAATCCATCAACTCCGGCAAGGCCGCCTGGGAGATCTTGACCTCAACGGTATTAATCTCCAAAAAATCAGTCTCCTGGGCGGGCTTCTCCTTGAGTTGGCTGACCGTCAATCCCGCATCCCGGGCCATCCCCTCGATTTTACTGGTCAGGGAGGCATTGTCCTTTTTGAAGGTCGCTTCCAAGGCCTCCAAATCGGTCTTCACCTGTTCCAGCTCCTCCACCTTGGCGGAAACCTGGCGATACGATTTTTGCGAAGTGGTAATGTCCTTCTTCAAGGCGCTCAACTGCCTCGAGATAACCGTTAAGGGAAATAACAGCAAGCAAAGCACCGCAATGCCGCCAATGGCCGTGGCCACCAGTTTATTTTGCGGAGACAGCACTTGATACGCGTTGAAAACATTTTCCAGTGACATCTTTTGTAAGGGCGAATATTTTGTCTTAAGTGCCACGAGACTCCCCTCCTTCCTCTCCATCCACGAGGTCAAAAGACATGTCAAATTTCACCTCACCCTTGGGTCCCTTGCGCACATTTCCCGTCGAAATATTTTTAAACAGGGGTGACTGGCTCAAACCGTTTTTGATGAGATCGATGGCTTCAAAAGAATTGGTGTCTCCCTGCAAGCGCACTCGTTTTGACACCAAGGTTAATTCGTTGATATCCATTGTCAGTTGTTCCCGAGGCGGCATGGTGCTAGAAATCCCCTTCAACACCTCCATCACGGAAAGTGTCACTTCCTCTTCCATCTTCTTTTGCCGGTCCTTCATTTCGGAAATCTTGCCATCCAAGGCTGATAAAACGGTGCTGGTTTTAGCCCGGCTTTTTGGCGGGAGATCGGGTAAAATAGTGGCTGTAATGGCGGCAATCTTGGCTTGTTGGGCCTTCACCCGGCCCCGCAAGGTAAAATAGCTGGTAAAAAAGGTCCCCAAAATAAACAGGGCCGAGATCACCATCATCACGGCAACCTGTTTGGCCCACACGCCAATTTCACGCATCTCCCCCTTGTAAGAAAATTCTCCGCGACAAAATTGAATGTCTTTCAGCCCCACCCCGATAACGCCACGATACGCCAAGCAAAGGGCCATCGGCACCACGGGCCGGCACCAGGTCGCATCGGCCAATTTGTTAAAGGGGGCATCCAGACAATCGGCAAAACTGACGTTCATGCGCACCTGGCTGGAAAGATATTGATCCATGCCAATCAGACGGCTGGTCCCGCCACAGAGCAGGATCGCCTGAACGGCCTGCCCTTGATTTTCCTGATAGGAAAGTAATGTTTGGCGCAATTGAATAATAAAACTTTGCAGGGCGCCCTTGATCGCATTGGCAATTTGCTGGGTCATCGCGTCCATATCCTCCGACCCATTGCCCACATCGCCTAATTCGGTTTTCATTTTTTCCGCCTCGGAATGGGGGATCTTCAGGGCCTCGGCCACCGCTTGAGTCAGGCAACGACCTCCCACCATAATCGAACGCGCATAGGCCAATTGTTGTCCCGAAAAAATCATCACATTCGTTTTTTCATGCCCCATGTCGAGCAAACAAAAAGCCCCTTCGGGTTGAATCATCCCTAATTTGAGCAAATGGGCCATTTCAATCGGCTCAGCCCCAACAAACCGTGGGTCGAGATCCGCCCCGGAAAACGCCGTCATGAGCCGAACCATTTCGCGGGTACGGGTATAACCAATCAAGATATTGGACTGTGTCTTGCTGGAGAAAAGGATTTGATAATCAATCAGCAATTCGTCCAAGGGCAACGGGACGTAATTTTCCATCTCAAACTCGATGGTTGTGTCAATTTTTTTAAAATCACCGAAAGGGAGCGTGATCTGCCGAAAGGCCATCACCTGGCCTGAGAGGGCGGCATAAATATGATCTTTTGGGAGGTTGTACTCCTCGCTAAGCTTCATCAGCGCCGCGGAAATCGCCGCTTCCCAAGGCTGGCCTTCCACGACCACCAAGGGTTGTTCGTAAAAACCCACCAATTCAAAATGACGAAATTTTTGCTCCACCTCGGCAATTTTGATGGAATAACTGCCAATATCGACACCCAGAATACGCTGTGACATACCTCCCCTTTTACGCTTATTCCACTTGAAAATAAAGGGTTTTCCAAGCTGTTGGGTTGGAGCTTGCCGTATCCACCACCGCCTGAATCCGTACGGTGGCTTGGTTAACAGATCCCGTCCCTTCCAAACGAAAAAACCGATTCGTGGTTGTGATCTGACTGGCCATCCGACCCGCCAGTCCTTGCGCCCCTCCTTCCGTCCCCTGGCCAAGGGCCGTGGCAATCGCCGCCGCCACCTGATTAGGCTGGGGATTGGCCTGCTCACAAATCAATTTCAACGCCGTGGCAATAATAGTCCAGCGTTGCTCGTCCTTCGGGTCCAAGACAATGGCCCCGGCGGAAGATTGCACAAATTTTAACACGAAGGCCCGAACCGTTTGGTCGGTGGCCTGACAAAGATTGATTTTTTGATCGCCATACACCGTCACTGAATCCTTCATGGCCTCAAAAATATCATCCGTCATACCCGCCACCAATAGGAGTTCCTGCAAGCTGGCGAAGCGACCATTTTTCACCTTATATTTGATGTCGGAACCATTATATTCCGATTCTTCCAGGGCCCCTTCCACACCGGGTGATTCATTGATGCGGTCATTGGCATCCACCCAGTCGGCGATGGCGTTGACTAATTTCTTACGATCCTCCGTGGCCAAAAAATCAAATTGCGGCTGACTCAACAGGGCCAATAGGAAATTTTTCTGTTCCTCATATTGTTGCATGCCGGCCGTCACCGGTGCGGGAATAGCCGTCGCCCCGGCACCTTGAGCTGGAACCGCCGCGGGCGGCACGCGAAATAAGTTCAGATTCATCTTGGTTTCCTCGGTCTGGCAATTACCCTCAAAATCCCCGTCAAACTGGAGAAATTCCGAATCCGAATGGGATAACCCTTCAAAGGTATCGTTCGCGCCAGCCGATTTGGTCTCTTTTTTCTTAGCAGATTTTTTATCCGCCTGATCTTCCCCTTCCGGCTTCGGCTCATCCTTCGATGCAAAGGGATCGTCCCCAGCCGCGACTTGACGAAGCAAACCGCTGGAGAGCGGGATCTGAGAGCATAGGGGGGCCGACGTCACCCCCGATCCCTGCATCTGTTGCAACATGCTGGCAAATTGGCTCCGCAGTTTCTTTTCAACAAACAATTGCAGTTTAAGAAAATTAAGCCCGGAACGGGCCAGATAATAAGCCTTGAGCCGATCTCGCTGACTGGCCGCCACTTCGGAGGCAACATGCGTACTGTACGCAAAATCAACCACCAGGGTGGTCAAGATCAGGAGGGAGGTCATGACCAAGATGAGGGCGACTCCGGACTGATTTTTGATTTTTTTTATCATGGCTAAAAATCGTTCGGCCCCGGGGCCATTTCGAGCAACACCACGGTTTTAAATTTCAACACCTGATCTTCATCCACGGGACTCTGAACTCCCAAGGTAATCTCCACGGCCCGTGGCAACTTGTTCAACCGATCCACACCCGTCGAATCCCAGGCATCCACATACTCCCCCTTCTCCGCATCGTAGTAACGGAGGTTAAACTCCTTCACCCCGTCCAACAAGATGCTGATCTTCCCCCCCTCCTCCGGTTGGGCATCGGGTGGCGAGGACTCACGTTTTTTGAGGATCTGCCCTTCCGGGCTACTCGTGTTTTCCTCGTCGTTTGACTCTTCGGCGCCACCGGACTCCACAAAATAACTGACCTCCGCCTGGTCCGATTCCTTGCTGTCACGCAGGTAACGCACGTGCCCAAAGGTCACGAAGGTCACCTTGTCAAGGCTCCCTTGATCGCTGCCAATAAAGGCATTTTTTGTCACCTGTTCCCCATTGGAGGTAACTCCCAACAGCTCCAGATTGGAAAAGAGAAAGGACATCTGCAGATCGCGAGAGACCCGATCCAAGGCCAAACTGGCGCTACGAAAGGCCTCATCCTGCCCCTCAAAACGGGCCTTTGACTTGACGGTACTCCCCATCGCCTGCCAGACCAGCATGGCAATGATGGCCAAAAGGGTCACGGAGACCAACACTTCGATTAGGGTAAAGCCGGCCCTTTTAGAGAAGATTCTCAAAACCCTCCCTGCGTATTGACAACATGGGTCACCAAAGTCATCCCATCCACCTCCTCATCAAACTCCATCCAGGAAACCGTCAGGCGCACTTCCCGCGACAGTTTTGACAATTGTTCCGAGACCATGGAAAAAACTTGCGCCATCATGTCGGCCTGACCTTCCTTGGCGGGCGGGGGCGGGATCTCCACTTTTTTCACCACGAGTTTCCAACGATAATCTGAAAAATCTTCCCCATCAAAAGTTCCGGATTCTTCCCGTTCCTCGGGAAACTCTCCTTTTTTTATCTTATTTTCCAAATCTAAAATGACCTCGGCCATCTTGAGACGGGCCAGCTGAGTGGCGGTAGAAGTGCGTTGGGCGCGGGAAGAGGCCAGCAGGGACGTACTTTCAAAATTGAACAAGGCCATCAAAGAGACCGCCAGGATGGCAATGGCGATCATGACCTCGAGCAGATTAAAACCCGCTTCTGCCCTAAGAACCCTGCGGCTCCAGGTATTCCGAAACCACTCGAACACGACCGGAAAGCGCGGAGAGGGCAATCGAAAAAACATTATCGGCATCCTCCTCCTCTTGCAGGTGAATAATGGTCCCCGTAGCATAACCATCTGGGAAAAAATAGGTGTAGGCTTGGCTTTGCTCCACCTTCTGACCAAGATAATCCACATAAACGTCTTTGAACCGAACCCCGGACAACAGTTTAGTGCTTTTTAACAACTTGGAATCTGACTTTTGAAATAATTCCTTGGCATGGTCTTCTTCGGCCTCATCACCTTCATCCTTCTGCCCTTTTTTCACACCCTCGGATTCCTTCTGAATCAGAAACTTCTCCGAACTCTCCTCCACCCAATAGTTGCCGCCTTCCAGATCATAGACGACACGAAGGTAAACGTTGTCCGTCACCGCTTTGTTGGAAAGATAACGCAACATCGCGCCTAAATGGCTGGAACTGTCTTTTAGATTGGCACTGGTAAAACGACGCAACCCGCTAGCCGCCACCCCGAACATCACCCCAATAATGGTGATGGCGACCATGAGCTCAATGAGGGTAATGCCAGACTCACTCCGACTGCTTCTCGACCCCAATCTCCGAACTGCGGATATCGGCATTCGCATCCTCGCCCCCTTCTTCGCAGTCGGCACCATAAGACATAATCTCATAGGGCTGATCCCCCTCCCCCTGGGAGGTGTAAGCAAACTCACAACTCCAAGGATCCTTGGGAACATTATTACCCTTCAAATAACCGCCCTTCGGGTAAGTTTTTGGGACACGACCTGAGCTCGGCTTCTTCACGAGGGCCATCAATCCCTGCTCCGTGGAGGGGTAAAAACCATTATCTCTGCGAAACTCATCGAGGGCGGTTTCAATATTTTTGATCTGGGTCTTGGCCGCGCTCACCTTTGCCTGATCGAGCCGCCCCAAAACGTTGACCGTCACAATGGTCGCGATCATGCCCAAGATGGTGATGACCACCATGATTTCGATCAGGGTCATGCCGGATTGATTCGTGATCTTCTTAAAATTCTTAAAATTCATTGTTTCCCCCTTTTTACGACCCTAAATCATTCAGTTGTAGAATCGGCAACAAAATGGACATGACAATAAAAGAGACCACACCGCCCATCACCAAAATCATGATGGGTTCAAGCAAAGTGGTCAGAGTCCCCACCATCGTATCAATCTGAGCTTCAAAATCATCGGCCACTCGATTCAACATGGGTTCCAGCTCTCCCGTTCTCTCCCCGACCGCAATCATATGGGTCACTATCGGGGGGAATTGGCCACTTCGCCTCAGTGGCTCTGCCAAACTCTGCCCTTCACGGACACTGACACGGGTCTCTTCAATGACCCGCATCAGGACGTTATTTTGCACGATATTTTTGACAATCTCCAGTGAATTCAACAGTTGAGCGCCACTGGCCAGCAGGGTGGCCAGGGTCCGGGTAAAGCGCGCAATCGCCAACATGCGGAACAATTTTCCAAAAATAGGGGCCTTCAGGGTGAAGGCATCCCAAAGATCCTTTCCCTTGGGAGTCTTAATGAAACGCTTGAATCCATAAACGCCCCCCACCGTCATCCCAATGGCCAGGTACCAATAACTGCCCAGGAAATCGCTCGTGGCAATGAGGATCTTCGTGGGGAGGGGCAAGGTCGCATGCACATCTTCAAAGATCTTGGTCACCTTAGGCACCACATAGACCACCAAAAAACTAACCAAAGAAAGACTCACAAAACCCATGATCGCCGGATACATCAGAGCCCCGATGATCTTGCCTTGTAGTTGCGCCGCCTTTTCCATCAATTCGGCCAAGCGCAGCATGACCGTCTCCATGGCCCCGGACGTCTCCCCCGCGGCCACCATATAGATAAAAAGTTTGGAAAAAATGGCGGGGTGTGCCGCCAAGGCGTCGGAAAACTTGACCCCTTGCACCACCTGTTCCTTGATGGCACTCAAGGCCCGGCGCAACTTGGGATTCTCCACTTGGTCCACCAGGGCCGCAATGGCCTCGACCAAGGGGATATGGGCCGTGAGTAACGTGGAGAGTTGGCGCGTCATGCCCGCCACTTCTTTGTTGGAAACACTCTCAAAATATTTTGCCAGATTGACATTCGCATTCAGGGAGAGTCCCTTGGTGCGGCTCTGGCCTTCCAAAGAAATGGACGTGGGGAAAACCCCGATCTTCCGTATCTTGAGCCGGGCCCCACGCTCGGAATCCGCATCGATGGTCCCGGAACAATTCTTTCCCTGGGTGTTGATCCCGTGATATTCAAAGGCAGGCATAATGGTTAGGCAACTTTCTCTCTCTGCACATCTTCCTGAGTCAGCATCATCACCTCTTCCAACGTGGTCAACCCGCGAATCGCCTTCTGAATGCCGTCTTCCCGCAGCGTCGCCATCCCTCGTGACATGGCCACTCTTTTAATCGCCGCGGCATCCACATTCTTCATAATCATATTGCGCACGTCTTCATCCATAATGAGCAGTTCATGGATGCCAATCCGTCCCGCATAACCCGTTTGCATGCAACGATCACACCCCACCGCCCGGTACAGTTGCTTGCCCTTGAGATCGGCGGGCGTCAGTCCGGCCAACGACAACTCCACCTCGGTGGGGGTATATTTCCGGGCGCAATCACGGCACACGCTCCGCACCAAGCGCTGGGCCAAGATTGCCAAGACAGACGAAGCCACCAAAAAAGGCTCAACCCCCATGTCAATCAAGCGCGTCACCGAAGAGGCCGAATCGTTGGTATGCAAGGTGGAAAGGACCAAATGTCCGGTCAGAGAGGCCTGGATCGCAATCTCCGCGGTCTCTTTGTCACGAATTTCACCCACGAGCACGACATCAGGATCCTGCCGCAGGATGGCGCGCAGGCCCGCCGCAAAGGTCAGGTCAATTTTGGCATTCACCGGAATCTGGTTGATCCCATGCAACTGGTATTCGATCGGATCTTCCACCGTCATTATTTTCACGTCGGGGGTATTGATCTTGGCCAAGGCCGCATAGAGGGTGGTGGTCTTACCGCTCCCGGTGGGTCCCGTGACTAATAGAATACCGTGACTCTTCTCAATGAGCTGACCCATATGGCCCAAGACTTTGCCCGAGATACCCAGCTTTTCCATATCCAACACCACCTGACTGGCATCGAGGAGACGCAACACAATGGATTCTCCATGGGCCGTCGGGACCGTGGAAACGCGGAGATCAATATCCTTGCCGGCGATCTTGATCCGAATGCGTCCGTCTTGCGGAAGCCGCTTTTCGGCGATGTTCAAGGCCGCCATAATCTTGATCCGCGAGGTGATGGCCGCTTGGGCTTTTTTGGGGGGATGCATGATATCGTAAAGCACCCCGTCCATCCGAAAACGTACAATATATTCCCGATCGAAGGGTTCAAAATGCACGTCCGAGGCCTTCTGCTTCACCGCGCGAAACAACAAGGAATTGACCAAGCGAATAATGGGTGCCTCATCGGCGGATTCCAGCAGGTCTTGCACCTCCTCCAACTCTTGGCCGATCGTGTCGAGATTGCCGCCTTCCAACTCCTCAACACCTTTATCCCCCACATCGCTCATCTTGTTATAGATGCTGTTAATGGCCCCGACAATCTCATAGGCATTGGCGATCACACACCTCACGGGTTTGCCAAAAAATATCCTCAGGTCATCCACCACATAATGATTCAAGGGATCCGACATCGCCACCCACACCTCGCCATTTTCTTCCTTGATCGGCAGGACCTCGTTTTTTTTGGCATAATTCAGCGGGATATTCGAAATAAGATCCGTCGGGATCTCGTCGGGATTGACACGATTCAAATACTCCATCCCCATTTGGATGGAGATCCCCCTTAAAATGTCCTCCTGACGCAAGAACTTCAGCTGCACCAGGGCATCCCCCAACCGGATGCCTTTTTCCTTCTGAAAGGTCAGGGCATGATCCAGTTGTTCTTGGGTGAGAGCGCTGGTCTCTAAGAGAATGGCACCTAGGCTACGTTCTTCCATGATACCTCACATGATACCTCAAAAAACGTTAGGGCGCGAGATCGATATCTTCCTCGGGATGGTAAGGGGGGGCGCTTACCGGAGGAGCTTTTTTCTTAGCGGGGGCTGCAGCCTTATCAACAGGCGCCGGCTCGGTAGGGGCGTAAGTCGGGGCTATTTCACCGATCGGGAATTTATCCTCATCCGTATACTGAGCGCTCGGCCCGGTATATTTGAGCAACTGACTGGCATGAACTTCCAGGGAACGGTGAATCTGTTTCTGCTGCGACTTACTGAAATTTTCACTGATAAAGGCATTCTTCTCATCGATCTTTTTCTCCAAAATGCTGAGGAAATCACGCGCATCATGAATAATATGCGGGGTCAAAAAAACCACCAAATTAACCTTCTGCTTGTTTTTCTGGCGTGTCTTGAAGAGATACCCCAGGACGGGGATGTCCCCCAAGAGAGGGATCTTGTTCGTCACGGTGGTATTCTTATCCTTGATCAATCCGCCCAACACGATGGTCTGGTGGTTGGTGGCCACGATCGAGGTCTTCAAGGAGCGCTCCGTCGTGGCGGGACCGCCGCCAGAGGCTACAACGGCTTGCTGCTGGTTCGGCAAGACTTCGCGGTCGGTTTGTTCCACCTGCAAACGAATCGTATCACTCTCGCTAATTTGCGGTTTAATTTTCAGAGTGAGCGCCACATCTTCACGCGTAAAGGTTGTTTGAAAACTCCCGCCAATAGTGGTCGCGGTGCCACTGGGAAACGGGATTTTTTGACCCACTTTGATCTCAGCTTCTTCGTTATCAAGGGTCAAAATATTCGGGGTGGAAAGGATATTGACCTCGGTGTTTCCCTGAGTCATCTGCAAGGCGGTGAAAAAACCCGGCACCGAGATACTATTCGCCGCTCCCCCCGTAGAACTTGGGGTGTTGATGGTGTTGGTATCGTTACTGCCAGCCCCAATGGCCCCGCTCAGCAGTTTGGTCGGATCCAGAAAACCAAAGGTGCTGCCAAACAAGGCCAAATCGGCACCCCCAAGATTCAAGCTCTTGCCGCCAATGGCCCCCGTCCCTAGTTGTTGATCCTGAGAAACGGAAAGCTCGACAATGACGGCCTCCACATAAACCTGGCGTCTGGGAATATCGAGTTTGGCAATGACACTATTCACCAAGGTGTCATAATCCTTGGGGGCGGCCGTAATCACCAAGGCATTATTGGATTCGTCGGCGGTGACAGTCCATTTGTCAAAAAACTGGCTGGCTTGTCCCGACAATCCGCTGAGTGCGGCTGCCCCAGTCTTGTTGCCCTTGTCGTCCCCCTTGGTTTGCCCCACCTGTCCGCTCAAGGCCGACAGGACGGCGGCGATATCCTTGGCCCTCGCATGATTCAGATAGTAAACATGCACCACCCCAGAACCCTTCGTCAGCGGCACATCCAACTGCTTCACCAAATCGTGAATATCCTGAATGGCACGCTTGGAGGCCAAGACGATCAATGAATTGGTGCGCTCGTCGGGAATAATTTTCCGGATCGCCTTCTCATCTTCCTCATCCTTGCCCCCCGCCCTTCTGGGACGGGGCGCAGCAGCGGCCTGCCCCTTATCCGCATCGTAGATCTGACTGATTTTAGCCGCCACATCCTTGGCATCCGCATAGAGTACGGCAATGATCTCCATGACCTCCTGGGGCCCTTCTCGATCAAGTTGCTGAATCAAACGGACCAGGCGATCAATATTCGTCCCCGTATCGGTAATAATGAGAGTATTGGTCACGGGGTAGGCAAAAAGATTACCCTCTTTGGAAACCATACCCTTGATGGCATTCGACATATCCGTCGCACTGATATTTTTTAAGGTGATCAGGCGAGTGATAAACCGATCGGTAAAAGGGGTATCTTCCGTGTAGAAATCAATCGGACTCTGGATGGCTTCTTTGGTGGGCACAAAGCGAAGCAGGCCAGCCGGACCTTGCACCAAGGTGTACCCAATCACCTCTAGGGACGACTGGAAGGCCTCCCAAATTTCGTCCTTCGTCATCTTGCGCTCACTGATAATACTGATCTTGCCCTTGACCTTATCGTCCAATAAGAAATTTTTCCCCAAGGCCCGACTGATTTGCTTGATCACCTCACGGATATCCTCATCCGCCACATTAAAATACATCCCCTCCTCTTCAACCTGCTTCTCAATCTGGGCGATGGTTTCTGCGGGCACACCCGTTAAGGGCTGAGACACATCCGGCACCGTCTCAGACCGGGGGGTAACGGGGGCTGGCGCATTTCTGTCTTGAGAGATCAGAGGATTGGCAGGCAATGTGTCCGGGGAAAATGCGGGAGGATTCGTACGAGGGAGCGGCGCGACGGCCTGAGTCTCCGGCACGGGGGCTACCGTCGCGGGAATGCTACCCGGCCTCGGAGCTGGCGGCACGGCGGGGGCATTAACCTCGGGCGGCGGGGCCACCGTGGGGTTAGGCCCCTTGGAGCCGAGCGGAGTCATCTCTGCCGCAAACATCGCGCTCGACGCCACGATCCCGGCAACGGCTAAAATCCACCTACCTGATTTCATAGGCCAAGGTTTTATTTTTGCCTCCGCGCACAATATCCATCGAGAAATTTTTCAAATCCTTGAGCTGAGTAAACAACTCCATCCCGCGTTTGATATCTAACTCTTCTCCATTAATTTTTTCAAGTACATCTCCACGTCGAATGCCCAATTTGGAAACAAGGCTTCCGGGTTTTACAGAAAGTAGCTTAAGTCCCTTGGATTGCCCCCCAGAGAAGTTGGGTACGAGCCTAACCTCTGAGTAAAGCTGGTCGAGATTGGCCAAGGCATTGTTGATTTCCTTTTGATCCACCACAATCAGTCCCTCTTCTGCCCCTTCAGCGCCGACGGGCTTCGCCTCCTCGGCGGTCTTCTTATCCAAACCTCCCGTACCTTTTCCAAAAACCTCATCGCGCGAGGCAAATATGCTTTTTTCCTTGGAGCCGTCTTCCAATTCGGCAAATTCCAACTTATTGCCATTCATAAATTCGATACGATTCTTCTCTACCTTGGTAATCTTCACGTTGGGGGAAAAACTTTCTGTGTCCCCAACAAAATAAACCTTCCCTTCCTTAGCCTTGCCCGAGGAAACCAGGGCCGATGAGCGCCGATCCAATCCGTCACCAATCACCAAGGTCCCCCCCAGGGTGATATCCAAACTGGTTTTAACCGCCGGTCCCATCTCACCGGGAGTGAGCTCCTCAGTCTCTTCCGATGCGGCCTCTTCGGTTGCCACAGCCGAACCCGACGAATCAAAAATATTACGCTCCGCGATAACCTGATAAGCCTCCGGGTTTGCCTCCGCATCAGACGCGACCACCTCTTTTGCCTGCCGAACCGCCGCAGGGGGTGTTCCCGTATCGAGAAGACTGGCCACATAAGTTGAAACTCCCTGCGCCACAAAATAGGCGCAGACCGCGATGGTCGCAATATGCAGAACCCATGTATATTTTCTAATCCCCAGCAATCGCCCTCTCCCTAGACAACCCTCCTCTGGCTTTATGCCCAACGAGAGTTATCAGGCCGTCCACACATCACCGGTATACACCCTGCAAGGTACACCAAAAGCGTGAACCCATTTCGGGACCTCTGACAGGATGCTGCCCAACCTGTGAATCGATGGACTGTGCCCCAAGCGATCCCATATATACCTAAAAATTCAGGAACTTAACAGTAAAATCGTTTAATTTCGGGAAGATGGTCTAATTTAATGCAGGGGTCCCAGTGACCCATGGGAGTAGAAAAGTAAAAACCGATCCCTGATCCGGCCGGCTTTCCACCCAAATCTCCCCCCCATGCAATTCGACGAACTGACGCGTCAGGGCCAGCCCCAGCCCGGTGCCTTGATGTTCACGGGTAAACGAGCTGTCGACCTGCTGAAAGGAATTAAAGATTTTTCCCAAATGTTTTGCCGGAATACCAATGCCGTTGTCGCTCACCGAAAACTCAATAGCCCCATTTGAAAAATTTCCTAGCGAGCGAATGTGGGTGGTGATCTCTTTAGGAAGAGACCTCTCGTAATGTTTAATCGCCACCACAATTTTTCCCTCATCGGGGGTAAACTTAATCGCATTTGAGATCAAATTGAGTAAAATCTGCTGCAATTTTTTCTCATCCGCATAGATGAGCCGTAATTCCTGGGGCACCTGGAGGCTCAATTGGTGGGATTTTTTGTGTATTAAGGAATGAATCATGCCTTCGATACGATCCAACAGGCCCGACAAATCAACCGGCTCCAAATGAAACTCCATCTTGCCCGATTCGATCTTGGCGAGGTCCAACAAACTATTAATCAGATCCAACAAGCTCTCCCCGTTGGTCAGCACCTCCCGGAGGCTCTCCTTTTGATCCCCGGTCAAATCTCCCATCGCCCCGTCCAACAACAACTCTGAAAATCCAATAATGGCCGTCAGAGGGGTTCTTAATTCATGGCTCATCGTCGATAAAAATTCCGACTTGACCCGGCTGACTCGCTCGAGTTCGGCGTTTTGCTGCCTCAACTTCTCAATTAACAAAACGTTATCGATGACCAGGGCCGCCTGATCGGAAAACCCCTCAAAGGCCTTGACGGCATCCGGCTCAATCCACGGGTCGCGCGTCACCGCCACCAGCACCCCAAAGATCTTCTGCTCGGCCACCAACGGAGCGGCGATGAATTTTCGCAACCCATATTTCTTTTGTAAAAGCTCCGCCGTTTCTTTGGGGATGGGCGGGATCGATCCGCTGGTCAGGGCGGAGAGTTCGTAGCGAATAAACACCTTCTTTTTATGAATCACCTGGGCAATGAGATTTTCTTCGTTGTTCAAAGAAAAAGCCGTACCCTCCAAGAATTGACCGATCGCTTGCTCAAAAAGATCCCCGTAATTCTCATCCTTGGGAATGTAAGGACGCATCACACCCTTTTCTTCATCACGAAATAACAAAAAAGCCGCCTCATAACCCAACCCTTGCTTGACGCCTTGAATAACTTCACGACGGACCAGATCCAGATCGTAGCCACCGCGTGTCGTGGAAGAGACTCGATTCAGCGAAACAAGTTCACGGTTTTTTGATTCCAGGGCATTTTCCCGCACTTGCGTAAAATGATGGGCGATCCGAATGCCATAAATTCCAATGACCAAAAAAATGGCCAATACAGACCAGTTCTGGAATAGCGGGCTTTGCGGAAACAACCCTATCTCCCGAAACGGATAATTGAACACCGTGATCCATCCGAGATGCGTCGACAACAACAACCCGGAATAAAAAAGCAGGCTCAACAACGCAATCACCGCGGAAACCTTGTAGTTGTAGAACAACCCGCCGGCACAGCAGTAGATGATGTAAATGGTGAAAAAATTACTGCTCACGCCGCCGGTCAGGTAAACCACCACGGTCTGGGCGGCCACATCGGCCGCCAATTCAATGATGAAGAAAAAAATCGGGGCGAGGCCTTTCAGGATAAAAATGTAGCAGATGGTGGTGACGACAAAAGTCCCGCTGATAATGAGGACAATCGGTTGTTTCAGGAGCAGAAGACCCGGATAAAAAAGAAAACACATCCCCCAAAACCCCAGCAGGATGACCAATCGCAACTTGGCAGCAAACACATGCCGCGCCGTAAAATCAGAAAAACGAATATCCAAAAGCCCGTAAGATGAATATTCCACCACAGGATGAAAAAGTAACACAGCCTTTGTCCGTATGTCTAGATAACAGAAACGCCGCTGACTCAAAAATGAATCAAGCGGCGTTTCGGAATATTGCGGGGGCAGGATTTGAACCTGCGACCTTCGGGTTATGAGCCCGACGAGCTACCGGACTGCTCCACCCCGCGATCAGTGGGGCGGTTGTACCCTAGTGCCGTGAATTGTCAAGGTTAACCACGGGTCTTACGGGCGTGTCTCGGGACGTTTACGGATTGTTTCTAGCTGGAGTTTCAGGGCCTCGGCTTTTTGAGCATCCTTGATCAGGACCAATACCGCCTGGGATACTCCCTGGTCATTGACAAAGGCAATACCCAACGGAATTTCATCGGCCTGTTGCGTGGCGAGTGGCAAGGTAATGGTGCCCCCGCCTTCTTGCAGCGCGATGGCAAAGTTTTTATGGTCATTGGGACGCCCCGTATTCAGGGCCGTAATTTGCCCACCAGGGATCACGACATCCAGGTTCCCCAAAGAATAATGTATTTTTAACGTGGCATCACCCACCAGCAACGAACAACGCCCGGATTTACCATCGCCCCCAATGCAACGAGCCTTGTAATCGGCATGTCCCACGGCTGGAAGCGCCACAAAAAGCAGCAGCCAAAAATACCGGTTCATTTTCATACCGCCTGCTCTTCCTTGATTTCCTCGGGCACCATTTTTTTCTCCACGGCCTTGAGCTCGGCCAAGGAGGTTTCCAAGTCGTCCAGGGCCTTTTGATCCTCTCCGTCCAACGCCTCGAACTCTTCAGGCGCCGTGGTCAGGTCCGCAATCGTCAGGGGAGCGACCTCTTGATGCTCGCGAATTTTTTCCTCAAACTCCTTCAAGGGAGGCAATTCTCCCAAATCTTTCAAGCCGAATAATTCTAAGAAGTCGTGGGTGGTGCCGTACAACAACGGACGTCCCGGCTCCTCTTTACGGCCAATCGCACGAATCAGGTTACGCTCACTCAAGCTTTTCAGCACCCCGGCACAATCCACCCCACGCAACGACTCAAGCTCGCCCCGTGTCACCGGTTGTCGATAGGCAATCACCGCCAGGCTCTCAATGGCGGGAGTTGACAGTCGCTGGGGGCGCGATTGGTTCAGCACGGCCAGCATCGGCGCATACTCCGGCCGACTGCGGAACTCATACCCCCCCGCGACTTCTTCCAAGGTAAAACCCCGGCCACGTTCCTGCCATTCTTGCACCAATTCCCCAAAGGCCTGCTCGATTTCCTTACGGGTTACCTGCAGCCCCGTCTCGGTGGCCTCCACCAGCGACAAAACCTCCCCCACCGCCACGGTACGACCCGCCGCAAAGACCACGGCTTCCATGAGATTTTTTAGTTCCATAATTTTCTCCTGTAGGGGCGCCGCTTGCTGCGCCCTTGAATTTATGCCGTTATCGCCGGATGCACCACGATCTCCCCATACACCTTTCCCTGAGTCACCCGCAGCAATTTTTGTCGTGCCATCTCCAAAATGGCCAAGAGGGTCACGACCACTTCCTGACGGGTCCGATGCTCCCTAAAAAGATCGATAAAACGCACTTCACCCTTATCCCGAAAAAATTCCACCAATTCAATGATGCGTTCCGAGACCCCCACCCGTTCCCGATAGACCTCATGGGCCTTATCCTGGGGGAGTCGTTTCAACACCCCTTCGAAGGCGGCCAACAAGGCCAGCAAATCAACGTCAAGCCCAGCATCTACCTCTGCCTCCGGCAATGAGGCGGGACGATTGAAGACATCGCGTCCCAACAACGGCCGTGCCATCAGGGCCTGGGCGGCACCTTTAAATTTTTGATATTCAATGAGCCGAGCCACCAAATCCGCCCTCGGGTCCGGCCCCTCTTCTTCTTCCATCTGGCTCTCGGGCAGGAGCATCTTTGACTTGATGTAGGCCAACTCCGAAGCCATCTCGATAAACTCGCCCGCCAAGTCGATATTCAATTCTTCGGCCAGTTCGATATATTTTAAATATTCCCCGAGCAGGTGAGAAATGGGGATATCATAGATATCAATATCCTCTTTTTTGACCAGGTAGAGGAGGAGATCCAACGGGCCTTCAAAGGCATCCAGCTCAATTTTATAATTCACCTCAGCCAAATTATCACTCATAGCTTCATCGCCTTCCTCACCCGATCCATGGTGTCACCGGCCACTTGTTCGGCCCGCTGCTTGCCCTGAAAGGCGATCTCATCAAGGCGCGCCGTATCCTGCAAGAACAATTCGCGCTTTTTTCGAATCGGATCCAAAAAGGCATCGAGCCCTGAAAATAACGTTTTTTTACAATCGACACAACCTATCGCCGCCGTCCGGCAATCTCCGTCAATACGCGTCACCTCTTCCGGCGGGGTGTGCAGCTTGTGCAGGTCAAAAATCAGGCACACCTCTGGGTTGCCCGGGTCGGTACGACGCATCCGGGCCGGATCCGTGATCGCCGGCATCAACTTTTTCCGCAACTCTTCCGATGAATCGGAAAGATAAACGCAGTTGTTCAAACTCTTGCTCATTTTTTTCCCATCCGTCCCGAGCAATTTGGGGGCCTTGGTCAGCATCGCCTGCGGCTCGACCATGGTTTTACCATAGAGTGAATTAAACCGGCGCACAATTTCCCGCGCCAATTCAATATGCGGGACCTGATCAATCCCCACCGGGACCTTGGCCCCGTCGTAGAGCGCGATGTCGGCCGCCTGCAAGAGCGGGTAGCCCAAAAAACCATAGGTGGAAAGATCCTTGTGGCTCAGCTCCTGCCGCATGTCCTTGTAAGAAGGAACGCGTTCCAACCACCCCAGGGGGGTGATCATCGAAAGCAACAAATGAAGCTCAGCATGGGCCTTGACCTCCGATTGGACGAAGAGCGTCGCATGCTCGGGATCCAACCCCACCGCCAGCCAGTCGGCCAGCAGCTCACGGCGATAATCCCGAATCACCCCCGGCTCGGCATACTCGGTGGTCAAGGCATGCCAATCGGCGATAAAAAAGAAACAGTCATAGTCCTGTTGCAACTGGAGCCAATTGCGCAACACCCCATGGTAATGCCCCAGATGGAGCTTACCGGTAGGACGCATGCCGCTCACCACTCGTATTTTTTGTTTCATGGCAGTAACAGGGCCCCCGCCAATCGCACCGGGATCCAGATAATACGTAACAACCCAAGGTAAAAGGAGGCAATCAAAATCCACATCCCGTAACGATTCACCTGGTCAAAGACGGGCAACCACCGGTAGGGCAAAATCCCCTCCAAGACCTTGCCGCCGTCCAGGGGATGGATCGGGATCAAATTAAAAAAAGCCAATCCCAGATTAATGAAAACTCCGATCTCAAAGATACCAAACAAGGCATCGGCCCCGGTGACATTAATTCCCGCCAAGAGCAGGCCGCGCAATAACAGGGCAAAAACCACCGCGAGCAAGATATTGGAAGCCGGGCCCGCCAAGGCCACCAGCAAAACCCCTTTGCGTCCCCCTTGGAGACGCGCGTAGTTGACCGGAACCGGCTTGGCCCAGCCCCCAATGGGTATCAACCCGGTGGGGGCCATGAAGGTCAGCATGGGCAACAAAATGGTGCCCAGCAGGTCAATATGCGGGATCGGGTTCAAGGTCATCCGCCCCAAGAGCCGGGCCGTCGAGTCTCCCAGGCGATTCGCGGTCCACGCATGGGCGCATTCATGAAAGGACAACGAAAATAAGAATGCGGGAAAAAATAGAAAGAACAGCGTGACTTTATCCACTGAGAGGTCCTAGCAAAGGGGTTTTGTGAAGTCAATTAACCATCAAAATGGGCTTAAAAATGCTCCGGTGTCACCACCGGGACGGAAAATTTGCCGACAAAGTGAGCGGCGTTCCAGGATACAAACGAGGAGATTTGATTGGAGAAACGCTCCACCACATAACCGATCTGGGCATCACCCAGGCTTTGCTTCTTTTGCATCTGGGTGAAAATCTTGGCAATGTCGTATTGCAGTCCCCCATCCTCATCGGCGGGAAAGAAAACTTGCAGGCGGTAGTGGGAACAAAAATCGGCGTACAGGCCGGTTAACTGCGACACGGAATAGTTGTGAGACAGGATGCCGCAGACCTCCAGGACGTTGAAGATGGAGGTGGCCCCGCGCAGGGTCCCCTTCTTGACCCGTTCCAAAAACCGGGAGTTGATGGCCGTACGCGCATCGCGCGGGTAACGCAGATCGCGCACAAAGAGGTCGGAATCAATAAACAGTCTTTTCATAAACCGCGATGCCGTCCGCGCAGGACTTCTTGTTCTGGAGACTCGTGGCATTCCCCAGAGGCGGCGCACCGGCGCAGTTCCTTCCAGTCGACCGTCACATGAGGTTTCTTGCCGCTCCGAATGGCCTTGGTGATTCCGTCAATCTGGGCCTCCAAAGACCCGTGCCGCTCCATGAAGAATACCACGGCCTCCCGGATCAAGGCCCCGCGCGTACGGGCCGTTTGATGGGCCATCGTCTCCAATTGAGTCAACAGGGACGAGGGCATTTTGAGTGAGAAGATGGTATCCATATATATTACTTTTATTTAAAATAGTAATATAACCTGACTGGTTTGTCAACGTTTACTGGCGGGCGTACAGTTGGTCAGTGGAAATCCAACCGGGGCGAAGGCCGGAGATATCATGAATTTTTTTGATGACTGCATTGAAATCCCTGGGCTTTGCCATTTCCTGGCTGGAAACAATGACGTTGAACACTTGACCGTTGGAATTGATCTGTTGCGATCGAAAGTTTTGTTGCAACGCCGGAGGCAGCTGCGCCATCAGCACAATTGGATCTATTGTCTTGGGAAAGACCGCCAGGAGCACATGGCCCTTGTCATCCAAAGTCGTAGGCGTGGTAAAAGTTCCGATGCCGGGAAACACCATGGTTTGATCGGCAAAGTTTTTGCCATCCATCCCAAAAATAGACATTTTCATTGGGAAATAGCCATGGGCGCCGTCCACCTTTTGCGCCACCGCCGGCGTCACGTCAAATTCGCGCGGGACGCCATAGGGTCCCTTGTCATTCTTGATGCAAATAGTTCCCCCAGTGGGACCTTGGCACAAATTAACGGTTCCCGTGGCTCCATAACGCTGAGCCGCCGTTAAATGATATTGACTGAATATCAATGTTAATCCCGGAGTCGAGGCCGCCGTACCGCGCCCATCAAAGCCGTCCCCATTGCCATAATGGGAGGAAGTCCCTAAAAATAAGAGCGGTAAGAGCAACAATGAGGCCCTGGAATTTTTCCAGTCTCCGGCCAAGGTCCATTTCACCAAATAGCGTAACGGGGCCTTATCGGGACCATTCAACCGTCGCTGAAAATAACCCAACACCGTGCGTTGCAAATCCCGTAGGTGCGGGTCATTATGGGCCATCCGACCCTTGACCTCAAGACGCACCACCCATTGATTGTAGTCGCGTTCCGGAACCAAACTCACCTTCCCCTTGAGCGCGGGCACCTTCTGCTCGATATCCTGAATCAGGGCCTTTGAAACCACTTGCCACTCCTGTCCCATGGCTTGTTGCCAGTCACAGTAGTGACTTCCAACTTCAATAAATCTCGCCAGATCAGCCCGACTGGCCCCCTTGAAATGGTCCTCCAGTTGTCCTCGAACCGATTCCGCAGCCTTTTTGTGGATACCCGGAACCTCTTTACTGGGAATCGACTTTGCCTCTGGATGCTTGGCAAAATACTCCTGCATCCATTTCACAGACCCAGGATCCACTTCATAAGGCAACTGAGTGCATCTACCATCAATCTTATCCGGATCTGACATGTATCCATTATCGGCAACCTCGGGGGGGCGAGTTGCGTGTTAAAATTTTAGCAATTCATGAACGTTTCCAACGACAAACAAAGACCCCGTCACCAGTAAGAGACCATCCCGAGGCAGGCCTGCCATAGCCTGGGAGAACCCCTTTGCCACGGCTGGGACCACCTCGGATCGTAACCCGACGGATTGGGCTAATTCTTGAAACCGTAGGGGATCTTCGGCCCGTTTGAGGTTAGGCCGGACAAATGTCGCCTGCTGACAGAGGGGGGCTAACAAACGCAGCATCGCCGGCCAATCCTTGTCCGACATGGCTCCAAATAGAAGATGGATCGGGCGCTGGGCATAGGTTTTTTTGAGGTGATCGACCAATGCTTGCATGGCTGGCACGTTATGGGCGCCGTCTAGCAGGATGTCCTGGCCTCCCGGGGTTTGGATTGATTCTAATCGGCCTGGCCAACGGGCCTGGAGCAGGCCTGCGCGAATCTGTGCATCGGTGATGTTTTGTAGGGGCGTATTGCAATACGCCCCTACAGGACCCCCATTTGCCAATAAATTAACAACCGCCACCGCCAAGGCCGCATTTAACCGCTGATATTCCCCGGCCAAACCCAAGGGATAATCGCGGTCTTGTAGGGGCGTATTGCCATACGCCCCCACAGGGATCCAGGGGGCCTTTCGTTCCGCGGCCATCCGTTCCAAAACCTGCCGCGGCCCGGGGTCACTAACGCCACACACCACAGGCACCCCCGGTTTGATGATCCCCCCCTTTTCCGCCGCAATCTTTTCTAAGGAATCCCCCAGGTACTGCTGGTGATCGAACCCGATAGTCGTGATGACAGAAACCAACGGCGTCACTACATTGGTAGCATCCAGTCGTCCGCCTAAACCTGTCTCTAAGATGGCCAGTAGGGGCGTATCGCCATACGCCCCTGTATTATGTTCCGCAAAATACAGCAGGGCCATCACGGTCGTCATCTCAAAAAAGGTCAAGGGTTCGGTTTCACAATCCGTAATGATTCGTCCCAACCTCAGAACATCATCGGGGGTGATATGTAGGGGCGCCGCTTCAGCCGGAGGCTGATCCGCCTCTGGCGGATGCTGCGCCCCCACACGGATCCGCTCGCAAAAATCAACAAGATGAGGCGAGGTATAGAGCCCTACCCTGTATCCAGCCTGACGCAGGATGCCTGCCAAAAAGCAGGCGGTCGATCCCTTACCGTTAGTCCCGGCAATATGAATAGAAGAAAAATTTCGTTCCGGATTTCCCAGGCGCTGCAAGACCGCCTGGACTCGTTCCAGGCCGAGCTTCATGCCGAAGAATTCCCGATCGCCCAGGTGGCGGGTAAACTGTGCGTAGTCATCCAGCGGAAGGCGCGTCACAGCAGGCGTGCTACCCCTTTTTTCTTCAAGAGGTCAACTACCTCTTTGACACGCTGCACCTGATCTCTCTGGACAATCAGCAAGGCATCGGGGGTTTCGACAATCACCAAATCTTGCACCCCAACCGTGGCGACAAATCGTTTTTTGCCGATGACAGCGACGCGATTTGAACCAATGGACACATCAGGGGCCTGACCTTGCAAGTTGCTCAACACCTGCAAATCACCAATATCCTCCCAATCAAACGTCGCCGGCACCGTCCACATCTTGTCACTGCGTTCGGCCACGGCATAGTCAATCGAGATAGCCGGCAAGCGACGATAAGCCGCCAAGGTGACCCGACCCGTTGCGAGTGTCCCTAAACCCCGCGCAAGCTTCGGTTCCCAGCGTTTGAGTTCAGAAAGAAAAACCGCCGCGCGTCCGACAAAGATACCGGTGTTCCAAAGATGACGCTGACCCTGCACATAACGTTGAGCCGTCTTGGCATCCGGTTTTTCGGTAAACTGCTTGACCTTAAACACACCCGCTTGCTTGGGCTGTTCCGTTTCAATGTAGCCATAACCCGTATGCGGCGACCGCGGCTTAATCCCCACCGTCATTATCGCCTCGTGCTGGGTCGCAAATCGCACCGCCTGCCGCACACTCGCTTGAAACGAGCGTCGATTGCGAATCAACGGATCGGCGGGCAAGATCACGAGCAAGGCCCGCGGGTCTTGTCGCGACAAAATAGCCGCCGCCAAGCCAATACAAGGCGCGGTGTTACGGCCCGTCGGCTCGATAATAAAATTCTGTTTTTTGAGAAATGGCAGCGACTTGCGAATCGCCTGGTACTGTTTGACACCGCAGACAATCCGCACGTTTTTCAGGGGGATAAACGGTTGCACACGGCGCACCGCCAGCTCCAACAAAGATGCCGGAAAGAGCGGCAAGAGAAATTTGGGAAAGCCCTCGCGCGAGAGCGGCCAGAGCCGCGTCCCACTTCCTCCCGCCATGATGACAGCATATACAGCCATAGGAAACCTGTAGGGGCGTATTGCATACGCCCTTACACGCGTATTTTATATCGTTTGATTTTGCGGTAGAGGGTGGCCTGGCCTATCCCCAGCTTACGGGCCGCCACCAGCACATCCCCGCGGCACCGGTTAATCGCCGCTTCGATCGCATAACGTTCCACCTGATCGAGCGACAATATCTTCTGATACGCATCCCCGCCGGGAAACAGGTTTTTGATCAGCTTCTTTTCCGTATTCACAATAAAACGCGGTAAATGAGCGGGCTTGACCTTGCTGTCATCAGACAAGACCACCACGCGTTCGATATTATTCTCCAATTCCCGCACATTACCCGGCCAATCATAGTTCATCAAAACTTCCATCGCCTCCGGGGTGAATCCTTTGAAGCGCTTGCGATTTTCTTCGTTAAATTTTTCCAAAAAATGTTGGGCCAACAGCGGGACATCGTCGGGCCGGACGCGCAGGGGAGGAATCACGATCGGCACCACATTGAGCCGGTAAAAGAGATCCTCGCGAAAAGTCCCCTTGGTGACCTCCGCCCGCAGGTCTTTGTTGGTGGCGGCGACAATCCGGATATCAAGCTCGATGCGCTCCGTCCCACCCACGCGGGTCAGACAACGCTCCTGAATGACGCGCAGCAACTTCACTTGCAAGGCGGCATCCATCTCGCTGACTTCGTCTAAAAAGAGCGTGCCACCACCGGCCCTTTCACAACTGCCAATGTACAGGCGATCGGCGCCCGTGTAGGCGCCTCGCTCGTGACCAAAGAGCTCGTTCTCCAACAATTCTTTTGGGATCGCCCCGCAGTTGATGTCGATAAATTTATTCGCGGAACGGTCCGAATGACGGTGAATCGCCCGCGCCACCAATTCCTTCCCAGTCCCACTCTCCCCCATGACCAAAACGGTGGCATTACTCTTGGAAACCGTCTGGATCATCTGGAAAATTTCCAACATGGAGGCCGAGGTGCCCACCAAATCATCAAACTTGCCCTGCCACCCCACTTGACTCTCCAACACCATGACCTTCTTGGTCAGATGGGTGGTGCGAATCGCATTGCCCAACGAGAGCTTTAATTTGCCAAAATGCGGGGGCATCTCAAAGTAGTCAAACGCCCCGCCCTTCATCAGGCCAACCACTTGTTCCACCCCCACCGACTTGGAAAGACAGATGACCGGCAACTCCTCGCTCTTCTCTTTAACGGCCCGGAGAAAGGCCAACCCGGCCTCCGCTCCATCCTTGCCGAAATAAAGCAAGACAACATCCACATCGGGCAAGGGCCCCTCGATGAGGACATGGGGTTCCAATTCGCGCACCTCCCACCCTTCCTTGCCGAGGAGGGCTGAGATCTTCTTGTCGAATTTTTCCTGTAAGGCGACCACCCCAATGCGTCCGGTATTCATCCCATCAGCCCTTTCTTGATTTCTTTTACGTTAACTGCGCATTTTTTTACAATCTTTTTAAAATTACTCCGATCCATCCCCGCCTTCAAGGACGCCGTGGAAAGATTTCCGCCCGCCTGTTTTAGCAAATAAAGGACATAGTTTTTATTGAAGTTATTCACCGCGCGCTCTTTGGCCTCCTGATAAGGTAGATGGTTTAATTCCTGTTGTTCATGGTCATCCGGCAGATAAAAAACCGCCCCGAGCAAATTGGCGGGCAAATCCTTGGCCGTAACGGTGTCCCCGTGCGTCAACACGACGGCGCGTTCCATCGCGTTTTCCAACTCCCTCACATTGCCGGGCCAACGATAGGCCTGCAACGATTGCATGGCGTCCACGGAAATTTTTTGCACAGGGCGCCTCAAGCGCTCGGCAAATTCCCGCAAAAAATGGTAGGCCAACAAGGGAATGTCTTCGGCGCGTTCCCGAAGCGGCGGCACTTGGATGCTGATCACGTTCAGGCGATAAAACAGGTCTTCCCGAAACAGTTTCTTTTTGACCAGTTGCGCCAAGTCCTGATTGGTGGCCGCAATCACCCGCGCATTGGAATAATAGACCCGATTGCCCCCGACGCGACGAATCTCCCCGTCTTGCAAGACCCTGAGCAACTTCACCTGCATGGCGGCCGAGATATCGCCAATCTCATCCAAAAAAATGGTTCCGCCCTGCGCCTGTTCAAACAAACCCGTCTTATCGCCCACCGCCCCCGTAAAAGCCCCTTTGACGTAACCAAAGAGTTCGCTCTCTAACAAGGTCTCGGGAACGGCGGCGCAATTGATCACCGTAAAAGGGCCGTCGCGTCGTTCACTCTTCTGATGGATCGCGGCCGCCACCAACTCCTTGCCCGTGCCGCTCTCTCCCAAGATCAGCACATTCGACAGACCGGAGGCCACATGCCCGATCAGGGCATAAACCTCCCGCATCTTCTGACTCTTACCGACAAAATCCAAAAAATCCCCCGACGCCACATGACCCTGCTCTAATTTATGCAAGCGGCGCACCAGGGCGACTTTTTCCATCGCCTTCTCAATGCGCAGGCAAAGCTGATCCACATCGTCAAAGGGTTTCGTGATGTAATCGTAAGCCCCCATTTTAAGGGCGGCGATGGCGGATTCCACGGTCGCGCGACCCGTGATCACGATGGCCTCGGTATCCACCTGTGTTTTTTTAAGATGTTCCAAGACTTGCAGCCCGGATAACCCCTTGAGATTCAAATCGAGCAGGGCCACATCCACCGGATGTTTGGTGAGAATTTCCAAGGCCTCGCCCCCGTCGCGGGCCAGCAGCAGGCCGTACGATTTCTTCTGGGCTATTCTTTGGAATAACTCGATCAACGCTGGTTCGTCATCGACCAGCAGCAGTTGTCTGTTGGGTACCGGTTCCATGAGTCAGTGATTTAACCTCCTTCTCCAGGCGGCATTTTCGGATTTTCTCCAACAACGTCGTCCGATTCAACTTCAAGAGCATCGCCGCCTGGTTTTTGTTGCCACCGCTTTTTTGCAAGGCCTTGAGAATGAGCTCGCGTTCAAAGTCATGCACCAAATTTTTAAAAGAAACCCCATGATCGGGCATCGCAATATCATTCAGAAAAATTTGCTGATCCCCTCCCGTGACCGTCGGGGGAAGATCCGAGACTTCAATCAACCCGGAGCTCTTGAGGATCACCAGGCGCTCCACCATATTTTCCAATTCCCGGATATTGCCCGGCCAACGATAGTGGCAGAGCAACTTCATCGCGTCCGGGGCAAATCCGGTGACACTCTTTTGCCCCAATCGATTCACCTGTTTGAGAAAATGCTCCACCAAAATCGGGATATCATCCCGACGTTCCCGGAGTGGACAAATATTGATTGGAATGACATTGAGCCGATAGAACAAATCTTCCCGAAACTTTCCTTCCGCCACCGCTTGTTCCAAATTTTGATTGGTGGCCGCAATAATTCGGACATCGACTTCCGTGGTCTTGGCCGACCCCACCGGTTGAAATTTTTTGTCCTGCAACACCCGCAGGATCTTGACCTGAAGATTGGGACTCATGTCCCCTATTTCGTCCAAGAAAATGGTGCCGTTATTCGCCGCCTCAAAGCGGCCCGCACGCGTATGAAAGGCGCCCGTGAAGGCCCCCTTGACGTGCCCGAAAAGTTCACTCTCCAATAGATTTTCCGGGATGGCCCCGCAATTCACGATCACCAAGGGCTTCGCCGAACGATCGGAATTATAATGCATTGACTTGGCGAGCAGCTCCTTGCCCGTGCCGCTCTCTCCCAAGATCAACACCGTACTGTCGGTCCGCGCCACCTGGTCAACCAAGCGGGTCAACGCTTGCATCCCACGACTCGTCCCGATCATGCGATCATGGCGTGATTTGTTTCTCAGTTCCTGTTTGAGAACGATATTTTCCTTGCGCAACATTTGGTGGTCAATGGCCTTTTCCACCAGCATGTAGAGTTCTTCCAGGTCAAAGGGTTTTGTCACATAGTAATAGGCCCCGCTGTGAATGGCCTCAATCGCAGAAGGGATGGTGCCAAAACCCGTAATCACGATCACCGTGAG
Source organism: Deltaproteobacteria bacterium (assembly GCA_023265625.1). Taxonomy (GTDB): domain Bacteria; phylum UBA10199; class UBA10199; order JACPAL01; family JAHFST01; genus JAHFST01. The sequence continues at coordinate 6,978 of JAHFST010000014.1, read as the reverse complement.
ATCGGGATGCTTGACACGGGCCTGGCGTAAGAACTCAACTCCCGAAATACCCGGCAACTTCAAATCGACCAACACGATGTGGGGGTAGGTTTCATTCAACAACTCCAGGCCTTTTTCACCCGAGCCGGCCAATTGAACATCGTAACCGGCCCCGCCAAAAAACCGCTCCAAGGCCTTGCGAATCACGTCTTCGTCGTCAATAATTAATATTTTCTTTTTCATAAACTGTTTTTTCCATGGTTGAAGTCACTTCGGCGGCCCTAGGTAACAAAATGCGAAAGAGCGCCCCCGTCCCTTCCTGGCTTTGCACCTCAATCTTTCCCTGGTGTTCCAAAATAATGGAATAACAAATGGACAGCCCCAGACCCGTCCCAATCTGCGGCCCCTTCGTGGTAAAAAACGGATCAAAGATCCTGGGAAGATTTTCGCTCCGAATGCCGCAACCGGTGTCATGGACCTCCAAGACAACCCAAGGTCCCTCGCAAAAAGTTTTAACCGTAATCTTGCCTCCCCCCGAAATGGCCTGCATGGCATTGGTCACCAAATTGAGAAAGACTTGTTGCAACCGAGTGGCCGCGCCGCGCACCACCGGCAAGGTCTCATCGAGTTCCAACTGTAAGATAATCTGTGCCGCCCTCAGGTCGAGCCGGGTGAGTGTCAGGATTTTTTCGAAGAGCTCATTGAGATTTAACAGCTCCTTGTCCCCTTCTTGGGTTGGGCGGGAAAAGGTCAACAAATCTTGCACAATTTTTTTGCAGCGACGGGCCGCACCTTCAATCTCAGACAAATCAGACTGGGCGGCACTGTCTTTGGGAAGTTCGCGTTGCAATAATTGGGTGAAGGCCAAAATACCCCCCAAAGGATTATTAATTTCATGCGCCACACCGCCGGCCAACATACCAATCGCCGCCATCTTCTCGCTCTGCACCAACTTCCGTTGCAGCATTTTTTCTTCGGTCACATCGCGATAGTGATGCACCACGCGATACTCGGTCCGTTTGGTTCCCGGCACGAGGGGATAGGAGTTCACCTCAAAATCGGCATCCGTTCTCAGTTGATCAATCACCACGGACAGGGGTTCGCGCTCTTGGAGCGTTCGCTGGAGGGGGCAAAAAGGGCAAACGTCGTCGCGCTGGGCAAAGATCTGATAACATTTTTTGCCAATCAACTCCCGGACATCATGATTGGATCGCTCGGCCGCCGCCATGTTGGCGCGCTCCACCCGATAATTCGGGCCGATGATCAAGACCGGATCCTGAATGGCATCAAAGGTCGACTCCCAAAGATATTTCCCGCGGGAAACAACCTCGAGTAACTCCTTCAATTTACCGATATTTTCCTGTTTGGGTTTGAGCGGCGCCCTGAGCTTCTTTTTCAAATTGATACTCCAGTGGGTGAAAACTTACCACATCCTAGCTGAGGATGCAATCTTTAATCAAAACAGCTCCTTTCCTTCCTTGACTTTTAAGTTCACGACAGCGATAAACCACGATCTAAAAAATGTCCGAACGGCCAATAACTTATCGGGATTCCGGGGTTGACATCAGCGCGGCGAATGCGTTCATCAAAAAGATCAAACCTTTGATACGCAAGACCGACCGGCCCGAGGTCTTGTCAAAAATTGGCCATTTTGCCGGACTCTTTGCCCTCCCTCAGCAAAACTATTGCGAACCCATCCTCGTCGCCTCCACCGATGGGGTCGGCACCAAACTCAAGGTCGCCTTGCAATATCAAAAATATGACGGTCTGGGGCAGGATCTGGTCGCGATGTCGGCCAATGACATCCTGTGTTGTGGCGCAGAACCCCTGTTTTTTTTGGATTACTTTGCCACCGGCAAGTTGGAACTGACGCAGGCCGAGCAACTGGTGGGTGGCATCGTGGACGCCTGCACCTCGATTAACTGTGCCCTCCTGGGGGGCGAGACGGCCGAGATGCCTTCCATTTATCAGGAGGGAGAGTTCGACCTCGCCGGCTTCATTGTGGGAATTGTGGAACGAGACAAGCTTATTGACGGGCATAACATTGCCGTCGGCGATCAAATTATCGGATTGGCCTCTTCAGGCCTCCATTCCAATGGTTTTTCTTTGGTGCGCAAGGTGCTCGAGACCAAGAAACTCTCTCTGACGACACCCTACGAGCCTTTTTCGGCACCCCTTGGCGAGGTCCTATTGGCCCCTACGAAGCTTTACGTCAATACCGTGGCCGCCCTAAAAAAGGAATTTGACCTCCATGGCATCGCCCACATCACCGGCGGGGGACTTTTGGAAAATCTGGATCGCGTCCTCCCGGAGGCTTGCCGGGCCGTCATCAAGATCGCCAGTTGGCCACGCCCCCCACTCTTTCAAATGTTACAAAAATGGGGTTCCATTGCTGAAGAAGAGATGCAACGCGTTTTTAATTGTGGTATCGGCTTGATGCTAGTGGTACCAGCGCAGCAATCCGCAAAAGTCTTGCAGCGATTAACTGAGCTGGGAGAACACGCTTGGGCCATTGGCCAGATCGAGACACGGAATGGGAAAGAAGCCCTGCAGGTTTTATGAGCGTCACAATGGCGGTTTTAGCCTCTGGCAATGGCAGCAATCTGCAGGCGATGATCGATGCCATCCGCGAGCACCGGCTTGACGCGGAATTGCGGATTGTCATCAGCGACCAACCCAAGGCTTATGCCTTGGAGAGGGCGAAGGCCGGAAAAATCCCGACGGCCTTGATTGCCAGTAAGGAACGGGCGGTTTTCGAGCAGGAATTAGCCTCTCAGTTGAGGCAGAGTGGTGCCGAATGGATTGTGTTGGCCGGTTTTATGCGCATTTTGTCCGCCCCGTTTGTGGCGGCGCATCGCAACCGGATCGTAAATATTCACCCCTCGCTGCTCCCGCTTTTTCCTGGCAAGGACGCGATTGGGCAGGCCTGGCGAGCCGGGGTGACTGAAACGGGCTGTACCGTGCATTATGTCGATGAAGGGGTTGACACCGGCCCCATCATTCGTCAAACAAAGGTAGCGATTCAACCGGGTGATACGCTCGAGACATTGACCGAGCGCATGCATCACGCGGAACATCAGTTGTATGTGGAGGTCCTCCGGATGATTTCGGAGGGAACGATATAAAGGAGAACAACCATGAAAAAAATGCCCATGTGGATTTTCCTCGTCACTATTCTGTTTGGCAATGGCTTGTTCTCAAAAACCGCGGAGGCACGCCAGGGGTTTGCCGTTGGGGTGGGTCCCATTGGTAATATTTTCCTGATCGACACGCTCCCCATCATGGATCCGGGGTTGGGCGGACATGTCTTTTTTCAGTACCGGTTTCAGGAGCAGTTAGCTTTTGAAACAACCTTCATGATGACGACTCAAGATGGCAATGACACGGTCTCTTCCGAGGGAGGCATCCTGTTCCTCGGCATGCCCACCGTTGATATTAAATATTACTTCTTAAAAAATGATCCTAAGTTTGACCCGTTTGTCTCTACCGGCCTTGGACTCTATTGGCTCACCGAGGGGAAAATATCCAACAACACCGGCGGGTTCGGGTTAGGTTCTCAATTAGGTCTTGGCTTTGATTACTATGTGACTGATACAATTTCGGTTGGATTTCAGGGAACATTCCGTCCGATAGCGTTAATTACTAATTTAGGAACACCGAGCGGCAGTACCGCTATTTTTCCTTATTCACTGATGGGAAATGTAGCGTTTCACTTCTAACCATTATAAGGAGAAACGTATGATAAAATTCACCTACTTCGGCCACTCCTGCTTTCTGATAGAAGGCAGCAAAGGGAGGATCATCATTGATCCATTTCTGCGTGGCAACCCGCACGTCAAGGTCAACCCCAATGAAATTGTCGTCAGCTCGATCCTGGTGACCCACGCGCACGCAGACCATCTGGGAGACACCGTTGAAATTGCACAAAAAAATAAGGCCCAGGTGATTGGCGTTTATGAACTCGTACAGTATTGCCTCAAGCAAGGTGCCCCCAACGGTCATGCCATGAATCTCGGCGGCAGTTACCGGTTTGATTTTGGCGAGGTCCAACTCACCCCGGCCTTTCATAGTTCAGGCTGCCCGGATGGTAGCTATGGTGGAGCCCCCTGTGGTTTCATCATTAAAATGGATGGCAAGACCCTTTATCATGCCGGGGATACCTCACTGTCACTGGAAATGAAGCTGATCGGCGAGCTCCACAATATTGACGTGGCCTTCCTGCCCATTGGCGACAACTACACCATGGGCCCAGCCGACGCCGCTAACGCCGTGGAATTTTTAAAGCCAAAGTTGGTGGTGCCGATGCACTACAACACCCTGCCGGAGATCCAGCAGGATCCGGAGGATTTTGCGGATAAGGTGGGCGATTTGGCGCGGGTGAAGATTATGGGGTTTGGTGAAACGTACGAGATGTAAAAAAATATGTCCCTAAATTATTGTGACCTCCTGGTTGTTGGCAGCGATCTCTCAGGCGTAATCGCCTCGACGCTGCTCGCCAAACGCGGCATGAACGTCTTGGTCTTGGACCATGAGTCGGAAGAGGATCGCAATCCCAACCTGCTCACCGGGCTCAATTCACGGGCCTTCAAGAGCTTGCTGGGAAAGCTCATGATCCCCGATTCCAAGACCAACATCCTGCAGGAAAATCCCATCTCGTATCAGGTGATCTTTCCGAAACATCGCTTGGATGTCAGCCCCTCCCAGCCCTTTTTTATCAAGGAGATTGGCCGCGAGTTTCCCCAAGATGTGGAGGTCGTGCAAGCCTTGTTGGGAGAGGTGCAAGAGCTGCGGGAAAAGTTTTTAACACCGCTCTTCACTCAGCTCCCCATCGTCCATCCCAGTGAGAAGAAACAGTTTATCAAGTGGTTTCGCACCTTCCCTGACCAAAAAATCAAGGATCTTTGGGCCAAGGCCTCACCCATCACCCAGACCTTTCTCAAGGCCCACTTACGTTTTCTCTCGCGCGGCCCCTTGATGGATCCCCTCACCTTTCAGATCTTGCTATTTCTCTCCCCGGAGGGCGGCACCACCTTTTCCGTGCGCGGCGGGATGCGGGAATTGAAGAAGATTTTTTTTGAAAAGCTCGATTATTTTGGCGGCATGGTCCATCCGCTCGGGCAAGACTCCATGGATGTGTTGGTTAATTTTCGCGAAGTCAAAGGGGTGCAACTGGGGCGTTACAACTTCCCGACCCGCTGCCGTTACCTGCTTGGCAATCTCGATATTCAAAACCTTTACCAAGGGGTCCCGTCCACCCTCTTTTCCCGCTGGCACAAGAGCAAGATTATGCACATGGCGCGACATGAGGGTAATGGCATCGTCCAGTACTTGATCGCCCGCGATTACCTGCCCGAACCGCTCAAGGACAATGCCGTGATCATCAATGACCCAACTCAGCCACTCTCGGGACTCAACTATCTTGAACTCAACCTGCAAGCCCTGCCGCGTCCCTTGGATGATTACGACACGCTGCTGACGGTTCATTATTTGCTCCCGGCAGATACCCTTCATGAGGAGACCATCTACTTTGAAAACCTGCATGAACAAATCGAGCAGCGCTGCTTAGCCCTGTTTCCCTTTGCCAAGGGGCACATGAAAAAGGTCTTTCCCGTGGTCAAGCAAGAAGAAGACTTGTTTCCGGAGCAAAAAGACTTCGGCGAATTCAAAAATTTCCTGTCCAACCGGGCCACCTACGCCCCCTCGCTCTTTGGCCCCTCCCTCACCTCTTCCTTTAAAAACCTCTTCACCCTGGGTCCCAATGTCCTGGACTGGCTGGGCACCGAAGGCAAGATGCTGTCGGCCATGAAGGGCGTCAATCTGATCTGGGAAAAAGAGCTTAAGAAGCGTTCTTAGGCACCGAAAAAGTCCTGCGGTGCAACGGGGTCAGACCCAACTGATGGATCGCCTTCACGTGTAAAGAAGTGGCGTATCCCTTGTGCCGCTCAAAGAAAAATCCCGGATAGCGTGTCGCCTGCTCGGCCATCCACCGATCCCGGCTCACCTTGGCCAGGATTGATGCCGCCCCGATGACGTGACTGCGTGAATCCCCTCGAATCAACGGTTGTTGTGGCAAGTCCACGGGAATGGGGAACCGTCCATCCACCAAGATAAAATCCGGCGCGGCATTCAGGCCGGCAATAGCCAACGCCATCGCCTTCAGCGAGGCTCGATGAATGTTGATCTGGTCAATCTCTTCAGCCCCGACGGCCGCTACCGACCAAGCCAAGGCCTGTGCAGTAATCAGGGGAAAGAGCGCTTCACGCTTTTTGGGGGTTAGTTTTTTAGAATCATCCACGTCGGGGATGATGAGCTGTTTGGGAAGAATTACGGCCGCGGCAAAAACAGGCCCGGCCAAACAACCGCGCCCCACCTCATCGACACCGGCGACGGCCTGATACCCTTGTTGATAAAGACTGATCTCGGGAAACGCGGGATTAGCTTGCGGCGGCTTCAGATGGCTTGGAGTTCTCAGGGTTGTCAAAGAAGGACTCGCCCCCTTCAATACGCGCCTTTTTGCCGGAAAGTTTCCGGAGATAATAGAGCTTGGCACGCCGCACCTTACCACGTGTAGCAATCTCAATCTTGGCGATGGTCGGGGAAAACAGCGGAAAAATACGTTCGACCCCGATGCCGTACGAAACCTTACGCACGGTAAAAGAGGACTCACGCCCCTGCCCCTTCCGTCGGATCACAACTCCCTCAAAAATCTGGATCCGCTCCTTGTCGCCTTCCTTCACCTTCGTATGGATACGCAGGCTATCCCCAGCGGCAAACTGAGGCACATTCGGAAGACTCTCACGCTGCACTTTTTCTAGTAAGTTCATAAGGGGCGTACGCCTAACATGGGATTTGTTTGGGAAACAAGCTATTTTTTAGGCCTGTCATCTAAGAATCAAAACCGCACTCATTAAAGTTTAAAACCGCACTCATTAAAGTTTAAAACCGCACTCTTTTGGTCTATGGGGGATGTTTGATAACCATCAAACCAAGGGGGATCGC
>JAHFST010000013.1 GCA_023265625.1 Deltaproteobacteria bacterium | reverse complement strand
TCAGGACCATAGTGACACGTCATTGTTGAACCACATCGGCTCATTAACCACAAAAAATTAAAGAAATCTCACCTCCTAACTCATCGAAATCTCTTCGGAAAGGTCAAGTGCGGAATTTGGGAAAAAACTAATGCGCAACTTTATTTTCTGAACTAACGAAGACATGGTATGAATTTTTCCACCCTCCCGAGGGCACTCTCGGATACTGCTCAGCTCCACACCCTGGTGACACAGGCTCAAGAGAAGGGTCAAACCGTCTCCCTACTCTTGGGGTTGCCTCCCAAGTCCGGATGCCTCCCCCCACTTGACTCCTTAGTCCCCTTGGAATGGGCCCCCAATAGACTCTACTTAGGATTATTCGACGGGACACTCCCAACGGAATCTCTCCCATCAAACCTATTATCCTTCACCGGAAACCTCCATGAGCTGCTGGCGGCCCTTGGGCATGGGTTTGCCGTGGAAGCCGTCTCGGTTGTTGGTGTGGATGATCATTTTTTTGCTCACCAGTCCCTCCTCGACTTACATAGTGCGTTGGCTCCCCGTGCCGCCCTGCATGTTTATCTTCATTGTGTGCCTGGTTCCAAGAGTCATCAAGCCTTGGTACAACGCATGACCCGCACTGGCTTTGTCGACATCCGCACGACGGAGGTGGCAAAAAACGCGCGCCTCAACACCGTGAGGATCTTGGTTTCAGCAACGGCTAAGAACCAGGACCTGCCATCCCTTGACCCTCAGGACCCCCTCGTCGTCGAGTTAACAAAGGGTTTAACAGAGCAGGGCCCTGATACTGTCTACGTGTTGGCCTGCGCCGTCGCCTGGTTACGTCATGTTTGTCCCCTCACCCCTGAAATGCTCCATGACCTCACCAAGGCAAGCCGTCCATTCGCCCGCACGTGGCTCCGCGCCTACCCCGAAACAGACGGACAGCGGGATAAGATAACCAGGAAAGTTTCCGCGGTTATTGCGACCTTGTGTCACCGGCTTAAAAGGTTCGATTGGCGCCTCGTCCCCCTAGCGGCTGAAATGATGCCCGCAGCGTGGATCAATGAACAACTGATGACCCAGTTGGACGACCTCCTGGCAGACATGACGGATAGGATACGTCCGTCGACTATCTGGGAAAAACTGAGGGTAAGAACGAAGCTTCCGAAGGAGGACTTGCGGAAATATTTCCATTCCGTGGTCACCACCCAGCTGTGGCGGCATTGGGAGCAACTCCAAGACCCGACTCGAAAGGCTCTCATCGAGGCCCTACCGGCGGATCTGCCGGGGTTGCGCACCCTAGGTTATGAACCTCCGTACCAGCATCTCCCCGTTGAGGAAAAACTGACCAGGCTGCACGTAACTCTTCACACAATTTTGCAAGATGCGACCACCCCAATTCCCCCAAGGGAGACAATAGCGGAACTCCATCGTCGTCTGCTAGCCCAAGGGATCCCCATGACGAGGAGCCAATTTGAGGGGATTTTTAGCCATTCCAAGTTGGCGGACGTCCTTTGGGAAGCGGCTGGGAAGGGAATTCTCCATGCACAATTCCTATCACAGCAGCGTGTCAACAAGCCGTTACCCGCAGAGGGGACCACACCGTCCCGGCCCGTCAGAAAACAATTGCCTCCACCCCCTGCCCCAAGCGTCCCGGAAAAACCCGCACAAAAGGGCCCTATTGGCATCGAGGGTGAGCTCGAGCGTTTTCTCGCTGCCCGACGCCGATAATAGAAATTGAGGAACACTTCAATGAAACGTAGGCTTCTTAGCTAGTAACTCGGGAACATCGGTATCTTGCATGGCTGCCACGACCTCCAAGGTTGCAAGCGCCCGGGCGGCACGCTTCGGTATGGCGATGCGTTCATGACGACAGGCCTCTTCATGACCCAGTTCGGCAAGAATACGCATCGCATCCCGTGCCTCAAACCCTTCTCTCTTGGCATGACCTCCACAATTGTAATCACGCCGCCATTGTTCAATGTTCACCTCATGGATACCTTCCCTAATCTTACCATTGCCAATTTGATCCAAAAAATAAATGGCCCCAATGGCGTCGTAATGGGTAGCCGCCAATTCAAGGAGATGGCCTACGGGAAGGTTTTTTAAGATGACGCTGGCTTCAAAACGATCATGTTCCGTAAAAAAATTATAGAGCGCTATCACGACCCGAGGTTCCGTGGCAGCCCTTGCCGCCAGTGATGATAGATCAATCCTGGCAATCACCTCCGGGCCAAAGCCGGGATGCCCACTTTTTTGAAATTGCCGGACAGCCTCTCTTGCCGGCATATGGCCCGCGGCAAAGAGTTCGAGAAGACCCGTCACGGCCCCTGAATTTCCGGAATCTGCCAAAACAACTAAATCTCTAACCTCAGGACATTGCAACACAATCGTCGCACAGTTATTTTTTGCGGCCCCTGCAACATAAGATGCCACAGGCTCATCCCTCAGCAGCCGCGTGGCATCGGGATGCCCTGCGTCTGCAAATATTTTTAAGGAAGTGGGGATAAAACCCCTTCCCTCGATAGGGAGGGTCTGAAGGGCGGCGCCAGCCCCTGGCACTTTCCACACCGAAAACAGATTCAGTAAGCTCTGGACAGCCTCTCCTCCATGCACCAGCGCCAGCCCATGAATCGTTGCCAGTGCCACTGCGTCCCCTTCTTTGGCGAGCCCCCAGAGCCGATCCAAAGGGGCTTGGTAAAATTGTGCCCCTAACGCAAGACGTCGGTGGTCGGTCTCATTCCGTAAGAACGACAGCGCGATACAATTATAAACCGTAGCAAGGGCACAGATCGCAAAATAGGACCGATCATCATGCATCGCCATTTTTCCCAGCTCCCCTAACATCGCTTCCGGAATATCTGGAAACTTTGAAATATCAATTCCACTCCACCGATAGCTAGGCCTGTTGAACAGGGCCATGATGGCGTTGGGGTCTCCCTGACAGGCTTTTTCCCGGAGTGTCGGTTTGTCCATCAATACAAAGGGGCTACTTGCACTACCGATAGTCCTCGCTTTTTTTTTGGCTTGTTTCAACCTAAGATCCGCCTCCTGTATGATCGCAAGTCCATCTTTTGGGTCGATTCGTCCCAACGCCCCGGCAATCAAGGCCCCACCCGCGTCGTAGAGCGCCCCGGTTCCATCCTCCAACTCGAACTGAAGCGGCCCAACTCCAAGCGCCTCAAGGCTCACAAGGCGAGTCGTCCCGCGGGTGCTAATCCCTGTCTCCATCAATTCATAAAATCTCCCATTGCCCGTGCCCGCAAAATAGAGTGATTCAGGACCGCGGCCATTCAACCCCATATTCATGAAACAGGCCGATGTATCCTGACTGCAATAAACTTGGGCCTGGGGGTAAAGGTGGGAGAGATCGGCGGCCATTTCTCCTGGACGAATGGCTGCCAAGAATGTTGATAACGATGAGACGGTCATAGATGCTACTGTTTTTGACGATAAATCGTCCCCATCACCCAATCCCAGAGCGGAATAGTGACGTTCATATTCCAACGCTGCATGAGAGCGGGATTGTGATGGATGGCATGATGGTGGCTTAAGCGGCGGATCAGGGAGAGGCGGCCGATCGGATGGCCTTCCGGCAAATGATAGGAGAGATGCAACCATTCGTAACCCACTACGTAGGCCATGGCCGTCACAAGAAAGATCCAGCCGGCATTAGGACTTACTAGGTTTCGCAACAAGAGGGTAATGGGCAGGGAGATGACAGGGATCAGGCCAATTCCGTATGGCGGCAATAAGATCAGGCGAAACTCACGCGGGTCCTGCATATTCATCTTTTCAGTCGTGTAGACCCGGTGATGCATTGGGGTATGCTGTTCATAGAGGGGAACGGCCCAAAACCGGCGGGTGTGCAACAATTGCTTATGGGCCACCCATTCCAACATATTGGCAAAGACATACGAGGCGGGAAAGAACAGCCACTCCCACCATTGGATATCCTGCAAACGCATCAAGCCCCAAAAAACGGCCGCCAAACCGAACAACGAGGGAAGGGCCAGGTGTAAATAGGGCCGGTACCAAGACGGGATTTCCGCGAGCAGCTTTTGCCGAAACGCCTCTTGGCTGATGGGCTCCTCATGAGACATGGCCCCACCCTATCTCACTCTCGCTTCAGCCGCAAGGCGTTTGCTATCACGGTAACCCAAAACCGACTTCAATGGGCGGCGGGCGGCGGAACTGGTGGTGATGACGGCATTGGCCTGACAGGCATGCTCATTTTTTTATAATCGGTAGGCGGTTCAAAAAGCGCGGCGGGTTGGGGGCCGGGGACGACATTGTGCCATTCTATCCTCATACTGCCATCTTCGGCTTCCATGAGGACGGGGGTCTTGGTTTGCTTGTTGATCCAAAAAATCTGGGCCCTGCCGGTGGAAAAAGCGAGCTTGTACTTGTCGCACTCCACCCCATCCTGGATGCCTTGGCCCACCGGTTCAAAATGAAGGTTTTGTGTGTTAAAAGCCCTCATCGAGTCTTCATCCTTGGGGGTCATGGGGATTTCCATGACCATTTTTTGCGCCGGCATCAGGGTATACATTATTTTTTTATCCGGCCTCATGATCGTACTCATCGCCATCCCGTTGGCATTGACATCTATCCGCACCTTTCCATTATCCACATAAATCTTGCTGGTGATGGATTTGCCACTGGGCATCTTGATCACTTGTTCAGCGGACATCTGCTGAAGCCAGGGGGAGGCCAATTGAGCCTGCGCCGCCGACAAATTAACCAGAAACATTAAAACCAATGATAATATTTTTTTCATTTTTGGCCATTAGCCCAGGTCTTTGTTATTGTCAAAACTTAGCCCACGATTATTTCTTATCAACATCTCTTTCTGTGTCCGACTCAACCTCTTAAGATGGGCCTCTCGTTGCAAGGCCTCAGATTTTGTCGGATGGGTTTCATGGTACAGAAGCCGTTTAAACCCAAACCCCCGGGTGAACTTGGCTCCGGTACCATTTTGATGTTGTTGCATCCTTCGCTCAAGATCGGTAGTATAGCCTGTGTAATATTTACCATCGGAAGATTCGAGGATGTAGACAAAATGATGATCGGACATGATCCTTGTTTAGAATAGGAAACCCTGAGGGGCAAGAGGCAACTATTTTCAAAACCAACCGATAAGCTATCAATGTCGCCTCATAAACCATCCTCAACCAGAAAACATCAACCGGCGAGAGAGATGCCTTTGCCCGCACCGGGTACCGGTCAGCATGGACCTTCCACCACTCCACCATTACGCTCCACCGTCACACCTCATCAAAAATGGGTAAAATTTAAGGGTGTTGAACAGGGAAAAACCAGCAAACCTCACAAGGCTAGCCAGGTCTGGCACATCGGCACCACCAGCGCCGACTGGCAGGTTGTCTCCGTGGGTGGCGGCCAAGTGACATTCGATCCGCGCAAAGGCATCCTGATGCGACCTCAGGCCTCAGCCGCGCTGCCCTCTGAGGAAACCCACGCCACCCTGCTGTTGGCCAAGAAGACCCTCAAACATCCCCTCAGAAATTTTGAAGCAACTGTCACATTTACGGTTGTAGCCCAGTTGCGGGAGGGAAAGGCCAACGACTGGGAAACCTTCTGGCTCATGTTCAACTACACCCTCGATAGCAAGGGGAAAAAACAAGCCAACTATGTGATCATCAAACCCAATACGGGCGTGGAAATTGGCCGGGCGTTCGACGAGGTGGGACAGGAGTTTTTATTGACGAAAGACCAACCCACCATCCCGGTTGGAACAACCCACACGATCAAGGTCACCAAGATAGGACCACAAATCGCCGTCCAGCTCGATGGCAAGAGCGTCGCCAACTACCAGAGTGCCACCGCGCCCAAAAATATTTACGACGTGGCCGGGGCCATTGTTCTTTATAGCGAAGACGCCTGGGTCACCGTGGATTCGCCAATCTATATTAAGCCGCTGCCATAAGAACGCGCTAGGAATTCAAACTATTCTGGATAGTGCGGATCTTACCCAAGGTTTTTTCCAACAACGTGGCCGATTGATTCAACTGATCGGAACTGGCTTTCAACTTGGCGGCGGCCTTGTCCACTGTTTTTAAGGCCTGATTCAAGGTCAGCAAAGATTTGCGGGCCGCTTCCGGGGTGGAGACATCGAGATGGTCGAGTTTCATTTTTTGCGCGGAGATATCCACTAACTTAAGCAGAATCCCTCCCGAGTGAATTGCTTCATTGGTAGGCACAACCATCACACCATCTTCTGACAAGACCTTGCGGCCCGCATGCTGCGTGGTGTCTACCAATTGCCCATAGTCCGCCAGGACTTTTTGCACCTGATCGGAGAGAGTCTGTCTGGCATCACTTGAAAGAGACGCGTCCTGCCCCTGAGTCAAAAGATCTTTCAGAGAATCCAAAAAATGACCCGCCTGAATCAGCCCCCCCTGTGCCTTATTCGCCATCAGGGCCCCCTCGAGGACCCCGATGGTCAGCTTGGTTAATGATTTTCCCCGGCTCGCCAACAATTGGGCCGTTTTTGAAATGGCAATGGGGGTCGATAAAAATGGATCATTCGTATTCGTAGGATTGGAGACACTTGAGGCCCCAAACAAAGACAACGGATCCACAGCAGAAGCAGCCCCCTGCCCCGTGCCAGCAGATTTCCCCTTGTTGGACTTTAGATTCCCAAGCAAGAGGGACAAACTATTCAAATTATTGACGTTGATAGTCATAAAAGGAGGCCTCCCCTAAATGTAGCAAACGATGGGCCAACAGGGGCTATCTTATAAGTTATTGATATTGTTTATTTTTTATAATTACAGCTGGAAGATCGGCAGAAAAAATTGCCGTTTTAACGCAAACCTTCTTCTTGATAAACCTTCTGAACCGCCGGACGCGCCAGAATACGCACAAGATAGGCCTTTAGATTTTTGTATTCATCGAGAGAAATATCCATCCACTGCGTCCAATTAACCACGACAAAGCAATAAGCATCTGCAACCGTAAAGATCTTGCCCATGAGATAATCTTTGCCCGCAAGGCGCGTCTCTAGAAAGGCAAGATTGCGCTTCACATTTTTGATGGCCCAACGGCGAATACTTTCCTGAGCTTGCTTGTCAGGTGAGATGGATTCTAGCGCGAAGAGAGGACCAAAACTTTTGTGTAAATCAGCCGCGACAAATGACAGCCAGTTCATCGCCTCAGCCCGCTCCAAGGTCCCCGCAGGCGGCAGAAGTTGCTGCGCGGGAACTTGATCAGCCACGTAGGTGTGAATCCCAATGTTTTGATCCAATACGACGCCATGGTCGGCAATGAGTATTGGCAAAGTTCCCAATGGATTGAGCCGCGCAATTTCAGCCAGGCTGGAGTCCGCAGCATCATCCCAATCGACTTTAACCGCTTGGTATGTGAGCCCCGATTCCTCGAGCGTGATATGACAAGAAGTGGAACAAGAACCTGCGGAATAAAAAAGTTTCATAACACTTGTTTAGAATTGGCGGGACAAATAGGCAAGGGACAAAAGTGGCACCCATCTTTTAACTCACACGAGCAGCAATTTCACTGCGAGTGCTCCGTTCATCAAGGTAACCTCTTGGCGCGTTTTGAGGGTCAGTAGGTGAATCGGGGCATCGTTTGGCACGAGTAAGGCGATGCGCCAGTTTGAAAAACGTTCTTTAATCACACTGCCAACATCCCGATATAACGCGTTTATGGCACCGACCCCGATGCGTTCACCGTAGGGCAGATTGGCCACGAGCAAACCAGTCGGTGCCGGGGGAACCCACTCTTGCAAAGGTTTTGCCGAAAACTCCAGATACTTTTCCACCCGGGCGCGCAGCGCGGAGGCGCGCGCCACCTCCACGTACTCGGCACGGATGTCCGAGGCATAGATCGGAGCGGGCAAGGCGTTCATTTTAGTGGCACGCAATTGATCGGAGACTCGACGCCACAACGGCCGGTCAAAACCGGCCAGGTGCTCCAGCGCAAAATCATCCTTGCCGCGATGAATGAGGGGCGCTTTGTGGAGTGCGATATAAGCCGCTTCAATGGCGATGGTCCCTGAGCCGCACATGGGGTCCAGCAACGGTTCTTGCCCCGTGTAGCCGGCCAGCAACAAAATCGCGGCAGCCAGCGTTTCCTTCAAAACCGCCGGATGCCCCGTCAGACGCCAACCCCGCTTGTGAAGCGCACGACCCGCCGTATCAATACCAAGCACGCAGGTGCCATTTCGAATGAACAACACGATAGTGATGGGATTGTCCACCTCGGGATCAAACCGGGGGGCGGACTTTTCGAATGCCGCATTTTGAATGGATTGAACGACGGCTTCGATGACGGCTGGTTCGCCCAAACCCTGAGCATGAGGATCGGTGAGCGCCGGCGTCACGGTGAAAGGCCGGTGAGAACGCAGAAACGAAGGCCACGCAATCTTTTGCAATCCCGCGCGCAACGCGTTCATATCCTCAACTGAAAATTCTGCAACCACACGCTGAATGCGACTTGCCGTACGCAATACCAAATGGGCGCGGTACGCCGTTTCGAGGTCGGCATCGAACGCAATGCCACGATGCAACACCTGTTGATCGTGTATTCCCAGTGCGCTAAGTTCTGCAGCGAGCACTACGACCGTTTCGTGCGGGCATGTGGCAATCCATTTCATTTCAAGGCTCAGATCTTTTTTTGGCCCGCCGCCACAAGGCACCCATTTCCTTCAGGTTAGATTCTTTGGGGACCTTCCCTCTCTTCTTCAACTCCCTCGCCACAAAGCGGAAGCGCGACTGGAATTTATCCAAGGTCGTGTTCAGGGATTTTTCCGGATCGAGATTAAACAAAGTGGCCAGATTACAGACGGAAAAAAGCAGATCGCCGATTTCTTCCGAGATCCGCACCTTGCTTTTGGCGCGGCTGCGAATTTCCTGCTCCAACTCGCGAAGCTCTTCTTTAACCTTCCGCAACGGCCCAACCCAGTCCCGCCATTGAAAACCAACCCGCTGCGCGTTTTTGATGATGCAAAGTGTCCTGCGTAGTGCGGCCATACATAATCCCCTTATCCCCTTGTGAATGCCAGGGGGTATCAACGCCATTTGATCGCCTCAGGTTGGTCCCCTTTGGGGATAAAGTCGGAGATGAGTTGGAAGTTCATAGTCTCTCAAGTTGCGCAACAATTTTTGCTACGGCCGATTTGATGATCATGGCCATCCCCTCCAGGGACTCTCCTGACAGGTGCGCAGTGAGCTCGACCTTGAGAGTCTCCTGTGTCAATGAATCAATTCTCTTTTGTAACACCACCGCGGCCTCCTGGGGAGTCACCGGTTTAGGTTTGGCACGACGGATCTCCAATCGGGAAAGACGATCCCGGAGCGTCACTTCGTCAAATGAGGTCAATCGTCCCAGGATCATGAGGTCGTACAGATCACGCGCCAGATGACGTTCTAAAGCCGCCGCAATTTTGTTGGAAAATGCTTCAGACAGATCCATTGTGGCAACCACATGGGGTTTGAGGGAATAAGGGGCAGAGAGTGGGGCCGTTGTCATCGGCTTAGGAGAACAATGAAGGGCCTTCACCACGCTGATTTCCAACTTTGCCCGCAGATTCGAATTCTGCTCCAATAATTCAAGAAAAATACCACGCGAATTGACGTCAACGCGCGTCACCTGAATCCCTATCAAACTCTCTAAAGATAACTTGAGTTCTTCGGCAAAGATGTTTTTTTTCTTCGTACGGATCCAGGCATAATCCAGGTCCTGAGTGGCACGGGTGCTGTCGAGAAGCCGCAACAACATTCCCCCTTTGAGGACCAACTGGTTCTTGTATTTCTCCGCCAAAAAATTCATTAGCTTCGCAAGCAATGGCTCAAGATTTTTCACGGATCAGCCCCTCCACAAACGCAACAAATTTTGGATTTTTATAGGCACGCAGATATTTTCGAATTTTCTTCCCATCCAGTTTCCATAGGTCAACATCCCTGAGAGGATCAATAACAAACCGCGCCCCTTTCATATAATAATATAACAGATCCAAGTAGGCCTTTTCACTGTCGGCAACGGGGATGCCGAACTGCTCCCGCTGAATCCCGAAGACAAGGTCTTTTTTGATCTTAAAAAACCGCAACAAGCCAAAAGGCGTTTCAACCGACTCCGGCGGACCCGGATAAACTAGCGAGACCGACCGCTCGGGGATTGTTCCGATCAAGCCATTACGGGCTAAGACAGAATCCATGGAAATGTAGGCATTTTGCTTCAGGTGGACGGCCAGGATCCAAAGATCCGGGTTGTCGGTCGTGTAGATATTCCGACGGATCTTGAAAAGGACCTTTTCACGCACCAATCGGGTCACCATCTTGGCAATCCGATCTGAGGAGTGAAGTCCAATGATGTTCCAAAGATCCGTAAAGGTAAAAACTCCCCTTTGAGCTGAGGCTAGGCGCTGGATATCTTTTGTAACTTGCAAAAGAGAGGACTTATTCATAGTTGTATATTAGTGCATATTCTATGCACTAAGTCAATATTATGAAATAACGAATTGGCACACCAAGCCAAGACTGTCTCTTGATGAAAAAGGATGATGGGAGTTAGTTGAGTTAGTGGACAACGTCCCTCATTTCTCAGAGGTCTTAACCATTGCCAGCAGCAATCAAACGCATGGCGTAGTCCACACAAACATCCGCCAGTCCTTGCAACGCGGTGACACCATGGGCGGCAAATCCATCAACGATACGGCGCAGGACAGCCTCATCCGCCTGGTGCACCCGACCACCGCATTGGAGCTCATAGGCCGCGAGGACGTTGAGCAGACACCACTGGCGTGTCATCCTCTCCCCGCGTGACAGGTTCCGCTCCCCGACAAGAAATTTTTGTACGGCCAGCTCGGTCTTTCGGGTCACAAAACCGAGATGGATCAATTGAGGGACCGGCAATAAGGCACGATGGGCCAGCCAATCGTTGTTGGGCGGCACACCACGGTCCTGGATAGGTTGACCGACTTGAAACAGAATCTCGACTCTCGACGGCGGGGCTACCGGCACTGCCTTGTGATCGACGCCAGGGGACGGTTCGGCCCCGCCATTTTCCGGCTTTTTCGTTTTCCCTCTTGGAACAGGACACGCATCCGGAACTTTGAAACCCCGCAATGCCTGCACGAAGGGGTTGTCGAATTCGGGAACATCCTGAAACGGAGAAGGGTCATCTTCCAACCGAGCCTCCTCAGCAGCCGGCCGCCAGTCCGGAGTCTCCAACTCCAACAGCTTTTCCAGTCGCTTGCGATGCCTTGCGATCAATTCCACAGAGACCCCCGCCGCGAGATGGACAATGATCGGATTGGCGATGGAGGGTTGGGCGAAGCGCCGATGTCCTCCCGCCTCGCGGTAGTGATGGCGCAACGAAAGGAGCATCAGGAGCAGGCGGCGATGCCGGTCCCGGCTGATCCCCTGTTCGTCACTCAAAACAAGCAGGGCCGAGGCGTAACTGTCCGGGTGTTGATTCCGGTAAACGTCTGGGTCAATACGAGGGTACAACCTTTCCCGGTTGGCCCGGTACCAGGAAATGGCTCGAACCGAAAAGTCCTCAGCTTGTTTCGGATAAATCATTCCGTCGACCGATGCGTGCCGACGCACGAATTGAAAGGCCAGTGCTGCAAGTGCCCGACGTTCTAGCTCTGCGTGACCATGCCGGCTCTGGTAAGCCGCGACGATGTTCACCAATTGCAGCAGGACGCCTTTTTTTCGTCTCTCGAAAAAATCGGAGTCGGCGACTAACCCTTGCAGATACCGGACCGTTTTCGGGTCGATCAGGCAGAGCCGGGAAAGCTCTTGAATAGGGGCGAGTCCCAATTGTCCTGCGGCCCATTCTTCCGGGGGCTCACTCCAGGTGGAGGCCTCGGACAAAAGCCTATTCCATGCCCCCTCCGGTACCGCCGCCGCGATATCGAAACCAGCCCGCTCCGCAGCCAATCGAATCCTCTCGATCAGCTGCCCCAGATGCTCGGCCCGTTTACGCCCCTGAGCCATCGGATCGGAGGAGGAGCGGCCATGCCGCGCAACGGCCACGGCGATTTCTTCCATCAATCCCGTCTGAGGCCTATCCAATCGTCCGCCGCGCAATCGATACATGGCGAACATATTCAACAACAGCCGTTCCATACCGTTCTGCAATTTATCCATGACGCCACACTGGTTGAGCTGCTCCCGGCAAAGATCCACCACCGCGGGCGTCACAAGTCCCTTCTCCACAAGAACAACCACCTCCATCAGGCCGCCACGACCAACCAGCCAGGGGTCGGTTGCTTCGGCAGGGCGTTCCGTGGGAGGAGCCTCAAAGACGACCGGTGACGAAGCTGTGGGAGCGGGTGGCAAGACCCTAACGGGCACAGTCCGTTCCCCGGAGCGATCCGGTTGGGTCAAGGTACGCCAAATGAGATCGGCCACCTGTTCCGGTGTGGGACCCGAGGTCTGGTATTTTAGTTCCGGCCAGGGACCCTCCTCTTCAGGGGCCGACAGCTCCGGCGGTGGGGCGTCACCCACCTTCTTCTGGCGAAGACTCCAGCGCCGCCAGCGGCCCTCATGCAGTGCGAGGTATTGGTAGAGTTCGGTAAAACTTTCCTCCAACGCCGCAACGGACCCCTCCGGGATGTGACCCCTCTGTTCCATCGCCAGGGCCAATTTATGCAGGCGCCTTCGGGCGAAGGGATTGTCCGGCAGGCTTAAGCGCTCGGCATAAAACGAACGGAGGTAGAAGTAGCGATGAAAGCAGTCTAACAACAGGAGTTCCAGTGAGCCATCTGAAAGCGGTAATTCGGGGCGTTGCACCAACCCCAAGGAGACCGCCTCTGCCACCAATTCCGTCGGAACGTCACCCTCCACATATCCGGTGATTTCACCCGGCGGCAGCCTTCGCTCCAGGGCCAGAAGCTGGCGAAGTTTCCGGGCGTAATAGGGAGAAATCTGCTCGGCCTCCCTGTCCCACCGGTCAGGCAACAATTGTCGCAAAATTCCGTTCACCAAGGCCCGATTCAGCCGCGGTGGATACCCGATCGCTTCATCGTCGACAAATCCGAGGTACCAGTCACGCAGCCTAAGCAGGACGTCGACCTGTTCCCCGTCCCATTGTCTCTCGTCGCGGCCATATTCAAAGTCGTGTTGCTCGACCACGAACGCGGCCAGGCGGCAGATCCAGGGAGACGCCACAGAATTAAGATCCATCAAGTGCCGCGAACCGACCTGCAGCAGACTTTTGTAAGGGACACCAAGGGGTTCCAATTGGCCAATTTCCGTTAGAACTCCTCTCACATAACTGGCGGATGGCAGCCTCTCATCGTCTAAGGAGGTCGTCTCAGACAACACCCGCCGGATCAGGTCGGGCCCTAAAGGGGTCCCTTGAGTGCCTTGTTCGTAGACCGTGAGGACGGCGATCAGATGCAACCAAAACCGGTAGGAGGATTCCGCCAAGATTCCCGTCGCCGGCTCGTCCTGATGCAGGACAACATCGATCCGGTACAGTTTCGCGAAGTCGATCTGGCCGGAGGTCAATAGGTCGGAAGTTCGGCTCTCCTGCAGGCTTTCCGCAAGGCCCCGGTCCAGTTCCCATTCAACCCCGGTTTCTTCTGTCCTCGCCTCCCGAACCCAGTCGAGCAATCGCTGTTTCGTGGCATGAGGACGGCGCTCCCACAATGGCGGCTCTCCCTGGGAAATTGTAGTGGTCGCTGCTTGTGCCAGTCCGTCCCCAGCCTCCCTCATCCAATCAATAAACGCCTGGCGCACCACTAATCGAGCCCTGCGCGGGATCTCCCCTCGTGCCACCATCCCTGAAATAAGTCTGTGCACACGCCCGTTCCGAATGGGCAAATCGATCTCGGACAGAAAAAAATAGCGGCCGAACAGCTGCAACAACACCTGAGTAAGCTGCTCGTGACCCAACTCCGCCAACGAGTAGCGCCGGGAAGCCGATTCCATAAAGCGCTCTAAAGAGTCGAGGGGGAGGTGGTGGTGGACAAAGCCTGTCAAGACAGGGGGAGTGCTGCCAAGCCGTTGTTCCAGTGTGATCATCTGTCGCAACTGGCGGGCGTAGCGTGCCATCACAGGGACCCTCTTGTGGCGCCACCCCCTGGGCATCAACCGTTCCAAGATGCCGGCGACCAGGGGGCGATCCACACCCGGCCCGACTGCGTCGGCCAGCAACAAATACCAGCCATAAAGCTGAAGCAGCGTCTCCGACTCTTTTTGCGACCGCCGCTTGTTCCAAACCCCCCTTTCAAAATGCCCCTGGCTGACAACATAAGAGGCCAAGGCACGATGCCCGTGCTCAAAAAGCCTCGCTAGCTCACCACTCGGAAGCGCGTAGACAAAGGGGACCCCTTTCGTCGCAATTGTAGGCTGCGCTTTGACCTCAAATGTCCGCTGATCATACAGGGATCGGAGCAAGACCTCGCCGTACCGGGCCTCATCCCGGTTCCCCTCCTCCAGAAAACCCAGCCGCGCACCCAACGCCATGGTCGTTTCCGCGGATACGGAAGCGGCGTCCCTCAGGCAGCGAGGATGGTGATAGGCGAGATTTCCCGCAAAACCGAACCAGAAGAGATAGGCCTGCTCCGAGACAGGAAATCCCCCGGGGGGAGGATGCGCCTCGAGATAACAATCAATGGCGTGACGCGTGGCCGGGGTCAGGAACCGCTCCAAATCCGCTGTAGAAACGGCCTTGACCGCCTGTATTCGCGACAAATGCCCATCTGAAAAACAGACGCTCGTCATATAGGC
Organism: Deltaproteobacteria bacterium; assembly: GCA_023265625.1. GTDB lineage: Bacteria > UBA10199 > UBA10199 > JACPAL01 > JAHFST01 > JAHFST01. Next base: position 74,139 of record JAHFST010000013.1, on the reverse strand, counting down.
AGCTCGTATCGCACTCGACTGGAGTAAGTTGCTTGGGGAATGAAAAAAATCAACTTCTCATTTTCTCAATCATCTGCGTAATCCCCACCCTTATTTTTAAAGCTAGACCCGCTAATTGGGCCAGGTCCAAAGAATCCCTCATCTCCTGCCAAATGAGTGAGAAATTCCTCCAAAGTCATGCGGCGTGGGAGCGAGGGATCCTTAAGTCTTTTCGCGTAACTTATCTTCTCCAACCGCTTTGCCAGGGTCGGCAGATGGGGGATTTGATTGAGATGTTTGTAAAAAAAATAGCCGTCATAGAGATCTCTCAAGCAATCTTAATCTCCCACCCCGTCGTCCCATCGGGATTGTCCTTCAAGACAACATTGTGGGACGCGAGGGTGTCGCGGATTTCGTCGGAGCGTTGCCAGTTTTTGGCGAGGCGGGCTTGTTTGCGTTCGGTGATAAAATCGTTGATCTGCTTTTCACTTAAGGCCAATTTTTGGATCCCTTGGTCTTTTTGCTTCTGGAGAAACTCCGCTGGATCAGCATCGAAAATGGCGACGACCGCACTGATGCGTTGTAATCCCGCGACTAATTCCTTCTTGGCAGCCGCGGTCGGTCTGCGGCCCTCATCCAAAAATTTATTCAAGATGCGAATTTGGTCAAAGAGCCCCCCCACCAAGGCGGCGGTGTTGAAGTCATCGTCCAAGGAGGTCTGAAAAACCTTTTCCGTCTCGGCCAGCGGCAGGGCGGGGGTTTCCGCGCCATCGGGGGTTTGATAAAACCGGTTCAAGGTTTCGTAAAAACGCCGCAGGGCCTCGCGGGCATTGGTCATGGACTCATCGGTGAAATCGAGCGGCGAGGCGTAGTGGTTGGAAAGCAGAAAGTAGCGCACAATCTCCGGATCCCACTGCGCCAGGATCGCGGGCATGCTCCGGATATTGCCGATCGACTTGCTCATCTTTTCCGCGTTGATATTGACGAATCCGTTATGGAGCCAATATTTGGCAAAGGGCGCCTTGCCGGTCACGCCTTCGGACTGGGCCATTTCATTCTCATGATGGGGAAACATCAGGTCGCGCCCACCGCCATGGATGTCAAACCGTTCTCCCAAATACTTCATGCTCATCGCGCTGCACTCGATATGCCAACCCGGCCGCCCCTTGCCCCAGGGCGAATCCCACTCCGGCTCCCCCGGCTTGGCCCCCTTCCACAGGGCAAAATCCAGCGGGTCCTTCTTTTTCTCATCAATCTCGACCCGTGCCCCCGATTCCAGGTCATCAATCTTCTTGTGGGAGAGCTTGCCGTAGCCGCGAAATTTACGGACCTCAAAAAAGACATCCGAACCCGACGCGTAAGCTAAACCATTCGCAATCAAGCGCTCAATCAACCCAACCATTTCCTTGATATGCTGCGTGGCCCGCGGTTCCTCCGTGGGAGCCAAGACACGCAACCGGGTCATTTGCTCTTGATACGATTGGATGTATTTCGCCGTAATCGCCTCGCAAGATTGTCCAGTATCCGCCGACTTTTTAATGATCTTATCGTCCACATCGGTAAAATTGCGAATATAGGTGACATCGTATTTTAAAAATTTGAGATAGCGGTACACCACATCAAACACCACCGCAGCACGGGCATGGCCCAAATGACATTCATCGTAGGCCGTGATGCCGCAGACATACATCCGCACCTTGCCGGATTCACGGGGTTCAAAGGGTTCTTTTTTGTGGGTTAACGTATTGTAGAGTTTTAACATAGCAACACCACCACCTGCGCCGCAATCGCCTCCTGACGGCCCACGGCGTCCAAACCTTCCCCACGTTTTGCCTTCAAATTCACCTGAGAGTCCTGCACACCCAACAGCTGACAAATATTTTTCACCATCGAGGCTACATGAGGTTTTAGTTTCGGAGTTTCTAAGTGAAGGTTCACATCCATATTTTCAATCTTCCAGCCTTTTGCGGTCACCAGCGCCAAAATCTCGCGCAGAAAAATGGCGGAATCCGCCCCCTGCCAACGTGGATCGGTGTCGGGAAAGTGCGTCCCCATATCCCCCAAGGCCGCCGCACCCAACAAGGCATCCCCCAAAGCGTGATAGAGGACATCCCCATCCGAATGACCCTTTGGCCCAAATTCGGCGGGGATCACCACACCGCCCACAATGAGCTTTCTACCGGGAACTAAGGGATGAATGTCATAACCCAAACCCACTCTCATCACACCCTCCGCAAAAAAGTTTCAGCGATCATCAGATCCTCAGCCGTGGTAATTTTAAGATTCCAAGGTTCTCCCATGACTACCTTCACGGGGAAACCAAGCCTTTCAACCAACATGGCCTCATCCGTTCCATAAAATTTATCTTTTTCTGCCTGTGCAAACGCCCGCTGCAGCACCTCATACCGAAAGGCCTGAGGTGTCTGAATACTCCAGAGCTGGGCCCGGTCCATGGTTTGCACAACCATGCCCTGTAAATCAACTTGTTTGGTTGTTTCCCGCACGGGCAACCCAGGCACGGCCGCCCCACAGGCCTCAGCCGCCTTGATAGTTCGGGCAAGTAGCTCCACCGAAACCAGGGGCCTGACCCCGTCGTGGACCAAGACCATGTCACAGACCGGCAGGGCGGACAAACCATTTTTGACAGAGTCTTGTCGTGTGGGTCCGCCAGGCACAATCGCACCGATTTTAGTAACCTTGGTACCCACCAGAAGTTTTTTTAAAAATGCCTGATCCGATTCAGGCGCCACCAACACAACACCGTTGACCAGCGGAGAGGCCTCAAACGCCTCTAAGGTATGCAACAAAATCGGTTTGTCTTGGAGCGAGAGAAACTGTTTGCGGGTGTCCCCACCAAAACGGACCCCTTGGCCCGCGGCGGGTATGACGGCATAGCAAGACACTGCTAGTCCTTAAAGATCTTATCGATCTTCTTCAAGATCTCGAGCTCTTTCATGCCTTGGGCAATCGCCAATTCCTTGATGAGCAGGGTCCGGGCGGTGTCCAACAACTTCCGTTCCCCAAAGGAGAGTTCCTTGTTCTTTTTCAACAGGGAGAGATCACGCAACACTTCCGCAATCTCATACACGGAACCGGTCTTAATCTTGTCCATGTACTCCCGATAACGTCGATTCCAAGTCTGATTATCAACAGAAATATCCCGTTCACCCAAGATCTCATACACCTCATCGACTTGATCCTCATCGATGATCTCACGGAGGCCGACCGACTTCACATTGTTGGTCGGGACCATAATGGTCATGCCATTATCGAGGATTTTGATGATATAGAATGTCTGCTTACTCCCTGAAATCTCACGGGTTTCGATCGCACTGATCTCCCCTACCCCGTGGGCTGGATAGACAGCTTTATCACCTTCCTTGAACGTAAACGTAGCCATGGACTTCCTCCTATTGTGAACTTGCCTTTTTTGTAAGAGCCCCAGCCGGAAAAACCAACTAGACTTGCCCTAATGAATCGCCCTCTTTGCCGAATATTTTCTACTCCTATCACAATTGACACAGTTGGTCAAAAAAATTCTTCAATCTTCCGCAGTGCGTTAATCCAGTCCCAATTGACATGGGGCCCACCTTGTACTACACCCCCCAACTCTTTAGGTCGGGCAGGTAGCTCAGTCGGTAGAGCGACAGACTGAAAATCTGTGCGTCGGGGGTTCAATTCCCTCCCTGCCCACATTCACATTCGAGGGGAGATCCCGCTCTCCCCTCGAGCTCCTCATCTAGTCTCCGCGGTCTCATCGTTCGCTCCGTTTGCTCGGCCGGAGCAAGTCCGTTCCGATCAATACTCGCTCACTATGTCACCCTTCTAACTAGCGCCAGAGGCGCGTTGAAGGGGAGGCTCCATCCGGCTTTGCCGGTGGAGGGGGCGACGCAAGCCCCTTAAAATGCCAAAAAGGCCGGGGGATCCACCTATTTCTGGATCCCCCGACCCATGTCACTGTTCTCGGCAATCGCGCAGAAAAGTTGCTTCCTCGCGAAAAAAAATCTCCCAAGTTATTTGGGGGGGACCGAACTACTTGGAATGACAGGTTCTACAGATACAGAAGTCGCCACTTCATGTAAGTTGGTTTCCCCTTGAATTGACAGATGGGGCGAGATCTTGCCAAAGAGTTTGGGACCAATCCCCTTCACCTCGGCCACTTCTTCCACCGCCGCAAAAGGATGGGCCGCGCGGTACGTCACAATAGCCTCCCCTTTTGATTGACCTATCCCCGGCAACAAAGTGAGCTGTTCCACGGTTGCCGTATTGAGATTCAACACACCCTCTACCCTGGCCCGCCCCTTTGCCTGCAACACACCGCTCGACAATACCACCACCAATATCATCATTAAATAAGTCTTCATCGTGCGACTCCTTCCGCATAAGCTGCTGGACGGCTCGTAACGGGCCGTGTGGGCACCGACTCTTTTTTGGCTTGCCGATCGCGAATGTGCAATCGTCCGTTGATGGGGATGGCATCCAAAATAACATTGATGGAACTATCCCGATTCACAAACCCGACCCCCACCTTGGTCCAGCGGTTCTTACCTTCTTGCTCCGAGGCATTTAAGCCATCATTGATCGAAAACACGTCTTTCAGTGGAATGGATTCCTTCATAATATTTCCTTTCAATTTTTAACTGCGTTAATGCCGCGGCGTGTACATGCATAAGCAAATCATGTGCCAAAGGAATTCATGCGGGAAAAACCAGGGGCTCGCGTGCCAACCGTCCGAAAATCGGACGGTGGCGTTCGATTTTCGGTCGATCGCGTTAATTTCTGCGGGTGATAACGTATTCGGTCAGGCTGAGCAGGGCCTCTTTTTCAATAGACGGTTTGAAGGGGGTGAGGGCCTCCTGGGCATGTTTGATGTAAGTCTTGGCCAGGTTGAGGGTATATTCAATGCCGCCAAAGCCCTCGATCATCGAGAGGACTTCCTTGAGTTGTCCCCGATCCAAGCGATTGGCAATCAAGGCATTGCGAATCAGCTGTTTTTCCGCTTGGCCGGCATGGCGCAGGGCCACAATCAGTGGAAGGGTCAATTTACCTTCCTTGAGATCGGTCCCTTCCACCTTACCGAACTCGCCTAGCTCCGAGGTATAGTCGAGCACATCATCGGCCAACTGAAAGGCCGTGCCCAGATTTTGTCCATAACGGCGTAGGGCCATGGTGAATTCTTCAGAAATATTTCCCAACAACCCGCCAATCTCGCAGGCCGCCGAGATCAACACCGCTGTCTTGTTGATAATGACCTTGAGGTAATCTTCTTCACTAGTCGTCAGGTCGTTGGACTTGGTAATCTCTAAAATCTCCCCCTCGGTCGTGGCCCGCATCGCATGGGTCACGCATTCAATCACCTTCATATTGCCCGTACCCACCAAGAGATCCGAGGCACGGCAATAAAAATAGTCCCCCACCAACACCGCCACCTGATTCCCCCAACGTGCATTGGTGGAAGGCTTCCCGCGGCGCACCTCGGCATTGTCGATGACATCATCGTGCATCAGCGTGGCCGTATGAAAAAACTCCATGGCCGCCGCACAGGGGATCGCATCATGACTCTGCACCCCAGAAAGTTTCGCGCAAAAGAGCGTCAAGACCGGGCGCAGCCGCTTTCCGCCGTTTTGCATGACATACTCCGACACATCGGTCACAAACGGCACCGTCGAGGCCATCTTCGCGCGCAACACAGCCTCCACCTGCGCCAGATCGGCCTTAATCGGGAAGGTAATTTCTTGCAGGTTCATCTGCCCTGCTCGGTATCAAATGGAGGGTTAAAGTCAAGGCAGTTTGAGCTCTCTGACAAATTCTTGAAAGGGCAGGACCCGGAGAGGTAAGGTACCATGCTCGTAATCTTTGCTCCCTGTATGGACCAGATAATATCGGGGAATCTTGAGACGTTCCGAAAAATAGGCGATGGCAGGGGGTAAATGGGTGTCCGTCAATTTACATTCCACCGCAAATTGCGGTTTGCCTTCTTTTAACACAACAAAATCCACTTCCCGCTTGTCGGTATCACGAATATACCGCAGTTCCATCGCAAAACCCTCCGAGTCTTCCAATAGGTGGCAATATTTGAGCAACTGACAGGCCACCAGGTTTTCGAAACGGTTCCCCGGATCTGGAACAGTCGACCAATCGCAAAGGTAACCCTTCATCTCTTTTTTTACCGCCCGGATTTTCGCCCCACCCAACGGGGCAATACGAAATAAGACAAAAAGTCGCTCGAGGATATGGAGCCAGTTTTGCACTGTGCCATGGGCCACCTGAAGGTCTTCACGCAGGGCATTGATGGAGAGGGGCGATCCCACCAAATGGGGTAACCGTTCAACCAGTCGAGAGATCAGGACCACCTCCTCGACTTTTTCCAAGTCGCGCAAATCCTCCCTCAAGACCTGATGCATGCGCTCTTGTTGCCAGCGCCTGTAACTGCGCTCGGATTGGGAAAAAAATGGCTCGGGAAAGCCACCAAATCGCAACAAGTCTACCACCGTCGATGGCGTACATTGCGGATCCACTTCGTGCAGGCTGAGGGGGTGAAGCCGGTAAGGGTGATAACGCCCCGTCAGGGCATCACCCCCGCGACGGTAAAGATCAAGTCGGGCGCTCCCAGTAATCAGAAATTGTCGTTCCGAACGCGATTTATCAAAGACCCCTTTGAGCCAATTGCGCCATCGCTTATATTTATGGATCTCATCCAAGACCAACAGCCGTTGATGGGGTGGAAATTCCAGGGCCAACAAACGCCTCTGGTCCTTCTCATAATCCCAATTGAAATAAGCCGGGCTTTTTTCGTCCCCTCCCAAGAGGCTCAAGGCCAGGGTCGTCTTCCCCACCTGGCGCGGACCCGAGAGAAAGACCATCTTTGTCGGCAGATCCTCCCGAATCAAAGGGGTCAAATAGCGCTGATTTTTATTGTTAGCCATTTCTATACTACTGTAAATTACTCATGAGTAATTTACATATATATATAAAATACTAATATTAAAAAGTCAAGGCCACAAAAATAGTTTGGGGAGAGAGAGGATAGATAGAGTCGATAGAGGGTCAGGAGGTGACCCTATTGTCCTGCTAAAAGAAATCCATTGATGACCTTTACCTCAGAGTGGGGAGTACCCACTCTTTCTGGAGTCGTATAAATGAGGACTGCACTACCGATGCCTCCATTTTCAGAATCGTGGAAATTTCGATAATTAGACTCTGCATTCTTGGCTGCATCGTCAAATGAAGCCACGACACATCCGAGACCATTGATTTCTTCTCGTGCCCGCTTCTTAAAATCAGCATCTGATTGGACTTTTGCATCCATTGCGGCCTTTTCATCAAGACCACTAACATCCGGCACTCGATCCTTCATAATCAACTTGACGCTTTGATTGTTTGGAACAGGACAGCCATGCAACCGAAGAACTGCGATAGTTCCCCCTTCCGAGCGGGGGCGATCGCGACCTGTGAGATAAACAATATAAGCCCCAGCCGCTTGCAATCGTTGTAAATAATCCGTGACACCTGGAAGGGGTGTATCAAGAAGAAGATAACCATTAGAATAAAACCGTGTTTCCCAAGGACTTGACGTTGTTGAGGACATACGGTCTCAGCCCTCCACATTCCGGAACCTCGTACAGGCAGATGACGTAATTTCAAATCAAGAAGAAGCGAAGCTAGTTCTGGATGGACAAGATAGCTCCTTGCGATTCCATCCAAATGTCCAAGTTCAAATGAACCACGATCAACCGTAAGTAGTTGCCGTGCTGCCTCTTGGCTACCTAGAGCTGATGTGACAAGACTTGTGATAGTATTTGTTAGCATTGTCATGTTGATCAGTCCCCCTTTGAGGCTGAGTCATCGACGGAGTAAATTTAAAGTTGCGCAGAAAATGCTCGCCTATAAAACTCATTTTCGTCTCAGGAGAGAGTGTAACTGGTGCTCCGCCCACGCGCAGGATCTTTGACGAGGATGTGTCGTGTAACCAGATCGTCAATGTCACGCAGTGCCGTGTCTTGCGAGCATTGGGCCAGCTTCGCCCATCGCGACGAAGTGAGTTTACCTTCCAACCCATCGAGCAGAAGGTTGATGACAAGCCGTTGCCGGTCGTGGAGCGATTGGTCGCTGTGGTCTTCCCAAAAGCGCGCCTTCTTCAGCACGCCCACGAGCAGGGTCTCCGCGCCGTCGAAGGCGCGGTCAAGACAGCCCAAGAACCATGCGAGCCATGGCGTGATGTCGAGGTCATCTGATCCAGGCTTGCCCTGCTGTGTGGCTTCGAGCATGTCGTAATAGGCCTTCCGCTCTACGCGGATCTGCGCCGACATGCTGTAAAAGCGCTGCGCACTCTGCTCCGAGCGCGCGAGTGTGAGATCGGTGATGGCGCGCGCCATCCGGCCATTGCCATCGTCGAAGGGATGAGTGGTCACAAACCAAAGATGCGCCACACCAGCCTTTAACACCAAATCGATGGGTTCATCCTTATTGAACCAATCCAGAAACACCGTCATCTCCCGAGGGAGGCGGTGAGCCGCGGGTGCCTCATAATGAACCCGCTCGTGCCCCACCGCACCGGACACAACCTGCATCGGGCCGGTCTTATCGTCGCGCCATGCCCCCACGATGATCTTGGTCATACCACTGCGTCCAGTGGGAAACAGCGAGGCGTGCCACCCGAACAGGCGTTCGGCAGTTAGCGGGTCGGCAAACTGCTGCGTGGCATCGAGCATCATTGCGACGACGCCTTCCACATGACGGTCGGCGTGGGTCAGTGCCCCGATATCCACGCCCAATCGACGCGCGATCGAGGAACGCACTTGCTCCTTGTCGAGGATCTCGCCCTCAATCTCGCCTGATTTAATGACCTCCTCAGCCAAGCTCTCCAAGGCCGCTTCCGCGCGCAACTTAAAACCAAGCGCCTCCATCCGACCAATGAGTCGTCCCTGCCGGTGTCGAACGGCGGCCAACTGAGAGGCCAAACGTTCCTGGTCCCAACGAAACTTGGGCCATGTCTTCAGCTCATGGATATAAGTCGTCACAATCTCCGTACTTTATGCGGTGATTATGCCACTTATTCGCCGCAAAGGGCAAGGGGAATCTACGCAAAATATGCGGTGATTATTAAAAAGTTAATCCTGCTCGTTAATTTTTAAAAGTTCTCTGAGTGGTCTTCTCCGGTAAAAAATTCCCTTTAGAAACCACAGATCGACCCAACCGTTTTTCGAGCTGTTTGCGGGCGGTTCCGGCAATAGCTCCACCTGCACTGGCATCACTCTTGAGTTTTGTCAGGCCTTTGGAATCTTCGTTCCTGTGGATTTCCGTCGTAGAACGTTCACCAAGCATGGTAAAGATCAATTCAAAATCATCCATATGGTCGCGCAAATTTTCACGTTTCAGGCCTTTGAGATTTTTATATTCACTGGGTGTAACTCCAAATGTGGCTTTTGAAATTTCTGCCGTCAGAATTTCATAATCTTTTTGTTCCTCAGCACCACGCTTCTGCCATTCGTCCGTGAGTTCCTCTCGGATGGCAATGCCACGCATGCGCTTCTCGATCCAATCTTCGGGATAGCCCTTTAGCCTGTAGAGCGTCCGAGTACGTCTTGTGGCCAGTTCTGGATTTTCAACTTCTTGTACGCGTTCGTAACCGACTTTGGCCAACCATCGCTTGAACGGTTCGGCCTTGGGTGAAGGGATGGACTGAATGATGCGAAAAATACCTTCGGTATCGGCACAGTCTGTTTCGTATTTTTTACCATCATTCGATTCCAGCTTCAGTTGTCGACAAAATGTCGACAACTCAGCACCCTCTTCTTCCTGAACCCTAATTTTCATTTTATACCAGTAATCTCGTGGGTTAGCGCTGCCTGTTAACACACCAACCACATCGACAACTGAAAACCACCATTCATTCTCATGAATGATTTTTCGAATCTTGTTGCCTTTAAAAATTGAGACCTTTGTTTCCATTGAATTAACCTCCCTAGGCCTTATTCGGCTACTCCATAGACTCCAGTTGCTTCATTTTGATAATAAATTGCGATTTTAAGCAACCCCGCCTATCGTGTTATTTTAAGGACTATAAAAGCTCATTTTCGTCCCTGATTGGTGCGCCGTAGGCGCATGACCAGCTGTCTTGCGAACATTGGTTTAACGAGGAGGATATTAAAAAGTTGGAGATTCGATCAGTTCCCGGATCCGGCGTTCTAGGTCATCCCTCACCTGGTTGAAGTACTCCCGCCCGCGGCCGATGGGATCGGGGATTTTCCAATCGAGGCGATGTTTGGCGGGAATCAGCGGGCAGGCATCGCCGCAGCCCATGGTAATTAAGTAATCAAAGGAGATGGCCGGAATCTCACTCAGGCCCTTGGAATAGTGTTCGGAAATATCAATCCCTTTTCCCTGCATGGCCACGATCGCCTCCCGGGCCACAAAACCCGCCGGGTGGGATCCGGCACTGTAGACTACCAAATCCTTCGGACCCATGGCCCGGGCAAAACCTTCCGACATCTGGCTGCGGCAGGCGTTGCCGACACAAACGAACAAGATCGATTTCATACATCACCTCGCAAGATATCCTGATTCAACCAACATTTTAGCTGCTGCGCCGCAACCAGGGGGGCCTCTTCCACTCCCAGCTGAACCGCCACGCGCTCACACACCTGACCAAAGTTAGTGCCACGAAGCACCGTGCGTAACAATTGATATTCCATGGCTTGCAGTGTCGCGTAATAAACCTTGAAATCCTGCCGCCAAATCTGGAGGTATGTGGTGCAACGTTGCCAATGTTTGTTGGTCTGGTTGCGCACAATGGCCTGCCGGATCTGATCCAGCGGCCAAGGGCTTTGGAAAAGACGACACCCCGGAACCAACGAGAGCGGGATAGACTCCCACTGCTCAGCGGGGATAGCCGCCAAGCGGTCTTTGGACAAGGGGACCGCATCGGCCACATCAAAGAGGTCCAACAACTCCCACTCAAAACGCGCCAATTCCGCCAGAAAGGGCCAACGCCTTTGCACCGCGTGGCCCTGCAAAAAATGCGGGAGGGATTTCCCCGCGTCCCGCAGCGACCAATGGACAGAGGGATAACGCGATAGGTAGGACCTGATTAATTGATAAAAGGGCTCCTCCCCCAATAATTTTTCCAAGGATGGAAAATCTTCTTTGAGGCTATCGGCAATCCGATAAAAATACATGTCCGCATAAATGCCGACCCGGGCGCGAGCCGAAACCCGGCGATCACCGCAGACCGGGGGCTTTACCAATCGGTTTTTGTTAGGTTCCGTAACGCAACGCCATAGGAGCCGTTGCGTCTTCCCCAGCTTGGAAGATTTTTTTGGCTTTTTCGACATAAGTTAACATTTTTTTGAGGGGCGGGATGTGATCATCCCATTCAATTAAGGTAGACACCGCACCAAACCGCTTTAAGGCCTGCCGATACAACGACCACACCGCGGGCTTGATCGGATGGTCATGGGTATCCAAAAGATAATCGCCCTTGTCACGATGCCCCGCCAGGTGAAATTGCACCACTCGGTCGCTGGGGATGCCATTCACATAGTCCATGGCGTCAAAATGATGATTAAAGGCGCTGACATAAATATTATTGAGATCCAATAAAATCTTACAATCCGCCTCGGTGGCAATCGCCGCCAAAAATGCCCATTCTGACATGGCGGATTGGGTGTAGGTCAGATAACTCGAGACATTTTCCAAGACCAGCGGACGACCGAGAAAATCTTGCACCTGACGCACCCGTCGCACCACATGACGGATGGTTTCTTCGGTGTAGGGCAGGGGCAAGAGGTCGTGGGCATTATGACCTCCCACGCCCGTCCAGCAAAGATGATCGGAAATCCATTTGGGTTTGACCCGTTGCTCCAAACGTTTGAGAGCCTTGAGATAGCCCTTATCAATCGGATCCGTGGAGCCGATTGATAACGACACCCCGTGCATGACCACGGGGTATCGCTCACAAACTCGATCCAAAACTGACAACGGCCGACCACCCGAGACCATGAAATTTTCTGACAGGATCTCGAACCAATCGATCGCCGGCCACTGATCAAAAATGTCTTGATAGTGAACCGTCCTTAACCCGACTCCAACCCCCAAATAGGGGAAGACATTCAGGTCTTCGGGACGATTACTCTTTGGCCTTGCAACCATCTTTGCCTTTGCACTTGTCTTTGGCCTTGCACTCATCCTTGGCCTTGCAACTGTCTTTGCCCTTGCAACCATCTTTACCCTTGCACTTGTCTTTGGCCTTGCAGCTGTCCTTATCGGCGGCATGATCAGCCTTTTTCACCTCTTTCTTGGCATCATCATGCTTGGCACTGTCTTCATTGGCTCGCACCTGGCCGGTTAGGAACAGAGCGGCAACTGCTGTGGCGACAACCGCGCCCATGACTTTCTTATTCATTCTTCCTCCTCATTGATCTACTCAGGGTACCAACCCCCATGGCCGATACCCCAATAGAATAAATTTCATATTTCAGCGTCGTGACGACAACATTCTCCCCCTATATATCGTCGCATCACTTGTTCCAGAGAAAATTTGCCGGGTCCAAACAACAGAACGATGACTGCGGTGAAAAGGAAGAGAAACGGGTCTTGTTGAAAAAAACCGTCAGGATTTGAAAAAAGCGTTTGGAGGGAATCGCGATGGGCGGTCAAGTAGGCGACCACCATCGTAAAAATCAGTGGAATGTTGACTAATCGAACCCCCAACCCAAGCAATAAGAATAGCCCTCCCAAACATTCCGTTATCCCCGCTAGATAGGCATTCAAGGCTGGTTGCGGGATGTTGAGGCTTTGAAAAAATTCCGTGACCTGAGCAATGTTACCGAGCTTCCCCTTACCCGTCTGAAAAAATTGCCAGCCCCAATAAAGCCGAATGACTAACAAAAACCAATCTTGCCCCTTACTTAAAATATCAGCCAAGCTATCGTATAATTTTATAACCTTTGTCACATCCCCCCCTACTTTTGAAGAGGAGCTAAATTAGGGGACTTGGCTCAGAAGTTCAAGCTCTTTGTGAAAGCTCTTTGTGGAAGCTTGACAATCCGCCAAAGTTATGGTGATTCATGGCCGATTTGTTGCTCCATTAACCAACCGTTTTTTTAAAGGAGGAAGTATGAAGTCAAAAATGATGATGATGTTGTTGGCTACCGCGATTTTTGCCGTGCCAGCTTATGCCAATGAGCATGCCGTAGGTGAAGCGGCTAAGGCCGAAGTGAAGGCAGATGCCAAGGATGCGGTCAAGGGAGAGGCCAAAGAGGCTACCCACGCAGAAGCCAAGGCTGTTGCCAAGGATGCCAAAGCAGAAGCCAAGGCTGACACGAAGGATGCGGTCAAGGCGGAAGCCAAAGGGGCCGCCCATCATGCGGAAGCCAAAGAGGCTGTCAAAGAAGTAAAGTAATGAATTAAGGTCTTTTGTCGAGACGCTAAAACGGCCACCCCCCCAGGGGTGGCCGTTTTTATTTGGGAAATTCCATAAAAGTATGGTAAAGCTGTAAGTCTTGCCATGGCACCTAAAAGACCACATCGCACAGCCCTAGTCCTTTCCGGAGGCGGCGCTCGAGGCGCTTACGAGGCGGGGGTGATTCATTACATCCGCACCGCCATTGCCCCCAAGCTTGGCGGGGAACGGACCTTTGATGTCCTCTGTGGTTCCTCCGTCGGGGCCATCAACATCTGCCTGATGGCGGCCCTGGCCCATAGCCCTAAAGACCAGGGTAAAATGATCTACAAGCTGTGGAAGGATCTCAAACAGGACCAAATTTACAAAAGAAACCTGGCCGCCATGGGGGAGCTCCTCGGCCGCACCACCAAGGGCATTTCTTCCAATTTATTAAAAATAAATCCTTTCAAGCCAACTCAGCGCAAGACCGCCGAGGCCCATTTTCGGGGGTTTTTAGACAGCTCGCCGCTCCCGGCATTTATCGAATCCATGGTGCCCTTTTACAATATCGAAAAAAACCTCAAGAAAAAAATCTTGGCCGCCGTCTCGTTGACCGCCACCAACGTGGCCACGGGTCACATGGAGCTGTTTGTCCAAAAACGGGCCGACGTGGAATACACCGGAGAATACCTGCATCGCTTCGTGGAGTTGACCGCCATGCACGCCGCCGCCTCGGCCGCCATCCCCATTATTTTTCCCCCGGTCATGGTCAACAATGTTTATTACACCGATGGGGGGTTGAAGCTCAACACGCCCATGTCTCCAGCCATCCAGCTGGGCGCCGATAAAATCATGATCCTGGGGTTGCATCACCGCTATGAACAGGGCGAGCAGCTATTGTATTCCTCCCCGGCCAATCAACATCCCACCCTCGGTCAATTGGTCGGATTGGTGATGAACGCCCTGTTTTTGGACCGGATCCAATATGACATCGATCAACTGACCCGCATTAATCGACTCGTCCAATGGAGTGAAAAGGTCTACGGGGCCGATTATCTCGATAAAATTAATTCCATGCTCACCCGCGAGGGCATTAAAGGTGACATCGCCAATCGTGGTCTTTCCCGCATCGAGGTTTTTAAGATGTTCCCCTCGCGCGATGTCAGCGGACTCTTTTCGGAATGTTATCAGGACGAAAAATCGTCCAACAATTCCTTCAATGTTTTTGAAAAACTCCTGCTCCGCCTGCTCGATATTGACCCGGCTGCCGGGGTCGACATCCTAAGTTACCTGGCGTTCATGCCCAGCTATATCCATAAACTCCTCGAATTAGGCTACGATGATGCCGCCTCCCATCGGGATGAAATTATTGAATTTCTGACCTCTGACCCGCGCCGCTGATAAATTGCCTTCTTTTTTTTGCCCCAGTGCCGTTTAGAGAGATGGGGGGGCAACATTATGCTGGCACTCATCCCTCAACGCATCCTCCCCCCCATCCCCTCACTCACCCGAAGGCTTGTCCCAAAAAAGACAAAATCGGCAACCTTCACGAAGCAGACGATTGTGGATGCCGAGTGGCAAGAATATCAGGAATATCAAGATACAGAGCTCGAAGGACCCTATCCTTGGAATTTGTATCAAAGGGCCATGAAGTTCAATGGGAACTGGGCCCATTACCTCGTCAATTACTACGTCTGAATGGCCGCAAAAAATTGATCTAAACGCCCCACCGCCTCTGCCAGACGATCGATGGCAAAGACAAACCGATAATATCCTGGAACCCTGGCCCAACGATCCGATTTAATTTTAATTCCGGCGTGGGTCAGGAGCACATCATGAAGATTGTCACGATCGATGAGATCCCCCTTCATGCGCTTGCCATACAAGGAACTTAAATTCACAAATAAGGCATACCCGCCTTCCACCTCTGGAAATGGCAGCTGCCATTTCAGAAACAGGTGACTCAGTTGTGCGGCACGAGGTTTTAGGTAGGCTCGATGCCCCTGGATCAGCTCCCCCCAGTGACCAAACAAATGGCGCGCCGCCCTAAGGGCCCAAGGGTCGGGGGACATCAGCAAGTTTTTCTCAATCAAGCGTAACAGCTGGGCATTATGCGACGCGACAAACCCGAGCCGTAGTCCTCCCACCGCGAATTCCTTGGAGATCCCGCCAAAAATGATCACATGCGAGGCCTTATCTTGTGCCAGAGGAAGAGCGGCCAGACTCACCGCGGGCTTATCATCTAAAGAGAGGGTGCCAAACACCTCGTCCATCAGGAGATACCCTCCGGATGTCTCCAACAATTTTCCCAAGGCCGCTAACTGCTGCGCCGAGTAGTACTGTCCGGCGGGGTTGGTTGGGATATTGAGCAAGAGGGTCTCACCTCCCAAGGGCTGAATTTGCTCCGCTTGCAACAAAAAGCGCTGTTCCGGCGTCGTCATCACCTCGACTAAGTGGGCCCCTGCGGCGGTCACCGTGTCATAAAAGAGCCCATAACTTGGCTTTGGCACGATCACCTCTAACTCACTCACCCCTTTGAGTTGCCGAATCGCCCGGAGGCTGGCAATGATCAGGGCCTGCACACCGACCCCAAGCAAAACCTGTTCGGGTTGAAAGTGCGCCCCGCGGCTCTCGCGCAAATAACCCACCACACACTGGCGCGTGGCCAAATCTTCGGCCCCATTTTTTTCAACAGCCCCGGTAAACACGTCCGACCACGCCACCGGAGGGATCCATTCCGATTCGCCAAAACTCATGTCAATCGGATCGGGATGTCCCACCGGCTTGAGAAACAAATCGGTCAGCGGTTCTGAACAAGGGAAGATGGAGATTTTCGGCGACACATCCTCCCCTTCGTGGGGCTGATCCTGGAGAAATTTTTGATAAACCTGTTGGATCAAAGTGGACGTTCGCGAATACGTTTCATCGGCCATCTGTTGTAACGCCGAAAAGAGCAAGGGATTGGCAATGAGGGCGACTCCCAGCGGAAAATGCGGGACATGAAAGCTTTGTTCGAGGGGCTGAAGGATCGTCACATGTTCCAAGACTTGTGGATACTGACTGAGCGCCGTCATGAGGGGTTGAATTTTATCGGGATGATCGGCGGGATTAGGTTCAATGATAATGAGGGAAATGCCATTCTGATCGATGAACCCCAACAACCACTGAATTTTGGGCAGATCCAAGGCCAATTCGTGGAAGGGGGAAACCACCAAAAGATTGGGGGGATTTTCCGAGAGGTGGCGTTGCCAAAGATCCGAATCAACGGCGAGGTGTTCCACCACCAACGAGCGTACCTGTTGAATGACCTTGAGCTCGGCATTTTGTTTGCTGCCAAGTACGAGCACCGAGTTCCCATCACCCACGGAGAGACGTAAGATCCCATCCAATAAGACAAGATAATGCGGACCAATAAAAAGCAGTGAGGCCGCCAGCTCCGCCCCCCACTGCCGACTGAGTTCGCGAGCCAGCAACGGACGTAATGATGAGAGCTCGGTCCCCGGTTCGGGGGTATAACCCCAACGTTGGTTCGCTTGCGCGACAGTGGTCAGGGCTTGTTTAAATTGATCTTGATAGGAGACGGGCACGGTAAGTTGTAATTAAATAGGACACCTAGGGCAATGTCCACCCTATTTTGTTGATCTTCAGATTATCCACAGAGTGCCCAAATTTAAGGCATTGCTTAATATTCATACTCCAGGTGAGCGCCTATATATAAAATAAGTTAAAACATTTCAAATAGTTAGAATATACCGCCTGATGGCACGATAGTTGCTTATCTCCCGGCCGTGGGCTAGGGCTATGTCGTTTTGGTCCCTACTATTTCAACTTTCATTTTTACCCAAAGGAGGGTTCATGTTCAAAAAAATCTGGGCAGTTTCGGGAAGGAGACGATCTCGTTATGCGATCGCCCTTCTCCTCGCACTTACCGTCATGTGGGGTTTCCCCATCTTGACGGCTCACGCGACCGCTGGTGATCCAACCGGCGCCTCGCTTGGCACAGCAGCCGATGTTGCCGCAAAGGTAGCGGGACAACCGACCCTGGAAGAAGTCGCCATTCAGGTCGGACACAACAAGATCTCCATCAACTTTGTCTGGACCTTGATCACAGGTTTCTTGGTCATGTTCATGCAAGCCGGGTTCGCAATGGTTGAAACGGGATTTACTCGCGCCAAAAACGTCTCGCACACCATGGCGATGAACTTTATGGTCTATCCCTTGGGGATGCTGGGTTTTTGGATCGCCGGGTTTGCCATTATGTTTGGCGGCGTCGGTGGCTTGGCCACCCTAGGCGGCGAGCCAATCCTCGATCATGCCATTTCGATCAGCGTCTTTGGCAAGACCATGAATATCTTGGGCTGGAAGGGGTTCTTCCTCTCCGGAGATAGTTACGCCACCTCCATCTACACCATGTTTCTTTTCCAAATGGTGTTCATGGATACAACCGCCACTATCCCCACAGGGGCGATGGCAGAACGTTGGCGTTTTCCGTCCTTCATGATTTACGGACTCTTGGTTGCCATCATTTTGTACCCCGTTTATGGTTGCTGGGTATGGGGTGGTGGATGGCTGGCTACCTTGGGATCCAATTTTGGACTGGGACATGGGCACGTCGATTTTGCCGGTTCCTCCGTTGTTCATTTGACCGGTGGTGTAATCGCCTTAGTCGGATCCAAGTTGATTGGGCCTCGGGTTGGAAAATTCAATGCGGACGGCAAGCCAAATGCCATTCCGGGCCATCATATCCCAATGGCGGTCATTGGTACCTTCATCCTCTGCTTCGGTTGGTTTGGATTTAACCCTGGCAGCACCTTGGCCGGCACCGATCTCCGGATCGGCGTCGTCGCCACCAACACGATGTTGGCAGGGGCCGCTGGGGCGTTTGCTTCTATCGTCTATATGTGGCTCACCGTGGGCAAGCCGGACATCAGTATGGCTTGTAACGGGATGTTGGCCGGTCTTGTGGCCATCACCGCTCCTTGTGCCTTCGTGAACAGCCTTTCTGCTGTCCTTATCGGGGCCATCGCCGGCGTCTTGGTCATCTGGTCGGTTTACTTCGTGGAAAGAACCCTCAAGCTCGATGACCCAGTCGGGGCCATTGCGGTCCATGGTGTCAATGGGGCGTGGGGCGTACTCTCGTTGGGGCTCTTTGCCGATGGTACCTATGGCGATGGGTGGAATGGTGTCGCGGGAACGGTCAAAGGACTCTTCTATGGCGATTCCTCCCAATTTGTGGCACAATGCATTGGTGTGTTGGCCAACTTTGTCTACATCGGTATTGCCAGTTACATTATGTTCAAAATTATCAATATGATCACCCCACTCCGCAGTTCCGATGAAGACCAGATCGAAGGGTTGGATATCCCTGAGATCGGCATCCATGGCTACCCGGAGTTTCACCTCAAGAGCGGTCAACATTAATCAAGGACGGAGGCAATAACTTATGAAAAAAATAGAAGCAATCATCAAGCCTTTCAAGTTGGATGAAGTGAAGGACGCCCTGCAAAAGGTCGGTGTCCAGGGCATGACGGTCATGGAAGTGAAGGGGTTTGGCCGCCAGAAGGGGCATACCGAGCTGTATCGCGGGGCTGAGTATATCGTCGACTTCCTCCCCAAAGTCCTCATCGAGATTGTCATCGATGATAGCCAAGTTGCCTCGGTGGTCGAGGTGATCACCAAGGCGGCGAAGACGGGCAAGATCGGCGACGGGAAGATCTTCATCTCCTCCCTCGACGAGATCGTCCGAATCCGCACCGGCGAGACGGGGAAGGCAGCGGTCTAACGACCGCTTGTCCAAGAATATCGGGCCCGGATCCTGCGCAATGCGGGGTCCGGGCCTTTTTTCTTTCCGAAAAATCAGTTAGGAAAGAAATTTGAATTCCACGGGGGTCTTGTGCTCTTGGATGCCAAAAGATCTTTGTTGAGCGTGGTCCGGGGTTAGGAAACCTATTTCGCGGCTTGACCCATCAGGGAGGAGGATACCTGAAAGTGTTTTGACCTTCGCCTTCAACAGGACAAGGGCACCCATCGCAATCGTATCAAATGATTTTTTAACCGGACCTGTTTGACTGAGTGTTTTGGCGATGGCGCCACTGGCTCCAGCAGCTCTATGGACATCTCCCACGACCAATCCATGAGCAGGCAGCAGCACCCAGAGTCTCTCTCCAGGAAGTAGAAGTTGCAATCCACAGATGATCTCATCGGACAAATCTTTCAAGGAAAGGTCCGTCTCCACGACCGACCAATCAAGCACGATGGGAAACGCGGGGAGGAAGCGGACCCAGGCATTCCAGAGGGTGGCAGGATTTGTTTCTGGGTCTCGCCTATCAATCATCTGCGCAAAATCCCGGATCATTGTGGAAGAAAGTCGTAGTCTGGTTTCATAGAGATGCTTTTTGGCAAGATCACCTTCCTCTACCGAAGTCAGATTGTCCTGATCTCGCCGATGAGATTTTTCCTCCGCCTCACGGATGTCCCCACTCTTCGGTACGCCAAAACGATCTAAAATAGGATTTATCCCATTGTAAATGGAGCTGAGCGCTTGAACCATTTTGGGGAGATCGATCTGGCCATCGGATTGAGTAATCTGTCGCGTGATATGACTCAACTCTCGACAAAGGTGGGCCCGTAGGGCGAAGGCCGATTGAGGCTCGGCAATGTCCCCACCCAGCAGCGGCTGCAACCGCTGCGCCGGACTAAAACACACAAAACCCCCTCGAACCTCAAAGCTCATAAAAGCTCCTTGCTTGATGAACAACATGCTTTCGTCACGGAGGGCAAGAAGTTGCTTGGATTTGATGAGATATTTTTAATGCTTTTTACCGTTTGAGATCGGCCAGCTCTTGGTAGAGCCGGATCATCGATCGGACCGCCTTTGCCCAATCACCCAGATGCAGGCTCTCATTCTCCGCATGGGCGTTGGTGTAGGGGTCTTCGACGCCGATCAACAGGGCCGGGACTCCGCCTAGTTCTCGGGCGAAGGGTTCCACAAATGGGATCGACCCGCCACACCCGACGGCCACGGCCTCGCGGCCATAGCCTTCCTGGAGGGCCCGGAACGCGGCTTGGAAGGCGGGGTGATCGGTCGGTGTGTGCCACCAGCCGGAACAGGCCTCCGTCTTGCATGAGACCTGAATCCCCCAGGGGGCGACTTGCTTCAGGTGATTGATCAAGAGATCGCGCGTCTTTGCCGGATCCATATCGGGGACGATCCGGATCCCGACCCGGGCCCAGGCGGTATCACAGAGAATGTTGCGGGCATCACGACGGCTCGAGGCCTGGATCGCGTTGATGCTGAGCGAAGGACGACGCCAGGTGATTTGGAAGGGGTCCCGGGCACCACCCAGCATCGTCAGGCCGGGAAGCAGCCCTGATTGTTTTCGAAATTCTTCGCGCGTCATCGGAAGAGCGGCAAAATTTTTCTCCTCATCTTTTGTCAGGGGGCGGACCTGTTCCAAGATCCCGGGGATGGCGATCTCCCCTTTTGCATCAACCAGCGAGGCCAACATCTTGGACAAGGCCATCACCGGGTCAGGGATCGTCCCGCCCCACATCCCCGAGTGGAGGGCATGCTCCAACGCACGGACTTCCACGTCGACGGCCACCAGGCCGCGCAGTGCCGTGGTGATCGAGGGCACCCCGACGTCAAAATTGGCAGTGTCGGTCAGGACCATCACGTCGGCATCCAGGAGGCTGCGATATTTTTTCAAAAATTGTCCCAGGTGCTCACTCCCCGTCTCTTCCTCCCCTTCCACAATGATCTTCACATTGATGGGAAGCCTCCCACTCCCACGGAGCCAGGCATCCACCGCCGAGGTATGGACGATGATCCCCGCCTTATCATCGGCGGTGCCGCGCCCATAGAGACGGCCGTTTCGTTCGGTTGGTTCAAAGGGCGACGACTGCCAGGCCACTTCCTCGCCGGCCGGTTGGACATCATGATGGGCATACAGCAGGAGTGTCGGAGCCCCGGGCGTTTGACAAATCTCACCAAACACCGCCGGATGAGATCCTTCGATCTCCAAGAGTTGCACCTTTTCAAACCCCCTATTTTTCAAGAGGTTGGACACGTGCCTGGCACTCTCCCTCACAATTTCTGGGGAAAACCCGGGGAAGGAGACACTCGGGATGCGAACCAGCTCCTTTAAATCCTCCAGGTAAGAGGCGCGGTTTTTTTCAAAATGTTGCAGGGGGGCGATCAACCCGGCTTTCGTCCCAAAAGGTAATAGGCACCAATCTCGCTGAGACACGCCACCTCATATTGTGTGTTGGGCGGGATCAACAGACGATCCCCAGGATTTAAGGTGAATGACCCCGCATCCCCCTTCACAGCCAATTGGCCTCGCAGCAGCCACAGAGACTCCTCACTTTTACTGGTGACAGAACATGGCAGACCCTTCGGCGGGATAGGAAAGGCCTGGACCCCATATCCATCGGCAAGCATTTGAGCATTGGGAACGGAAAGATCAAAGCTCGATTCATTTGGCCAAGAAATTAACCGCATACTCGCTATGAGTGAATATTTTATTAATTTTTTCCCTCTTGTCTAGGGGAAAATTTAAAAAAAATTTAAAAAAGCACTCATGTTTATTTCAATAAAAGCCGTTGCGGATCTCTTGAATAGAGATACATTCGCCTGCAGGAGAATCCCATGTTTTCAAGTCAAACAACGAGAGTATCTTGGTTTTTAGGCCTTACCTTTGTCCTTTTTTTAGGACTCTGCGGTTGCAATACTGCGAGCCAGAACACGTCTGGAACTCTCACGGTCCTGGGCTCCTCAACGAGCTTGTCCGCACTCACTCAAGGTTTGGCTCTCAAATCGGCCACCACACCCCCTGTGGGTGGGGCTGGAGCGCCATCGTCACTGACAATTAAGTTGTTTGCCCTGTACGTAAGTCCCAATGCGGATTGCTCAGACGCCATCCTGGTTCACGATTATGGAGATTCTGGGAGTACAGTACGTGCGGGCTCGATGGCGTCGCCATGAGCTTTATTCCCTAAAAAAATTCCCTTTCCTCACTACCGTTCCACTTGTTATAGGCCATTCATGTTTAGTGTGCTTCAACTTCTCTTGTTACTCACTCTCTCCCCCGCCTGTGCCACTGGTTCTTGGCAGGACCGCTTCGACCAGGACCGTCCCATCCACGGAGACTCTTCTGGATATGATCCCCAGCTCTACGACAAGGAATATGAACGGGCCAAAATGGAGCGGCAGGAGCGGAAAAAATCATTTGAAGAATCGTTGAAAAAATCTTCTGGGAAATAACTAAAAAAATACGCACCATTTCTAACTTCCAGTCGATAACCTCTCATGGATATCTCGCACTTCGTCCCCTCAGTGTATATGTCAACCTTGGGTTCTACGACACCCACTTCAGAATCTTTCCTCAAGCAAGGAGAGTGGAAAAAACTTCCAGAACTATTGAGTAAATACCTGTCCCCAATAATCTTGTCAAAATGGGGGACGTTGTTGACTGAGCAAACTTAGATAGTTGATCTAGTCAACAACGTTCCCCTATTTTTTCAGGTAAGAGGCGCGGTTTTTTTCAAAATGTTGCAGGGGGGCGGAAATGTCAGAAATCATGCAGCGCTTATACTGTCCCTGTTTTGGATCGACAAGAAAAAATGGGCAACTTTTTGACCAAACAACCGATCATAAATTATGCGAACTGGTCTTGAAGACGAAGGACCCAATCATACCGGGGCCATTGATTACCATTACGAAACCCCTGAAAATTTTTGGATGGAGTCCCTACGGGGAAGTCTTCGGTGTAGTCCATCGGACCCCGGGGGTAAAAGAACAAATTCTTTTTTGATCTTATGCATACCCAGACCATTGAAATATGGAGTTTAAACCGTAAGATCGCGCCGGTCTTAAAT
This sequence comes from Deltaproteobacteria bacterium, assembly GCA_023265625.1. Classification (GTDB taxonomy): domain Bacteria; phylum UBA10199; class UBA10199; order JACPAL01; family JAHFST01; genus JAHFST01. The sequence goes on along the minus strand of JAHFST010000013.1, from coordinate 50,897 downwards.
GACGCGGTCAGCTCTCTCATGAGTGCGGCCCGTGAAGAGCGGTATGAACAAGTCGCCTCGGCGCTCTACAAGGGGGCCACGCTCCTTCCCGACCTACATGCTCTGGCGGCGGCAGCCGAGTACCTTTCACAACTGCAAGTGACCCACAAACGGGTCGCTTGGAAACTCTTACATGTCACCAGCGATTTCCTGCTGGACCGGCTCGAAGCCCTTTCCGAACCCGAAGCCGCGGCGGTGGCCGGGCAGATTCACCATGGCTTTCAAACCGCCCCGGGCCGCGTGCTGACAAAGGATGCGATGATCGAGGGAGTCTTGGGGAATGGGCCCAGGCCTTGGAGCGGGCAGGCGCTGCGTGAAGCCGTGGCCGTAGTCCACAGTGCCAAGGGGCTGGCCGAGCTTGCCATCGACCTGGAAGCGGCTTGGTTGGAGTTACCCCCCAAAGACCATGAAGCAGCCTTGGCCGTCTTGGAGGAATTAAGCCGTTGGAGACACTGGCCACTTGCCGATCCATTGAACACACACATCTTTGATCGCGCCTATCAACAATCCCTCTTTTCCATCATGGGAATGAAATCGCCGCAATTTTGGCAAGCCATCGCTCCTGTCGGCGCCCGGGACGAGCTGGAACAATTCTTGGCCGCCGTCCTAAGAATGAAAGAACAGGGACTCCTGCCGGTCCCCCAAGGAAGCCGTTACTCGATCCTGTTAACCGATTTTCTCCTGCAACGTCCCAGCAAGGATGACCAAACCTCCGACTCAGGTTGCGTCCCACTCAAACTCCTGGCCGACCACATGATGACTTCCGAGGGGACTCAAACTCTCACTTATCCCGGACACATGAACGGTTTTCTGGCAGGCCCCCGATTGGTATACGACCTATCCACCAGTGGGATAGAATTCAGTCCCTTGGAAATTTGGCGGCGGACGGGACATTTTGGCAAAGGACAAGAGCCGGAGTCGCCCATCGCCACCCTCAGCGGGATCCTCCTCAATTTGGGAATCATGACGGGATTACGCCGTATTCGAACCAAAACCCAAAGTACGCTGTTGTTTGCTCAAAGTTACGCATTGCTTCCCGATCCTACGACCGCCTTGATTCTCTCCTTCGGTCATCTTGATACCCCCGATAAGGCCCTTTATTGGCTGGAGGAAGCGGAACAACGCAATCCAACCCACCCGAGTTTGGCTTTGGTAAAATCTTTTCTTTATGATTCCCGGTATGCCGGACTCCCACCCCGGCAACGCCTGCAAATGGCCATCTTTGAGCTCAATCTAGGGGTTGCCCGTGGGTCGTTTTATGAAAAACGACGGCAACAGTTGGAACCAAATGCCCCCTACCCCTTATTTCAGGGAGATAAACTCTTGGCTCTGCGCGAACGGGCCGTCGCATTGGGTAAAAAATTGACGGGTTAATAAATTAATACTTTCTTCCCAACCTCTCCATTGGTGATAGACCACACCAACGGTCCAAGATGGAGCGACAGGAACGCAAAAAAATCACGCAACCATTCCGCATCCCCTCCGATTAGAGAGGTAATTGATTACTAAGGAGAAAACCATGGCGAACATTTATGGGGGAAATATTCCGTTGCGTGTCGATTTGACGGCAGCGGCGCAGGCGATCACGACACTCAGTGGTGGACGTAAACATGTGGCCTGCGTGGTCTTGGGTTCAGGTTTCAGCAAATGGGCCCAAGGCCTGCCGGATGCCATGGAGCTGCCGATTGATCAACTGCCGAACTGGCCCACACCTACTGTACAGGGTCATTCCGGCAAAGTCTTTTCCGTGGTAATCCAGGGGAAGCCAGCCTTAATCTTGGCCGGAAGGGTCCATAGCTATGAATATCTCGACGGCGGATTAGATAAGATCACATTCCCAGTCTGTGCATCGATTGCCCATGGATGTCGTACAGTTTTTCTGACCAATGCCGCAGGCAGTGTCAATCTTAGCTACAAACCGGGAGACCTCGTTTTGCTCAGCGATCACATCAACCGGTCCGGGCTCAGCGTTTTTAGCGGTCCAGACCATGATGGTGTGAGGCAACAGCCTGTCTTCCCCTATTTTGCCGATCAAAGTGATGTCTATTCAGCAGTACTCAGGGGTAGGATCAAAGAAACCGTCAGTGCCAGGCTTGGGATTGAATTACCGGAGGGAGTGTACGCCTGGATGCGGGGCCGCACCTATGAGACACCGGCAGAGATACGTGAGTTGCGCCAGGCGGGAGTCGATCAGGTGGGGATGTCCACCGTGCCCGAGGCCCAAACGGCCTATGCCATGGGGGCCTTGGTGGCCGGGATGTCGCTGATCACGAACTATGGCGCCGGCATCATAGCGGGATCTGTATTAGATCATGATGAAGTCACGACAGCGGCAAAGGCGGCCATGACATCTTTCACAAGGATGATGGACGTTATTCTGCCGATTCTTGTCTCGCCGGAAGGGCTCACTACTTGAAAAAAAAATCCCGCGAAATAGGCAACCTTTTTCCCAAATCATCGAGAAGTGTCGGGTGTATTTATCATCATTACCTAACGTCGCCAGACCTTATACTGAAGCCGCCCTGGCAACGGGTCAGTTTCCCTACCTAAGAAATTTACCCGATCCGACGGCGAACTTTGTCGTGACCAACATCGAGGTGCTGGTCACCAATGATCCGAGCCAAGGGAACCTGGGCGTACTGCGTGACGCCTATGTTCATGTTTGTGATGGCCGCATTACCGAGGTCGGGACGATGGGAAACATGCCCGACGAACTCAGGTCGGCGACTGTGCAGTTAGAGGCAAGGCAGGTGACGGGTAAAAATCGGATCGTCACCCCGGGACTGATGCACGGGCACACGCACCTCTGCCAAACTCTCTGGCGGGGACAGGGGGAAGGAAAACAACTCCTGCAATGGCTGCGGGATCATACCTGGCCCGGTGAGGCCGCGATGGATCCGGTCGACATCGCCATGGCGGCCCATCTTGGGGCGGCCGAGGCGCTCTGCCACGGGGCCACCACCTGTCTCGACATGGGCACCGTCCACCATACGTCGGCCTATGTGAAGCACGGCATCCTGCCCACCGGCCTCCGCGTGTGGACCGGCAATGTCGTGATGGACCATATGGATCCGGATGTCCCGTTCCCAAAACGACTCCATGAGTCTCCAGAAATAGCCTTGCGCAAGACATTGGAAACCATGCAACACCTCGCCGAACTTGCAAAAAAAACCAATCAACGCGTCAATCCCGCCGTCACGATGCGTTTCCTCTTAACCTCGGAACCACGCACCGCTCAAGCCCTGGCCAGGATGGCCCAAGATAATCACTGGGTGATCCAAACCCATGCCTCGGAAAGCCCGGGAGAAATCGCAGCCATTCAAAAGCGTTTTAATAGGGCCAATATCTTGATGTTGCGCGAGTTAGGCTTCCTAGGCCCCAAGACCTTCCTGCATCACTGTGTCCATGCCACCCCGGAGGAGATCGCCTTGATGGCCGGAGTGGGGGCCACGGCGGTTCATTGTCCCGGTTCCAACGGGATGCTTGGCTCCGGCATCGCCCCCATTCCCGATTTTCTGCGCGCCGGGGTTCATGTGGCGATCGGCGCTGACGGCGCCCCGTGTAACGATATGCTCGACCTGCGAGCTGAAATGTGGGCGGCCAAAGTCTTGGCTGGAGGGCGTTATCAAAACTCGGCGGCCCTCTCCCCGCTCGATATTCTCACCATGGCCACCACAGGCGGCATGCACGGGCTGGGCATGGAAAAAGAATTGGGGAAAATTGCGGTGGGACAACGGGCCGATCTGGTCTTTTGGAACCAGCTCGATTGGTCAGCGATGATTGATCTTGAGTCCAACCGAGATATCATCGGCCGGATCGTACGGACGCGACAGACGGCCACCGATGTCTACGTCGATGGCCAACAGGTAGTGGCCAATGGCGAACCCCTCTTCATCACCAGTCGTGACCTCTTCCGCCGCTATCTCAATGAACGAGTTTCAGAATTGAACCGACGCTCCAAAGAATTGCGGGTGGATATCCCCTGGCTAGAAACCTGATTCACCAAACTTCCACAAACTTCCAAAAAAAAGCCCCGCCCTCTTGGGGAGGACGGGGCCATTGGGTTACCTGGATATTCTTTTATCTTCTCACTGAACCAAACATTGTCCGCCCGGATCGAGGACACTCCGCAACTCTGCCAAATTGGTGAAGGGCGACACATTGCCGGTGGCACCCAGACAGATTTGTCCTGACAACGCCTCGTTCGTTCCATCAAAGGTCATGGTCATGCTAAAACCAACGTCGGCCCCATCAACCGTCATGCCGGAGCAGGCCCCAGAGGTCTCATGGGTCACGGTCACATTCGCCGCCCCCCCCTCCGTGTAAGTTCCAGAGATGAGCCCGCTCACCTCGCCGTTGACCGTCTTCGACCCATCACAGCTGGTCACCACACATTGCTCGTACTCAGTCAGGAAGTGATGATTGAAACTGATTTCATGGCTCGCAAAGCTCAAGGCGTCTTGAAAGATGTAGCTGACCGTTCCGCCCCCTTCACAGGCGCAGGTGACCTTGTGCTCCGCCTCGTCAAAGGAGCAATTGTGGAAATGCTGGTCATGGGACTCATGGCCTGAGCTTTCCTCTCCTTGGGCAGGATGATCCTCACCGGTCTGAGCAGGCTGATTGCCATCATCGCTCCCATCGTGATCTGATCCATCCGCCAAACTGAGCGCCGACAGACTGGCCGCCGTCCCCCCTAAGGCCCCCAGCGTGCCGGTGACGCTATCCGATACCGCCAGGGTGGTTGCATCGGCGGTGGAGGCACTCGTACTGACGGTACCACTGGTCCCGGTGGTTGTCCCCGTGGCACTGCACTGCGTAAGCAAAAGGAGCAGCGCCATGGCCACCCCACCTTGCAATCCCTTTTTCAAACTCTCGTGCTGCACTTGCATAATTCCTCCTTGGTTAGGCACTCAAGGTAGCAAGAGTGGATCGAAGAGACTAGAGAAAAAGGCAAAAAACGTATCTATTTAGAATACAGCTATTATTAATATTAATTAATAAAAATAAGTATTTAAAACATACAATATTTTAAAAAAACAATTTTTAATGATAATAAAAGATACGATTTAACGACCAAATCCGTCCGTACAAACGCCTGCTGGGTCGAGCAGATTTCCCAATTGCTGAAGGTCATTGAAGTCAAAGCTGGTGCCGCCGATGCACATCGTCCCGGAGAAGTCGTGGCTGGTCCCGTTGTCGACCATGCTCAGTTGGAAACCGATGCTCGTACCGTTGGCGGTGATGCCGGAACAGGCACCGGAGGTGGCATGTTGGATGGTGAGATTCACCGAGGAGTTGGCGTCATCAATCGTCCCACTCACCTGCCCGGTCATGTCCCCATCCAAGGTCACACTCGCACCGCACGAAGATACCACACATTGGTCGAAGTGAACTGAGACTTGCCCATCGATATTAAAAACGGTGCCAGACTGGGAGAAAGTTTCCGCAAACGCCTCGGTGTAACTCCCGGAGGTGCAAGAACAGGTGCGCTGTTTGGTACCCCCCGCATCACTGAAGGTGCATTGTTCAAATCCCGACGGGCGTTCCCTTCGGAGGGCCAGGGCACTCAAGGAGGATTCCTGGCCAACCGCATTGACGAAGGTGTTGGCGCTGGCGCTCAAGGCCTGGGTCGCCCCATTGGCGGTGGTTGCCTGCGTAGGGACGGGATTGCCAACCTCGGTGATCCCGTTGCACCCAAGCAATAGAAACATTGCCGCAGTGAATAACCATCTCTTCATAACCATCATTGCCTCGTCACGGGAAACAGGTGAATGTTTAACTGATACAACTCCTCGTCTTTATCCTGCTCACGCCTCTGTTGCAAGGCGGCGATGACTCGCTTCCGAAAGTCGGTGATTTCCCCGACAATCATTTCGTAATCGCTCCGCTTGATGGTGAAGCTCAAGGCCGTCAGGTTCCTCTCCTGCGAAGTCTTGTTGCGGAGCGAATCCGCGGCCAGCTTCATCATCTGTTCGTGGTAGAGAAAGGCCGCCACCTCCCGCACCTCGTCCCCGGTCGTCACATATTTCGCGGTCTGTACCAGCCTCCCCTGCTGATCGCGGGCCAACAACCGCAACTCCAACAACACCTGGATCGCCTTCTTCGCCTCCACCGGGGTGACCAACCCTGCAAGCCGCCGGGCAATCCACTGGCCGCTCTCCACAAAATCCTTCAGATTCACCAACTCCCGGATCGCGGTGTAGTACCAATTGGAGAGATAACGATATTGCTCCGGCGCCAGATAGGAGTCATGTTTCAGCCAATGGGCGGACAGTTCTCGAAAGTAATGGGCCTTGGCCGCCATGTCCTTGGCTTGATTGAATTCGACCAGGAGTTGAAAATATTTACGTTCTGCCTGCTTTAATTTCAAGACCTCAAAATATTTTCCCAAGGAAGCAAGCGCGATGTTCCGCTCCCCCTTCATGACCAACAGCAATTGATTCGGCGACTTGAACCCGGCCCACAACGAAAAGGCCCGAAACGAAAAACCGGACTTGACCTCTTTCATCCAGGTGAACCAGTCCTTCAGATACTTGCGATAGTCATCATAGGTGAAAAGATTCGGCCGTTCCATCCCGACAGTATTCCATAACTTCGTCACGTTTGGCACCCTAAAAATGAGAAAACCGTATCTATTATGAATACGAATAAAATATTAATTTATTAATAAAATTAATAACTTATAAATTTTTATCTGATATAAAAAAGATCACATTCATTAAATGATGGATACTCAGAAAATAAGCTGAATTTCCAGGCAACTTTTTTAGAATCAAAACGATGGTAAGCGGTATCTGGGATGAGACTATGCTATTTCAAGTGCAACTAGGGGACATGGCAACAACGAGACGGGCATTGGATAATTTGGATGTTCGCCATTTTGCCGCTGCTCATAGCCTGACAACGACCGACCTAAGTGTACTTACGCACTTAAGATACGACCGTTCTGACGATGCAGATGGCTATGATCATAGCGCCCAACTTGACCGTGCCGTCAATATCATCAGTGGCGCCTCTCCTTTGCTCACCGCAGTACGCACCTCTTTTTTCGCCGAGAAACCGGCCACCCGATTCGGGCCAATGCCTGTGTCTCCCATTGGGTTGATAGTGGCTCATGTCGTTGCCGAGCGTGAACGGGTTCGGTTTTATGAATCTCCCCATAGCGGGATCAGCCGCGACACCGATCTTCGTTTTAAAGCGCTGGCCTTCGCCGCATTGGGGTTCGTCCTGCAAGTATCAGAAGCTGGGAATGAAGCGGAACAGGCCTATGATCTCGCCCAAAAATCATCCGCCACGATTCCGGAAGATGAGACATGGGAGGGATTTGCCGCTTTATTGGAAACCTGTCGGCACGGTCAATGGGATGAGTTCCTTTATTACAAGTTATGCGGTGACTTCCCTGGGTTTATTCAAGCGCGCATCAGAGACGCCGAAAAATTGGCACAAAACGGGGAGCTTGACGCCGCCTTAGATCATCTTCTGAAGGCCAACACGGCCTTTCATGCCGACCGGGCTCGAGGGCTGGTTCATCTGGCCAAAATTGTGCAAAAAATGGAACGGGACTTACCCCCCATGGGAGACGCGGGGCATACCCGTCAGGGAATCGATTACGGTAAGATCGCTGTCAAACAATACGCCTCGTCACGCGATTGGCCCTATGTTTCCACCTTTGTAACCCCCTTCTTCTTCCCTCATCTCTCCAATCTTCAAGGACAAAAGGTGCTCGATGTCGGTTGCGGTGTGGGGCTTTGGAGCGTTTATGCCGCCATCAACGGCGGCAAAGTTTATGGCCTAGACTTCCAACCTTCGATGATCGAGGAGGCCAGCAAGATCATGAGGGAAAATCATGTCCAAGCCCGAGTGACACTCGATGTCGGAGACGCCGCCGCCCTGCCCTATCCAAACGATTTTTTTGACAAGGCCATCAGCATCAATGTGGCGTGCAATTTATCCGTGGCCTCGTTTGAAGATCATTTTAAGGAGCTGTCACGCACCTTGCAAAAAACCGGGACCGCGATTGTGATGCTTCCCGACTCTCTAGATAAGGTATTCTCCGACGGTTCCAAACATGAAGATGAGATACGCACACGCATTGGCGAAGCTCTAGCGGCTTTGAATCAAAATCCAGGTTCCGCAGAAATCGTCAACACACTGAACGGTCTAAAAGAAGTACTCAGCGCAACTTTTGCGTTGCAGGATGGTCGCCTCATCCTGGTCACGGATGTCTCACAATTACGAGAGGGGCAAGAGGTTTGGAGAAAACTACCCAATGTGACCATCCCCAATCGGTTTCACTCCGAAGCGGCGCTGATGGAAGCGGTTAAACAGACAAACCTGCGTGTTGAAAGGATCGACAGGCCTCGTTTCGCAACGGAAAAGGATCGCCTTCAGTATAACCGGCAGGTCTCAACCATCTCACAACTCGGTGGCGAATACGTATCCCATCCTCCCTTTGTCATTTTGCAGCTGGGTAAAAATAATGAGAATGAATAGCTATCGGAGAAATGGAAATAGGGAAATAGTGGAGAACGTCCCCAAACTTCCCTCAAACCTACGCTGCTTTCTTAAATGTCCACTTAAATTCATAATTCAACATCGCCGCGAGCTCAATGAGGCGTGAGAGTTCTTTTTTGTAATTCGTGGTGTCTAAGAGACGCGCCAGTTGGGACAAGGATGTACCCAAACGCCTGGCTAATTCCCGTTTGGAAACTTTTTCCCGCTCAATAAATTGATTCAATTGCTTCGTCACTTCGTAAAGGGTGTGCCGTCTGACATATTCGGGGTGTTGCACAATATGGAGCGGTTGATCAAACGGGACGAAGTCTTTTTTGCCGTTGTTTAGTACAAAATAAAAAGAGTGCCCACCTACTTCGTTATCAGGCGCCGCTTGGGTGACCTTTCCCTGGATGCCTAACGCCGAGTAAGGACACTCTATTTTGAGCCCAGACGTGTACTCCAAGTGGAAAACCTTTTTTTTATTATCAAACTGCACCTTCTTAAATTTCTTATGTCTCATGCTCGCCTGATCCGACCCATGTAAATTCTCCTAAATGATACCTTATAAGGTATCATTTATCAACACCTCACTTCAGATGACTTAATTTCGTCAGGAGGGGGTTCTCAGGTTGCGTATTTGGGATATTTTAAGGAATATGATTTATAGAGCTTTGGCCTGAGACTTTCGAGCCGCGGCGGTTTTTTCGGCGGTTCGTTTGGCTAATTTTTGTTCCGGTGACAGTCCCCAGGGGGATTCTTTGGGACCGCGTTCTTGACGTCCCCGACCACGACCGCCTTTTTTGTCTTGTTTGTGCGCCGCCTGAGGGCTGGCCACGATGCGGAATTCAGGGATATAATAAAGCTCTTCAATGGCCAGGGCTTGAGCCGGAGCGGCCTCCCCTTCATTCAAGCGCATGATCATCACACGCGCCAGGCCGTTGGCATTTTTAGCCGACACATCGAGGGCATTGATAAAGTATTTAAGTTTATCGCCTTCATACTTAAACGTAACCCCTAAGCTCTCTTGCACTTCTTCCGGTGTCTTGCCTTCCGCAACCAGCGCCACTTTGGCCTCGTTACCCTTTACCAAGATGAAACTGGGAAATTCTGTGACTGATTTCATGAGCTATCCTTATGTTTAACTTCGTTAAAAATATCGATGAATCCCAATAGGGAATAGCACTGCTTAGGATTGGCCGGTTAAATAGGCAAGCGACAAATTAAGGCTCCAAAAATCTCCCTTGCTATTCTTACGAAACCCTGTAGGGTGAGAGCCTAATTAGCGTTGTAGTAAGGAATTCGAAGATTTCGGTAATCCTACCTTAAGATCCAATCGTTTCCAAGTGTACTACCGCAGACAACAAGGAGGACAGTATGTCCAAACAAAAAGGAACCGTAAAATGGTTCAATGACGCCAAGGGTTTCGGATTCATCACCCCAGAGGGCGGTGGCAAAGATCTTTTTGTCCATCACTCCAGCATTCAAGGTGAAGGATTCAAATCGCTGGCCGAAGGTCAGCAGGTCGAGTTCAATGTCGGCATGGGGCCGAAGGGCGAGAATGCGACCGAAGTCACCGCAATCTAACTAAGATTCCGAAGACTTACCCGGGCCCTCCCATCGCGAGATGGGAGGGCCTTTCGTTTTTTATCGCCTGGTTTTCCCGTTTCTGTGGTAATCCAAAAACACCCCATGGGATACCAGATCTTGATCGTCGATGATGATCCCCATTTTGCGAGCCTGATCGGGATCCACCTTCGCGCCCAAGGGGCGGAAGTGGTGTTGGCCGAGTCGCTACAAGCGGGATTGGCGACGCTCCGTTCCCGGGAGATCGACCTGATATTGTTAGACGTCCACCTGCCGGATGGCCTGGGAGTGGAAAGGATCCGGGACTTCAAGGCATTGCGCGAGGTCCCTATCATGATGGTGAGCGGCAGTGAAGATACCGCCCATGTGGTGACGGCGATTCGGTCCGGGGCTTCTGATTACCTTCGCAAACCAATCAATCCGGAAACCGTTTGGGGAAAAATACTCCCGCTGTTGGAAATGAGCCGGGTCAAAACAACCGAACGGGAGTTAAATCATGGCACTATCGTCGGAACCAGCCCGCCAATCCGCCAGTTGATCCGAGAGATCAGCAAGGTGGCCCATTCGGATGCATCAATCCTGATCCGCGGAGAAAGCGGAACGGGAAAGAACCTGGTGGCCGAGGTGATCCATGCCCATAGTCCTCGCAGGAACAAACCGTTCGTGACCATCAACTGTCCGGCAATCCCGGAAAATCTGCTGGAGAGCGAGCTATTCGGCCACGAAAAGGGGGCCTTTACCGGCGCGATCCGCGACAAGGCCGGCAAGTTTGAACTGGCAGATGGGGGAACCCTGTTCCTCGACGAGATCGGCGACCTTTCCTTTGAGATGCAGGCCAAGTTGTTACGGGCGGTCCAGGGGCGCGAATTTGAACGGGTCGGCGGGCTCAAAACTATCCGGGTCGATGTCAGGATTATTGCCGCCACCAACCGGGACTTGGAACGGGCGATACGGGAAAATCAATTTCGCGAAGACCTCTTCTACCGCCTCAACGTCCTCCCGCTGACCATCCCGCCGTTGCGCGAGCGTCATGAAGACATCCCCCTCCTGATCGACCATTTTTTGCGATATTACAGCCGGAAATCAAACAAGCGTTTTGCCAAACTCTCCCCCGACCTGTTGCGAGCCTTAGTGGCTTACCCCTGGCCCGGCAACATTCGGGAGATGCAAAACATCATTGAGCGGGCGGTAATCCTGGGGCAGGAACCGGAGCTACGACGATCCGATCTTTCCCTCCCGGACGGAATCCGTCCCACACTCTCTCCGGCCCCAGCCAGCGAGCCGGCAGTCTCGCTCAAAGAAATGGAGTATCGGGAACTACTCAGAATCCTGGAGCAGTCGGGAGGCAGCATCACCAAGGCATCGGCCCTCCTGCAGGTCAGCCGCGGCACGATTTATCGCCGACTCAAACAGCACAAGGTTCAATTGAAACGCCGGAAGAAAGCCAAGTGCTAACCGATTCAAGGCGATTGCGAATCGCTGCAGGAATCGGGTGGGGGGTCTTGTTACTGGCCCTGACCACTTTGGTCGGCTGGTGGATTCGAAGCCCCCGGATCGTCCAAATCATTCCCGGGGCGGCACCGATGCAATTCAACACGGCCCTGGGTTTGTTGCTGGCGGCCGCCGGTTTTTTGGGCCTTACGTGGCGCAAAAAAAACCTAACCCTCGTGACGGGTCTGATCGTCATGTTGGGAGGGGTCGCGATCCTCTCGCAATATCTCCTCAACATCGATCTCGGCATTGACCAACTATTCATCATACCATTCACCGCTGTCAAGACCTCGCACCCCGGACGTCCCGCCCCCAATACGGCGGCCAGTTTCCTGTTTGTGGGAACCGCCCTCATCACCGCCGTTTTTGAGAAGAGGGGAAAAATTGTCAACCACCTCTCGGTCAACCTCTTGACCCTCCTCTCAATCGCCGCGCTGATTGGCTACGTGGCCAACGTTCCCTCCGCCTACGGCTGGTGGAAACTCACCCATATGGCCGTTCATACGGCGGTTTGTTTCCTGGTCCTCAGCGTGGGATTCTACCTACTCTCGTGGGGTGAGCGCCGTTCGGCCCCCGCCGAAATTCTCATCCTCGTTATCGGAGCCTTGCTGTCCTTCACCCTGCTCGATTTTTTGAATCAAAGCGAGGGGACCTTGCTCAGGAAACAATTTGATTCCGACGCCCGAGACCGTATTCAAACCGTCAAGCGCCAGTTCTTGTTGGTCTCCGACCTGATGAACACCTTTGAAGGTTTTTACGTGGGGTCGCAATTCGTCAGCCGCGAAGAATTTGAGCAGTTCGCCTCGTATGTGATGACGAAGAATGAATTCATGCAGGCCATCGAATGGATACCGCAGCTCTCCAACTACCCTGTCCTTTACACCTTCCCGGTCGCCGCAAACCAAATGGCGCTCGGTTTTGACTACGGATCAGACCCCCTCAGCAAGGGGGCGATGGATGAGGCCCACCAGACCGGCACACTCCAGGCGACACCTCCCTTGCCCTTGTCTCGGATTGCCAACCCCGACAACCGGGGAACCTTGCTCTTCCTTCCCGTGGTCAAAGAGGGTCAGCTGCAAGGTTTCCTGAGCGGGGTGATTCATTGGCAAAGATTTATGGACGCAACCCTTTCCATCCTCTCGGTTCAGGATATCCGAGTGCGGCTCGAGGATGTCACGGCATCAGGCATCCCTCTTTACGGAGACGGGACATCCGAACCCGGGTTGTCCGAGCACCCCTTCCGGATGGAAGAAACTTTCGAATCGTTCGGGAGAAAATACCGGATCACCTGCCTGGCGGGGAATGACTACATTTATACCGCGCAGGGCGCAGTTCCTTGGATCGTCTTTCTCCTATTCACCTTAATGACTCTGACTGTCGTCTACTTCGTCAATCGACTGCTGGAAGAAAAGGGTCAACTGTCCGTGGAGATTGCCGAGCGCAAAAAAATCGAACGGTTGAAAAATGATTTTATTTCGATCGTGAGCCACGAATTGCGCACACCGCTGACCTCCATTCAAGGTTCGCTGGGCCTGATGGCCGGAGGCGTGACCGGGGTGATGCCGGAGCAGGCAAAATCGCTGATCGACATTGCGCTTGAGAGTTGCGCGCGTCTCGGCAGGTTGGTGAGCGACATGCTGGACATTGAAAAAATGGAATCGGGAAAGATGGAGTTCGACCTCCAATCCTTGTCCCTAATCCCTCTGATCGCACAGGTGCTTCAGGCCAACACCCCCTACGCCCAAAAATTCGGGACCGGCATCGATTTTTCCAACCAAACCTCAGGCCCGGTCTTCGTGCGCGCCGACCCGGACCGGCTGGCCCAGGTCCTAACCAATCTGATCGCCAACGCCGTGAAATTTTCCCCTCCTGGCCGCGGTGTGACACTCTCCTTGGGTGCCCAGGCGGGCATCGCCCGAGTCTCGGTCTCGGACCAGGGTCCCGGTATCCCACAGGAATTCCGCTCGCGCATTTTTCAAAAATTCACCCAGGCCAACCCCTCCGACTCAAGGGCGCGCAGCGGCAGCGGCCTCGGTTTGAGCATCAGCAAGGCGATTGTCGAGCAGTTGGGAGGAAAAATTGACTACCAAAGTTCCGGGACGCAAGGGACCACCTTCTATTTTGAGTTACCGGTGGTCGGTGCGCCAGGGGAGATTTTCCAAAAAACGATAACGGTTGAACCACAGGCCGCATCTCCCTCGACACCGCTCCGAAAGGTGCTCTGTGTGGAAGATGATGACAAGATCCTCGCCGTCGCGGCGCTGGCCCTCCAATCGGCGGGATTTGAGACGCTGATGTGCGCCTCCGGACAAGAGGCCATCGAACAAGGCCCGGGATTTGCGCCCGACCTGATTCTATTGGATGTGATGATGCCGGAGTTGGACGGGCCGGGCACCTTGCGGGCCTTGCGGCAAATCCCCGAGACAGCCGCGCTTCCCGTCGTGTTCATGACGGCCAAGGCGCAACCGCACGAGGTGGCCGAGTACAAAAAACTGGGGGCGATCGGCGTCATCGTCAAACCGTTCGATCCGATGACCCTGGGGGCCCACTTGCATCAGCTGTGGACGCGCGCGCAGGAAAGGGCCTTGACCGTCTGATTTCGACCCTGCGCCTTGGCGTCGTAGAGCCTTCGATCGGCCTCTTGAATGGCCTGCGCCAAGGTGCGGTTGGGTGTGATGCGGCTCAATCCGGAACTGATCGTCGCCCGCAACTGGCCTTGGCCGGTCGCGTCGACAAAAATTTTGGCAGCGATGATCTTGCGGATGCGGTCAACAGCGGTAAAGGCGGCCGTTGCTCCCTGGCCGATCAAAACCAACAAAAACTCTTCCCCACCATAGCGGATCAGGATGTCTGCCGCACGGATGTGCTGACGGATGATTTCCGTCACGCCGCGTAGGATCAGATCTCCGGTCGGGTGGCCGTAGCGGTCGTTGATTTTTTTGAAATGATCGATGTCAATCATCGCACAACTGATGGAGGATTTATGACGGTTGGCGGCCAGCAAGGCCGGCAGGCGCCGTTCCAGATAAGACCGGTTGTAACTTTGAGTGAGCGGGTCGATCTCTAACAGGGCCCGGTGATCTCCGGCACGTTTCAGGATATTTTTCAGGGTCGCGATCAATTCCTCCGGGACAATCGGTTTGGTGAGATAGGCATCGGCACCTGTCTCCAAACCTTGTACCTTGTCTCGAACGGCACGACGCGAGGTCAAAAAAAGAAACGGGAGCCTGCGAAACCGTTCTTCCCGCAGCAGCGCCTCGCGCAGGGAGAGGCCATCCATCCCCGGCATGTTGATATCGGAGATGATGGCCGCCGGCTCCACCCCGCCTTTGTGTAACTTCTTGAGCAGCTCCTTCGGATCGTGAAAGATCACTGTTTCAAAGTGATGGGCCTTGAGCAGGATCTGAATCAAACGACACAAGGCGGGGTCGTCATCCAAGACAAAGAGGAGCGGTTTTATCAAAAGGCAATCGACCGAGTTTCTGGTCGCTCCTTCCTCTTCGGTTGCCGGGCGGCCACTTTTAACTCGGCCAATCCCGCCGTGATCTGCTGCCACGAATTCTCCAGTTCGGCAACGAGCGTCTCCAGCGACCGGGCCAGATCACTCACGTTGCCAAATCCGAACGAGGCGCTCGACCCCGCTAACGTATGAAGCCTGCGATGGAGATTTTTTAGGGCCTCCTGATCCCCCTGCCGAAAACGATCCCAGAGCCCTTCCAATCCATCCACCTCTTGCGGAAGATCACGGGCGTAATCTCGCAAGAGGGTATCTAGCTCGGCCCTGAGGTGTTTTGGTAATTCCATAGGAAGACTCAGTCTATCATTCCAAGCCAGGGGACAGAAGTGGAATGTCGGCCAAAAGCAACTTAGAACATAATAGAACAAATTAATAAAAAACTTATAAAATTATTAATAAAATTAAATATTTAAATTTTATTATTATTTTCGTTTCTTTGTAGAACATTAAATAGACAATAAGTTGCTCCGTCTTCAAGAAAAATTAATAAAATTTAATAATATTAAGTACTTATAAACATGGCCCGCTGGTTGCAACGTACTTAATTTATGAACTACTTAAAAATAATTCTCCCCCTGGCCTTGTTGACCGGTTGTTTTGGTTGTTCCTGCGACAGCTCAAACTCATCCATCCAGAATGGGGGGAGCGAACCGATCCTGATCCCGATCAGCAATCCACATCCGATTAATCCACTCACTTCGACAGATACCGGAACCACGTTGCAACTCGTCACCGGGGGATTTGCATCGGTCGATAGCGGGAATCAAAGTTATCGGTCGAACAAATATCAGGCGCACGGCCATGTCCGATTTATGGCCGGATACAAACATGCCGGCAATGCTTATCAAGGGATCAGCTCCGACTTATCCATCAAAAAATAAAGGGGGATTCATGAAAAAATACCAAGCAGCCCTGCTGTTATTCCTGCTCGCGCTCCTGCCCGGCCTCGTGCAAGCCGGTGGGCGTGAGGCCCTGTATCATCAAGGTTTTGTCATCGATCAGCAGGGAGACCCCATCGACGGAACCCTGCCCGTCACCTTTCGTCTCTATGAATTGGCGGCCGGTGGCGAGCCTCTTTGGGAGGAAAACGACACGGTCACTTTTTCAGAAGGGGTTTACACCGCCGAATTGGGAGAGGCGACCGTCTTCCCAAATGATTTATTCGATCATGACAGTCTCTACTTGGGCATCCAAGTCGCCGGGGACAATGAGATGAGTCCCCGTCTCATGTTGTCCAGCGTGCCGTGGGCCCACCAGGCGGATGTCGCCATCACCGCCCAATCACTCGCCGAAAACGCCTCGCAGGACAGGGTCTTGATCAACGGGTTTGGCGAGGTCATCGACAAAAACGGCAACTGGGTCGGCCCGACGGCAGGTTTGGCGGGAACCCCGGGACCGGCGGGACCAGCTGGGGCACAAGGCTTAAAAGGAGAAACGGGACTTCAAGGAGCACCAGGAGCTGTCGGACCTTCTTCAGGATTGGCCGGCCCCCAAGGTCCGCAGGGTCCCAAGGGGGATCAAGGGAATGGTGGGATTACGGGACCAGCGGGCCCACAAGGGACAAGCGGTCTGCAAGGCTCGAAAGGAGACAAGGGGGATGTGGGCGTGCAAGGACTACAAGGTTCACGTGGGGAAGTAGGACCTGCCGGAACTCAGGGCCCTACCGGTCTTACCGGTACCACTGGTTCACAAGGTCTTGTTGGAGAAACAGGGATTCAGGGACAAATCGGCCCCGTTGGTCCTTCAGGCTCCACCGGCGCCAAAGGAGATATAGGTCCCCAAGGACTGCAAGGGTTGACTGGCACACAGGGTCCAAAAGGAGATGCGGGAGTGCAAGGCCTGACGGGTGCGACGGGTCTTCAAGGAGAAACCGGACCTCAAGGTCTGCAAGGGTTGGTGGGTGCAACGGGATCACAAGGTGCTATCGGAGAAACGGGGATTCAGGGACTGCAAGGCATCAAAGGGGACAAAGGCGAGGCCGGTGAACCGGCGCCGAGTAGTGCCAACTATGCCTTTGCCTACGATACCACGACGCAAAGTGTGGCCCTGGCGAACGTCTTCCAGGACATCACCTTCAACACCAATGCCTATCTGAACGGTTGGCAACACACGGCAGGGACCGCCCCCTTTACTTGCAACCAGACCGGGCTTTATCGCATTGACTATCGGGCGTTGGCCAATGGCGGCTTGGATATCCTGTCTTTAAGAACCGCTCTGAACGGCGCTGAAATCCCGGGGAGCCAAGCGTCATTCGCCGGCACCGCCATCAACACGCCGGTCACTCAGAGTTTCATCGTCGCTGTGAACGCGGGCGATAACCTGAGCTTTCAACTCACCGGGAACACCGCGCTCAATCAGCAATTGTCCGGAGGGCACGGGGCTGGGACGGTCAAACCGAGCATCACCGCAACCATTTTGAGAATCCAATAAAGGAGGCATCATGAATCCGGAACACAAAGAATTTCTCCTCAGCATCCTCGGTTGGGAAAAGATTATGGTCACGACGTTGGCGATCCTGGCCCTCTCTTTCATCGCCAATCGCTTTCGTTTCCTGACGGACCATCTGGCCAAAAGATGGCACAAACGCCGACTGATCCTGCTCCAGGTGCGTAGCGTCGTCGTCTTCATCACCTACTTCCTGGGGGCCTGGGCCATTACACAATACGTCTGGGGTATTTCCCATGAAGGGCTGCTCGTCTTCGGCGCCACCTTGGCGGTGGCCTTGGGCTTTGCGTTAAAACCGATCGCCGAATCCGTGATTGGAGGGCTGGTGCTGATCTTTGACGGCCCCTTCCAGGTCGGTGACCGGGTGACCTTCCGAGATCTTTACGGCGACATTCAAATGATCGGTTTTCGCGCCACGCGACTTTTAACCCTGGACAAGACCTTGGTCACCCTCCCAAACCATCTCTTCCTACAAGAGGCGACCCTCTGCGGCAATACGGGTTCCTTGGAAATGATGGTCGACATGGATTTTTATGTCTCCCTGTCTGCGAATCTTCCTTTGGCGAAACATCTCGTCGAAGCGGCGGTCTCCAGGGCTGATTATGTGGACCATCAAAAACCGATCGTGGTCCTGGCCAAAGAAATCCCATTGGGCCCCCTGCCCGCTTATCGACTGCGCGCCAAAGTCATCGTTAAAGATTTCGTGAAAGAAAAACTCTGCCTGACCGAGCTCACGCTCAAGGTGCATGAACTTTTTCAAGAGCATCAGATTCCCAGACCCTTGGATCATTTGCCGGTGCCCACGATAGCGGCGCCTACTTCTCTCGCGAGGGCTTCATGAAATCCTACCACAAACTCCTTTCAGTGCTGGCGGTCACATGGTTGCTGTTTCCCGCTCTCTCTGGCGCTCAAGAGAAAGCTCAAGAGACACAAACCGCGAGTCACCGCTGGAAGTTCCAAAACGAAACGACGCTCAACGCGACCATTCTGACGGGAAACTCCGACAGCATCACGCTGGGCGGCTCGGAAAAACTCAAGATAAAGAAAAACCGGGTGACCAATGTTTTCACTTCGGGCGTCACCTATGTGCGCGATGATGTTTTCAACGATGCCATTCCGGCCACGACATCGAGCCGGAACATCTTCGTCAGAGACAAAGTTATTTGGGACTTTGGCAAGAAGACCTACACCTACGTGGGCGGTGGGTGGCTGACTAACCAGACCTCCGGCATCAATCATCAGTTTGATGGCTTTACGGGGCTTGGTTACAAGCTCTTGGAAACTCCGAAACACAGCTTGAGCGTCGAAGCCGGGTATCAATTCGAACGCCAGACCGGCGTGGTGCCCTTTCGCAATGAAGGCGTGACTCACAATGCCAGCTTCGGGTTTGATTATCTCTTAAATATCACGGATAAGACCTCTGTGGAAAACGAAACGTCGGCGGTCATGGAGGCAAGAAACGCAAACAACTTTCGGGTATCGTCGACCACGCAACTCAAAGTGGAGATCATCAAACACCTGGCCCTCACCCTTGGATTTAAACTCCAATTCGACAACAGCCCCGTCCCCTCGTTCAGAAAGTTGGACACCGTCTCAACAACCGGCCTGACTTTCACATTTGAATAAAAAAAAGGAGAAACCATGAAACCAAACATCCACATCTCAGACAGCAACCGCAAGGGCAGCGCCGCTATCCTCAACGTACTGCTGGCCGATGAATACGTCCTGTACACAAAAACAAGGAATTACCACTGGCACGTCACCGGGCCTCATTTTCAGGAATATCACAAATTTTTTGAGTCCCAATATGAAGCGTTGGACGGGATCATTGACGATGTCGCCGAACGCACCAGGGCCCTGGGCGAGAAGTCTTCGGCCACCCTCAGCGAATTTCTGGGACAAGCGCGCGTCAAAGAACATCCCGGCGAATTTCCCTCCGCCCAGTCCATGATCGGAAATCTCCTCCAGGATCATGAAAAGATCATCCAACAACTGCGGGAAGATCTAACGGACTGCGCCGAAAAATATCAAGACGCGGGAACAAGCGACTTCCTCACCGGACTCATGGAACAACACGAAAAAATGGCGTGGATGTTGCGGGCACTTTTGGAGGGGTAAGCCCTCCAGAGTAGCCCGGTTCGCAAGGTCGCCTAATCCCAGGATGGTAAACATTGGTTTAATTTTATTCTTAAATGAATATTATAACATGTCTTTTATAATCTAAAATAAACTTAACTTGCCATTAGTTCAATTTTATTCTAAATTAGCAACTATGAATGGACGTAAGGGGAATAAAATAAACCATCTATTAAAGACTTGGCCTGCCGGAACGGTGGCCACCTCTCATTGGTTTGAACAGCAAGACATCTATCGGCAACTGGTTCAATGCTACCGGAAAAGCAATTGGATCGACCGAATAGGTCATGGGGCCTTTATACGGAGCGGTGACACGGTGGGATGGGAAGGGGCTGTCTTTGCGGTGCAAGAGCAGTCAAAGCTGCTTGTTTACGTTGGCGGCAAGACGGCTCTTCAAATGCAGGGGTATGGGCATTTTCTTCAGCTTGGGGAAAAACCTCCTGTCTTTTTATTTGGAGAGCCTGGAAAGAAACTGCCATTGTGGTTTGATGCGTTTCGAGAAAAAGTTGATTTGCATTACGTCATGGCGGATCTCTTTTCGGGAAGAAAGCCGGCTGGACTGACCAAGAAAAGCATGGGCACTTTTGAAATCACGCTCTCTTCTCCGGAGAGAGCTATCTTAGAAATGCTCTATCTTGTTCCTCAAGAAGAATCCTTTGAAGAGGCAAGCCTTTTGATGGAAGGATTGAACACTTTCAGGCCACAGCTTGTCCAAAGCCTTTTGGAACAATGCCGCTCGATCAAGGTGAAGAGGCTTTTTCTCTACCTTGCCGAGAAACAGAATCTGCCGTGGGTTAAGAAAATCAATCCGTCGAGGGTAAACTTGGGAAAGGGCAAACGATCCTTGGTCAAGGGTGGGCGTTTTGATTCGAAGTATCAAATCTCGGTGCCGAAATGAAAAAGAGTCCTTTTTAAACAATCGTGCCAGGCACGCGCAAACAATCGTGCCACAAACAATCGTGCCAGGCACGCGTGGAACCAGTTAAAATATAAAGAGAACAACCAAAACAAGCCTGTGGATAGATTTATTTTTAGAAAATAAAAAAGCCCTCTTACATGAGGGCTTTTTTAATACTCCCGGCGATAGACAATTATCGAACTTTTTTAACCAGCCCGGAAGGGCGTGATCTCATGGAAATGGTCGAGCGTTTGGCGGCTTAAATTAGACGGAATTTGCTAAGTTGGTTAATAAAGTCACAACCTTCTCAAAACATTGTTACTTTATTAACAGGAGTTACTCTCTTCGATAAGAGAGCTCACTTATCCAAGATAGTAACATATTGGATAGTTACTAAATTTGTCCATTGTAATAAAAGGTCAAATATAGTAACGTCCAGGCATGCCATCAGATAAACTACTGAAATTTATTGAAAAAAACGATTTCATTACGCTTTATGAGGCCCTCAATATGGGCATAAGCAAGATGGCTCTGAGCCGGATGGTCAAAGAAGACACCCTCCATAAACCGGCCAAGCGCATTTACTCCAAGAATACGGACTGGATGGGCGAACCGCTTAAGCAATACGCCCCAGCCTGCGCTCTTTACCCCGATGCGGTCATTTGCGGCGTGTCGGCGCTCAATTACTACGAGCTGACCGATGAATTTGAGCGCAAAATTTGGCTGGCATTTCCCCGACAGCATCGCATCATGAATCAGGAATATCGGATCGTGTACCCACGAGGAGATTCCTATTCGATGGGAATTGTACGACATAAAATCGGCATCCGTGAAGTGCGCATCTACGATCGTGAAAAATCCGTCATAGATGCCTTCAAGCTTCTTCCAATCGATGCCGCTTACAAGGTGATGCGCGCCTATATGAAACTGAAAGATAAGGATCTGGATAAGGTATCACGATATGCAAAGAAAATGAGAAAACCTCTCGACGAGCTCATGACCATCCTTCTGTCGGACGAGTGAATTTATGGAAAACAAAGCCGAAAGTATTCGAGCCAAATTGGCGAACGTCGCCAAAGAAGAAAAGATCACTTTCCAGGATCTACTTTATCGCTATGGCGCGGAGCAATTCTTGGCAAAGCTTTCTTCCTCCGAATTTCTGGAAAGATTCATTTTCAAAGGTGGGTCGCTGTTGACCTACTTGATAGACACCGAACGGCAAACGAAAGATCTCGACTTCTCGATCCGCCAGGTCAGTAACAAGGTTGAGGATGTCTTGGCGACAATTCGCCGTATTTTGGAAATCCCGATGGACGACGGGTTGATCTGGGATCCGCCGGACGGTGCACCGCTCAATCATCCGGAAATGGATTATCCCGGCGTCCGGATCAGATGTGTTTTCAGGCTTGGGACAGCCAAAGGCCTCCTTCGGATGGACTTAGCCATTGGCGACCTGGTTGAAGCGAAAAAAATTCCTTTGGAGCGAATTCGATATCGTGGCCAGCCTTTGATCGGGCCTGATTTCAATATCCTTGCATATCCTCCGGAAACAATTTTTTCAGAGAAACTCCAAATTGCCATCAAGCGCGGCATCAAGAACACGCGGATGAAGGACTACTACGACCTGTTTAAACTCTCCCGCCTTGAATCTCTGAACTTTGAGACTGTGAGACATAATATCGAAGTCACCTTTTCTAAACGTAAAACGCAGACCGTCGCGGCTATTGATTTTACGTCGGAAACCATTGAACGCTTGCAGGCGTATTGGGCTGCATTCTTAAGAAAATCAAAAATCACCGATGCCCCGGCCACGATTGAAGAGGTGATTCAAGTGGTCAATCAAATGCTGGCAAAGGCTCACAAATCATGAGTGTGAAAATCGAAATTTATGTCAGCACCGACGTCGAGGCCGATGGACCTATTCCGGGCGTCAATTCGATGCTGAGCTTCGGCTCGGCTGCTTATTTGGCGGATAAGACTTTGGTGAGCACTTTTACGGCCAATCTCGAAACCTTGCCCGGCGCCGCGGCGGATCCCAAGACGATGGAATGGTGGAAATCACAGCCCGAGGCCTGGAAGGCCTGTCGGGAGAATTTGCAATCGCCCGAGAAGGCGATGAAGGATTATGTGGCGTGGCTTAAAGGGTTGCCGGGCACGCCAGTTTTTGTCGGCTATCCGGCGACGTATGATTTCCTTTTCATGTATTGGTATCTGATTCGTTTCGCCGGCGAGAGCCCATTTTCGCATTCGGCCTTAGACATCAAGACTCTGGCAATGGCGCTTTTAAAAACGGATTACCGGAAGGCCACCAAGAAGAACATGCCTAAGCGGTGGTTTGATCCGCTTCCGCATAACCATCGCGCGCTAGATGATGCGATCGAACAGGGGGCGCTATTTTGCAATATGTTGAAGGAATTGAGAGAGGGAAAATGAAGATTTTGTTTGTCACAGATTTGCATGGGAGCCGGTGGAAATATGATCGTTTGCTCGAGCTCGCTCAACGCCACGGCGTGGCTGCCTTGGTCAATGGTGGCGACATGCTTCCCAAAGAGGGGGATTTGTTCGAGCAGGATAAGTTCATTACCGGCTATCTCAAGAATCACTTCGCCGGCTTCAATGATTCTGAAATCCACTACCTTGGTTATTTGGGTAATGACGATCTGAAGATCTTTGATCCTCTCTTCGAGGAAACCTGCCGGGCCTTTCCCTTCGTGCACTGCATCGCCCAGCGCAAAGTCGAGATCAAAGGTTACGAATTCATCGGCATGAATTGGGTGACGGATTATCCCTTTCGCCTGAAGGACCGCTGCCGGATGGATTCGGATGATTACGTTTTTCAACAACAATTCGGAAGTGGTGTGCTTTCGGAAGGAGGCAAATGGAAGGAAATTGATAACTGGTTTTCCTATGCCAAGACTCTGCCGACCATTGAAGAGGAGATGGAGAAGCTTGTTCGTCCCAAAGATATGTCCAAGGCGGTTTATGTGATCCACATGCCGCCGGCACGTCTCGGCCTGGACAAATGTTCCAACGGCGATGAGGTCGGTTCAAAGGCCATCTTCAAATTTATTGAAAAAAATCAGCCTTTGTTTACTTTGCACGGTCATATTCATGAATCGCCTCGGATGACGGGGAAATGGTTTGCGGAAGTTGGTCGGACTGTTTGCATCCAGCCGGGTCAACTCCATGAATTGTCTTATGTGGTCGTTGATCTTGATGAGATGAAGTATGAGCGGTTTTTAGTAAGTTGACGTAGTCCCCTGTTTACATAGATTCATTTTTAGAAAATAAAAAAGCCCTCTTAATGAGGGCTTTTTTAATACTCCGCGGGCAGGATTCGAACCTGCGACCAAGTGATTAACAGTCACCTACTCTACCACTGAGCTACCGCGGAATGACTTCGTCTAACAATTTCCTACCTTGACCCGACTTCAGAAATCTTTCTCTTTTTATCGCATCTGTCTTATTTTCATAAAACTCTGAATACACTAATTTAAACGGTCCGTTACTGCGCGTAAACTGGTTAGCTCCCTTATTATGTTCTTGAAGCCTCTGCTCCGGATGCTTGCCTGTGTAACCTACATATCTTTTCCCATTAAAAAGGCTTGTTAAAACATAAACATAATACATATGTCTATCTTTATGCCACTGCCCGCCAGAGGCGGGTCCGCCTTCGGCGGAAGCTACCGCGGAATGAAGCGGGTTAGTCCTAGCATCGCTTTTTATGGGTGTCAAAATGTTAAGCGGACAAAATAATTGAAAAAATTTTACACAACTTATCGCCGAACAACACGATACCTCTGCAAATGCGGGACGTATCGACACTATTTGCACCTATCAAAATTTTCGGTTCGGTTTGGCAGGCCTTCAGCCAACGCCAAGGGGGAATTGTCCCTGCGGCTGTTGCGCTCTTTCCAGCCGGAGCGGTCGGACCATCTGTCGCCGCGGTCGCGGCATCACCGCCTTTCTTGACCAACCCCCTCCTCCGTCTGCTCCATCCTCAGGGATATGAGGCGGCAATGCGGGATGATTTCCGAACATCGTCTGCGGTTTCTCAATTGTCATCGCCTCCAACCGCCATGAAAGAGGACATGGGCGCTGCAATGTCAGAATCGCCTACCCTCAAGCGTCTCCTGCCGTGGGAGGAGGTTGCCCCCATGCTCATACCCCTGGTGAAACATCCCAACCTCTCGCCAAAGGTGTGGTCCATGGTGGGCACGCTTTGGGATCACTTCAACCGCTCTCTCGATCGGGATCGCTGCAACAAGACCGCCGCATCCGAAGATCACGACCAGGCGTTTCACAGGCGCATCGCACACGATGCCCATATCTCCTTGTCTCAGTTGGACTTCGTTGTCCTGATCCATAGGGAGTGTCGCCATCTTTTGATGACCCCCCATCCGATTCCTGCAACCAGGGCCACCGACGAACCTCATGGCTACGTGAATCACCCTTTCCAAGAACTTCCCAATTTTCCCTACATCGAGCGGGCGGGGACGCGTGAGGAGATCCGTCGCCTGCAGGCACTGGACACCTTTATGGTCCCGACCGGTCCGCTTTCACTGGAAGAGGGGGCGGTCCGTCTTGAGGCCCTGCTTCGCACCAAACAAAATCGGGGCGAGGTTCGGGCGACGGATCCGAGGTCTATCTCCATGCTGGCGACCTGCCTGTTCCCCCAAAAGGAAGGTTTCTCGAAACCTTACCGGTGCGCCGTTCAATTGATCGTCGCCAAGAAGATGTACCGGACACAACACGGATCGCTCGACCCCCTGATCGGTCCGATGGGAGGGCCACTGCCGTCTTTCGACCAATATCTGGAAGCAATAATGAGCAGACTGGGCATTGATAAACTGGTTTTTTTTGAAGCGATCGGAATCTCTTGGGACAGTGTGCGAGGCATCTCCAGAACGGGCCTTTTCTTTCCCGTCAAACGCCTGGAGACAATCCTCAACGCCCTGGAGCTTGCCGACGCCGCAGTACTCACCTACATTCTCTATCAGCGAGAGATCGATCCCTACTTTCAGGTCATCCGAAGAAAGGGGAAACTGTCCCTCCGTTTGAGCAAGGCAATTCGGCCGATGGAGGACCTGCGACGCTACGGATTCGGTGGACTCTCGCAGGCGCATCGGGTCAGTCGAGGATTGACGGTCAAGAGTACACTGAAACAACCCGATTTCCCGATCGCGGCAACCGGTATGGCCGCCCTACGTCGCGTAGAGAAGAATGAGACCCTCCCTTGGAGCATGAAGGTGACCAGGGGAATCATCGATTTTTTCGAGATGGGCGCGGAAGGACTCCTAGCCGCCATTCCGGACCTGCCGCGCCTGATCCCCATCCAAGCACCAACGGGAGGCCTGATCGATGTGCCACAGAAGCAAAAATACCATCTGACGGGCTACACCCCGGTGGTTCGTCCTTCAGAACAAGGGATCTGGATCGAGAGCGCAAAAAGGCCTCATCCAGAGGGATTGGGCCGCCGCCTGGTCTTTGAAAGAATCTTGCGCGGCTGGAGCTTGCTCCGGTTTTCCGAGATTACCGGTTACGATGTCGATACCCTCAGTGACACGGAGGGGGACAGAAGGCGTCCGACCCTCCCCCTGTTGCAATGTCTGGCCCACGAACGCGGATTCAACATCCCGTTGGAAGAACTGGCCGACCTCGCCAATAAAACCCCTTACCACGGGACCGTCCCTCCCCGATGGGAGACCCTCCGGGCACGCCGCCCGATTTTGGTCCAAACAACATATGCAAGCAGCGGCCGGGTAGGGGACCTCGGTAAGATTGATCTCTATCTGCGCCACGAAGGGAACCCCGGCCCGTCTCAGGGGGAGCTTCTGTTTTTTCTTAGAAAAGATCTGGGACGGCTCAAAGCCGACCCCCAATTGGCCCTGACCGTGGAAGAGATGGCCGCTCAGCTCTCGATACCTGCCGGCTGCCATAGCGTCTCCGACCTCGAACTCAACCGGCGCCCCTTAAATCCCGAAGAACTCGAACGATACACCGCCCTTTTCCCAAAAGTGCCTCGGGACGTTTTTGCGGAGGCGGTGCGCCGTACTTTTGGCGTGTATCAAGCTGTCAAAATGTTACGCGGACAAAAAAAATCGAAAAAAATCCGCAACCATTTCTCAGGATAGCCGAGCTATCAGCAACCAAAGGAGATGCTATGATGATCCCATCGGCAATACCCGGATTGAGACTTCCACCGCCACAGATCGAAGCGATTGGCAAAACCACTGATCGTATTTGGGACGCGACCATTGTGGATGCGTTAAAAAGATACGTGACTATCCCCAATGTCTCGCGGATCAGCAACCCACTCTGGGATACCGATGGAAAGATCGAAGAGGTCTTGGCGTTGGTGCGTCCTTGGATTGAGGATCAGAATGTTACCGGCGCTACGATCCGTGTGGAAAAACTTCCCGGATTGACTCCCGTCCTACTGGTGGAAATCCCGGGCACAACGGACGAGACGGTCCTGATGTACGGTCATTTGGACAAACAACCGGCTTTGGAGAAGTGGCGCGAGGGGTTGGATCCTTGGAAACCCACCTTGGAAGGGGAGAAGCTTTATGGCCGGGGCGTGGCGGATGACGGTTATGCCGTGTTCTCCTCGATCGCCGCGGTCAAGGCGCTCCAGGAACAAGGAATTCCCCACCCGCGCATTGTCATCATGATTGAATTCGCCGAGGAGTCTGGCTCCATCGGTCTTGCCGATTACATGAAGCACTGTGCTGCAGCTATCGGCAGTCCCAAGCTGGTGATCTGTCTCGATTCGGGGGCAAAAGATTATGAACGGCTCTGGCTCACCACCTCGCTCCGCGGTGTCGCCATGGCAAACTTGAAGGTCCAGGTCTTGCGGGAAGGGACACATTCCGGATCGGGGGGCGGGGTGATTCACGATCCCTCCGATATCACAGAGATGCTGTTGGCCCGGCTTCGGGATGTCACCACGGGATTGGTTTATCCACCGGAATTGCGGGTCGAAATTCCCGAGGGGAGAACCCGAGAGGCAACGGCTATGGCAAGTCTGATGCCAGGGGCCATCTTTGAACCTTTTTCCAAAGTGCCTGGACTTCAACCTACCACCGACGATGAGGTAGCGCTCATTTTGAGGCAAAGTTGGCAAGCTTCCCTGACCAGAATCGGTATCGAAGGCCTGCCTCCCATCGGGAGCGCCAGTCCTTTGATTCATCCGGGGCTCGAAACTCGCCTCTCCATGAGGCTCCCCCCGACGCTGCCCGCAAGTCCGGCCCTCGATTTTATCGTAAGCGAATTGACCCGTGAGCCACCTTATGGCGCAGCAGTGACCGTTTCCGGCACTCGCGCCTCGGACGGTTGGAATTCACCGGCACATCCTGAGGCCCTGAGCGCATTGATCAACGGGGTCTCAACGGCCTACTGGGGTCAAGGATCTGTCGCCATGGGAGAAGGCGTTACCATTCCGTTCATGGGGATGTTGGGCGCAGCCTTTCCCGCGGCGCAATTTTTAATCGCCGGGGTGCTCGGCCCCCACAGCAACGCCCACGGTCCCAACGAATTTTTGCACATCCCCTACGCAAAACGGTTGACCGCCGCGGTAGCGGCGATATTGGCAGAGGTGGGACTAGGAGGGATTGTCTAACGAAAAGGAGCGGCACGATGACCCTAGTATTAAAAACCCTACTCCCCACCCCGCCCACCAGCGTTACAGCCGGAGGCCAGGTCTCGAATCGTTATATCGCCCGATTCAACGCGGAGGCCCAAACAGCCTCGACAACCCTGGCACTCGGGCGCGGCGGTGACCATGGCGTGCAACTTTTTGAGACAAACGGGGCGGTTGAATCCAGCCAATGGACCCCTCTCCCCGCTGACCTGGATGAGACCACCGCCGCGCGGGTCAGACACATCGTTCAGGAGGTCGAAACTCGCCGGGTCGCCTTGGTCAAGAGCAGCTTTTTCTTTAACGACTGGGTGACCTTTTGCGGCGACCTCACGGCGCTCAACCCTGACGAACGCGCCACGGTGCGGCTCGTGATGCACGAAGTGAAGCCGCTGATTGATCAAATCGAGGCCTTGCAACAAAATGGCCCGGCCTATCATGGACTCAGGCAGTGGATGGGTCAGACTGGGAACGCTGATTTTTATGCGCAGATCCTCTGGGAGCGGTTCCATCGCGACACATTGGCGGGTGCGATAAGCCGCGATCCGGCGGGGAGTTTGTTTCCATTTTTCCCGGACAAGCCCCTCATCAATGGGATGATCGATGCCAGTTTTAGCCTCGATGAAGTCAAACAACTCACCGATGCCGGGGCACTGCGGCCGACCACCGTCCTGGAACATCAAGAAGATGCCGTCGTGGCAACCCCCCTCCCCCTTCACGCCACCTATCGTGAACTCCATGGGCGTTTAAGCACATGGCTTACATATATCGTGGCGCGCCATGGTCAAAACTTGCATCCGAAATTTGTCGCCCAACTCGAGGCCTGGGCCCAATTTTTTAAATCGGGACAGATCGAAGATGAGGCCCGCGCCGTTCAGGCCACCATCGATGCCGGAGAAGATGGCGGCCCCTTGCGGCTCCATATCGGTCCCAGTGAGGCTTATTGGCCGGATCAAACCAAGTTTCCGTACTTGATGGCGTTGGGTCTCAAGGACCAGACATTGGCGGCCACTTTACAAGATCGTCAGTGGACCTTTCAAGAGTTGGAAGATTCGTTGGCGGGCGTTCCGGGCTACACAC
Organism: Deltaproteobacteria bacterium; assembly: GCA_023265625.1. Lineage (GTDB taxonomy): Bacteria > UBA10199 > UBA10199 > JACPAL01 > JAHFST01 > JAHFST01. The sequence goes on along the minus strand of JAHFST010000013.1, from coordinate 21,572 downwards.
CCCGGACGCTATCACCGCGAGGCGGCTTTGCCGATCCGATGCGGCAGTTGGTCACGGCTGGGTTCCTCCCAACTTATCAAGTCACCGAACCGCTGGGGTACAACTTTCCCAACGTTGGTTACGAGGGTGTGGAAGGTCAAAACCGTTTCGTCGTGATGGAGGGACTCGAGGCCCAGGCCTCGGGACTCAAGGTGGTCCTGGGTCGTATCTTGGATGAGGATGTCAGCGCGTGGGATGCTCAATCCAACCTCGTGGAATTTGTCTGCGCCCACGAGTCGGGGCATGCGATTGGCCCGCTGCGTGAATTCGAGACGCCCAACGGCCGGATGGGCCAGGTCTTTGGGGATCACTGGGGGAGCGGCGACGAGCCATTGTCCGATCTGATCGGGGCGATTCAACCCGCCATGCTCCTCGCAAAAGGACAAATTTCCGAGGAAAAATACCGCGACCTGATCCGGGCCTTCCTAGCCTTCCAAATAGGGCCCCGCTATCTCGGGGTGGAAAAATTCCAGGCCGGTACCGCTGACCACTACTATGGCCACATGATCGTGTGGGGCAAGCTGCTCCAAGCGGGGGCAATCACCGTGGTAGAAACCACGCAGACAGAAAAATCAGCCTCCGGCAACAGAAGGCTTCATCTCAACTACGATCTCATCCCCAAAGTCGCCGGTGAAATGATGCGCGAGATCGCCACCTTTCAAGCCGCCGGAGACCTCGCGGGATTCTTGGCCTACGGCTCAGAATTAGTGAAACACATCTCCCCAGAGGTGGACATCGTCCTGATAAACGCCGGCTTCGGCATCAAACGAAGTTTCATAGCGCGCCACCTTGGAGTGAGTTAAATAGGGCCATTGAGGATGAAGGGACAAAGGCAATGCCGACCTACACCGAAGCAATCGGCCTCTTGACGGCTCCACATGGCCCCTTTGCTTTAGCAACCATCGCCACCAGCTACGGCACCTGCCGTGCCTTTGTCGACCGGCCGGCTTCTATTCAAAGTGCCATTGCAAGGTCGGTGGAGTTGTATGGGGACAGAACATTCCTCGTCCAGGGGAATACTCGAGTCACCTTTCAACAGCATGCCGAAACTTCCTTTGGAGCAGCGCATGCCCTCTTAAGCCGTTACGGAATGAACCAGGGGGACCGTCTTGGTATCTTGGGGTTCAACAGCCCCGCATGGATTGCTTCCCTTTTCGGCACCGCCGCAGCAGGAGGGATCGTAGTCCCCCTAAAACCCCAATGGCGTGCCCCCGAAGTCAAATTTGCCCTGCAACACTCTGATTGTCGCTTTCTTGTGGTCGACCAGGCCCTCTGGGGAAGAGTTTCACCTATCATGCCCGATTTGGCTGGTCTCACGGTATTCTTCATCGGTGATTCAGCACCTGCAGGGACTGTTTCATTTGGAGAATTGATCTCTTCTCCTGTAGGAATTCCCCCTCAAATCACCGTAAATGAGGAGGATCCTTTCACCATGATTTATACCTCGGGGACAACCGGAATTCCCAAGGCGGCTATCGCCACACACTTAGGCTCCATCACTCAAGCTCAAAGCGGTATGTTGAGCCGTAGGGCTCAGGCCCTCACTTCGCAAGACAGTGTGGAGTCAGACCGATCATGGATTTTGGTCCACCCGATTGCCAACGTCAATTTGCATGTCGTCGTTGTACACAGTCTCCTGGCAGGATCTAAAGTCGTTTTTACAACCGAGAAGCATTTCAATCCTCTGGAAATCCTCAGCCTCATGGCGACAGAAAAAATCACGGATTGGCTCGTCGTACCGGGGAGGGCTCATCAAGTGGCTGAGGCTATTGATCCAACTCTTCGAGATGGACTTGCCAGTCTTCAAGCCTTGACCCTTTCAGGGTATGTCGCTTTTCCGTCAGTCGCAAAAACTATTCGTGAACGGTTTCCGCCTACGGTTCAGTTGGACATCGGCTATGGACTGACGGAGGCAACGGGAACCGTTGCGATCGCTCCCGGGGAATATTATACGGACCGCATTGGCAGGGGTTGTGTCGGGCTCCCGCTGCCTTGTCTTGAGGTTCAGATAGTCGATGAAGGGGGGCTCCCACTTCCCCATGGCCAAACCGGAGAAATTTATATCCGTGGTGCTGCCATTGCAACAGGTTACTGGAAAGATCCTGAAAGGACGGCTTCCGCATTTGTCGATGGATGGTTCAGGACGGCTGATATCGGGAGAATGGATCCCGATGGGGCGCTTTACATCGTCGGACGCAAGGGCGATCGGATTAATCGGGCAGGAGCCAAGATAGACCCGATGGAAATCGAGAGCTCTTTAATGAATCACCCTTCCATAGCCGAGGTCGCAGTCGTGGGCGAGATTGACGAGCTTTGGGGCCAAAAGATTATTGCCTTCGTAGTTTTAAAACCCAGCGCTCAGGCCACCGAGACCGAGCTGATCAATTTGATGACGGCCCACCTGGCACGCTACAAGGTTCCCGAAAGGGTCGTTTTTAGAACCGATCCCCTCCCCCGAAACGCCGCAGGCAAGGTTCTAAAAGAAGCCCTTCTGCAGGGCCTACATACCTGAGACCCGATACCAGGAATTCAATTTGCGCCTCCCAAGATAATCGGCAAGCCGTCCTTTCCGCTCCCGATCACAACCACTTTACTGTTTTCGCTGTCAGCAAGCTTCGAAGTCGCCTCAATTCCCTTCCAGCGAAGAAATAAATCGGTCAGCCCGGTGGTGACAATTTTCTGAAAGTCAGCGATCCCCTGAGCCTCGATCCTTTTGCGGTCGGCTTCTTGCGTTTCTTTATTAAGCACGAACTTCATCTGTTCGGACTGCTGTTCCGCCTCCAACTTTTTCTCGATCGCCGTCGCAAGAATGCCTGGCAATGTGGCGCTCCTCAAAAGGACTTTTTCAACGGTGACCCCGCGCTCTAACAGGGGACCCTGCAAATGGGAGAACATCTCGTTTGCGATGGCCTCACGCTCCGAGGTGTAAAGGGCCTTCGCCTCGTAGCCGGCCGTCACCCCCCGGATCACCGATCGAAGTTGCGGCACCACCACCACCCGGATGTAGTCGGGCCCAATCGTCTTGTAGACCTGGGCCGCCTTCTCGGGATTGAGGCTGGACAATAGTGAAACATCCAAATGAACACTCAAACCTTCCTTCGAGGGAACATTGGCCTGTTCCGTCACCTCTTGCGTCCGAATCGAAAACTTATGGATTCTAAGCAACGGATTGACGATGTGCAATCCAGCGGAAAGCGTCCGATCAGAGACATTTCCGAAGAAATCTTTTAATCCCACATGTCCCGCAGGGATAATCGTAATCGATTTGCTTATCAAAATAAAACCCACGAACAGCGCTATGATCAGGATAAATTTATTTTTCCCTTTTGGGAGCAGTCTTTTCACATATTCTTGTAAGTCAGTAATATCGTCTTGTCCGTTCATAGCAGTTCTCCTTAAAAAGTTTTTAGCCTTGATACCCTCTAGACGACTTACCAGAGTTGCCTTTGTTAGCAACAAAAACAGTGGCCCACCGAACATACATCATGACTTAGTGTAGAGCGTCCCGTAAGTTTTTTGCTCTTTGGAATGATCGGTCTCTCTTTTTAACCGTTCGTCCCGGTGGCCGGTTGGACAAAGACTGCCTCTTGTCCACGATAGATTGCGGTGTTGATGCGAACGGCGGCAGCGAGGGCCTCCTCATCGACCATCAGGTCCAAGACCTCGGTCAAACCGCTGCCGAATGCGTTTTCAAGACCCGCGGCAATCGGCTCAGGAAGATTGATCGTGTCTACTTTCCGCCCCTCTTCCAAAACTTCCAAGGCGGCCCGCAATGTCACGGCGTCAAGGAGGATATCTCGAATACCGATGCCGTCATCTTCCGCCAAGGCGAACGCCTTTCCGATCAAAGGAGAGTTGATACCGCCCCAAGGGTTGTTGACACGCCAGGCGACGTTGACAATCCGAAGCATCTCGACCAAGGATTGGAGACGGTCGGCCACGCTTCCCTCGCCCAGGCTTTTCATGATGGTGGTATCCGACAGGCCGTAAAGGACAGCGGCCACGTTATCCGCCTGAAGGTTGAAGAGATATGACGAACGCCCCGCGGCCCACCTGACCTGGGCCTCATCACCATCTTGGCCCACACGAATGACAGTCAACGTCTCCCACTCCCCTCCCACCGTATTGATCGTGAAGCCGCTTTCGAAACTGCGGCCGGTGGCTACTTGAAATTCGGCCGCAAACGCCGTCTTTGAACCATCGGACGGAAAGGTAAAATTAGCCGCTTCCAGCTTGAATTTTTTGCCGGGGTTCGTGTGGACCGACAAGGTTTGGCCGGGTATATAACTCCGCTCCAGGGCAGAAGTGATCAGGTCATGAACCGCCTGTGTGTAGGGGGTATAGTAAAACTCCTTCTTTTGTTTTTGAAGCCAGGCTTCATGAGTGGCCCGGGCGAGCCGGCTTAAATTACTCCCCGTGGCACGCCCCGGATTTTCTCCCTCAAAGGCCCGGAGGGCCTTGCGGGATTCCTCACGAACCGCATAGAGACCGCGGTAGGTCCAGAAGGAATGGACCAAACGAGAGACTGCGGTTTTCAGTTGATTGGCATCCCACTCGCTGGCAAGGGCCGTAAAGGTGTCGGCGTTCGCGTAATCATTGATCCCCCCTGCGCCGTCCGGCGAGGCGTACAATTTGACAAAGTCGCCGAGGGTTTGGGGACCACGGGGATCCAAGGCAGTCTCTCCGGTCAATTCCAAAGGGGCCTGTGTGACACGCCCCTCCTCGGCCGGCGGTGACGGCATGGGAGCCATGGAGGCGATAATATGTAGATTCGACCTGTACTCCGTCGCCGCGGAACCGACCACCCTGGCGCGGGCACCGGATCCAAAGGTTACATTCTCAACAGCTCTTAAAGCACCACCTGTGATGACACTCATTTTTGGCCTCCCCTGGATACTCCCTCCATCATCAGCGTTTCTCCAGAAAAGTTGCTCTTTTTTTCCGGTGGAAAAAGAAAAAAAGGGGTCATGACCTTACTATACTCAGGGTGCGGGGAGGGACTCCCCCGCTTGACGGGGGAGATGGCCGAAGGCCAAAGGGGGCCGGCAGGATCTCTCCCCGCATAAATGGGGCGCCCGGAATCGAACCGGTCACATAAGTTGCCGTGATTGCTGGTTTTCACTCCCCACTGTCAAGCCAGATGCCCCCAAAGTTGCCCCCATACCTATTTGTCTGTTTATAAAACCTGCCATATTCCCTACCCTAAACGCGCTACCAATTCTTCCTCGACAAGTCGACCGGCTTCCATCATGTCGTAAGTAATCCCGGGTCGCAGTAACGGCGACAGATCGCTCAAGAAACCGGCGTGCTTCATCTTCTGTGCCAGGTTCTGTTCGAACTCTACTCGTGAAATAACCCTCCCTTCAGCTGCCAGATATTTGAGAAATACTTCCACCACCTTCGCCGCATTGGCACCACCTCGAGTCAAGCCCAACCAGAGATCAAATAAATCCCGGCCTTTGCGCCGTTGATAGAGTGCCCTCAATTTCGTACCGAGCAATTCATCCAAGCCAAAAGTTGGAATCGCTGACTGCCCAGTGAACCAGCGCGATTCCACTGCCAGGGGCTGTTCCACAAGCCCCAATAATGTAAAATGCTCCCGCGTATTTATTTCGATCTTCAGTCGGAGCGGCACGATCGGCGCAAGCTCCGAGTTGACCCGATATATCAGCGTCGTGTTGCCTTCCTTCTGCTCTCGCCTGGGTGTGCCCAACCACGAATCCAATGCTTCATGTACGCCATCCATCACCGGACCGATCGCGCCAGGCTTCATTTGAACCAGATCAATGTCTTCAGAATATCGTGTGGCAGGTTTCAGGAACAATTTGTGCAACGCCGTACCACCGCGGAAGGCCAGTTGCTCGCGCAATAGCGGATGCGAGAACAACTCAACGACTGCCCGACAAATGATCAAATCTTGTTCCACCTGTGCGTTGGAAACCCAAGGATTTTTCGTACGCCATGCCAGGATGTCAGCCGTTGGTATCATATTTCACTCTGTGGTTTGGCGTTCACAATCACCTGCCAGCGCGAGTCTTTCTTACTACCACCTATTGGGGCACTCACATTCAGCGGTATCTTCGTCGGCTTCTGCTTGACCAGCCACTGCGCCAACCCCTCCGCAAGTTTGCGGCCCTTTGTCCGTTCCAGCAACCAACCGAGACGCTGTACTTGACTGCGCTCAGATTCTTGCTGGGCGGCTTTCAATAAATCCTCCGCGGTCATTTTCTCCACCAATTCTTCCAGTACGGTTAGTACCACGTCAAGTCCGCCGATGGCCGGTGCAAAACGCACCAGATCGAGTGCTGTCACAGCCGATGTCGAAACCGGCAAAAACCCTGTGTAAGCTTTCACTTGTTCCACCGGCGCTTGCGCCATGCTTTTTTTTAGAAAAAATCGAATGCGCAGATTTGGCATGCTGATGGCACGCTCCGGCAGCGCTACCACCACCTGATATTCCTGCGGTTGCTGATGGCTCGCGCCGTGCAACGCCGCCGCCGTGAGCACGCCCACATAATAGGGCTGTTCCAAAAACTTCATAAGGTCGTCGATAAACCAATCCGGTGGAATGATACCGCCTATTGCGTATTCCAGCGGCACAATGACGTAAAATCCGCGCCGAATCATTTGAATCCGTCCCGCCCGTTGCAAACGTTGCAATCCCTTGGTCAACGCCGCCTGTTCCAAATTCAACACCTCGTCCACCTCCGTCCGGGTGAACGTATAACGCGCGCGCTTTTGCAGGTGATCCACGAACTCACTGACGGTATGAGGCTTCACAATTAGATCTTAACATAACAAAAATGGACATAATATGTCCATTTTATTTATAAATAACTCCAATTTAGGCAATTAAAACCGAATTGTCGGCCATTGACCCTGTCAGGACAAGTCCGTCTGTTTGGAAAATTCAAGGACACCGATGGCTCGTTCACGGCTGACCGTGGGAAAATCGTCCAAAAACTCTTCAAGTCGATGGTCGGATTCTAGATAGTCAAAAAGTGCTTGGACAGGAACCCGCGTTCCCTTGAACACCGGCTCGCCACCCAATACATCCTTTAACCTCTCGAGCGGTTTCTAGATCCGCCACAAGCTGACGGACCTCATCCTTGGCTTTCCCGGCAACACGAGCGAAAATTACCGCCACTTCATTTGAGGGCCAGCCAACAGCTCGCGCTCCCAAACTCACGGGCTTGGGCCACAAACCTTGCAAAATTCGCGCATACAGTGAGGATCGTGAAAGACCGCCGGCAACACTGTTGATAGGCTGAAATCTTTACACAACGGCAGTGGAGTTAGTTGACTTAGTGTAGAACGTCCCGTAAGTTTTCTGGGTGACTACGATTTTGGTTTCGTTCTGATAAGATTCACTGCCGTGTATATTAGAAGGGGCGTGATTATATAAAATACAAATTCGTTCAGGTCATAGTATTTGATATTAAAATCCGTTAACGGCCAAAATTCATTGTAGTCAGTATCGGAGCCATATAGACGTGCCATGTTGCCGTAACTGGTATTGTGCCACATCCTGATAGGGTACTCAGAAAAAACCAATAACAGCGTTGTGTGAATGGAAACCCAAATGATGAATATTCCAAATGCCCTACGGGGCTGACTTAAGAGCTGTTTCATTTATTATTGATCCAGGCGCCTCGTTCTCTTAAAATGAGGCATATTTCCTCACCACAAAAACCCTGAGCCTTGAATAACAAAAAGTCAAAAAGGGGTCAAGGCCTTACTATACTCATGTTACAGAGAACGGACTAATACACTGTCTCGCCGACCCTTTGAACCCAAGTGATCGAGATCTCAATCTTCCATCCCACCCACATTCATGAAATTACTGCGCTGTTTCTACCAGGAAGCTTTCGGCACCGAGAGGAGGTACAAAGTGAGCGAGCATTGTCTGGCTGGACTTGCTCCAGTCAGACAAGCGGAGCGAACGATGAGATCGCGATTACTCGATGAGGGGTGCGGGGAGAGAGCTGGATCTCTCCCCGCATAAATGGAGGCGCCCGGAATCGAACCGGGGTCCGAACGTTTTAAGGCGACTGCCGCTACAGGCTTAGTCTTGATTTTGTTCTCATCCCTGGAGGACCTTCAAGACCGGGTTTCCAGGGACCAGCCCCTGAGTTTTCTCGCCGTTTGATCCAGAGACACGGTCAAACAACCATCCCACCAATGGCGTCTTAGCCCCGTAGTGGGAGTCCGGGGTAAGACGGGTTGCCTATTTAGGCAGCCAACGCATAGTCTGCGTCACTTCATTTGTGCCAGTGTTTTACGAGCGACCGGCGTCCTCGGCCTGCGACCTGTCACTGCCAACATCCGTCGAAACCTTTTCGCCCCCGGGGGAAATTCCGATCTTGGTCCATCTGCGGCGTTGCCCTCCTTCGGCGTACAGAAAGTACGCCTCAGTCGGGCGCCTTGCAGCTGAACCAATCTCGAAATTTCCCCCATTCTGTTATCAAAGATCTAAACCCGCCAACTCAGCGATCCATACCCCAAACGACAGATTTTATACTATTTTTAATATTAGGACACAACATCTTCAACCTCTTGCCGAGAAGGGGTCAGGGAGGGGTGTGATGGGAGAGGTGGGAAAAACTGATGCTGGAGGACAGGACGATCAGACCCATCTTGTGATTGGCTTCCGTGGAGGAGTCGCGCAAGGGGTCAATCTGCGGGATTCTGGTGACCACCCCACCGGATTTCATCTCCAACTTGATCTCTATTTCTTAAAGGAATCCCCATTTTTGCAAGACACCAACATCCTAACCGGTCATGGGATTGGGTTGGGATTCACACATAGCTATCAGGGGGTGAGACAGACAAACGAGGTCGATTTAACTTATCGCTACAGCCTGGCGCAGGGAAGTTTTGAGATTTATGCGGGGCCTGCCTTCGGCAATGAAGAGGTACAAGGGCGCACTACCGCCTATTCATTGGGCGCCCTGTTTGGAGCCCTCTACCAATACCCCTTGATGGAGTATGATTGCCGACAGACGGATTGCAGCGCACGCATGGTTGGTCCGGTGGTCTTATTTATCGATCCGCTCCGCTTCTCTTTGACGGCCCACTGGTCCCAACAACCCGATCAAGATTCCGGCGCCTCATTCAAGGGGATATGGACACCGATGGCCGGAATCAAGGGTTTCTTCTAGTGTCTGTGCGGGCGTTCCCCGATCGCCGTACACCCACCGGCCGGGTCTTTTAGAAAAATATGAAAATGCGGCCGCACCCCATCGATCAATGGGAATTCATTTGGATCGGTCAGTTGAACATGGACCGGGCCTTCATCGCCAAACGAGAGGGTATCCACAAAGGCCTCGAAATGCTGCCTGCGAAATCCGCACAGGCTGGCGTCACTGCCATACAGGCTGTCGGCGGATTCTTCTCCCTGCAAAAAAATGCGGGAGATGTTGATCTGCCTCACCCCGTCGACCGTGTTGTCAATTAACAAACCCACCTTGATCAAGGCGTCTTTCATACGATTTTTATATTTTACCTCCACCGGGTAAACGATGCCCATTGCATGCAAAAAGAGCCTCCCCCAGAGGTCGGCACGGGTTTCCACCTCGCTGAAGTTACCATTGGTAATCTCCAACATAGGCACCCCATTCACCTTCTTGACACCCGAAAGTTCCAGTTCCTGCGTCGCAAAGGCAATGAGTTTGGCTTCTAAAAACATCTTGGAAACGACCCCATTCGCCAATCGGGCTCCCAACTGGGCCTTCAGTTTTGGATTCACCTTCGTCGGATCCTGGATGAACTCAATATTACCGCCATGGGCCTCCACCCTCAACCCCACCTTGTCTTTGCCCAACCACTTGACAACCCCTTGCGTCACGTTGACATCCAACTGCCCCACCCCCCGCATCGTGGCGTCCTTCATGACGACCCGGACCGATCCCAATTTTGGGTTATGGACCCGCAGTCCCATTTCCGGGATCTCACTAAACAGGTTTCCATCCAGACTGGTCACATAATCTCCATTGGCACGTTGCGAACTAGTCAATTGGGCAGAACCCTTGAGCACATTAAAATTGAGGGTACCCAACACTTGTTGGCGTAACTCTTCCGGTTGTTTCGCGGGACGATACATGATCGCGCCCTTCGCCTCCCCTTCAATGTGGGTCTGCAAATTGGGACGTCCCTGATAGATTGCAAAAAATCCGTCGGTGAGGGCCACGCTCGAAGGGGCGTTAGTCTTCAGATCGGACCCCAAACCGGCAAAATGCACTTGATGAGCGGCCAGCCTGTGCCAAACGACCTTGGGCCCGCTCTCCCACACTCGAAATCCCAGACCCTCCGCCATCACCCCACCGGTCAGCTCCAAGGCAAGTTCGGGAAAATCCTCCGCATGAGGAATGGTGCGGATTATCGCCCCGTCATTTTTATACGGCAACAACCACAGGGCGGGCGGCAAGGAACCAACACCTCCGGGCGGGTCTAGGGCCAATTCGAATTCAATGGGTTGATCACTGGGCGACAACGACAGTTCCACCGCCCCGCGCGGGGTATCTATCCCAATGGTCTTTCCGCCCCATAAGGTCAAGACAGGCCCGCGTTTGCCCACTTGCGGTGCAGCCAACGGTCCGGAAATTTCCAGACGATTTTTTTCCCCAACAGGCAGGTCATAACTTTGAAAATACATCCCCTTGAGCGGCCCATCGGAAAATTTTATATCCTTCGACTCCATCGCCATTTCCATCTTGATCTCGGAGTCGGTCAGATCAAACCGAATCTTGTCCAACGCCAAACCGGTATCCGGCGCCTTACCCGCATTGGATCCCGAGGAGAATTTCATCAGCATCAGGTCCAATAGTTGCCACGGATACGGTGGCAAGATCCCCGGGCGAGTTCCCACCTTGGCCAAGTCATCCGGACCGATTTCAAATTTCTTTAAAAAGGCCTCCAAGATTTCTGGAACCAGGGGATGCCCAAACGCACGGACCTTGGCAATGAGCCGGCCGTCAGGACGCAGTTGCACCATTTCAATCTTGAGATCGGGCAAACCTTTTATCTTTAATTCCGCGGGGAGGTAATCGGGATGACTCTCCAGATAAATTTTTTCTATCTTGCCATCGTCACCCAACTTCATCTCGAGCTGGTATTTACTTTTTCCTGCGGGCTGAAACCCATAGACGGCCAAAGAAAGTTTCAGGTCGAGTGAAAAATGCCCCGTCTGGATAAAGAATGCCCGCAACAATTGCGCCATGGGATGCACGGCCGGGGGAAGGTTTGGCTGAGGCGGAGATAATGTGGGAGGACCGGCAGCCAAGACGGGATGTGGGCGCCACCCAGCGCGCCTGGAAACAATTCCAACGGGCGCATCACAAATATAAAAAGTCTCCGGGGTGACTTGGTTAGGTTCTTCAGGCCGTTCTTCCAACGGCATTCCCAATGAGTTGGCTTCGGAGGCACTGACGGGTCGGCAACTCATTTGAGCCTCCCTTCCCGCTCCTGGATGCGCCGCTGCTTGAGTTGCGCTTTTTCCTGTCTTCGCTGTTCATTTTTATCTGAACGATACTGTTGGTAGAGAATCGTTCGCAATAAATTGCCAGCCCCCCTTAGACTCACCGGCAGTTTTTGAAACACCTTCCAGGCCGGCACAAATTCGGCCCCCTTGATACTCACCGGACGTTCTGGCGGGAGGAGCCCCGTCCAGGCAGGCATATTAAAATCACCGTCTATTTTAAAACGACCGGGTCCAAGATTTAGGATATCACGCTCCACATCGGGCAAATCCTCCAGATCCCAACCCGTCGGATTTTCTAAATACATGGTAAAATGATTGGCCAACAACGTCTGAACTTCTTCACCCAGGAGCAACAACTTGCCATTTTCCAAACCAATGTTTCTGAGTTTCACCCAAGGTCCATCGGCACCATCGGTGACCAGAACCCGTCCCATCAATGCCCCCGAGGCCTGAAAGACTTTTTGATCAATCCGCACCTTGGCCTGCATGCGACTTGTTCCCGGCGCGAGGCGAAGGTTTAATTCTCGCTTGGCCACATCGAGCTCCCAACGCCCCCGGGGTCGAAGTGTCATATTCCCCTGAAGAGCCCCCCTCATCGCCGTTGTGGCATTAAGCCAAAAGGGGCTAGTCCAAGATTTATCTCCCTGAAACCAGGCCACATAATCGGCCAGGGTAGGCGGCAGATGGATATTCCCCTTAACATGCGTCCCTCTGAGTTCCAACTTGCCCAAGTGAATTGGATTCAGATCCGCTTGAAAATCCGTTTGGAGAAAATCACCGTGACTATCTTGATCGTGATAAAGTTTTAGTTCGCCCCGGCCTTTATCCAAGAGAGACTCCGCGTTGGCCTGCAGATCAAGACCCACGAGTGGATCATAACCACCCGATAAACTCGCCCCTCGGAGCAACACCTGAGTTTGCGAGCTTAGCTCCAATGGGTGCGCAGTTTGAACCTGCCAGCTCTGAATTAATTGGGCCAACCCGGGCCATTCTGAAAAATGGCCCGTGAGATCCAGCTCGCCTGACACAGTAAAACCAGAAAGATACTGCTCAGGCCCCAGAGATATATTCCAAACGGTTTCTGTTCCGTCCGAGTTGACAAAATAACCTGCGGCAAGACGCAGGTCGTGATCCATCCCGTCCACCGTCCATTGCCCGCTGCTCCGCCATTGCTCCGGCCAAAAACCGACGCGGCCCAGTCCGTCGAGATACAGACCTTCAAATTGACCCGTTTGATCCCAGGCCAAGTCCCCCCAGGGGGTATGCAGGGACTCCATCGATGAACTGATTTTTAATTTTCGCTCGTCAACACCCGAGAGAGAGTCGGGCGCAAGACCTTGAACACTGAGATAGAAATTGTCCGCCTTGACGATGGGGACCCCATGACCCTCATGGAGTTCCCCACTGAGGGTGAGTGACATATCCAGGGTCTCTGGGAGATAAAACAGCCCATCGGGACGATAGGACATTCGGATACTACCGTTCGTTTCCCCTGTACTCTGAAGCGACCATCCCTCCGGTAGCCATGACTCCAATTTAAGGTCGTTGTTCCAGGCAATGCTAAGATTATCGACCAAACGGTTACGATCATAGTCGACGTCCAAGCGACCATGGCTGACCTGCAAACCGACGGAGGCAACAAGTTCGGGTAAGGTGATGGGAGCGGATAACTCCAGTCCCATCTCTGAGAGGTTTAATTGCACCTTATCCAAAGTGAATTCGCCCATCGGACTCAGTCGGCCAAACACGTCTCCATTGACCAGAAAATGAACCCCTTGTCCTGACAGGGCCTCTAATTTCGCTGAGACCTGCCCTTGCTTCATCTTGGCTTGAAAATTTCCTTGTGCATCGAGGGTCAATGCCAAATCACCACGCATCGTCACAGCGGCTTTTCCCCGGGAGGTCGCCACTGTCCCGGCAAAATCAATCCCAAATAGTTTGACATGCATCCGTTCCGAGGGGGCGGAACGGTTCATTTCATCAATCACATCGCAGATCAGGGGCATAGGACAGGCCAAGCGAGGTTGCGCCGGGTCAAACGTAACGCGAATATTGCTGACCTTAGCCCGCTGCAAGGTCCCTCTCGGTGAAAAAAAATCTCCCAGGGGGGTCAGGTCTACATTCTCTGCATACGACACGCTCCCAGCCCCAATGGCCGTAAACATCGAATGAAAATTCGTCTGCCGCAATAATTCCAGGGCATCGGGAAAATTGAGGTACAACTCCGTGCTCAGCGAGAAAGAATTGACCGTACAGACGCCAAATTGATGTTCAGGACGCGCAAAGATATTCGCCCGCAAGACAATCTTATCCAAGATCTGCAAGAAACCCTGAACGGTCTCAGATGTTTTTTCCCCCGCCGCGCGCGGTGCAGAAAATACCCGCCAAATGTCCAGCGGGGGCACCGGTTTGAGCTCCCCTTCCGGATAGAGTGGGCCAAGCGGACTGGCCTTCAACTCATCCCCCACATCAAAATAATCACCACAAAAATCGGAAATGACCGCCGGACGACCGGCGGTTTTAATCCGCGTAATCGGGTCCAACCAACCCCAAAACGCAAACCCCTTGAGCCAAATAGGATTGTCGAGAGAAAACAATCCGTTGCTCACTCCCGCTTGGGCATAGATGAAACTTCCTTCCTCCGTTTTGAGATCCGGACCAACATCCACGTAGAGATCCACAAAGGGCGACGGAGAAATATCAATATTTTTGACAATGGGAATGGTCCCTTTGTGCAGCCTCACCTCTGCTGACACCACCGCTTCTTTGAGTGATTTAATAACAAATTCAACAAGTTCATCCTGACTATCCAAGGAAGGGAGCTCAACGACCGGAAGATCTACGGGAGAGAGGGTGGGAGGGGACATGACCGCCTATCGGCGGGGGTGCTAATTTGTTGCTTCTAATGACCTAAGAATCTTGTAATTCATGGAAGAAGTGGGCAACAGCCGTAACTCCTCCGGGAGTATCCATCGATGGGGGCGATCTTGTAGGGGCACGGCGGGCCGTGTCCCAGCCGCCAACCGGCACAGGAACGGGCGCAGTTGGATACGCTTATTTAACACACTGTGTCGAACCAAACGCAGCGGTTTTACCAATCGTAGGGAGAAGGACTTAGCGAGTTCGGCTTCATTGCCCTCCATCATCGGAAATTCCCATAACCCCTTCATGAGTCCCTGGTTGGGCCGTTGCACCAAGAGAAATTTGCCACGACGTTCCACCAGGGCAGCCGTCATCAGGACATCGCGATACTTTATCTTTTGCTTGATGCGGGGATAGGCCTCCGCTTGCCCTGCCTGATGGGCCTGGCAATCCTCGCGGATCGGGCAGAGGGGGCATTTGGGGGATTCGGGGGTGCAGGTCGTGGCACCGAGTTCCATCAAGGCTTGGTTGAAATCGCCGTATGTAGGGGCGCGGTTCCCGCGCCCGGGCGGGGGCACCCCGCCCCTACACAAATCGTTCAATACATTTTCAGAAATTTTCCAAAAGTATTTTTGTCCCGGACTCGACTTCGGATCTTGCTTGATCTTAAACAACCGCGCCAGCACCCGCATCACATTGCCATCCAAGATCGGTGCCGGTTGGTTGAAGGCAATTGAGGCAATGGCCCCGGCGGTGTAGCGGCCGATGCCGGGTAATTGCATCAGTTCTTCGACCGTTTGTGGTAATGTAGGGGCGAATCTTGTATTCGCCCCAGAACGATCCACCTGAGGGCGATCACAAGGATCGCCCCTACCAAACACGATGGTCCGTGCCGCCTTGTGCAAATTCCGCGCCCGCGAATAATATCCCAATCCCGACCAAAGGCGCAGCACCTCTTGCTCCTCGGCCTCGGCCAATTCTTGCACCGTTGGAAACCGCGCCAAAAATCGATGATAATAGGGGATTACCGTTTCGACCGTGGTCTGCTGCAACATGATCTCAGAGACCCAAATCGCATAAGGGTCGCTCGTCCGACGCCAAGGGAGGTCGCGTTTGTGTTGTTGATACCAATGCAGGAGTTTTGGCTGCCAGACAGACATGCCCTCCCATTAGCCCTACCCCTGCAGGGTTGCCTAGCTATTTTTGCGATGCCACCAAGGCCTTCAAAATATCCGGCACGGTGATAATCCCAACCAGATGCTGCTCTTGATCAACCACCGGGAGGGCCCCAAACTTACGCTCGATCATTATTATTGCCGCCTGCAAGATTTCCGCATTCGGGGCAATGGTCATCGGGTTAGTGGTCATGACATCCTCCACCTCCATGACATCATCAATCCGGTAAAAATCATCCCAGGAATGAAATTGATCCGAACAATCGGGTCGGCGCAGGTTCCGATCCGAAACTATCCCAACCAACTGCCCCGCCCGAAGGACCGGTAGGTGGCGAATATTGTGCTTCTTCATCAAGGAAAACGCATCCTTAACGGAGGTCCTAGGAGTCACCGTAATCACGTCACGTACCATCCAGTCTTTGATCATAAATACCTCCTCGTTATACACCTTCATGGTAACAAAACGCTTGATGATCAAAATGATTTAGAACAGATTTGGTCCTGATCTAGATCATCACAACATCCAGTTGCACTTCCCCACAATTCGATATAAGCGCTCAGCCGTGAAGGCATTAGTCATCGGCGCTACAGGATTCATTGGTTCCCATATTGCCCGAGCCCTGGTGGCTGAGGGGATTGATGTGCGGATTACCCGCCGGAGTGCGAGCCCCACCCTCGCCCTGGAGGGGCTCAAATATGAAATGATGGCCGCCGACCTCGATGATCTTGCCTCGCTCCGCAAGGCCATGAAGGGATGCCAGACTCTCTTCCATTCGGCGGGTTATTACCCGCTTTACTCGTTTGATCGAGCCCAGCAGAAAAAAATCGCCACTACTCAGATGCGCAATGTCCTCCAGGCCGCCGAGGATACGAACATCCAAAAAATAGTCTACACCAGCTCGATGAGTCGGATCGGGAAGAATCGCAACGGCCCATCCAACGAAGAGACTCTCTACGACCCGAGACACTTCACCGGGCTCTATTATCAGATCAAAGACGCTTTAGAAGAATTGGCCATCCAAGCCGCTGGTGATGGACTCCCGATCACGATCGTCAACCCAACGGGGGTCTTTGGCGATTATGATATCAAGCCAACCTCGGGTGCCTTGGTGGTGGCGGTGGCCCGCGGCAAACTGCCCTTCATCATTGACGCCCCGATGAACACCGTGGATGTGCGCGATGTCGCCCAAGGACAGCTGGCCGCCATGAAGGTCGGCAAAGTGGGGAGACGCTACTTACTCGGAGGGGACAACACCACGGTCGCCGAATTGACCAAACTCATCGCCAGGCTCGCACGAGTGCGCCCGCCCCTCTTCAAGATCCCCCTGCCGGTCGCAGCCATCGCGGCTTACGCGTCCGAATATCTGGGAAAACTGTTTCATCAAGAGAAGCCGTTGCTGCCCTTGGTGGGGATTGATTTTTTACGCTATGGGGATCACTACGATACGACACGGGCCAAGACAGAACTGGGTTTTAGGACCACACCGCTCGAAGCCACCCTCGAACGGGCCATTCGGTGGTTTCGGCAGCATCATTACGTGTAGGGGTTCAAAATTTTGAACCCCTACGCCACCACCTGTTTGCGATTATCTCGAATCAACGACCCAAACCCGTAAAAAATCCGATGCCCGATTTTTTTCAATTCGGGGAGATACTGAGCCGTTTCTTTGAGAATTTTTGGGATATCAAACCCTTCCCAATCCAGCTCTTTCTTGTCCGTCGTAAGCCACGCACGGATCATCGCCTCGGTCATCTCCGGGTGAAACTGGAGCCCAAAGGCATTGCCCTGAAAACTAAAGGCCTGCTGACGATAGTTATCGCCGTAGCAAAGATTATACCCACTGCTGGGGATATCCACCGTATCCTGATGCCACTGAAAAACCATCAACGGCTGCTTCTGCTCAAATTGAAAGAACAGCGGATTGCGCCGGGAGAACCAATCATCCAACTGCACCGGGTACCATCCCACCTCTTTTTCCGCCCCGCGATACACCCGCCCGCCGGCGGCCCGGGCCAACAACTGCGCCCCCAGACAGATCCCTAAAATTGGCTTTTTTTCTCGGAGGAATTCCTTGATGGTCATCAACTCTTGGGCAATCCAGGGATATTTATCCTCATCATTAGCCCCCATCGGACCGCCCAGGCTGATCAAGCCCGCATAGCCGTCAAACTCCACCCCGCCGGGAAATTTCGGCTTTTCATAGGTCTTGAGCAGATCATACGTAAAATTCTGCGCCTTGATTTCTTCCTCAAAGGTGCCCAGGTCTTCAATCGGTGAGTGCTGGATCACGAGCAGTTTTGGCATGGTTATTCTCCTCGATAAGCGGCCCAGGAGGATTCCGTTTCCCACACACGGATCTCTTCAACGGGCAGTTTTTTGGCGATCGCATGATCGTAAATCAAACGGGCAATCGCCTCGGCAGTCGGGTTGGTGTCAAACAAATAAACCGGTTCTCCCAGCTCTTGCAAGGGTTTGACCAAGGGATCATCCCGGCGCAGCAACATCTTATGGTCAAGCTGTTCATCAATCCATCCCTTTAACACTTCCTTCAATTCACCAAATTCAAACAAGATATGCCGCTGATCCAATTGCTTGCTCGCCAGATAAATTTCCACGCGACCATTGTGCCCGTGAGGGTGCATGCAAGGACCGTCATAGTTCATGAGGCGATGGCCGTAGCAGAAATGGATGACTTTGCAGACGCGGTACATGGGGCTTTTCTAGTCGATATTGCCGTGTTTCTGCAAGATGTTTTGTGCCACGAGGGCATTGACCTTTCCCCCACATGGAATTAAACCAACAGGATGTCCCCATTGGTTTCTCTCATCATTCCCATCTACCGGGCCGAACGATTTCTCCAAAAAAGCCTGGAGGAGATTGATCGCTATCTCTTGCAGAGTGGAATCTCTTGGGAGCTGATTCTCACGGTCGATGCCAGCCCGGATGCCTCCGCGGAGATCTGCCAAAAATTTAAGGCCGCGTCGCACCCGTATCCCGTCCAGGTGCTCGTGAATGAAACCAACCTGGGCAAGGGCGGCAACGTCCGGCGCGGGATGCTGGCCGCCACGGGCGACTACCGCATCTTTACCGACTGCGACCTGGCTTACTCCATGGAGGACGTCGGCTGCGCGTTGGCCACGCTCCAGGGAGGGAGTGACGTGGTGGTCGCGTCCCGGGTGCACCGGGATTCCTGTTACACGATCAAGCCCCGGGATTTTCGCTACCTCTACACCCGCCACCTGGCGAGCCGTTTCTTCAACCGGTTTATCAAACGCATCATCCTGCCGGAATGCAACGACACCCAGGCGGGGCTCAAAGGGTTTACCCAAGAGGCCGCAACATTCCTCTTCCCCCAACTGCAACTCACCGGCTTCAGTTTTGACGTGGAACTACTTTTCTTAGCCCATCGCGCGGGGCTCACCTCCACGGAGATCCCGATTCATTACACCTATCAAGAGGAACCCTCGACCGTTGATTTTGTGGGGGATGCGATTGGCATGGTTCGGGATATTTTTCGCATCCGACAATGGGCGGAACAGGGGGTTTATGCGCTGCAATCGGGGCAACCCCGACAATTAGTCCTGCATGCCGATGATTTTGGACTGAGTGATGGGATCACCGATGGCATTTTAGCCGGAATGCAAGCAGGAGCAATCACGTCAACCAGCCTGATGGTGAATCTTCCCACCAGCGCCCGGGCCCTCAAACTGGCCCAAGAACATCATTTGGATTTGGGCTGGCACCTCAATCTCACCCTGGGCTCACCGGTGAGCCTGCCTGAGCAAGTTCCTTCTTTGATTAACGAGCAAGGCCAATTTCATTCGTTGCAAAACTTCCTGCTCCGGGTCTTCACGGGACAAATTAAAGCCCAAGAAGTGGCCTGGGAACTCAACGCCCAATGGGAATTATTCAAACGCGCCGGATTGAACCCCAGTCATGTCGACGGGCATCAACATGTCCATGTCTTACCCATCATCCGAGATCAGCTGCGAAACTTGGTCACCCAGGAACAAATCCCCTACGTGCGCCTGCCGGCAGAGCCAGGGGGCATGACACTCCCGCGATTTCTGGCCCGGTTTTTTCTCCGCTCGTTGCGCGGGTCGGAGGCCTCCTTCTGGGAATCCAGCGGGGCCAAGACCCTGCCCTTCTTTGGCCTGAGTGTCGCCCCCGATGGGGATCGCTTGGGTGCCTGGCATCAGTTACTCAATCGCATCCAAGCGCCGGTCACCGAGCTGATGCTCCATCCCGGTCTGCCCGAACCCTATGAAGATCTGCACGGTGATGACTTTCCCGGCGATCGGCGCGAAGAATTGGCTTTTTTGCAAAGTGAGGAATGGCGACAACTGTTGGTAAAACTTGGATTTTCAATAATCAGTTTTCGAGATTTAATCAGCCGCGAACCTCGCCGCCATCCAGAATAATCACCTGTCCGGTCATCCAATCACTGCCGGGCGACAGCAGAAAAGAAACGAGCGGAGCGACATCCTTGGGTTGTCCTACGCGCCCCATCGGGATCTCGCGGGCGCGCCGTTCATGGAGGGAACGCGGGTAGAGATCCATCCAGTGCGTCGCCACGGTCCCCAGGGCAATGCCATTGACGGTAATTCCCTGCGATCCAACCTCCAGGGCTAGGGAACGAGTCAGCGCCACCACCGCCGCCTTGGCCGCGGTGAAGGCATAACCCTTGTCGTGGCCGTTGATGGCCGGTGTCGAGGCAAAATTGACAATCTTGCCATATCGTTGCTTCCTCATGGCCGGCAACACGGCCTGGATGCCATGAATAGTTCCTAAGGTGTCGACCGCAAAGGCCTGCTCATACATCTCATCCGTCACCTGCTCAAACGGCGCCTCCCATAATTTTCTCGTCTTGAGCGTAATGGGCAGGCCGGCCACATTGACCAAGGCATCGATCCGGCCCCATTTTTTCAGGAGGTGTTGCACCATGCGTTGTGCTTGTGATTTTTGCCGGATATCGGCTTGCACCACGACACCACCGATATTCACCGCAAGCCGGTTGGCGCGTTTTTTGGCCCGATGACAATGAATGGCCACCTGATGCCCTTCCGCCGCCAGCTGCCGACAGATCTCCGAACCAATATCGCCACTCCCACCGGTCACGAGGACATGCATAGGACCCTTCCCTATTGGAATTGACTTTGTTAGAAAGCGGGGATGCTAGGTCAAAGACAACATCGGGTCAAGCCATCGGTTTGCGTCTTGGCCAGTGGGGGAATCGACAGCTCGATCCTGGTCGCTCATCTGGCCAAACGATATACGGTTTATCCCCTCTATCTTCAGAGCGGACTTTATTGGGAAGAGGCGGAGCGTTTCTGGCTCAAAAAATTTTTGCGGGCCATCGCCCACCGCTTCATCCGTCCCCTCACCACGCTCCAGCTCCCCACTTATGATCTGTACGGAAATGTCTGGAGTACCAACGGCAAAAAAGTGCCCGATTACGCCTCAAAGGACGAAGCCGTCTATCTCCCCGGACGCAACCTGCTCCTGCTCACCAAGGCGGCCGCTTTCGCCTCACAACATAAAATTCACCTCATCGCCTCAGGAATTTTAAAAGGCAACCCGTTTCCAGACGCGCGTCCCGCCTTCTTTCGTAGCTTCGAACGAACTGCCCAACTGGCCCTCAACCACAAGATCAAGATCCTGACGCCTTTTGCCAAATACTACAAACGCGACCTACTCCAATTCGCCCACCACCTCCCTCTCCACCTGGCCTTCTCCTGCCTCGCCCCGCGGGGGCACACCCCGTGCGGCCGGTGTAACAAGTGCGCGGAGCGGGATAAACTTTTAAGACTTCCTGCTTAACTTCACCGCGTGGGCCAGTAGGATCTCACGACGAAAAACCACCCCTTCGATTTCCGGTTCCGACAAAATCTCTGAGATGTGCGTTCATTTTCTGGGGGTGAAAAATAACCGAGTAATTTCAGTAAGTTGTTGAGGGAAGAAATTCGGAAGATTTGATAAAGAAGGGGCAGGAACTCTTAAACCGGGTCTGAACCAC
>JAHFST010000026.1 GCA_023265625.1 Deltaproteobacteria bacterium | reverse complement strand
AACGGGCTCATCTTCGTCATCGTCTTGGTGGTCCTCACGGTGGTCGCCGCCGGCATCCTCAATACCCTGATGATGTCCATCATCGAGCGCATCCGCGAGTTTGGCCTGATGATGGCCCTCGGCACCCAGGCCTCACAAATCGTCCTCCTCGTGGTCTGCGAGTCCCTGCTATTGACCCTGTTGGGATCCGTCGTTGGGGTCACCTTAGGGGTGGGACTGACCCTCTATTTTGGTCACACCGGCATCGATCTCTCGGGATTCGTCTCCACCCTCTCCAATTTTTTAATCGGTTCGCACGTCTACCCGCGAGTCGATTGGCATTACCTAAGACTATTTTTGCTGGTAGTCCTGACCTCCAACCTCAGCGTGGCCTGCTACCCCGCCTGGAAGGCGGCCCGGCTGGTCCCTGTTGAAGCCATGAGGCAAGTGGGATGAAATTGATCTTCACCATCGCGTTCCGCAACATCCTGCGCAATAAAAAGCGCTCGTTTATCACCTTGCTCGCCGTGGCCTTGGGGATTGGCTCGATGATCTTTCTGCGCAGTTTCGCGTTTGGCGCCCAGAGTCAAATGGTCAAAAATATTATTTCAACGATCACCAGTGAAGCGCAGATCTTTCCCAAATCGATGGACAACATCTACAACACCAATGGCGCCATTGAAGATCCGGAATTCATCCGCCGCCTTCTCAAGGCCGATCCCCGTATCAGCGGCTATGCCGAAGAGATCTCCGGTTCCGGGATCGTCGCCTCCGCCACCGCCTCGGTCATGACCTTCGTCAATGGCATTGATCCCGCGCAGGAACAGGCCATCGGCGGACGTTATCCCCTGGCCGGCGGCCACCTCATGACCGCGGCGGAACCCTACGGGGCCGTCCTGGGAGAGAAGATGCGTAAAATATTGGGGGTCGAGATTGGGGATAAAGTGGTGGTGACCGTGCAGGATTATTTAGGGGGCTTCTCGGGGGCCGCCTTCACCCTGGTGGGCACCTTGGACACCGGCAACGATCAAATCGACAATAGCAACGTGCTCATCTTACGGGAGCCCGCGCAAAAACTCATGTCATTTCATCAACAGATCTCCCGCTTCTGTCTCAAGATGCATCAGCGCGAGGATTTACCAAAGGTCGTGCACGACTTGACCCAACAACTCGCCGGAACGGACCTCAAGGTCATGACCTGGGAGGAATTGATCCCAATGATGGCCCAGATGATCCACTTTCAGGATGGGATGATCTTCGTCGTGCTCCTGATTGTCTTGATCGTCGTCACGGTCGGGATCCTCAACACCCTGATGATGTCGATTGTGGAACGCGTCCGCGAATTTGGCCTGATGATGGCGCTGGGCACCAAACCATCGCAGGTGATCTTGTTGGTCGTCTGTGAATCCTTCCTGCTCACCTTGTTTGGGGCCGGCTTGGGAATTGCCCTGGGAATAAGCTTGACCCTCTACTTTGGGGCCACCGGCATCGACCTATCGCGTTTCGTCGCCACCCTGTCCAATTTCATGATCGGCTCCCACGTCTATCCCCGCATCGATTGGCACTCGTTGGGCCTATTCGTCCTGGTCGTAATCGTCGCCAATCTGCTGATCTCGCTGTACCCCGCGTGGCGCGCCAGTCGGCTAGTCCCGATTCATGCCATGAGGCAGGTGTGATCAAAACCACCCTCATCCTGCTATGCCTTTGCCTCACATCACCCGTCTATGGACTAGAACTATATCATTCCGACAAGGCCTCCATTCATCTCAAAGGTTCCTACAAAAATCTCGCCTTCACCTCCAAACGCGCCGCCACCAATAACTGGTTTTTTGCCGACCTAAACCGAGTCCGTACGGAGTGGGATGCAAAATTTAAGATAGTCAGCGCCAAGGTCATCTGGGACAACGAGCTCATTGCCGGAGATTTCGTCAACACCGAGGAATTCGCCGTCCGGCAAACCCAGCGAGACGTCCCCTTCCTCAACATGGATTACGAATTATCGCGCCGCAATGACTTCTTCTATGGCCAGAGTTTTTACCGAGCCTATCTTCAAGTTGACCCGGGCCCCTTCGTGCTGCGGGTTGGCCGCCAAAAGGTCGACTGGGGGATCATGCGGCTTTTTTCGCCGGGTGACCTGTTCACCCGCACCCCGATCTTTGACATCGAGCGGGAAGAGCGCGTGGGCAACACCGCCGCCAACCTGACGATTCCCTTGGAGACCCCGATCGGGGGACTACGAATCAATCCCGTCTATGCCTTTGACCCGTCGGTAGATCGCTCCCGCATCGGCGGACGCCTCACACAAACGATCGGCCATTTTGATGTGTCAGCCTTCGGGGGCCGTTTTTTACGGGACAAGGTCTTCGGCGCCGATTTCTCCGGTGATCTGCACAAGGCCGGGATTCGGGGTGAATTTATTTATGACCTAGCCGATGTCGGCAAAAATTTCATCCAATGCGCTGCAGGCGCAGACTACGGCTTTGAAAATACCCTATACCTTGCCCTAGAATACTTTTTCAACGGCCAAGGCATCAATCACACCCCCCTCTCCCCCGCCCTCTCTCCCCTCCTCCGCCCCACGGCCAACCAGATCAAGTCGATCCACCAAAATTTCCTAGGACTTTTGACCAAATACGACCTCACCCCCCTCTGGACCACCCAGCTGGAAACCATCATCGATTTAAATGGGGGCAGCGTCTTCCTCAATCCCGAAACCAAGTACTCCGTCTTCACCTGGTTGGACCTGATGGGCGGGATGCAATTCCCCATCGGCCACTCGGGCGGCGAGTTCACCGCCACCCCCAATGTCTACTACGCCCAAACCCAGTTGTTTTTTTAGGGCAGGATACCTAAAATTTATTGACTCATCAATAACTTATATGTCATTATAGAGTCATCAATGTACCGATTGAAGATCAAGGAATCGGCCCTACGAGATCTAACTCGACTTCCATTTAAGGTACGTTGCCAGATTGACGACCGCCTGAAAAAACTGACTGAAGACCCGGAACGAAGGGATTTGGATATCAAAAAGATGAAAGGAAACGATCTTTACCGTTTGAGAAGTGGTGATTACCGGATCCTCTACCAGAAACTCGGCCGTGAGTTGGTGATTTTGGTGGTGGCCATCGGCGATCGAAAGGAGATTTATCGATGATGGAAGTTCAATTTCTGGAGGAAAATCACCGTAAGAAATTCGCGATCATCCCCTATCGGGAATATTTGCGACTGGTGGAATTGGTCACCGAAGAGTCTGACTATCGAAAAGCCTTGAAAATCTTAAAAAATGACAAAGATAAGATCGTTGACTATGAATCAGAACAGATCCTCACCAATCCTATCACAGCAAAACGGGAAGAATTTGGCCTCTCCCAACGCGACCTGGCGCGGCGAATGAGGGTGAATCCCTCTTACATCTCCCGTCTGGAGAAAAAGGGGGCAAATCCTTCCAAAAAGACCTTGGAAAAAGTGGCCAGGGCGCTGGGGTGCCTCACATCAGATTTAGTATAAATAAATTTCATTAATAAATAGAAACCCAGAGAAAACCAAATATTGAGCAACTTCCCCAATGTTTCTCCGATAATGGAAGGATAGGAGATTCTATGACTCAGATAAACGGCTTCGCCACCAATATCCTTAACTTTATGATGGCCCAAGGTCTTGCGGGCACGCCTACCGAGACCATGCACTTACTTCGAACTGACAATCCACAAAGAATCCTCACTCAATTGTCTCCCTATCTCACCGAAACACGGGGGGGGGTAGGATCTGCACTCTTGCTAGGGCTTCATGAGCAAGGCACGGCCCATGAAGTGGCAGTGCCTGAACCCTGCCTCCATGCCATCGCCCCGTTCCAAACGAGTTCTTTGCCTCCCAATTTTTTAGCGGCAGCTCAAGTCTATTTTCACACCGTGGCAGACGCGATCGCAGGGTTAATCCGCGGCGGACTTGAGGGGGCTTCTGATCCAACGGCATTGGAGGAAGTGTCCGCAAAGTTAGCCAACCAAAGATGGCGCATCACTGGCTATGAGTTCGGCAACGGCCGGGGGAGCGTCACGATCTCATGTGACAAGCAGCCCCTCGTTTATACAAATTGCTTCCACGACGGGTTTGGCTGCCTCACCACGGCTCAAGGCCAAACCTTGGTTGTGCCACCCCGTCACCCATTGTTCGCCTTTTTTGCGGAACTGTTTTGCGATTTTCGCCCCAATCAAGTCGGTTTTCCCGGATCATGGTCCGACAGTATCAACGCGACCAGGCATCTGAAAGGAACAATTCCAGCTTCTGCGGACGGCCTGCCTATTCGAGCCTACTTGTCATCAATACCTTACAACCTGCAAGACCGGCACCTGATGGACTATTTTGAACGAATCGATATGTTGACTCAGTTCGGCATCGAGACACTCCCCGGCTGGCTCTTCACCTTCCTGGCGGCTCTGACCTTTGATGAACGCCCATCCGTCTCCGAACCAGCCAAAGCTTTCCGGACCCGTGCCAGCCATGCAACAGATGAGGCCTCCATGCGCGCCGAGGTCAATCAGGCCTTGAAGGTAACCTCGGAACGGGTCTTTGAAACCGTGGGTGAGGTGCTCATCCTAGCCCTGACAACAGCCATCGCCGCGGAGTCGACGGGCACCCTAGCCCCCCAAATGCGACTGCTCGCTCAGAGTGGTGTCGAAACGGTTACCACCACTGAATCCGGTCAAGCCAGAATGATCCTCCAATGGATGTTACGCGCCATCGATGCCGATAAGCGCCTGATTCTACCCCATCGGATCAACGATCTCGTTTGGGATGTGGAGGCGGCGACACAGCACTTGTTGGGCCAAAAATTGCACGAAGAAATCCTAAAAAGGCCCCCTGAGATCCGCGCCGCCAGGATCCTAGCGGAATTCCAACACATCGAATACAAGGCTCAAGAGGGACAAGAAACTATCGACCTCGAACTGGAGTTTTTGAGGATAGAGACGCTCGCCGCCCAAGGCCTCGTCGATCCCCGCTACTATACGGCACTAAAACACCTGATCTATGGGGATCGCCAGGGCTACACCTTCGAGACAAGTTTTGCACGCCGTGAACTGAAAAGAATCCTGCAAGAAGCGCGGCAAACTGCCGGCCAGGATTTCTCCGCGCAATACCGCCGGGAAGGCCGATTTCAATCCGGAGACCTCAACACCTGGACGAAAGACCGCGACCTAGATCGTATTTACGAGGATCTGATCCCCAATAACGACGTCCGGCAACTACTTGCGGATTTTGAAGCCGCGGAAAATAAGACAGACCTGAAAAAACATTATAAGCGGCTGATGAGGGCCACACATCCAGATTTCGAGGAAAACAGAACGCCGCAACGTGCAGCACTTTTTAACTTGGTCAATATCCGCTACGCCCTACACGGAGCCAAATTTTCCCACAAGACGGAGTAACAGAAAAATCCTGCAAGGCTATTTGAGGCCTAAATAATTCGCCAGATTCGCATTGGACTTAATGACCGGCTCAATCATCCCGGCACGGGAGGTCATGATGGTCTGGACCCCTGGTCCGTGACCGGCTAGGTAGGAGTCACCGTGGACCACGACCGCAATGGACACCGCCCCCTTTTTGTAGGACCAGCCAAAGGTCGACTCGTGATCGATGATCGCCACCAAATCCCCAAAGCGTAACTTTTCCAACCCGTACTTCTTGATGACACTCGGATCACTCGTCTGGATATCATAATCCCCCTTGAAGGAATCATTATGACCCAACCCAGACCCCATCAATTCGGCAGGGACCAAGGCGGCAACTGGCACTTTTAGTCTTTTTCCAGAGTTTAAAATTTTCATTTTGTTTAATACTTTAGGATCTAACCCTGAAAGTGCCACTTGAGGAAAATCGAGCAGCTTTAACCCCTGACCCCAGGCCCGAATCAGTATCTTATCATCGTAAGTGAGCTTCTGAATAATTTCGGGCGCGAAGTGAACCAAGACATGCTCCACCCCACCGTGATGGCCGGTCACTACCCCTTTTTTTCCCTTGGCCGCCCCAGAGAGGAGGACGGCCTCGTTGCCAATGCAACTATACGCATTGAAGCTCAGGTTTGGATTCGCAGTCCGGCGATCATTAAAACCTCCCGCAATACAGGAAACCCCCGGCTCGATGTGATCCCCTTCCCAACCAAAAACGGAATCACCGACCTTCACATTATAGGTAATCCCCCCCACGGAAGGATCGATCCGACCGATCCCGGTACGCGTGACCTCCCAACCAAAACAAAGCGGCGGAATGATTTGTCCCTGGACGGCAAAACGAACTAATTTGGATTCATTGGTTTTGAGCATGCGTTGTTATCTAATCCAAACCCAAAATGGTCAAGACCGAATCAATAAATTGTTCTTTAAAGCGACGGGCCACCGCGGGATCAGGAACCTTTTCCCCCAAAACCTCCTGCTGACAACCCAAATCGGCAAACGGGGTCAACAGCATGCCATAGGTGTTAAAGAGAAAAATCTCCGGATCAATGGTACGAACCTTATCGGCGCCGATCAGAACCGTCAGCCAACCAGAGACCCGTTGAATGAGTGGGGTCATAAAACGCCGCCGCATCTCCTCCAAAAACGGCGGTTCTTCCAGATTGCCAAAAAGCAGGATGCGAGGGTATTCGGGATGCTCGATAAAAAAATCAAATATTTTTCCCAAATACTTCGTCACGGATCGCTGCACCCCAAAGACCGGCTGGCGCAGCAGTTGCTCGGTCAATTCCAAGGTCTTGTCGATCACGTTTTGATACACCGCCTGCAACAGCTCCTCTTTATCCCCCCAATGATAATGCAGGGCCGCAATATTGACCCCCGCCAGGCCCGCAATATCACGCGTCGTCGTCCCATTCATCCCCTTCTGCGCAAACAAGGTCGTGGCGGCGCGTAAAATTTGTTCCTTAGTGGAGGGCAATTCGACCGTCTGGAGGGCCGCCTTCAAATCATACTTCAAAGCGTCGCGTTTCAACATTCAATCAAATGATTAAATTGAGTGATGGAGAATGTCAAGAATTCCTACCAAAGATGTTCGGTATCGGGATACTGCCGGATCTGATGGTCCGGCGTGACGATGGTCATACGATATTCCCAGGCAGTAGCGACAATTAATCGATCAAAAGGATCCTTATGCAATGGGGGAAGTTTGCCCGCCTGACTGGCAATCTGAAAATTAATCGGGACCTGTTCGACCCCATGATGTTTCAGGACAGCTCGAAACCATTCAGCAGGATCTTTGGGCAACTCCAATCTTCCTCTCACAAATTTGGTGCTAATCTCAAGGGCCGAAATACTCGAGACAAAAAGATCGTTGGCATGAGTCGTGATAGCCTGGCTGGCCTGAGGTGAAAGCTGAGCAAGATCCATGCTCAACCATAAGAGAGTACATGTATCGAGGAGCAGCGGCATTAGGGGCGAGGGTCAGGCCAAGGACCAGGTTCCCAACCCTCCGGATCAGTTGGTTCCATGATGTCGCCCAGAATCTTCCCCTTCAATTTTGGATCCTGCTTAAGAGGATCACGAACCTGATAAATCGCCTGAAGCTCCACCACTGGCTTCCCATCCCGAGCAATCCGAACCACCTCCCCCTCCTCCACCACCGCCTTAACCAACTTCGAAAGGGTCGTCTTGGCCTCATGCATGTTGACGGTTATCATTAGCTAATATTAGCTAAGTTAATTGTCTTGGTCAAGCTATTTTTCAAAATCAAAGCTTGCCTAATCATTTCTTGTATGTAATTATAACTATAGTCATGATCCTAGTCATTTTATGAAGAATATCTCAAAAAACCAACTGAAGGCAAAGATGCTGGCCATCTTTCGTGAGATTGAGAAAACCGGGGAAGAGGTGATCGTCACCGACCGGCATCGACCTGTCTTGAAGATCAGTCCATTGCAGTCCTCAAAAAAAGACCTCCAGGAGTTGTTCGCCCCCTTTCGGGGAAAGATGAAATATACGGAGTCGCTCACAAATGACACCACTGAGGAATGGGGAGACTTGGCTTGATCCTGCTCGATACCTGCGCCCTATTGTGGCTGGCCTTTGAGCCGGAAGTTCTTTCACCGCTTGCACAAACCACACTGCAAACAAATTCCGAATTGGCGATCAGTTCCATCTCCATCTGGGAGATTGGGATTAAGGTCAAAAAAGGGAAGTTGCAGATTCCACTCTCCCTCTCCGCGTTTGTCAAATTACTGAAAAAAACAGCCGGCTTTCAAATTATTCCTGTGGAGGATCAACACTGGATGGCGTCACTGGAGTTGGATTGGAACCATCCCGATCCCGCCGACCGTGTCATCGTCGCGACGGCTCAACTAAACAACTTGCCTTTAATCACTGAGGATCACGCGATTCGATCGTTCTACCATCAAACTGTTTGGTAAAAACAATCTCAGGATGCCCAAAAGAGGTCGAACTAAAGAGGTTGCGATAGTGAGAAACTTTTTCTTCAGTCTGCCGATAATAAGCCCATGCAGCTCTTTTATGCGACTCAATTTCGTTATCCAGATCCATCCTGGGGACTGTGCTCGAAGCTGGCGCTGGATATTCGGTTGCATGGCGAAAATGACCCAGATTACCGGGTAGATCGCGGCCTCAGAGGCGAGGCAGAAGACATCTGCAGCCGTGTTCCCATGGGGCGCCTCGAAGATAACATTGCGGCTCGCTTGGCTGGCAAACGACAGGTCGGGGATCGTACCCCAGTGACACTCCTGACCCTTGGCCCGGGAAAAGGGATACTGGAGGCCGAGCTCAAACTGAAATTTGGTTCCGATCTGACAATCGACACCTTTGGCATGACCAACCTGATGACTTCTGAGCCGCAGGAGGCTATTCGTACGATGTATCTGGGTGCCTTTGATACCCATAAAATACCCCAGGGCTATGATTTAATCGTATCCCTATTTGGAACGACACATGCGGTTGACCAAAATAATATCATCATCCAAGTCATGGGGGCGCTCAATGCGGGAGGTGAGGCCTGTTACCATTACGCACGTGAAATATTCGTGAGATACGGATATCGAGACTTGATTCCATACGGCTTAGCCAGGAGTGCCCTACGTGTGTATTATGGCGTCCTCTATGGCGAGAAAACTGGGATGAGTGATGCCATTGCATACATGAAGGTCGAGCGGCCAATTGCCAATCCCAAAGAGGCCCTTATCGTTGCTGACACATACGCCTACGACATGTCAAAAGGGGGAGTGGCTCGTCGACCACTTGAGGGAGACCCGTTCAGCGATTCCATGCAACAGGTGAACGAGTGCCTTGCTCGGCTTGCCGAGCAAGAGTTTGGCAAAAAAGCGCGGGACATTTGGTCTGAAAAAGAGATGGTCGGTATTGCCTATTTTATTCACGACCATATTCTGCCCGCCGGTTTTTCCATCGGCGCGGCCGTCCAACGCATGTGGGATATGCGGGAATCCCAGATCTATCGAGAGCCCCCACTGTGGCGTCGGTGGTTAAAATCCTTGCGAGCTTAAAAAACCTCAGAGCGCCCGACCGATCTCCTCGATCGCATCCGGATTTTCCACGGAAGAGACATCCCCTAACGGAAGCCCGAGGAATTTTTTCTTGATGGCCGCACGAACAATCTTCGCAGAACGCGTCTTTGGGAGCATTTTCACAAACTTCATCACCCGCGGGGCAAGCGTCTTGCCCATTCGATCAATCACCTGCCGATTCAGGGCCGCGCGCAATTCCTCGGTTGGTTCAAAACCAGGTTTCAGGACCACAAAACAACCCACCTCCTCCCCTTTCACCTCATGCGGGATCCCAATCACCGCCGCCTCCGAGACCGCCGGGTGTTCGATCAGGGCCGACTCGATCTCGGCGGGACCGGTGCGGCGGCCGGCGACCTTGATGGTGTCATCGGCCCGACCGCGCAGAAACCAAAATCCATCTTTGTCCACGTAGGCCCAATCGCCATGGTTCCAGATCTTGGGCCAGGTGGCAAAATAGGTGTCGAGGTAACGCTGCGGGTCATTCAAAAATCCCTTGGTCATCGAGGGGGCCGGTTGTTTGCACACCAGGTAGCCCACCTCTTCCCGAACCGACTGTCCTGCCTCGTTAAAGACATCGACATCCATCCCGAGCCCGGGTCCGCGCAAGGTACACGACTTAAGCTCCGTGATCGGCAAAGGGGCCAAGTGGCAACCGACAATCTCCGTGCCTCCGGAGATGTTGATGATGGGACAGCGCTTTCCCCCGATATGTTCAAAAAACCATTGGTATGATTCCGGATCCCAGGTCTCGCCGGTGGACCCCAGGTATTTTAGGGAAGAGAGATCATGTTTCTGAGTCCACTCGACCCCTGACTTGATCAAGAGACGAACCGCGGTCGGGGAAATTCCCAAATGGGTGATTTTGTGTCGCTCCACGATCTCCCATAATCGATCCGGCTGCGGCCAATCGGGGGCCCCTTCGAAGATCGTGACCGTCCCACCAAAGGTCATCACCCCTAAAATTTCCCAAGGGCCCATCATCCAACCAATGTCGGTCACCCAAAAAAACCGCGAATCCTCCTTCACGTCAAAATAATACCCCAACTCCTTGGCCATCTGGGCCTGACAACCGGCATGCGTATGGACAGTTCCTTTTGGTTTACCCGTGGTCCCAGAGGTGTAGATGATGAGACTCGGGTCCTCCGCCTCCATAATCTCTGTACGGGCGACCGGCCGGTCGCCCGTACCGTCATCTCCCACAGCCAGAAATTCATCCCACCCAATATCTTTGTCATTCCAACTGACCTTATTTCCAAGACGTTTCAGCACCACCACCCGCTTCAGACTAGCCAACTGCGCAACCGCTTCATCAGCGACGGGCTTAATCGCAATCTCTTTACCACGTCGGAGCGAACCATCCGCCGTAAACAAAATCTTCGCCTCCGCATCTTGTAGCCTGCTCGCCAGGGCCTGGGCCCCAAAACCAGAAAATATTGGGATGATCACGCCACCGATTTTTAACGTGGCCAAAAACGCCACAACCATTTCAGGAACCATTGGCATGTACAGACCGACACGGTCCCCTTTGCCAATACCCTCGGCACGCAGGGAGGCGGCCAAGGCATTCACCTGTTGGGCGAGCTGGCCATAGGTCAATGTAGGGGCGCTGCTTGCCGCGCCCCCTCCGCCATCATCCGATTCCCAAATCAGCGCCGTTTTATCCTTGAGGCGCGGCAGATGACGGTCGAGGACATTATGAATGAGATTGATTTTTCCACCCACAAACCACTTGGCCCAGGGGAGTTCCCCTTCCATGACACTTTGATAGGGTTGATACCACTCCACGCCCAGGTCACGCAGCGCCGCGTCCCAAAACCAACGAATGTCACCGGAACAGCGTTTGATTAATTGATCGTAGCTGTCAATTCCATGCACGCGCATAAAACGAGCGATGTGACTCTTTTCCAAATAGTCACCGGAAGGACGCCAAATAATCTCAGACTCACTCATGACAAACAGACCTATCTTAAGATAATTCAGGATACAAGAAAATCGGCAGCATAAACCCAAAAAACCGATTAAAAAACTTGCCTATTAAACACAATTCGACTATCGCGCCTTAGCCATGAAAAAGCCCTCAATATTGTACAAAATTTTCTTAATCGTCGTCGCTTTTTCCCAATTATTTTGGGTGCCGCCCGCCCTGGCCCTCAATGTCCAATTGTTTCGTCCCAATATTGCTTCCACCGGGACGTTCCGATTATCGGGCTCTCAAACGCTTAAGCCGTATCAATTCACGTTGGGACTTTTTACCAACTTCGCCTACGACCCTCTGGTACTCCGCAATGTCGCCACGCCGTCATTGATCAAGCGTGTGGCGCATTTCGTCTGGACGGAAGATCTGGTTGGAGAGATTGGTCTTCATGACCGCATTACCGTGGGATTGGATTTACCCCTGTCCATGGTGCGGCACACCCCTACTCCAGCAGGCGGCGCAACCAGTGATTTCTTTCGACAAGGTGACCTCTCGGTTTACGGACGCATCAAGATCTTGGATCCTGACAATCATTTTGTGGGATTTGCAGCCATTCCTTTTCTAGAAATCCCGACAGGATCTTTGCCTCATTATGTCGGAGATGCTGGAATGAACTTCGGCCTTCGTCTCATTGCCGACAAACAATTGGGCCGATTTTACATCAACACCAGTTTGGGATATCGGGGCCATTCCAAGGATGAAAACATTACGGCATCTGGCAGCGTCATCCCACTCAACCTCGATGATGAATTGACTTATGGGATCGGCACCGCCATTAATTTGGTCTCCGACCGTCTCCAGTTTGTTTCCGATTTTGTCGGTTCATCCACTTTTGTCGATTTTCTGAATCAAGAAAACTCCACCCCCTTGGAAATCATGGGCGGATTCCGTGCCAATTTCTTAAACAAAAGGCTCACCGCTTCGGTGGGTGGATCCGGTGGTATTCGAGGAGGCTATGGGGCGCCTACTTACCGAATTTTTTCTGGCGTGACGATGCAGTTTCCCAGTGGAGAGCCGAAGGAACCAAGACCGGAAAGGCATGAAAAAATAGTGCGAAATATCGTCCTGGAAGGTGTTGTCTTTGAGACAGGAAAGCACACCCTGATGGCGCAGGCTCAAGCCGTCCTCAAACAAAACCTTGAGGAACTACAGGCGCTTCCCGCCAAGCGCCGCCTGGTGGTGGAAGGTCACACCGACAACCAAGGTGATGACAGCAGCAATCAAAAACTTTCTGAACGTCGCACCCAGTCGGTTCGCAACTATTTAATTTTAAATGGAATTTCTAAAGACCGTGTCACCGCTATAGGCTACGGCGAGTCCCAACCCATTGCATCGAATGAATCCACTGCGGGACGAACAAAGAACCGTCGAGTTGAGATTAAGATCCTGGAATAACAAAGTTTTTTATGACGCAACCTTTTCTGCAACACTCCGATACCGGGTCACTAAAATGTGAGGAGAGTTTATCATGAAAACTTTATTGCTGGATAAACGAAAGTTATTTTTAGCGGTTCTTTTGCTGATCCTGTGCCCACTCTCCTTAAAGTCAAAGGATCAGCCAAACAACATCTCTGACAATGAAGGTGTAGCGGCTGGTAAGGATCTAGAAGAATTAGAGACTGATGATGAATCCGATGATGATCACTGTGATGACAATGAGTGCACGATTATTGACAATGCCTGCCCTAAAGGTGAAGAGGATGATCATTGGGATGACGACGATGGCAATGAGGACCAGGAGTGTGATCTCACACATAAGAGCTGGATATGTCACGTCCCTCCCGGGAATCCCGCAAATACCCACACCATTTGCGTCGACAAAAAAGCCATCCCAGCCCATTTGAACCATGGAGATAGCCGCGGGGCTTGCTCCATCCCTCAACAACCCGAACCTGTATGCGATGCCGCCAAGGATCTAGTGATTAATGGTAGTTTCGAGTCCCCCGTATCTGCGACCAATTGGTCGCTCGTTCCCTCAGGGAATGCTGGGCTAGGTTGGACAGTCGTCTGGAGAAAATCTCCCAGTTCCTATCAGGGGAAAAAACGACCGGAAAAGGCCCTTCTTGAGATTCAACACGGTGTGAATGGTTGGATTTCTTTTGATGGCGTCCAACACGCCGAACTAGACACCGACTGGGATGGGCCTGGAGGCGACCTGAACGGCGAACCTGCTTCTGTGAATATTTATCAAGATTTGCCGACCGTTCCAGGACGCGAGTATATGATCCACTTCGCCTCCTCTCCTAGACCCGGCACAGCCGCTTCAAATAATGCCCTAGAATTCTCATGGAATGATCAAATACGCGATACACTCTCCAAGGCTGGCTCAAGCAACACATCTTGGAAAAAGAACGAGTACTTTTTTAAAGCCACCGGCACAACAACTAGGATCCAATTTGGGGATGCTGGTGTTCCATCGGATTCCTTTGGCACTCTGTTAGATGCCGTCAGCGTTCATTCTGTTTGCAATATCGGTGGTACAACCACCGGTGGAACGACAACCTCGGGAACTACCACGGCTGGTACAACTACCGATGGAACGACGACCTCGGGAACTACCACAGTTGGCACAACTACCGATGGAACGACAACCTCGGGAACTACCACAGTTGGTACAACTACCGATGGAACAACAACCTCGGGAACTACCACAGTTGGCACAACCACCGGTGGAACGACAACCTCAGGAACTACCACAGTTGGCACAACCACCGATGGAACGACAACCTCGGGAACTACCACGGCTGGTACAACCACCGATGGAACGACGACCTCGGGAACTACCACAGTTGGCACAACTACTGATGGAACAACTACCTCGGGAACTACCACAGTTGGCACAACTACTGATGGAACAACTACCTCGGGAACTACCACAGTTGGCACAACTACTGATGGAACAACTACCTCGGGAACTACCACAGTTGGCACAACT
>JAHFST010000025.1 GCA_023265625.1 Deltaproteobacteria bacterium | reverse complement strand
TGGCCACCATTCGCTTTTGGTACAAAAACAAGCTCGTGGATCAAAAAGAGGTCAAGGGGGAGGATCTTAAAAAAGTGCGGTTTTGAATCTTAAACAGTGCGGTTTTAAATTTTAGCTAACACTAGAATAGGCTTGATAAGTAAATTTCTTTGCACTACAATGCAGTACAAAGGAGTGCAATATGGAAACTCAATTGACGGTTAGATTGCCGAGCGAACTTTCTGTTAAAATCCGCAGTCGGGCCAAAAGTCTTGGTCTGAAACGTTCTGATATTGTCCGGTTGGCCATCCTTCATTATCTTAGTGGAGCAAGCGAGGGAGAGGTGCCTTATGAGCGGGTACAACACCTGGTTGGATCAGTAGCCACAGGCATCTCTGATCTGGGGAGCCATCATCGGGAACATATGATCAAGAGGTTGAAGCAACGTGCCAGTCGCTAAATTATTAATCGATACAGGGCCGCTGGTGGCCTTGTTGAATCGTGATGAAAAACTCCACCAGGACTGCGTTGATTTTCTGAAGGGTTTTCGAGGACAACTTCTATCCACCGAGGCGATTTTAACCGAAGCCCTTTATCTACTGGGAGATGCTTGGGAGTTTCAAAAAAAATGTTTTGAATTTGTCTTGGCGGCCGTGCAATTGGTGCCTGTCTCAGTGAACAGTCTCAAGCAGACCATGTCCCTGATGGAAAAATACGATGATGTCCCGATGGATTATGCCGATGCCACTTTGGTGGTTCTGGCCCAAGAACTCGATGTGCATGAGATTTTTACGCTCGATCGTCGCGGTTTTTCAACTTACCGTATGTCCAGAAACCGGGGGTTTACCATTTATCCCAATTGAAACTTTTCCCCCGGCTGGAGGATATGGACCCGGTCGGTCAATCCCTGCTCAGTGGCTAGGCGTTGGAGCCATTCGATGGGTTCGTGAAAAGGTTCGGTGGAGAGTTTGAAGGTCCCCCAATGGATCGGGATGAAGTGTTTGGCCCCGATGTCGGTAAAAATCTTCAAGGCCTGATCAGGCCCGATGTGGCGACCCTTCATGAGCCACTCCGGTTGGTAACAAGAGATGGGCAACAAGGCGATGTCAATCCCCGGCGCGGGGATGCGGTTTTTAAAATCATCGCGATAGGCCGTATCGCCCGGAAAAAAGATCTGGGTCCCGTTCATTTCGATGATGTAGCCATTGCAACTATTATAACGCAGCGGACAAAACCGAAATCCAAAGTGGGTGACCGGAAAGGCCGTGATCCTGATTTCGGGGGTGAGTTGATGGCTCTCCCCGTGCGGGATTTCAATGATGGGGTTTTTGACAAATTTACTGACCAATCGACCTAGGCCCTGTGGGAGGATGATCGGGACATCCAGCTTGAAGTATTTTAGGCTCGGCAGATCGAGGTGGTCGAAGTGGGCATGTGAGATCAGAATGGCCGCCGGCTGCTGAATAGTGCCCGGGTCCATCGGGAGAGGGGAACGGCGTTTGATCCAAAAGATGCGCTGGCTGAAGACCGGGTCGGTGATCAGGGTCTTTCCGCCGGAGGCGATCTCCACGGTGGCGTGGCCGATGTAGGTGATCTGCGTTGACATAAGAGGTCCGCATCTTCTATACCCGGGGACTCAATATTTCAAATTGTATATTCATGAAACGAATATCACCGACGGAAGTTGAAATTCATCTGGAGGCCCTGCGCTGGAATTATCGGCAGTTGAGGCGCCGTTTGCCGAAAAGTTTTAAAACCATGGCGGTCGTCAAATCCGACGCCTACGGCCATGGCGCGGTCGCCGTGGCCAAGGGGCTGCGGGAGGCGGATGCGTTTGGGGTGGGGACTATTGACGAAGGCGTTGAACTGCGCCGCGCTGGGATCAAAAAGCCTATCTTGGTCTTGTTGGGGCTTATCGAGGGGTCGGAATCTGAATTGTTGCGGCATCGGTTGACGCCGGTTATTTACCATTTGGACACGGCCCATCGTCTCAATGCCTGGTTACGGGCCCGGCATCGGTCGCTTGATGTCCAGGTCAAGGTGGATACGGGAATGACCCGATTGGGGGTGTTGCCATCGGAGCTGACCCAATTTTTGATCGGGTTGCAGCGCCTTAAAAACCTGTGTCCGGTGGGGTTGCTCAGTCATTTGTCCGATGCCAGTCACGCTGATTTTACCAAAAAACAGGTGGATGCCTTTTTTCAATCGATCGAACTCTTTCATCAATTTTTTCCAGGCAAGAAAATGCTGCATATCGCCAATAGTCTGGCCACGATGCATGGAGGAGGTTTGGGGAAACGTTCGCCGGATAGTCAGGCTGAATGGATGGGGCGATTGGGGATTGCCCTTTATGGGGCCTATCCTGACGGGGTGGACAAGGATGTTTCCCTTCGGCCGGTGATGCGCTGGCGGAGTCGGTTGGTGTCCCTCAAGAGGGTTCCTAAAAAAACATTTGTCAGTTATGGGAGGACGTATCGGACCCATCGTCCCAGCCGGATCGGCGTGGTGCCGGTCGGTTATGCCGATGGATACTTTCGCAATCTTTCGAATCGGGCCGAAGTCCTGATCCGGGGCAAGCGGATTCCGATTGTGGGTCGGGTGTGTATGGATATGATGATGGTGGACGTGACTCGTGATCCGGAGATCAGGATTGGCGACGAGGTCGTGTTATTGGGGCGTCAGCAGGGGGCGGAGATTCGGGCGGAGGAGTTGGCCCAGTTGGCGGGTACGATCTCTTATGAAATTTTTTGCCGTGTGGCGGCGCGATTACCACGGCGCTATTTGGAAAAACTATGATTACGGCGATTGGTCGTTATGTATTGAATGTGGTGCGCGGTTTGGGAGAGTTTTTTCTCTTCGTACAATCTTTCTTTGGCTGGTTAGGGCGTCGTCCTTTTCGATTGAGGGTGGTGTTGCAGCAGATGGAATTTATCGGGGTCAAGTCGTTTGGGGTGGTGTCGCTGACCGCTGTTTTTACGGGGATGGTCTTTGCCCTGCAGACGGGTTACGCCTTTCGATTGTTTCACGCCGAGTCCATGGTTGGGTCGACCGTGGGTTTGGCCCTGACCCGTGAAATTGGCCCGGTTTTTACGGCCTTGATGGTGGTGGCCCGGGCGGGTTCAGCGATGGCCGCCGAGATTGGCACGATGAAGGTCACGGAACAAGTGGATGCCATGGATGTGATGGCGATTAATCCGATCCATTATTTGGTGGTCCCTCGCGTGGTGGCGGCCACTCTCATGGTTCCTTGCCTGACCTGTTTTTTTGCCTTTATTGGCTCGGTGGGCGCTTATTTTGTGGCCACACAACTCTTACAAATCAATCCCGCTGCGTTCATGCAAAAGTTAACTTACTATGTGGATACGAAAGATTTGCTGGGTGGCCTGATCAAGTCCGTCTTATTTGGATTTGTCCTGGCGTTGATCAGTTGTTACCGGGGGTATCGGACCGAAGGTGGGGCGAAGGGGGTGGGGAGGAGTACCACGGAGGCCGTTGTGATGGCTTCCGTCTCGATTCTTGTGCTCGACTATTTTGTGACGGCCTGGTTGTTGGAGTTCTTGACATGATTAAACTGATTGATCTCCACAAGTCGTTTGGTGATCAAGTAGTACTCCATGGTCTCAACCTGGAAATCCCCAAGGGAAAGGTCACCGTCATCTTGGGCCCATCGGGAGCGGGCAAGACGGTGATCTTACGCCATATGATTGGTTTGTCGAAACCGGATCGGGGACAGGTTTGGCTGGATGATGTGGAAATTAGCGCTCTTTCAGAGCAGGCCTTGTCACGAGTACGGAAACGCTTTGGGATGTTATTCCAGAGTGGGGCGCTGTTTGATTCGTTGACGGTTGAGGAGAATGTGGCCTTTCCCTTGATGGAACATACTCAGTTGAGTCGGGAGGCGGTTGCCAAAAAGGTGCGGGAGAAATTGTCCCTCGTTGGCTTACAGGAAGCGGGGGCAAAACTACCCGCCGAGTTGTCCGGTGGGATGAGAAAAAGGGTTGGACTTGCCCGGGCGATTGCCTTAGAACCAGAAATCATTTTGTACGACGAACCAACGACCGGACTTGATCCGTTGATGACAGAGACAATCAATCAACTCATTCTCGATATGCAAAGGCAGCTGGCGGTGACCTCGGTCATTATCAGTCATGACATCGAATCAACATTCCTCGTGGCGGATCGAGTGGCCATGCTTTATCAAGGCCGGATTGTCGCCGAAGGGACGCCGCAGGATTTGCAGCGATCTCCCTTGCCGTTTGTGCAAGAGTTTTTACACAGGGGAAAGCGATGAAGCGCTTCGCCCTGGAGACCCGGGTTGGTTTTTTTGTGGTGGCGGCGCTTGTGGTGGCCGCTTATGCCACCTTGCGTGTGAGCGATCGTGGTTTTCAGGGGGGCGGTTATTCCGTGTATGTGACCTTGGACTCTGCGGAGGGCTTGACCCGCAAGACACCGGTGGAGATTGCCGGGATTCAAGTGGGTTACATTGATAGCTTAGAATTGGTGGATGGACGTCGGGCCCGTGCCAGGCTCAAGCTGGATCGCCAAGTGATTTTGGGCAACAATGCCAAGGCGCAGGTCAGGTCGAAGGGTTTTTTGGGCGAGACCTATATTGACGTGCTCCCGGGCGATCTAAGCACCGGTCAAATACCGTCGTCTGGGGAAATTAGGGCCACCAACCCGTATGTTGATTTGGGTCTGATTGCCTCCGATATGCGCGAGGTGACGGACTCGCTCAAAAAGATCTTGGCCTATCAGCCGGATGCCCCGCTCTACAATATTTTGAAAAACATGGAACACTTCACCGCCGCACTCAATCAGAATACCCAAAATGTCGATCAGATCATGAGCAATATGGCCCGTTTCTCCGGTGATCTGAGGGGGTTGATGGCCGAGCGCAAGGAAGGGCTGCGCGAGACCATGGAACGGGTGAATAATATTGTGCGTAAGGTCGATGAAGGTCGGGGCACGATTGGCCGTTTGATGAACGATGATGAGATGGTGGAAAATATCAATGAGGCCGCCAAAGGTTTGAGCGAGACGGTCGGCGGGTTGAACCGCTTTCAGTTGGAGGTGGATTACCATACGGAATATTTGACCGAGACCAAGGATTTTAAAAATTATGTGGAATTGGGCCTGCGCCCGCGGCCCGATAAGGCCTTCTTGATCGGGTTTGTTGTGGATCCAAGTCCCTCGCCGACCGAGACCGTGACGGATACGGTGGTGACCACCGGGGGAACTTCGACGACGGTGACGACGGATCGGAATGAGGTGGATAAGAATAAATTCCTGGTCTCGGCTGAGTTGGCGAAGACGTTTCATGACTTCACCCTACGCGGTGGACTGATTGAATCGCGTGGTGGCGTGGGTCTTGACTATCGGTATGGGCCGGTCGGGATTGATTTTTCTGCCTTTGATTTTAGGACGGACCATAACCAGAGGCCCCATCTCAAGGCCTTGGCGCGGCTTAATGTGACGAAGAATTTTTACGTGGTGTCGGGGGTCGATGATTTTATTTCCAAACAGCAGGATCCGGACTGGTTTGTGGGGGCGGGTCTACATTTAATTGACGATGATATTCGTTCCCTATTTGGAGCGGCGTCCTTGGCGGGTGGAGGCAAATGATGATGAAGGAACGATTCACGAAGATTGGCCGGGCGCTGATTA
Source organism: Deltaproteobacteria bacterium (assembly GCA_023265625.1). GTDB lineage: Bacteria > UBA10199 > UBA10199 > JACPAL01 > JAHFST01 > JAHFST01. Next base: position 8,962 of record JAHFST010000025.1, on the reverse strand, counting down.
GTGTTTCCGATAAGAAGGATATTCTTAAACTCACTAAGATCTTAGGGCAATTTAGTGTCCCTCTGCTCTCCAGCGGTGGCACGGCCCAATATCTGCGCGATAATCGGGTCAAGGTGACCGAGGTCTCGGAGTATACCGCGCAATCGGAGATCTTGGGCGGGCGAGTCAAGACCTTACACCCTAAGATCCATGGCGGTATCTTGGCCAAGAGGAGTGACGAAGAGCACCTTTCGTCTTTGATCAAGCATGAGATCAAGCCGATCGATTTGGTGGTCGTCAACCTCTACCCCTTTGAAAAAACGATCGCCAAGGAAGGGGTCGAGTTTGAAGAGGCCATTGAAAATATTGATATTGGGGGGCCAAGCTTGATTCGTGCGGCCGCCAAGAATTGGGAAGATGTGACAGTCGTGGTGTCGCCGGAGGACTACCCGGCCCTCATTGATGAACTGGAAAATAACAAGGGAATGGTGTCGAAGAAGACGCGCTTTCGTTTGGCCCAAAAGGCCTTTGCGCATACCGCGCGTTATGATGGGGCCATCAGTAATTGGTTTACCGGGGTTGGGGAAAATCCAAAAAAACAGTTTTCCGAAATTTTTAATTTTCAGGTCGAGAAGATTCAAGACCTGCGCTACGGAGAAAATCCCCATCAAAAGGGGGCATTTTATCGTGATCGTGAACTAGCCGAGCCCTGTGTCTCGAATACCAAGCAATTGCAAGGCAAGGAACTCTCCTTCAATAATATCCTCGACCTGGATGGTGCGATTGAGCTTCTGAAGGAATTTGACGAGGCGGCCTGCGTCATTTTGAAACATACCACGGCTTGCGGCGTGGCCCGAGGCCGAAGATTCCAGGGGCGCGTGAAGAAGATAGAGCCTTTGGTCAGTATTTTCACCGCAGCCCGTGATTGCGACCCGCTTTCCGCGTTTGGTGGCATTATTGGATTCAACCGTCCGGTGGACACCGATACGGCGACTGAGATTGTGAAAGACTTTTATGAAGTGGTGGTGGCCCCTGATTTTGATCCCTTGGCGTTGGCGATCTTTAAGGAAAAGCGTAATTTGCGCGTGATGCAGTTGCCACAAATGGATGTCATTGAGCGAAAAGGTTATGACATGAAGAAAGTAGCGGGTGGGTTGCTGATCCAAGATCGTAACCTGGACCAGTCCGACATCCGCAAGTCCAAGGTGGTCACGACCCGGGAGCCGACCGAGGAGGAGTGGGAATCATTGTCCTTTGCCTGGCGGGTGGTGAAGCATGTGAAATCAAACGCGGTCGTGTTCGCCAATTTGGATCGTACCTTGGGGATTGGGGCGGGGCAGATGAGCCGTGTGGATTCAGTGAAGATGGCCATCGAGAAGGGGAAAAAGGCCCTGAAGGCGGCGCACGGCGCCGTGATGGCCTCCGAGGCTTTTTTCCCGTTCCGCGACAGCATCGACGAGGCGGCCAAGGTCGGGGTGAAAGCGATCATCCACCCGGGGGGATCGCTGCGCGACGAGGAGTCGATCCAAGCGGCCAATGACGCCGGGATCGCGATGGTTTTTACCGGGATTCGGCATTTCAGGCACTGATTTTCAACTCCCCGTTTTTGAAAGAGAGCCTCTTCTGAAACACTTCTTGGAATAAGAGCTTCGTGTTTTGCCGGTACCCGGTATTGAGCAGTTCCTTTTTGTTATCTCGCAACCGTCTCAACAGTTTCTGGGGTTCCAGCAGCCGTTTGTCCTTCATGCCAAAGATATCCTCGAAGTCTTTGGGTTCCAAACGGGCAATTTTTCCCAGGACGATGTCTTCCACGCAGGGGATCATGATTTTAAGATGGTGGAGTTGGATGTCAAGGGGATGACAATATTTTTTCCAATCGGACGGGACGCTAAAGTTGATTTCGGCCAGCGCTGAAACATAGATGTGGTAGCGTTGGGCTAAGCTGGAGCCTTCCCCGCCAATTTGTGCAATCCGATCCGGGGGATCAATAAAATCCAAATCGGCTGTCCTGTTTTCAGGATCGTAGGCGAGTGTTACGGCGCCTCCGCCAATGAGATAAAGCAATAATGGTGTTTTATTTGATAGTTGATTGTCCAATTCTTTGAGAAAGGCGACGATTTGTTTCGATTGGACGGTCATGGGAGCGAAGCCTTTGTTGTATCAAGAGGGCAATCGAAGAGGTGCCACTTTTTTCCTAATGGGGTTTGTTGCTTTTCTAGGTAATGTCGGAACGCCTTACTTCGTGACGTTAAGGGGAGAATTTCCCGGTTGTGGCGGCGTTGTTCCGGTTTGAATTGTGCTTTTTGCCCTGAGATTTCAATGAGCCAACCGAGACGGTTGTTGTTTTGCGCGGAAAGAGGTGTTTCAAAAATTGGATGATACTTCTCTACAAAACGAGATAGCAGGGCGAGGGTGCGAGTATCGATGGTTGGCAATGAAAGCACATTGAGGATAATGAGAGGAAGGATTTTAGCGGGCACTTTTTCGCCAAGATAATAGGTATCCCAAAGGTAGTTTTTCCAGACAACGCCGTCATACTTTTTCTCATTTTCTTGCAGAACCTCCTGGATCATTAGCGCGTGATTTCCATTGGGTTGTTGGCGTCCTGCGAGCCAGTGAGAAAGCGTGAGTGGCGGGATGCCCAATTGGTCAGCCCACCATTTTTTACGGCCATATCCATGGACTAGACAATCCTTTTGGAGTTTTTTTAAGAGCATCTTTTAATTATAAATATATATGAATTCATATATATTTGTCAATCATCTTTGAAATTGCGGAATCACCTGGATCTGTAGGGGTTCAAAATTTTGAACCCCTACATTAATTCATCAGGATTGTTTACTTGATCTCCCAAGACACGCCCGATATATCGGTACTCCATGAATATCCTAGTCATTGGATCCGGAGGAAGAGAGCACGCCCTCATTTGGAAGATCGCCCAGAGTTCTCGGGTCAAAAAAATATTTTGCGCCCCGGGAAACCCTGGTATGGCAAAGCTTACAACCTGTGTTCCCATTGCGGTGGATCGGTTGGATGAGTTGTTGGCGTTTGCCAAGCGGGAGCGAATCGATCTCGTCCTGGTTGGTCCCGAAGTTCCTTTAACGCTCGGTATTGCCGATCTTTTTGAGCGAGAAAAAATCCCCCTGTTTGGACCAAAAAAGGCCGGGGCCCAGCTCGAGGGCTCGAAGGCCTTCACCAAGGATTTTCTCCGGCGTCATCATATCCCCACGGCGCACTACGAAACTTTCTCCGATTTTGACCGGGCCGTCGAATTTTTGCACACGCAGGCCTATCCGATTGTCCTCAAGGCCGATGGCCTGGCGGCGGGGAAGGGGGTCTTGATCTGCCAGGATCGGGCGGAGGCGGTGGCTGGGTTGGATGCGATGTTGCGCCAAAAGGTCTTTGGCGAGGCGGGACGTCAGGTGGTCATTGAGGAATTTTTGCAAGGGTTGGAGGTTTCTTTTCATGCGCTCGTGGACGGGCATTCGATCCTGCCCCTGGATTCCTCGCAAGATCATAAGCGGGTTGGGGAAGGGGACACCGGGCTCAACACCGGTGGGATGGGGGCCTACAGCCCGGTGCCGTTTTTTACGCCGGAATTGGAGGCGCAGGTGATGCGGGAAATTCTTCTACCCACGGTGAAAGGTTTGCAACAGGAGGGAATTGATTTCAAAGGGGTGCTCTATGCCGGCCTGATGTTGACCCGCGAGGGGCCGAAGCTACTTGAGTACAACGTCCGGTTTGGCGACCCTGAGACCGAGGTCTTGATGGTTCGGATGGAAAATGACCTGGTTGATTTGATGGAGGCCACCGTCTCGGGCAAGCTGAAGGAACATACGATTCGATGGAAAACTGGAGGCGCGGTGACCGTGGTGATGGCGGCAAACGGTTATCCTGGAACCATTACGAAGGGGGATGTGATCGAAGGCTTGGAGCGGGCGGATTCCGTGGTGGAGGCGGTGGTGTTTCATGCCGGGACCCTGGCGCAGGACGGAAAGATTGTGACCAACGGAGGCCGTGTCCTGGCGGTGACAGCCCAGGGGAAGGACCTTCGTCAGGCGCGCGAGCGGGCCTACGACGTGGTGGAAAAAATACACTGGCGTGGGATGCATTACCGGCGGGACATTGGGTTAAAGGGAATTGGCCAACGAACTTGATGTTTTATTAAAATAATTTTAAGGAGGAAGGATGAGTGCAAAACCACTGGTGGGGATCTTGATGGGTAGCGACTCCGACATGGAGGTGATGGAAGAGTCGGCGAAGGTGCTGCGGGAATTTAAGATCGAGTATGAAATGGTCATCACCTCGGCGCATCGGACCCCGCGTCGCACGACACTCTATGCGGAATCGGCGGCCAAGCGTGGGATCAAGATCTTGATCGCCGGGGCGGGCTATGCGGCCCATTTGGCGGGGGTTATTGCCGCCCAGACGATACTTCCGGTGATTGGGGTTCCGATTGATTCTTCTTCCTTAAAAGGGTTGGATTCTATCCTGTCTACGGCCCAAATGCCCGGAGGTATTCCCGTGGCGGCGATGAGTATCGGCAAGCCGGGGGCCAAGAACGCCGGTATCTTTGCCGCCGAGATCTTGGCGCTCACGAATGCAACTATGCGTCAACGGGTTGTCCGCTATCGGGAGAAGATGGAACAGCAGGTGATTGAAAAATCACGTAGCTATGCGAAGAAAAAAGCCAAAGAGATACGCGCTTTATGAGTCAACTCCTGAAAGTCGATCCAGAAAATCCTGATCCCCAGTTGATCGAGCAGGTGGTCGAGGCGATTAAAAAAGGCGCTGTTTGCGGTTATCCCACCGAGACCTTTTATGGGTTGGGGGTGGACGTCACCAACGAACAAGCGATCAAACGTTTGTTTGATATCAAACGCCGCGATTATGGCAATCCCGTGGCGGTGATTGTCTCGGATCGAGACATGTTGGCCTCGATTGTGAATGAAATTCCCGAAAAGGCCCTGGTCTTGATGGACCTTTTTTGGCCCGGTCCCTTGACCATTTTATTTAAAACCAATCAAAAGATTTCTAATAGATTGACGACCAATACCGGCAAGATTGGGATCCGGATTTCTTCGCATCCCGTGGCGGCGGCGATTGTCAAGACCTTGGGGCGGCCGCTGACGACGACCTCGGCTAATTTAGCCGGGTTTCCACCTTCACTCTCGGCCAAACATGTGAAGAGTTATTTTAGCGAAAAACTCGATGTGTTGGTTGATGCTGGTGAATTACCCCCTTCGCAAGGATCCTCCGTGGTGGATGTGACCGAGGAAAAGTTGGCCTTGATTCGCGAAGGGGTCATCAAGTCCGAGGTGTTGTTTCGACAATTTGAAGAAGAGGAGATGATTTGAAACCGTTTCGAGCGATTCGTTATAATTTGGCCAAGGTCAACCTGAGTGATGTGGTGACGCCGCCCTACGATGTGATTTCTCCTGCCGAGCAGGAGGGGTTTTACCAAAAGAGTCTGCATAATGTGATTCGGATCGATTTCGGCAAGGGAGAGGCGGGCGACGATGATCGGAACAACCGCTACACGCGGGCGGCCGCCGAATTTGGGCGTTGGCTCCAAGAGGGTATCTTGGTCCAGGAGACGCAACCGGCCTTTTATCTTTATGAGCAGGAGTTTCAGGTCTACGGAAAGCGGCTCACGCGGCGTGGTTTGTTTGGCCTGCAACGTCTGGAACGTTTCGGGGAGGGGAAGGTGCTCCCGCATGAAAAGACGATCGCCGGACCGAAGGCCGATCGATTGCAACTGATGAAAAGTTGTGCCGCCAATTTTAGTTCCATATTTGGCATCTATTCGGATGGAGGTGGGACCATCCAAGCATTGCTGGCGCCTGTTTATCAAACCGATCCCTTGGCAACCGTGGAACAAGACAAGGTGACAAACCGAATCTGGGTGGTGACGGAGCCAGCCTTGGTCTCCAAGATCGCCAATCTTTTGGAGGAAAAGACGATCTTGATCGCCGATGGCCATCACCGTTACGAAACGGCCCTGACGTATCGCGACTGGCGATTGGAACAGGAACCAAACTCCCCGGCGGATGCTCCGTACCGGCATGTCTTGATGTACCTCTCCAGTCGGGAGGAGGCGGTGGTGCTTCCGACCCATCGAGTGATCCGCCGGACGGAACGTTTTGATCGCAAGGTGATTGAACAAGGCCTGAATCAGGTGGCGACTTTGACACCGCTCGCCCAAGAGCCTTTGTTTGCCAAGCTTGCGGAACCCGCGCCTGACGGTGGATGTCGGTTTGGGATGGGTTATCCTGGAGGTGAATTTTTGTTGGTGGAGATTGCCGGAAAAGATATTCCACAGATTCGTGCCCTCGAAGGGATTCCCCCGCTGCTCCGAAACCACGACGTGGCCGTGGCCCACAAACTGATCTTGGAAGACCGCTTAGGCCTCTCCGGCCCCGCCCAGACCGACCCCCAGTTTGTGGAGTTCGTCAAAAGCCGCGAGGTGGCGTTGGCCGCCCTCTCCGACCCCACCGTCCAATGTCTCCTCCTGATGACCCCACCCGACCTGGCCCACATGGAAAGGGTTGCCCAAGCCGGGCTCACCATGCCGCCGAAGACGACTTATTTTTATCCGAAGTTGTTGACGGGGTTGGTGGTTAATTCGCTCGGACTGGCAAAGCCAGATCCTCGCTAAAGTCAGGGGAAGCTCCCGCTCTCCCCCTGACAACCCCCATCGGATCATAAATGGGGTTGCCGGTTCTTACGTAGAATGATTTTTTCTCGATCATATCAATCAATTCCCAGGCTGGATTTGGGGCTGAATTAAATGCCGCCTACAATTGGCCCCAAATAAGTGGAACCGGATGATGGGTGTCCCAGTTCTTGTTGACCCATGCCTTGGTCGTTGCTTCATTTCGGGGCCGGAATTCTCTTTGCCAGAATTGTGATGGACGACGTGTCCTTAATAGCCTATTCACACACCAGCCACTAGCCAGTGCTCGCATCCAAGATCGATGATTTCTTGCTAGCAAATAGTTGTAGAGCTTCTTTAACTTTGGCAGTGTCGGTTCCTTTGCGAATAACTACCATTTGGTAACGTGTAATGGTTTGACCTCTTTCGTCGGCCAACGCGCCTAAAGTGGCTCTTCCAACGTTGATGGTGTTCAGATTCAGTGAGAAAGAGGGACGATCTCCTCGATATTTTTGATAGGCCGCCTCAAAGTAGCCCTGGGCCAACCGGACTGTATTAGTGTCTTGCTGATCGGCTGAAGCTGTATTGTCAGGAGTGACGTGATGGACCACGACGATGGCCCCTATGGCATCAGGAATATTATACTCGATCACTGAGAATACTTTATCCATCTTGGGAGGGTATGATTTGGCACCAGAGTTGGAGGGTTGTAAATTGGTAAAAAATGGGACGACACCATCTCCAAACTGAGTTCGAAGGGAGCTTTCTAGTTCACCACTAGATCTTTTGGTGGGGGTAAATGTTTGGTGCCTTATTGCTTTAAAGTCAGTGTCACGTTCTATGCTTGCCAGAATAGCTGAAGCCGTTCTTCTTTTTTGAGTTTCGGGTAAAAGACGATCGCAGAGGAATTTGACCTGTGCGAAATAATCAATCTCATGGAGAGCGGCGAGATCTACCCAAGCGTTTTTTGTCTCTCCAACGGCCTCTTCTAATCGAGTTCCTTCCTCGTCTAGCATCTCCTTAATTTCACCCCAGGTAGCACCCCCTGGAATGGCTAGGACCTCTGAACTAGCCTGTTCATCGTGATTCCTCGCTTCGATACGAGTCAGAAGCATTTTGGAGAGGCGATAAATAGTTTGTGAGTATTTTTTACCCTCCTTGCCTTTAAAGAGAAAATGAAGTTGGGCCTCGAGGATTCGAAGTCTGGTTTCCTTGGCAAGCCTAGCATCCGATAATCCCGACAGCTGCTTCATCAGATTATCCAGAGACTGAATCTTTTTACTGAGACTTTCGAGTCGTACCCCAATCCGATGACGATCATTTTGGGCCACCGAAACCATGTGTGACGTTGTTCCATTGCGGTCTTTTTCCCATAACAGCCGCACTTCCCGACAGAACCACTCCAAATACATCGTTGGAAATTCACCGCGGGCTGCATTTGCAGAGTTGCCACCCAAGGTTTGGAAGATTGAACTAGCCTCATCAGTCAATGAAGCATAGACCTCGGCAGCGGCTTCACAAAAACTCTGTCGTCCCTCGGCTGAGAGCGGTTTCAGGAATGCAAAAAAATGACCCCTAAGGTATTCTTCCAATGAGAGCCTTTGGTACACTCGGCCTTTCACCTCTTCCCTATATGCCTCCAGGTTGTCTGTCAAAATCCCTTTGGGAAATTGTTCTCGGAATGCATGTGACGACAAGACATCGATGCACATAGTCATATAAACTTGTGGTACGGCAACTCCCCTCTTATGGAAGTCAGGATGACCATCCAAGACCCAGAAGCGTTCGTCTTGCTCTGGAGGCATTGTTTCGAACCATTGGCGGATTTCCGCCACCAAGAGATCTTCTGGTGGCGGGGCCTTATCATGGGATGTCAACATTTTACGAATCAGTTTGCTTCTGAGGCTTTTGATCTCTTCTAACTCGTAATGTTTTCCGGGCTTTGGCGGGCCGTATTTTCCAACTTTATCTTTGTCATCACCACAAAAATCTCGAATCACCTCAGCCGGATCCAATCTTGTCGCTCGAATAAAATCAGCGGCAGGTTCGGTAAAGAATTCTTTTAAGAGTTTTTTTCGTCGTCCCTCAGGGGTATCAGGGAAGTCATCACCAACCTTGGTATTAGGTGACACACCTTCCGGTGCCTTACTCTGGGCTTGAGCCTCTGGCCCAGGACTGGCAGCAGCTGGTTCAGCGTCTGTTTGAGCGGCTCCCGCAGTAGCCTCATCAGTAGGCTTGGCAAATTGTTGAGTCGGGGCCTTGTAATACTTGAGCGCGATCCTTTCCAACTCTTGGAGAAACTCGTCGGCCGACTGGACCCGGTCACTC